>JBCCMQ010000003.1:0-316695 GCA_039026235.1 Pseudomonadota bacterium
GCCGTGAATTTCGTGCCGAAAGTCAAACTCGAAATCGTGGTCGACGCGTCTATGGCCGAGCAAGTTGTCACGACCATTCAGAACACTGCCAAGACCGACAAGATCGGCGACGGCAAAATCTTCGTCCTGGACGTCGAAAGCGCTGTGCGTGTGCGCACCGGCGAAACCGACGCCGACGCATTGTGAACACTCGCGTGACCGTGAAAGGGAAAAACGGCATGAAACTGAAATCACTTATGACGATCGCGGCGGCCGGAGCCGTGATCCCGACATTGGGCTTGGCCCAGGACGCCGCGCCGGGTGTCGATGCGTCATCTGACGCGATATTCATCTTCAATTCGCTTCTGTTCCTCGTGGGCGGGTTCCTCGTTTTTTGGATGGCCGCCGGATTTGCCATGCTGGAAGCGGGGCTTGTGCGTTCGAAGAACGTCACGATGCAGCTGACTAAGAACATCTCGCTGTTTTCGCTGGCGGCGATCTTCTACTATCTGATCGGCTACAACCTCATGTATCCGCTTGGAAGCTGGTCGGTTGGAACCGATGAGACGGGCGGCTATCTTGGCGCCTTTGGCCCTGCCCTGCTGGAAGCGGTTGGTGTTGGCCGCGACGGTGCTGACGACTATGGCTACGCCTCGACCGGTTCGGACTTCTTCTTTCAGCTGATGTTCTGTGCCACGACCGCATCAATCGTGTCGGGGACACTTGCCGAACGGATCAAGCTGTGGCCGTTCCTAATCTTCGTCATCCTACTGACGGCGTTCATCTACCCGATCCAGGCGTCCTGGAAGTGGGGCGGCGGTTTCCTCGACAGCCAGTGGGGCTTCCTGGACTTTGCCGGTTCGACTGTTGTGCACTCGGTCGGTGGCTGGGCGGCATTGGCTGGTGCGATCGTACTTGGCGCTCGTAAGGGCAAGTACTCAGAAGGTGGCGGCGTCGCCAATCCGATGCCGGGCTCGAACCTTGCCCTGGCAACGCTTGGTACCTTCATCCTCTGGCTTGGCTGGTTCGGCTTCAACGGCGGTTCGCAGCTTGCGATGGGCACCGTCGGTGACGTTGCCGACGTGAGCCGCATTTTCGCCAACACCAATACCGCTGCGGCGGGTGGTGCTGTTGCCGCGCTGGTCCTGACACAGGTCATGTATGGCAAGGTTGACCTGACCATGGTGCTGAACGGTGCTCTGGCCGGCCTTGTTTCCATCACTGCCGAGCCTCTGACCCCGAGCCTGGGAATGGCGACGATTATTGGTGCGATCGGTGGTTTGATCGTGGTCTTCACGGTCCCGATGCTGGACAAGATGAAGATCGACGACGTCGTGGGCGCCATCCCGGTTCACCTGTTCGCAGGTATCTGGGGCACCATGGCCGTTCTTCTTACCAACTCTGATGCGACGTTCAGCGGTCAGCTTGTGCCGATCATCATCGTCGCAGTCTTCGTCTTCGTCGCGTCGCTCGTGATCTGGTTCATTCTGAACGCGGTCATGGGTCTGCGGGTCGATGAAGAATCTGAAGTCAACGGGCTCGACGTTTCCGAACTGGGAATGGAAGCCTATCCCGACTTTACCAAAGGCTGACGCTCCTTCCCGTCAGTCCTTACTACCAACTGGCCCGGGCGCACGCGTCCGGGCTTCTTTTTTTTGAAAGCGCGCTGTTGCCCGCAAATGTCGGGTCTTTGGTGCTAGATCCCGACCTCCACGATGGCCTTTGCCAGGATCGGTATGGATTGCGGGTTCAGTCCGGCGATATTCATGCGGCTGTCGCCAACCATGTAGATGGCGTGATCGGTGCGCAGTTTCTCGACCTTGTCTGGGGCGGCGCCCAGGCGCGAGAACATGCCGCGATGTTCCGCCAGAAACGAAAACCTGTCCGAGCCGCTGGCCGCCCGCAACGCCTCGGCCAGTTGCTGGCGCAATTCGAGCATGTAGTTACGCACGTGCTCAAGCTCACTCTCCCATGCAGTGCGCAGCGTTGTGTCCTGCAGGATCATCGTGACGAGACGAGATCCGTGATCCGGTGGGAACGAGAAATTCTGTCGGTTCAGGTAAGCGAGCGTCGACTGGGTCAGTGATCTGTCGGCCTCGGGCGCGACCGCGATCAGGATACCGGTACGTTCCCGGTAGATCCCAAAATTCTTGGAACAACTGGCGGCGATCACGGTCTCCGGCACACTGGCGGCGACCTTGCGCGTGGCGTCCGCGTCCGCGTCTAACCCATCACCAAAGCCCTGATAGGCGATATCGATGAAAGGGGTCGCGCCTGTCTGGGCCAACAGCGCTATCAGCGCTTCCCACTGGGTGGGGTTCAGGTTGGCGCCGGTCGGATTGTGACAACACCCATGCAAAAGAACCACGTCATCGGGTCCGACGCCCGCCAGATCCTCCATCATTCCGTCAAAATCCACGGCACGTGTGTCTGCGTCGAAATAACGATAAAGGCGCGTTTCGACCCCCATGAACTTCAAGATCGAAAGGTGGTTGGGCCAGGTTGGATCACTGACCCAGACACGAAGGTTCGGACGCGCCATTCGAAGAAGTTCGAGACCCTGGCGCACCGCGCCCGTTCCGCCAGGTTGTGCGGCCGATGCCACCCGGTCGCTGGGGACCGCATCGCCCAGAACCAGATCGCACATGACGTCGTTGAAAGCCGCATCGCCGGTCAGACCAACATAGGTCTTGGTCGTTTCGTTTTCCCAAAGCTGCTTTTCGGCTGTTTTGACCGCTTCCATGATGGGCGTGTTGCCGGTGGCATCCTTGAAGACACCAACGCCCAGATCGATCTTTTCCGGGCGCGAATCTTCGCGGAATAGCTGCATCAGCATCAGGATCTTGTCGGGCGGTTGTTCTTTGAGTTCGGCGAACATCATTACTCTCCTGTTGCGACCTTAAAGCCGTCGTAAAGACCCCACTCGGCCCATGATCCATCGTAGAGCGCGTGATCCGTCTTGCCGAGCCGCTCGAGGGCAAGGCTTAGGATTGCGGCGCTGACGCCAGAGCCGCAGGTTGTGATCGCGTGTTTCGACAAATCCACACCCGCATCGATGAAGGCGGCCCGAAGTTGATCGACCGGCAAAAGCGTTCCGTCCTCGGCCAAAAGTCGACCGAAAGGCAGGTTGACCGAACCTGGAATATGGCCTGAGCGCAATCCAGCACGGGGTTCGGCGGCCACGCCTTGAAAACGCTCTGCGCTTCGCGCGTCGATGATTTCCCAGTCGCCTAGTTTAGAAGCCGACGCGACCTGCGTCGCATCCTTGACCATCTGTGCCTGGCGCTGAACTGTCATGTGACGGTCACGAATGAGCGGCGGCAGATCCTCAACCGAGTGCCCCTCGGTACGCCATTTCGGCAACCCGCCGTCCAGCACAGCAATGTCGCGCTTGCCCATAAGGCGGAAGGTCCACCAGACCCGCGGAGCCGAGAAGATGCCCGCGCCGTCATAGACGACCACCTGATGTCCGTCGCCAATTCCCATGGCGCGCATCCGGGACATGAACTTTTCTATTGGCGGTGCCATATGCGGCAGATCACTGCGATGGTCCGAAATCTCATCGATGTCAAAGAAACGTGCGCCTGGAATATGGGCTGCGTCATATTCGGCGCGGGCATCGCGCTTCATAGCCGGCAGATACCATGATCCGTCCAGAATACGCAGATCGGGATCGTGCAGATGGTCCGCCAGCCAGTCCGTACTGACAAGAGTGGTCGGGTCGTCGACAGTCATGCGAGGCCTCGGTCGAAATAGCTCTGTCTGCCTAGTGCTCGACGTTGCAAGACGCAAGCGCCGGTCTCGGGCAGACCGCGATCATTCTCCCTGACGCAAAAGACGTGCCTTTTGGCGCTGCCAGTCGCGTTTTGCTTCGGTTGCGCGCTTGTCGACCGTCTTTTTGCCCTTGGCGATGCCGATCTTCAGCTTCGCTATCCCACGGTTGTTGAAGTACATAACCAGTGGAACCAGTGTCATGCCCTGCCGCTGCGTCGCCTGCCAAAGGCGCGCAAGCTCTCGCTTAGACACCAGCAGTTTGCGGCGCCTGCGCTCTTCATGGCCAAAAGTGCGGGCCGGTTCGTAGGGTGCGATGTAGCTATTGACCAACCACAACTCACCGCCTTCTACGGCGGCATAGCTCTCGGCGATATTGGATTGACCGGTGCGCAACGATTTAACCTCGGACCCCATAAGCTGAAGCCCACATTCGACATCATCATCGATCGCATAATCGTACCGCGCCCGCCGGTTTTCGGCGATCACCCGATAGTTGGTGTTTTGATCTTTGTTCGCAGCCATAATGCCGGTTCTGTTTGCCAGAGCGGCCTACCTATCGCCGTCTTGACGGTCGGGTCAATCGTGTGAAGAAATCGGGGCATGTTTGATCAGCTCTTGATTGGCTCTTTCGTCACCTTCACGTCCTTGCTTTTGGCATCGACACTTTGGTGGATTTTGACGGCCTTCACCGAACGCTGGGAAGCTTGGTTGAGTGCGCCGCCCCACTTCATAAAAAGCACCTACATGGTCGGAATGGTTGTCCTATGGTCGATGATGATGATGACCGTGGGGGTATGGCTTTGGGCAATCATTTTGCGTCAGATGGCAACCTTTGCCACCTTTGAAGAAGCCATGTATTTTGCGCTTGTGGCCTATACAACGCTAGGTATTGGAGATGTTCCGGTCCCGAAGGAATGGCGCCTCTTGGGGGGCATGGTGGGGGCAAATGGCTTTCTGATGTTTGGCCTGATGACCGCCATGCTGACGGATACATTGCGCCATGTGCGCAATGCCCAGTTCGGAAAAAAAGTCGAATTGCCTGACTAATTCGTCAGTCCGACACTGGACATGGCGGCGTCGATCGCCACTTTCGTCGAAGTCGACAGCCCGACCAATGGCATCCGAACTTCTTCGGAACAGCGCCCTAGCTTGGACAGAGCATATTTTGCACCTGCGAGGCCGGGCTCGATAAAGATCGCCTCGTGCAACGGCATCAGGCGGTCCTGGTATTCAAGGGCTTTCGCATAGTCTCCCGCCAGGGTCGCCTCTTGAAACTCAGCGCAAAGGCGCGGGGCCACATTGGCGGTGACCGATATGCAGCCGACACCGCCGTGGGCATTAAACCCCAGGGCCGAGGCATCTTCGCCGGAAAGCTGCACAAATTCCGCACCGCAGGTTTCGCGTTGCTTGGACACGCGGGTCACGTCGCCGGTGGCGTCTTTGACACCGATGATGTTGGGCAATTTGGCAAGAGTGCCCATGGTGTCTGGGGCCATATCAACCACTGACCGCCCGGGGATGTTGTAGATAATCAGGGGCAGGTTGGCCGCTTTGCTAACAGCGGTGAAATGCGCGGTAAGTCCAGATTGCGTAGGCTTGTTGTAGTAAGGGGTTACCACCAAAATCGCATCTGCGCCCACGGCTTCAGCATGTTGCGCCAGACTGATGGCTTCTTCCGTGTTGTTCGAGCCGGCTCCAGCCACCACGGGCACACGGCCTGCGGCTGCGCGCACGACAGCTCCGATCACCTGCTCATGTTCCTCGTGGGTCAGCGTGGGGCTTTCGCCCGTGGTGCCCACGGGGACCAATCCATGGCTGCCCTCGGACACATGCCAATCGACCAGCGCTTTCAGCGCGTCAAAGTCCACGGCGCCGTCTTTGAACGGCGTTACCAGAGCTGGCATCGATCCCCTGAACATGGCATCCTCCGTCGCATGGACTTCTATCATCGGGCGGCTTACGCGGTTCGGCCGCTGCGGGCAAGCTTCTGTTGCGGTCATGTAACGGTGTGCCCAAAGCGGGGTTGGTGATTCCGAATTTCTGAGCTAGATAAAATAGTGGGGGCGATGGAAAGCTGTCGGAGTTCCGGAGTGCTGCCACGGTTCCTGCCATTCATGCTTGCGTGCACGTTGTGTTTTGGGGCTTCAGCCCAGGATCAACTCCGTCCTGAACCGCGACCATCGATCACGGCGCTGAAGGGCGGGGCTGTCATGCAAGCGGTGCGTGGGCGCGACTGGGCAGCGGCATACTCGGCCGCGCGCCGAGTTGGCCCGGCAATGGTTCAGGTCGTCGACTGGCACGCCCTAAGGGCCGGCCGTGGCGACTTCGACGACTATCTCACGTTCCTTGACACCCACCCGGACTGGCCCGGACTGGCGCTGCTTCGCAAGGCCGGTGAGACCAAGATCACGCCAGAGACCAGACGCTCTGACGTATTGGACTTTTTCGGCGAAGATATACCGCAGACCGCCCACGGTGCTTTACATCTGGCCGATGCCTTGCGCGCCTCGGGCGATGCGCAGAGCGGCGCGGATACGCTGGTTCTGGCCTGGACAACACTCGCTTTTGCGCCGGCCGAGGAGAAGCTTTTCCTAGAGGAGTTCGGCCCGCTTTTGCGCCCAACGGTGCATGACCGTATCGACATGCTGCTCTGGCGCGGGCGCTTTTCCGATGCGGAACGTCTTTTGCCCTTCGCCGACGCGGGCTGGAAAGAGCTTGCCGCCGCGCGCGCCGGTTTGCGACGTGATACCGCCGGCGTGGACGGTCTGGTCAACAAGGTGCCCAAAGCACTGGCCGACAATCCGGGCCTTGCCTATGAACGCTTCCTCTGGCGACTGGACCGCGGACGCACCGAAGGCGCCATCGATATGATCCGCGCGCGATCGGAAAGCGCCGCGGCGCTCGGCCAGCCCGAGCGCTGGGCAAGCTGGCGGCGCTATCTCGCCCGGTCAGAGCTCAGGGCCGGCCGCACCGAGGTTGCCTACGAACTGGCGGCGAACCACTTTCTTGAGGGCGGCAGCAACTTTGCCGATCTGGAGTGGCTGGCGGGTTATATCGCCTTGCGTCTGTTGGATCAGCCCGAGGCGGCTCTGGCGCATTTCCAGACGTTCAAGTCCGGCGTCAAAAGCCCGATCAGCCTGGGCCGGGCCGGCTACTGGGAAGGCCGCGCGCTGGAAACATTGGGGCGCGAGACTGAAGCTGCGACCGCATTCGCTTACGGTGCAGGTTATCAAACAAGCTTCTACGGCCTTCTCGCCGCAGAACGGGCGGGCATCCCGATGGATCCCGCCCTCGCCGGCGCTATCGCCGCCACGGGATGGGAAACGTCGTCCTTTGCAGGAAGCACGGTCCTTGAGGCGGCGCTTGAGTTGCATGCAAGTGGCGAACTTGATTTGGCGGAACGCTTCTTCACCCATCTTGCCGAGTCGCTGCCCGAAGATGAGGCCGCTCAGTTAGGCGAGCTGGCCCTCGAACTGGATGAGCCTCATATCGCTGTGATGATCGGAAAGCGCGTCGCGCGCCGCGGCATGGTTCTTCCGCGCCCGTATTTCCCCGTTGTCGCGCCCGCGCGTGAGCTTCCGGTTGATCTGGAACTGGCCCTATCGATTATCCGGCGTGAAAGCGAATTCGACCCCAAGGTGGTAAGTGGCGCCGGTGCGCGCGGCTTGATGCAATTGATGCCGCGAACCGCGCAAGAAATGGCGGGCCGGCTGAACATTGGATATTCGCAAAGCCGGCTGACGGCTGATCCGATCTATAATGCGCAACTCGGAAGTGCCTATCTGGCCGAGCTTGAAGATCGGTATAGTGGCAACATTGTCCTGATGTCGGCGGCCTACAACGCGGGTCCGTCCCGTGCGGACCGATGGATCGCACAATTCGGCGACCCACGGGCGACGGATGTCGATGTTATCGACTGGATCGAGGGAATTCCCTTCCGTGAAACCCGCAACTACGTCATGCGGGTGGCCGAGAGCCATCTTGTCTATCGGGCCAGAGTGTCGGGCAAAGTGCAGCCCATTGAGCTTACCGAAGAGCTGAAAAGCCGCAATTAAGCGCCCGAGGCCACCCGTTCCCGCCACAGGGTAAAAATGCCAGCGCCAACCACGATGCCGGCACCCAGTGCCACATTGAGTTCCAGGCTTTCACCGAAGACCATTATTCCCAGCAGGCTGGCGAAAACCAGTTGCAGATAGGCAAAGGGCTGAACGGCGCTGGCCTCGGCAACCTCGTAGCAGCGGATCAGCAGCCAGTGACCGAATGCACCGGTCAGGCAAAGCAGGCCCATCCATGCCCAATCCGGCGCGGTCATGGGTTCCCAGAACCAAACGCCGACGGCTGTCATGGCCGCACATCCTGCTGTCCCGGTCCAGAAAAAGCTGGTCGATGCGGAATCCGCGCGCGCCGCATAGCGTGTGAGAAGCCCGTAAAGAGCAAACAGCGCTGCCGACCCCAGAGGGATCAGCGCCAGCGGTGAAAACACCGCGAAACCTGGTCGCAGGATGATCAGGACACCCAGGAAGCCTATTCCGACAGCCACCCAGCGGCGCCATCCGACCCGTTCGCCCAAAAGCGGACCGGACAGGGCGGCGATCAGCAGTGGGTAGCAGGTAAAGACTGCATGGCTTTCGACCAGGCCAAGATAGGTAAACGCCAGAACCATCACGCAGATTTCCAACGCCAGAAGAAGCCCGCGAAAGATCTGCAGCACAGGCTGCGATGTGCGCGCCGCGCCGGGAACGCCGCCCGGCGATCTGGCGGCCATGCTCAGCACGAACGCGGCAAAGAACCAGTAGCGGATCATCACCACCATAAAGACGTTGTATTCTGATGCGAGATGGCGAGAGATGCCGTCTTGGACAGCGAATACGAAGGTCGTCGCCACCATCAGGGCAATGCCCAGCCGGGTGTTGTTCTCGCTCACCTTGGGCCGACCTTTTTGCCGCGGGTCATATGGCGCTTCCGCCCGAAACCCGGAATGCGTTCCACTGCAAATCCAGCGGTTTCGAGCGCGCGGCGCACCTCGCCCGCCGCCGTATAGGTGGCAAATGTCCCACCCGCTTTAGTCCTGTCGGCGACCATGCGCATCATTTCGGGCGACCATAGCTCAGGGTTCTTTGCCGGCGAAAACCCGTCAAGGAACCAAGCGTCGGCGTAGCCGGGCCATCCTGTCAGCGTTGTTCTGGCGTCACCGAGGATGATTTCCGCGTCGATAGGACCCAGCGCAAAAGCGTAAGTGCCTTGGTCCAGATGCGACATCATCTCTTGGGCACAGCCGGCCAAATCGGGAAAAGCATTCATCGCGCGCCGTATTTCCGCCGGCTGCATTGGAAAGGCCTCAAAACTCGTGAAACGGATCCGTCCGCGAGTTTTGAGTCGTTCGGCCAGCTGGACCGTTGCAAGCAGGTTCAGCCCCGTTCCGAACCCAAGCTCGGCGATATGGAAACCGGATTGGAGCCTGTCACGAAGCGCATTTCCTTCGAGAAAGACGTGGCGTGTTTCGGCAAGGCCATCGTCAAGCGAGAAATAAGGATCGTCAAAGCGGGCCGAGATCGGCTGACCTTCTGGTCCCCAGAGAATTTCGGCCTCTTTGTGTTCCATCACGAATTGTCCTATCTGCCTGACGCACGGCATTTTCAAGGGGAAAGCACCGGTATTGTGGGCCAGGTCGACGTGACCGTTATGGGGGCAGGCGTGTTCGGTCTGTCCGTCGCCTGGGCTTGCATAGGCAAGGGCGCGCGTGTCCGCATCATCGATCCGAATGGGGTGGGTAACGGTGCCAGCGGCGGCATTCTTGGTGCGCTTGCCCCCCACGTTCCTGAGAACTGGAACAGCAAGAAGCAGTTTCAGCTTGAATGTCTGTTTGAGGCGGACGCGTTCTGGGGCGCCGTCGAACAAGGCTCGGGGCAGGACACTGGTTTTGGCCGTACGGGCAGGTTGCAACCTGTTCTGGATGCGCACGCGCTGGATCTCGCGCGTCAGCGTGCCCGGAATGCCGAAACCCTTTGGCAGGGGCGGGCAACTTGGCGCCTGATACCTGCAGAGGATGCGGGCCCATGGGCCCCTGTCTCTCCCACCGGTTGGTTGATCGAGGACGGGCTGAGCGCGCGGATCCACCCGCGTCGGGCGACGCGTGCGCTGGCCGCGGCCTGTGCCGCAAATGGCAGTTCAGTGGAGGCAGGTGGCACCACCCAAGGTGCGGTCGTCTGGGCGACGGGGTATCTGGGTCTGCGCGATATGTCCTCGATGCTTGGCAAGACCGTGGGAACCGGCATCAAGGGTCAGGCGGCATTGCTCGACCACGGCACAACGGATTCCCCGCAACTTTTTGCCGACGGGATCCACATTGTACCCCATGCCGATGGCACCACGGCAGTGGGGTCAACAAGCGAACGGGTGTTTGATGCGCCCGAGACGACGGACTTTCAGATCGACGACCTGATTGCCCGTGCGGTTGAATTGGTTCCCGCCCTCAGGGATGCGAATGTGGTTGAACGCTGGGCACAGGTCCGCCCGCGTGCAAAAAGCCGCGCGCCGATGCTGGGTGCCTGGCCGGGCAGGCCGGGCCATTTCGTCGCCAACGGCGGGTTCAAGATTGGTTTTGGCATGGTTCCGGGCGTGGCCCGGGTGATGGCTGACTTGATCTGCGATGGGGTGGATCGGATACCGCCGGAATTCCGGGTTGACGCCAGCCTTTAGGCTGCGGTTGCGGACATGCAAAGGCGCCCGTCGGATCCGCGGACCCAAAGCGCCTGATCACCCCGCCAGCAAAACGCCGCCGGTTCATCGACGAAAAGCGGGCTGATCGCGCGGAATGAGAACTGCCGAAACTCTGGAAGCTTGCGCGCGGCGATATCGATCAGCCGCTGCGCCAGCAGGGGGCCGTGCACGACCGGCCCAAGCAGCCCCAGCACATCCCGGCAGTAGTCACCGTCATAGTGAATACGGTGGCCGTTGTAGGTCAGGGCCGAGTACCTGAAAAGGTCAACGGCTGTATGGCAATGCGTCGTGGCTTCGTCCTCGTCGACAGGGGCATCGGGCGGCGGGGTCTTACGGGGTGCGCCCGTTCTATAGACAAGCTCTTGCCGCTCATGGCCCATGACGTGCCCGTTCTGGCGATAGGAATGCGCCACTGTGACAAATCCCAACGGGCCGCTTCGCCCTTCCTTGCGCGTCACGCCGGTGATCTCGGATGTCTTCTCGGCCGTCTGTCCAAGCGTTAAGGCATGCGTGAAAGAATAGACGCCACCGGCCCACATGCGCTGGTCCAGCCCAAAGTCAGGAAGAAACCGGCCGATCCGTTCGTGGCCGTCCGTGCCCTGATCTTCGGGTGAAAAAAGACGCCAGAAGTAAACCTGGTGGTCGAACGGTCGCAACTGCGCCCCGTGGACCGGTTTCGGTCCGTCGCGTCCGAGAAGCATGTGCAAGGCAAGGGCGCGTTCCGGCGCCATTGGGTCCCGGAGGTAGGCCCTGCGGCCGATGGCGCTGGTTTCAGCCTGCTCTGTCACCGGTCAGGATGACCTGCGGCTTTGCGCATGGGATACCGCGGCCTCGCGCAGCATGGCCATGGCCTGCTCAAGGCTCGTGGTCATGCGCTCGTCACCAATATGGCCGTTCTCGTCAAAAGCGTTTCCGGCGCCGGCCAGCAGAATTTCGGGCCCCGGTACCATCAGGGGTCGGAAAGGTGTCATCGCGAGGCGCAGCGCATAGGCTGCGCGCGCACCGCCCGCCCGGCCCGCCGCCGCCGACATTAGCACCACCGGCTTTCCCGCCCACGGACCGCCCTTGGTTCGGCTGATCCAATCCAGGGCATTTTTGAGTACTCCGGAAAGCGACTGGTTGTATTCCGGTGTGGACACGATCACAGCATCTGCCGCCGCTATCTGAGAGGCGAGCAGCGCCACGCCGTCCGGGATGCCGCTGCCGGTTTCATCATCGCCATTGTACAGGGGCAGCGTCAGATCGCCAAAGCTGAACTCCGCCGCGCCGAAATGACGCGCAGCTTCGCGCACAAGTTTCGTGTTGACCGAGTCGCGTCGAAGCGACCCCGAGATTCCAAGAAGGTTCAGTTCAGACATGCGTGCCCTTTCGTATCCGACCGGCAAGTTAACGCCCTTGCCGCCGGCAACAAGTGCGAGGTGAAACTTTACTCTTTGTTAAGCCTGTCCGGTGACCCTGCACTCTATGCTTGGGCAGTCAATTTCCTTCGGCCGGCTGGCCTGTGTGTCGCTCTTGGTTGCGCTTTCGGCGTGCGACAGCCCGTCGCCCCGATTTATGGGCGCGCCGGCGACACGGGTCAGTGTTGACGGAACGGAATTCACCGTGCGGCAACTGGGTAACGAAGTCGAGGTCATCCGGACCAGCGCGGAATACCGGCCCCGGAAAAGCGAAGTGCTGACAAAGGCCGTTCTGGCCATCCAACATGCCACCGGTTGCCGTGTCGATCCCGATGGTTTCGATGGTGACCACAATATTATCCTCGCGCGCGTATACTGTCCCTGACGGCTCTATATCTTGTGGATATGTCCGCCGCTGCTCGAAGATGATGGGTTTGTTTATTGACTTTCCGGCCCTGCCGCGCCGAAGATATGGCGTGGAACCATGCGGAGCAGGCAGTGCGTTTTTCCCGGCTACGACTGAACGGATTCAAGAGCTTTGTAGATCCGACTGAGTTGATCATCTCTGATGGTCTGACCGGTGTCGTCGGCCCAAACGGTTGCGGGAAATCCAACCTTCTTGAGGCTCTGCGATGGGTGATGGGCGAAAACCGCGCCTCAGCCATGCGCGGCGGCGGTATGGAGGATGTGATCTTTGCGGGCGCTGCCACCCGGCCCGCACGGAATTTCGCCGAGGTCAGCCTCAGCATCGACAATGCGGAACGCACCGCACCGTCAGGATTTAACGATGTCGATATTCTGGAAATTGTGCGGCGCATCACCCGCGACGCGGGTTCCGCGTTCAAGGCCAATGCACGCGATGTGCGCGCTCGCGACGTGCAGATGTTGTTCGCAGATGCGTCTACCGGGTCGCATTCTCCTGCATTGGTCCAACAGGGTCAGATCAGCGAACTGATCAATGCCAAACCAAAGAACCGGCGTCGCATTCTGGAAGAGGCCGCCGGCATCTCGGGCCTTTATCAGCGGCGCCACGAAGCCGAACTGAAGCTCAAGGGGGCCGAAGCCAATCTGGCCCGCGTCGAGGATGTGATCGAACAGCTTGCCGCGCAATTGGCCCAGTTGGCACGGCAGGCACGGCAGGCCGCGCGATACCGCGAAATCGGAACCCAGCTTCGTCAGTCTGAAGGCATGCTGCTGTTCCGGCGCTGGCAAGAGGCGGAAGATCATCGCCTGCAGGCCGCGAGAAAGCTTCAGGAAGATGTCGCCACAGCCGCAAGGGCGGAACGCGAAGCCATTGAAGCGCACCAGCAACGGTCTGCCGCTGATGAAGCCTTGCCGCCGATCCGCGAAGAAGAGGCGATCGCCCAGGCGGTCGTCCAGCGGCTTGCCGTGCAGCGCGACACGCTCGCTCAGCGGGAAGCGCAGGCAACTCAGGCAATCCAGTCCGCCGAGGCGCGCATTTCTCAGCTTGGCCACGATCTTGATCGTGAGGACAGCCTTAATCGTGACGCTGGTCAAAACATCGAGCGTCTGGAAGTTGAAGCCGAAGATCTTTCCAAGGCGTTCGAGGGCCATGATGCCCGTCTGGGCGACGCTGCAGCCGAAGCGCGCGCTGCGGCAGAGTTGCTGCAGGAACGCGAGGCGGCGCTGGCTGAGCTGACCGAGGATGTGGCGCGACTGGCGGCGCGCCATCAATCGGCTGCGCGCCTTAAGGAAGATGCGCAAAAGACCATGGAGCGCGGAGAGTTGGAAGCAGAACGGGCCCGCGCATCGGCGGAAAAGGCCCGTGCCGAGCTTGCGGAGGCAAATGCCGCCGCCACTGCCGCTGCGTCCGAACAGGCCGATGCCCAGGAACGTGCCGATGCAGCGGAAAAAGCGCTGGCAGATGCCGACACCGAACGCACCGAATTGCAGGCGCGTGAAGCCGATGCCCGCGCCACGCGTGCCGAAGCGGAAGGTGAGGCAAGTGCTCTGCGTGCGCAGGTCCATTCGCTTGCCAGGCTGGTCGCGCGGGATACTGCCGAAGACGGACAGGTTATGGATTTGCTGACGGTCGCGCCCGGTTACGAACGGGCAATCGGTGCCGCCTTGGCCGATGATTTGCGCGCGCCGGTGATCGATGCCCGTGACAGGTCGGGCTGGGCCGTCTTGCCGACCTATCCGGTGCCAAACGAATTGCCCCGCGGCGTTGCCGGTCTGGCATCTTACGTTTCGGTCCCCGAAGTTCTGGCGCGCCGGATAAGTCAGGTCGGGCTTGTCGATGAAGCGGATGGTCCTCATCTTCAGAAAGATCTGTTGCCGGGGCAAAGACTGGTCAGCCTGACAGGGGATCTGTGGCGCTGGGACGGGTTTCGGGCGGCGGCCGAGGATGCACCCAGCGCTGCGACATTGCGCCTGCAACAACTCAATCGACTTGTCGAACTCAAGCGTGATCTGGAAGAGGCACAGGCGCGGGCCGATGGCGCTGTCCGGGCCCATGAACACCTAAAGAACGGACTGTCTCACGCGACCGAAGCCGATCAGGCGGCGCGAAATGCCCGCCGGGCCGCTGACGCGCGCCTTGTCGAAGTGAGCCGCGCTCTGTCGCGTGCGGAAAGCAGCCGAAGCCTCGCCGCTAGCAAACTGGAAGGCATGGAACTGGCCGCGGAACGCCATAGCGAGGCGGCGCTAGAGGCACGCGGTCACCTGCAGGAAGCTGAAGCTGCGCTGTCGTCGCTTGCGGATCTAGGTCAAGCCCGGGCTGAAATAGAGGACGTAAAGACGACCGTCGAGGCGGCCCGTATCACCATGATTTCGCGCCGTTCCGCCCATGACGAGTTGCGCCGCGAAGGTGAGGCGCGCACGAAGCGGTCGCAGGAGATCACCCAGGAACTCAGCGGCTGGCGCCAGCGGCTCGTGACCGCTGAAAAGCGCCGCACCGAATTGGCCGACCGAAAGGCCGCTGCGGAAGAAGAGTTGACCGAAGCGTCCGGCCTGCCCGCCCGCATCGCCGAAGAAGCCGAACGCTTGGCCGAGGAAATTGACAAAGCAGAAATTCGCCGCAGGGCATCCGCCGACACACTGGCACAAGCCGATGAAGCCTTGCGCGTCGCGACCGAGGTTGAAAGGGCATCAGAGCGCAGCGCCTCAGCCGCCCGCGAAGCCCGTGCCGCCGCCGAGGCGCGCTGCGAGGCAGCAGATGCTGGCGTTCAGGTCGCGGCTGAGCGCATCAGGGAAGAACAGGACACTGTCCCAGAAAAGCTGTTGGAAGACCTTGCGGTCGATCCGGCCGCCATGCCGGATGCATCCGAGCTTGAGACCGATGTCACGCGCCTGCGCCGCCAACGGGATTCGCTCGGCGCCGTCAACCTCAGGGCCGAGGCCGATGCCGTGGAGGTTCAAACAGAACACGACAGTCTTGCCAGCGAGAAAGCGGACCTCGAAGGCGCGATCTCAAAGCTGCGGTCGGGGATCGCCAGTTTGAACCGGGAAGGTCGGGAACGCCTTTTGACCGCGTTCGAGCAGGTGAACAGCAATTTCGGAATGCTGTTCACGCATCTATTCGGAGGCGGTGAGGCCAAGCTTGTGATGGTCGAATCCGACGACCCGCTGGAGGCAGGTCTTGAGATCATGTGCCAGCCGCCGGGCAAGCGTCTGTCCACGCTCAGCCTTCTGTCCGGGGGTGAACAGACCTTGACTGCCTTGGCGCTGATCTTCGGTGTTTTCCTTGCGAACCCGGCACCGATCTGCGTGCTGGATGAGGTCGACGCACCGCTCGATGACGCCAATGTCACGCGCTTCTGTGATCTGCTGGATGAAATCACCCGCCGGACCGACACGCGCTTTCTTATCATCACCCACCACGCGGTGACGATGTCACGGATGGACCGCCTGTTTGGCGTGACCATGGGTGAACAGGGCGTCAGCCAGCTCGTGTCGGTCGATCTTAAAAAGGCCGAAGCTCTGGTCGCCTGATTTGGTCGCGGTAAGTTGAGCGGCTTCTGCCCAAATTCCCGCTAGGATCCCGGAAACCGCAGGAGTTGGTTGTGCGTCGATACTTATTTGCAATTCTGTCTCTTGTCGGAACCGCGGCCTTCGCCCAAGGGTTTCGCGATACCGATAAATTCTTTGACGTCGATGGCCTGACAACGGTCCTGTCCGGCCAGGTCATTGAATTCTACGATGGCTCTTTGGCCAGTTACGGCGTGGCCGGTGACTATGAGTTTGCCTATGCGCCGGGTGAGCCACCCTTTCGAGGCATTTATGAAATCGGTGACCGCGGCGAGGTCTGCGTGGATTTCGACAATGGGTTTGGGCGCTGTGATACCTACGTGCGGTCCACAGACCGCATCATATTGGTGATCGAGGATGGCCAGAGGTTTCCGGTGAAATCGGTCCAGCCGATTAACTGATCGCCTGACAGGCAGCCGCGTTCTGCGCGCTGCGGGCGGACAGCTCTTGCTGCTTTGTGCGCAGGCCCTCCAGCTTGGCAAGCTCTTCGTCGGGCTCAATCGCTACCGGCACCCGGCGCGTGTTGGTGTAGTTGCTGGAGCAGAAGCGAATGTTGTAGCTGCCGGTGCAAAAGCCGTAGCCGAAGGTTGGTGCCGGCTCGGTGACGTACCGATATCCCCGTGCAAGATTTGCCTCGGTCTCGGCGATCAGGCGCGACACCGTGTTCAGGTCCTGCTGCGCCCGGTCAATGCAGCGTTGTTCAGGACTGGCACAGCCCGCAAGGGCGATGGCGGTCATCAAGAACACTGTGTGTCGCATCTCGGCTTCCTCCGACCGTATCCTATCAGGGCGGCTGACAGTTCCTAGTGTGGCAGATTGCCGACAAAGGTGGTAGCCAACGGCCATCAAAGTTTCGAGGGGGCGGCATGTCGGACGCATTCGATGAGAAAAAGGCGCGTGCATCGCAGTGGTTTAGGGCACTGCGGGACGAGATCGTGGCGGCGTTCGAGGCATTGGAGGACACCCAAAAGAACGGGCCGTTTGCGGAACTGGCGCCCGGTCGATTTGAAGTCAGCGAAACGAAGCGCACCGGCGATGATGGAGAGGATGCCGGCGGCGGTTTGATGTCGGTTATGCGGGGCGGGCGCGTTTTCGAGAAGGTCGGCGTAAATGTGTCGACCGTCCATGGCCGGTTGGGTGCCAAGGCGCAGGCGGCCATGGCGGCGCGCAATGTGCCCGGCGTAAAAGAAGACCCGCGGTTCTGGGCTTCGGGCATTTCCTTGGTTGCCCACATGCAAAACCCACACACGCCAGCGGTACACATGAACACACGTATGTTCTGGACACCGGGTGCTTGGTGGTTTGGTGGCGGATCAGACCTTAACCCCTGCATTGAATATGAAGACGACACGGCGGCCTTTCATGACACCCTGCGCCGCTTTTGCGAACCGCACGACCGTGGTTACTATGACCGCTTCAAAAGCTGGGCCGACGAATACTTCTTCGTGCCGCATCGGGGTCGCGCCCGCGGTGTCGGTGGGATTTTCTATGACGATCTTAACACCGGGGAATGGGAAACTGACTTTTCCTTTACCCAAGATGTGGGGCGGGCCTTCCTGCCGGCTTTCCTGCCTGTCACCGAACGCCGCCGCGATACCGACTGGACCGAGGAAGATAAAGAGGCCCAACTGGTCCACCGCGGTCTCTACGCGGAGTACAATCTTGTCTACGACCGTGGAACAAAGTTCGGTCTGGAAACTGGCCATGACGCCAATGCGGTGCTGATGAGTCTACCGCCGCTGGCCAAGTGGATCTAGGGATTAGACGGTTTCGGCAGCGCGCACGGTCTCGATCATCAGAGCGACGTTATCCGGGTCGGCATTGGGGGTGATGCCGTGGCCGAGGTTGAAGATGTGGGGTCCGCCTGAGAATGCCTCGACGATGCGCCGGGTCTCATCGATCAAGGCGCTGCCGCCCTCTACCATGTGCTTAGGGTCGAGGTTTCCCTGCACGCAGCCATCGCTTTGCACGTGCGATGCGGCCCAGGTGGCAGAAACGGAATTATCCAAGGCAACACAGTCGGCTCCTGTGGCCCGGGCAAAACCGATGTAACGGTCCCGCGCTTCCCGTGGAAAGGCGATGACCGGAACATTTGGGTGGCGCCCCTTAATGGCAGCAATAATGCGTTTGGCGGGGGCCAGGGCGAAGTCGTCAAAATCCGCTCCTTTCAGTGATCCCGCCCAGCTGTCAAAGAGTTTCACAACTTCAGCACCGGCATCGATCTGCATCAAAAGATAGCCGATGGTTGCGTCTGTTATGCGGTCGATCAGGGCAGAAAAAAGCGCCCTATCGGCCGCCTTGAGCGCATGGGCCGGTCCCTGATCAGGGGTGCCCCGACCCGCGATCATATAGGTGGCCACTGTCCAGGGTGCACCGGCAAATCCGATCAGGGTTGTTTCTGACGGAAGCGCGCCGCGCAGGATCTTCACCGTTTCATAAACGGGCGCCAGATGGTCGTGGATATCGTCCGGGCCAACCAGCTTGGAGAAGTCGTGCTGTGACGTGATTGTCGACAGACGCGGCCCCTCTCCGGTCACGAACCAAAGATCGCTTCCAAGCGCCTGCGGCACCAGAAGAATGTCGGCAAAGAGAATGGCCGCGTCAAATCCATAGCGGCGGATTGGCTGCAGCGTCACTTCGGCGGCAAGTTCCGGCGTGTAACAAAGCGACAGAAAATCCCCGGCCTGGGCCCGTGTGGCCCGATATTCTGGCAGATATCTTCCGGCCTGGCGCATCATCCAGATCGGCGGGACCGTTTGCTTTTCCCCGCTAATCGACCTGAGAAGCTTTTTCTGCTGGGCCATCGCCATTCCCCCAAACGTCTATTGCGTCACAGCTGCATGACAGTTTCCATTGTCAGACAAAATTGACGCAGATACAAACTCTTCATGAACGCTACCCTCCCGACACCTGACCGCAGACTAATGATTGGTACGCGCGGATCACCTTTGGCGCTGGCCCAGGCGCATGAGACCCGCGACCGCCTTGCTGCGGCATTCGGGTTGCCGGACGAAGCCTTTGAGATCGTCGTCATAAAGACCGCGGGCGACCGCATTCTGGATCGCCCGCTGAAAGAGGTCGGTGGCAAGGGTCTGTTCACGCGCGAAATTGAGGACGCATTGCTGGACGGCGGCATCGATATCGCCGTTCATTCCATGAAAGACATGCCAACGCTGCAGCCTGACGGCCTGTGTCTGGAATGCTTCTTGCCCCGGGAGGATGTGCGCGACGCCTTTGTGTCGGCCGATTTCACATCGCTTGACGATCTGGCCCCGGGCGCGCGGGTCGGCACATCCAGCCTGCGGCGCCGTGCGCAAGTTCTCAACCGCCGGCCCGATCTGCAGGTTGTCGAATTCAGGGGTAATGTTCAGACCCGCCTGCGCAAACTTGAGGACGGCGTGGCGCAGTGCACGTTTCTTGCGCTTGCCGGTCTGAACCGTCTTGCCATGGCGGATGTTCCGGCCACTCCATTGCGGCCGGAACAGATGCTGCCGGCTGTTGCCCAGGGCGCCATCGGTATTGAACGGCGTGCCGACGACACCGCCACGGCCGAGCTTCTTGCGGCCATTCATCATCGTGAAACCGGTTTGCGCCTGGCGGCCGAGCGCGCCTATCTGGCCGAACTCGATGGGTCTTGCGAGACCCCGATTGCCGGCCTTGCCGAGATTGACGGGGGTGACATCTGGCTACGCGGCGAGGTCATTCGGCCCGACGGATCCAACGCCGTGGCGGCGGAGGCGCGGGGTCCGGTAGAGGACGGCGCGGCACTGGGACGCTCTGTTGCCCGTGAAATCCTTGCAGGCGCCGCGCCCGGCTTTTTCGACTGGCACGCCGCCTAGGCCGGCGGCACGACCTTGCCGGGGTTCATAAGACCCTTGGGGTCAAGCGCGGCCTTGATGGCTCGCATCACATCTAAAGCAACCGGGTTTTTTCTGGCGGCCATACTGGACAGTTTGGCTTTGCCGACACCGTGTTCAGCCGAAAAACTACCGCCCATGTCCGTGACGATGTCATCGATTGCACCTTTAATCGATCCCTTGAGCGTTTCGTCGTCGCGCGACGGGTAGACGGCGAAATGAAGGTTCCCGTCGCCCAGATGGCTGACCCAGAAGACGCGGGCGCCGCCATCGATCTGTGCAATTCGTTCATCCGCCGCGCGAAGGAATTCCCCATAGCAGTGGGTCGGGATCGCGATGTCATTGTCTATGTTGGGCGACAGAACGATCGACAATTCGGCCGCCATCTCACGCAGGCGCCAGAGGTCTCGGCGCTGTGTTTCATTCTGGGCCAGGACTGCATCGACGACGCCGCCGCTTTCCAAGTGCCTGGCCAGGATCTCGGAAAACACCGCGTTCAACGCTGTTTCACCGGCATCGTCCTGGACTGTGTCGCGCGGCGCGCCCGAGGCCAGTTCGACCAGAACCTGGAAGGGATGGATCCGGCCCAGCGGCAGCGTGCCGGTGGGGCTGTGGAGGCGGTACATGTCCAGATAGTTCGCAGGCATGCATTCGAATGCGTCCACCGCACCGCCGGTGGCGGCTTGAAGCTCGTTCAAAAGCGCAAGGGCACTGTCCAGGTCATTCAGTCCCAGGAATGCCGTTGCATAGGTCTGGGGCATCGGGCTTAGCTTCAACACCGCCTTGGTGATCAGGCCAAGCGTCCCCTCGGCCCCGATCATCAGATCCCGCAGATCATATCCGGAGTTATCCTTGTGAAGTTCTGTCATCAGATCCATCACGCGCCCGTCCGGAAGCACCACTTCAAGCCCAAGGCAGTGGTTTCGCGCATTGCCGTACCGAAGCACATTCGACCCACCGGCGTTAGTGGAAAGCGCACCGCCAATCTGCGCGGTCCCCTGTGCCCCGAAGGAGACGGGAAAGATCAGACTGTGTTCTGCCGCCGCGTTGTGGATCGCTTCGACAATGGCTCCGGCTTCGACCAGCATGGTACGCGCATTGGGTCGGATTTCGATAATCCGGTTCATGCGGGCGAGCGATATCATCAGCGCGCCTTCCGCCTCGGTGCCCCCCGAGGTGCCAGTATTGCCAGAAATCGGAACGATCGGAATGCCTGCGGCATAGGCCGCAGAAATGATTTCGGAAACCTCGCCGGTACTTGCCGGGCGCACCACCGCAAGGGGTGACCAGCGATAACGCTTGTACCAGTCTTCGCCGAAGCCTGCAGCGTCGCTGCCTGTCAGTACCTGTGATGGGCCTGCAATCGCGCGAAGACGTTCGAGAAACGCCTCATGCATCCGCTGCCTCAAGGCCCGCTTCGGACACGCCTTCAAGGCGCGGCATCAATTCCAGCAGCCCCTGAGTGTACGCGTCCTCTGGTGCGCTGAAGAGCGTCTCTGTGTCCTGAACCTCGACCAGTTTCCCCTGTCGCATCACGCCCACACGGTCGCACATCTGACGGACAACGGGCAGGTCATGGCTGATAAAGAGCATGGTCAGCCCCAAATGCTCTTGAAGGTCCTTCAGTATATTCAAAATCTGAGCCTGTATCGACACATCAAGCGCGCTGGTCGGTTCGTCGCAAATCAGAAAGCGTGGTTGCGTGGCAAGTGCCCGGGCAATCGAGATGCGCTGCCTCTGGCCACCGGAGAATTCATGCGGATACTTCTCGGCGGCCTCAGCGCCCAGCCCGACCCTTTCGAGCAGCTCCACGACACGATCCCGGACGGCGCCTCCGGACAAGAGTTTGTGGTGGACGGCCGGTTCGGCAACGATCTGTCCGACCTTCATTCTGGGATTGAGGCTTGAGAACGGGTCCTGAAAGATCATCTGGATCTGGCGGCGGTACTCTACCTTGTCGGCGGGTGTGCGCATGGCGGTTACGTCGAGGCCGTCAAAACGGATTGTGCCCGCGTCGGCCGGGTAGAGCGTCGAGACCATGCGGGCGACGGTTGACTTCCCCGAACCGGATTCACCCACCAGTCCAAAGACCTCGCCTTCCTTGATATCAAAGCTGACATCATCGACCGCTTGCAGGTACTTGCGACGGGATGGGATCAGGGAACGCCGGGCCAGAAAGATCTTCGAGACATTGCGCAACTCAAGCAGGTTATGGCCCGCCTTCGCTTCCGTCCGCGGCCAGTTTCGGGCCAGGTCTTCGATGGCGAAGCTGGTATCGCGACCGCCGTAAGAGATTTGTGGGAAACGGTAGAGTTTGCGCGTCGGCCGGGGCACCGCGGCGATCAGTGACTTGGTGTAGGGATGGTTAGGCGCCCCCATCACCTGTTCGGTCGTGCCGCTTTCAACCACTTGACCCCGGTACATGACCGTCACCCGGTCCGTGGTATCGGCGATGACGCCCATGTCGTGGGTGATCAGGATAACGCCTACCTGACGCTCTCGCGCCAGTTCGCGTATCAGGTCGAGGATCTGCGCCTGAACCGATACGTCCAGTGCCGTCGTCGGTTCGTCTGCGATGATCACCTGGGGTTCCGAACAAAGCGCAAGCGCGATCACAACGCGCTGGCGCATGCCGCCTGAAAACTGGTGGGGGTACTGGTCGAACCGGCCAGACGGATCCGGTATGCCCACACGGTCAAGAAGGGCAATTGCCCGGTCCCGGGCATCCGCATCGCCCATACCCAGATGAAACTGTATGGTCTCGACCAACTGCTGGCCGACCGTGAAAAGCGGGTTCAGCGATGTCAGCGGATCCTGAAAGATCATCGAGATGGTCTTGCCGCGCAGGCTGCGCATGGCTTCCGCATCGCGGCCCGAAATCTTCTCGCCCTGCAGGCTGATCGTGCCGTCCTGAATTCGACCGGGTGGGTCGAGCAGGCCCATCACAGCCGCGCCAATGGTAGATTTTCCCGCCCCGGATTCGCCCACAAGGCCGTGAATCTCACCGGGCTCAATGCTCAGGTTTGCGCGGTCCACCGCCACGAAATTCGCGCGGCGGGTCGGAAAGACCACCGATAGGTTTTCGATGTCGAGCAGTGCCACTAGCGCAACCTCGGGTTCAAGGCATCGCGCAACCAGTCACCCAAAAGGTTGACCGAAAGCGCCAGGGCTAGAAGCGTGCCGGCCGGGAAGAACAAGATCCACCATTCACCTGAAAATAGGAAACCCTGGCCGATGCGGATCAATGTGCCAAGGGACGGCTGCGTGGGCGGAGCGCCAACGCCCAGAAAACTGAGGGTCGCTTCTGCGATGATCGCCAGCGCCAGACTGATCGTCGCAATGACCAAGACCGGCGACAGGACGTTCGGCAGAATGTGACGGGCCATGATGATCACGCCCGGCCGCCCGATCATCTGGGCCGCCTGCACATATTCCTTGTTCTTTTCTACCAATGCTGCGCCACGCACTACGCGGGCGAACTGGACCCAGTCGGACAGACCGATCGCAAGGATCAACACCCAGATCGCCATCTGGTCGCGGTACTCAACCGGTGTGACGCCCTTGGCGATACCAAAGATCAACATCGCCACGAGGATCGCCGGAAAGGTCAGTTGCACATCGGCAATGCGCATGATGATCGTCTCGGTCCAGCCACCCAGATAGCCTGCGATCAGCCCCAAAGCGATACCAAGCACCATGGCGAACAGCACCGCCAAGAAACCGACGAACAGCGAAATCCGCATGCCGTAAAGGATGGTCGAAAACACATCCCTTCCCTGATCATCGGTGCCAAGCCAGAAGGTTTCGCCGGTAAACGCGTTGGGCGTCATTGGCGCGGTGAAACCGTTCATGAGGTTCAGAGATGCCGGATTGAAGGGATCGTAGGGCGCAATGAGCGGGGCAAAGACCGCCCCCAGAACCAACAGCGCCACAACAAAGGCCGAAACCAGCGCCACCGGCGAATGGCGAAAGGCCCAGGCAAGATCGCTGTCCCACGCGCGCGCCAGTCGCCCCTTGGAAGGGGCCGGCGTGACCGGTGTTTCGACGGTATCGCTCATGTGGTTCTCCCATCCGCGCGCAGACGTGGATCGATCGCGAGATAAAGCAGGTCGACCACAAGGTTGATCCCCACAAACATGACCGAAATCAGCATCAGATACGCGGCCATCACCGGAATATCCACGAACTGGATGGCATTGATGAACAGCAACCCAACGCCCGGCCACTGGAAAACCGTCTCGGTAATAATCGCGAACGCTATGATCGACCCCAGCTGAAGGCCGGTCACTGTGATCACCGGAACCAGCGTGTTTTTTAGGGCGTGGCGAAAGTTGACCGCACGCTCTTTCAGACCGCGCGCCCGTGCAAAACGGATGTAGTCCTGCCGTAGCACTTCCAGCATCTCAGAGCGGACCAAACGCATGATCAGCGTCATCTGGTAAAGTCCGAGCGTGATTGATGGCAGGATCAGCGCCTGCAACCCGCTGCTGGTCAGAAACCCGGTCGACCAGCCACCGATCATCACGGTGTCGCCCCGACCGAAACTGGGTAACCAGTCAAGCTCAACCGAAAACACGTAAATCAGCAGAATACCTATCAGAAATGTCGGCAGGGACACGCCCAGCAGGCTGACCGTCATGATGGTATTGGCAAGCCAGCCGTTGCGCCTGATCGCCGTATAAACGCCAAGCGCAATGCCGATGGTTATGGCAAGAAGCCCCGATACAGCCGCAAGTTCCAGGGTCGCCGGCGCGCGTTCAAGCAGGATTTCGGACACGGGGCGTCCCTGCCGATAGCTTATGCCGAAATTGCCCTGGGCCGCGCCCTGCAGGAATTTCCAGTACTGCACCGCAAAGGGCTGGTCGAGGCCAAGCTGCGTGCGCAGGCGTTCTACGTCTTCGATGGTCCGCTCTTGGCCAAGCATGTTGTCGATCGGGTCGCCGACAAAGCGGAACATGGAAAACGCAACCAGACCCACGATCAGCAGAACGAGGACGGATTGGAAAATCCGCTGAAGGATGTACATGGGTGCCCCTTGCCTTTGATCTTGAATCTTGTGGCTTTAAGCGTTGGTGTGGTCAACCTTGCATGCAGGATAACTTGTCAGGTGCCACATCACGAACGAATTTGCCTGTCATAGTATCGGAAAACCAGCTGAGTTGCAGGAGAAACGGCAATGGGCGCATGGGGTCCAGGTCTTTTCCAAAGTGATTACACGGCCGATCTGAAAGAGGACGTGCGCGACCGTCTTGGTGTGGCAAACCTGCGCGGTGAAAGCTTGGAGACGGTGGTCGAATCCCTTCGGTCCTCAGCCGGAGCTGAGACGGCTCCGACCGATGCCGACAGCGCGTCCTTCTGGATTGCGCTGGCAGATATCTTGCATGGCTACGGTCTCGAACACCCGCCGGTTTTTTCTAAGGCCAAAGAGATCATCGACAGCGGAACCGATCTTCGCCTGTTGGAAGAGCTTGATATGTCCGCCACAGATCTGCGCAAGCGCAAGGCCATTTTGGACGCGCTGCCCTCTAAATGGGCGACGCCGCATGACAAGCCTCGCAAGGTGCCGGAACTCAAGCAAGACGACTACATCCTAGAGCAAGGCGCGATCTTCAGTTATCCGACCATGGACGGTAACCCGTACCAAGAGCCGATCGGGACCGAAGCCAAGCGCGCGTACCGGTTTGAACCCGATGCTCAGAACGCATTTGTCTGCATCAACCGCGCGCGCGTGCATTTCGATCTTGAGGCCCGCTACTTCATCGTGCCGCTCGCGCTGCAGCTTCAATTCGGCACGCCGGATCTTGAGGCATGCATGGAAGCCTGCTTTGTCATGCATGCCAACCTGTACCACCGCAGCTTTGAACCTCTGGGCGGTTGGCGCGAGGTCAAGCGCTCTGATCTGAAGACCATGAAGGCCAAGCCTATCGGTCATTTCATTCCCGATCTTGGTCGATTTGAAGCCCTGTTCGGTGATCGTGTGCATGCGCCCCCGTCCCGTTGGGCCGAGATGGGGGATCCGCTTTGGATGAACAGCGGCTATCGGGCTGAGCAGGCGCGCGGGCACATCTGGGTTGAATTCGGGGAACTGCCGCCTGTTCTGTCCGATTTCATTGATCCGGCGGCCGGCAGGGGCGCCGCGCGATAAAAAAACGCCACCTGAAACAGATGGCGCTTTTCGTGGATTTGTTTCGCTGGATTAGTTGACCGTCACCCAGCGCAAGATGAAGAAGTTGTCCGGGCGCTGGGTCAACGCGATGTTGTCGCGTGTTCCCCAAACCAGCGGCTGGACGTACATTGGCACATAAGCCACTTCGTCCTGCATGATCTGCGCCGCTTCATCCAGCATCGACTGACGCTTTGTGTCGTCAATCTCGGACTGGATCATAGGTAGCAGTTCGTCGATGCGAGCATTCGAGTACGCCCCGAAGTTCCACGATCCGAGCTTCTTTTCTTCGTTTGGTGTCGATGCCAGAAAACGGATCGGGTGCTCTGCATCGAACGTACCGGGTGACCACCCAAGCAGGTACATGTCAAAGTTGTCCGCGCGCAGTTCCGGCCAGTAGTTCTGGACCGGCATGGCGTCCAGCTGGGCGGTTATGCCAACCTGAGCAAGCATGCCCGTGACCGCCTGGCAAACGGCCTCGTCGTTTAGATAGCGATTGTTGGGGCATTTCAGACCAAAGGAAAATCCGTCCGCATATCCGGCTTCGGTCAAAAGGGCTTTGGCACCTTCAACGTCGAAGGCATAAGGCGCGGTGTTGGCTTCGGAGTATCCGCGCATTGCCGGGCTGACCAACTGTGATGCGGGCTCTGCATTTCCGCGCATGATCGTTTGCAGGATTGCCGGTACATTGACCGCTTTCGCCACCGCTTCGCGGACCTTGGCGTCCTTAAACGGATTGGGATCGCCCGCGTTGTCGCCATATTTCAGGGCATCGGCCTCATGGGTAAACCCAAGCATTATAACGCGCGCCTCGATCCCCTGGATCACGGTGACACCGTCGCGCCCTTGCAGACGCTCAGCATCCTGGATGGGGACCGGATTGATCATGTCGACATCACCCGACAAAAGCGCCGCAACAGCGGTGGCGGGGTTCTGGATCGGCGTGAATTCGGCGCTGGTGATATTGTGCTCGGCATCGCCCCACCAACCATCGTAGGGCGCAAGTACCGTCTTCAGGCCGGG
Organism: Pseudomonadota bacterium; assembly: GCA_039026235.1. Lineage (GTDB taxonomy): Bacteria > Pseudomonadota > Alphaproteobacteria > Rhodobacterales > Rhodobacteraceae > JBCCMQ01. The sequence continues at coordinate 26,904 of JBCCMQ010000003.1, forward strand.
TTCGCGCGTTTCGAGCATGAACGCGGCGGTTCCGTTGGCATTCAGCGTGGCAAAGTTGCCTTCTTCCTTGTTCGGTCGCGCGGCGCCGTTTGCATCTGCCCAACCCGAATCCATGATCATCCAGTTCGCGATCGAATCCGGAAAGATTGGGTTCGGTGCATTGGTCAGAACGTCGACGGTGAAATCATCGACCTTCACCACATCGCTTACCGGTGCGAACCAGCTGCGCGTGTCAGCCTCTTCGCTGCTCGCACGCTGGTACGAGAAAATAACGTCATCGGCGGTGAAGGCGCTGCCATCGTGAAATGTGACACCTTCGCGGAGCGTAAAGCGCCATCCTTCGCCATCGCCGATCGGCTCCCACCCGGTGGCAAGCGCCGGTTCGACCGCCATGTCCTTGCCGCGCCGCACAAGCCCCTCGTAGACATTGTTCAGGAAGCCTAGCACCGGCGCGGAGTTCACGGCATGGGGATCCATGGTCTGCGGGTCGGTCGTGCCCGCCCAGCGAAATGTTTCGGAATAGGCGGCCGACCCCAGTACGATGGCAAGGGCAGTCGCTACAGTAGTTCGCAGCATTGAAGTCTCCCAGTCAGTTCCGGACGCAGTGATGCCCGGTTATTTGGATGATTCCACACCTAACGTGCTAAACTGTCGCATCAAATACCTGTGATCGCACAGGTCGCGTGCCCGCATGCTTAATTTGGTGGCCCGGAAAGGGCGTTCGAGGCGCACGACGCAGCCGAAGGTGGCCCTGAAAAATGCCCAGAGCGTAGGCGAGTCGGCGCATGGGATTCTTGGTTAGGGTCCGTTCCTTTCGATACACAACCGCCCGTACCGAGGTTTGACATGGGACCACAAAGAAAAGGCGGCACAGTCGTGCCGCCTTTCGCGGTTCGCCCGCGGCGCCTACTTCAGCGTAAAATACTTGAACTTGGCCGCATCGTCCGGGGCGACGATGGTCTCAACCATGTCGGACATGCCCCAGTTCAGAACCTGATGGTGGATCGGGATATAGAGCTGTTCGCTTTGAACCACTTGCCAGATTTCATTGATCATGCTGTTACGCGTGTCCAGATCGGTCTCGGATGCCAGCGCCTGAATTTTGGTATCCAGTTCCGGATTTGAGAACCGCGTTCCGTTCCAAGAACCATACTTTTCGCCACGCGTATGCACGAGGAAGTTGAAGATGTACTCGGAGTCGTAGGTTGGAACGCCCCAGCCCAGCATGTAGAAGTCCGTTTCCAGATTGCCGATCAGCGGGAAATGCTGCGCCTTCGGCTTGGCGTCTAGGTTCACCGTCACGCCGATCTGCGCCAGCATGCCTACTGCCGCCTGACAGATCGCTTCGTCGTTGATGTAGCGATCGTTCGGGCAATCCAGCTGGATCGAGAAACCTTCCGCATAGCCCGCATCGGCCATCATTGCCTTGGCTGCATCGAGATCGGTCTTTGAGCTCGAATCCATGGCATCGTTCCAGCCGTTCACGAACGGCGGCGAGATCATACCGGCGGGTGCGGACTGGCCGCGCATCACCACCTGCTTGATTGCGTCCCTGTTGATGGCCAGTGACATCGCCTGGCGCACACGCACGTCCGCCAGCGGGTTCTTGCCGTCGACGTTGTCGTTCTCCAGATCGGCATCGCCCATGTTCATCCCGAAAAAGATGACGCGGTTCTGCGGTGCGGTAATCACTTTCAAAGCCTCGGTCGCAGCCACCCGTTCAAGGTCTTGCACGGGCACGTCCTGGATGAAGTCGACTTCGCCAGACAGCAGTGCCGCAACCCGGGTCGCGGCGTTCTGGATCGGGGTATAGACGATTTCGGTCACTTCCATTGGGAAGTCGCCTTTGCCCCAGTAGCTTTCGTTGACCGTTAGGACTGTTTTGACGTCCGGTTCGCGGCTGACAAGGACGTACGGACCGGTGCCATTGGCGTTTTTGGCAGCGAATGTGTCCTCGCCGCCTTCGTAGTCCTGAACCTTGGTGGCGTTGTTCGCCTCGGCCCAGTCCTTGTCCATTATGAACATGTTGGTCAGGTTGTTGGGCATGATCGGGTTCGGACCGTTGGTTACGATCTCGATCGTGTATTTGTCTGGCGCGCGCACATCCGTCACCGAGGCCAGCAGTTCCTTATAGTCTGAATCCGGTGTCATTGCCCGGTTCAGGCTGAAAAGAACGTCCTCGCTGTCGAACTCCGCGCCGTCATGGAATGTCACACCTTCGCGCAGCTTGAAGGTCCAAACGTTGGGATCGGCTTCTGACGGACCCCATTCGGTGGCCAGCGCGGGGACCATGGCGCCGGTCATGTCCCGCATGACCAACGGCTCCATGATCTGGTGCGCCAGCGCCGATGTGGGACCTTCGTTCTGGGCGTGTGGATCGAGGGTGAGTGAATCGCCCGCGCGCGCCCAGCGCAGCGTCTCGGCATTTGCCGTGCTCGCGATGGTCAATAGAGCCGTCGCAGCCAGAAGGCTGTGCTTCAGTTTCATTGGGATGCTCCCTGTTCGTTATTCTTGACGGAGCGAGTATGCCCGGCCCGACCCGGAAGGCAAGGGCCGCTCGACCGTGGCGTTGGCCTTACCGAAGGGCGCTACCCTTCCCCAAAAGGACACCGTAACCCGGTTCCGTCAGACGACCAGGTCAGGGAATAACGACGATGTTTCCGACGTGGTTTTTTTCGATGAATGCCGTTTGTGCGGCATGCAGTTCCCTCAGCGGATATGTTGCCGCAAGCATCGGTTTCACTTCGCCTCGGGCAATATAGGCGACGAGGTCGGCGAAGGTGCCCGGGGGTACAACGGTTGCGCCCGTAAATGTCAGATCGTTCAGGTAAAATGTGCGCAGATCCATTTCGACAAGTGGACCGGCGATTGCACCCGCACAAGTGTATCGTCCACCCCTGACGAGAACACTGATCAGATCCGTAAACAGAGCGCCGCCGACAATATCGGCCACGACGGACACTTTTGCCGTGCCGGTCTGTTCCTGCAGGTCCTGCGCCAGCGTCGCTGTACGGCTGTCGATAACATGGGCGGCGCCAGCCTGACGCACGGCGTCGGCCTTGGCCGTCGCTGCCATCGCGATGGGCTCTGCACCGCGCCGCGCCGCCAGCTGTATCAGGGCCGAGCCAACGCCCCCGGATGCACCGGTGATCAAAACTCTATCGCCGGCTTTCACGGCGGCCCGGTTCAGCATGTTTTCCGCCGTCACCCACGAGGTGGCAAAGGTCGCAAGCTCAGCGTCATCGAGATCACACTCGATCGGGTGCACGTTGGCGGTCTGCGACACTGTGTATTCGGCGAAACCGCCATCCATCTCGCTGCCGAAATACCGTGCCTGCGTGGGATCTTCGGGGGCCACGGGGTTATAGTGCCAGGGGTCGACAAGAACCCGTTTCCCGACCAGCGATGGGTCGACGTCTTGCCCCACGGCGTCGACACGGCCACAAACGTCTGCGCCCTGTATCCTTGGAAATGTCAGCGGCGCGCCGCCCCATGCGGCGTCATTGCTTGCGGCATCGGTCAGGGCGCCGCCGGTTGTCGCGCCGGTCACGCCCTTCGAATACCAGCCGGTGCGGGTGTTCACGTCGGTGTTGTTCAGCCCGCATGCCAGCACGCGCATCCGGATCTGGCCGAGGCCGGGTACCGGCATTGGCATATCTTCGGTCCAGACCAGGCGGTCCATTTCACCATGTCCGGTCAGGACCATTGCGCGCATCATGTCAGGCATCCGCTGTCTCCAAGCTTGTCCTTGGTCAGTCTTAGCGGAGAGCGCCTAATGGGATGTCTTGAACGCGACGCCCGGTGCGTCGGTGCGACGATCTTCATCAGTTCGGGACATGAAACGTCAGATTGGCCCAAAGGCTTTCCCAGACGTCTTCCTTCTCTGTCACGTCGCCCTCAAGTTCCCGCATGACCACCGCATCGAGCATGTAGTCATGGCCGGGCTGGACCGGTACGGTGGCTTCGCCTTGATCGTCGGTGCGGAGCAGGCGCACAGTTACATCGCCCGACGGCGCACGTTCGAAAACCTCAAGCTGCACCTGACCGCGCGGTGCGCCCTGATACAAAACTTGTACCTTTACGCCTTCGCCCGCGGGCGTGTCGTAAGGATTGGTCAGAGCCACGATTTCCGTCAGAAGACCAATCTGGCGATCCGCACCTTTGCCTTCGCCGACGGCCACAAGCGATTTGGCATAGCGGCTGTACCTTTCGCGAAAGCCGGTTTCGGGCAGGGCACGCGCGCGATGCGCCTCGATCCCGGGAACCAGATCCTTATGGGCCACGAAGTCCACAAACTTTTGCCATTCGGCGTAGGTCAGGGTGTTGTCAGTTGTTTCATGGACAAGGATTGCAAGGCCGTCCTGTTCGGCCAGCACGCGTACGGCGGGTCGGTCACCGATGGTTCCCGGCACGGGGGCTGTCTTGTCGCCTGTTACCATCTCAAAGCGCCGGAACCGGTTCGGATTATAGCTGTAGGCGGACCCGACAAAGTTCTGGCCCACTTTCAAGTCCGCCGCTATGTCCTCGCCTGCCGCGACCTGAAAGGCCAGCGGTTCGATCCAGAATTCATGGGCCTGAGCCACGGTGGTGGCCAGGAAAAGGGCAAGACCTCCAAATGCGCAGTACCGGAGAAGGAAGATGATCCGTTGCATGCGGCAACACTTGGCCGCGCTTCTTTTGCTGTCAACCGCTTCCATCGGGCTTCTTTGGGCCACGGCGCTTCACGCCCATGAAGTGCGCCCGGCGATTGCCGATGCGACGATCACGGAAGACGCAATTAACTTGCAGATCGAGCTTGCCCTGGAAGGCTTGATCGCCGGTCTCGACCTATCTGCAGTTCAGAACACGAACGAATCCGAATTGTCAGGGATGTATGACCGGATGCGGGCGTTGGAGCCGGCCGCGCTCGAACAGGCCTTTCGTGGTGCCTGGCCCGGGCTTGGCCCGGGTTTTCGTGTTGAGGCTGGCGGACAGACGGTGACGCTTCGCATTGCCGAGATCCGTGTGCCCGAAGTCGGTGACCCGGAATTGCCCCGTGACAGTGTTCTGATACTGACGGCCGATCTGCCCCCGGACGGAAGCCCTGTGGCAATCGGTTGGCGTGCTGCCTTCGGTCCGTTGATCCTGAGGCACGCGAACGGCGGCGAGGATGCCTTTGCCGGTTTCCTGGGGCCGGGCGCCATCAGCCCGCCACTTCCCAGATCCGGTGGCGACGCCGAAGGCGCCGTTCAGTCCTTTCTGCGCTATCTGGTGGTTGGCGTCGAACACATCGTTCCGAAAGGTCTCGACCATATCCTGTTCGTCCTGGGCCTGTATTTCTACTCAACCCGTTTGGCACCCTTGCTTTGGCAGGTGACGGCCTTCACGGCTGCGCATACCGTGACGCTTGCCGTGGCGACCCTGGGGCTGATCAATGTCCCGGCCGAGATCGTGGAACCGCTGATCGCTGCTTCGATCGTCTATGTTGCCATCGAAAACCTGCTTCCAGCGCACAGCACCATCTGGCGGACCGGCGTCGTTTTTGCCTTCGGTCTTTTGCACGGAATTGGTTTTGCCAGCGTGCTTGGCGATGTGGGCCTTGCGCAGGGACAGTTTGTGGTTTCGCTGATCGGCTTCAACATTGGGATTGAAATCGGTCAGTTGCTGGTAATCGGCGCGGCCTGGATTGGTGTCGGATACTGGTTCTCGCGGAAGCCATACTATCCGTGGATTTCACGGGTGGCTTCGGTGCTGATCGGGTGCGTGGGCGCATGGTGGGTCCTGGAACGGACAGTCCTGGCCTAGGCCATGTTGTGCCGCGGGCGGGACCAGCCCCCTGGTCCCGCCACCGGCATCGGGTCAGTCATTCCCCAAGACTGGCCCAAATCCCCTCGGACCTAACGAGCGCTGCCTGTCCGAGGTGAAATACGTAGTAAGCCAGACCGCCTGCGGGACTGACCATTGTTTGAGGCCGGGTCGCAACATCGCGCGCCTCGACCAACCGATGCCGGGCTCCGTCCGCGCCGCTGAGAACCAACTGACGCGGCGAAAACCACGCGTCCTGCCCGGGCTGGTTGTTGCCAAGGCTCCCGCGTGCGATCATGACCGGACGGGCATCCGGATGAAAACTCAGAAAATCAGCATCCAGCTTGTATTCGTCGATCCGTAGCACCGGAAGGAACGTTCCGTTTCGCGTCCGCAGGCGGTCGCGCACCCGGATCAGATGCGCCGGCACTTCGCCGAACGAAGTCGACACATGTGTTACGCCCAGTATTCCAGGCAAATTCCAGGCAGGCTTACGTGAAACCACCCGCGTCTTGCGGTTGTTCGGTGTCTCTTGAGCAGGGGTCTCGGCAACTGCCTGAGTTACCCTTGCTAGGAGACTTGCGTCACTATCGATGTCTCGCATCTTCCACGTCCGTCACTTACTTGCACACAACTGCGGTCAGATCTCCGTGGATCGCCCCCACGATGAACAGCCATGCCGTCGATAGACGGTGCTGGTGCCTTCCTACTTGTCACCCGGCTTCCGAATTGGACCCTCGGGAAGCCGTCGCACACTGGGAGTCACCCAAAAATGTGGCGAAAATGTGGCTGCCGTGCCATGGCAGCAGGGCTTCGGCCGGTCGCCGCTGGTTGCCCCTGTCAACTAATTGGTTGCTTGGCTGAAGACATTGTGAACTGACTGTCACAAAACCTAAGTAATTCCGCAGTCCGAACGATTGCACGTTTCCAAATCAGAAACTCGTCTTAACCATTTAGGCGCCAATTGGGCTAAACAGCTTTGCTGTTTCCTATACGATGACACAGAGTTTCAATGATAATTAGCAGTAATCCAAGGATTGGTGGCTCAAAACGCGCGATCTGCCATGAAGTCCTTGGTTAACGATGCATGCGCCGAAAGTTGATTTTTAGTTCAGCGATCGGGCAGCCGTCGCTAAGACTTCATCACGCAATGCAGAAAGCTCTCGGCTGAAGAACGCGTTGTGCAAAAAGACCCGGCCCTGAAAACGGCCACCTAGATATCAGTCGGTGCTGCCAGAAGAATCGCGCGGGCCGATTTCTTTCACATTTTCGCCCTACTGCCGACAGCTGTCGGTTTCGGTCGCCAGCGCATGAATTGTGCACCTGTCCTGCAGTTTGGCATTGGGAAAAAACAGCTGCCGCCCGTCGATCTTCTGGCGTGCGATGGCCCGCTGGCCGGCCTCCGACAGAAGCCAGTTTACGAACCGGAGGCTTGCGGCGTGATTTATGTTGGGGCAGGCCGTAGGGCTGACGGGTACAACGCCATACTGATTGAACAAAGCCGGGTCGCCTTCAACAACTATGTCGTAGTCGCCGCTGTTTTCAAAGGTGAGCCAGGTGGCCCGATCGGTCAGCACATAGGCCCCCATTCCGATCGCAGCATTCAGAGCGGCGCCCATGCCAGATCCGGTTTCACGGTACCAAGTGCCCGACGACGTCGTCGGATCGACACCCTTGGTAGCCCACAGCTCCATCTCTTTTTTGTGGGTGCCGGACCCGTCGCCGCGCGACACAAAAAGCGCGGTCCGGTCTGCAATCTGCGCCAGCGCAGAGCCGGCGGTTTGAAAACCTGCGACGGCGGCGGGATCATCGGCCGGCCCGACAAGAACAAAGTCGTTGTACATGACATCGGCGCGCATAAGGCCCTGACCGCTGGCCACAAAGGCTTCCTCGTCGGCTTTGGCATGCACAAGCAAGACATCACCGTCGCAATTGGATGCGTTCTTGATCGCTTGTCCGCTGCCAACGGCCACGACATGGACGATAATTCCGGTGTCTGCATGGAACTCGGGAAGAATGTGGTTGTAGAAGCCAGCGTTCGCAGTGGAAGTGGTCGACTGGACGAGGATACTGCGATCTTCGGCATTGCTCGGCAAGCACGCGGCACAATTGGCGAGACATACGGCAACTATGCGTAACGACCAAGCTCGGAAGGGCCAGATTTCCGTCGTTAACACAGAATCTTTCCAGCGAGGTAGCTGGCTGCACGCGCGCTGGCGGGTCGCTCAAAAAAGGTGTGTGCCGCGGGTGCATGCTCGACCACTTTGCCACGATCCATGAAGACGACCTGTTCCGCGATGCGTTCTGCCTGAAAACGGTCGTGTGTCACCCAAACCACTCGCGTGCCGGTGGCCGATGCGTTTTGCACCACTTTCTCAACCGTTAGGGTAGAAGCCGGGTCCAGATTGGCCGTCGGTTCGTCCAAAAGCAGGACCTCAGGCGCAGTTGCAAGTGCGCGCGCCAAAGACAGCCGCTGTTTTTCGCCCCCCGACAGCGAATGGGCCGGTTGCGCCGCCTTGTCCGCCAGGCCCACTCTGTCCAGAAACTCGATTGCGGCGTGGCGCGCGCGCAGGCGCGGGGCGCCCAGTACGAATTCAATGTTGGCGCGGGCGCTTCTGCGCAGAAGAACAGGTTTCTGAAAGACCATTGCCTGGCGAAGGCGAATTCGGTCGCTCATCGGCTGTCCGTTCCAGCGGATGGTGCCAGCATCGGGTTGGATCAGACCATGGATCAGCCTCAGGAACAGGCTCTTGCCGGCGCCGTTCGGGCCCATAATCACGGCCAGCCCTGTGTGTCGGATGTTTAGGCCAAGGTCTGATATGACCTGCTTGCTGCCGCGACTGAGGCAAAGACCGCTGACCTCAAGCGTAGTGGATTGTTGAGCCGCAGTGTCATCGACATCGCCCACCAGCCGAATGGAAGGGCGCGCCTTAAACATGACTGGCCCGGTAGGTGGTTTCACGCAGGCCCTGCACGGCTGCGTTCAATACCAGTGCAAGCGTCAAAAGAACGATGCCCAAAGCCATGGCCAAAGGCAGATCGCCGCGTGATGTCTCAAGTGCGATCGCCGTCGTCATAACGCGGGTCAGGTTATCGATATTGCCTCCGACGATCATGACGGCGCCCACCTCAGCGATGGCACGTCCCAAGCCAGCAAGGGCGACTGTAACAAGGGCAAAGCGGCCTTCCCAAAGGATGGCTTGGACGGTTTCCCTGGAAGTCAGCGAAAGTGAACGGAACTGTTCGTCGTATTCGAGATGCAGATCCTCAAGGACCTGCCGCGACATGGCTGCGACGATAGGCAGGATCAGAAGTGTCTGAGCAATAATCATTGCCGTCGGGGTATAGAGCAGACCAAGAAAGCCCAGCGGACCCGACCGAGACAGGTAAAGATAGACGACCAAACCAACGACAACTGGCGGAAGACCCATCAGCGAATTCAGGGCTGCTATGACAATCGACCGACCAGTAAAGCGCTTTACCGCCAGAAGACCGCCAATCAGAAAGCCAAGAAAGCAGGCGACCGCTGTTGCCGTGATACTGACGCGCAACGACAGCGCGACGGCGGAGTACAGCGCTTCGTCGCCGGTGAAGACAAGTTTAAAGGCTAGGCCAAGTGCCTCTGAGAAGGGCGTCACGATTTCCACCGATCCTGACAACGGAAGAAATCTAACCTTTCACCTTTGCAGGCACAATTGCCGATATCAGCTGTGCCGCCGCGCGGTAAACTAGATTACGATCTCGTTTGAAACGGTGACGGTGCGGACACCACTTTCGTTCGTGGCAATGAGTGCCAGCGACACCGCACCACCGACACCGCCGACATCGAAACGCGTAAGAAAGCGATCGGGTGCGCCAACAGCAACGCCGTCCACACGCCATTCCCATTCGACTTGATACGGCTCAAAATCCTGGGACCAGTCACCGAATGAAACCATGGCGAATGGCTGGGCCTCACCCGCCACGCTGGGGACTGAAGCAATGGTGGGTGGCGTGGTGTTGATCGGTGCTGAGCGGTCGATCACAGTGGTTGTGCCCGTTTGATGCGCCCCAATACTCGTTGCCTGCCCCCTGAAATGGCCGGAGAAGTCTTTGGGCAAAGAGTTGTTGGCAGCAATCCCGCCAATAGCGGCGGATCCCGTCACAGGGCGGAAATTTTCACCCGGAGATAGTGGCGTGTGGTCCGTAAACTCGCTGGCATTAGGATGGTTTGGAACAGAAACGAGATTGTGCTCTTCCATCCAATTCTGACCGGGCCAAGGCGCCATGGAAATCAAGATTACTGGGACAAGGCCGCCGGAGTCCGCCGTTCTGTCGGACACGATAGTGTTGTTGCGAACCACAACGGGATTGGTTGCTCCTGCCCCTGTCGGCGCGCCGCCGGGGTAGACAGCAATCGCATAGTCGCCGCCATAGCCACTGTCGATGTTCGGCAGATAGACGACATTGTTCTGAACATAGAGGCCACCGAGTTGCACCGCCAAAAGGGCGTTGGCTTGGGAAATGTGGTTATAGCGATTGCCCTCGACCACCATTATCCCATCAGAAGCGCTGGAGCTATTGTTGCCGGAAGGGTTGGTGCAGCCGTGCGTCAACAATGGCGCGCCGGCGCAGCGGTTCCGCAGGATGCCGCCGAGAAACGTCGCTTGCCCGAATTCGGCGTCGTAGAGATTGCGAATGATCGGCTGCACGGCAGTCTGGCCAAAGCCGCCGGACCAGCCGGTTGTGCTGGCCAGGTCGCAGTCTGTCACCCCGACATGCTTGACGCCGTGCATTCTGAGCGGGCCGTGATCGGGTAGGTTCGGATCGCTTGGCGCGGTCTTTCCGTCGCCGCGCGTGGCAAGGGGCGATTGTTTGGTCTCATTGCCCTGCCAGACAAAGGCGCCGTATCGGGCAAAGCAAGTTGCCCCGAAGTTAGCGAAATCGTTCACCTTGCAACCGGTCACGGCAATGCTGGCGTCATCGTTAGGCCAGCTTTCGCCGATAAAGCCGCCCAAACCAACGGCGTCACAGTTGTGCGCCGAGAAGTGCAGGCTGGCAGAGGTGACGCCGCTGTCCATGATAAAAGCTTGCACCCGGCCCGCCTCGAACTCGCCGGTTATCGGGCTGTACCGCCCGTCGAAGTTCACGCTATCAACCGCAAGGCGCACCCTACCGTTGAGGGTGACGGTGCCGGGCTTGCAACGGAACAAGCTGACCTCGGCGCCGTTGTCGGCATAGTTCGGACGCAGAACCGGCCGCGCCCCGGTCCCGAACGCGGAATGTACCCAGATGCTCGGCGCCCAACGAAAGTCGCCACCAGTGAAGGCAAGATCAAAGACCTCACCCCGCCGCCAGTGAAAGCGGGCATTGTTGCCGGATGCGCCTTCATATGTCTCAAGCTCAGTCAGGCTATCCACGTGGACAACGGCGCCACCCTCGGCGGGTGCACCGGTAAAGTTGCCTGCAAACGAAATGTAAAGATCGACGTCCCATGTCACGGCGGCCGGGTCGGTAATATCAACGCTGATCGATCCGCTGGCCCGGATAGTCCCCCCGGCGCCATAGACCGAATAAGATACCGACTTCGACCCCGGCGTAGCCCACGCATGGGCGACGACTGGGCCGACCCCGGTTGACGCGTCGTTTACATCCAGCGCGTTCAGCGCGCCGGACGCATAGGTTGCGCCTGCGTCGTCAAAATCCCAGATGATAAAGTCGGTGTCCGGATCATAGCCCTCAAGCACGAAGGTGATGTTTTCGCTGACAAGAATGGCACCCGCGCCCGTGACCGTGGCGGGAAACGTGGTCAGCGTGTAGTTGCCCTGGTTCGCCCCGCCAAAGGCCGCGCCCTGGGCGAAGAGGATTTCTGTTCCGGCGCCGACGCCGGATAGGATCATTTGGGTCATAGATTGCCACACGCAAAATTGTCGATGGTAGACGAAGGATCACCGGGGCGGTCTGTGTAAAAGCGAAGGCCCGCGACGCCGGATATCTCGTCACTGTCCGTTGTCGTCACGACCAGACTGCCGTTCACATAGGCATTGACCGTTGTACCTTTCGCCTCAAACCTGATGCGCTCGTTGCCTGTCAGGCTATGTGAAAATGTTTGCAGGGTAGCCCCATTTTTGAAGATCTGTCCGTCGCCGTTGGAAACGAACTGGACGGCATAGTACTCTGTGTCACTGCTGATCCTGAGATAAAGCTGGAACAGGTTGATCCCGAGTGTCGGATTGCCAAAGCTGACGAAATCGCACTCGACATACTGATTGCTTGCTAAGGATATGCCGCTGACCTTTGCGCCGTCCTTAAAGAAATTCGCGCCACTACTGACAAGCGTCAATTGATTGCCCAGTACTTCGACGCTGCCTGTTGTGGAAGACCGGTGCGCTTCCCAATTGGCAGAGGTGATCAGCGTTTCGTCGGCCCGGTTGAAGTCGTCTGCAAACGCGAATGAGGAAGCGACCGGCAAGCTGGCGCTGTCCATGGTTATGGATCCCGCCTGCTCCCGCGCGAATACAATCGATTGCTCGGAGCCAGTGAGAATGTACGGGTTCGCATCCGCTTGTATCGAGCCGGACTGGTCGAACCAATCCCGCACGATCGTCGGAGCGCTTTGGCCGGATCCGTAAATCCAGAAACCCGGTTCCGCGACGCGTACTTCATCGCCCGCCTCCAGAACACCGATGTCTCCACCATCAACGGCAATACTTAATTCCGGCAGTTTAATGGGTGCAGCATCACCTGGGTTCAGGGCGGCAAAAAGGGAAGCGTCGATAGGATTGCCGAAGACGTCCTGGTTGTAGGCATTTCCGTCGACGATCAGGCTAAGCGTTTCCTCAGTATCGCCGCCATAGGTCAGAGCAAAAGTTCCGTCACCAAAGTCGAAAACCGCTAGATCAAGCGTCTCGATCTCAAGGGTGTTTTCAGCAAAACCCCCAGAGTTGGTTGCGCGCACGATCAAGCTCCGATCTGCCGCCTCAGTCGGTGTTCCAGTGACGATACCGGCAGGTGACAGATTAAGCCCTGTCGGCAGCGGGTCCGAGGTGGGCGACAGGGTGATGGTCAGATTGTCTCCGGCAAATGCGGAAGACAGGTCATTCGGCGGAATCGCGACGGCGACTGTGTATTCCCGGTCAGCCAGCGGCCCTGTAGTGTGCGGTTGTTCGAAACGAACCGGTACGCTGATTTCATACGTTTGTCCGCCGGCCACTGCCTCTAGGTAGAGCATTCCGCCATCGGCCAAAGCGATATCCGTCGGCGTAGGACCTGTTCCAAATTCCTGTCCGCCTTCAGTATATCCCCACCGGTAAGAAGAAATGGGCGTCGCATCAGACATCTGAGCGCTTAGGCTCGTCGCCGAATTCGGACGTGCTTCGCCTCCGATCAGACCCAGGATCTGAAGCGTCGCCGAGACGGCACTCGCTGACCAGTCTGGCCGTGCCTGCAGACTGACCAGCAGTCTCCGGTTTAGAGACAGGCTCATTATACGGCCTCGTGGGCAATCCGTGCAGCAGTTCCGCCCTCTTTGCGCACGCGGACGGAAAGACCTGCACGAACATGGACAGCTTGGCCCTCGGTCAGCGAGATCCCGTCGTTGGCGCTGGGCGAAGCGGAAGTGGTCAGAAACACGCTTCCAAAGCGAGTTTGCCAAATTTCGTCCGTTGCGAGCACGACGGGCGAGGACCAAGTATTTTCAATTGAGTCAATGATTGCCATTTTGGGTGTCCTTCGCCATTCAGTAAGTTCATATGCAGATCAAGCAATTGGCCGATCAATTACCTTTGCCTGAAACCTGTCATAGGCCCTTTAACATCCCTTTTCGGCAGCGAACGTTGCGTGTAAATGCTCCGAGTTGAGGCACTTTTTTTCCAGTGATTTTCATCGGTTGAGCGTAGTAAAGTGAGGACCAAGATCGTTCAGGAAACTGATCGCCCGCAAACTGACTGTTTTATTATCGCCTCTGATTTTTCATTGCAAAGTCAGGGCAGACTGTCCTTGCGGCCCCAGCATGGTCTGCTACCGGGTGGCAAAATTGAACCCGTTCAGGCATCCCGAGGCTTTTTCAAACCTACCACAACTTCCAAGCGGTGGCTGATACCATTCGCCCTTTATGGGGAATACTTGTTCTCAGCGGCTATGTGCATTGTGGCCGAAGTCGATGGCGACCGGAAGGCAAAACCAGTGGAAAGCCACGTGGATTTTCAGACGCTTGACTTGGAGCCTTGCGGAAACAAGCTGCACCGCCACCTTATGTGAGTGCTTGAGGTTTGACGTAGGCGGACCCGACGCTCCGCAAAAAGATCGCAAGAGGGTCCGCGCCCAACTTCCAGAAACGCACGTGTCTACATTTGAAGATGTGTCGCCCGAACCATCGCTTCCTGTTCCAGCAGATGCTTCATTTCACCGGTCACCGCAGTAGGACAGGATTGCGGATCTCTATGCTTATGGCGAAGGCTTGTTGCGTCCAAAGATTGGAAGCCACAGCGTATCGAACTCCGATTTTATCGAAGCCGTGTTGCATACCAGTGCGGAAGAGATAAAGGGGTACCTCTCTGAGGTTGGCGGTTCATCAGCTTGGCGCAGCGGGTCGGTCAATTACTCCAAGTGGAGGATGCCAAAAGGCGCAAGATGCTGGCCGCGGCCTACTGAAGAGCGGGTTTTTATAAATGGCACGATGCAGTCGACCAACTTGAGGCCGCGTTGAGTGGGTAAGGCGGAAGATGTCCGACGGTCGCAAATCTCGCTGGATCATGTTAACTGCAGTGGGCGGTGAAGTGCCGCGAGAGTTCTTGCGATGACTATGACATGGCACCCAGAAGACGCAAAATCCCCAATGGGTGCAGTTCAGGTCACAGTAACCGACAGCAGCGCGCTGCTTGCGTCCATCTCAGACTGCCTTGCCAAGGGGATGGGATTTAGTGTTGCAACCATGAACCTCTTTCATGTGGTCTACTTGGGTCGGTCTGCTGCTTTTCGGAGTGCTTACGCCAGCCAGACATTCGTGACTGCGGATGGCAGACCCGTGGTATGGCTTTGCAGGTTAGCGGGGCAAGACGTCAGGTTGGCGGCCGGCTCTGATCTCTTAGACCCAATCATGGCTCTGGCGGCTGAGACCGACACCCCCGTCGCACTTCTCGGGGCGACCGAACACACTCTCGCGATGGCAGCGACTCAGCTTTGCGCCAGACACCCTAAGCTTTCGGTTGTGGCCCAAATCGCTCCCACGATGGACTTGGACCCCGATGGACCGGAAATGGTTGAGCTTACCGATCGTATCCAAGCAAGTGGGGCGCGAATTTGCGTTCTCGCACTCGGCACCCCGCGACAGGAGATCTTCGCGGCCAAAGCGGCGCAGACGGCGGAAGGCATCGGTTTCTTATGTTTTGGTGCCGCTTTGGACTTTATCGCAGGGACGCAAGTGCGGGCTCCGGCGGGTTTTCGGGCTGTAGGTGCAGAGTGGCTGTGGCGCCTGGCAAGGGATCCGCGTCGTATGGCAGGACGTTATGCGGCTTGTCTCGCCGTTCTTCCGCGCCTTTTCGGAACGGCAATACTACACCGCTTAAGGACCTAGTAGATGTCGTTTACGGTTTACGCCGCCCTGCTTTTTTGGCCACTACTGGCGGTCCTGCTGTTTATGAGTTTCAGGCCTCCCACAGCAATCGCTGCCACAGTTATAGGCGGTTATCTGTTTCTACCCGAGAGAGGTGGCATTGATCTTCCCCTTCTTCCAGCCTTTGACAAGCTACTTATTCCGTCGCTCTCTGCCGCCATTCTTGCGTTGATTGTAACCGCGAACATCCGCGCGCCCGTTCCTCAACTGCCAGGATGGCTGCCCAAGCAAAAGCTGATCCTAGGCCTATTGATCCTAAGCGTTGCAGGCGCCTTTCTGACATCGCTGACCAACGGAGATCAGTTGGTCTATGGGTGGAGAGTCCTTCCAGGCCTAGGGCGATACGACGCGTTCTCTGCGGTCCTTGAAGTGCTTGTTCTGCTTCTGCCGTTTCTCTTGGCGCGTAAGTTTCTTGCGGATGAAGAGGGCCACAAGATCTTGCTCACAGTTCTTTGTGTGTTGGCCGTCATCTATGCGTTTCTGGCGCTTTACGAGGTCCGCATGTCGCCCCAGATCAATCGCATGGTCTATGGGTTTTTTCCGCATAGTTGGCGGCAACATGTGCGCGCTGGCGGCTATCGCCCGCTTGTTTTCTTGAACCATGGCATTTGGCTGGGTATCTTCTTTTGCTGCGCCCTACTCGGTACGATTGCCCTTCTAAAGCACCAATCCAAGCGGGTACTAGAGTTTGCTGCCGCAGCGGTCTTGCTGTGCATAACGATTGTCTTGATGCGGTCGCTGGGCGCACTTCTGATAGCGATTGTACTGGCTCCGGCTGTATTACTACTCAACAGTCGCCTGCAGTTGTTTGTTGCAGCGGGCTTTAGCTCGGCGGTTCTCGTCTTTCCAATGCTAAGAAACCTTGGCTGGATTCCGTTGGATTGGTTCGTCAACATCGCTGAAAGGATATCGCTCACGCGTGCGCTATCGTTGAAGTTTCGCCTTTCAAGCGAAGACCTTCTGCTGGAGAAAGCCCAGGATCGTCCGCTTCTTGGATGGGGAGGTTGGGGCCGGTCCCTCGTTTTCGACGAAGCTGGGCGCAGTCAAGCTGTTACCGACGGTTATTGGGTGATCCTTTTCGGCGAAGGTGGATGGGTGAAGTATGTATCAATTTTTGGGGTCATGACGCTGCCCGTCATTCTTATGGCTTTTATGCTAAAGCGGAGTAAATTCAGTCTTTTGACGACAGGGCTGGCTTTGGCCCTGACAGCTAATCTGATCGATCTGATCCCCAACGCAACATTCACACCTATCACGCTCTTGATGGCCGGCGCATTGGCGGGCCATTTCGAGCTTTTATCGGCGAGGTCACCTTCCGTTCCAGAGGACGCGGTCACCGAAGAAGCTTCCCAAGCGCGCCGCTCGGTTCAATACCAGCGCGAACAAAAGCCGGAGGAACCCGATCAGGCTCGTTTGTCTCGATCGTTACCGAAACGGGCAGATGAAAAGCCAGTCCAGCGTCAAGTCAATAATAAGCAACTGCGGCGCGGCGCGAGAAACCCTTACAGGCGGACCTTCGGCGGAGATGATGCCTGAGCAGCGCCCGAGCGTAACCGTCTCGATCATCAACTACCGAACCCCAGAGCTTACTCTGGCAAGCGTGGCGTCGGTCCTGGATGAAGCAGAAATTTCGGTGGCAGACTTAAGGATCGCCATTGTCGACAATGCTTCAAATGACGGTTCGGTTGACGCGATCCTGAATTGGATCGAGGCTCGCAAAAGTGACACTCAGATCGATCTGATCTGTTCGCAAACGAACTCTGGGTTTTCCGGTGGTCATAACCACGCGATTGCCGCGCACAAGTCCGATTTTTTCCTTTTGCTGAATTCCGACGCAACTCTAGGATCTGGTTCAATCGACGCGCTGCTAGAGGGGATGCGCGAAAGTCCGGATGTTGGATTGGTCGGACCTCGTATTGTCGACGAGGACGGTGCCAGTCAGAATGGCGGCTTCAGATTTGCTTCGCCGACCAGCGAACTTGTAAGAGGCGCTTCAACCGGCCCGGTGACACGCCTGCTTTCCAAATCGGTTGTCGCCCTTGGACCGGAACCCGATCCATATGAGATTGACTGGATTAGCTTTGCCTGCGTCCTAATCCGTGACGAGATGATCAAACGCATCGGACCCATGGATGAAGGTTACTTCCTGTACTTCGAGGACGCCGAATATTGCCTGCGTGCTGGCCGCGCGGGATGGAAGTTGCGATTTCAACCTGTCGCCGAGGTCTGTCATTTGCAAGGCGCAAGCGGTTCCGCAATGGCTCTAAGTAAAGCGCGCCGGCGCATGCCGGCTTACTTCTATGCGTCGCGCACCCGTTTTCTCTTTCAGAAGCACGGGCACTTCGGCCTCTTGCTTGCAAACATCTGTTGGCACCTTGGCCGTCTACTTGCGCACTTGCGCATTCTCGTTGGAAAGCCGGTCCCGGCTGCACATCGAAGCGAGGCTCTTGATATCTGGACGAACTTTCTCACGCCATTGGGGTCGCGGCATGCGCCTAATGAAGGAAACGAAGGTTGACCGACAGGTCAGAGATTGCTGCCGTTGTCATTGGCCGCAACGAAGGCGAACGCCTGGTGCGTTGTCTCGCGTCGCTCGAGGGTCAAGTCGGGCGACTGATATATGTCGACTCTGGATCTACGGATGGAAGCGTTCGGTCGGCAACAGAGGTCGGCGCAGAGGTCGTCAACCTCGATATGTCAGTCCCATTTACCGCAGCGCGCGGCCGCAACGAAGGCATCGAACGCCTGCGAAGCTCCGGTAGGCGACCGCAGTATGTGCAACTCGTAGATGGCGACTGCGAAGTGATGCCAAACTGGGTTCACACCGCGGCAAAATTCTTGGATGCGAGACCGGATGTTTCGATGGTTGCAGGGCTACTTAGAGAAAAGAACCCTGATGCCTCAGTATATAACAGACTCGCACAAGATGAGTGGGCCGGAGACCCTGGCGAGGTAGCCGCTTGCGGCGGGATTGCCATGGCACGACTTGCGTCGCTGGACGATGTTGGGTTGTTTGATTCGAGCCTTATTGCCGGAGAAGAACCGGAACTCTGTGCCCGGATGCGGGGAAAGGGGTGGAAGATCTGGCGCCTTCCCGGCCAGATGGCGACCCATGACATGGCGATGATGCGGTTTTCGCAATGGTGGCAAAGGTCAAAACGGGCCGGATACGCATATGCTGCCGTCTATCGGCGTGCGAACGAAGCCGGAAAAAGCCACTACGCATCTGAATTCAGACGTTCCATAGCCTGGGGTCTAATGCTGCCGGTGTTGATCGTTGGTTTTGCGGCGGCGCTTCCATACGCGCTTGTTCTGGTCGCAATTTATCCAGCACAGATCCTTCGCCTTCGGATAAAAGGCGCCAGTTGGCCAAGGGCATTTTTTTTGGTCCTCGGCAAATTTCCTGAGGCGCATGGAGCACTAAGTTTCCTATGGGACCGGGTGCGGAGCACTTCTGCCAAGATCATAGAATACAAGTAATTCTAACGACGGAATGGCATGAAGGCCTTGTACGACATAACCAGGATGCTGCGCCAAGCGCCAAGAGAGATTGGCCTACGCTGCAGGCTTTTGAACATTTTTGACATGGCCTTTTGACGATCACCCTCCTTCAGCGCAAGCCAAGCAGCACTTTCCAGTTGCTGCGCGACGTGATCCTTCGCCGCGAGAACATTGGCTGTATTGTTTTCTGGGGGGGTGGGCGGTCGTCCCGCCGCCAAGTCGTCCTCAACACCACTTTTACGCTGTTTCTGAAAGAGCTTTGCCTTTTCTAGGTAAAATTCGTTCAGCTCACGGGCGAACGAGTGCGTCGTAGACTTTTCGTGGAGCCGCCAGAAGTAGCTGATCCGGGGTTCGTGCCAGATCCGGCCGGTTTCGGCTAGCCTTAGCTGAAAGTCGATGTCGTAGCCGGCCCGGAACCACGGGCGCACGCCGCCCAGCTTCTGCAGCGCGTCCGTGCGGGTCAAGAAAGTGCAGAGAGACGTAATGACATCGCCGCCCTTCAGCGTTTCCTGAACTTCACAGGGGCCCACTCCAACCGACAGATCCGCAACATGCGATCCATCGGTGTCCACCGATGAGAATCCGCCTGAAACCGCGACGAAATCTGGATTGGCCTCCAACCATGCGAGCTGCCATTCAAAGCGGTCGTTTGGGATGAAGTCATCAGAATCGCAAATTGATACAAAAGGAAGACGCGCCAACATCAGACCGGTTTGGGTGGCAGCTCCAGCGCCCTGCATCGGACCGTCGACAATATCAATCCGAGGATCTCCAATCGAAAGGGCCTTGTCGCGCGTGGCGTCGGTCGAGCCATCGTCGATCACGATCACCTGTCCGGTTTCACGACAGGCGAGAACGGAGTTGAGCGCCTGCTCAATCGTCGTTGCGGCGTTTCTTGCCGCCATAACCACGGAAACTTTCTGCGCCATTAGTTCTTCCGGCCGCCGGTAGAGTTTTCGTTAGGTCTCTTCAAGAGCCCAAAGATCAGCAAACGCCATGCCATCATGGAAAAAAGGCTTTTCTTCCAAGCTTTGAAAGCATATCGGCGCCAAGTCGCGCGATAGTCGTTTTTCATGCCTGCCATCCGGTCCGGACCAAATCGTCTTCAAACGCCGTGCTTTGCGCGTCTGCCCGCCAATAATCTGCTTCAAGCTTGATATCGCTCAAACCACGCCGCGCCCATGCCATTTCGCAGGCGGCCCTAGCGTTTGCACGTTGAATAGCCCGCTTTTTCACGCTGATGCTATTGCGGTGTAGGCGATACTTCAGAAGGGGTTCCGCGATGTTTGCAAGAGTGCCGATCTCTGCAAGCCTCAGCCAAAGATTCAAATCCTGGGCGGTATAAATGTTTTCATCGTAGCCTCCCACCTGGCGGAAGGCTTCGGCACGCATAATAACCGAGGTATGATGCATGCTTGTGAAGCCCCGGAGGTTCTTCTGGTCTATATCTATACGACTTGTGGGCGGTTCTACCGGACCAATCGGGCGCCCCTTGGCGTCCATCCGTATGGTTGTGCTTCCAACTGCGACGCACTCGGTATGTGAGTACAGAAAGGTGCATTGCTTTTGCAGCTTGTCTGCCAGTGCAATGTCGTCACCACACATGCGTGCAAGGAACTTTCCCCGAGCTTTCGAAACCAGAGCGTTTAATGTAATCGTTAGGCCCCCATCCTCTTGCGAATTCACGATCAATCGGCTGTCGGGTGCCGCGTAATCCTGTAGGGTTGTCCAGGTTCTATCGGTACTGTCGTCATCGGCGACAAGAAACTCGATTTCTGCTAGCGTTTGAGAAGCAATGCTGTCGAGTGCTTCGGGAAGAAAGTTATGGCAATTGTACACGGCCATGAAGACTGAGACGATCGGTGTTTCGGATGTCGAAGTCACGGTATGATCCCAGGTACGATCGCCAAGTATGCGAGCCCGAGTGCTCCGAGCGCGCACGTATCGACAAAGACGGTTGAGATGCCACGTTGATACGAAACGGCGTTGGTCACTAGCGTCAGAAATACGCGTGAAAGTCCTGCGGCCAAGAGTATTCCGTAAACACCGCCAACGTAAAAGCCGGCAAAGATTGCGCCAACTCTTGCAACAGAAAACACAAATGATAACCCCGCGTGGGTGCGGCTATCACCCAACGCGAGAATCGCGCTCATTTGCACCAGTGGCAAAACCGAAACCGCTCCGTTGAGCGCCATTATTGTCATGAAAGCACCGGCTTCAGAGTACCTTGGATCGTATAGGAGGTCGACGATCCATTGCGACAAAACGGCGATTAGGACAAAGATCGGGAGAAGCAGTGTCACAAGAACAATCTGCGTGCGTGTTATGACCCTGCTTAGATCGCCCGGGCGCTCTCGAACAACACGCGTGAACGCCGGAAAGACCGCAGCATTCAACACACGCTGAATGACGTCCCCCGGCAGCCAAGCCAAATTGGCGGCAATCACGAGCAGGCCAAGTATGTCCAAGGGCACGAGGATACCCTGGACGGCCTGACTGCCGCGTCCCGCAACAAAGCCCAGAAAGGTCCCCAGCAGGATCCAGCGACCGAAGCGAATGATTTCTCGTGTTGCGTCACGATCTAGGTTCCAGCGGTGATTGAATGCAGGAAGCATTAGGTAGCTTAACCCAGCCTTTAGCCCGGCACCGATTACCGCCCCTACGGCTAGGCCCCAAACCGACTGAAACCACCAAGAGGCCAGAACCGTCGCAAGTATGCCCAAAAACTGGCTGCCCAACTCCAGAATAGTCACGCGACCAAGTCGATGGTGGCGCGTTTCGATGGCGAGTGAAATCGAAACAAACCCGCCTAGGACGGCTGTGAGCGAAAGGACGGGCATCAAAGCAGCCAGTTGAGGTTCATCATAGAGCAAAGAGACAGGGTATGCCGCAACAGTGACAACTATGGCGATAGCCAGTCCGCGCAGTACTTGAATAGTCCAAGCAGTTTGAAGATAGACCGGATCGTCGCCTTCATTGCTGCGCACCACCGATGCATGGACACCAAGATCACTGAGAAGCGCCATTCCTGCCACCAGGACCGTAGCCAGCGCCATTAAGCCGAACGCCTCTGGCACCAAAATGCGCGTCAGGATCAAACTGGAGCCGAGCCGCATTATGCTTTGTGCACCGAAACCGACGAGCGTCCAGCTCGCCCCTTTCAACACGAAATCCCGCAGCTGCCCACCTGGCAGAAGTGCGTCAATGCCGGCCCTAAACATGCTGATCCTATGGCACCGTGATGCGGTCTTTTGAAGCGCATATTTCGGCGGCTCAAGGCTGTCGATCACCATGTCTCTCAATGGATACGCCCCAGCATAAGTTGGCGATCACGTGTCTGAGCGATTGTTTTGGGCGGCATCTCGGGCTAGCTCTCGGGCGCAGGAAAGCAATCACAAGAGCAGGTAATGCGGATCGCGGTCACCGGCGGGGCCGGTTACATCGGAAGCCATACGGTGGTTGAATTGTTATCGGCCGGCCATGACGTGCTGATTGTCGATAACTTTCGCAACAGCAGCCCTGAGGTCATCTCACGCATCCAGCTTATCAGTAACCGTCAACCACAGTTGGAACAGATATCGGTGCTGGACGAACAGCGTCTCGAAACGGCACTGGTCGATTTTCAGCCTGATGGCGTGATTCACTTCGCAGGTCTCAAAGCCGTGGGCGAGGCGGCGCGCGTTCCCCTGAACTATTACCAGACAAACGTTGAAGGCAGCCTGAAGCTCTTTCGTGCGATGGAGAAGGCCGGGTGCCACCATCTTGTTTTTTCCTCTTCAGCAACGGTTTACGGGCATCCGGACCGCCTTCCGGTTGACGAAGGCCAACCTTGCCGACCGACCAATGCTTATGGTCGCACCAAGGAGATTATTGAGAGGGTCATCCGTGATTGGGGTGCAGCTGACGACCGGGTCTCTGCGGTATCTCTGCGTTACTTCAATCCGGTGGGCGCGCATGAAACTGGCGAAATCGGCGAAGATCCCAATGGCGTTCCTGACAATCTGATGCCTTTTGTCGCCCAGGTTGCAGTGGGCCGGAGGGAAGAACTCTCAGTATTCGGCAGAGACTACGACACGCCGGACGGCACGGGTCTGCGCGACTACATTCACGTCGTTGACCTGGCCCTCGCGCATCTGGCCGCGCTAGAGTTCATCTCTGACCGCACCGGCGTTGACGAGATTAACGTTGGAACAGGTCGGGGTCATACCGTGATGGAGATGATCTCGGCCTTTGAAAATGCTTCCGGGCAAAGAGTTGCGCACAAGTTCGTAGGCCGGCGTGCCGGTGATACTGCGCGATCGGTGGCTGATGTGCAAAAGTCGCGGAAGTTGCTTGGCTGGACGGCGACCAGAAACCTAGACCGCATGTGCCGTGACACCTGGAATTGGCAGAACAAGAACCCAAATGGTCTGCGGCCTGACGTGTGAGGCGGGGCAATTTGACCCTACATAAGGGCTGCGGTCGGACATGGATGATCAGGTCAGAATGAACCAGAGCACGATAGACCGCCGGGCAGACGGCGATGTACCGCTTGTTGTCGATTTGGACGGTACTCTGAGCCGTACGGACACTCTGCAAGAGGCCGTCGTTGGACTTCTCGCACGCAAGCCGCTTGCCATTTTCAGGCTCCCCGGTTGGCTGGCGAAGGGTCGCGCGGTATTCAAAAAGCGGGTGGCTGACAGCTTTGTTGTGCCGGGGGGCGGGCTTGCCATCAACGAAGATGTTCTGGCGCAGGTAGAACAAGCCCGCAGATCTGGACGCTGGACAGCGCTTGTTACCGCAGCGGATCAACGCCAGGCCGACGCCGTAGCTGAAGAGTTGGATCTTTTCGATGAGGTTGTCGGATCAAGTGGCGGCCGCAATCTGAAAAGCGACGCAAAGGCGGAGTTCCTCGTAGAAAAGTTCGGACTGCAGGGGTTCGATTATATCGGCGATTCAAAGGCAGACATCCCGGTCTGGAAACGTGCACGGAGCGGGTTCACTGTGGCGGCAAGCGCCGGGCTTAAGGATCTGGTTTCAAAGGAAAATCCTGCAATCGAACATATCTCTCCGCAGAAATCCAAGGCAAGTTCCGCCTTGCGTGCAATGCGGCCACACCAGTGGACCAAGAACCTTTTGCTCTTCTTGCCACTGCTCGCAGCGCATGACTTCACCGCGTTTTCGGAAGTCGTGGTTGGGTTTGCAGCATTCTGTCTGGTTGCGTCCACGGTCTACATTATCAACGACCTTTTGGATTTGCAGGCGGATAGAGCCCATCCAAGAAAGAGGAACCGGCCATTTGCATCCGGTCGACTGAGCGTTGCAGATGGTATCGTTCTTGGTGCCGCTTGCCTTTTGCTCGCTCTGTCGTTGGCGCTGTCAACCGGGCACATTCTGTTCATAGCCACGCTTGCCGTCTATTTTGCCGTCACATTCGCCTACTCCTTCTGGATAAAGCGCAAGCTCATACTCGATGTAATCGTTTTAGCGGGCTTGTATACGATCCGCGTGATAGCCGGTGCAGTGGTCGCGGCGACCCCGCTGTCGCCCTGGATGCTGGGCTTTTCAATGTTCCTTTTCCTGTCACTGGCTGCGATAAAAAGGCAGGCAGAACTGGCCGATCAGGTTGCCACGGGGCGTCAATCCAGCGGGCGCGCGTATCAGGTTGGCGATATACCTATTCTGATCGGCATGGCTTTTTCCGCCGCCCATGCTGCTGTTGTGGTCCTTGCGCTCTACATTGCATCGGAAGATGTTCAGCTTCTTTATGCGCGGCCAGAACTCTTATGGTTGCTTTGCCCGGCTGTACTTTACTGGAACACGCGTATGATCATGGTCGCACACAGAAACTTGATGTCGGACGACCCGATTGTATTTGCGGCTTCCGACAAAGCGAGCGTCACAATCATAATCGCAAGCGTCATAGTGGCGGCGTTGGCTACAATCTGAGTTTGCGGGTCTGGCTTTTGCCCAAAGCGCTTCCTTGGACCACTTCACCCTAAAAGCGCCTGTTCCGCGACTTTATTAAGAAAGCCTTAATGCGGGCTAAAAAAAAGCTTCAACATTGGCGGAGTCCTGCCGTTTCGGATGGACTTGAGCGAAGGTCCGCCACGTCCCAAAGACATCGATTTGACACGATTTAAACATAACTTTTAACCAATTGGTGCCCAATGAAGCGATGTGATGTGCGTGTTGGTGCCGCGCCTGTTTGGTGCTCTACTGCTGCCAAACTAAGGTCTACAATATGCGTGCGTCGTCTCCGCTCAGCTTCGCCCAATCTCAGTCCTTCCAAGAAAAGATCAAAGCAAACTTCGGGGCAATTGCCTGCACCACCGTGGTTGATTCGGGCATTGCCCGATGATCTGGAACTTCTTTCTCAACTTCGTAATTGCCACCGGTGGTATTGCCGCAGGCTATGCTGGCTTACGTGCTCGTAATGAAGACGACGATGAAGAGGTCGTGTCCGAACCTGAGGCGGCATTGGTTGATAAGGCAAAACCGGACCGCGCCGCGTTGGTGCCGGATTTGGACACCGATGACGAACCGGAGCCAGACGACGATCCAGCTCCGCCGCAACCTGAGCCTGAGGAACCGGAGACCATCGTGGTTGGCGGTGGCGGCACGCCGGCGCCAGACCCGGAACCCGACCCCAACCCTGGGGGCAGCGGAGGTTCCGATGACCCCGATCACGGTACGACCGTCGACATTAATGATGACATAACCGTAAGTGCTGGCCGGGTGACGACGCTGTCTGTCGATGAAGATGGCGTCACTAGCGTGCGTACCCTGTCTGATCCCGCAGATGGCAATGTGACAGTCAATCCAGACAACACAATAGCATTGGTTCTTACCAAGTCCGACTATACCGGAGCGGCAAGTTTCGATTACGAGGTTACGTATGGTGACGGGTCGACCGAGACCAAGACCGCCAATCTGAATGTCACGCCCGGTGCGCAAGAGGCCGGATGGGGTGAAGGAAATTTCTATACACTCGAAGAGGGTGACGACGGAAGATATGTCATCGAGTCCGGTGAGAACCATCGAAAGGTGTATGTTTCGGGCGACGAAGAGGCACTGTCCTTAGCCGATATCGCCGCGCTGGAGGGCCTGACCGCGAATGAGATCACCGCGGACTGGCTGGTGTCAAACCCGGAGTATGGCGGGTACGAAGACATGGCACTTGCCGAGGATGCAGCAGGTCGCCTTTGGGGGGGGCTAAACTCTCAGTACGATAGCGTAGAAGGCTCGTACATCCCGCACTCTAGCTGGATGCTTCTCGAACGCGGATACGAGTACCCGGATATTGGTAACCTTATGAACGTTGGTTCCATAGGAGAATCCGAGCTGAACCCGATCCTCATCGGAGCGTGGGGAGAAGGCGACGCGCCAGTGATCGGCAATTCGGACGCCTTCATCCGCTTCAAGGGCAATTTTACCAATCAGAATATCGTTTTCCAAGACGTGGTCATTGAAAGCCGTATTGTGGCCCTGGAAGTTCAGGATGTGATCTTTGACCACGTAACTTTCAGCGGAGAAGCCGGATCCACCTTCCAGGTCGGAAGTAACGTAACCTTTCACGAGACTGCTTTTCTCGATGTCTACCGTAGCGAGCCGGTTATCGATGGCAGATCAACATGGTGGCAATCCGAAAACCGCGTGGCGGGTACTTTTATCGATCACGTCGACGGCCTTTTGGTTGACGGGGTTTTGGTCGACCAGGTTGGATGGGGCGTCGGCTACGACTACAATCGGTCGGTAGACGATCCGCAGCCACCCAGTTACTATAGTCACGGTTTGTACTTCGATGCAGCCAACACCGACGTGACACTTCGCGACAGCGTTTTCACACAAGCAGCATCCTACGGAACGCTTATACGTTCGGGCGCGGTAATCGAGGACAACGTCTACGCAGAGAATAACGGCGCGCTCGTTATTGTTGGAGGCAACCACGCCGGTGCCGGACACGTTAGCAACTATTCCCTTGTCTTGGGCAACGTTGTGACGTCCGGGGCACACAAGACGGTCGACAAGCAACAGGGTATTCTAACCGAGGGGATACACGACGTAGCGCTCCAGACCACTTACATCGACAACATCATCACCCATCTGGCGAATCCGAACGATCCTGACGAGATTGCCGAGCGCACTGTCCTGCACTTTGCGCATTACCAGCAGCACGATCCGTACTACGATGATACCATCATCTATAACTGGGATGTGCCGAGCCAAGCCGGCTATGAGCAGAATGTCGACGGTCTAAATACCGACCTCCTGGATCAAACGACCTTGCAGAACTTTGCGGCAGATCTGTTAGATGATCCGAACGCATCCATCGATGATCTTACGGATTATCTGCGCGGGCAGATGGATGGGTCAATCTCCGATGATGTCGATGCCGACGAGATCCTTGCGTACTTCCGTCAGGCTTTTGGCATCGATGCGCCAAGCCCGGCAAGTGATCACACCTTCGTGCCCGATGACCGGGCCGACGGGGTCCGCTGGGACAACCGTCTGAATTGGGACACAGATGTTGTTCCACAAGACGGTGATGACGTGGATCTGAATGGCAACTGGGTCAACTATTCGGGAACAACCGAGATCAATGATCTGGATCTGGGTAGCGGTGGCCAATTGCAGGTCTGGCAGGGTAAGCTGGAGGTGTCCGGTGCGCTGGAGGCAGGTGAGTCGGGCGGCCTGATAGACGTCGATGTAGCCGGTCAGCTTTGGACCGACGGCTATGACGATCAGGACCTCATGGACATCGATGTCTCGGGCGGGCGTTTTGCCAACACCGGAGTTTTTTCAGGCAACGCGGACTTATCGGTTTCAGAGGACGGACAAGCGATCCTTGCCACTGAGAATGCCCGTTTCGAACAGGGTGCTGGCAATACGATCGGCGTTACCGGGAACGGCGCTCGCGTTGGCTTTGACGGCGCTAACGGTGGCATTGCCGTTTTGGACCTGAACGACAGCGGCACCTTGGGCTTTGAGACCGACGGCGACGGGGATTTAGGACACATCGGCGAGTTTAAAAGCGGTGCCTACGGTGACGCACCAAACGTTCAGTCTGGCGTAGATCTGGGTGACGCGACCCTCGAGGTCGATGTGGCAGACTTCGATGGTAGCAGCCACTTGCTTGTAGAGGTCGATGCCCTCGCCGGTACATTTGGTGATATCGTTGTGACCGGTCTTGGCGGTCGCGATGCGCGCATCGTGGTTGACTACGACACCGACACCGTCTCAATGGAACTGATAAACGGCGGTTCGGGGTCAACAATGCTTGAAGTGATAGGGGATGCCGGAGGTTCAGACGAAAACGCCGACCTATGGGCCGCTCTAACGAGCGGAAACAGTGTAGCGGAAGATGAAGACCCAGCTCCGTCAGCAGACGACGACCAAGTCGCCTTGACCGTCTAGGCAGTGCCGTATGCTGGTCCCGCTAGCCGCCTAAGACCGCTTTGAGGGGCTTGTCCTTGAGCGAAATGAAGAACTTTTCATACGTTCTAAAGCTCACTTCGGCGATTGCGACCGATATCAGAACGAAGGCTGCGGTTACAGGCCAGGGCCCGAAACTGCTGAAAAACTCGTTCGCAAAGTGCAAGCCGATAAGGTGGTAGAGATACAACCCGTAGCTTATGGCGCCAATTCGGGCGATAGGTCCGAATGCTAGAATGGGTTCTGCGATTGAACCCTCCCGGATAGCCAGAGATGCCACACAGGCTGTCATCGCCAGGTGCACGGCCAGAAACGGCCACCCGGTCAGATCCACTGGCAAATACACCAAAAACAGCACGAGAATTGCAAAGGTGCCTGCGGGCGCGCCGCGCCAGCCCAGGATCGGATAGAGCAACCTGTATCCGAGCCTCGAATTGAGTGTGAGGGCGCTTAACGACCCCAGTAGAATCGCCTCATAGCTCATTACCGGCGGCGCCCAAACAGCGTTACGCGTTTCGGGCGATGGCAGTGCGATCAGCCCGGTCGAGCCAGCGACGCAGACCAGGATCAAAGCGAGTAACACAGCAAATCGCATCCGGCGAAAAATGGTCGTCGCCAGAAGCAAGAGTGGCCAGATTACGTAGTATTGCTCTTCAACCGAAAGGGACCAAGTTATCGAAAGAAGCGGAATGTCCGCCTTTAGGAAGTTTGACAAAAACAGGTAGTAATAAGGGATCAGAGGCCGGAGTTCGGGGTTGCCCTTAACGTAGACAAAATAAAGGGACGCTGCCGTTACAACAAGAAAGTAAACCGGCAGGATTCTGAGTGCGCGTCGCTTGTAGAAGCCGGCGATAGAAAACCGCCCACGTGCGCGTTCCTCTCGCACAAGGAGCGTCGTAATCAGAAAGCCGCTTAAGACAAAGAAGAAGTCCACGCCCGTGAAACCACGCGTCAGGAAGACACTCGCACCTGACAACGACCCGTAGGCCGGGCTGTGGTGCCACATGACGGCCAGGATACAAACGCAGCGCACGCCATCGAGCGATCCGAAGAACTTTTGGTTCAGATATGCCTGGTGGGCGCGGTCCGTGTGGGACAACACGGAGGTTTGCGCTTCAGTTGATTGCGTCTGGTCTGCCATTGCACCCATTGTTTTCGGCTTTTCTTTTGCCCAAAGCTGCAACATATGGCCAGTGCTATAAGCAATCCGAGCGAGAGGATCATGGCCGAACCTGTCGAAAGCCCGCAAAGGCGCGCGCTTGTTACCGGCTGCGCTGGTTTCATAGGGCACTCCGTGACCAAAGCCTTGCTGGATGCCGGTTGGCGGGTCGTCGGCATAGATGCCATGACGGATTACTACGATCCAACGCTTAAGAAGGCGCGCCTTTCTACGCTTTCGGGGCGCGATGGGTTCGATTTCGTTCCCGGAAAAATTGAAGACACTGACGTTTTGGAAAGCTTGGTGAATGAAAGCCGCCCGGAAGTAATTGTGCATCTGGCAGCTCAGGCCGGAGTGCGCTTCTCAATCGACGCCCCGGAAAGCTATGTGCAGGCCAATATTGTTGGTACATTCCGAGTGCTTGAAGCCGCCCGCGCGCACCCGCCCGCGCATATGCTGCTGGCCTCAACGTCTTCTGCGTACGGCGCAAATTCAACGTTTCCCTACCGCGAAACGGACAAGGCCGATACACCGTTATCCTTCTATGCCGCCACAAAGAAAGCCACCGAGGCGATGGCGCACTCCTATGCCCATCTCTACGATCTTCCGACCACGATGTTTCGGTTCTTCACGGTTTACGGGCCATGGAGCCGACCAGACATGGCGCCTTGGAAATTTACCCAGGCAGCCTTTGAAGGACGGACAATCGATGTCTACAACCACGGACAAATGGCGCGCGACTTTACCTTTATCGACGATTTGACCGAGGTACTGACACGGTTGATCGACGCTGTCCCGCCACACCCTACCTCTGGAGAAGTCGCCGATAAGGGCGACAGCTTGTCACCGGTGGCGCCCTTCCGGGTGGTCAACATTGGGAATTCGGAGCCGATCGAGTTACTGGACTTCATCGCGGCGATTGAATTGGCGACCGGGCGGCAGCTTAACAAGCGATTTCTACCGATGCAGCCGGGCGATGTGCACCGCACCTGGGCGGATACTCGGCTTGCCCAAAAGCTGACGGGTTACCGGTCTTCGACGCCCGTCTCAAAAGGTGTGGCGGCGTTTGTAGAATGGTTCCGTCAGTATCACGGAATTGGCTGATGCCCGCAGGTGTCAACCGTGGGAGTGTTAAGTTCCTGAAGGCGGGCCCTAAGGCGGGCAATATCATCCGTTAGTGCCTTCGGGCGCGTTCCCGCGAAATCAGCAATTTTGAGAAGGCGCCATCGCCAGTCGAGCTTTGCAAGGGCACGTGCGTGGTTCCGGGCCGCGTGTTCCGGCATCCATTTGGCAACCGCCTTCACAAGTCGCGCCAGTTCCAACGATGGTCTTTCGCTCTGAAATCCACAAAGCGCACCCGACCACAGATCATTTTCCACAGCAAGATCACCGGATCCAGAAAGCGTCAGTGACCCAAACCGCGCAACATTTGCACAGCGTGTCGAGGGCATCTAGCGACGGGACACCCTTTATAGCCCCGATGTAACGGGCGAGAAGGGAAGTCGTCTATCGCCTACCTATTCGCTGGACCAATCTTGTGAATCTTCGCGGCGATAGATTTTGTGGGCTTCCATGCCCTCAAAAAACGCAAAAGTTGACAAGTGCGAGGCATTCTAAGACTCAAACTCGATGGTCAGTGAATCTGCGGAGTCGTATAGATGAAAATCGCAATGATCGGGACTGGGTACGTCGGACTGGTGTCTGGTGTGTGCCTTTCTGATTTCGGACACTCGGTTGTTTGCGTGGACAAAAACCGAGAAAAAATCGACATCTTGAATGATGGTCAAGTTCCGATTTACGAGCCGGGGCTTGACCTTCTCATGGCGCGGAATGTTGCGGCTGAACGGCTGACGTTCTCTTCTGATGTCGGCGATGCGGTCGCATGGGCTGACGCCGTGTTCATAGCTGTCGGCACGCCAACACGACGAGGAGACGGGCATGCCGATCTGACATTTGTTTTTGAGGCGGCAACGGAGATTGCCCAGGCCCTGCGTGGATACACCGTCGTGGTGACCAAATCGACCGTTCCGGTAGGTACAAACGCGCGGGTTGCAGAGGTGATTGCCAAAGCTGCGCCAGACGCAGAATTTGACGTGGCTTCAAACCCCGAGTTCCTGCGAGAGGGTGCGGCTATCGACGATTTCATGCGACCTGATCGGGTGATTGTGGGCGTTTCCAACGAACGGGCAGCGCAGGTCATGCAAGATGTCTACCGCCCTCTTTTTCTGCGCGATTTTCCCATTATCACGACGGATCTCGCTTCGGCAGAGCTCATCAAGTATGCGGCCAACGCGTTTCTGGCGACGAAGATTACGTTTATCAATGAGATCGCCATGCTGTGTGAACGCGTAGGGGCAGACATCAAGGAGGTGTCCAAAGGCATTGGTCTTGATGGTAGAATCGGGAACAAGTTCCTGCACGCCGGACCCGGATACGGTGGGTCATGCTTTCCCAAGGATACTTCGGCTCTGTCTCGTATCGGCCAGGAGAGCGGCGTGCCGATGCGGATAACAGAGACGGTTATCTCCGTTAACGATGCCGTTAAACGACGCATGATCGATAAAGTCACGGGTCTTTGCGATGATCGGGTCGCAGGCTTGATCATTCTCGTCCTGGGCGTGACCTTCAAACCCAACACGGACGATATGCGCGAAGCGCCCAGTCTGACAGTCGTGCCTGCGCTTTTAGGTGCGGGCGCAAAGGTCCGAGTTGTTGACCCGCACGGTAGGAACGAAGGTGAGGCACTTCTTCCTGGGGTCGACTGGTTCGATGACCCTTACGAAGCCGCCGAAGGTGCACATGCAGTTGTGCTTCTAACCGAATGGAACGAATTTCGCGCTTTGGATCTGGCGCGCTTGGCAAGCAGAATGGACAAAGCGCGCATGGCTGACCTCAGAAACATATACTCAGAAGCCGATGCCATATCGGCCGGTTTCGAAAGCTATGCTTCAGTCGGTCGTGGGTGAACATTTCCCGCATCGCGTTCGTAAAAGCGTTGGCCGATACTCAAATACTTCTCTCCGTCAAGCCGGATCACCGTGCGCTCGGTGTTTGCCTGCCAGAAGACCTCTTCACACCCCGGGACAATCCTTTCATGCAGTTCAATCATTAAGATCGGCACTTTGTCGAGCCAGTCAGGTGCCTGTTCAAGAAGCGCCTTTTCGGCGCCTTCGATGTCCATCTTAAGAGCGAGAATGTCGGCGCTATCGAGTTCCTCCAGAAGCTTTTGCATTGAAAGGGCCGGAACTTCCTCAACAATCGGGTTGTCTGAAGTGGGTCCCAGCGCAACCGAGAAACCCCATTCCGCCGTGCCGCGGTTTCGCAGGGCCAGCGTTTCGGGACCTCCTTCGGCGACAACAGCGGTGTGCCGGACCTCGATCCGATCCAGATCGCGTGTATTATCGAGAGCTAGTTGGTAGTTCTCCGAAGCAGCCTCAAGAGTGATCACTTTTGCCTGGGGGAACATCCGCGCCATCGCCAGCGATGCGGTACCGATGTAGCCGCCAGCATCAATGATCACACCCGAGGCATTGACCGGCAACAAGGTGGTCAAGGCGGCGAACTCTCCACCTAGACTGGTGCGTGCAACGCGCAGGTCCGGCGTGCGGGGACGTATCCGCAGCGTTTCACCGTGAACGTTTACACCAACAGTACCCGGACGACGCATAACGCGATGAACGCGGTAATCGACGTAGTCGCGCAGCCTGTTCTCAGCCAAGAAATCACGCGCAAAACGCCACTCGCCGAGTAATCTGTCAACGAGGCCCATCAGTTCAGTCCTGCCGCCAATGACGCTCCAACTGCATGGAAGACACTCGCGCGAACATGTACGAATTGCGTGTAAACAACAAGATTTTTAGGAATTTGGTGGCTGTGTTGTCGGTAAAGGAGCCGAATTGTAAGAGCGGACCACATATGGGCTTAAGGTCTGCTTTCTGACCGTGCCAAATGTGCTGTCATCCATCTGCGCTTTAACCTCGGTCAGGATGAATTTAGGCACCTTGCATTCTGAAAATGCAATGGCGCCAAATAGGGAACGGAACCCTATGCGCGTTACCGGCAGGGGCCTGTAGCCGCGCGACATACAGGACATCGGCAACTTTGAGGGTGATTTGGCGCGATTGGCGCGGGCTGCATGGTCAAATGGCAGGACTACAACGATCGAGGCCAACGAAGACAAAAGGCCGTTCCTTGAAACCGCTTGTGCAGAGATTGAGGGTGAATTGCACTTCTGTCTCCTGGGACCAGGACACGGTGGAGAGCGCTCGTTCCTCGTCATGGAAGCTCGCTACTCAGGTATGCGACTGTGTCAAGTTGGACATTCAGGTATTTGAACTGGAACTTCTGAAAGGCGCACCGGCAGCTGGAGGCTGCGGAAGCTATGCTGTTGGAAGTGTCTTTTACCGAGGTAAATGCTAAAGCTCGGCTTTTGGCCAAAGCCGTCGACTTCATCGCATCCCGCGGATTTGAGGTCTGCGAGGCTATGGAACTGCACCGCAGGCCGCTGGGTAGAGCGGCCAATCAGGTTGACCTACTCTTTGTTCCGTACAGTTCGCCGCTGTTGTCGAACAGCCGCCGAAACGCTTAGGCCAAGCTCCGATGCCTACCAGTCAGGCGCTAAGCGACCTGTATTGCCAGCGCTGCGGTCGGCCGTGCGAACCAAGTAAACGACCGCAAAAAAGTGCTTTGCGCGGGTTCTCCTACGTGGAGGGAATAAAACGCGGAAACTGTGGGACAAGATCGTGCATTAGGTCATCGAGACGCGCTGCTGCGTCAGCGTCCGTTTCGTCCGGCACGATCGGGGTCGTCAGGCGCACCAATGCGCCGTCGGTGCGGCCCGTCTGGATTCCGTCCATCATGAGCCAGAACTTCGCGGCAAAGTCCCACGCAATACGACGTCCTTTTTGTTCAAACCAGTAATAGACCATCATTCTGGATTCGCCCTTTTGAATAATTGCCTTGTTGATCATGAAGGGGGTCGATGTGCCCATCTCTTCCGCGATGTCCACACGCTCTAACCACGCGATTTCCCAGCCGCTGCCAGGCAAACAAATCTCAGGGCTATGGACGCCGCCCCTGCTTTGATCCTCGTACCACGCCATGAAGAGACCGGTGGCAAATTCTCCTGGTCGGGCCAATTGGGCGGAATGGTAGTCATCAGCACCTAGTGCAGATGCAACGCCCGGGTCGAGCCGCTCCGATGGTCCAATCTGTTGCCATTCGTTTAACTGCCTTGGGAAGCTGGCGAAGGATGCTCTTTCGATAACGCCTATGTCGCGTTCCGGCACGGCCAGCCAAGCGACATTGGCGGCCAAAAGAATACCGCCCGCAGCAATCATTCCTGCCGAAGCGCGGGCATAGCGTACACGCATTGCCTGCTCAAGCAGTCCTTCCGTTTCGAGGTCGAGAGCTTCGGCAAGGGTCATTTTCTTGGCATTGAAGAACAGCATGATGCGCGCAAGGGCAAACAGGATGACGATACAGGCAATGAAGATCACCCATCCTTCAAAGAAATGGGTAAAGCCCTCGATCCATTCGATTCCGTAGAAATTCACGATGTAACCAGCCACGCCAATGCGTACAGAGTTCATCAGCACAGTTATCGGCGCGGCAGATATAAGCAGCACTGCCTTATGCCACATTGGACCCTTATAAAGCACCGCAAATATGTATGAAAAGCTGAGGATCGGGAACAGGTAGCGCAGACCAGAGCAGGCTTCTGCGACGTGCAATTTGTATACTCCGAGATCAATGATGTTACCCTCAAGGAACACCGGCACGCTCATTAACTGAAGGAACCAAACGCCCAATTCGGAAGATACGAACTGAAGCCAAGTGGACATCTTGAAATACAGAACGCCAGGAAGTGGAAGCATATAAACCAGATGCAGGACCGGCGGCCAGAAGTGCTTGCCGGTCTGCCAACCGAAGCTGACCAGAAGAATGCCGCCTACCCAAACGATGGTGGCATAGGCCACAAGGTCAGAGATGTTGGAGAGTTTGCCAAGCGTTCCAAGCGCGACCGCCGCAAGGATAACGGTCACACCGACCCAACGGTTCCGCTTCGGTCCCGGATCAACCGGAACCTCCTTTAGCTGGCGCAGGAACAACAGCGCCGAAAGGACCGGAATAAGAGGCCCGTGGCTGTACTCGGGAAGCTGCCAAGCAACCAAAAGGGCATCAAGACCGTCGATGAAAAAGAAGCCAGCAGCGACGGTCGCGACGGCTAAGGCAAGCATGCCAGCGTAATTCATTGTACCTGCAGACCCGATAAGCGGTCCGCGCTCACTCACAATCGACATTAAGCGATCCTCAAATCACCTCACCCAAACTGACGAAGGTGTTAACACAACCGGCACTGTCATCACAGTGTTTCTCACCAAAAGTTGCGTGGCGGTCCAAAGCTGCGTGCGCTCCGTTCACGACTTCCACATTCCCGGTGTGCAATTTTGCGTTGCCGTACAAATTCAAAGCATCCAACGCTGCAAATTTTTGGAGACTCCTATGCCTGTTGACGAATTTTTGGGCCTTGCGCGTACCCAGACATCCCCGTCTGTGGACATCAGTGACGTGACGCCCGACGATGCCAACGATCTACCGCGCGTAACAATCGCGCTGAACGCTGCGACACCGGGCCGCATTCGGATCACCACGCTCTCTGGTTCCACCAGCGACATCGTCGTAGCGGCCGGCACTGTCGTGCCTATTCGTGCCACACGCGTTTGGGCAACGGGGACAACAGCTACCGGATTGCGTGCTCTCTTCTGATTAATACAACCTTAATCACTTCCCCCGTAAGCCTCATTGTTAACCAAGAATGGTGAACAATTTGCTTCGCAGAGGGAAAACTGCGGTGTTGTATTCTGAGTTCGACGATCTGAAGCCGCTAGCCAA
This sequence comes from Pseudomonadota bacterium, assembly GCA_039026235.1. GTDB lineage: Bacteria > Pseudomonadota > Alphaproteobacteria > Rhodobacterales > Rhodobacteraceae > JBCCMQ01. The sequence goes on from JBCCMQ010000003.1 coordinate 63,248, forward strand.
CGACCCGGAAAGGGTCGATCCAACTCTGACCTTGCTGTGCATCGTGCGGAATGAGATGTACTTCATTCCGCAGTTCCTTCGCCATTACCGTTCGCTCGGTGTCACTCGCTTTGTGGCCATTGATGATTGTTCCGACGACGGAACGCGCGAGTATCTTTGCCGCCAGCCGGATGTGGTCGTGCTCGAAAGCAGCTTTCGATACGGAACACTGCTGAACGTTCCCGGAGATAATGAAAAGGTTCGCGCCTGCGTCGTTTGGAGGTCGTTGTTGGCTGCCAAGTTTGCGTCCGACAGATGGGCTTTGCAGGTCGATATCGACGAGTTGCTTCAGCTTCCCGCAGGTTGGTCGCTTAGGGATCTCGTGCGTTTTGCCGATAGGCAGAAGGACCACGCGCTGGTTGGGGCGATGCTGGATATCTATCCAAGAACGGTCGCGGATCTGAAGTCAGAAGAAGTATTTGATCCGGCAGGGGAGTGGTATTTCGATGCCGTTCCACACTTGGTCTTCGACAAGCCCGGCATGCCTGCACAAGTCTACAATGGCTCTCGGTCCCGCTTTTTCGCCCAATATGATCTTGCTCCAATCGGGCGTCGCCAAACGATTAGGAACTTCTTTGGGGCTACCAAGTACCGTCGCACCAACCAGCTTTCCAAAGTTTTCATGCTGCGGTGGTGCGATGGGGCTAGGATTGTCGGAGCCCATGAAACTACGCTACCTGTTTGTCAGGACATTCTGGTGCCGCTGCTGCATTTCAAGTTCACGAGCGACCTGTATCGCAGGACGCGCTACGCACTAGAAAGCGGCGGCTACTATAACGCCTCTTCCGAATATCACCTTATGCAAAACTTTCTAGCTCAGAGTGACGGCGGGAACGGTCGCCTTACCTGCCGTTACTCAAAGTTGGTTGGTCAACCGGACGTCTTTGCCCAAAGCGGCAACATGTTGCTGCAAGGCGTGTTCCAAAAGGGCCTACGCGAAATACAGGCGATAAACGCGAACACCGGCATATCCCATTCCGGCCAAAAACAACCCCATCGTCATGCCGAGCCCGACACCGGGCGATACGCCCAGGGCTTCTAGTATGGCCGCACCGGGAAGGACGAGCTGATGGAAGACGTAGATGGGCAACGCAAGCGCCCCCATTACAAGCAGGACCTTTGCGCACAATTTAGCGAGGCCATTCATCGACGCCCAGGTTCTAAGCCCGAGGACAAACAGACCGGTCAGAAGAATGCAAACAAAGCCGTAGAACGCGAAGCCCGGTGGCGAAACGTACATTGGTCCCAACCGCGTGGTGAAGGCAGAACCGCCATACGCCTGGTACATGGTCAGCAGGCAAAATGCCGCCCCAAGCGATCCCGCGACGGCCAGCTGCCGACCCGCCCGGTCGACGCTGCTCACAGAGTTAAACCAGATCCCCACTGCAACGCCGGCGGCGCTAACCGATGCCAGTTTGACGACACTGTAGTTGGCTACGGTCATAAGCCGGATTAGTTCGGCCGCTGAAGTCAGCTGTCGGTTCGGCACAATCTCAACGGCAATCAGCCAAGTGATCCAAAGTGTAATCGATGCGGCCGCAAGTGTCGGAACCGGCGCTTTCAACCGGGCCACAACCGGGATCCAGACCGGAGCTGAAAGCAGCATCACGCCGTAGTAAGCCAACACGCTGTAAAAGGCGTGTCCCAGGGCGAGGCCGTTCAATGGTGCGCCGTCCAGATACGTTATGCCAATCTTTGTGCCCGCCAGGAACAAGATGCCGGTGAACACCAGCAGGAAACTATGAAACGATCTTTTTCTGAGCGTGGCCGGATTGCCAAGGGCGATCGGCACCAAGAAGTATCCGACGCTCATGCCGAAGATCATCGCAAATCCGGGTGTGCCCATGCGGTAGAACACCCCGAATAGACGCTCGGTCTCTTCGGCCAAACCAAGCCGGCCGAAAAAGCCTTCGCTCCAATGCCCGATGACGACCGAAAGCGCCACGATCCCCCGCGTAAGGCTGACCGCCCATGCGCATCTCGTGCGGTCGTTCAAAGCGGTTTTCGGTTCTGAAGGCTCGGCTTCGGAAGACCCCATAAGCGCAATATCTTCTAAGGTCTGACCTTCAAGCGTGGCGCGGATCACCTCTCGCTCGAAGCCGTCCGCCTCTAGCGTAAGCCCAACTTGAAGGCCGCTGAGAGAGTCGCCTCCAATTTCGTAAAATGTCTGCCTGCCACTAATCGGAACATTGCCAAGCACGCGTCGCCATGCCTTTGCGATCTCAAGGGCCTTTCCCTCAAGTTCCGAAAATTCTGTTTCCGCTGTGAGAGCATGGGATCTTTCTTTGTCCAGTGCCTCCTCGAGGACCGACCGCTGGATTTTTCCGGTGTCGGTCTTAGGGAGGGTATCGATGAATTCGATGTCGAGCGCGCCAGATGAGGCTACACCGTGGCGCTCAAGCACAAGCTGAGCTGCGGCAGTAAGCACGTCTGCCAGATCCGCTACGTCTCGCTCCAGACCGAGCAGAACCCTTTGGCCGCGGAGCGGATCCTCGCGGGCAGTGGTCGCAAACCTACCACGGGCGTCTGGGACAAGATCTGAGACCCGAACTTCCAGATCCTCCGCCCCGATCTTGATCCCTGCAATATTGATTTGATCGTCGAGCCTACCGAGGTAGTAGAGGCACCCGTCCCGAAGCGCACCGCGGTCCCGCGTTGTGAGCCAACCGTCGGGTTCTGCAACTGGTGCAATCCGTCCCGAAGCCTCCAACAAGCCCAAAGCGACGTGCGATCCGCGAATGCGAATTTCTTCGCTTTGCCCGATTGAAATCTGGGTGTCGCCAGTCGGCGCCCCCACCGACTCGAGTTGGGTGGCATCCGCCGTCGAGATTTTCAGGAATGTACTGCGCGATGCCTCGGTCAGACCGTAGTGCTGAACAATCGTAGCCTCGGGGAAAAGCTCTCGCAGGGCCAGCTTCTCGGTTGCAGCCATGTATTGGCTTCCGATTTCAATCCATCTGACATTCCGGGCGGCGCTTGCAATTGGGTCCGATCCGCTGAGAACGATGCGCCAGAGGCTCGGCACTGCAGAGATCGCATTGATCTGACCTGCCTTTAGCATATCAGCTATTTCCGCAGGATCGAAGCGTTCCGGCAGGAAGAATCTTCCGCCTGCGGCGCTGACGGCGCGCGCACGCCCAAGACCGAATGAATAAGTAACAGGAACTCCGATGTATTCTCGGATCTCCTCGGTTACTTCCATTATCCCGTTGAGACGTGTCACAACGTCGGCGAGATTTCGGTAGCTAAGCAGGATCGCTTTGGGGCGACCCTCGGTGCCGGAAGAGAACACGATTTGGGCCGGGTCGTTACTTTCGTTGGGCGTATGCTCTAACTTTCCCCAACCATGAGATCTTTCGGAAATAAAGGGCAGTTCGCGGGTTTTTGCGGACAATTGAGAAAGGACAGAAGCGTCACGGACGACGGCAAATAGCTGTCCGCGACGATAGCAATCGAAGACGGTTTCCAGAAACCCGATCGAGCTTTCCGCCTTTAGGCTCACTACCGAAAGAGCGCCCTGATCAGTGATCATTTGGGTCTCGGCCATCTTGCTATTGCCAACTAGGCCTTTGTCACGTCGCTTGACATCAGGTCGCGGCGGCCAAGGGCGTTGCGGGTATCGACAATCGGAACCTTGAGGGCTGTAAGTGCCTTGTAGTCAATGGCATCGTGGTCAGTTGCAATCAGGACCGCATCAAGGTTTAGTGCTCCGATCTCTGACGCGTCGACGGACTGCCGTGCCCGGAACTGTCCGTATTCGCGCATTGGCGGAATTTCCGGAACGTGCGGGTCCAGGTAGACCACTTGCGCGCCGGCCTCCTCCAAGAGTTGCATAAGACGCATGGCCGGGCTTTCCCGCATATCGGAGACGTTCTTCTTGTATGCCAAACCAACGAGCAGGATCTTGGACGTGCTCAGCCCTTTGCCAGCTGCGCGGTCCAAAGCCTCGCGCGTGCGATCGACCACATGCTGGGGCATCCGCGTGTTTATTTCGCCGGCAAGCTCAATGAAGCGTGTTGGAACTTCGTGCTCACGCGCTTTCCAAGTCAGGTAGAATGGATCAATCGGGATGCAGTGGCCGCCGAGGCCCGGTCCAGGGTAGAACGGCATGTACCCGAAGGGTTTTGTTGCCGCTGCATCGACCACTTCCCAAATATCGATGCCCATCTTGTCAAAAATCAGCTTTAATTCGTTGACCAGCGCGATGTTCACGGCTCGAAAGACATTCTCGGTGATCTTGACAGCTTCGGCCGTCGCAGCATCAGAGACCCGGACAACCTTGTCTACAACCTGAGCATAGAAAGCCTCGGTCAGGTCGCCGGAAGCTGCGTCAACGCCGCCCACGACCTTTGGGATAGTCTGGGTCCTAAAAACTGGATTTCCCGGATCTTCCCGTTCCGGCGAAAAGCCCAGAAAAAAGTCCTTTGCAAGTACATGTCCGCCTGCTTCCAAAATGGGCTGCAGAACCTCATCGGTCGTTCCCGGAAACGTCGTAGACTCAAGTACAATCAAGCTATTGGTGGTCATGTGCTGCGCGATTTCGCGGGTCGTGGCCTCAACGTATTTCAGGTCAGGTTCGCGTTGGCGTGACAGCGGTGTCGGGACGCAGATCACGATCACGTCGCACTCTTTCAGCAGGGAAAAGTCCGTTGTCCAGGACAACCGGCCAGCTTCCGAAAGCCCGGCAATTTCTTCTGAAGGAACAGCTTCTATGTAGCTTTGCCCCGCATCTAGCTTTTGCATTTTTGTCGGGTCCACATCGAAACCGATGACCCTGAACCCTTTTCGCGCCGCAGTGGCCGCCAGCGGCAGGCCGACATACCCAAGGCCCACAACACCCACGCGTGCGGTCTTTGCCGGAATAGCCTTGGAAAGTAGTTCCATTTGCAACTCGCTGTACGAAATCCGAAGTCAGACGGTCTAAAGTGAACCGAGCCCGGTATCTCTTAACTTCGCGCGATTGACAATAAGGGGACGTCGCTGAACAAGGGGCCAACCTATGGGACGTCGTCGCATTTTGGGCGACTGCCGTGATGTATTGAGATGGTTTATGAACGTTGACCGGTCATACCTTCTGGTGTCGCCTTGCCGAAATGAGGCGGACTTTATGCGCCGAACACTCGACAGTGTCGTTGCACAGAGCATTCGACCGACCGTTTGGATCATCGTGGACGATGGTTCGACCGATGCAACACCCGAGATCCTGAGAGATTACGCAGAACGACACGCCTGGATCAAAACGTACCGCAAGCCGGACCGCGGCCACCGTGCCGTGGGTCCGGGTGTGATCGACGCCTTCTATTTTGGTCTGGAGCACACAGAGATCGACGATTTCGCTTTTATCTGCAAGCTGGATTTGGATCTGGATTTGCCGTCTGGCTACTTTGAAGGTCTGATCCAACGGATGGAGGCTGATCCGCGCTTGGGCACCTGTTCGGGCAAGGCATACTACGCAGGTCCGTCAGGCGAGATGATCAGCGAAGGCATTGGCGACGAGATGTCGGTCGGTGCGTCGAAATTTTTTCGAACGACATGTTTCAAGGAGATCGGCGGCTTTGTGCGCGAAGTCATGTGGGATGGCATAGATTGCCATAAGACACGACAGCTTGGCTGGACGGCCGCAAGCTGGGATGATCCGGCACTTCGCTTCGAGCACTTGCGTCCAATGGGCTCTAGTCAGACGAGTATCTTCACCGGAAGACGACGGCACGGTTTCGGACAGTACTATATGGGCTCTGATCCACTGTATTTCTTCGCGACCGTTGTCCACCGGCTTGGACGCCGCCCATTTATCCTTGGAGCGTTGGCAACCTTGCAAGGGTACGTTGCGGCTTGGTGGCGCGGTGATCCGCAACACGACGACCCGGAGCTTCAAGCGTTTATCCGTAGGTATCAGCGGCGGGCACTTATTGTTGGAAAGGCACGCGCCGTGGCCGAGATTGATGCAAGAAATGCATCCAGCCCGCCGGCGGCCAAGTCCACCTAGGCTTTTGTGTCATCGGGGCGCAATTGCCCAGGGCGTGCATTGCCAGATAGAAGGGTCCCAAGCCACTTTGCCTCGGCGACACTGTCAAACTCCGCGACGACCTTCCGGCGGCCGGCTTCACCCATCTGTTTCCTGAGTGCAGCGTCGCCGAACAAGGTGCCCAGCGCCGCGCCCAGTTCTTCGGTTACTCCCGGCGTGACCAGTAAACCGCTTTTGCCATCTTCGATCAGTTCCGGAATCCCCGTCACGCGGCTTGCAACAACGGGCAGCTCGCTTGCCATAGCTTCCATTAGGACGACCGGCAAGCCTTCGGCAAAACTTGGCAGTACGAAAACGGTGGACCCCCGAAGCTGCAGCGCGACTTCTTCCTGGTTCAAATAACCGGTGAACTCGATGTGCCCTTCCAATTTCGTGCCCCTGGCAAGGCGTTCAATCGCTCTCCTTTCACCACCGTCGCCAACGATTTTCAGGCGCGCACTTGGATAGTCTTCAACCACCTTTGTGAATGCTTCGATAAGCTGGGGCAATCCTTTGACGGCGGCTAAGCGGCCCACAAAGACGGCTTGTAGACCGTTTTCTTCGCGCCCTTTGCCGTAGAGTTCAGGCGTTATCGCGCAATGGACCACGTGCATTTTCTGCCAATGCTCCATCGACGCAAATATCATTCCCTGGCTGCGGCAAAAATTGCTGATGCAGGCGACAAATCTTGCACGAGCGATTTTTTCGTCGATGCGCCAAATCCTTGGTTCGAAGAAAATAGCAGAACCATGCAGTGTAAAGCTGAACGGAATACCAGAGACCTCACTGGCCAGCATGGCGACTGAACAGCTCGAATTTCCGAAATGGTTGTGAAGATGTTCGACCCCATTCTCTTTTAGATGCCGGGCCAACACGGTGGCTTCGAGGAAATAGAGCAGCTGATAGATGAATGCGCGAAGACCGGGAGGACGGATTCGAAACGCAAGGGCAAGCGCCGATAGATACCGGCCAGGCTGCCGAAGGGCATGGAACTGGGCGGTGAGAAGCACCACCGGGTTCTTCGCAGCCGGTGCTACATAGAATGTTTCGGCAGCTGCGGCTTTTTCGTCGGGTCCACGGTGGTGGTGGCTCGGGGTCGGCCGCACCGCGCAAGTCAGAATATCCCAACCCGCCGCCCGCAAGGCCAGGACCTCGCGCAGAATGAACGTGTGCGAGACCGCAGGATATTCACCTGTAAGATAGGCTATCCGCTTACCGGATTGTTTCTGACTCAATGCTTGGTCCAACCCTAAAATTTCCGCCAGTTGCGTGGCGGATTCGCTGGCGCGGAGTTATCGAAGTACGGCTCTGAAGGCAAATCTGTGGTCTGTGACTGCCCGAGAACGAAGCCTCTGATTTCGCATCTCGACCTCTGTAGCGGGCGCTTCGTCGGGTATTAGTGCGTCTTAAAAAAGGCGCTTGGCAGGCGACTTGCTCGGGTGCTTGGTTGTCCACGTGCCGATAGGGCTTGCCGTGCATTGATTGCCAGTCTTTGACAGCATCAAGGGCAAGCCTGATTGTCACATCCATGCCGAAGTAACGATAGGTGCCCAGCCTGCCGACAAAGGTGACCCCTTGCTCAGCTTCCGCCGCCGCCCGGTCATCGTTAAGAACAGTGTCGCCCGCTGTAAGATGGATTGGGTAGTAGGGTACGTCGTCTGGTCCAAGGTATCTCCTCGTCGCAGTAGTTCATGACAGCACAGCCCTGCAAGTCGCCATCGCCTTCGACGCGCTTGAAATCGATTGTCCTGTACTGCAGGCGTCCATAGCGGTGGCCGAAATAAGCATCGACGTGCCCCGTCCAAAACACATGATCGAAGTGGCCGGTTCCGGCTGGTTCAAGTCCCGTATTCTGATGAACGTCGATGTTCGGATGATCCAGGATATTCTCGATCAAGCGCGTGTAACCGTGTTCCGGCGTGCCCTGGAAACGGTGGTTGAAATAGTTGTCGTCATAGTTGAACCGAACCGGCAACCCTTTGAGGATCGACGCAGGTATTTCCGTGGGATTTCGCTAATCTCGAAACGGCTTGTGCACCCTATCTTGATAACGAAGCTGAGCAAAAACGCGTGGCGGAGAATGCACTCGACGCGATTTCCGCGGCTTTGAAGCCGCGCGCGTTTCTGGATCGTCTTGAGCTTGTTATAGGGAAGTGTCTGGCTCCTGAATAATACACTCGGTCCCTTTCTGTTCGGCCCATGCATGTTCACCGGTTTTCGAAACTCGGTTTCTTTGCCTGCGGTGATCAAAGATTGCGACTGTTAAATTTCCGGCCGAATTTGGACGAGTCTATACCGATCAAGGGCGTTTCCCGCGGACCTGCATGAGCGCTGACGCGTATCCATGCTGAGTACGCGCGGTCAGGATTGGCTAGAGCAGTTGAAGGATGACCTTGGGCCAACGTATTGCAATGACGTCGCTTTTCTTTCCAAACGCTTTCGTGAAGAAGCTGCGCCGCATCGGATTTTTGATCGTCCTCAGTAGCAAGGTATCGAGGCGAGGTTTCTCATGAACAAAACGGGTCGCGGCGCGCGTGAAGAGTTTTCCGAACCGGGGTCTGCCGCCATGCTGCGCGGCGCTTTTGGTGGCGTGCGCGTTTCCTGTCGCGTGCAGTGCCTTACGCGGGGCTTCAAGCTGAAAGAGTGCCCATTCGGTACGTCCTGCATGATGACCGACCGACATGGATAACAGCTTAGGCGTTGCCCCGCGTCACCCTAGACAGGAATTAGGTGGTTATCCCATTTGATTGCGTGTTCGGTCGTTTTCTTCTCGCCGGTCAAGACGTTCTGAAACGTCTTTCCCAACCCGCTGGTCAGAAAGAAATCCACGGACGTCTGCGCAACGCCGCAAACGTCTTCGATTTCAATTTGGGACAAAAGATCACCCGTGTCCGTCGCGTACATATGAACCACACCGCCGCGGGGCGATGTGGCTGCTACAAAGTCCATTGCCTTTGAAATCGCCACGCTTCCCACATAACCCACCAGCCTTTTCAGATACCGGTCTGGTGGTTCCAAAAGAATTTCCTTGGAACCCCGCCGATGCAGACCAAGAAGGGGAGGGTGGGCAACCACGTCGCCTTGCCACTGCATGGCGAATGCCAGGGTCCCGTCCGGTGCAACGGCCAGATGGCGTATGGAATTCTTGCGCAGGGCTTGGTCGAGCTCAATCCGCTCCACCACCTCGCCGGACATGCTGACATAGCTGAGATTGGGCTGCATCGTCGGTATGTTCAGTTTGGTGCGCCCGGCTTCGGGGTGTGTTTCGATCCCGCCATTTGCAACGGCCAGTGTTTGTCCATCCGGCATCAGTTTCATGTCATGGGGTCCGGTTCCACCAGAAAAAAACTCGCCGATCCGCTGATAGCCATTACGGGCGTCCCAGATGCCAATGATGCCTTCGCCGCTCTCATAGTCGTTTTCGGTGGTGAACAGGGTGTCTCCGTCATCTGAAAAAGTACCGTGTCCATAGAAATGGCGATCAGCGGGGGCATGTAGTCGGGCTGTTTCACGCCCCGTTGCGCAATCGATAACGAGTGCGAAGGTTCCGGGACGGCGGGCAAAGGCCACGGCTTCGGCCCGCGTGGGGTGGGCGGCGGCGGCATGGCCTCTGTCAGGAAGCGGAAGTTCAAAAACGATTTCACCGTTGCCGTTGAGACCGCAGAGCACGTATGAACCGTTGGGCCTTAACCCCGCTGACAGAAAGTCAGGGCTTCCGGCTTCCGCCCAGGTGGTCTGAGGGCAGAGGCCGGCGGCGAGCATTCCCGACAGAAACGCGCGCCTGTCGGTCATCAATCGCCATCCAGAGAGTTAAAGCCGGCGGTTATGCCGAGGCGGGGCCCAAGACCTTCAAGCAGCAAGCGCCGCGTGCTAACAATGTCCTGGCGCAGGGCCTCGACCTTGAAACGTTTCCCCGGGTCCGCGACCCCCTCAAACACCGGATCATCGAGGTCGGTGGCTCGCCGCAGGGCTGACTGGAACGCCGCGTCAACCTCAGCGTCGCCCTCGGAAAGAAGAGCTGCGAGGGCGCGTGTGGCCTCCAATGATAAAACGACATGGCGCAGCGAACGCCCGGACCGGCGTGCCTCTGCCCGATTGGGTCTTGGCCGGTCAAAGGTCCCTAGCGGGCGCGCAAGTCGCGTATCCGAAGTGAACTCAAGCCCCGTGGACAGGGCGGTAAAGAACTGCTGGGCCGCTTCGGTCGCGGTTCTGTAGGTGTCATTGCCGGGGTTCGACATCAACGCGCCGTAGCCATTTTCCCAGCCATCCAGAATGGCAGAGGCGTTTGCAGAAATGTCCAAAGTAACCGCCTGCAGCAAGGCGCAGCGATAGTCGGCAATACCGTCTCCGGCAAATTGCGGATCGAATAACAAAAACTCCAAAGCATAAAACCCGCGCACGGCCACCGATACCGTTGCAAAGTCTTCTGGCGTCTCGATGACGGGGTCCTGCGCGCTGATCAGCCCGCCCAGCGTCTTGGGCGTCGAGCCGCGCGGATCCGGCCAGAAAGCCAGCGCAAACGATCGGTCTTCGGTTTCGGATGGCCCGAAACGCAAATGACTGACGCCGACCCATGCGTCAAAGGCATCGTGATAGGCATCACGGAGCCCCTCGCTGGTTGGCGCGCAGTCGGACGCTGCGGCGTTTGCCAGATCCATCGCCTCGGTTTCAAGAAGACGGTAACCGGGCAGAACATGGCCGTCGACAATCGTTCCGATGTCGGGTGTCTCTGCCAGCGCAGGGACAGCCAGAAAGATTGCCACTGCCGAAAAACATGCGCGCATCAAAGGCTCTCCAGGAATTTTATCAGGGCTGCACGATCTGCCGGTGGCATGTCGACCACATTGTCGCGCTGGGATTCCGCCTCGCCGCCATGCCACAGGATCGCCTCCAGCAAAGATCGGGCACGGCCATCATGCAGGAAATAGGTGTGGCCGGACACCTGCTGTGTCAGGCCGATGCCCCAAAGCGGCGGCGTACGCCATTCCGAGCCATTGGCGCTGGCCTCTGGCCGGTTGTCGGCCAGACCCGGTCCCATGTCGTGAAGGAGCATGTCCGTGTAGGGCCAAATCAACTGAAAACTCTGTTCTGGCTGGTCCTGCAGCCTGTGCGTGACGAACGCTGGCTGGTGGCAGGCTGTACATCCGGTGGTGTAGAAAACCTCCTTGCCACGCAGAACAGTCGGGTCGTCCACATCGCGCCGGACCGGCACGCCAAGATTGCGACTGTAGAAGGTGACCATCGCGAGACCTTCGTCGTCGATTTCAAAAACGCGGTCGTCCTTGTCTCCGTGGATTGCGTTGCGGCAGCCGATCTGGTTTTTGGTGCATTCGCCCCATGCCGCTGGAAACAGTGGGCTTGAGATCCCGATATCGCCAGCAAATGCGTCAGCCGACTGATGCCGTAAGGTGGGTATTCCGGCCTTCAGGCCAAACCGGCCCAACATCGGCCTTTCATATTCGGTTGACCAGACGATGTTCGGGCGCCCGGATATGCCGTCGCCATTCAAATCGTCCGGGTCGGCCAGAGCCAGAATGTCAGCGGCTGGAATTGCCTCGAGCAAGCCCAGGCCGATCATCTGTGGAGCGACACGGGGGCTAAGCATGGCGTCCGGGTGAAGCGGGCCGTAGCCAAGATTTTCCGTCCGGTAGGTTGGCGCCCGCAACTGGGCGATCTCGCCGCCGGACAGCGCAACTTCGAACTCTTCATAGTCGATCTGCAGGCTGTATTCCGAAGTGTGCCCGGGAAGGCTGAAATCCTGCATCTGCTTGCCGTAGTTGGGCTCGGGCAGCGTCGCCAGGTACCCTTCGATTTCCGCAACGGCATCATCTGGCGTGCCGGGAATGGATACCCTCAACAGCATCGATACCGAATTGTCGTCGGCTGCCGCAGGCGGGTGCCCGCGCCCATCCTTGATGTGGCAGCGCTGGCATGACCGCGCGTTGTAGAGCGGTCCCAAACCGTCCGAGGCCAGCGTCGAAGACGGCGACGAAACCCATAGTTTGCGGAACATTCCGTTGCCAACGTTGAACGCCAGCCTGTCGTCGAATGAGATGTTGCCCGACGGCTGGGAAAAGGTGTTCGCATCTGGCGTGACGCGCACGGTCGCGGCGCCTGCGGACATCTTCTCAAACTTGTGGGGTTGATCAAACTCTGTCGTCGGGGCGGTGACGGCGGCAATCCGGTCTGCCTCGCTTTCGGTTCGGTCTATGATATTGAGATGCGGATCTTCGGCCAGCCCAGCAAGTGCGGTGACCGGAAGAAGACAGGCAAATGTCAAAAACAACGGGCGCATCTGAAGCATGTTCGTTGCTAGCACCGGAAAGCAATGATGGCGCGGTCAAAAGTTGCCGCGCCATCAAGCGACTTGGACGGACCTACTGGAAAACGGCGTCCGGATTGTCCAGGCTGTCGGATCCTTCGATCTCGATGCCCGATGCGCCAAGGGCTGCGATGACGCGTTCAATTGACCGCGTCTGATCGATCAACCCATTCACCCCGCCCATGATCAGGGCCTCACCGGCAGCATTGCCGCGTTCCAGCATCATATCGTAGGTGAAACCAGATTCTGCTGCTGTCTTGATCTTGCCAAGCGCCAGGACGGCGGCCGCGAGCTTGACCTTCATTTCGGCATCAAGGCTTTCGTCCGTTGCCGCCACGAGGTCAGACAATGACGGTCCTTCAACCACGGTGCCGTCAACGCCGGTGTAGCTGCCAAGATAGACCGACTGTATGCCCACGCCGTTGTAGTAGTGGTCGTTGTGGGTGTTGTCGGCAAAGCAGGAATGCTCTTCCTCTGGATCGTTCAGCATGACGCCAAGGCGCATACGCTCACCGGCGGTCTCGCCGTAGGACAGCGATCCCATGCCGGTCAGGATGGTCGCGATCCCTGCGTCTTCGTCGGCGAGCACGCTTGCGCGGGCTTCGCCGCCTTCCGACCACTGGGCGACGATCCATTCCAGATCAGATATGAGAAGGTCCGTTGCGGCCTTAAGGTACTCGCCACGACGGTCGCAGTTGCCACCGGTGCAGGCGTCACCCGATGCATAGTCAGTCCAGGGCCGATTGCCAGCCCCGGCGCCGTGACCGTTCAGGTCTTGACCCCAAAGAAGGAATTCCACCGCGTGATAGCCGGTGGCAACGTTGGCTTCGACACCGTCGGCTTCCTGCAGCGTTTCTTCCAGCAGCGCCGGTGTGATGGTCGACGCATCGAAATTGGATCCGGACAGCGTGAAGCTGGCGTTCGCGATCACATTGAGCGCGGCTGCTTCATTCTCGTCGGTCGGACCGCCGTAAGAGGCATCAACGTAGTCAATCAGACCTTCATCCAGCGGCCAAGCATTCACTTTGCCTTCCCAGTCATCGACGATGGCGTTGCCAAAGCGGTAAACCTCGGTCTGCTGGTACGGCACACGGGCGGCGAGCCATGCAGCCTTTGTCGCTTCCAGCGCTTCTGCAGACGGATCCGCCAGCAAGGCATCAACGGCCGCTTGAAGTCGCTGCGCGGTAACCAGACTGTCCGTATAGTTCGCCTCGGCGATATCGGCATACGTTTCAAGTATCGCCGACTTGCTTACGTGTCCGCCCGCCATGGCTACGGTGCCGAAGCCCAGGGCCAATGCACTCGTGGCAAGGGTCAGGGTTTTCATGGTTCACTGTCCTTTTCTTAGTGAAGTGTTGTTGGGATTTCAGAATATCGCTCTGCCTTCAGCGCCATACGTCGCAGGGCAAGGCCAAATTCCTGAGCAAGACCAACCAGTGCCGGGGCCATGTTGGGGCTTACAATTGTTGTTGCGATCAACAAGGCATCATCTCTCTCGCCTTCACTCGCGTACCCGATGAAATTCGCAAAACACGATTCATCGGCGCCGAGGCATTTGCAACTGACGTGATGCCGCATTAGCGGGCGCCGCCCGTGCCGAACGCAAAGATCGCAAAGGCATTCGAAGGATCGCAGCGCCTCGCTTCCCTCTTGAGGGCCGAGCGCATTGGCGAAGTCACTCCAAACCTGTCGTTTGGAATCGGGCCCGTCGCACCACAGTCTAAGGTACATGACTGCCCCCGCTTCGACCGGCCCAAGTTCGGTAAGATAGCCGACGGGCGCTCCGCCGCGGTGGGAGCCGGCAGCGCTCATTTCGTGAGGATCAGTTTACCCGCACGCGTAATACGCAGAGTGTAGAGTTGATCTTCGAGTTTGATCCGGGCCAAATCACCGCCCTTCGTCAGATCAACCGCCTCATACAGAGGGAGAGTGTCTTCCGGACGCACGAGCGCCTCTTTTGCAATGCTTACCACCATAATCCGCTCCACTCACCTTTTTCAGCTTTGTCGATAAGCCATTCAATGTTGAAGAGGCTCGGCCGGCTCAGATCAAGAGCTGCAAGCACGGCCTGGCGCCAGTCTGACGCAGTGTTCTCGGCTTGTGCGTAGGCCAGTTTCATCAGCCCACCCCCTTCGGGATCTCAGTGCAATCCGCTCGCGCCAGATTCGGCCGCGCGCTCCATAATCTATAACTGAGTGATTTAGTCAGATATGTCAATCTGACAAATATGGTCAGGATAGTGGAGCGTATCGCCGCACCTCTGACGTTTTGTTCTTGCGGGCTTTTTCCAGATTCGGCCGGGATTTTTCAGGAAAGTGTCGGCCGGCGCAAGCAACGGAGACGTTACTCTTCAGCACGCTGTGCAAAGGCGGATAGTGTACGGTTCCGTCCGGCGTTCCGTGCGTACAAATTGCCAACTGCATCCAGTCCCATTATTATCTGGACGTCTGGGGGAGACACCGCGTGGGACTTGAGTGGAACTACACGTCTGGGGACTTTGCCGAGGTCGAACTCGCGACCCGGCGTGCCCTTGCGCAGTACCGCAACGGTGCCAAGATCATCAAAGTCGGCAGAACCAACAGCCCTGAACGGCGCTACAAGGAACACCAGTCGGACCGCACCCGCGCCCGTGCGAAACCCTGGAAACGGATGATCGTTCTGCACGAATGCAGCAGCCTACATGAAGTTAAACTTGCCGAAGGAAAGCTCATCAAATGGCTGCGCGCCAAGGGCTATGATTGGGCCCCTGCGAAATCCAAATCCCTTGGCAATCAGCGCGGGCCAGAAGCCGTCTATGACGGCGAAGAGTACTTTGTGTACGTGCTGTTAGACAGCTACGGCGAGCCGGTGAAAGAGCCTGAATGGCTGTATTCAACCGGACATCTCAAGGATGTGGCGCCCAACCTAAAGCAGGCGCTCGCGGTCTATGGCCGGAAGAACAAGCACATCAAGGTGGGGCGGACCAACGATCCCGGGCGGCGCTGGCGCGAACATCAGGCGGAACGCGCCAGTGCGAATGACGCTTGGGAACGGATGGTGGTCGTCTACGCGACGTCCAGTTTCAGTTATGCGGCCCAGTGCGAAAAGTTGCTGATCGACTATGCCGACGAGGCAGGCTTCGATGCCGAGCCGTGGAATGACATCCGCGGCTCTGACAAGCCGCTGCCCAGCACAAATTTCATCTACGTTCTGGTGGATTGAAGGCCGCGCGACCGGGCAGAGCGACGGGTTCGCCGTGGGGCGTCTGCCGGTATGCGTCCTCCCATGCCGCGCGGCGCATAGTCCTGTCATCACGCGAGATCAGACCATCGGTTTCTGTCACGGCCTCGAGCGTCTCGACCACTGCAAGAAAGTAGGTTTCGGCAGTATCCGGCGCGCCGCGGTCTTCGGCGCGTCTTAGTGCCGCACCCAGCGCCTCGGACCACGTAACAGCGTCGACAACACCTCTGCGCACGAGCAGATCCGCCATGCCCAGCGCCTGAGCCTGCCAGGGCTCGTCAAAGGGCCTGCCGGTTTTGCGCGTATCCTCAGGGCTGAACAAAATAGCTTTCCCATAGGTCCAATGTGACGCTGTCGCGGGGGTTTGCGCTGCTGCCCCAAAGCGTTCGTGCGCTGAATTCCACCGTGTAAAGATGCTCGGCGCGTTCATCCCCGACAGCAGCTGCGTCCGCAAAGACATGGGCGCCGTGGTGCGCACGTATGGTACCGGATTTGCCACGTGCATACCGCGCAAGGCGCGTATGGCGGGCGTCAATGTATTCTCTGGTCACGACGCTGTCGCCAACCGCGAACAGTGGCGGCGCGTCGATTTGGCGGTCAAAGAAAACCTCGTTGGCCTTCAGCCGCGCCCGTGCGCCTTGCAGGCTTGATGGCGCGTTTGGTTGGTGACGCTGATCGGTGCGTCCGGACAAAACCTCTTCTAGCGTAAAGTCACCCGCCAGGATGAACTGTGTCATATTGTTAAGGCACCATTTCTCGAAGTAGCTGATCGAAAGATAGGTGGCCGGCTCCATCCGCTCGAGCGAGTGACGCCAGAAATCAAGCGTGCCACTTGATGCCGTCGTGTTCTTGGCGATGGCCCAGCTGCGTCGTTCCCAGTCGTGGCTAAAGCCAGGTGCCTTGGTGTCGATGGCACCGAAACCCTCAACGCCGCCCAGATCGTGAATAGTGTCCATCCTAGGCAATCCTCAGATCACGGTCTGTGCCGATCATGCTGTTCCGGGTGACAATGGCTGCGAGCTGATCCCTGTCCCAGCCGTCGGTGCCGTTTGGCCTTTCAGGGACGACGATGTATCGCAGCTCGGCGGTCGAGTCCCAAACCCGTACGCCCACATCTTCGCCAAGCTCGACGCCGAATTCGGCGAGTACCTTCCGGGGCTCTCGAACCGCGCGAGCACGGTATGCAGTCGATTTGTACCACGCGGGCGACATGCCCAGCACCGCGAACGGGTAGCAAGAGCACAATGTGCAGACGACAAGGTTGTGCTGTGTCGAAGTGTTCTCGACCGCCTTTAGATGGCCCGTGGCATGGCCATGAAACCCCATGCTGCGAACGGCCTCGGAGGCATCCCGCAAAAGAAGATCCCGAAACTCCGGTTCGGTCCACGACCGCGCGATGACCTGCGCGCCTCGCATGGGTCCGACCTCATTCGCGTAGAGCTCAACCCAAGAATCCAGATCCGCCGGATCGACTAGGCCGCGTTCGGTCACGAGGCTTTCCAAGGTCCTGACGCGAAGCGCTGGATCCGAAGGCAGATGCGCATGAAGATGGCGATGAATTTCGGCCGCTTTGTCGCTGTCGAATCTTGTCATTGTGACACCTCCGCAGTGCCGTTTTCCTTTGTCGTGTCCATCGCGCCGGCCGGCCAGGTGATTGCCGCTTCCGGGATCAGCTTTCGAAACCATTCACCGAGGTCCGTTGCGTCGGTTCCCATCGGGGTCGGTCGCCATGTCGGTGTGTAGGCCCCGTATTCGCCGGGAAGGCGCAACTTGGGTTTACCGCAAATATCGCGGTCGGGCTCACCCAGACCGAAAAGGATCCCGACCACAGCTCGGGCACCGGCTTGCGAGATTATCAAAGGGCTGCCGCTGTCGCCTTTCAGAATTCTTTGGCCATCCGGTCGTTGCGGTGGCAGGGCATATAGCATGCAGCCATTCTGATCCCAGAACCCCGTGCGTCCGGTCTGCCTGCTTGCCTGCGGCTGGCCTTCTGCGGTGAAACCCCAGCCGGCGTAGCGCAGTTCGGCCGCGTCGAAAATGGTGGCGCCGGTGCGCGGCACCGGGTCAATCCGGGTGACAACCGGCAGCGGTTTGGCGACGCCAGCTGGCACGCGCCGGAACAGGCGCAGCAATGCGATATCGGCACAGCGCGGCAGCGCGTATTGGAAAATCTCTGTCTCAAAGCGGCGACGTCGGTCCTGGGTCGCACCGAACACAACGCTGGGACGCGGCCTTTCCGAAGTCTGTATTTCTTGCCAGCCACCGATATCGTTCTTGGGGTGATCCTGCAGTCCGTGGTGATCCGGCATCCGCTGACAGATGTCTTTTGCGTCCTCTGGCGGTTCCTGCCGGTAGGCTGTGTTCAGGCAATGCGCGGCGGTGACGAGGATCAGGTCAGTCACCAGGACGGCGGTGCAGCCCGCCAGCCGTGCAACGGCATTGGCCTCGGGCGTGGCGAGGTCCGCACGTGTCTGGGCCTGGGCGGAACTGAGGACGCACAGGAGAAAAAGGCTGGCAAGGCTTGGTCGCAACATGGTCACAGACTAAGATCTGCTGGGGAGGCTGTCGAGTTTGGCTGAAGCTGAAAGTCAACTTCATGCGCTGACACGACGCTGGGCCAGACCCGGACGTGTCGAGTGGATCGCCATTCGACCGGCCCGGCGCGCGCCGATGACGGTGATTGAGAGCGCGCGCGCCTTGGGCGGCCGGTTGGAGGGTGACCATGCGAGCGCAGGCAAACGGGGCGTAACCTTCCTGCAGCACGAACACCTTGCCCCAATCGCACGATATCTGGGCCGCTCGGACCTGCCGCCCGAGGAACTGCGTCGGAACATTGTCGTCTCCGGCCTGAACCTGGCGGCCCTGAAAGCGCGCAGCATCTCTATCGGTTCGGCGGTCTTCGAAATCACTGGCATTTGCGCGCCCTGTTCGCGGATGGAAGAAGCCTTGGGTCATGGCGGGTATAGCGCCGTGCGCGGGCATGGCGGTTGGTGCGGGCGCGTGGTTCAGCCGGGGGAATTCAGACTGGGCGATCCGGTGCGTCCGCTGTAGGGTCGCGCGGCCAGGGCGGAGAGACAGAGTGCGCAGCGGCTTGCCAATTGCAAAGCGCGGGATGACCGTTGGTCTGCTTGGCGGGTCCTTTGATCCGCCCCATGAGGGCCATGTGCATATCACGCGCGAGGCATTGAAACGCTTTGGTCTGGACCGGATCTGGTGGCTGGTCAGCCCTGGCAATCCGCTGAAGTGCCACGGTCCGGCGCCCATGCTTGACCGCCTTGCTGCCGCGCACATGATCATGGACCATCCCCGCGTCGTCGCAACCGATATCGAGGCGCGCCTGGGCACCCGTTTCACGGCCGAGACGCTGGAACGGCTAGTGTCCCTTTATCCGTTTGTACGGTTTGTCTGGTTGATGGGCGCCGATAACCTTGCCCAATTTCACCGTTGGCAAAGGTGGCAAGGCATCGCGGCAACCGTACCCTTGGGTGTCCTGGCCCGACCGGGCGAAACCACTGCTGCAAAGTCATCGCCTGCGGCCCGACGGTTTCGGTCTGTGCAGCTCAGCGGCCGCCAGTCAGCCCTTTTGGCCGGACGAAGGGCGCCGGCATGGTGTTTTATCAATGCGCCAATGCGCAATATTTCTTCAACGGAACTTAGGGCTTCGGGCCATTGGCCCGGGGCAGGAGCGAGTCCCTGAGGCAACGTTTTGCCGCGCTCACGGCGGGGTGACTTGTTCGGTAACTTCCGTAGGCTATACCTCGGATTCATGATCGATCAGCACCATACGCGCCGGGCGTTCCTTGCCGGGTTGTCGGCCACCATGGCGGCACCTGCCGTGGCGGCACCGGTCGTCTCCGTTCGGCCGCCGGCCCGTCCGCGTGACCTTGGGCGCCAATCGGTGGTCGAGGTGGAACAGCTTTTCAATGCCGCCAACCTGTCAGGCGTTCTTGCCTACGCCGTGGCCGACGCACGGACCGGTGTCCTTCTAGAGATGCGTTCCCACCTTCGGGGCATGCCACCCGCTAGTACCGCAAAGGCCATCACGGCGCAGTACGCGCTGAACCATCTTGGCCCGGGTCACCGGTTCCGCACCCGGCTGGTTTCGACGGGTCCGATCCGCAACGGTCAGCTGCAAGGCGATCTGGTATTGTTTGCCGGCGGCGACCCGACGCTGACGACCGAGGCTCTGGGCGATATGGCGGCAGGTCTGAAGGCCGCAGGCGTCGCGGCCATAGGCGGTCGTTTTCTGGTCGTTCGAGGCGACATGCCGTTTACTTCTTCGATCGATCCGGGACAGCCCGATCACGTGGGCTATAACCCGGCCGTTGCAGGGCTCAGCCTGAATTTCAACCGGGTCCATTTCGAATGGAAGCGGGCATCTGAGGGGTATTCGACAACGCTCGAAGCGCGGACCCAGAGGTTTCAGCCGTCGGTCCAGACATCTTCGATGGAAATCATCGCGCGGCAGTCGCCGATCTATGAGTACCGGCAGGTTGACGGGATAGACCGGTGGAGTGTTGCCCAGCGGGCATTGGGAAATGAGGGCTCGCGCTGGCTTCCGGTGCGCAATCCGCTTGCCTATGCAGCGGACGTCTTTCGCACGCTGGCCCGGACCGAAGGCGTTGGCTTGCCCCGATACCAGATCGTCCGGACACTGCCCGCCAGTGCTGCGCAGATCACACTTTATGAGCATGTGTCGAATGACCTTCAGTCGATCCTGCAGGATATGCTCAAATTCTCGACCAATCTGACGGCAGAGATGGTCGGGCAATCGGCAACGCTCGCCCGCGGAGCCCGCCCGGCAAATTTGGCCGGGTCGGCCTATGAAATGTCAGAATGGCTCCGCCAGTACAGCAAGGCACGGCGCCCGGCCTTTATAGATCATTCAGGCCTTGGTGAATCGTCAGATATAACCGCCCATGACATGGTTGCCGGACTGAACAGCGTGGGCGCCTACAGCAAGCTGCGCCAGCTGATGAAGCCCTGGTACTTCCGCACAGATGACGGTGGGATAGACCGCAACAACCCGGTCATAATGTCCGCCAAGACGGGCACGCTGAATTATGTCTCGGCCCTGGCGGGGTACATCCTGCCGCCGGATGGGCGGGCACTCAGCTTTGCAATATTCACCGCCGATGAAGAAACCCGGGCCTCAATTCCACGGGAAAACCGGGAACGCCCGCCCGGTGCGCGCAGTTGGGCGCGCCGGTCGCGTAGCCTTCAGGACAAGCTTCTGAAGCGCTGGACCAGCGTATTGACCGGCTAGCCTTTTCTGGACAGTGCCGCCTCTGCCCCATATGTCCGAGGGATGACGCAAACCGACGGATTTGGCCGGTGAAGGAAATTCCAGCCAGCATCGATGACACGATCGATCTATTGCAACGCCAGAACTACGTTTGCGGCCGCGCTTTGGGCACGGTCGCCTACCTTGCCATGTCGCTCGGACGACCGCTTTTTCTGGAAGGTGAGGCCGGTGTCGGTAAAACGGAAATCGCCAAGGCCCTTGCCAATGCGTTAGGCCGCCGGCTGATCCGGCTGCAATGCTATGAAGGTCTGGACGTCGGGGCGGCGGTCTATGAATGGAACTTTCAGGCCCAGATGATCGCCATTCGCACAGCCGAAGCCGCCGGCGCGGGACTGGACAAAGCTGCTCTGATGGCTGAGCTTTTCTCGGAAGAGTTTTTGATCCGCCGCCCGCTTCTTGAGGCCATGTCTACGCAACCCGCGGGACCTCCGGTGCTTTTAATCGATGAGATTGACCGTACCGACGAACCCTTTGAGGCCTTCTTGCTTGAGGCGCTTTCGGATTCGCAGGTGACCATTCCTGAATTGGGGACGATCCGCGCGGCAGAACCACCGATCGTGGTCCTTACGTCGAACCGGACGCGGGAAGTCCATGATGCGCTGAAGCGGCGTTGCCTCTATCATTGGGTCGATTACCCGAGTTTCGAACATGAGATGGACATCTTGCGGAGGCGCGCGCCAGAGGCCGCAACGCAACTGTCGACCGAGGTTGTCGCCTTCGTTCAGGGGCTTCGGAACGAAGATCTGTTCAAGGCGCCCGGTGTTGCCGAGGCGATCGACTGGGCAAAGTGCCTTGTGGCGCTGGATACGGTGGCCCTGTCGCCCGATGTCATTTCCGATACGCTTGGAGCGGTCCTTAAGTACCAGGACGATATTGCCAAGATCGCCGGGTCCGAGGCCACACGTATTCTGAACGAGGCGCGTGCAAGGCTCGGCCGCTTGCAGTGACCCAAAGTGCCGCCGAACCATGGACGGGCACGGGACGCCTTGCCGACAATATCGTCCATTTTGCTCGGGCGTTGCGCGGCGCGGGCTTTCGGGTGGGTCCTGCCCAGGTACAGGATGCTGTGCGTGCGGTGGCCGCGACAGGGTTCACCCGCAAGGCTGACTTCTATTACACATTGCGCGCCACCATGATCACCCGGGCTGAACAGATTGAGGTGTTCGACCAGGTTTTCGCACTGTTCTGGCGCGATCCCGAATACCTGGAGCGCATGATTGAATTGATGTCGCCAACGCATCGCAACAAAGACGCCGAGGATCGCAAACGAAAGCCTGCGGCGCGAAGACGCGCGGCAGAAGCGGTGACGGGTGGACAGCGGCCACCGATTGAACGACCCGTGTCGGAAGAACTTCAGATCGAGGCGCATCTTGCATGGTCGGACAAACGGGTGGACCGGCACAAGGACTTTGAGCAGATGAGCGCCGAAGAGACCGCCGAAGCGGTTGCTGCGATTGCATCGCTTGATCTACAAGTGCCGCCCTTGCGCCACCGCCGATTGAAACCAAGCGCTACGGGACAGCGGATTGATCCGACGTCGACCTTGCGGCGCAGCGTGCGCCATGGCGGTGAAATTCACAGCCTGACCAAGCGCGCACCGATACCGCGCCTGCCGGATCTGGTCGCCCTTTGCGACATCTCTGGATCCATGAGCAGCTATACGCGGATGATGCTGCACTTTCTGCACACGCTCGCGCTGTCCGAGGTGCGACGGGTCGGGCGGGTTCACGCGTTTACTTTCGGGACCGAGCTGACAAACATCAGCCGCGCATTGAACCAGCGCGACCCCGACCGGGCACTGGAGGCCGTGGGGACAACAGCGCGTGATTGGGAAGGCGGCACGCTGATCGGCGCGGGCCTGGAACGCTTTAACAAGGACTGGGCGCGGCGGGTGCTTGGTCGCGGGGCAGCGGTTCTTCTGATCACCGATGGGCTGGAACGTGGGGATCCGTCCCGCCTTGCGCGGGAAGCAGAGCGGTTGTCACTAAGCTGCCGCCGTCTGATCTGGCTGAACCCACTTCTGCGCTGGGACGGTTTTTCCCCGCTCGCGCGGGGTGTCCAGGCGCTTTTGCCCCATGTCGACGACTTCCTTCCGTGCCATTCGGTCGCCAGCTTGCAAGGGATCGCCGAAGTGCTTTCTGAAAAAGGTCGTATTCGGGCCAAATAACTTGCGTTGCGTCGGCGGAACGCTAGTCTCGTGTCCAGCGAGCTAAAGTCTGCTGTAGCAAGCCGAAGTCGAACCGGAACAATTCGCGTGTCACGATGGGCCAAACCGGCCAAGTTGTTCCAAAAACGCCCTTCGCAACGGTGCTTTAGCCCAAATATGTCAAATGAAAGCGCGGCATGGGAGCGATCCTAACGCGTCAGGGAGGAGCACATGACAGAGGTCTCAATGACCGTGAATGGCAAGTCGATTGCCCGGGACGTTCCGGACAATACCTTGCTGGTGGAATTCTTGCGTGAACATCTACGGCTGACCGGAACCCATGTGGGCTGCGACACAAGCCAGTGCGGGGCGTGTGTCGTGCACATCGACGGCAAGGCGGTAAAGTCGTGCACCGCGCTTGCGGTACAGGTCTCAGGCAGTGATGTGACCACCATCGAGGGCGTTGCAAACGGCGCGCTCCATCCAATGCAGAAGGCGTTCAACGATAACCATGGCCTGCAGTGCGGGTTTTGCACGCCTGGCATGATCATGTCCGGCATTGACATGGTGTCACGCTTCAAAGCAGAGGGCCGGGATTTGACCGAGCAGGCAATCCGCCACGAGCTCGAAGGCAACATCTGCCGCTGCACAGGTTACCACAACATCGTCAAATCGATCCAAGACGCCGCAACCAAAATGTAAGCGACGCGTGTCCCTGGCGCGGGTGATGCACGTCGGGACCGGACAGGAGGAGAGTCAAACATGAGCGACGGAATTGGTGCGCGGACCAAGCGCAAGGAAGACAAGCGGTTTACGACCGGTCGCGGTAAATACACCGACGATGTTCGGATGGAAAACCAGGCCTATGCAGCCTTTGTGCGTTCACCCCATGCACATGCCGAAGTTGCCGGTATCGACGCGGCCAAGGCCGAAGCCATGCCGGGTGTGATTGCCGTTCTGAACGGGGCCGAGCTTACCGGAGACGGTATCGGCAATATCATTTGCGGTTGGGCGATAACGTCCAAAGACGGCAGCCCGATGAACATGGGAGCGTGGTCAGCACTGGCAACGCAAAAGGTGCGCTATGTCGGCGATGCCGTCGCCGTGGTCGTGGCGGAGAGCGTGGCCGAGGCACAGGCCGCAGCCGAAGCCGTCGAGGTGAGCTATAAAGAGCTTGCGGCCGTCACCATGTCCGATGCGGCACTGGAAACCGGTGCGCCTGAAATTCACGATAACGCACCCGGAAACCTTATCTACGACTGGGAAATCGGTGACGTCGCCGCCACGGATGCAGGGCTGGCTTCCGCCAGTCACGTGTGTGAGATTGATTTGACCAACAACCGCCTAAGCCCAAACCCGATGGAACCCCGTTCCGCGGTTGCGATCTTTGACGAGGCGGAAGATCACTACACGCTGTATACCACCAGCCAGAATCCTCACGTGGCGCGTCTGGTCTTATCGGCCTTTTATCAGGTGGCGCCAGAGCACAAGCTGCGGGTCATCGCACCGGATGTGGGCGGCGGATTTGGCTCGAAGATCTACATCTATCCGGAAGAGATTGTCTGTCTATGGGCGTCAATGAAAACCAACCGCAGCGTCAAATGGACTTCAAGCCGCAGCGAGGCGTTCATGACCGATGCCCACGGAAGGGATCATGTCACGACGGCCAAGATGGGTTTTGATGCCGAAGGTAAGATCACCGGGTTCAAGGTTGATACGATTGCGAACTTCGGCGCCTACATGTCGCTCTTCTCGTCGGCGGTTCCCACGTATCTCTACGCGACGCTGCTGTCCGGTCAGTATGACATCAGCAATATCCACTGCAACGTACGGGCTGTGTACACCAACACCGTGCCGG
The DNA here is from genome assembly GCA_039026235.1 of Pseudomonadota bacterium. Classification (GTDB taxonomy): domain Bacteria; phylum Pseudomonadota; class Alphaproteobacteria; order Rhodobacterales; family Rhodobacteraceae; genus JBCCMQ01. Next base: position 88,141 of record JBCCMQ010000003.1, read on the forward strand.
TGGATGCCTATCGCGGGGCCGGGCGGCCCGAGGCGAGCTTTGTGATCGAACGCATGCTTGAGGTCGCGGCGCGCGAAATGGGCATGGATCCGGCCGAACTGCGCCGGCGAAACTTTGTTCAAAGTTTCCCGCACCAGACGCCTGTCATCATGGCCTATGACGCAGGCGACTTTGACGGCAACATGGACAAGGCGCAGGCGGCGGCGGATGTGCGTGGCTTTGCCGCCCGCAAGGCAGAGGCGGCGTCGCGCGGTAAGCTGCGGGGCCTGGGCTATGCCTGTTACATTGAGGCCTGCGGCATCGCGCCGTCCGCCGCCGTCGGCTCGCTCGGTGCCGGCGTCGGTCTTTGGGAAAGCGCCGAGGTGCGCGTGAACCCTGTGGGCACGATTGAGATCCTTACCGGCAGCCACAGTCACGGTCAGGGTCATGAAACCACCTTTGCCCAGGTTGTTGCGGATCGTTTCGGTCTGCCGGTCGAAAACATTCAGATTGTCCATGGCGATACGGACAAGGTTCAATTCGGCATGGGCACCTACGGGTCGCGCTCTGGTGCGGTCGGCATCTCGGCCATCGTCAAGGCGATGGACAAGGTGGAAGCCAAGGTAAAAAAGATCGCCGCCCACCAGCTTGAGGCCAGCGAAGACGACATCGTTATTGAGGGCGGCGAGGTCAAGATCGCCGGTACCGACAAGAAGATGGGCTGGCACGAGATCGGGCTAGCGGCCTACACGGGCCATAACTTGCCCGATGGCATGGAACCCGGTCTGAAAGAAGGCGCCTTTTACGACCCGGTGAATTTCACCTTTCCGGCTGGCACATATATTGCCGAGGTCGAGGTTGATCCCGAAACCGGCACCGTCGAGATTTGCCAGTTCACGGCCGCAGACGACTTTGGGACCCTGATCAATCCGATGATCGTTGAGGGCCAGGTCCATGGCGGGGTGGCGCAAGGGATCGGCCAGGCGTTGCTGGAACAGGTGGTTTATGACGATGAGGGTCAGTTGTTGACCGGCTCTTACATGGACTACTGCATGCCACGCGCCGACGATGTGCCATTCTACACGATCGAGCACAATTCGACCGTGTGCCCAAACAATCCCCTTGGGATCAAGGGCTGCGGAGAGGCTGGTGCAATCGGAAGCCCGCCGGCCATCATCAACGCCATCACGGATGCTATCGGAGCGGAAGATCTGGCGATGCCTGCAACACCGCAAAGGGTCTGGGCTGCGCTTCAGGCGGCGGCACCCAGAATGGCCGCGGAATAAGGAGCTGAGAGATGTACGAGACTAATTATCACAAGGCAAAATCGCTCCAGGACGCGGCCGCACTTCTTTCCCAGGCGGATGATGGTGCCGTCCTTGCGGGCGGGCAAACCCTTATTCCGACGCTGAAACAGCGGCTGGCTGCACCAAGCGATCTGGTGGATCTGGCTGACGCCGGACTTGCGGGCATTGAAGAGGCGTCTGGCACGCTTGAGATTGGTGCGATGACCACGCATGCCGAGGTTGCGGCAAGCGAGAAGGTACAAAAGGTCATTCCCGGTCTTGCATGCCTTGCGGCCGGAATTGGCGATCCTGCCGTGCGCCACAGGGGCACGATTGGCGGATCCCTGGCGAACAACGATCCCGCGGCCGATTACCCCGCCGCGATGCTGGCTCTTGCGGCAACGATCGTGACCGATCAGCGCGAGATTGCGGCCGAAGACTTCTTTACGGGCATGTTCTCAACAGATCTCGAAGAAGGTGAGATCATCAAGTCGATCAGAGTGTCCGCGCCTGAACGGGGCGCCTATGCGAAATTCCCGAACCCGGCCTCCCGTTACGCCATGGCAGGCGTCTTCGTGGCGAAGACTGCCAGCGGGGTGCGTGTCGCGGTAACCGGTGCCGGAGAAGACGGCGTCTATCGCGACGCGGGGATCGAGGCGGCGCTCACGGCGGATTTCGCACCTTCCGCCATCGACGGCCTCGACGTTGCGGCCGATGGCATGATGTCTGACATACACGGCAGCGCGGTCTATAGGGCGCAACTGGTCAAGGTCATGGCAAAGCGGGCTACGGAAGCAGCATAGGCCCGATTTAACAGGTCACCGCTGCCGCCGACGCAGGGGCGGCGGCGATGGTTGCTCGTGGTCCAACGGTGACAGGTTTCAAACCATCTGAGCGCAACTGATGTCGCGGTCTTGCAACTTAGGTGACCTTCGGGCTGTTTTCGCCGGGCGCCGCAGAAGGACCGCGACATGACCAAAACCGTATTTGTGCTGAATGGGCCCAACCTGAATTTGTTCGGTCAGCGCCAGCCCGAGGTCTATGGCTATACGACGCTGGCCGATATTGAGGCAGGGTGCGTTGCGCTAGGCACGGAACTGGGTCTGACAGTCGACTTCCGTCAGTCCAACAGCGAAGGCACCCTGGTCGACTGGATCCAGGAAGCCCGCACGCAAGCCGATGCGATCGTGATTAATCCGGCGGCCTATAGCCACACGTCCATCGCTTTGCTGGATGCGCTGCATGCCTACGATGGTCCCGTGGTCGAAGTGCATGTGTCGCAGATCCACAAGCGCGAAGCGTTTCGTCACCATTCTTACGTGTCCGCAAGAGCTGACGGTTTAATTGTTGGTTTGGGCCCCTATGGCTACGATCTGGCAATGCAGGCCGTTGCCAGGCTTTTGGACCCCAAGCCTGGCAAATGACACTGCTTGAAGGGGCCGAAGACTACCGGTGAATTTTCAGTACCAAGGGGTTGCGGACCCAATGGCCCGAGCTTATTACCCCCTTTGCGCCGTTGGGGTGTAGCCAAGTGGTAAGGCAGCGGTTTTTGGTACCGTGTATCGTAGGTTCGAATCCTACCACCCCAGCCAAGCACTCCCCTCTTTTCAGACGCTGAACGCTTGCTGCGCAAATATCGTGTCCTTTTCGGGTGTTTGGCAGAGAGGGTATCAGCAGAGACGCAGATAAGAGCACGAACCGGGCCGATTTTACACCCTAGTCTCCGTTTGCGATCCCGGCGGTACGTGTTTGGGTGGTCGGCCATACCCGACGTCATATTCTTTGTCAGACATCCGCCCCCTCTCCGACCCGCAGGCCTGCTATATGGGCAATGCTCTCCAATGTCTCCGCGAGCACCGCGGTCTCACCAGTTTCGGCTTCGAGGCGGGGTACGATCAGATCGGTATAGTGCGGATCAATCTCAATCCCCGCTCCAACGCGCCCTGTGCGGGCTGCTGCCAGAAGCGTTGTTCCGGATCCTGCAAATGCATTAACAACCAATCCACCGCGATGTGAGCAGTCCAGGATCGCATCCGCGACCATCTGCAAAGGTTTGACTGTGGGGTGGGCCTGAAGGTCCTCCATGCGGCAATCGCGGAACGTGTTCACACCAGCATAGCGCCACACATTCGAGCGATGCCGTCCGGAAGCACCAAGCCCGAAACTATTGGTGTGCGCCCCCGCACCGTTCTTGAAGACGAAGATCAGTTCATGCTGCGAGCGATAAAAACTGCCCATGCCGACATTGCTCCTGGCCCAGACACACAGGTTCTTGAGGTCACCATAGACATTTTTCGCCGCACCGAGCAGTTCCGGGATGTGCCGCCAATCCATGCAGACACAATGTATCGAGCCATCGGCGCTAAACTCGACAAGCCGTTCAAACGTCGTTCGTAGGAACACCGTATGGGCGGCGCTCATTGGGATGGCCGCTCTATCAACGGGGCTGGCTTACGTTTTCTATTTCGCAATCCTTGCCCGCACCAGTGCCGCCAACGTGCTTTTGGGTACATTGCTGATCCCCTCATTTGCTATTGGCTTAGGTTCTACATTCCTCGGTTAAAAGATGGAGCTGAATCCGTGGATTGGATTTGCCATCATTGCTTTGGGATTTGCAGTAACCGATGGTCGGCTTCTCTCTCGCTTCACAAAACGCATGACACAAAAAAGTTGAGCGACGTGCATTTGGGAGCACCACTGACGACCGCAGTGCGGAGTGGTAATCGTCGTCGTCGCCAACTGACCCGGAAAGCGTCGGGTTTTTTTTGAGTTGCAGACATTCGGCGAGGGCAACTGATTGGCGGTAAAAATCCCACACCTGGTTTGTCTACACTGGTGGCGGCGAAAGCGCAGTTTCAGTTCCGTTGGAATTGGCAACAACGAACGGCGGGAATGACGACTTGCGCCGGGCTGTAAAATTGAGCGTGCGGGGGATGCAAAATAATGTTGCGTCAGCGAAAGGTGAAAATCGGAAGGCGGGTTTTCCGCACAACCGAAATCTGATGACACTCCAGATCAATCTCGGGTGAAGGTCCGCTTTGAGGAAGCCGCATTGCAGCGTAACGACGCGAGGCAAAGGTCCGGTATAGGCCGTCCTTACGGGCCAGATTGTCTGTGCCCGGGCAGATGCCGCGCCGCATCGGAGGTCGGCAGTGAACCCATGTTGCACATTGGACTTTGATATCTTGGGGTCGTAACTTCAGGTATGAAACCGACGTCAATCTCTGAAATTCACGCCGCCCAATCTCTGCAAGACCAAGCGATTTGTGACATGTTGCGTAATGAGATTGATACAGGCCTTCCCCATGCCGAGAGTAAGATATGGCACGGGCATCCCGTTTGGTTCCTTTCTGTAAACCCGATTGTTGGGTACGGTAAGTTAAAGGGCTGCATCCGCCTCATGTTTTGGAGCGGTGCCGACTTCGATGAGAAATCGTTGAAACCTGGAACAGGCAAGTTCAAAGACGCGCCCGCGCGATACAAGAGCGTCGGAGAAATTGACGTAAATGATCTTAAGCGGTGGCTCACGAAAGGCCGGAGCATCCAATGGGACTACAAGAACATCTACAAACGTAAGGGACGCCTTGAACGACTGGTTTAGGCTAGGTCGATCAACGTCTATGAAGTCACGCAAAGCCGACCCCATTCCAACCGAACCCGGCTGTTTCCTGTCCCTCCCGCGGCGGGGTGCACTTGACCAAAGGCCGATGGAACACCAGCCCGCGCACGTAATGTCCGAACGCTGTTATTGCGGGTCCCGGACGCTGCGTAACCGCGCGGGACCGCGGACCGTGGCCGTTTCCCATTGCGGCGGTGCGCGTCACCGACCTGGGCCGTCACGGATCCTGCTTTGAAGGGTTGCTATTATCCATAAGTATCTGATTTTGATACTGTTTCAAAATCTTGGGTCTTGGTTGTACATTCAAAGACGCAGCCTGAGGCGCGACCAGGTATTCGCGTCTTTCGAGACCCGCACAGGTCGTCCTTTCGCCGGGGTTCGATGGTCTTCTCCAACGTCAGGAAATATAATTTGTCACAGAGCATTGACATTTTAAAAAGCAGACCAATCTCGGACAGGAGACAACAGTGGGCGCCGTTGCGCTCAGCGTTCTAAGGACAGGGAAAGAATTGCTATGACGGACCTAGAAGCCAAGCAGGACATATCCGAGCTGCATTACAAATACGCGCGCGGGCTCGATTCGCAGGATTGGGCGACGTTTGCGTCCATTTTTGACGATGTCGTCGAGAGTGATTTTTCGCGTTGGGGAATGGGCGAGAAAACCACTATGGCACGCGATGATTTCGCGACGTTGGTCCGCTTTCTGTTCTCAACGAAGAACCTTGTCACACAGCACTACATGACCAATTTTCTCCTCGAGATTGATGGTGATCGGGCCAGTGGGGATGTCTATGTTTTCGCGCGGCACAAAATCGGCGCCGAGATCATGGATTTGAATGCGTTTTATCGCTGCACTTACCGATTGACAGGCGAAGGCTGGAAGATTGCATCCATTGAGCTTCACCCACGTTGGGACGAGGGCGCGGACGTGATCAAGTTCTTCCAACTGCCTGACCCGCAGCCATCGGGTCGCGCGCATCTCTTTGTGACGGCGACGCCCATTCTAGAGCAGCACGATGCTTTGGAGCGGTATGTCGGGGGGATTGTCCCCATGCTCATGCAAGCCGGAGGGTCGGCGCCGATGATCATCAAGGAAGACGAGACTGTTGTGGGCACATCAGCTACGTTCATGTCCATGATTGTGACGTTTCCAAACGCAGATGCCGCGGCTGCCGCCAAAGCGGTGTTCGATAGCCCGGAGTACGCGGCGCTCGTGCCGGATCGAGAGCTTGCGTTCAGCAAGATGAACATCTCGTTTTACTCCGACATGCCGCAGGCGCCTGCTGGGGGCTGAATGCCAGCCGGTCGCCCACGCAAACACGACCCGGTCACAATCCGAAAGGGCATCATGCAATGCTTCTGGCAACTCGGTTTCGATCGGGCATCGCTTCCTGAACTCGAAGAGGCAGCGGGGATCAATCGCAAGCAGCTTGCGCGGGACTTTGGCAACAAGCGCGGTCTCTACTTGCAGGCCATCGACGACTTCGCCGTTTTCGCGGGTGATCTCTTTGTGGCGCCGCTGGAGCAGACCGATGGGGGCGTGGCGGCAATCCGGCAGGTTTTGTGCAGCTTGGCCGATCTCCCCCGAAGGCCCGATGGACACCTGGGGTGTTTGATCTGCAATGCGAGCCGCGAACCCATTGCGAAAGCGGACGACGAGGTGGCAGAACGTATCCGCGCCTACTTTCTCAGGATCGAGGTCGGGTATCAGAAGGCATTGGAAGGCGCTTGGGCCAAAGGGGAAGCCGCAATCGACCCGGACAGGCTCCAGGCCACTGCCAGGCATCTTTTTGCCGTGCACGTCGCCCTCTTGGTGTTAGTTCGAAGCGGGGCGAAAAAGCCGGTGCTCGATGACATTGCAGAGCAAGCGCTGGCGTCACTGAGACCCGCCAAAACGCAATCCCACTGACCTTAGTGACCACGATCAGAGTCACCAATACTTGAGGGCTGCCATGACCAACCTCTATCGCCGGCGTGTCTACATGTTGACAGTCATTTCCGCTGCCGCTTTTGCGGGTGCAAACCTGTTCATCGGCGTTTCGATCGGCGCCATCTGGCTGAGCACGGACCCGCTGGCCTTCATGAACGGTTTTTGGGATCAGTTCACCCGGTTCACCTATACGATCATGCCATTGTTTTCCCTGACGCTTGTTGGGCTTGTCCTTTCGGCACGTCTGGACTGGAACGCCGGACCGGTCCGGCGGCTTTGGCTAATTGCGCTTGGCCTCTATGTGTCGACCAGCGCGATTACAGTCTTCTATCACCTGCCACTCAACTTCGCCTTGCGGGCCGCAGAGTTCAGCGCGAAAGAAGCCGCCGGAGCGCGGACTGATTGGCTGTTTTGGAACATACCTCGCGTGATCCTCGCATTCGGAATCCCGATATTCGCCATGCGCGCCATCATCGATCGCACCGCAGGAAAGTAGAGATCTCGTAGGATTGTCAAACATCTTTCCACATCATCGCATGCGCAGCGGATCTTGGCTCAGCCGCAGCGGAGATTCACTTCGTCTGCGTTGCCAGCCTTCGATGACTTCTTCAGTTTGCGCTTGCAGATAACGGCAGGTTTGACCGGCCGCACCACAGAATTGAGACACAGGGGCCAACGGCAGCTGTAGGCCGTCCTCACTTGAGCAAGTCTGGCTAGATTTGCAGTTGCTAGGTTTGCGCCAAGGTCGCAACCTGGTTCAACGTGAAAAATGCTGCGAAGGCGATAACCGTCCGCTGTCGTTAGTCGCATTTGGGACAGAGTGTTCTCAAAGGCTCGCACCACTACTTGGTCGCGTTTTCCCGTCGCTAAGGTCACCTAAGAGAAAATCGTCTTGGAACATATCACTGCAACAGGTTGCAGACTGGCAGATAACCTTTTCATCAACCTGGCTATTGCAGAGTTCTTGGTTGTGTTCTTTTTTCACATTTCACACTGGAATTCAGGCTTTTTGGGACATTCCTACGGACATCCAAGTACCTTTGCGGATTTGGTATTGGTATGTAGAAACCTCCATCGTCTCGCTGACAAAAATCGACCTTAAGGGTTTGGTTTGCAACCTCCGCTTCATCCCGCAAAGCCGATCCTTTCCAACCAAAACCGTCCCTTTCCTGCCAGCACGCGGCAGGCTCCGCTCGTCCGTATGCCGACTGAGGGTCACTCCGTGCAGGTAGCCAACGGACGCTGTTATAACGGCTCCCTTACGCTACCCGCCCGCGCGTGGCCGCGGAACGTGACCCTTTCCGACGGAGCAGATGCACGCCACCGACCTTGGGCGCTATGGGTGCTGCTTCGAAGGTCTGCTTTGAGCCCATTTCGCAAGAATGCTGCGGTGTGGCGGGTGTCGGCTTCGGTTGACGTCGATCACCGAAAAGTTGCTCGCTTGACCCGACGGATATACGGAGGAAAGCATGGAATATGTGAACATCGCGATCGTCGTGAGCGCGGCCTTGATCGGGGGGCTTTCTCCCGGGCCAGGGACAGTTGCGATCGCGGGAACCGCCATGGCGCGGGGTCGGTCCATGGGCTTGGCGGTGGCATGGGGCATTACTTCGGCCTCGACCATCTGGGCCGTCGCGGCGGCTCTCGGCTTCGGAGCGCTCGTCCAAGCAAACGCTATGCTCTTCGAGGTACTGAAGTACATTGGCGTCGGCTATCTTACGTGGTTGGCGTGGCGTTCCGCACGTTCGGCACTTTCCGACAAAGCGATTGTGCCCGTGGATGTGGGTGTTTCCAGATTGTTTGCAGCCTGGATGAAAGGCCTTGGCACGCATCTAACCAACCCCAAAGCAGTTATCTATTGGGGCTCAATCCTGGCGATTGGAGTCAAACCAGGCGGGGGCACAGAAGCTGTTGCGTGGGTTCTGGTGCTTAGTCTGCTCGTCAATGTGATTTTGACGACGAGTTACGCGCTTGTCCTGTCCAGCCAGGCTGCCATGGCGGTCTATGGAAAAGCCCGGCGCTGGATCGAAGCCGCTGCGGCGGCTGTCTTTGGAGCCGGAGCTTTCCTGCTGTTTCGAACCAGAGAGATCTGAACGCTTTGGGGCAGGTCGCAAAAAACCTGAATGCCAAAACCTGACATCCGAGCTGTCTCATTGAAGGTCGGCTCCCTCCTCACTGCCGTTCTCCGAACAACCTGCCGCTAACAGCTGCTGAGAGACCAAATCAGACGTTTTTGCGGCTCTGATCAAAAGCTTTCTCGAGCGATAGGCAGATTGCCGATAATGGACACAATGCCGATCAAAGATGCGGCGAAAACTGGGTACTTTGCTTTGCAAAAAGCGGCGCCCGGTTGCAATTAGACACAAAGCCCACCACGATGGCGGAATTGACCGCGCGTCTTTCAGATGCGTTCAATCAATGGGCGCGATGAACGTGCTCTGAGTGGCCGTACTGCGACGAGTTCCGGCAGCTCCCAAGCCATCTTTAGCCGACGAGATCACAATGAGCCAACGCGATACCATCCATCCCGCAGCCGAAGCCTATGCCCAGGAAGTTAGGCAAGGCACACTCTCGCGACGTGAGTTTCTGACACGCGCCACGTCTCTCGGTGTCAGTGCGACTATGGCTTATGGCTTGTTGGGGATGGCACGCCCCGCCCGGGCGGATGGCCATGCAAAGCCTGGTGGCACGCTGCGCATTGAGTCCACCGTAAAGGCGCTGAAGGACCCTCGCACCTACGATTGGCCGCAGATGTCGAACTTCACCCGCGGCTATCTGGAGTACCTCGTCGAGTACCAATCGGACGGTAGTTTTGCACCGGCGTTGTTGGAAGGTTGGCAGGTCAATGAAGACGCGACAGAGTATGTGCTGAACGTGCGTCCCGGTGTTTTTTGGAGCAATGGCGACAGATTTACAGCAGAGGACGTCGCGTTCAACGTTGAGAGGTGGTGCGACAAGTCCGTGGATGGGAACTCTATGGCTTCGCGCATGGCGTCATTGATAGATGATACGACTGGGCTGGCTCGTGAAGGTGCCATTACGGTGGCTGACCCGGAAACCGTTGTGCTGAGGCCCAATCAACCGGATATCACCTTGATTGCGGGCTTTTCGGACTACCCAGCGGCCATTGTGCATCAAAGTTTCGGGGGTGATCCGTTAGATAACCCCATTGGAACCGGCCCTTACATGCCGGCCGAGTTCGAAGTTGGCGTTAAAGCCGTGCTTGTAAGGAATGAAGACCACAGATGGTGGGGCGAAGGGGCCTATCTGGACCAGATTGAGTATTTGGATTTCGGCACCGATCAGGCTGGGATCGTGGCCGCAGTCGATGCAGACGAAGTTGATATGATCTACGAGTCCCTCGGCGACTTCATTTTCATCCTCGACGATATCGGTTGGACCAAATCTGAAGCCGTTACAGCGAACACAGTGGTCATTCGTCCAAATCAGTCCGCCGAGGTCGATGGCGTACGACCTTACGCAGATGCGCGTGTGCGAAGAGCCTTGGCGATGGCCATGAACAATGACGTTTTGCTGGAACTCGGGTTTTCTGGAAACGGTTTGGTCGCCGAGAACCACCATGTTTCACCAATTCATCCAGAGTATGCCGAACTTCCTCCGCCGGTCTTTGATCCCCAAGCAGCTAAGTCCCTAATGGATGAGGCCGGTATGTCAGAGTTTGAGCACGACCTGGTCTCCATCGATGACACATGGCGAAAGAATACAACCGATGCGGCTGCAGCCATGCTGCGAGATGCTGGGATCAAGGTGAAGCGCACGGTTTTGCCAGGGTCGACGTTTTGGAACGACTGGACGAAATACCCTCTTTCGACGACGGACTGGGCACAACGCCCACTAGGCGTACAAGTGCTTGCGTTGGCGTATCGGACCGGCGAGCCGTGGAATGAAAGCGCGTTCGCGAACGCCGAATTCGATAACTTGCTGGGAGAAGCGCTTGCGATCGCCGACGCTGATCAGCGTCGCACCGTGATGGCGACGTTACAAAAAATCATGCAGGACGAAGGCGTGGTTGTGCAGCCCTACTGGAGATCGATCTATCGGCATCACAGACCGAATGTAGTAGGAGCGGGTATGCACCCAACATTTGAAATTCATGTGGCAAAACTTGGGTTTGCGGCTTAGCGGGAACGGTCCTTCTTGCGCTGTATCTGGGGTCAGGGCAAAGAGTCCCTGGATGACCAAGGAATCGTCGGTGTGAAAAACGGAGATTGAGTGATGACCTCAACCAGTCTCGCTTTAAGATGGTTTGCGCAATATCCCTGCGTGTTGGTTTCAGACAACGGCACAGAACTTACCAGCAATGTGATGCTGAAATGGCAAGAGGACCGCAAAGTCGGCTGGCATTACATCGCACCACGTAAACCCATGCAGAACGGTCTCGCAGAAAGCTTCAACGCGCGGATGCGCGAGGAGTCCTGTCTTCTGCCGCGCACTGACCCGATCTCAAGCCCAGCCTGCTCTGAAATCCCTTACGGAACATGCGCATGGCATGACTGGGCAGCACTGTCCAAGTTGGCGTCTTGCTTGCCAGTCAAGATGATGCCACGCTTTTTTCGGTTGAACCCGGCGTAGCCGAACCAACGTGCGTCGGCTTCAATCAACTTTCAGATCAAGTACTGGTACCGCGTTGAGAAGCCGCATCGTGTAATCGTGTTTTGGGGCTTTGTAGATTTCTTCTGCGGGCCCGAGTTCGACGATCTCTCCGAGGTACATTACCGCAACCCGATCACTCACGTGTCGAACAACGGACAGGTCATGGCTGATGAAGACCATAGTGAGCCCGAGGCTTCTTTGCAGTTCCAGAAAGAGGTTTATGATTTGCGCCTGGATTGACACATCCAGCGAGGCGACCGGCTCATCGCAAATCAGAACTTCGGGCTGCATGGCCAGGGCGCGGGCAATGGCGACGCGCTGGCGTTGGCCGCCAGAAAACTGATGGGGATAGCGCTCCGCCCATTCTGGCTCAAGCCCCACCTTTTCAAACCAGCTCTTCACATATGCAGAAGCTTCTGAAGGGCTCAACAGGTTGTGCGCGAGCGCCCCTTCGGACACGGCACGGCCCACCTTCATGCGCGGATTGAGGCTTGCAAACGGATCTTGAAAAATCGTCTGGATGCGCAGCGTCGCCTTTTTGCCCTCCTGCATGACCGGTGCATCGTCCAACAGAACTTGCCCGCTTGTCGGCGCCAGAATTCCGGCCATCAACCGGCCAAGCGTCGACTTGCCGCTGCCGCTCTCACCCACCAGCCCAAGCGTTTCTCCGCGCGCCACGCGCAGCGTCACGTTTTTGACGGCATGTGTGCTGCGCCGCCCGCTGCCAGCACCCATGAGCCCCGCGATTTTTTCACCGAGCGAAATACTGGGGAAAAACACGCGGTTCGCACCGCTTACCGAGAGGAAATGATCATTCTCGGGCGGGGCTGGCATTTCCGGCACATTGAGCACCGAGCGCACGACCCCGCCTTGGGCCAGCAGCTGTCCGGGTTCTGTATTGGCCGGCAAAGCCGCCAGCAAATTGGCGGTGTACTCTTGTTTGGGCGCGCGAAGGACGTCGAATGTCGGGCCTGTTTCGATAATCTCACCACGATACATGACCGCGATGCGGTCTGCGAGTGAGGCCACTACAGCAAGGTCGTGACTTATCCAGATCAGCGCGGTGCCGGTCTCCCGAACGAGTTCGCGCATTTCGTTTAGAATTTGCGCCTGGATAGAGACATCGAGCGCCGTTGTTGGCTCATCTGCGATGATGACCGAAGGGTTGTGGAGCAGGGCGATTGCAATAGCGACGCGTTGGCGCATCCCGCCGGAGTACTCATGCGGGTAAGCCCTTAGACCCGCCTCCGGTTCGGTGATGCCCACACGTCGCAAGAGGTCAACGCACTTTTTGTTTGCCTCCTGCAATGATCGCTTTTCATGGGCCAAAAGAGCCATCCGCATCTGATCACCGATGCTCAGCATCGGGTTCAAGGTCGCGATCGGATCCTGAAAGATCATGGAAATGTCGCGCCCCCGGAGCGCGCGAAGTTCCGGTTCGGCCAGACCAACCAATTCCTGCCCGTCCAGTTTCACTGACCCCGCGACAATGCGGCCCGGTGCGTCCACGAGCCCCAGAAGCGAGAATCCGGTCACGGACTTTCCAGAGCCGCTCTCGCCGACCAGACCAAGCACTTCACCCGGCTGGAGCGAGAAACTGACATCGCGCACCGCGGGGATCTCGCCCTGACGCGTGAAGAAATGGGTGGAGAGCCCCTGAACCTCGAGAACCGGCTCGCTCATTTGCGCAGTCTCGGGTTCAATTGGTCGCGGATCTGGTCCCCCACCACGTTGATGGACACGATCAGAATAATAAGCGCGATCCCCGGGTAGACGGAGATCCAGTAGCGCCCACTCATCATATAAGGAAAGCCGTTGGAGATGAGCATCCCCAACGAGGGCTCTGTCACTGGCAGGCCAAGGCCCAGGAAGCTGAGCGTTGCCTCAAGCGAGATGGAGTTGGCGATCTGCACTGTGGCCACAACGATCAGCGGCGGCATGCAGTTGGGCAAGAGGTGACGCAGAACTACGAGGCGCGTCGGCAGGGGCGTGGCGACTGCCGCTTCGATATAATCCTTGCCCCGCTCTGCCTTGGCCGCGCCATAGGCCGTTCGCGCAAAATAGGCGTATTGGGCCGCGACCAGCGCACCGATCAGTTGAGCCTTGCCCTGGCCAAGGAGCGCCACAATCACGAGTGCCAGCAGGATTGCCGGGAAGGATAGCTGCAGGTCCACCAGACGCATGATGAGGGCCTCGACCCTGCCCCCCACGTAAGCTGCCAGAATACCGAGGCTTGTGCCGATGGTGAGCGAGACAAACCCTGCGGCGAGCCCGATCTGGATCGATATTCTCAGACCGTAGAGAATTGCGGAAAGGAGGTCCCGCCCCTGGGGGTCCGTGCCCAGAATATGCGTATAGCCTCCGGTGCCGACAAAGCCCGGCGGGCGGCGGCTGTCAAGCAGTGACAGGCTCGCCAGATCGTAGGGGTCGTGCGGCGACACGACAGACGCAAAGAGCGCCAAAAACATCATCACAACGACGACGATCAGCGCGAAAACAGCCATCTTGTTTTCGCGAAATTCCGCCCAGAACACTCGCAGTGGCGTGTTGCGATCACTCATACTGGCCGCTGTGCCGCACACGCGGGTCGATCAGGATGAAAACAACGTCGATGATGAAATTGATTGTGACGAACAGGAAGGCGACCAGAATTAGGTAGGCGACCATAACCGGTCGGTCGAGCACGGCGATGCTGTCGATGATCAGCTTGCCCACACCGGGCCAAGAAAAGATTGTCTCGGTCACCACGGCAAAGGCCAGAGTGGATCCCAACTCGAGCCCGAAGACGGTGATGATGGGGATTGAGATAAGCTTCAGCAGATGCCGGCGCAGGACAGTCCCCTCCGACAGGCCCGCGGCACGGGCGAACTTGATGGTGTCCGTCAGCATGATCTCACGCGTGCCCGCGCGGGCCAGGCGGATCATCATGGCGAGTTTGAAAAGCGCCAAGTTAATGGCGGGCAAAACTATGTGGGACAGGCCATCGGCGGTGGGGAAAGACCAGGCAACGCCCAGAACCTCAACGGTGTCCCCCCGGCCTCCTGCTGGCAACCAGCCCAGATTGACCGCGAAGGTGAGGATCAGGATCAACCCCACCCAGAAAGACGGGACTGAAAAGCCCAGCACAGATATTGCCATAATCGACTTTGACACCCAGCTGTCCGGGCGATAGCCGGCATAGATACCAAGTGTGACCCCAATCACCGTGGCCGTCACCACGGAAATCAGCACCAGCTCCAAAGTGGCGGGCAGCCTGCCGCCGATCAGTTCGAGCACGGGGACATTATAGACAAAAGATCGTCCCAGGTCGCCTTGCAGTAGGTTTCCCACAAAAATGAAATACTGCTCGTAAAGCGGACGGTCGAGCCCGAGGCGGCGGATGGCATCCAGGCGAATTTCCTCGGTGGCCTCAGGCGGTATGACAATGTCGATGGGGTTGCCGATGGCGTACACGCCGCAAAAGACAATGACAGACATGACACACATGACGCCAACAGCTTGAAGCAAGCGCTGGATGATAAAGCCAAGCATCAGTCGTCCTTACACGAAAAAAAACGGCTGGGCAGCGTTGTCGCCGCCCAGCCAGTTATCAATGGCTACTCAGGATGCCGGAGTGATGAAGAAAGCGAGCGTGTCTTCGTCAAACCGCGGATCGAACTCCAACATACCCGCCTTCGCGGCCCAGACCGTTTGAAGCTGCACTAGGGAGATATAGGCTTTGTCTGCCATTACCTTCTCCATGGCTTGCTCATAGGTCGCGCGCCGTTCGGCCGGGTCCAACATCGTGGCACCCGCCTGCAAGAGTTGGTCGACCTCGTCGTTGTTGTATTCGATGCGGTTGAAGGCACCCAGTTTCACCTCTGGGTCGTTGGAGTGTGCCAAGCCACCCAGTGTGTAAGAAGCCTCACCGGTCAGCGTGCCCCAACCATTCATGAACATCGAGTATTCAAGCCGAGCCTGAGCGGGGAAGTAGACGGTGCGGGAGATCGCGTTGACGTTGGTCTTGATGCCGACCTGCGTCAGCATTTGGCCAAGCCCCTGACAGATGGCACCATCACCCGGCAAGCGGTCCGCGGTACAGTAGAGGTCAACCTCAAAGCCATCCGCGTACCCCGCCTCGGCAAGCAAAGCCTTGGCTTTGTCGGGGCTGTACTCGGGCATGGGGATCTTCTCTGACGAACCGAAGAAGCCGGGAGGCATCATCTGATTGGCGGGCTTGCCCAGACCCTCCAACACGATCTCGACCATGGTCTCTCGGTCAATCGCGTGATCGATGGCCTGGCGGACCTTCAGATCACGGAACGGGTTTTCGTCCAGGTCCGACCCGTCGATTGCGCGCACTAGGGGCGTGTCTTCACGCTGATCGAGTTGCAAGTTCATGATGTAGACAGAGTCGCCCGTGATGGCGTCAACGTCAGCGTCCCGCTCAAGTGCAAGATAATCCACGGAGGAGACGTAGTTGATGACGTCAACCTGACCGGCCTTCAAGGCGGCGAGGCGGGAGCTGTCGTTTGGGATCTCCTTGCGGATCACAGTTTGCCATGCGCCCTGGCCGCGCCAGTAGTCGTCATTGCGCTCCAGCACCAAGTCCCCCTTGGGCTCCCAGCTTACATACTTGTAGGGGCCGGTACCGACAGTGGCGGCACCGGAATTAAAGCCTTCCGCGGCTGTCTCGGGTGTGGAGTAGTCCGCTGCGGCCTCAGAGGAAACGATGAAAAGGCGGATGAAGTCATTGGGCAGCGTAGCCGCTTGTCCATCGGTGTGGATGTGGATGGTGTGCGGATCGATTATGTCAACACCGGCCACGCGGCGCACGTAGATCGTGGTGGTGGTGGGACCGGAAACAACCGGAATGCGCTCGATCGAAAATTTTACGTCTTCTGCATCGAAGTCAGAGCCGTCGTGAAACTTTACACCTTGGCGCAGCTTGAACTCCCAGGTGTCATCGTCAAGCGGCGTCCAGCTCGTCGCCAATCCCGGCTCGATCTGGAGGTCGGTGCCCGACCAAACCAAGGTGTCGAAAATGTGCTTCGCCGCCTCGGCGTGGGGACCAAGCGCGGAGAAATGCGGATCCATCGATTCCGGTCCGCCACGCACGCCCATGGTCAGTGTCTGGGCGAAAGCGGCTCCGACTGCACCCACGCTAAGCGCTAAGGTCAATGGGGCTAGGAATCTTTGAAGTTTCATCGGTTTTCCCTCTCAATGGCAGAAGGGGGACCGGACCCATCCCTTCTGTGATGTGCGGATTTTTATCCCATTTGGAACTTGCTTTCGAAGCATGTGCGGACTTAATTTGCCAGTCAAGTTCAATTTGGAACTCAAAACAGGAACGCGGGTAAAATAAATGGCCAGTCTGGAGACCGCGTATAAGGATGAACCCGACAGCGCTGAAGAGGGAGAAATCCCGGACATGCTGGAAGCGAAGCTTTGGGCCAACCCTTGCCCATTTACTTTCCGGATCAACTACCTTGCGCTCCTCTACAACACCCCGCTCTACAATCTGGTCAGCGACCAATACGGATTATCACGACCCGAATATGTGGTGCTCTACTCGCTTGCCCTCGCCAATGGCGGCAGTGCGCGGGACGTGTCGCGCACGTCGGGCTTTCCCAAGAACACCTTGAGCCGAGCTATCAAACGGCTCGAGAAACTCGGCTTGATTAAAACGCGTAGTAAGGCGCCCGGTGGCAGGCGCAAACAAGCCCTGCACCTGTCCGACAAGGGTTGGGCCCTGTTCAACGAGACTCTGCCCGCGTTTGAGGCACAGGAAAAACGAATGCTCAAATCTCTGTCGCTAGGTGAACGGCAGATTCTCTTTGAGCTATTGTCGAAGGTTGTTGTCGATGCACAAGAATGGGAGGGCAGCCTGCCGCCCGAGGCCAGGATAAACAGGAAGGGCTGAAGCGAATGAAAGTAGTCGAGATGAACTGGCGCGATGTGGAGGCCAGCGCCGAGCGTGATCCGCGCTGCATCCTTCCCATAGGCTCAACGGAGCAGCACGCGCAGCTTTCTCTATGTGTCGATTTGATCTTGGCGGAGAAGGTCTCGGCGGATGCCGCCGCGCGGCTGGGCATCCCGGTGTTTCCGGTCATCCCCTACGGCCTGGCACCCTATTTCAGCGCCTACCCTGGCACGATTAGCCTGCGGCTTGAGACACTGATGGGGGTGATCCGCGATGTCATCGCATCCTTGTACCGCTCGGGCTTCCGACAGGTGCTGATTGTCAATGGCCATGGCGGCAATAACCCGGTCGGCGCGCTTGCCCAAGAGATGATGGCCGAGTACGCCGATATCGCAATCAAGTTCCACAATTGGTGGAACGCTCCCAAGACCTGGGCCAAAGCCCAAGCCATCGACAGGACCGGCTCGCATGCCAACTGGATGGAGAACTTCCCGTGGACACGCCTTGCGCATGCGCCTGCGCCCGATGGTGAAAAGCCCCCGGTGGACATGTCCCTGATGAAAGCCTCGCCGCCGGACGCAGTCCGCCGACTCCTTGGCGACGGAGCTTTTGGCGGCCCCTGGCAACGCGCCGATGAGGAGATGCTGGCACTCTGGGAGGTGGGCGTGAACGAAGTTCGAGATGCCCTGCAAGGACCATGGCCTGACCTTGAGAGCCATTGATGCCGGATCAGATTCTGATCTGGGGCGCCGGTGCTATTGGCGGGGTTTTGGGGGCCTATTGGGCCCGCGCCGGTCACCCCGTATTGATGGTCGACATCGTCGCGGAACACGCACAGGCGTGCCGCACGAGCGGCTTGCAAATTGAAGGGCCTGTTGAAGAGTTCGCTCAGGTGGTGCCCTGCGTCACGCCCGAAAAGGTCGCGGGCACCTACCGTCGCGTGGTTCTGGCAGTCAAAGCCCAGGCGACGCAGACGGCGGTCCAGGCCCTCCTGCCCCATTTGGCGGATGATAGCTACATACTGTCCGCTCAAAATGGCCTCAACGAACGAACGATCGCCGATCTTGCCGGGCGCCAGCGCACCATGGGTGCCTTCGTGAACTACGGAGCGGATTGGATCGGACCCGGCCGCATTCTCTTCGGTAATCGCGGTGCCGTGGTCGTAGGTGAAATTGATGGATCTGTGCGCGCGCGAACGCAAGACATGCATCGCCTCCTACAGGTCTTTGAGCCCAACGCCGTGCTGACCGACGACATTTGGGCCTATCTCTGGGGCAAGCTTGGCTACGGTGCGATGCTTTTTGCAACCGCGCTGACGCCCGACAGCATGACAATAAATTTCGCTGACCCGGCGCGGTCGCCCGCCTTGATGGGGCTGGCCCGTGAGGTGATGCGCACGGCGGTTGCGGAGGGGGTGGACCCGATGTCTTTCAACGGGTTTGAGGCCTCTGCCTTTCTGCCCGATGCGCCCGAGGCCGCAGCCCTGAAGAGCCTCGCGGATTTGGCCGAGTTCAACTCCAAAACGGCCAAGACCCACACCGGTATCTACCGCGATTTGGCCGTGCGGAAGCGCAAGACCGAAGTGGATCCGCAAGTTGGCACCATCGCTGAAATAGCCGCGAGCCACGGCGTCGAAGCGCCATTGCTGCACCGACTGGTCGAGCTGATCCATGATATCGAGGAGGGCCGCCGGGACATGTCGGTGGAAACCTTCCACGAACTCACCAAGGTGATCCAGTGACGGCTCGCACGGCCCTGGTGACCGGCGTGGTGGGCGGCATCGGTGCCGCGATTGCCGCGCGCCTGGCCGCCGACGGCGCGCGGGTCATCCTGAGCGATTTGCCCGGAGAGGCGCTCGACGCCCGGGCCAAGGCGCTGGGCCTACCCGCCGTCGCCGCGGACCTGGGCGACCCGGCTTCTGTCAAAGAGTTGAACGCGCGCATCGTGACCGATTTCGGTGCGCCCGGCATATTGGTGAATGCTGCCGGCGGCGTGCGGGGGCAAGTGGGAACGCCCCTGGAAGAGGTTCAACCCGAGGCCTGGCGCAGCATCTTTGCGGCCAATGTCGATGCCACGTTGTACCTGGCTCAGTCCCTGGCCCCGGTGATGAAAGCGCAAAAATGGGGTCGGATCATCACCATCAGTTCCGGCGCGGGCCTCAGGCCTAGCCTCACGGGGATACACGCCTACACGGCGGCAAAGCACGCGTTGGTGGGGCTTACAAAGCAGTTGAGTCTGGAGCTGGGCCCACACGGCATCACGGTAAACTCAATCGCGCCCGGCTTCATCCTATCGAACCCCGCGACAGAGCGGCAATGGGCCAGCTACGGGCCCGAGGGACAGGCGCAACTGCTCAACCGGATCCACACCCGCCGCCTGGGCACACCCGAAGACATCGCCGCTGCAGCCGCCTTTCTGACCTCGAATGCGGCGGCATGGATCACGGCGCAGATACTCTGCGTCGACGGCGGCGTCACCTGATAGGAAAGCGAGATGGACGACCCCGTCTTAGCCCATGCCTTTGAACACGAGCCCGGGCTAATTGAAGCGATTAAGGTGCTTGTTAGCTGCCCGTCTGTAGGGGCCGACCCCGCCATGGCCCAGGGCATGGAGGACGCGCGCAGGCTTATTGAGGCACGTCTCGATGACATGGGGTTTCAAAACCGCCAGCGCCTGAGCCCTGCGGATGGCGGCGGACAAGCCGCACTCTATGCCGAACGGATGGATGCGCCGGGCAAGCCGACCATTCTGGTCTATGGCCACTATGACGTTCAGCCTCCGGATCCGCTGGAGAAATGGCATACGTCTCCTTTCCAGCCCGTGGTGCTGGGCCAGCGGATCTATGGCCGCGGTGTGTCCGACGACAAGGCCCCCATGATGATCGCGCTTGGCGCGCTTGAGGCCTTTGTCGCGGTTGAGGGTAGGCTGCCGCTCAACATCAAATTGCTTCTGGAAGGCGAAGAAGAAACCGGGTCCCCCTCCCTGCCCGGCATCCTTGAGGCACACCGGCATCTGTTGGCCTGCGATGCGGTCCTGTCTGCGGACGGCGCCCGCTGGCGCCCGGATTTGCAGAGTGTCAATGTGGGATCACGCGGGACGGCCGGGTTCGAAATCCGGTTGCAGACAGCCTCGCAGGATCTTCATTCCGGACGCTATG
The DNA here is from genome assembly GCA_039026235.1 of Pseudomonadota bacterium. Taxonomy (GTDB): domain Bacteria; phylum Pseudomonadota; class Alphaproteobacteria; order Rhodobacterales; family Rhodobacteraceae; genus JBCCMQ01. The sequence goes on from JBCCMQ010000003.1 coordinate 108,628, forward strand.
GCGGGATCGTTCCCAACGCCCTTCACGTGCTCGCCAACCTGGTTGCGAGTCTTCACGACGCAGACGGCCGCATAACCGCGCCCGGCTTCTACGACGGTGCCGAGGCGCCCTCAGAGGAGCAAAGCGCAGAGATCGCCGCGATCCCCTTTGATGAACCGGCATTCTTTGGCGCGATCGGTGCGGCGCCCTATGGAGAAGTGGGCCGCTCGACCCTCGAGCGGCTCTGGCTGCGCCCGACGGTGGATGTGAACGGCATGTGGGGCGGCTACACCGGCGCGGGCTCCAAGACAGTGATCCCCAACGAAGCTTTCGCTAAACTCACCATGCGGCTGGTGCCGGGCCAGGACCCCCAGTCAGCGCAGGCCGCCGTAATCGCGCAGCTTAAACGCCGCGTGCCCGAAGGCGCTTCACTGGAGGTGTTCGGCGAGCGCGGTGCTTCTGGCGCCTATGCGGTGCCGCCGGACCATCCCCTGCTAAGCGCGGCCTGCGCTGCGCTGGAACACACCTCTGGCGAGGCCCCCCTGAAGGTGCGCATTGGGGCATCGCTTCCCGTAACAGAAATCGTCAGCCGCATTCTTGGTGTCGACACGGTGATGTTTTCTTTCGCCATTTCCGATGAAAACTTCCACGCTCCAAATGAGTTCTTCCGCCTGGAAAGCATCACCGACGGGCTCGCGGCCTGGGTGCGCATCATGCGCGAAATCGCGGCCATCGACCCCGCCACTTTCGAACCCTTTCGCCGAAAGTGAAAAGCGCCATGCCCGTTGACAGTTGGCGCGGTGCCGCGCTGCTGGTCGCTGCCGCGGTGGTCTTCACGGTCGACGTTACGGTGCTGCGTTACTTGAGCCCGGAGGTGCCATTCGGCCAGATCATCTTCTTTCGCTCGCTCTCGCTGCTCGTGATCGTGGCAATCTGGATCTCACGGCGCCCCTCGCTAAGCTACCTCTCTCCCCGGCGGCGGATGCTCGTTTGCGTGGTGTGACCAGCCTGGTCTGCTGGTGGCTTTTTTCCCATCGGATTGCTTGGGTCATAGACCGACGCGCCAAGCGCAAGGTTCACACCGCGCGCTTTCAACTTTTCCGCGATAAAGTGGGCGTCGGGAACTGAACGGGCCTGCCGGTCGAGTTTGGGCACGACCAGCGTGTCTGCCTCGCGCGCAGCGGCAAGTGCCTAATCCAGACCGGGGCGGGCACGGTTGGTGCCGGTCAGCCCGTGATCGGTACGGATGCGATCTGGTGCAACGCCGAGATCTTCGAGCGCCTACTTTTGCGCCGACAGGTCTTGCCCGTCGGTCGAGCAGCGCGCGTATCCGGTTTTGGAGGAGGTCATTGTTTCAAAAAATAGAGTATTATTTTACGCTAGACCACCAGGATGCGGGTGTCCTCCAATGGTGTATTCAACCCCATGTTTGTTTTCATATACAAAGTACAAGTGTCCAAAGCTTGTTCCAGAAACTTGCCTTGCTTCAATTCTAATCACCGACATCATAGGCTCCATCGATTATTCTTTGATTTTGCCGAGAGTACAGTGGCCAATCAATATGGATGTTAGGTGGTATTTCTAATGACAAAACTCGCTCTGTTGAATCATCGACGATCACCGACACACCCGGCCCAAAAGTAGGCGTCATGTGCAATCCCAACTCATACTCTATTGATCCTCTATCAAATGGCAATGTCGAAAAAATCCAGTTCGTTCGCCCCTCACCCTGAAAACTGACCTTCCTGTGGAGGTACATTCCAGAGCCATTTATAAAATTCCTTACCTCGCCCAGCTTGAACCCATCTTGCAAATCAAAAATTGAATTTAACGCATTCACCAAATCATCTGAGTTTCTGAAGTTCGCAGCCAAAAAATCAATCCCCCTGTTAGAGAAATCTTCTCCGGAATAGAAGTCTCTAAAGCCGGCTTCTAAAACTATTGAGTCCACGACCCTAAAGAACACAACTCTATCCAATTTGTTATCTGGACACAATGATCCATGGATAAAAACTTTAGTATTACCTGTTAATCCTGTCTCCTCCGAAAAGTCTTCAGGCAGCAAATCAAAAAATGATCCGTCAAAGACATTAGACGAAGAGGAGCCTTCGCGCCTTGCAAGTTGCTCTGAAAGGTTTTCTGCGCCCACATGACAAATGCTGCGGTCCATAGAATTGACTTCCCCGACTCCTATAATTGTTAAGGCAACAAAAATTATGGATACCTTAGCGAAATCATTCATTTGTCTGTCCATATTCAACGATTCAAAAAAGCGGCTTTCTTAGGATGCACGGGCTCAAGAAGCCACAGAAAGAAGAAGTTGTCACCCACTGGTGCTTGCCAGAGAAACCTAGAAGGAGACAGGTCAGTGGGTTCGATAGCGTTACCGCAGGACCAAAACTTCCCCCTGCAAGTACTTCAAAACGAGCCCTGACATCATTCGCCAGGCCGTAATGTTCTTCGTCCGGTTCCCGTTGTCGTTCCGAAACATGGAAGATCTGCTTCGCGAACGAGGCATCGATGTTAGCCACGAAGCGGTGAGGTAGCTGTGGGAGCGGTTCTGTCCGATGTTTGTCGCTGAGATCCAAAAGCGGAGGATCGAAGGCATGAGATCCAGCCGTTGGCGGTCGCACTTTGACGAGATGTTCGTGAAGATCAATGGCGTAATATGGTATCTCTGGCGCGCCGTCGACCACGAGGGCCAAATCCTTGAGAGCTTTGTCACGAAGACCCCAGTCAAGATTGTCGCATTGAAATCCCTGAAGAAAGCAACGTGCAAACACAGCAGCGCCGAGGAGATCGTAACCGACAAGCTCCGCTCCTAAAGCGTGGCCTTAAAGGTGATCGGCGCATGTGCTCGGCAGGAACTCGGCTGCTGGTAGATCAATTGAGCGGAGAACCCACACGTGCCGTTCCGAAGAAGAGAGCGGGCAATGCAGCGGTTCTTGCATATTCGAAGTTTTCAGAAATTTGCCGCCGTCCATGCCCGGGTCCACAACCGTTTCAATCAGGAACGATCGCTCAATCACCGGACAAACTTCAAAGAGGCACGTTCTTCCTGTCCCGCCGAGCGCCTGCAACTTTGTTCGGGGTAGGTTCGCGCATTCCGCGGCAAACAGAGACGCGTTCGAATTGGCCTGACAGCACCCGCCCGTGACATCAAGGGTGGGGCGGCCAGGCATTCAGTGATACGCGGCACCGCCGAGAACCTTAGGCAAAGGCGATATCGACGGATCCGAATGGCCCGAAATCTGCGTGGATCTCGGAAGCAGAGGGACATTCGATCGGTCGAATGAAGCTTCCTGACAGAACAATCTGCCCGGGTTCAATGCTCTGTCCGTATTGCGCCATGCGCCGGGCCAGCCAGAGAACGCTTTCAATCGGATCATTCAGGACACCGGCGCCAAGGCCGGTTTCCTCGACCTGATTGTTGCGCGATGCAATCGCACCGACCCATCGCAGGTCGTGCGCATCTATCCTGTGGCGGTCGGCACCGAGAACGACCCCGGCGTTCGCAGCATTGTCGCTAATCGTGTCGTAGACCGTCCGGGGCTTGCCGGTTTCGCTGTCGGCCCGGACAATCCGGGTATCGAGTATCTCGACCGACGGGGCGACGAAATCCGTTGCGGCAATGATGTCGTCACGGGTGACATCGTCTCCGCCGACGGGAGATTTCATCACAAAGGCAATCTCGACCTCGATGCGGGGCTGGATGAAACGCCCTTTTGGGACCTTTGCACCGTTGGCGAAGAGCATGTCATCGAAAAGGATGCCGCTGTCCGGAATGTCGATTTTGAGCGCGTACTGCATCGCTTTAGAGGTCAGCCCGATCTTCCAGCCAATGACGGATCGCCCTTCGGCCAGTTTTGCGCGGCAGATGGCGCTTTGAATGGCATAGGCGTCGTCCATGCCAATATGCGGGAAGTCTTTGGACAGCAGGCCGATCTGCTGTCCGGTTTGTTCGGCGCGCAGCAGATCACGGGCGGCTTTTTCATGATCTTCGGGGGTCAAACCACCTCATCCTCTATGGTGTTTCTAAGGGTACCGATACCATTCACCTCAACCTCGACGATGTCGCCGGGCTTCAAATACTGCGGCGGGTCAAGGCGGGCGCCTGATCCGGTTGGCGTTCCGGTCACGATGATGTCGCCGGGTTCAAGCGCCATGAAGGTCGAGATGTATTCGATCTCGCGCCGGATGGGGTGCATCATGCGGCTGAGCACATCGTCCTGTCGCAGATCGCCGTTCACGCGGGTGATGATCCGGGCGTCATCCAGTTGCGAGGCATTGGTGAAAGGCACGAGCCAGGGGCCGATGGCGCCGGACTTGTCCCAGTTCTTGCCCTGCGTCACATTGAACTTCGCGTGGCGCACCCAGTCGCGGATCGTACCTTCGTTGCAAAGGGTCAGTGCCGAGATATGGTCGTAGGCATCTGCCTTTGGGATGCGGCGCCCACCTTTGCCGATGACGACGGCAACCTCGCCTTCATAGTCCAGCTGGTGACTTTCCGGAGGCCGGATCAGCGGGCGATCATGTCCAGTAAAGCCACTCGCAAACCGTGGAAAGAGCGACATGTACTTCGGCTGGTCCGATCCGTCTTTGTATTCGGCGTTCCGGTCCGGAAAATTCACGCCCACACAAAGGATGCGGCGCGCATCTGGCAGAACCATCTCGTAGTCAAATTCGGTATGGGTCACCGGTAGGTTCTCCGCCGCCCGGCCCAGCGCCTCCAGACTATTAGCACGCACCGCGTCTAACAGGCTGGACCACTGTGGAAACACCTCGTTGAGGGCGACCATACCGCCTTCGGTCACGGCGCCGTAGAAGGTTCCGCCGCCGGAAGAAAATGTCGCGAACTTCATTTCAGTGCTTTCCAGACATCATTGATCACGCCGGCGGCAGCCAGCACATCCTCCCTTGTCGCGTCGAACTGGCCGACCTGAAACCGTATCATCTTGCGGCCCTTGTGAAGGCCCTGCGTGATATAGATCCGGCCATCATCGTTGATGGCGTCGACAAGGTGCTGTTGCATCATGTCATCGCCCGGGCAGCGAAAGGTGAAGAGGCTTAGCACCGGCTCGGTGACGATCTCAAAGCCATCCATCCGGCGGATCGCTTCGCAGACCTCGCCGGACCAGATCACGTGGTTCCGGATGCGATTGCGAAATTCCTCAAGTCCGTAGGCACGGATCAGAAACCAGTACTTCAGCGCGCGGAAACGGCGCCCCAGCGAGATCGACCATTCGGAGTAATTCCTGAAACCTTCCTTGCCGTGCGTCTTGAGGTACTCGGGCTCAATCGACAGCGTATTGTTCAACTCTTCCGGCGTGCGCACGAAATGCATGGATCCATCAAACTGGCCACCCATCCATTTCTGCGGGTTGAAGACAACGCTGTCGGCACCTTCGACACCAGTCCACAGGGTTCGGAATTCAGGGCAGAGCATCGCGTTTCCGGCCCAGGCGGCATCGACATGAACATAAAGGTCAAATTCGCGCGCGACCGCGACAACGTCCGCGATCTGGTCAACCGCCCCGGTGCTGGTTCCGCCCACACAGGCGATGATGCCCGCCGGGCGGTATCCCGCCGCGATATCCTGTTCGATGGCGTCCCGCAGTCTGTCGGTATCCATCGACCGGAGAGGACCCTGTGTCGGGATACGGACGAGGTTGTCCTGCCCGATGCCGCTGACCCACATGGCCCGGTCTATGGAACTGTGCACTTCCAGCGTGGTATAAACGCGTAATCGCTCTCGGGTTGACAGGCCGGTCGAATTGCCCGTCCACCCCAGCGCGCGTTCGCGCATTGTAAGCGCTGCGACCAAAGTGGCTTCTGACGCGCTTCCCTGAACGACCCCCTGAAATTCCTCGGGCAAACCGAGTGCCTGGCGCAACCAATCGAGCACCACGGTTTCCAGCTCGTTCGCAGCCGGCGCGGTTTGCCAGATCATGCATTGTGCCGACAGATTGGCGATCAGGTACTCGGCAAGAATCGATGGCGGCGTCGCGTTCGTTGGAAAATACGCGAAGAAACCCGGGTGCTGATGGTGCGTCATGCCGGGCATGATGATCGCCTCGAAATCCGCGAATATCTGCTCCATTGGCTCGCCCGTCTCGGGAGGTTTGGCGGGCAGTTGCGCTGCGATGTCGCCTGGCTTCACACGCGCCCTGACTGGGCGCGCGCGTATGGTCTTGTGGTACTCGGCGCCCCAATCGGCGAACCGCGCGCCCCACTGGGCAAAACTGTCCCAATTCATGACCGCTCCTCGTTCATGGCTCGGCAGGTGTATCTCCGCTCGACAGAGGTCTCACACATGCCCTGCTTGGCGCTGCACAGGACGGGCAGGGTCTTCAGCGACGGCGTCATGGGGCGATGATCGGGCTGGCTTTGACGGACGGCTCTTTGGTTTTGACACCGACAAATTTGGTGCCGTGTTCGAACCAGCTTCGCGGTGCAGGCGCGCCCCAAAGGGTCTGGCGCTGCGGATCTTTCAGATCCCATTTGATCGGCTCAAGATCGGGATCAACGGTCTGGTAGTCCGAACAATAGATTTCGATCCGGTGCCCATCGGGGTCGAGAACGTAAAGGAAGAACGCATTGGAAATCCCATGGCGCCCGGGCCCACGTTCGATGTTGTCCACGTATCCCGTGGTCGCCATCAGATCGAGCAGGTCGATAATGTTCAGCGGTGTCGGCACCCAAAATGCCAAATGGTGCATCCGTGGACCGGTGCCGTTTGTAAACGCCATGTCGTGCACACCGCCCTTGCGGTGCATCCACGCGGCCCAGAGCTTCTTGCTTTCCTCATCCTCGGTGTATTCGGTGACGCGAAACCCGAATTCGGAATAGAAGGCTACAGATGCATCAACGTCATGGCTGAAGCAATTGAAGTGGTCGATCCTGAGCGGTTTGACCCCGCGGTAAAGGGCATAGTTTTGGTGGATCGGCGGAAGCCGGTCCATCTTGTGATAAAATTCCAAAGGGATGCCCATGTTGTCTGACGTCAGCAGCGTACGTCCCTGATAGGCGCGCTCTACCCACTCGGTCGGGCGACCCTTCCCTTTAAAGAAGGCTTCGGCCCGGTCCAGGTCATCTTCGTCAAAGGTCTTGAATCCCATGACCTCGACGGTGCCGGGCTTATCGGACTGCTGGAGTATCACACAGTGGTGGCCCCGTTCCTCCATGGCCCTGAGGTAGATGCAGCCATCATCTTCGTCGGTAACCTGAAGACCGAGGATCTCAGTGTAGAACGTCTTTGACGCGGCCAGATCCGTTACGTTCAGACAGACGTGGCTGAGGCGTATCGTGTTGAAATCGGGATAGAGATTTGGGGCGGGGACAGGCATGTTTCAGGCCTCGTTTGGGTGGTTTCTGAGTGCCGGACGAAGCGCTGTCCGGCGGTTGGCCCAAGACAGCCCATCCTTTCCGAGACGGCAAAGCGCGGCATAGGCAATGCCGATCCCCAATGCCAACGCAATCAGGGACAGGATGTCAGCCGTGGGCCCAAAGACGAACCCAAGCAGCGGTCCCGCGAGCAGGACAAAGGCCACCACGCCAAGGATGATGCCAGCGCGCGTGAATATCTGGCGGCATTTGGCTGGCGTCCGGTCATGCGAGACATAATGCAGACCAAATAACGCTTTGCCCGGGCTTGCGCCAAAAATTGCAGCAAAAACGCCGCTCGACAGGGCGACATACCCAAGTACGGAGGCCGCAAACATCAAGTATCCGTTCCGAACATCGTCGGGATACGCCGACATAAAGGCAATCTGCGGCCAAGTGAAACGGTCGCCGGTGACACCTTCGGCCCACTCCATCAGCGCGGCGGACGCAAAGGTGATCAGGACGCAGCCCAAGATTACACCGGTGCATCCTCCAAGCCAAATACGCGTGCCAACAGACATTACAGCGCCCCTAGCCTGGTGATCTTGTGCTGACCGGTGGCAAAGCCGATGTGCTTTTGCTCCATGTAGAACTCAAACGACCAGTCCCCGCCATCGCGTCCTATGCCGCTCGCCTTGACCCCTCCGAAAGGCGTGGGCAGGTGACGGACGTTCTCTGAGTTTACCCAGATCATCCCTGCTTCCAACCTGTCCGTGAAGCGCAGTGCGCGCGTCAGATCGTTCGTCCATACGTACCCGGTCAGGCCGTAGGGGATGTCGTTGGCGATTTGCAGCGCTTCTTCTTCGGTCGAAAACGGTATCGACGTTAGGACAGGCCCAAAGATCTCTTCTTGGGCGATGCGCATTCTGTTGTTGGCCTTTGTGAAGAGCGTCGGGCGCACGAAATAGCCTTCGTCGCCCACGGTCTCGCCGCCGGCAGCAATCCTTGCGCCATCTGCCTTGGCGACATCGAAGTAGCTTGTGACCTTGTCGAAATGCTCCTTGGTCACCAATGGTCCGATTTCTGTGGCCGGATCGAGGGGGTGGCCCACCCTGATGTTGTTCACACGTTCTGCCAGCTTCGCCTCGAAGTCTTCCCGGATCGTGTCTTGCACCAGCAGGCGCGAGGACGAGGTGCAGCGTTCGCCATTGATCGAATAGATCATGAAGATCGTAGCATCGAGCGCCCGGTCGATATCCGCGTCATCGAACACGATCACCGGGTTCTTGCCGCCAAGTTCAAGGTGGTTCCGTTTCAGTGTGTCTGCGCCTTGCTTGGTGATCAGACTACCGGTGCGACTTTCGCCAACGAAAGCGATAGCCCGGATCATTGGGTGTTCGCAAAGCGCTTTACCGGCATCCTCGCCAAAGCCGTTCACGGTATTCAGGACGCCGGGTGGCAAACCGGCCTCTTCGGCGATCTCTACCAAGAGCCGCGCTGTCAGGGGCGATGCCTCGGCCGGTTTGTGCACCACTGTGCATCCCGCAGCCAAGGCTGGCGCAATTTTCCACGTGGACAGCATGAATGGCGTATTCCAGGGCGTGATCACGCCAACCGGACCGATGGGGACGCGGGTTGTAATGTTCATCAGGGTCGGCGATTTCAGATGCTGGCCGTCGCGCGCCTGCACCACCTGATCGGCGAAGTAACGAAAGTTCTCGGCCCCGCGCAGGGCCGCCTTGGACATGAACTTGTAGGCCTGTCCCGTATCCCAGCATTCGCAAAGCGCGATTTCTTCTGCGCGCTCTTCAATCGCTTCGGCAATCCGGATGATTATCTTTCTGCGCTCGGTGGCCGGCATGTCCCGCCAAAGGGCGAAAGCGTCATGGGCGGCGCGCGCGGCACGGTCGATGTCGCTGGCGCTGCCCTGGGCCACATCACAGATAACGGATTTGTCGACTGGCGAGATGGTTTGAAACATGCCGCCCGAACCCGCCACGTCCTGCCCGCCGATGCGGTTCAAAATTCCGGTATCGCGAAGCCGGGCGAGATACCCATCCAGTTTGGCCAGGTTGTCGTCGAGTGCGCTCATGGCTGTTTCTCCAGATGATCGCGTACGTTTCCGAATTTGGGCGAAAGTTCAGCGTCAATGTCGCGCATCTCGGCCGACAGGGCGATGGAGCGGCTTGCCATTGCAGGCACCAGGAAATCTTTGAGCGCGTTGAAAATATGCCCGATCGCATGCTTTTTGACGTCTTCCGATCGGCCTTCGCGAAGGCGCACGCTCATGTCGATGAATGCATGCTTCGGGTTCCCGTCTGCCATCGCAAAATGATCGACCCGCGTCGCACGCACGCGGATGCCCGGAGTGGGAAATGCGTCCATTTCCGCTGCGGCCGCCCGGATTGCTTCGCATAAGGCGCCCATGTCCACCAATTTTTCGAGGTTGGCAGAATACTCGATATGAATATGGGGCATGCTATTTCCTTAACATGTTAATTGTTGCGAAGTTAAATATTGCTATGGATCATTGTCAACACCTGAGATGCGGTGCATTTGAAGCCACGATGACCAAGACACTTCCTTCCACATCCCGATCCCTGCCGATTGCGCTTATTCGGGCCCGTGAAGGCGTTATGTCTCCGATCCGCGAGATGTTGGCCGAGACGGGGATCACCGAACAGCAGTGGCGTGTTTTGCGGGTACTGGCGGAATACGGACGCATGGACACGAAGACCCTGGCGGATCGCTCCAGTCTGCTTTTTCCAAGTCTAACGCGCATCGCGGCGAACTTGCGGGAAAAGGGGCTCGTAACCCAGACCCGGGACGACAAAGACCGGCGCCGCCAGTTTATTGAGATTACGCCCGATGGGCAGAAGATCATCGACGACCGTTCTTCCGAGGCCGCGCAGATTGTGGCCGGTTTCAAGGAAACGCTGGGCGAAAAAAACTACGAAAGCCTGCTGGATCTGCTGGCGATGCTGGACCCGGGCGCTCAGGACTGAATACGGATCGTGCCATCCGCGCGCCAGCCGTCGAAGATCTCTAACGCCTTGTCGGCAAATTCCGGATCATTGATGTGGCAGGGTATGCGGTGCGCTTGCACGGTTTCGGGCAAGGTTGCCTGAAGCTCAGCCAGGAAAGCGGAAAGACCTTTGGGATTGTGAAGATCGGCCCCTTCGCGGTCCCATTCGCCAAGCCCATGGTCGGGCAGGATCAGTGCGACCGGGCCCTTGGCGTTGGCAAGCTGTTCAGAGTGGGCGCGGGCCACCAGTTTTGTCTCGGTGGCCTCAAGCACGATCGAGGTCAGCAGGCGGTTGTGTTCGTGCTTAAGGTGCCTGCTCCACCGGTCCGAGATCGGCTGCCAACCGACCACGTCGATCAGATCGTAGCAGCCCGGTGCCACAATCTGCGGTGTTCCGCTGGCGCCCGCGTTGGTCAGACGGTCTGCGCCGGCGGAAATGTTCGACCCGTGGATGTGGTTGCCAAGCTCCTGCGTGCAGAAATCAAAGACACAAGCGAAAGCCCCCTGTCCCGCAAGGCTTTCAAACGCGCGACCACCCATTCCGGTGGCGTGGAAGACCGCAACCTCAAAGCCGCGCGCTTCGAGGGCGGGTTTCAGTGGGATCACGTACTTTAGGGCCGACGTGCCAAGCGACATCATCCCGATGAGCGGCTTGTCAGGGTCAGGCATCTGGACCGCGCGCGCGCTACCCAGCACGGCGCCGGCCGCCTGGGACAGCGACGCCTTGCAGACCGAGTTCAGACCATAGAGGCCGCCGGCCCAAAGGATCATCTGAGTATCCGCCGCCAACCTCTCTGCCGGGATCAGGGGAGAGAAAGATACGGTCGATACGATGTACTTCGGCACACCCAGAGGAAGCGCCGAGGCAACATCAAGCGCCAGATCGGTGCCCATCGTTCCACCCAACACAACCATGCCATCGAACACGCCTTCGTTGTGCAGCCGGGCGGTCAGAAGGCTGGCGCCTTTGGCCATGATCTGCATAGCGTGATTTTCATCTCCACTGCCAATGGCGGCCTGAATGGAGCTTCCGCCTTCTTCGGCGACAGCATGCTTCGAATAATCCGCGGGTTCCGACGGGTCGCCCAGGACCGAGACATCCATGGTCACGACGTTGCCGCCCTGCGCCCGGATCACGCTGGCAAGGTAACTTAATTCATCGTCCTTGGTGTCGTAGGTGCCGATCACCAGGATGGTTTTGTCGGTCATGGGCGCCCCCTAGAGCTTGATCCACGCAGTCTTGAGGTTCACGTATTTCTCGATTGCATGAAGGGATTTGTCCGACCCGTTCCCAGACTGACGCACGCCGCCCAAAGGCACTGTGCCATCTGCCCCGCCGTAGGTGTTGATGTGCATCACTCCGGTGCGGACGGCCTTTACCATCCGGTGAGCGCGCCCGAGGTTCGACGTCCACGCCGCGCCAGCCAGCCCGTAAACGGTCGAATTCGCCAGCGCTACGGCCTCTTCTTCGTTTTCAAACGGGGTCACGGCAAGCACCGGGCCAAAGACCTCTTTCTGTGCAAGCGTTGCATCCCGTGTCACGTCGGTGATGACGGTGGGCGCCATGTAGAAGCCACCGGTTTCCTGAAGAATGCGGTCGCCGCCGGTGACGATATGGCCGCCTTCGATGGTGGCCGTCTCGACGAACTCCAGGTTGGCATTCAGCTGAACCTCGGAATTGACGGCCCCGATATGGGTGCCGAGCCTCAACGGGTCGCCCACCTTCAGGGCTGCGCTTGCCCTGGCTACGGCATCAACGAAATCATCATGGATCGCTGCTTCGACCAGCAGGCGTGAGCCCGCCACGCAGACTTGGCCGGAATTGCGGAAGATACCGGCGGCGGCCACCTTGGCAGCCTCGTCCAAGTCCGGTGCATCGGCGAAGACGATGTTGGGCGACTTTCCCCCAAGTTCCAGATAGACGCGCTTCATGTTCGAGCGCGCAGAATACTTCATCAGGCGCCGACCGGTTGCGCCCGAACCCGTGAAGACCAGAACGTCGACATCCATCGAAAGGCCCAGAGCTTCGCCGACGATGCGCCCCTCGCCGGTGACAGCGTTTAGCACGCCGGGGGGCAACCCGGCCTCAAGCGCTAGTTCTGCCATGCGCATCAGCGAAAGCGATGCGGTCTCCGAAGGTTTCAGCACGACGGAATTGCCCATTGCAAGCGCAGGGCCCAGTTTCCATGCGCCGATCATCATGGGGAAGTTCCACGGTATAATCGCCCCTACGACGCCAACGGGCTCCTTGTGGATCAGCCCGAGAATTTCTTTGGCGGTCGGTGCGATCTCTCCGTAAACCTTGTCGAGTGCTTCCGCGTAATAGCGGATCGTCGCGGCCGCCGATCCCGGCTCTGCCTTGAAGGCCATGCCGATTTCGGTGCCGTTGTCGCGCACGCCAAGAACCGCCAGTTCCAGCGCATTGGCCTCGATCAGGTCCGCCCATTTCAACAGGACTTTCTTACGGGCTGCGGGTGCTTGCCCTGCCCAGCGGCCATCTTCGAAAGCCTTGCGGGCCGATGCGATGGCGGCATTCATGTCCGCCACCGTTCCGGCGGCTGTCGTCGTCATCACGCGTCCATCGATGGGAGAGATCGCGTCCATCGTCGCACCATCCGAGGCCGGCACATGCCGCCCTTCGATCAGATGCGCAAAGGCCGGAACGGGCTTTGCACGCAGGGTATCGATCATTGTCTGGTCCATCCGTGCCTACCTTAGCTGGCTGTCGTGCATCTCGTGGTCTTCTTCCGGCAGATGCGCCCGCCACTCCCGCACCAGCGTACGCACATGCAGCGCGAGAACGAGCACGATCAGCGCAAAAAGAATGGCTGCAATCGGTCGATCGATCATATCAAGCGGCGTCTTCAGGCGCGGCAGTGCAGAGCGCAGTTTGACCTCCATGATGCCGCCCAGCACCATGCCCAATATGATCGGTACAATCGGAAGGTTCAGGCGTTTTAGGATCAGACCCAGCACACCAAAACCGGCGGCGATCATGCAGTCAGTCAGCGAATTCCGCAGCGAATAAACCCCGACGAAAGAAAGCAGCAGAATCAGCACACCCAGAAACCGTGTGGGCACGCGGATGATCCTTGTCAGCAGGTTCGTTGAAAACAGCAAGAAGACAACCACGATCACATTGAGCGCTATCAGCGCGAAATAAAGCCCGTAGACCAGGTCAATGTTGTTCTGAAAAAGTTGCGGCCCGGGGATCACGTTGTGGACGTAAAAGACCGAAAGCATCATCGCCGTCAAAGCCTCACCCGGTATGCCCAGCGCGAGCAAAGGGATCATCGCCGCCGCGGGCACCGCGTTGTTCGCAGCTTCTGACGCGATCAGGCCTTCGGGCGATCCCTTGCCGAAACCGTCCGGGTCTTTCGATGTCTTCTGCGCGTAGGTGTAAGACATGAATTGGGCTGTGAATTCCCCGGTGCCGGGGATCATCCCCAGGATGACGCCAAAGCCGGACGCCACCGTGGCCACGCGCTTGTGGCCCAGCAGTTCCCTGATCCCTGCGCCCATACGCCCGGTAATCGACTTGGCATCGGGGCTGTTGTCGGGCGCGGTGAGCAGAAAGAACGCCTGGCTGAGCGCAAAGAGCCCCAACACCACAACGATCAGATTCACGCCCGAGGACAGGAAGGAATAGCCGAAGGTGTAACGTTGGGTATAGGTCACCGCATCCAGCCCAACCGTCTGCAGGAAGATGCCGAACATCGCCAGCAGGCCAGCGGCATAGATCTGGCCGCGATGCGCCAAAATAACGAGAATGATGCCGAGCAGGGCGGCCAGGAAGATCTCGCGCGATCCGAACATCGGTGCGATCAGTGCCAGCACCGGGGACAGAAGGATCAGGCACAATATGCCAAAGATCCCGCCCCAAAAGGAAGCGGAATAGGCAAGCGACACCGCGCGATGCGCCTCTCCCCGTTCGGTCATGGGATAGCCGTCATAGGACGTGAGCGCGTTCACTGCCGTTCCCGGCGTGTTGATTAGCACGGCTGGGATCGCGCCACCGTACATGGACGAACCGTAGATGCCCAAAAGCATGGTCAACCCGACAATGGGATCGAGAGAGAAGGTTGCGGGCAGCAGGATCGCGATGGCGACAGCCGGTCCCACGCCGGGGATCGCGCCAATGATCACGCCACCGATGGACCCGACCAGAAGTGCGAGCATCACGTCCCATCGGGCGAGCATTTCCAGTCCGGCGAGAAGACTTTCCATCAAACGATCCGATCAGAAATGGGTCAGCATGATTTGGCGCAGCCCCTCGGGCAGGCTGTCGTAGATCAAGCCGGAGGGCAGATTGACCTTAAGCAGCGTCTTGAAAAGCAAGACGATCACGAAAGCCGAGACAGCAGCCGCGACAACGGTTGTCGCGCTCCGGTACCCAACCCGCAGGGCCAACGCGATCGAAAAAATCACCGTGGTCGGAAGATAGCCCAGGTAGGGAACCGTGGCCGCATAAGCGACGAACCAAAGGGCGTACTCAAGCGACCAAACCCAAAGCGAGACTTCCTGAAGGCGGCCCTGTATGCGTTCCGAGAGTGCCGAACTTAGCAAATGGAATGCAGCAAAAAAGGTCATTCCGAGCAGGGACACAGCGGGCCAGAAACGCGGTTGCGCAAAAAGCTTGTTGCCGCTGCGCCAGACCGTCTGATCCGCGATCTGCATCAGCAGGAAAATCGAGACGGCCAGCGCAATCCAGGCGAAAACGATGTCACCGGGTCTGCGATAGCGCTTGAAGAGAGATTGAAGCGTTTTGACGCGAGACATGTCGCCGTCCAATCGGAAGAATGATGTCAGCCGGGCAGCGCCGTGCCGCCCGGCCGTTCGGGTAACGCGCTAGTTGGCCAGCATGCCTTCGATGCGCCCCATCGTGTCGATATCCTTCTGGATCTGTTCGACGACCTCGGCCGCCGGCTGCCAGTAGACCAGCGCTCCGGTCTCAGCGGCCAGCGCCTGTGCGCGGTCGGACATCACCGTCTTTTCGGCGACGGCGATGATCTTGTCCTGCACGTCCTGTGGCGTGTCCTTGTGCACGAACAGTCCGTTCCAAAGTGCCACGTCCAGATCGGGTGCCAGCTCTGCAACCGTAGGCGCCTCCGGTGTCAGACCAATCCGCTCCGAACCGATCGAGGCCAGAACGTTGACGTTTTCGAGGCAGGGCAGAATAAGTTGCAACGTCGTGTTGATCACATCGACATCACCTGAAGCCAGTGTGTTGCAGTCGAGCGCGTCGAACGGTGCGTCCGAGGCGTAGGCGAACCCCATTTCCTTAGCGAGCCCCATGGTCACCTGTGTGGGTACCAGTGGTGCGCCGAAGTGACCAAGCACGACGTCGTTGTCCTGCGCATGGTTCGCCAGCTCTTGCATGGTGCTGAAGGGTGCGTTCCCGCTGGTGGCAATTACGAACGGATAGGTCAGAAAGTTGCCGAGAGGCACAAACGGATCGGGGTTCAATTCCGGAATACCGATCTGCGGACCCACGACCGGAATGGCGATAATGAAAGATCCGATGGTATACCCGTCAGCCGGCGCATTTGCCACTTCGATGGCCCCAGGGAACGGACCGCCGCCGCCACCGGGTTTGTTCACGACCGCCGTCGGCACGCCATAGGCATCGGCGAAGTCTTCGGCGATCATACGGGTCAGCACGTCCTCAAGATCACCCGGCGGCCAGGGCACAACAAATTCGACAGGCTTTTCCGGATACTCGGCCAAAGCTGGCCCCGCTACCGCCGCAACCGCGACTGCCATGACCGCCACTGATTTCCTAAACTTTGTCATCCTGTACTCCCTGATAATGGTTCATATTTTGAACCGTCATTTTAGAAAAAGGTTGCCTTGTTAATTAACTTCTGTCAAACTTTTTTTGAGATCACACAGGATAAGTTCTTGCAGATGTCTTCCGCTTCCAAAGCTCTAACGCTTTTGACCCACTTCTCGACGGCGCGGCCCGAAATTGGCCTGTCACAGCTTTGCCGGATTGCCGGGCGGGATAAGGCAACGACCTATCGCCATCTCCAGGCGCTTGAGAGCGTTGGGTTTATTGAACAGAACCCCGCGACCAAGCACTATCGACTGGGGCCCGCACTCATGCACTTTGCGCAGATCAGAGAGGCAACAGTGCCGCGCAAGGAAGCGGCCAAGTCCGCGCTGAGTGCCCTTGCCGATGTCACCGGGGAAACGGCCCATGCGACGGTTCTTTCCGGCACGACACTTTACGGTTTGTGCGCCTGCGAGTCGCCCCACCACGGAACGCGGGCCGTTATCGACATCAACATCTTTCCGCTGCATGCAACAGCATCCGGACACTGCGCGCTGGCATTTGGCCCGGCCGACCTTTTCGATGCGGCCGTATCCAGTCTCACCGGGTTCACGTCGGCAACACCAACAAAACCGGACGAACTAACGGCCCTCATAGAAACCACGCGCGAAACGGGTTTCGCGCGGGCCGATCAAAGCTATGAGGCCGAGATCCAGGGGTTTGCGGCACCGATTTTCGATCACACCGGCCTGTTGGCCGGGGCGGTTGCCGTTGCATCCGTTGCATCGCGCTTTACGCTTAGCCTCGAACACACGATCAAATCCGAGTTAATCATCGCCGCGCGTGAGATCAGCCGAAATTGGGGTGGCGCGATCCCCGCGGGGATCGAGGCCGCATGGGCCAAGTCTGTCAAAATTCCAAATGAACTGGAATCCACGTCATGAAAGATTCGAATTTCCTAAAGGAAAACAACGGGCGCCTGATGTGGCATCCGATGACATCACCGCAAGATACGGCAGAGAACCCACCGAAGATTATCACGGGCGCCGATGGCGTCCACATTACCGATATTGATGGCCACCGCGTCGTTGATGGGGTGGGCGGCCTTTGGAACGTTAACCTCGGTTACTCTTGTCAGCCGGTTAAAGACGCAATCGCCCGCCAGCTTGACACGTTGCCTTATTACTCGACGTTCCGGGGCACGTCGAACGACGTCTCAATCGAATTGTCTCATGAATTAAACGCCTTCTTCGGACCCGATGGCATGTGGCGCGCCTTCTTCACCTCGGGCGGGTCGGACTCGGTAGAAACCTCTCTTCGGTTGGCCCGACAGTACCACAAGCTGCGCGGAGAGGCCGGGCGCACCAAGTTCCTGAGCCTCAAGAAAGGCTATCACGGCACCCACATCGGGGGCGCGTCGGTCAATGGCAACGCGAACTTTCGAACAGCGTATGAACCCCTGCTGCCCGGGTGCTACCACATCCCGGCACCCTATACGTACCGGAACCCGTTTAACGAACCGGACGCCGAGAAACTGGCGCAGCTTTGCCTGCAGGCGCTTGAAGATGAAATCGCATTTCAGGGTGCAAATACAATTGCCGCCATGATCATGGAACCGATTTTGGGCGCCGGCGGGGTCATCCCGCCGCACCATACCTTTGCACCGGGCGTGCAGGAGATCTGTAACCGCAACGGCATTCTTTTGATCGCGGATGAAGTCATTACCGCCTACGGACGTACTGGGGCGTGGTCCGGTGCGCGGCTTTGGGGCGTTGAACCCGACATGATGGCCACCGCCAAGGCCATCACGAACGGTTACTTCCCCTTTGGCGCTGTCATGCTGGGCGAACGTATGGTTGAGGTGTTTGAGGACAATCCAGAGGCCAAGATCGGGCACGGATACACCTATTCCGGTCACCCCGTCGGCGCCGCCGCCGCCTTGGCCTGCCTTGAGGTTACTCAACGGTTGAACGTCACCGAAAACGCCGCTGCCCGCGGCACACAGATCTACAATGGCTGCAGAGCCCTTATGGAAAGACACGACATCATTGGGGACGTGCGCGGGGGACATGGCCTTATGACGGCCATCGAGATGGTCAGTGACCGAAAGACCAAGAAACCCATCGACGCGGCCAC
The DNA here is from genome assembly GCA_039026235.1 of Pseudomonadota bacterium. Taxonomy (GTDB): domain Bacteria; phylum Pseudomonadota; class Alphaproteobacteria; order Rhodobacterales; family Rhodobacteraceae; genus JBCCMQ01. Next base: position 126,864 of record JBCCMQ010000003.1, read on the forward strand.
GACGAAGACCGTGCAAGAGGTTGCTTATCAGAATGGCGCCATGGTTCGGGTCTCTGGCCCCAATCTGATCCTTTCCCCGCCGCTTGTGCTGTCCGAGGATGATGCGGACACAATACTGACCGCGCTTGAAGCCGGTTTCGTCGCCGCATAACGGCTGCGAAATGGCGGCAGGCTCGGCGGCCAAGCTGGAGCCCAAGGCACAGCCGTCGCCGCTTCGTTGAAACTGAGCTGCCCAGTGTGTAGAGCTAACGCGATCCACAGCCGCATTTCACCAAGGCAAGATTTGAAAGACTCATCGAAATCAACAGTCTTGTTGTTGTCCGGCGGCTGCCTTGCAGGCCAAAATGTGGTTTCCAGTCTCCAACGCCAGCGCAACGATATCTTCCTTTGCGCGCTCAATTCGGATCCTGAAGAAACCTCGCTTTCCAATTTCGACACTGTGTGGCTTGTTCCCGAGCTTCGCAAAGAACCAGGCAGGTTTGCCAAACTGTTCAATCGCGCCCTGGAAAAGCTGCAACCTTCGCTCATAATTCCGTGCCGGGATGATGACGTGCTTTTCCTGGCTGAGCGATCAGAAGAGGTGCCCGAGCTTTTATCGCACGCGCTTTGTGGAAGTTCCGCATGCGCCAGAGTAATGATCAACAAAAATGCGAGCCACGTGTTTTCCAGACGTCATTCTTTGCCCTTTGCGCCCACAATCGACTGCAAAGACGATCCTGTCCAAATCTTTGAATTTGCAGGTGAGCATGGATATCCCTTGGTCAGCAAACCCGCGGAAGGATACGCATCCCGGGGAATATCATTCGTAATGAACGAAAGGCACCTGGAAAGTCACATTGGCCAAAGTGGAACGGTATTGCAGGCCTTCCTAGGTAAACCAGAGCCGTTGATTCAACACGTAGTCGATGTCGAGAAACATGGCGTTCCGCTGTTCCAAACCTTCGAGGCGATCAAAACATCGATCCAGATTTTTATCCAAAAGACCGGCATAGTTGAAGGAACTTTCGTTACCGAGAATGTGATGAAACAGGGGCGGAGCGAAGCCGTAAGCACGGCGCTATCAGACGACGCGATGGAAATCGGCAAAAGCTGTGCCGAGGCATTCGCTGGCGCTGGATGGAGGGGACCGCTCAACATCCAATGCCAGAGAAACGCAGACGGCAAACTCGTCATCTACGAGTATAACGGACGCTACACGGGTGCGACGTCCGCGCGTCTTTTACTTGGCTATGACGAGGTCGGTATGGCACTCAGAGACTATTGTCCTGAGCTTGCATTTGACGTTTGCGATCAGGCAGTCACTGATAGCGTAAGCCGCGCGCTGGTAAGCCGACGTGCAACACCTTCGGTGGTCGAAGATTTGAAAGAGAAAGGGGTATGGCATGCCCAATGACGGCGGCCTAAGGGAGGCATATCGGACGGATGGCTTTCTTGTCTTAAGGGACGTGCTCGACCACAGCTTTCTCGATAACCTTCGGGCCGCTATTCTGCGTCCGCTCACGTTTCTCAAGCACGACCGCGTGGGGGGTGGGCCCCTGGAGACAGACGATGAGGCTGCATTGCAGACCTCACTTCTTGAACTCAAAGCGACAGATGAGCCCGCTTATCTGAACGCGTTGAAATTGTCACAAAACGACCCTTCCGTTTTGGCCGCGGCTAACAACCCCGCTGTCATAGGCGCGCTGAAGGGTGCCGGTGTCAGGCACCCGGTAGTGTCGCTAAAGCCGTTTCCAATCCTGGTGGCAGAAGAGCTGTTCATCGAGGGCGGATATAACTTGCGGCCGGCACACCAGGAATGGCCGGTTATGCAGGGGAGCCATAACGGCGTCGTTGTCTGGTTTCCGCTGCACGATCTAGAGGACGGGCACAGCAGCTTGGAAGTCTTTCCCGGCAGTCATCTAAACGGAATACTTGAATATGAAGTATCACGCTGCGGGTCACGCATTACGGACAAACGATTGAAAGAGCCTTTGCTGCTGTCCGTGTCAAAAGGCGATCTTGTGATCTTTTCCGCCTTTACGGCGCATCGCTCGGCGGAAGGCGCTTCGAAAATTCGCATTGCCATGAGCTTGCGATACAACGACATGTCTGAACCGAGCTACATAAAACGTGGTTTTCCAGACAATACGAGGACCCAAATCACACGGGATCCGATAGACGATATGGTGCACTATTTCGAAGAGCTGCCGGATTCATAGTGCCTAAATTGTGATTGCTCGGTTTCTCCGTTGCCTCGTGATGCGATCACTGAAGGCACCGTTGACTACCGGCCGGGTTGCCCGACAAATGATTGAAGACGCGTTACGGCCAAGCGGTGCAAAGTTGACATCAGCGCTCTTGCGGCTGATGCAGGGCGCGCGTTCCTGAAAATTCGTCACCGTTCATATCTCTTGAACCGAACTGGTCGCAGCGCGCAGAACTTAGTGGAAGCCCCTGGGTGCTGGCCCCATTGCGAGGGCAACGGGTGCAGATGGTCCGTGCCGACTGACACAGAAATCATGGAACTTAGAAGTCTGCTCTAAGCGATCCTGCGCAGGTTGCAGATGTGCTGGTCTACTCGTGCACGAATGACAGGCAACGCGCTAAATTCTGGCCAACAAGTGCCCGCCACGCCGCAACCGTACGTCAAATTGTTGACTTAACTCGTCAGGAATCTGCATTGTGGCCGTGGGCCAGCTCTCGGCAGCGCCAGCTTCTGCGTGAACCAAAACGAGAAGGATAAGGCGATGCGCTACAAGCTGCTTGCCGCGCTGGCACTACTTGCGACAACCACCACACTCACAGCGCAAACTACCGGAGAATCCGGAAATACCGTCGAACCTGCACGGTTTCTGAGCGAAACCAACCAGGTCGGACCGACCGAGGCGGAGCGCTTGACGCTCGGAATGTGGGTCAAAGCTGGCAATGTCACCACCTACACAATCGGCAACTCGTGGAATGACTGGGTGCTCTGGCTGGTTTATGACAAACTGCGCGAACCGTCGCCCTATGTGGGCAATGCTGAAGACTGGCTCGCCACCGAAGTCGAGCAAATTTCCGACGATGCCCGCGTATGGGAGATTACGCTGCGCGAAGGCGTCAAATGGCACGATGGCAGCGACTTCACCGCGGAAGACGTCGCGTTCACTTTTGAGTACTATCGAGAGGGCCCGCCCAACCGCTGGACGCACCATGCGTCTTCAGTACCCAGGATGGTCGGTATCGAGGTGCTCGATACCTACAAAGTGCGGCTTACATCCGAAAAGCCGATGCCGAACTTTGACCGGATTACAGCCGCCGATGTGCCGATCATTCAGAAAGCACAGTGGGAGGGTGTCGAAAAGCCCCGGGAATTCACCGACATCGGCATTGGAACAGGTCCTTACAAGCTGGTTGAATACGTAGCCGATCAATTCTATCGCTTTGAAGCCAATGAAAATTACTGGCGCGGCGCGCCTGTGGTGAAGAACCTTGATTTGGTCATGATCAAAGATCCGCAAGTGATGTTCACGGCCCTGAAAACAGGCGAGATTGACGGCGCGGCACGTCCCGTACCGCCTGAGCTGGTGCTGGAATGGCAGGACGATCCGGATCTTGAATTGATCAGTGCCCCCACCCTGTGGGGCGCCTGGCTGGATCTCAATGTGATGCGCGAGCCATTTGCCGACCGGGATTTGCGGCGTGCCGTGACACTCGCGGTCGACACGGCCCCCTTGCTGGACCGGATCATGCTTGGTCAGGGCAAGCCTGGTACCCATGCCTGGCCCCACGTGGACAGCTTCTGGACCAAGCCGGATCTTGCGGCGGACTATGACCCTGCCACAGCGTCCAGTATTCTGGATGCCAAGGGCTATGTGGATGCCGATGGCGACGGTATGCGCGACCAGCCCGATGGCAGTGCCTTCCAACTGGATATGAAGATTGCGTCAAACCAGCCACTCTTTCTGCGCGCCGCCGAGATGATTTCGGCCCAGCTTGCAGAAGTGGGCTTGTCGGTCGATGTTGAAACCATTGACCCCGGCACGCTCGCCTCACTTTGGCGTGGTGGTGATTTCGACATGCGCATCGCCGATATCACGCCCCACGGCATCGCCGATCAGGACATGCTGATTATCCTCTACCGTGGCGACAAGGGGCGCGAAATGACGCTTGATGAAGACAAAGCGGCCATCGTCGAACGCTGGCTCGACGCACCGACGCGCGAGGCACGACTGGAAGTCAGCTATGAGCTGCAGGAGTATCAGACCAAGTACCCCAACCGGGTCATGCTCTGGTATCCAGAATCGACCTTTGCCTACCGCTGGGAGAAATTCGACGCATATGTCCCTTCGGCAGGCTACGGTATCTTCCATAAGTACAGTTTCCTGCCGCCCGAGGCGCGGGACGACGTGGCGGATCCGCTGATCGGCAACTAACGGGATGATCTGGGTTAAGACAGCGGCGGCCTATGTCGCCGTTGTCCTTATTGCTTTGACGATCAACTTCGCCCTGCCGCGGCTCGCTCCGGGCGATCCGTTAAGCTTTTTGCTGCCAGAGGATGTGCTTGCCGAGATGACCGAAGAAGACCAGGCCAAGGTACTGGCCGAATTCGGTCTTGATCGCCCGGTGCTGACGCAGTTCGGCGATTACGCCGTCGGTGTCGTTACTGGGGAACTTGGCACCTCTGTCAGCTACGGCGCTCCGGTCTGGGACATCGTACTGAGCCACCTGCCTTGGACGCTTCTGTTGATGGGCTGGTCGCTGGCCCTTAGCGCAGCCTTGGGTACCGGCCTTGGCGTCATGGCCGCACGACATCGCGGTGGTTTGGGCGATATTGGCACCACGGTGGTCGTTCTCTTCCTCGGTTCGGCGCCGGTTTTCTGGATTGCCATGCTGCTGATCACGGTCTTTTCGGCTCGGCTCGGTTGGCTTCCGTCTTTTGGCGCGGTTCCCCTGACGGCTTTCCCGGGCTCGCCGCAATATGTCTGGGGCATTGTGGAGCGGCTGGTCATGCCCGTCACCGCATTGACCGTGGTGCAAACGGCCGGTGTATGGTTGACCGCACGCTCTTCCATGGCCATTGCGCTGTCCCGAGATTACGTGACCTTTGCGCATGCAAAGGGCGTGCCAGAGCGACAGGTTTTTTGGCGCCACGCGCTAAGGACTGCGATCCTGCCGATATACACGAATGTTATGATCGGTGTGGGCGGCCTCTTGGGCGGCGCATTGGTGGTAGAGACTGTGTTTTCCTATCCGGGCATCGGATCCCTGATTGTCTCGGGCGTCGAGGCACGGGACTACAACCTCTTGCAGGGTGTGTTTCTTGTGGCAACGCTAAGCGTCATCGCTGCCAATCTCGTCGCCGATCTGACCTACCCACTTCTCGATCCGCGCGTAAGACGATGACCGCTGCGGCAGAGCCCCTTGCGATGACTGCAAAACCTTCGCGTGTTCTCAGCAATGTGCAACGCGTCGGTCTTTGCATCGTCTTCTGCCTTGTTCTGCTGGTCGTTTTCGGGCCAATGATGGTCCCGTTTCCGCCGGGTGAAACGGTCTGTACGCCGTTTGAGAGACCGACGCTACGGCATCCACTTGGCTGCAACGACGTGGGCCAGGACCTTCTGTCGGGCATCCTCTTCGGCGGTCGGATCTCGCTTGCCGTCGGGCTGGTGACTGCGGCGGTTGCGACGGCGCTGGCCACCTTGATTGCCATTGGATCGGCCTGGCAGGGCGGGTTCTTCGACACACTGGTCATGCGATTTGTCGATGCGATTATGACCCTGCCATTCCTTCCGTTGGTGGTGGTGCTAAGCGCTTTTTTCGGCGCGTCGTTCACGGTTCAGATCGGCATCCTATGCCTTGTTCTCTGGACCCAGCCGGTCAGGGAATTACGCGCCCAAGCGCTGAACCTTCGACGTGCAGATTATACCGACGCGTCCCGCTCCATGGGCGGCTCGGGTTGGCACGTCACGACCCGCCATATCCTGCCCGAACTGGTGCCATTGATTGTGCCGCAGTTCATCCGAATTGCCCATGCCGCGATCCTAACCGAGAGCGCATTGAGTTTCCTTGGCCTCGGCGATCCAATTGCCAAAAGCTGGGGCACGATCCTGTTTCACGCAAACGCTCGTACCGCCTTTTTGACGGACGCCTGGGCGTGGTGGGTCATGCCGCCCGGGTTGCTTATCGCTATGTCGGTTCTGGGTCTTGCTCTTTTGGGCCACGGCGTCGGTGACAGGCGCGAAGATGGGACGGTACCCGGCGCCCAGCGCGACGGGACGGCCGCCCAACGGAAAGGCACTGGCGCCTTGGAAGTACGCAACGTGGATCTTTCCTATGGCAGCAGAACGGCGCTGTTCGGTGTCTCGCTTGAGATCCAAAGGGGCCAGACCCTTGGTCTGATCGGAGAAAGCGGTTCCGGGAAATCCACCCTCGCCATGGCCATGCTGCGGATTGTACCTCCCGCAGCGCGGATCAATGGTGGTTCAGTCTGGCTCGAAAACACGGATCTATTGGGCCTTTCCAAAGAGGCCATGCGACTGGTGCGCGGCAAAAGGATCGGCCTTGTCCCTCAGGCTGCGATGAATGCCCTGAACCCTGTGCGTACGGTGCGCGAACAAATTGCCGAAGCCGTCACGGTCCACGGTGCCAATCGCGCCACCGCCCGCGCCCGCGCGGCTGAGCTGTTGCAGCTGGTGTCGCTTCCAAATGACCGGCTGTCCGCTTATCCGCACGAATTGTCCGGCGGCATGCGTCAGCGAGTGGCCATTGCTATCGCGCTGGCGGCCGAGCCAGAGGTTCTTATCGCAGACGAGCCAACGACCGGTCTCGACGTCTTGGTCCAGCAGAGTATCCTCGACCTGTTGCAAGAGCTTTCACAACGGCTGGGGCTGACGGTGCTTTTCATCACCCACGATCTTCCCATGGTGGTCCGAAGGGCCGAAAAGCTTGTAATCCTGCAGAATGGTCGGGTGGTGGAAGAGGGCACACCCGATAGGCTGGCCGAGCATCCGAGAGCCCAGCACACCAGGGATCTCTTTGGGGCGATCCTGCCGTTTCATGGGGAAAAACGCTGGGTCCGCCCGGTGCCGCAAGATGGCGTGCTTCTCAGCGTTAACAAGGTCGCCGTGACATATGAAACGAGCTACCTTCGGCGTTTGAGCGGCGCCGTGCCAGTACCAGCCTTAAAGGGGGTCTCGATAAGCCTGCGCGTGGGCGAGGTTCTGGGTCTCGTCGGAGGGTCGGGGTCGGGAAAGACGACACTGGCCCGCGCAGTTATCGGCCTGCAAGAACTGAGCCATGGTGAGATAATCGTTGACGGCGCCGCGCCAATGCCCGGCGGGCCGGCAACGATGATCTTTCAGGATCCTTACCAATCCATGCGCGCTGCGATGCGGGTCGGTGATGTGGTATCGGAGCCTATGGAAATCAAAGGCGCCAAGTCACTGACATCTGCGAGAAAGGCACTCGACGATGCGGGGCTGCCAAGTGATGATGCCTTTTTCGCCCGTCGCCTCGGCTCACTCAGCGGTGGTCAGCGCCAGCGCGTGGCCGTGGCGCGTGCCCTCGTTGCCAAGCCGAAGCTCCTGGTCGCAGATGAGCCAACCTCAATGCTTGATCAGTCTTTGCGCACCGATCTCTTGGCTCTCTTGGAAAGGCTTAGGTCCAAGCACGGTATCGGCATTCTTTTCATCACCCATGACCTCGCTCTCGCGCGTCACTTCTGCGACCGGATTGCCGTGATGAAAGAAGGAGAGATCGTTGAAACGGGTGCGGCGGACCAGATTATTCAGGCTGCCGCGCACCCTTACACACAAGCGCTTATTGAGGCTGCGGACGCATGACACGCATGATCGTTCTTCTCTTTATTGCGCTTCTTATTGGTCCAGCCCACGCCCACGTGGGCGGACACCCATTGACCCGGCTGATCCTGGTTGAGGCCACCGATGAGGGGACACTGGTGACCCTGCAAGTGCCGGCGCCTCTGGTTTATGCTGCGGCCGCCGACGCGCGCGGCGGGCCGGACGCGCCAATTGATGCCCCATTCTTGACGACAATCCCCGGTCGTTTTGGTCCGCGCTATGTTGTGGAAGCAGAGGCAATTTCGCAAAATCCCGTCGCGGCGTTCCGCCTGCTTCAGGCCGTTGCTCCCCTGAAAGGCGGCGCTGTGCCGCAGATTGTTTCCGCGCGGGCCTTCGCCTTTGGCGGTCGCGGCGAAATGCTGGTGGGTGATGCTATGATCGAGGGCGTTTTGCTTTACCCGAAGCAAGTCGATCTGACCCTGTTCCCGATGGTAGAGCCGCCCAAGTTGCCGCTGGGTTGGTACATGGAAACCCACGTCAGCGACTTTCGGTCCATCCCAAGCTTCATCACCCAGCGCATAGGGCCGCTCAAAGCCCCCATCGTCCTCGGGTCGCCCTAGTGGGCCGCTTTCTTTACCTTCTAAACACAGTCGGCACACCAAAATTCATCGCCGATCCACCGCGCGGGCATACGATCACGGTTGTCGATCAGTACGAATTTGAACGCTCCGATCTCGACGGCGTGGATGGTCTTTTGCTCAGCCAGCATCTGGATGAGACACATCTGGGCGAACTTCGGGTGACGCTGGCTGCATTTCTCGACGACGGCGGCACCGTTTCGCTTAATGGACCGATTTCCAAACCTTTCCTCGATCCGCCGGGCGCCTACCACGGCTTGCCCACGCAGGCGGCGCGCGATTGGCTGATCGAAATGGATACACTCCATCCGATCACTAGAGGGGTTCGCGCCGAAGACCTTTCGATGCGCATGGGCGTGATCGGTTTCTGGGCAAGGGGCTATTTCGAAGCGCCCAGCAACGCCGTTGTACTGACGCGGTTCGCTGTTTCGGGAAAGCCCGCCGACTGGGTCTGGCGGAGCCCGGGTGGTGGTGCGTTGCTCGTGCATCCCGGCAACGACATCTGGGGTTACGCGGGCGATGACACTACGGCCAGACCTTTTTTCGCGCAGTTCCTCGATTGGGCGGGTGCAAGATGACGAAGATCGCCGCAATCGATGCCGGGCTTGCCTATCAGACCCGGACCATGGAAGAGCCGCCTTTCGCTGGGTTTTTTGGTCAGCGTATCGGGTTGCGAGATCTGCCACGCGCCGATCTGCATGACTTGCCCTGCCTAATGATCCCCTGCCGCACGAATGGGGCGCGCCTGAGCTCGCACAAGGACCAGTTGTCAGAGTATATCGCAACGGGCGGGACCTTGGTGGTAATGGGCGAGACCCATCCAAATCTTTTCATAGATGGCCTGGACTTCGCGCCCGAGCCCACAAATTTCTGGTGGTGGCTGCAGGAAGGCGCGGATCTGGGCGTCCGCATATCTGCACCGGATCACCCCTTGATGGATGGCATGGGCCAGGCCGATGTTACCTGGCATATTCACGGCACTCTAACCTTTGAAGAACCTGCTGAAACGCTGGTGACCTGGAACGACACAGATGGAAAGGCGCAACCAATCCTATCCGTGCAAAGGCGCGGGCGCGGGTGTCTGATCGTCACCACGCTTGATCCGATCTACCATCATGGGTCGGGCTTCATGCCTGCTACGACTGCCTTTCTTCAGCGCTTTCTGCCGGCTCTCTGCACCAACTTGTGACCGTCCAGCGCGCCAAAGCTGTCCGGCCGACAGGTTGGTTTTCTGGTTTTTTCGATCATCATCGGGTGATATTTTCCGCAAGAGCGCTCATGTCCAACTCCAGCCCATTGAAATCTGTGTAGATCGATCAGAGGGGTCAACGCGTGATCAAGCACTGAGCTGGTTGAGAGCCTTGCCCAGCCGAAAGAGTACCGACAACTTCAGGACCTATGATCGCCAGCCGGAAGTCTGGCTGTAGTTGCGGTCGGCGGTCGGTCCGGCAACCTTGCGGATAAGTCTTAGAGCCAGCAAAGACTGATCAACCTAGGGCAGCCCAGTCTGTGTTTAACGCGCTTGGTAGAACCTAATTGACAACAGTTGAATAATCGTTCAATTGTTTTCAATCATGGTATTCAACCTTCATCTCGATCAGACCACGGAGCTTGCGGATACCTTTGGCCTGCTCTCTGATCCCACGCGTTTGTCGATCGTCATTGCCTGCATGGATCAAGAGAGATCGGCGGGCGAGATTGCGGAAAAGCTCGGATCCTCCGCGTCACTTACCAGCCACCATCTCCGGTTGCTGCGATCGGCGCGAATCCTGAAGTCGGAAAGGCGCGGCAAGCAGGTCTTCTACACGATGGCCGATGCCTGCGTGCACAGCGTGCTGAAGATCATGATCGAGCACCTATTCACCCATCATCACCACCACGAAAGCCATTAGGAGACACGCTATGCCTGAGGTGCCCCAACAAGTCTGCGCCTGCGATACCTGCGTTTGCATTGTAAATGTCGATGACGCCGTAAAAAAAGATGACCGCAACTATTGCAGCGATGAATGTGCGGACGGCCATCCGCAAGGCAAAGGCTGTGGCCACGCCGGATGTGCCTGCGACGCGTAATTCGCGATCCTGTCACGCGGTGTGCCTGACGATGATCGCTAGTCGGCCGTAGAGCCGTGTGAAAAGTTGGCACCGCGACCGCAGCGGCGGGCATTTACGGATGTCAGCGCAAGCGCCCGGGCAGAGCGAGTACCGCCCGGGCATTTGACTTAGGCGACCATATCGAACCGGTCGGCGTTCATCACTTTCGTCCAGGCAGCGACGAAATCCTTAACGAACTTGGGTCCGTTGTCGTCCTGCGCATAGACCTCGGCATAGGCCCGCAGGACCGAGTTTGAGCCAAAGACCAGGTCGGCGCTCGTCGCACTCCACTTGGTCTCGCCCGTGGCGCGATCCCGAAGTTCGTAGGTGCCGCCGTCCATTGGGTGCCAGCTGAACGACATATCGGTCAGGTTCACGAAGAAGTCCGTGGTCAACGCACCTTCGCGGTCGGTGAAGACGCCGTACTGGTTGCCGCCATGGTTGACGCCTATGACCCGTAGGCCGCCCAGAAGCACGGTCATCTCGGCGGCTGTCAGGCCCATGAGCTGTGCGCGGTCCAGCATCATCTCTTCGGCTGAGACGGCGTACTGCTCTTTCTGCCAATTTCGGAACCCGTCGGCGACCGGTTCAAGTACGCTGAAACTTTCAGCGTCGGTTTGTTCGTCGCTGGCGTCGCCGCGTCCCGGTGTGAACGGCACGTCGACCGTGTGGCCGCCCGCCTTGATCGCCTGCTTCAGACCGACGTTTCCGCCCAAGACTATGAGGTCCGCAATGGACGCCCCGGTTACATCCGCGATGGGCCCCAGGATGCCGAGCACCTTCGCCAGTCGCTTGGGTTCATTCCCCGCCCAGTCCTTTTGCGGCGTAAGGCGGATGCGGGCACCGTTGGCACCTCCACGCTTGTCCGATCCGCGGAAGGTTCGGGCGCTGTCCCAGGCAGTGGCAATCAGCTCGGCCGAGGTTAGCGGGCTGTCTTCTATCATCTTTTCGACGGCTGCCACATCGTAGGCGGCATTGCCCGCGGGGATCGGATCCTGCCAGATCAGATCTTCTGCAGGCACGTCGGGGCCGTAATAGTTCGCGCGCGGGCCCATGTCGCGGTGGGTCAGTTTGAACCAGGCGCGGGCAAAGGTGTCCTTGAAGTAATCGGGATCGTCTTTGAAGAGCTGACAAATCTCGTTGAATACCGGATCAACCTTCATCGCCATGTCCGCGTCCGTCATCATCGGATTGCGCCGCTTGGACGGGTCGCCTGCATCGACAGGCTTTTCCTCGTCCGGCATATCAACCGGTGCCCACTGCCAAGCTCCGGCGGGCGATTTTGTCAGCTCCCATTCGTAGTTGAACAGATAGTCGAAGTAGCCCATGTCGAACTTGGTCGGTTCCTTCGTCCAGGCGCCCTCGATCCCGGAAGTGAAGGAATTTGACGCCGTCCCGTTGTGGTTCGGGTTCATCCAGCCAAGACCCTGTGTCTCGAAGCCGGCTGCTTCAGGCTCTACGCCGATATTGTCGTCGGCCATGGCGCCATGGGCTTTTCCGACGGTGTGCCCGCCACAGGTCAGGGCGGCCGTCTCTTCATCGTTCATCGCCATCCGTGCGAAGGTTTCACGCACATGCGCAGCGGTTCTTGCGGGATCCGGACTGCCGTTAACGCCTTCTGGGTTCACATAGATCAGGCCCATGTGGACTGCCGATAGCGGGTTCTCAAGCGTCGATGCGTCTTCCAGGTCGCCATAGCGGTTTTCAGAGGGCGCCAACCATTCGCTTTCAGAGCCCCAATAGACGTCTGTTTCCGGTGCCCAGATGTCTTCGCGGCCAAAGCCAAAGCCGAATGTCTTCAGACCCATCGACTCGTAGGCCATGTTTCCTGCAAGTATGATGAGGTCGGCCCAGGAGAGCGCATTTCCGTATTTCTTTTTGACCGGCCAAAGCAGACGGCGCGCTTTGTCCAGGCTGGCATTGTCTGGCCACGAATTCAGCGGAGCGAACCGGATGTTGCCCGACCCTGCGCCGCCGCGCCCGTCCTGCATTCGGTACGATCCGGCAGAGTGCCACGCGAGGCGGATCATCAGTCCGCCGTAGTGTCCCCAGTCAGCGGGCCACCAGTCCTGGCTGTCCGTCATCAGGGCTTTCAGGTCGGTCTTGACGGCTTCGAAGTCCAGCTCCTTCACCGCGTCGCGATGATTGTAATCTGGATCCATCGGGTTTGTACGGGCGCCATGCTGGTGCAGAATGTCGAGGTTCAAGGCGTTCGGCCACCATTTGGTCACCGGCTTTTCCATCGAGGTGTTGCCACCGTGGTTCACAGGGCATCCGCCGAGCCCGTGCATGTTGTTCCCGTCCATATTGCCATCTCCTGGAGTTTAGAATGAATCTAGGTGATGATCTTTTCTAGGAAACTGAACCTATAAACGCCAATTGCATTTTGTTAATCTTCCCATAGTTTGAAGTTATGATGAATTTTACCATCAAGCACTTTCGCTATTTCGATGCCCTTGCCAGGATCGGCCATTTTGGGCGCGCGGCTGATGCATGCTCTATCTCGCAACCGGCGCTTTCCGTGCAGATCAAGGAATTGGAAACGATGCTGGGTGCGCCATTGGTTGAACGCACCGCGCGCAAGATACGGCTGACCACCTTGGGCGAAGAATTTCTTGTGCGGGCGCGCAAGATCCTGCGCGATGTCGAAGAGATGTCAGAACTTGCGCGGTCCTCAGAAGGGCCGCTTAAGGGTGCGCTTAGGATCGGGATTATTCCCACCGTGGCGCCCTATCTTCTGCCGGCGATCATTCAGGAACTGGGGCTGCATCTGCCGGAACTGGAACTGCATCCACGAGAGTCGATCACGAAGTCGCTGATTGATGATCTGTTGGAATCGCGCCTGGACTTCGTTGTTGCCGCATTGCCCGTGTCCGAGCCTTCGCTGCGTGAATTCGCTCTTTTCGACGAAGACTTCGTACTCGTCCGTGCTGCCAAGGATGCTGATCAGCCGGTTCCTCGGCCTGATAAACTGCCCGAAATGAAGCTTCTGCTGCTTGAAGAAGGCCACTGTTTCAGAGATCAGGCGCTGTCTTTCTGCGACATGCGCCCTTCTGATCCCAGTCTCGTGATGGAAGGTTCTTCCCTTTCTACTCTGGTTCAAATGGTCAGCGCCGGGCTTGGGCTGACGATCATTCCCGAAATGGCGGTTCCGCTTGAAACGCGCACCGCAGGTGTGACCGTTTCGCGCTTTGTCGGCGACACCCCCAAGCGCACCGTCGGCATGGTCTGGCGGAAAACCAGCCCACTTGATGAGCAGCTCTTGGCGCTGGGCGCGATCATCAGGCAGCTTGGCCAGACCCGCATTGAGATGCTGCAAGGCTAGCGTTGGTGGTTCCCAGCGACGCGTCGTTCATTTGATCTTAAGTTCACATGAAACACTGGGACACAAAATGTCCAAACTGCTCTGTCTTTTGCGCGGTCCGCGCTTCGGGCGGGTAGACAAACCAGATTGGCGCCGCCGGTGCCCAAAGAGAGCCGGGCACAACCTCGACCAGCCGCCCATCTTTTAGCTCGCCTCTTATGGCCAACCGGGACTTGATTGCCAGACCGAGACCCCGCACAACCGCTTCGGTCAGCACGTCTGAGTTTGAAACCAAAACGCTGCTTCTGACCGTGGCATCGCGGCGCCGGCCTTTTGCGTCGCGGATGGATATGCGCGTCTGCCACGGCAACGACACCCAAGGCATGTCGATGGTGGCCTGCGCGCCGCTGGGCGCGCCATGGCGCGCAAGAAAGTCCGGCGCGGCGCAAATGATACGCTCGTTGTCACAAAGCTTGCGTGCGATGAGTGCACTGTCGGTCAGATTGCCGACCCGGACGGCACAGTCCTGTCCTTCTGCCGACAGCGAAACAAACCGGTCGACAGCAAGAAAGTCGAAGGTAAGTTTCGGGTGCTGACGCTGAAGATTAGGCAAGGCCGGCAGAACAAAGCGTGACAGAATCCACGGCGACATGGTCGCCCGGACATGTCCCGAAAGCTCTGCCGATCCGCTTCCGGCATCGCGCTCTGCCTGCGCCAGATCGGACAGAATGTTCTGCGTCCGATCCAAAAATATCTGTCCTTCGTCCGTCAGACGCAGCATGCGGCTGTTCCGGTGAAAGAGAGTAAGCTTCAGTGCCGTCTCAAGCTTGCTCAATCGGTGGCTGGCCGTAGCGGGTGAAACACCCACCCGCCGGGCGCCCGCAGTCACGCCCTGGGCGTCCGCGATTGCCACAAATGTCTTCAGATCGTCGATTGAATACATTCGAAAATTTCAAATGCTGGTTTCCGAGAGTCGTGTATTCATTTAGACTATTCAATTGATCTACTCCACCGCCAACGCAATCGAGGAGATACCGATGAAACAGCTTCTGCTTACCGCCAGTGTTATCGTGGCTCTTGCTAGTCCCGGCGCGGCGGCCGATCTAGAGACCTATCTGGAGTTTCCGAAAGAGATGCCGCCTGGAAATCTGGCCATCGGCCCGGACGGTCGGATGTTTATGTCGGTGCATGAATTCTACGGCCCAGGGCTGCGCGTGGTTGAGGTTATGGCGGACGGAAGCACGCAGCCATATCCGACCGAAACATGGGCCCGCGCGCCGGAAGGTGACGGCGACGGCTTGCGCGGCGTGCTTGGCTTGCGCGCGGACCGCGAAGGGATCTTGTGGATGCTTGACGGCCAAGGCGAAGGCCAAACCGGTCGTGTCGTCGGCTGGAACACGGTTACGGAACAGCTGCATGCGATCTACTACATCGGTCAGCCTGCCGCCCGCCCGACCTCGTTCCTAAACGATCTGGCGATCGATCGAGAGCACGGCGCGATCTACATCTCTGACACGGGCGACGGAATGAACTCGGCCATTATCGTCGTCGACATGGACACGGGGCGCGTGCGCCGCGTTCTGGAAGGCAGCGCATTCACCGTGCCCGAAGATACGCCCATGATTATCGATGGACGCGAGATCAAATTGGGCGGCAACCCCGCCAAGATCGGCATCAACCCGATCACGATTGATCCAACCAACACCTGGGTCTACTTCGCGCCAATGACGGCCAGTGCGATGTACCGCGTGCGCACTGCGGATTTGCTCAACGAAGACCTGAACGACGACCAACTGGCCACAAAGGTCGAACGTTACGGCGACAAGGTAATATCCGACGGCTCGACCGTCGACGCCGCGGGCAACGTGTACATCACCGCCATGACGGACAACGCCATCGGCGTGACCAAGCCCGACGGGTCTTATGAGGTTCTTTATCAGTCGGATACGGATCTGCCGTGGCCCGATGGTTTTTCCATAGGCGTAGATGGGTATGTCTACGCGACCATTAATGAACTGCACCGGTCGCCGGTCTTGAACGGCGGCGAAGATGCCTCGGTCGGGACCTACCGCATCGTGCGCTTTCCGGCGCTCGGCACAGCCATTAGCGGAAGGTAGAGACCATGCTTTATCGGTTGGATTTCAAGGTCGAATACGACGCAACCATGCAACAACAGGGTCTGCTGGGGATCTGGGCCGAAGAGGCCGAGGCCGCCCTCGGCGCCAAGTCGGCAGGTGTCGTAAAGGACCTTTGGAAACTGGTCGGCGAACGCAAGGTGCTGGCGATCGTTGATGTGGAAAGCCCCGACACTTTGGACCAGATCCTGTTCGATCTTCCGATTATGCAGAAGATGGGACACCACGTTCAGGTCGACGTCAAATCGCGGCGACGCTACGAAGACTTCGCCTCTGACGTCAAAGACCGCATTGGACGATGACTGGGAGATACATGCCATGGCAAAAATGGTCCATTCCTGCATCCGCGTTCTGGACGATGACCGTTCGATCGACTGGTACAAGAAAGCCTTCGGTCTGGAGATCGCGGATCAGCTGGATTTCGAGACCTTTCGGTTAACGTATCTGTCGAATGCCGCATCCGGATTTGAGCTGGAGCTGACACTCAACAAAGAGCGCACAGAACCTTACGTTCTGGGCGACGGCTATGCGCATCTTGCCTTTGTCGTGGCCGACGCGGACGCGCACCACACATCAATGGCATCTAATGGCCTTGAAGTTGGAGGTCTGGTGGACTTTGCACCCGGCGGCGCGCTGGTGGCGCGTTTCTTTTTCGCGACCGATCCCGACGGATACAAAATTGAAGTGATTCAAAAGGGTGGTCGGTTTGTCTGAAGCATGCGTTTCAGCGCACTCCGGAACTCACTCGCGCTTTGCCCGAACCGTGAATTTGAAACTCCAGGACGCGGTCGTAAGATTTGCAGTGGCCTGAACTGCGGCTGCTGGGCCGGGCGCCTAATTTACCGTGCTGGTTTAGGGGCTTTTTCTGTCCGGGTCGTGCGCCTGTCATTCATCGACAGAGCCGAGAACACGCGCCAGGAAGTCGCGCGTCCGTTCTTCTTTTGGGGTTGAGAAGATCTCACCCGGCGCACCCTGTTCGATAATCCGGCCCTGATCCAGAAAACAAACGTGGTCGGCCACCTCGCGGGCAAATGCCATTTCATGGGTGGCCAGTATCATCGTCATCCCTTCGCCTTTCAGTGTCTTCAAAACGGCGAGCACTTCACCCACAAGCTCGGGATCTAGGGCAGACGTGATTTCGTCAAACAGCATGATCTCGGGGTTCATCGCCAGTGCCCGCACAATGGCCACCCGCTGTTGCTGGCCACCTGACAGTTGATCGGGATAGTGACCCATGCGGTCAGCAAGACCAAAACGGGCAAAGAGCTGCGTGATCTCAGGGGAAAGTTGATCGTGCGTTTTACGGTGGATGCGGCGGGGCGCCAGCATGACGTTTTCTTCCGCTGTCATATGCGGAAAAAGGTTGAATGACTGAAACACCATGCCAATCCGTTGCCGGATCGGCTGTGGGTCAAGCGAAGGCTCGGCAATGTCCTGACCATCGAGCCAGATGGCACCATCGTCGATTGGCTCGAGCAGATTAATGCAACGCAAGAGTGTGGATTTGCCCGAACCCGAAGCACCGATTAGGCACACCATTTTCCCTTCGGCCACATCAATTGAAATGCCGTCGAGTACTTTTGCACTACCAAAGGATTTCTGGACATCCTCTAGACGCAGCTTCACGACCGGGCCCGATTTTGCTTGGCGATCAGGTGGTCGGCCAACCGGGTTGCCGGAATGGTGATCACCAGAAAGATCGCCGCCGCCACTACATAGGGCGTGAAGTTCGCCAGAAGCGATTTGAAGACGCCCGCTTGCCTGAAGATCTCGACCGGCCCGATGAAGGACAAAAGCGCCACGTCCTTCTGTAGCGCGATCAGCATGTTCATCTGGGCTGGTATCACGTGGCGTATGGCTTGGGGCAGCACGACGAAGCGCATGGCGTCGCCGCCGGTCAACCCCAGTGATAGGGCCGCGTTGCGCTGCGATTGGTGAACACTCTCGATGCCGGACCTGAAGATTTCCGCGACATAGGCTGAATAGGTTAGAACCAACGCAATTGTCCCCCATATGTAGGGAGAGTTCCATGGGCGGGGCATGCCAAGACCGGGAATTCCGAACCCGATAAGATAGACAACCAATACAACGGGCACACCACGGAATATGTCCGTATAGGCCGCACCCAACAGGCGGAGCGGATAAAGAACCGGGCTGCGGACATCGCGTGCCAGCGCCACAGCCAGACCCAAGGCGGCTATCAGCGGTGCCGACCAGGCGAATATCGCAACGTCCAGAAGAAACGCCTTTAGCAGCGTCGGAAACGTGCGTGCGAAGACTTCGCCGTTGAAAAAGCTCTGTTGCACACGCTCCCATCCCGGCGCCATGGGCACCAGAACAAGGATGGCAAGAAGAACAAACACTGTGGATCCGCCTGCAATGGCAAGCGACCTTCGGCGAACCTTTCGTTCATAGACCTGGCGGCGGGTCAGACCCGCCATTCCGTTGGCCATTACTGGATGACTGGCACGCCGGTGGTTTCCGACAGCCACTGGGCCTCAATCTCGGCCAGGGTGCCGCTTGTCGTAAGCGCGTTGATGGCTTCGTCGACGCATTCCTTAAGCGCTGTGCCCTCTTCCATCAGCAGGCCGAACTGATCGGGGTTTTCCGTTCGGTCCGCCGGAAACTGACCAAGAATGACACCGCCGTCGACAACCACCGCCGCCAGGTAAAGCGCCGTGGGAAGGTCGAAGAGGGCGGCATCGATTTGCCCGGCCTGCATGGCGGCAGTGACATCGGTGTTGTCGTTGTAGAGCAGCGGATCGCTGTCAGGCGCCACTAGATCGGCCAGCATCGGCACCGCCGTTGTGTTGGCATCTGCGCCCCACTTAAGGCCTTTGAGCGACGCAAGTGATGGCTCAGCCCCGCCATCGACGATCGCCTGTGTGGTAAGCACGGCCATGGCGGAGTTGTAGTACGGCAGCGAGAAGTCGACGATCTTGTCGCGGTCTTCGGTGATAGAAAACTGCTGCATGTTGAAGTCAAAGTTCTTTGTACCGGGCTGAATCGATTCATCGAAACCCGCGCGCACCCAGACCACGTCTTCGTCCGCAAACCCCATTTCGCCTGCAATGGCATAGGCGACGGCCGCCTCAAAGCCCCGACCCTGTTCCGGGGCATCATCGATGACCCATGGGAAATAGGCCGGGTTACCGGTGGCGATGGTAAGTTTGCCATCTGCAAGCGTCTTTCCGGCGGCGCAGTGCCCACCGGCGACGGCCATGCTTGCCGTGGAGCTGAGGACGAGGCTAATTGCGATCGTTCTTGGACTTATCGTCATGAAAACCCCCATTTGAATTGGTCGCATCAAGGAGATGCGAAGTCGCGCAGAATGTCTAGCGCTGAGAATGGTCCAGTTTCCCATCTGGGATTAGCTGAGCCATGGGCACTGGATCGTTTATCTGCCGTATTGAGCGCTGTCGTCCTTAGGGGCAGAGCAAGTGGATCGGCTTCCCGTTAAAACGGGTGTGTCCGTCAGATTGCTGCCTGTTCGGTCAAAGCCCGGAAGGGTTCTTGGACTTAAGCTGCAAGTGCCAGATTTGCGGGTTAGGAAAATGACCAGCGCCGTGTTCTGCCCGCTATGAAGGGAACCACCCGCCATGGGTGCCGATCGGGACATATTGGCTGGGAATCCAAATGCTCGCGACCGGTTCGGCCTCAAAATCGCGGGCCTCCATAATCACCAGCCGCGACCGTTGTCTGTCTGGCTGGAAAACGAAACCCATTAGCCAACCGTCATCTTCTTCTTGGCCTTTGGGAACAAACGTCATTTCTGAAGCCATACCCCCATCGAAATCCTGATATTGGACCGCCCCAGTATGAAAATCGAGCTTGACGGCGCGATTGAATGACGGCGCCAGCGTTGCTTCCACAGCATAGCCGTAGCGGTACGGGCGGCCCTCGACCCGCGGACTGATTTTTGGAAAGTCTAGCGGCAAGTCGAACATACGTTCTTCAATTGCCTCCGTGCCAGAGCCGGACATTGGTAAGACCCAATGCTCAATCGTTGGTTCGGTGTCGCCCAATGGCCCATATCTGTCCTTTTCCGAGGCGCGCGCGTATCTGCTGACGTCAATGACGATGTCGCCGCCTTCGGTCTCGAAAGCGTTCATCGCGTGATACGCATAGCAAGGCGGCACGGAAAACCATCTGACGTCACCTGCATCACCGGACTTTGGGATCACACCGATGCGGCAGTCCTTCTTGCCGTCCCAGGCAATCGGCAGTGTCGACTGCAGAAGAGCAAGCGTGCTGAAGACCACACTTAGGTCGTAGATGATCGCGTAGTTCTCGGTAATCGACATATCGTGGATCTGGGTCATTCCGCTCAACGGCACGGTGATCTGATTCAGCAACTGCCCACTTGGCGATAGTCGCTGATAAAGCGCGTTCTTCCCGATCTTGCTTGAATAGGTCACGGCATGGATATCGTTGTCAAAGGGATCGACCTTGTGGTGTCCGGTGAACCCATGCGGCAAGGTGCCGTTCAGATTGCTGCGCGACACCGTGGCAAGTTCGCGGGATACCTCAACCATGCTGGCGCCCGCCTCGATCGTGGCGTACAGGCGATCTGCAAATTCAACGATGTTTGTATTCGGCGATACATCAAGGCCGCTGCTGACCGGTCCGCCGGGATCGGCTTCGCCAAGTGTCCCAGGCACAGCGCCGGCCCGGACAAAGCGGTTACGATACCATTTGGCCTTGCCGTCTTCGATGCAAACACCGTGCAGCATACCGTCGCCGCTGAAATAGTGCTGGTGCGGTGAAATCTCTCCGGCTGGATTGGGCCCGTTGCGAACGTAGAGCCCCCGCAGTTCCCCAGGAATCGTTCCATCGACGTCCGGTTCCTCGATGGTCAACTCGGCGGAAACCGGAGAAAACGGTATCGTTTGATAGCGGGAGTTGGTACCTGAACTTACGACCTTTCTTATGAAATCAAGCATCAAGCTGGCCCGCGAATGGTCGACAGCGCTCTGGAATGGTGCGCTTCTCCGTGCAATAGACAATGTTCATCAGATCCAGTTCCCGCTGCAGTTATCGTGTTGCTAACGCTGTTCTAGGAAGAAGTTGGACCATGTCCAATAAATTGTCGGAAAAAGTCCGATTTATGAGAGGGTAGGGTGACCAAAGCTTACCGCATTGCCCAGGAACTTGATCGGGTACGCCGCAAGCTAGACGTGCAGATGAACAAGCGTATGCCACTTATGGACACGGGTAACATCGGTCACAATGAGAGCTTGCTTCTTCTGCAGCTCGCCGACTTGCAGGGTGCCTCGATCCAAGAGCTTGCCGAGAAGATGGGGCGCGACCATTCGCAAACCGCCCGGGTCATCAAGCAGCTTGAAGGCAAGGGGGCGATCCGGCGCGCAAGAAACCCTGCCGATAAGCGCGAGACCAGCCTGCATGTGACCGATTACGGAGATATCCATTTACAGGAAATTCGCGACGAGCTGACCGAGATAGTCGAAGAAGCCTTGGGAACGCTTTCCGAGGCTGAACAGAACCTTCTTCTTGACCTTCTAAGCCGGATTTAACACGGCAAATTGCACCCGTGGTATCGACCGCTGGCTGCGGGATTTGGCGGGAACCGACCCGCCCCGATCCAGAGGTCTTTTGGCGCTAAACTGCCCACACTCTTGGCCGAGTGATCTTTTTTTCATCGCAGTTAGAAGTCTCGGGACACTCTGGTGCGGGTGTAAAGTAATTGCCGCTACAAGCCTACTGCTTCGTGATAACGGCGGTCCATGCGACGCACACTTGCGATAGCTCTTACCGTGTTGACGTTGTCTTCGGTCCAAAGCGCTGCAACGGACGAGGATTTTAACGCCAAGGTACGGGCCTACATCCTCGACAATCCTGAGGTGATCGTCGAAGCGCTGGCCGTGCTGGCAAAACGCGAACGTACAGCGGAAACGGTCGCGCGTCTGGCCGCCTATCCAGAGCTATTTGAAGACCTACCGGTGCATGGGCTAGGAGACCTGAACGCGCCGGTCCGGGTGATCAAGTTCTTCGATTACAAATGCGTGCCCTGCCGACTGATCCATCCAAAACTCGTCGAGATGGTAGACCAGCACCCTGAACTGCGGGTCGAGATGCGCCATCTTCCGATCCTGACACCGGGCTCAGAACGCGGTGCGCGTTTTGCCCTGGCGGTGCGCACTGTGCATGGGGACGCGGCCTACGATCAGGCGCATGAAATGCTCTGGGACGTGCGCGGCCCGATAAGGAGCGCGGATTTTCAACGCATTTCGGCGGAACTCGATCTTGATCTTGTGAAAGTCACCAAAGCCATGGACAGCTCCGATGTCGTGGGGCGCATAGACTACAACCGGGACGTAGCCATAGCGCTTGGCATTCTGGGCACGCCGGCCTTTGTGACCCCTACCAGCGTCACGTTCGGCGAAAATGATCCGGCTGTCCTGCTAGACCTTTGGCTCAGTCAATAAACGCTTTCTCCACAACAAAATGCTTGGGGTCTGAATTCGCCCCTTCCGCCAGGCCATGGGCTTCGCACAGCGCCATGATGTCTTTATTCAACGCAAGGTTTCCACAGATCATGACCCGGTCTTCTTCGGCAGTCCATGGTTGAGCCTCAAGGGCATCAAATATCCGTCCATCGCGGATATGATCGCTGATGCGACCTTCGATTGAAGAGGTCTCGCGCGTGGTTGTCGGATAGTACTTCAGACGGTCCCCGACCAATTCGCCAATCAATGGATCGCCTGGTAGGGCCGACACAATCGCTTCTCCATAGGCCAGTTCTGCTTTCGTGCGGCAGGTGTGGGCGACGATGACCTCTTCGTAGTTTTCCCAGGTCGCAGGGTCGCGAAGAAGCGATGCAAAGGGCGCAATCCCGGTGCCGGTGCAGACCATCCACAATCGGCGACCTGGCAAAAGTGCATCAAGAACCAAAGTGCCGACAGGCTTCGGCCGCAGAATAATCTGGTCCCCTGCCTCAATCAGCTGCAAGCGTGACGTCAGCGGCCCGTCGGGTACCTTGATCGAATAAAACTCCAACTCGTCGTCCCACGCCGGCGACGCGATTGAATAGGCCCTTAGAAGTGGTTTGCCGTCTTCTTTCAGAAGGCCGATCATTACGAATTCCCCGGAACGGAACCGCAGGCTGCTGGGCCGCGTGACGCGGAACGAGAAAAGCGTGTCGGTCCAGTGCTTAACCGACTTCACCGTCTGTGCGTCAGGCAGAACCTTCGTGGCAGTTGTCTGGATATTCATCAGGCGGCCTCGGCGGCGGGGTTTTCAGAAAAGTGCGTCGTCAGTTTGTCGTCCGTTCCATCAAGTGCATCGGCGGTCGGAAGCGGTTCTTTTGCTTCGACGATGACCGGCCAGATCTCGGCGAACCTGCGATTAAGGTCGACCCAGACCTCTGTGTCGGGTTCGGTATCAGCGCGAATGGCATCGGCTGGGCACTCAGGCTCACAGACGCCGCAGTCGATACATTCGTCCGGATGGATGACCAGCATGTTCTCGCCTTCATAGAAGCAATCAACCGGACAGACCGAGACACAGTCCGTGTATTTGCAGGCGATACAGTTGTCGGTGACCACATATGTCATTGCTGGAATCCCTAGCTGCGGCTTGGAACGCCTTTTGCCGCGTCGCGGCACGGCTGTCCGTAAACTAATTGCTATTGCCGGTGCACTGGCTTGCCCATTCTGGTCCTCAACGGAACGGAGTTCGGATGATAGATACGCTTTCGCCAAGCGCCGATGCGCAGCATCTAACGCTAATTTGGGAAACTGGCGAAGAAACGGTTTTGTCGGCGGCGCTTTTGCGCCGCGAAGCACGCGACGCTTGGTCGATTCGTGAACGTCTGGACCACGGACGCGTCAGGGTGCGGCCCGGCATTACGATCACGGCACTGCATCAGGTCGGCAATGGCGTAAACGTCCATTTTTCGGATGGGCACGAAAAGGCCATCTATCCGTTCCCGTATCTGCGCGAACTTTCTGACCGCTTTGACAAGTAATTGACATAAGCGCGCCGCAGCGCAGCGCAGACTAAAGAATAGCCAGACTAAAGGTCAAGCATGGATGAAATTCTCGATGGGCTGACGCAGATTGACTGCGACATCCTGATAATCGGAGGCGGCACTGCCGGCCCGATGGCCGCTCTCAAAGCAAAGCGCAAAAATCCCGACGCAAACGTTGTCTTGCTCGACAAGGCGAATGTGAAGCGTTCCGGGGCCATTTCGATGGGCATGGACGGACTGAACAATTCGGTCATACCCGGCTATGCCACGCCAGAGCAGTACACCAAGGAAATTACTGTCGCCAACGACGGGATCTGTGATCAAGCTGCCGTCTATCGGTATGCCCAGGAATGCTATGGAATAATCAAGGAACTCGATAGTTTCGGCATTCGGTTTCAGAAGGATCAGAACGGCGAGTATGACGTCAAAAAGGTCCACCACATCGGCACCTACGTCTTGCCGATGCCAAACGGCGACACCGTTAAGAAGGCTCTGTATCGCCAGCTTCGAAAGGCGCGCATCAACACCGTAAACCGTTTCATGGCGACACGGCTTCTGACCGGCGAAGGCCGGGTTGCGGGCGCCATCTGTGTCAACACGCGCACGGCCGAGTTTCTGGTTGTGCGCGCCAAGGCCGTCATCATGGGCTTGGGCGCGGCCGGGCGTTTGGGGCTGCCCACCTCTGGCTATCTCTACGGTACTTACGAGAACGCCGCCAACTCTGGCGAAGGCTATGCCATGGCATATCACGCCGGTGCCGGTCTCGCGAACCTTGAATGCTATCAGATCAATCCGTTGATAAAGGATTACAACGGACCGGCCTGCGCTTATGTGGCCGGGCCCATGGGCGGCTTTACGGCCAACGCGCGGGGCGAACGCTTTATCGAATGCGATTATTGGTCCGGCCAGATGATGCAGGAATTCTATGATGAACTGCAGGGCGGAAAAGGTCCGGTTTACCTGAAGCTGAACCACCTGGCGGAAGAGACGGTCGCCGAGATTGAGCGCGTTCTGCACATCGTCGAGCGCCCGACGCGCGGCCATTTCCATCAGGGCCGCGGCACCGACTACCGTAAGCAGATGATCGAGATGCACATCTCGGAAATCGGTTTCTGTTCCGGTCACTCAGCCAGCGGCGTTTTCGTTGACGAGTACGCGCGCACGACCATTCCCGGCCTCTATGCCGCCGGTGATATGGCCAATGTCCCGCATAATTACATGCTTGGTGCATTCACCAACGGAGCGTTCGCAGGGCTTGATGCGGTCGACTTCATCGCCGACGTGGATCTGGCCGAATTTGACCATGGCGAAGTCGTCGCGGAACGTACGCGCGTTCTTGCACCAACCAAACGCGACGATGGCATTCCGCCAAATCAGATCGAATATAAGACCCGCAGGCTTGTGAACGATTATCTTCAGCCGCCGAAAGTCACCGCGAAAATGGAACTGGCCCAGAAACGGTTCAGCGAAGTGCGCGAGGATATGGAAACGGGCATGTACGTGCGTGATGCGCACGAACTCATGCGGTCACTGGAGGCTTCGACCATTCTCGACTGCGCCGACATGGCCGCCGCTGCATCGCTTTACCGGACAGAAAGCCGCTGGGGTCTTTACCACAATCGTGTGGAGTACGATCGCGATGATGAAAACTGGTTTTGCCACACAATCCTAACCAAGGGAGAAGATGGCCGGCCCATGCATCGGAAGCAGGACGTGAAGCCCTATATTGTTGAAATCGCCGACGACGAAAAAGACGCCTACTACAAGCAGCGCGTCGAAGCGTCATCGGTCGCGGCGGAGTAACGGCGCGATGCCCCTGGCCCAAACCGCAACAACAGTGCCGGTCGTCGTCGATGACGACCTTTGCATTGCAAGCAAGGGCTGTACGGTCTGCGTCGATGTCTGTCCGCTTGATGTCCTGCGGATCGTTGAAAAGGACGACGGCGAGAAAACCGCCTACATGAAATACGACGAATGCTGGTACTGCATGCCGTGCGAGGCCGATTGCCCCACCGGAGCGGTCACCGTGAACCTGCCCTATCTTCTGAAGTGACCGCCGTGAACGATCTGTTCGAAGAATTTGATGACATTGCCGAACTGGCCGAGGGTCTTAACGATCCGTCGCCCGGCGCGCGGATTATGGCTGTCATTGAACTGGCGGACAACGCCGATCCCGCGGCCATTCCGTACCTGGCGCGCGCTGTCTCGGACGAAGATGCCGGCGTGCGAAAGCAGGCCGCCCAGGCCCTGACCGATTTCGACGGGCCGGAAACCGCAGCAGCGCTTGTCGTTGCGCTTTCCGATAGCGATCCGACGGTGGTGGAGGCAGCCGCGATTAGCCTGACCGAACTTAAGCTGCCCGAGGCAGGTGATGCGATACTGCCGCACCTTGATCAGACCAATCCGGTTCGTCTGGCTGCATGCCTGGCTGGGATCAAAGAACTGCGCCGGCCTGAAGCCATGGGCCCCGCAATTAACGCATTGCAAAACGACAGCCCGCAGGTGCGCATCGAAGCCGTCGGCGTAATTGGCTGGCTGCAAGATCAGGGTGCGCTTCCGGCCCTGCGCGACGCAACGGATGATCCGGATCCGCGCGTAAGGCGCACGGCCTTGTCAGCGCTAGGTTTCTCAACGTCGGCGCACGCGCAGGCGACGCTAATCAACGGCCTTTCTGACAACGAATGGATCGTCCGGGAAGCAGCGGCCGAAACGCTGGCAAAGTCGGGCGGTGGCGCTTGCGTTCCGGCGCTGCGTGCTGCCCTTGATGACGAATACTGGCAGGTCAGGCTGAAAGCGGTTCGCTCGCTCGGCAAGCTATCTGCAGGCGAAGCGGCGATGCAAATTGCCCCGATGATGGATCTGCCGGTGCCGAACCTGCGCAAGGAGTGCGCCGCAGCACTTGGTGAACTCGCGGTTGCCGAAACAGCACCGTACCTGACCAAATACAAAGACGATCCTGACCCGGACGTGCGCAAGAACGTGCGCTGGGCCCTGGAAAAGCTGGCGGCCTAAGAGGCACGTCAAAAGCAGTTTAGCCTTCCTGCCCCTTGAGGGCGGGGGGTCTTTTGCAGCAGTAATTAAACTACATAACTTATTGTTTTTATTGTCTATTTTTTGGGTAGTGATTCGTCTCCTTCCTGCCAAAGGCTTGGGCAATCGCCGGTTAGCAGCAAGAAATGCGCCCCAAATTTATGCACAGGCCATTTGTGATCAATGAATCGGTCTTGCGTCTCTTTGAGATCGGATGAAGTCGCCCGAAACTGTCAATACGTCCAATAGGGAGACTGTTATGACAGCATTACTCAGGGGCGCTTTGCTGGTGGGTGCCTTGGTTCCCATTGCCGGCATGGCAAGCGCCGAAAAGATCAGCATAGCCATCGGCCACCAATCCATGTGCACCGATACCTACACCGCAGGAATTGTGGTGAAGGAACTTGGACTTCTCGAAAAGTACCTGCCGACCGGAGGCAAGTACGCCGAAGCGGAATACGACGTCAGCTGGGCCGACTATTCATCGGGCGGCCCGATCACAAACCAGATGTTGGCCAACAAGCTGAACTTCGGGGTGATGGGGGACTACCCCCTTATCGTAAACGGGGCGAAGTTTCAGGAAACCGAAAGCCTTCGTACGCTGTATGTCGCTGGCACCGGCTATAACCTCAAGGGATCGGGGAATGCGATTGTCGTGCCGGTCGAAAGCGACATGTACTCAATCACCGATCTTGTGGGCAAAGAGGTCTCGACGCCTGTCGGATCTGCCGCCTGGGGCATGCTGCTCAAGGCCATGCAGGACAACAACATTCCGACCAGCGAATATGTTCTAAAGAACCAGAGCCCCGCCGTTGGAGCCGCCAATATCGCGGCTGGCAAAATCGATGCACACTCGGACTTCTGTCCGTGGTCCGAGATCATGGAATTCCGCGGCACAGGCCGCAAGATCTATGACGGTTCCGAGACCGGCGTGCCCTATCTGCACGGTGTCGTTGTGCGCGAAGATTTTGCGGTCGAGTATCCAGAAGTGGTTGAGGCCTTTATCAAGGCCGTTTGGGAAGCCGGCGAATGGATCCGTGAAGACCCAATGCAGGCCGTCTCTCTTATGGAAGGCTGGACAGGCGTCGAGAAAGAGGTGCTTTACCTTTATTTCTCGGAAGGCGGACACCTGACACTTGAGCCGTCGATCAAGACGGAATGGGTTGATGCGCTTAAATTCAATCACGGCGTTCTGGTCAAAGAAAAAGCCATTCCGCCGCTCGATTTTGAAGCCTGGATCACCGAAGACTATATCCGCGGCGCCTATGAGGACCTTGGCATCGACTATGAAGCTGACAAGGCCGTGGTCGTGGACCCCGTCGAGGCCAACAAAGGTCTGCCGATGGAAATCTGGCATGCGCGCGATGGGGTCACGAGCTATCCGTCGATGCCCGAGTTCCTCGCCGCCGTAGCGGAAATGCAGGGCACCGGCGCCAAGCTGAACGCCACGTATGTTTACGACGTCGAGACGGGTTTAAAACTCTTTGGCAAGACCGCCTTTTGGGTCAAATCCGGCGAAGAGAACTATGCCACTTTCCTGCGCAAAGGAGAGGCGGAAGACTTTGCCTCTGCCAACAGTGGCGAGTTGGTCAGCTTTGACGAAGCGATCGCGGACTTCATCACCGAAGGCTGACCAGATCGCTGCAAGCCAACAGGCCGGGGCCACGCTGTCCCGGCCTCTCAGCGCGCAAGAGGATCGAACATGAGCGCCGCAATGAAGCCAGACCCGGTCGATGAAGACATCGGCATTGGCGATGCTGCAAATCAGGCCGCCGCGATCGGCGCCCGAAGCACAACCGCCGTAAGGGGCCCAAAAAGAATAAATCGCCAATTCGTGACCAGTGTCGGTGTGGTCGCTTTGTCTTTGTCAATAGGGGTGGTGCTTTGGCACTTGGCCACTGAGTTCAATCTGAACTTTTATATCAATTTCGAGAATGTGCCTTCGCCACTGAGGGTTTTCACTGCCTTCGTGGGCCACGTACAGACTGAAATCTTCTGGACCCACATCGGGGTTTCGATGCGGCGTATCCTGATCAGCTATTCGCTTGCTACGGTCATAGGTATTTCAATCGGACTTATCATGGGGCGGTCGCGGATCGCACGGGCTTTTATCATGCCCTACATCGAAGTCGTGCGTCCCATTCCCGCCGTGGCATGGATTCCGCTGGCCATTCTGATGTGGCCGACAGAAGAGAGTTCGATCGTCTACATCACCTTCTTAGGCGCGCTTTTCCCGATTGTTCTCAATACGCTGCACGGTGTTGAACAGACGCCTGAGGTTCTGGTGCGCGCCGTTCAGTCACTGGGCGCATCGCGCTGGGCAGTGTTCCGTCACGTGGTGATACCGGCGGCGCTTCCGTCAATTGCGGCAGGGCTGGCGATCGGGATGGGCGTCAGTTGGTTCTCGCTTCTGGCCGGTGAAATCATCTCGGGCCAGTACGGGATCGGATATTTCACCTGGGATGCCTATAGCCTGATCAACTATCAGGACATCGTGGTCGGCATGCTTGTGATCGGGTTTCTGGGCACCGCGTCCACGGCCGCTGTCAAGCTTATCACCCACCCCATGCTAAAATGGCAAGAAAGGACACGCTGATGGCGATGTTCCAGACGCTTTGGAAGGACATGCGTGCCAATTGGAAAACCATGGTGTTGCATGGTCTGATCTTCGCGCTTCTCTTTCAGGTTCTGATGATGATCGCACTGATCGTGCGGTTCCAGGCCTTCCCGAATTATGTGACATTCTACGATTGGATCGGAAATGTTGCATGGATCGTCCAGTCCACTCCTTCGTGGCGGGACATGGCGCCGATCATTTGGGAAGAATGGCTGATCGAAATCGGCAAGATGAACTACGATTATGGTACCGGCATATCGGAGTGGAGCCTGAACGTCGTTCCGTCCCGCCTGCTGGTGCTGTTCGTTCTTGGCGCGATGGTATCGCTATGCCTGGCCCTGTTGCGGCGCGATACCTGCGAGGCCGGTACCTCAACAACACTTCGGGCGACAACCGGGCTTGGCGCGCTGCTGGTGGCGATGACCAACGCAACGATGAGCTGGGTCGTGTGCTGCGCGACGCCAAGTTGGGTCGTTGGACTGGCAATGCTGGGATTGGGCGTTTCCACCTCACTGGCGCTTGAGACCATGGGTCCGACCCTGACCTATTCCGGTTTTGGCCTTTTGTTTGCGACAACGCTCTTTCTTGCCTGGCGCAAGTCGCGTCCCACCCGGTCCCCGGAAGGAGCGCCTGTAAATGCTTGACGTTCTCAAGTTCAAGGATCCTTCGCGCGCAGTCTCGAAAGGCAAGGGCGAAATCGCCGTCTCCGACCTGTCCATTACGTTTGGAAGCGGTCCGGGTGCCCATCTTGCCGTCCAGACAACATCGATCAAGGTCAAGGCAGGCGAATTCGTCTGCATCCTCGGTCCGTCGGGCTGCGGAAAGTCGACGATTTTGAATGCCATCGCAGGTTACGTGAAACCGACCACGGGCCAGGTGTCCGTTGACGGCACAAAGGTTGAGAAACCGGGCCCAGACCGCGGTATGGTCTTTCAGCAGTATTCGCTGTTGCCCTGGAAGACGGTTTACGAAAACGTTGCGTTTGGCCCGAAGATGGCAGGCCAATCACGGGCCGAAGCCGGATCAACCGCCAATACCTTTCTAGAACTTGTCGGGCTTAAGAAGTTTGGCAACCGCTATCCGGCGGAACTTTCAGGCGGCATGCAGCAACGGGTCGGAATAGCTCGTGCTCTTGCTAACTATCCATCCGTCCTTTTGATGGATGAACCCTTTGGCGCACTGGACGCTCAGACGCGCCTGATGATGCAGGAAAGCCTCCTGGATATCTGGCGCAAGTTCGGTACGACGGTTGTCTTTGTTACCCACGATGTGGACGAGGCGGTGTTCCTTGCGGACCGCGTCCTTATCATGAGTGCCGCACCCGGAAAGATCATAGAAGACGTAAAGATCGACCTGCCGCGCCCGCGTACAACCGATATGGCAGCGTCGGCGGAATACATCCAAAACCGGCAGTTCTGCCTCGACACGATCAGAGACGAAAGCCGCAAAGCCTTCGAGGATCAAAACACATGAAACGACTGGCTGCACTTGTTCTATCGCTATGGGCCGCACCCGCCTTTGCTCAGGTGCAGGGCGTGATGCTTGATGAGCCCATGGAATTGCCCACCTTCGAATTCACCAACGAGTTGGGCGAAAAATTTAACGACGGCGATCTCGATGGAAACTGGACCATCGTCATGTTCGGCTTTCTCAGCTGTCCGGATGTCTGTCCCTTCACACTTGGAAATCTGGAGGCGGCGGTCAGCGAAACCGGCATGCGGGTGCGGCCTGAGAATGTGCCGAAGGTGGTCTTTATCTCGGTGGATCCCGACAGGGACAACGAGTTCGTGAGCGAATACGCTAAGTTCTTCCATCCGGAATTTGAGGGCTTTACAGGCGCGCGCGACCAGATTGATGCGCTCGTCGAAGCGACCGACAGCTTTTATCGCCTGCTCAAGCCCGACCAGAGTGGGTTCTATGATGTGCAGCACAGCTCGGCGGTATCTGTCATTGCGCCGGACGGATTGTTGCGCGCGAAACTGCAACCTCCTTTTGATCCCGGTTTGACCGCCGAGTTTCTCGCGCGGATGCAGATCGCCTATCGGAAGGAATTGACCCAATGAGACCCAGCATTCTTGCCTTTCTGTTCCTTCCCGCGGCCGCGCTTGGGGGAGAGCTAAAAATCGAAGATCCGGTGGTACCGCTGGCGCCGCCCGGTGCCATGGCCCATGCGGCCTATATGACGATCACCAATGAAACCGATCAGGCGCAGGCGCTGATCGGTGTGTCGGCGCCCGGCTACGGCATGGTCCATATGCATGAGAGCGCAGAGAAAGATGGCATCGTGACGATGTCGTCTGTCGACTTGATCGAGATTGGCCCGGGCCAGACAGTGAAATTCACCCAAGGTGGCTTGCATATCATGCTCATGCGGCCCGAGGCGCCGATTGAAGAAGGCGGGTCCGTCGACCTTCAGCTGGAATTCAGCGACGGGACCACCCAGGCGGTTGAGGCAAAGGTTGAGCGCATTATGCATGGATCAGATGGTTCCTAGGGCCGCGGCCGCTTTCCTGATGTCCGTGCCAGGCCCCGCTTTGGCGGACTACGATCCGTCGCAATATCCAGCCTATGAAACATGCGCCTTGTGTCACGGTCTGTTCGGCGTGTCCCACACCGCCAAGTTTCCGAACCTTGGCGGCCAGAAACCTGCATACATCGAGGCGCAGCTTAATGCGTTCCTCTCTGGATATCGCACCAATGACGGCGGCCAGATGGCAACTATCGTGACCGAACTGATGCCCGAGGACATTCCGCTCGTGGTCGAGTGGTTTTCCACCCAAGACCCGCCCGAACCCTATCCTGCGGATCAGGCCACCGGTCTCGGCGAGGCGACGTTTGCTGAACTTGGCTGCATTGGCTGCCATACCAATGCGGTTGGCGAGATGCCCGAAGTTCCCTTTTTGACTGCTCAGCACGCGGGCTACCTTGCCAAACAAATGAAGGACTTTCGTGATCAGCGACGCGATGTTGCGGCCTTTCCCGGCATGCACACCGAATTACTGGCCGTATCTGACGATATCCTTGACGAGATCGCCATTTACCTATCCGCGCAGCCACGGCCATGACATACGTTCGCGACCAATCCCTTCAAGAAGACAGCCCAAGCGCGATTTTTCTGTCCGAATATATCCTTGAGATAAACGAGGGGTCAGACTTTTTGAACGCTCTGTCGGGCGAGACCCAGAAGATCCTGCGCAAACACTGCACCCGGTCGAGCTTCGAAAAGGGGCACAGCATCTTTTATCAGGGTGATCAGCACAGCGGTGTCTGGATCATTGAGGCGGGCCGCGCCAGAACGTTTTATACCGGGCCTTCGGGGCGAGAAATCACGCTCGCCTACTGGACGCAAGGGCACTTCATCGGGGGGCCAGAGGTCTTTGGCCGGGGACGCCACGTCTGGTCCGCCGATGCTTTGGAAGACTGCGAGATGCTGTTTCTCTCTGGCACGAACTTGCGCAAGCTCGTGCGCGAGGTACCCGACATTGCGGTTGCGGTTATCCACGGCCTGATTGCCAAGGGGAAATGTTATTCTGCTCTTATCCAAATGCTAGGCACCCGGTCGATATCAGAGCGACTTAGGCAGTTTCTTCTGATCCTTGCGGATGCCGAGGGAAGACGCGAAGGAAGCAAGATCGTCATAGACCGGACCATTACTTATGAACAGATTGCGTCGATCGTGGGCGCAACCCGCCAATGGGTGACGCAATCCTTTGACAAGTTTCGAAGCGAGGGCCTGCTTGAGATCAACCGGTCTGAGATCATAATCCACAGGATAAGCGCGCTGCAGACCTAGCTGGCCTGGGCCGCCGATTGATCGGCAACAAACGTCCCATCGGGTGCTGAAGCCGATGGCAAGCCGTGGCAATCTGCACCAAAGATCTTTCGTTTTTCGCCGCAGGACCCATATGATCATTAAACCGCAAGCTCGATAGGAGATGTCCGTATGACCGCTGCTCGGCCGAACCGAAGAACTGTCATCGGGGCAGGTGCCGGGGCCCTGGCCGCAGCCTGTACCGGGTTGCTGCTTCCCGCCCATGCCCAGGGACTTGCCCCCACCCGTTCAATGCGGGGTGGGTCGAACAACTATCGCCCGGGGGCGCCGATCGTCGAACGGATAGGTGGAGGCGGCTTCTGGATGACGGGTACCGTGCGCAGTGCGGTCGACGGTGCTCCGCTTTCTGGCCAACGAATACAGATCTGGGCGCATACCACCGAAGGCCACGAACGCGACGCACATAGCCACGGCGCCACTCTTAGCGATGCGAACGGGGTCTTCCGGCTTGAGATGCCGCAGATCGTGCCTGCCTTCGGCCAACCCCACGGTCATCTTGCCTATGACAGCGGCGACTACGAGACGGTCTTTCTGCGCCCGGTCATGGCAAGCGCACGCGATACCAGACTTGAGGCGCATTTCGTTCTGCAGTCCGCCTGATCCGGAAGGCCGCTATTCCGCTGCGCCCGGCTGCAAAAATTCTTATCTGGATGGCTTTGACCGCCGCTGTCGCCATACCGATCGCCGCAGCCGCCCACAGCCCTTTGCTGGCATGGCGGGATCCCATCTACATTCTGGGTGGCTTTGCCGGGATCCTCGGACTTTGCGTTCTGCTTTTTCAGCCGTTGCTTGCCGCCGGGTCCCTTCCGGGTCTGTTGCTCCATCTCGCAAGGAAAGTCCATCGCTGGACCGGCATCGCATTGGTCGTGCTGGTCCTTGTCCATGTTTCGGCACTTTGGATAACCAGCCCGCCTGATGTGATAGACGCACTTTTGTTTCGGTCGCCGACACCTTTCGCGGTCTGGGGCGTTGTCGCCATGTGGGCGGTTTTTGCCGCGGCACTGCTGGCTGCAATGCGCCGCCGTTTGCGTCTAAGACCAAGGGTCTGGCGCATTATGCATGTGTCTTTTGCCATCGTGATCGTGGTCGGGACAGTTGTGCATGCAGTATTGATTGAGGGTGCAATGGAAGCTGTTTCAAAGGTTGCACTTTGCACGCTGGTCCTGCTGGTCACACTGGGCAGCCTGGCAAGGGTCAAACTCTGGACCAGAAGAAAGCCCTCGGGCCCCCCGGCCTAGCACGTGTGGTGGCAATTGGCTTCTGCGTTTTGGCTCAATGCTTCACCGGTCACTGTCATGCAAAAGCAGATCGCCTGATTTATTGATCGCAGACTGGTCAGGTTTTTAGCTATGGAGCCGGCCATTGCCGTAGAGTTACGCTTATCGTAGGCAATTGCCTATGCCATTTGATTAATCGTTTAACTCAGGCCTTGACTCATCAATATCTTGCTTGATTAATCGTTCAAGCAAAGGGGTGAAATGGTTAGCATCAAGAAAATCGCGGGGGATGTCGGGGTATCGACAGCGACGGTTTCGAATGCGCTGACCGGCAAGGGGCGGGTCTCACAAGAGATGGTGGCGCGCATCCAGGCGCGCGCTGACGAGCTTGGATACAGGCCCAGCACCGCAGCGCGCGCATTGAAGACAGGCCAGACGGGAATTCTGGGTCTTGTCATGCCTGATCTGACCAATCCCCTTTTCCCGCGGATCGCCCAAACGCTTTCAATCGCGGCCGAAAAGCGCAAACTTGGCATTTTGATCGCCGATTCCCGCGGCAGCCCGGACGAGCAAAGCGAAGCGCTTCGCCGGCTCCTGGACCGGGGCGTGGACGGGCTTTTGGTCGTACCCCAGAAAGGCACATCGCCTGAACCCATGCCGGTCCCCATTGCGGTGATCAACACAGCCTCGGACCCAAAGAACGCGGTTTCGGCGGATCATGCAGGCGGCGGTGTGCTTGTTGCGCGTCATATCGCGGATATCGGGCATCGCAAGGTCGTCATTCTTGGCGGTGATCCAGTGTCCGAAGTTCAACGTGACCGCATTGCCGGGATCCGTCGGGCCTTGGGAAAGGACATCGAAGCGGACGTCTTTTGGGGCGACCGCGGCGTGGCGCAAGCCGTGGCCCAAGTACAAGCCGGAGCCACAGCCATTATGGCGACATCCGATCTGATCGCATTGCGTGTACGCTCCGAGCTTATCCGGGCCCAGATTTCAGTACCGGGTCAGGTCAGCCTCACAGGTTTTGACGACATGTCCTTTGCGCCGATCATGCATCCGGCACTGACGACTGTCGCCCAGAACGTCGACGAAATCGCCAACCGGGCTGTTGAAATCATCTCTTCCAAGATCCGAGGAGACGTGCCGGCGCGGGAAGGTGAAACCGTACCCATGCGACTGGTAATCCGGCAATCCACCGCAATTCCAACTCACCCGTCCAAAAGGAGACCAACTCAATGACCAGACCCCTGTCATTCCTAGCACTCAGTGCAGCGTTGGGTGCGACCGGCGCCGTAGCGCAGGAAACGCTCACGATCTCTGTCTATTCCTTTGCGCAGGACGCCTACAAAGAGGCGCTCTATGATCCGTTCGAAGAAATCTGCGGCTGCGAGTTGGTGATCGAAACTGGCAATTCGGTCGAACGCATGGCCAAGATCGAAGCCAATGCGTCCGACCCCGTGATCGATATGGCGGTGATCTCTTCCCATGATGCGTTGAGCCTTGCTCAGAAGGGTCTCTTGCAGTCGCTCGACACCGCCAAGCTTTCAAGTTTTGATCGGCTCTATGCTGCCGCGCAGGACCCGCTTGGGGACAATATGGCGGTCGGCTACACGTTCTATGCAAGTTCTATTGTGTACAGAGAGGATCTCATCAGCATCGAAAGCTGGTCCGACCTGCTGGGTGAAGGACTGGCGGGAAACGTCTCGCTTCCAAACATAACAGGCACGCAAGGTCCCTTGACGCTGATGATGTTGGACAAGGCAGCGGGAGGGGACGCGTCGGACTTTTCGGGAACAATCTCGGCCATCGGTGAGCATGCCGATGACATCGTGACCTTCTATTCCCGATCATCCGAGCTGGCTCAGCTGATGAACCAAGAAGAGGTGATAGCAGCGCCCGTGGGTCGCTTCGCCTGGAGCCGCTTCAAGAGCTCACCCTTGCCTTTTGCGTGGGCGGACCCGGTGGAAGGTCAGGCCGGCGGCATGAACGTTATGATCATGACCGCGAACAACGGGAACGAAGAGCTTGCCTATAAGCTGATGGACTACTGGCTTTCTACCGACGTGCAGACCCGCATTGCCGAAGCGCTGATTGACAGTCCGGCCAACATGGATGTCGTGGTCAGCGACGAAGTGGCCGAGAACCTGACGTATGGGGCCGAGCTCATTAACTCGCTTAACATCCTTGATCCCTCGGTGATCATCGCAAGCCGCGACAGCTGGGTGGATCAGTGGAACTCAGAGGTCATCCGTTAGGGGCAGGCGGGGCAGCCAAGTTGGCCGCCCCGCTACCGGAGCCTTAGGCCCATGTTTCTCAATCGCACAGAAGGATTGGCCCTTGCGCTGCCAGCGGCTTTGTTCACATTTCTTGTTTTTCTGGTTCCGGTTGGCATCCTGCTTTCCGTCGCTTTTCAGACCGATACCGGCGTGTGGAGCTTGCGCGGATACATCGACTTCTTCGCGCAGCCGCTGAACCAGACTGTTTTCTTCCGTACGCTGAAGCTGGGCATTCTGGTCGCCGGGGCCTCGGCAGTGATCGGTTATGCGGCGGCCTTTTGCATCGTAAACCTATCCCCGACCTCGCGGGGGCGGGTATTCGGATTTGTCGTGTTGCCTCTGATGATTTCGCCCGTGGCGCGCACATACGCCTGGATCGTGATCCTTGGGCGGACGGGCATCGTGAACGATGTGATCGTTGGTCTCGGGCTTTCAAGCACGCCGATCCGCCTATTGTTTACAGAGACGGCTGTCTTCATCGGGTTGTTGCAGCTCTTTCTGCCGCTGATGATCATTTCGCTTGTGTCAGCCATGGAGAATATACCGAAGGATGTCGTGCCCGCCGCACGTGTACTCGGCGCAAGCTGGTTTCAGGTTTTCATCCGGGTCATTCTGCCGCTTACAAAAGAGGGTCTGGTGATTGGCGGCACGCTGGTTTTCACCGGTGCGCTTACGGCCTATATCACGCCGGCCATTCTTGGCGGATCGAAAGTCCTGATGCTTGAGACGCTGCTGTATCAGAAAGTGAACGTCTCTAACGACTTCGTTTCCGCCAGCGTCATAGCCATGATCCTTATCGTGATGTGCTTTTCGGCCAATCTTGTGCTGAAGCGCATCGCGTCCGTGAAAGGTTAGTGCGATGTCGCGTCTTTCCATCTGGCTGATCCTTGGCGCAACGCTGACCTTTCTGATTGGTCCGTTTCTGATTGTGATCTTCGCGGGCATGTCGGCGGGCGAGGCACTGGCATTTCCGCCCCAGGGCCTTTCGTTGAAATGGTACGCCAAGGTCTTTACGGTCGAAAGCTTCCGGGCCAGCTTTGCACTATCGATGTTCCTCGCAGTCTTCGGCACCCTGGCCGCGCTTATGATCGGCATCCCCGCCGCGTATGCGTTGAACCGCTACGACCTTCCCTGGTCCGAAACCATCCGCACCATTGTCGCCGCGCCTATCATCGTTCCGGGGATAATCGTGGGTCTTGCGCTTTTGCGTTACTTTGTCGTGCCACTCGACGTGACCATCACAATGGCCCTTTTTGTCACCCATACAGCATTGGTACTGCCCTATGCTGTGCGCGTAGTATCTTCGAGCCTGAATAACCTGCGCGCGGATATGGAAGAAGCTGCTGTCATTCTGGGCTGCACCCGGTTGCAGGCCTTTTTGAAAGTGGTGCTGCCCAACATTCGCGGCGGTATTCTTGCGGCATTCATCCTTGGCTTTGTCACCAGTTTCAACGAGGTCCCGGCCTCTCTTTTCCTGTCGGGGCCGGGCGTGCGGACGCTGCCGATCGACATGATTTCCTACATGGAGATCACTTTTGATCCTTCCGTTGCGGCGCTGTCGGCGCTGCTGGCCTTCATGTCCGTCACCATCGTTTTCGTGGCCGAACGGCTTTTGGGGTTCTCGCGCTATGTCTGATGCTTTTGTCTCGCTTACCGATCTGACGCTGAAGTATGGGTCTACAGTTGCGGTTCCAAAGCTCAATCTCGACGTCGCCGAAGGTGAACTGATTGCGCTTCTGGGTCCCTCTGGCTGCGGCAAGACCACAACGATGCGCGCTGTCGCCGGGCTTTTGACCCCCGCAAGTGGGCGGATTGTGATCGACGGAACCGATGTGACGCGCACGCCCGCAAACAAGCGCGGCATAGGTCTGGTCTTTCAATCCTACGCGCTTTTCCCCCATCTCAGCGCCTTCGAGAACGTCGCCTTTGGTCTCCGCCTTCAAAAACTGCCTGATGCTCAGGTCCGAGCCAAAACCGAGGCTGGCATGGCCACCGTGGGGTTGAGCGGTTTCGAGGCGCGGAAGCCGGCTGAGTTGTCGGGCGGACAGCAACAACGCCTTGCCCTTGCGCGGTCTCTTGTCATGGAACCCAAAGTCCTATTGCTTGACGAACCCCT
This sequence comes from Pseudomonadota bacterium, assembly GCA_039026235.1. Classification (GTDB taxonomy): domain Bacteria; phylum Pseudomonadota; class Alphaproteobacteria; order Rhodobacterales; family Rhodobacteraceae; genus JBCCMQ01. The sequence goes on from JBCCMQ010000003.1 coordinate 165,870, forward strand.
TTCAAACCTCGATGCGCGCCTGCGCCTTGAGATGCGCAACGAACTGCAGCGTGTGCAGAAGAACACAGGCATCACGATGGTCTTCGTGACCCATGACCAGTCCGAGGCGCTGGCATTGGCGGATCGTATCGTGCTGATGCAAGACGGAAAGATCGAACAACTTGGCACGCCGGCCGAGCTTTATGCCGAACCGGTCTCGGCTTTTGCTGCTGATTTTATGGGGTTCGAGAACATCTTTCGGGTCGAAGGCACAGAGCTTGTGTCGGATCACGGGCGACTGTCCGTTGGCTTTGCGGTAGGGGCGCAGCTGCTGGCCTGGCGCCCCAGTGGTGTTGAAGTCGGCACGGGGCCGCATAAGGGGAGGGTAATTGGCAGCAGCTTTGCCGGTGGCCACAGGGAATACGTTCTCGAAAGCCCGCTTGGCCAAATCAAAGCGGATGCACCCATTGGGACCCCGGAAGTCCCGCTGGGTCAGGAAGTTGCATTTGATCTTCCGCAGCAGACAGCGCGGCACCTCGCGGCGTGAGTGCGGTCTGGGTTGATACGGATTTCGGGTTTGATGACCTCTGGGCGCTTCTGCTACTGCAAAAAATTGGATGCCCAGTGGCGGGCGTGTCCCTTGTGGCAGGTAACACGCCGCTTGCTCAGGTAGCGGCCAATGCAGTGGGCTCCAAGGCCGCCTACGGATTTGATTGGCCGGTATGGCGGGGTGCGGCTCGGCCCTTGAAGCGGGCCCAGGAAACCGCCCAGCGTATCCTTGGCGCGACCGGCATGCGCAGTCGCGGCGTCCGCCTTCCGGACGTGGAAACGGATCCACCACCCGAGGGTGCGGTGGACGCCATGGGCGCGTGGCTGGCGGCTCACTCCGATGGCAAAGCAGAGCTTTTATCGCTGGGCCCGCTGACAAACGTGGCCATCTTGCTGCAGAGATTTCCCGACGCCATTGACCGCCTCGAAAGGATCGTGTGGATGGGTGGCAGCGCCGGAGCAGGCAACCACACTTCGCTGGCGGAATTCAACGCGCTCGCCGATCCCGAAGCATTGGCTGTCGTGCTTGAATCAGAGGTCCCGTTCGACATCGTTGATCTTGTTTTTGTCGCGGGGTCGCCTTTGGCCCAGATGACATGCCGCAACTGGACCCGCTGACCGGCGATCTTTTGGGCGGCTATCTGGACATCGCCTTGGAACGTGGGCGCTCGGCGATGGCGATTTACGATCCTGTCGCCGCTCTGGCGATCGCGGTACCAGAGAGCGTCGGCTTTTCAGCCTGTTCAGTCACGGTCTCAACCGAGCCGGGCGCCACTTATGGGGCCACTCAGGTCGAAGCGGCGGAAAGCGCAACGACAAGGATCGCGACTGAGGCAAGAGGCGATCTTGCGTCCCTTTGCCTCGCCGCATTGAAAAAGGAAGCCTTGGATGGCCCAAGACCGTGATATCAATGCTCCTGAGCTGCGGGCCCGAGCCGTTGAAGCCGCCCAAGGCCGCGCCCCGTTCGACCTGCTTATCCAGAAGGTACGTCTTCTGGATATGGTCACGGGCCGGGAACGCGATGCGGATATCGGCGTTGTGGGCGGCCTGATCGCAAGTGTTCATCCCCCAGATCCTGCACGCGCCGCGACAACCCGAGTGAACGCACGCGGCCGCTTTGCGCTGCCGGGCCTCATAGATACCCATATGCATGTGGAAAGTTCCATGGTGACACCCGCCGAATACGCGGCGGCGGTGCTGCCGCGCGGCGTCACGACAGCCGTTTGGGACCCCCATGAATTCGCCAATGCCTGCGGAGTTGCGGGCGTGGACTTTGCCATCGAAGCTGGCCGCAACCTTCCCTTACGGTTTCTGGCGCTGGCGCCAACCTGCGTGCCCTCTGCTCCGGGATATGAAAGCGCCGGGGGTGATTTCGGCCCGGAGGTGCTGGCGGAACTTCTGGCAAGAAACGACATCCATGGTGCGGCGGAACTGATGACGATGCAGCCGCTTCTGACCGGGGATCGACGCGTCGCGGGAATCGTGAACGCCGGTTTGACCAGTGGCAAGCGCGTTTGCGGGCATGCACGCGGGCTCACGGGTACCGCGCTTGCGGCCTATGCGGCCGCGGGTGTCGAGACCGACCACGAACTCACCTGTGCAGATGATCTGATCGGTCGTCTTGAGGCCGGCATGACAGTGGAACTGCGAGGCTCACACGGTCACCTTCTGCCAGAATTCGCGCGGGCTCTTTTGGATTTGGGCCACCTGCCGCAAACCGTGACCTTCTGCACGGATGATGTCTTTCCGGATGATTTGCATCTCCACGGTGGGCTCAACCATGTCGTACGTTCGATGATCGACCACGGGCTGCCGCCAGAGTGGGCGTTCAGAGCGGCCACTTTGAATGCCGCGACGCGTATTCGCCGGTACGATCTTGGTCTGATCGCTCCTGGCAAACGGGCGGATTTTGCGCTTTATGATGATCTCAGAGAGGCAAATGCCAGCCTCGTCGTGGCCGATGGCCGGATCGTTGCCGAAGACGGAGTTCTCACGCTTGATATTGCGCCCGCAGAACCACCCGACGCGCTAAAGTCATCGATGTCCGTGTCCAAGATCAGACCCGAGGATCTTGAGGTTTCAGCGACCGGCACGACCGCTAAAGTTGCGACACTTTCCAAACCTCGATTTCCGGAATGGGGATCTCGTGAAATTGAGGTCAGGGACGGCGTGCTCGCATTGCCCGACGACATGATCCGTATGTCGGTCATCAACCGATATGGCCGCGACACCCCGGTCCGTGTCGCCTTTCTGGAAAATTGGGGTGCTTGGCGCGGCGCCTTTGCAACCACTGTTTCCCACGACAGCCACAACCTGACGGTTTTTGGCCGTGAGCCGGTCGATATGGCGCTCGCGGCGAACACTGTGCGCGACTCGGGCGGTGGCCTTTGCGTTGTGGCTGGCGGCCAGGTTTTGGCCCATCTTGCGCTGCCCCTGGCGGGCCTTGTCAGCGAAGCCCCCATTGCTGAGACGGCGGAGCGTTTTGCAAATCTTCGCCGCGAACTCGACGCCCTTGTCGATTGGGATCCGCCCTACCTGGTGTTCAAGGCGCTTTTCGGTGCGTCGCTTGTTTGCAATGCGGGCCCGCGCCTCAGCGATGTTGGCATCGTTGACGTCTTCGAAGAGCGGATGCTGGAAACGCCCGTCCTGTGACATAGCCCGGTATTCCCTGGCGCGGACTAGGCCTTCTCTTTTGGAAGTGTGAGGCCCGCGTCCTTGGCATAAACCTTGGCTACGGCGGCATCGTCTTCCTGCCCAAGGCCCATCTCGACCGCTGCCTTGTATCGCGCCAGGGCGGCCTCCGTGATAGGCGCATGAAAGCCCGCAGACCGGGCGGTTTCCAGCACAATGCCCAGGTCCTTGGGCCAGATATTGACCTGGCTATGGGGTTTATAGTCGCCCGCCACCACGTGGGGCGCGCGATTTTCAAGCATCCATGAGGTACCGGCACATTTTGTGATGACCTCGAAAAAAGTCTTCGGCCTGATGCCTTGTGTCATGCCAAAGGTCATTGCCTCGGCCATGGCGGCGATGTGCACCCCGGCCAGAAGCTGGTTGACGGCTTTCATGGCCGAACCGGCTCCGGACGCGTCCCCCATACGGAAGACGGTTTCGGCTGTGGCCTCAAGGATTGGTTCGGCAGCCGAAAAGGCAGCATCGCTTCCGGAGGCCATGATGCCCAGCTTGCCTTTTGCGGCGTTGGCCGACCCGCCCGAGATTGGTGCATCGAGATAGCTAAGGCCCAATCGTGCGCAGCGGCTTTCCATGTCCTTGGCGAATTCCGGTGGCACAGTGGCGCAGGCCATGACCAAAGCGCCCTTGCCCAAGTGAGGGGCCACACCATCCTCACCGAAGAGGACGCTTTCCACCTGGGATGCATTCAGCACAACCAAGACCACCGCATCGAGGTCCGGGGCGATCTGGGTCGCCGCACCTTTCCTTCCGCCAGCGGCCTGAAAGGCCGCAACGCGGCCTGCGTCCACATCGAAGCCACACACATCAAACCCGGCGCGAAGGCACGAAGATGCCATTCCATAACCCATGGAACCAAGTCCGAAGAAAGCGACTTTCACGGCCACCACATGTTCCTTTCGCGGTTTTCCGGGGCGCTTTTTGAAGCATATGCTTGCCGGTTGGTATCAAACATGCGCCGGTGCCGGTAGCCAATGCGGCTTGGACGCTACCTTACGGATGGACATTCATAAGGTGCTCACCGAGGCCGCTTGAAGCACCTCTGCTAGGTGGGCGAGAGGCAAAAAGAAAGACAGGCGGTAAGCAGACATATGGATACGACGACCAAAAAAAAGAATCGGGTTGAACGATACCGGCGAGACAATGAAAAACAAGAGACTGAGGTTCTAAACGCGATCCCAGCTCTCTAAGCGGGAAGATTCACCTTGATATGTTATGGAGCGCTGGAATGGCCTTGTGAGAAGGCCAAGCGCTATTCGCGTTAATAGAACTTTAGCATGGGCACATAGACTTCAGTCTGCGCGATGCCGAACTCGATCAGCTGGGCTGTGTATTTATGTGAGGCCGCAAAGTGTACATCTCACTCATGGCGGCCTATGGAAGTCATTCTAATTACGCAATCATTTTTTTGTGCCGCCAAGCAAAAACAGATCAGCCGAAGTGTCACACAGCTACGCAGATAAGAGGACTTTTGCTAGCTGCGAACCCCAAGACAAACCTCGATTGTACAATCCTGACCGAACCTCTTTTGTTTCATGACAGAGCTTAGCGTACAGTGTATCATTAGAAATGATTTCACGCATTGTCCGCGTCAGGTCTTCGGTACTGTCCGCGCGAAACGCTAATGAACATCCGTGAAGTAAGTCTGCAGCGGGGACAACAGAACTAAGAATCGTAGGAACTCCATGAGCAGCTGCCTCAAAGCCGACTAGGGCTAAGCCTTCATTGAACCCGGTCGTTGTCGGACAAATCAGGAGGTCTGAGTTGGATATCTGTTCATGAACCTCGGTTGAGTTTAGCCCACCGACAAAGCGAATATCAGATAGACCAGCACCGTTAATGGCACGCTCTAGGTTCTCATCCTGGCTTCCTGAACCCGCGAAAACCAATTTTAGATCCGGGAAATCTCTCTTAATAGCGACAAACGCCTCAAGGAGCATGTAGATGCCCCTGCTAGCTTCCACGCGGCCCAAGAACAGCAGATTTCTAGGAGATTTCGGGATTTTGATCTCGTATCTTGGCGTAATCTGTGGGTGCTCCGGAATGCCTAGAATTCGTCCATCAGTAACGTAGCTAATTTGCCTGGCACATTCTTCTGATGTGCAAACAGCTCCATCTATATGCTTGATACGCAATTCTAGCATTTTGAGTTTTAATTTTTCCTTTATTGATATCGGAGGACTGCCCATAGGCCAAAAAGTATTGTGTGCAATAAGGATTAGCTATCTTCCTTTACAAATATTTTTCCATCTACTATTCAGAAAACCGGTACCAACAATTACAAGGTTTAGCTTTAATACGCTCATTGCTTCGTAAGCTTCAAGAATACAGTAAGGCTCTCTATGGTGATATTTTATTCAACAGCTGTATTTCACACAAGTAACCTTATTAATCTGAAAGTTATATTATATAAAAATCGGCGCGAAAAATGGAGAGGAAATTTGCAATTCCGCGTTCAATAAAATCGCTAGTTCGTACAACTGAGCTGAATAGGTGACTGACAGAACTCTTGGATCCATTTTTTCCCATCCGCCAATAATTATATGTGCCAACAACATCACCTGTACCACTGCAAAAAGAAATACGCAAAGGTCCACAATCCAATCCTAGTCTGTTTAAAAGGATGGATTCAGCATTTTCAGTTAGCTCTAAGAGCTTAGACATATTTCTATTCTCATGCCCCACATGGACTACCAGAATTCAGGTTCGTCCTACTGATGTCTTACAACAGAGCCGTAGCGCCCAGCGCAATCTCAAACGGCTCTTTCCTACGACACGCCAGTGAATATTTCCAGGCAGCCGAGAAAGGGACCGAACCTGATATGGCGGTATTTCCTACCTGAAAGAAGCAGAAAAACATATCCGACAAAACACCAGCGGAGTAGAAGAGAAACAGTTTCCTGCTTAACCTATTGATTTTATTGGTCGGAGTGGCGAGATTCGAACTCACGACCCCTGCCTCCCGAAGACAGTGCTCTACCAGGCTGAGCTACACTCCGACCATTTGGGCGGCTTACTCTTCGTCTGCTTTCTTTGCAAGGGCTTCGTGTCCGGCGACATGGGCTTCGGCCCGACGCATCAGCAATATACCAACACGGGGCGAGGTGCCGGTCTCGGGCCGTGTTCTGGACTGGGTGACCGGCGCGTTCTGGGACCGGCCGCCGAACACTTCGCGCAGCACGACGTAAAGCCCGCTGGCAATGATGATCGCAGCGCCGATACCCGTCGCTGGTTCTGGTATCTCGTCAAAGAAGAGCGCGCCGTAAGCCGACGCCCACACGATCTGTGAGTACTGCATCGGGGCAACAACGGCCGCATCCCCGGCCTTGTAGGCACTGATCAGGCAAAGCCCGGCGGTGAAGGCTAAGATCGACATCGTCGCCAGCAGACCCAGGTGCTGAACCGGCATGGGTTCGTAGATGAATGGCAGGATCGCCGCCATGATAAGGAAGTTGGCCATCATGGGATAAAGCATCAGCACGGCACTGCGTTCGTCTTTTCCGATCTTGCGGACGATGATCGCGGCGAGGGCGCCGCAGACCGCGGCGGCCAATGCGGCCAGATGACCAAGGGTAAGCGTGGTCTCGCCGCCGGGACGCAGCACGACCATCACCCCAAGCAATCCAATGGCGACGGCGGCCCAACGGTGAAGCCCGACCCTTTCGCCAAGGATCGGGATGGACAGGACCGTGATAATCAGGGGCGTTGCGAAAATGATTGCATACACCTCGGCCAGCGGCAGGACCGAGAAGGCGTAAAAGGCAGATGACCCGGTCGCCACAGCCGCCGCCGTTCGCAGCGCAGTCCACCACGGGTGGGCAGGTATCAGCGTCCCGCTGGTCGCGTCGCGCATGAGCATCAGCATGACCAGCGGAAATGAGAAGAGCACGCTGAAAAAGACGATCTGGAATGTGGAATAGCTGGCGCCGAGTGTCTTAACCACGACGTCGTGCGACGCAAAAAGGCCGAACGCCAGCAACGCAAAGGCGGCCCCCTGAATATTTGATTTCGCGCTGCCGATCATTGCGCCTCACCCAATTGGCGCTAGGGTGCGCGATCCTTCGGCCCCGTCAAGGCTCTGTCGTCGCGGGCGTGCGGTTCAGAGCGTTCTGTCCAGTGCGGCCAGTATCGCGTCGCCCATGTCCGAGGTTGATATCGCTTCACCGCCTTCTGGGCCCAGCAGATCTGCGGTTCGCGCGCCTTCGGCCAGAACCGTCTCTATCGCGTCTTCCAGGCGGGTCGCTTCGTCGCCCTGATCGAAGCTATACCGCAGGGCCATGGCGAAACTCAGAACACAGGCAATCGGGTTTGCCTTGCCCTGACCGGCGATGTCGGGTGCAGAGCCATGGACCGGCTCGTAAAGCGCCTTGGGCCGGCCGTTGGCCATGGTTGCGCCCAGGCTGGCCGAGGGCAGCATACCAAGGCTGCCGGTCAGCATGGCTGCCGCGTCGGAAAGCAGATCGCCGAACAGGTTGTCGGTGACGATGACGTCGAACTGCTTTGGCCAGCGGCAAAGCTGCATCGCGCCTGCGTCGGCGTACATGTGGGACAGTTCAATGTCGGGATAGTCCGCGTCGTGGACCTGCTGCACCACTTCACGCCAGAGGATGCCAGATTCCATGACGTTGGCCTTTTCCATCGAACATACCTTGCCCGATCGCCGGCGCGCCAGTTCAAAGGCCGACCGGGCGACCCTTTCGATCTCTGATTCCGTGTATCGCTGGGTGTTGACCCCCACGCGCTCGTTACCCTCTTCAAAGATCCCGCGCGGCTCGCCGAAATAGATGCCGCTGGTCAGTTCGCGGACGATGACGATGTCGAGACCGGCGACGACGTCCCGTTTCAGCGAAGAAAAATCTGCCAGCGCATCAAAGCACTGGGCTGGTCGGAGGTTTGAGAACAGATCCATCTCTTTACGGATGCGCAGAAGGCCCCGTTCGGGTTTGACCGAAAAATCCAGATCATCATAGGCCGGGCCGCCGACGGCGCCCAAGAGAACCGCATCGACCGCTTGTGCTTTCTCCATGGTCTCGTCGGTAAGCGGTGTGCCGTGGGTGTCATAGGCCGCGCCACCGATAAGGTCGGTTTCAATCGTAAAGCTCAAACCGCGTTTGGTGCTGAACCAGTCAATAATCCGAACAACCTGATCCATCACCTCGGGGCCGATTCCGTCGCCGGGAAGTATCAAAAGTGAACCGGTCGTCATGGGGGTGTTCCTGCAAAGTCGTTTGTGTCGGATCTCGCCTAAACGCTGCACGGAAGAGCGTCAAGGAATGCGCCGGGATCGACCGTACGACCATGCTTGCGCGCCATGGGTTGCAAATGGGGCAGCCGGTTTCCGCCAAGGGTAGGCACGAGGGAATTCAGTGCAGGTTTATGTCCACCCAAACCAACCGATGCCGTGAAGCGGTGACAACGGATTGCAGAAGAGCGCTGTCCGCATCCGGCCCCGGCCACAGAACACCTGAGGCAACCACACCAAGATCGCGCGAAGGAAGAATATAGTCGACGCGCAGATTTCCGGGCCCCGGCAGGTCGCGCCAGTCGGCTGTGTCGTGTGACGGATCGCCGGCATGATCCCGGTTTATGCCCTGCTGGCGCTCCGATGCAGACGTTGCGCCCGGACTTGACGGTTGCGGGTCCTGCAATAGCGGGTGGTTCAGTAGAGCGTTGATTGCTTCTTTGACGCTTTCACCATCCACAGGGTCTGCATTGGCATCACCGGCGATCACAAATCGCTCCGTTGGCGGACGGTCGGCCAGTCCACCGTCGAGAAAGCGCATCCAAAGCTCTAACTCGTTGGCATTGCGAAGACCATTTCGGTCTTCTGGGCCATCGAATACCGGCGGGCTTGCGTGCATGGTCAATACGGTCAGCAAGCCGCCGTCTTTCGTGCGAACCGGCACCGCCCAATGGGCTGTGGTCGAAAGACGAATTGCGGCGGCGGCATCGGGGCTAGGAAACGGCGTGCCGTCCTCATAGAGCGGGCGCCGGGCGTCGGGCAGATCCTGCCAGAGGAGCGCTGTGAAGTCGGTGATCAAGTCCTCTTCGATGGGCCACCGGGACAGGATGGCCATTCCGCCTTGTCCGGCGAATGTACCGTAGCCATGGGCGTCCTGCGCTTCACCCAGGCGTCCGTTGCCGTTCATGTCAAAGCCGGACACGCGACCAGTGTTCGGTCGACGTGCAAAGACGTATGGGTAGCGTGCCATCGCCGGTTCAAGGGACGCATTGAGCGCGTTGAGCGTGGTCAGGTCCGCATCGAAATCGACGCTCTGCAAGACGACGATATCTGGCGCGGCGTGGGCCATCACTTGCCCAAACGCCATGATCTGCGGATCGTCACCCTTTTGGATGTCGCGTAGCAATAGCCCGGGCCCTTCGCGGGCGAGTTCCGTATTGAATGTGGCGATACGAAGCTTATCAGCAAGACCTGCCGACGCGATCAGACAGAGCGCCCCGGTTAGGCCGGCAACAAGACGTCTTCGCTTTCGGGGAAGGACCGCTTGCGCTTTTCCTCGATCATCATGGCGATGCGCGCCATCGCAATTCCGCGCATCATCATGTTGGTTGAGAGGAATGACCATGCGGCAACCGTCCAAATCAGGCTTTGTGGGGTCACCAGGGCGATCGGGTCAAAGATCAGTGCCGACAGGTAGACCGCCAGAGGCAGCAAGAATGGGAGCAAGAACCCTAATGAAGCGTTAAGACGCGCATCCCGGCTGAGCTGTTGCACAACGTCGCCACCCGCAGTTGGATCAAAGGTTGGCAGATTGATCCAGACGTTGAAGGGCTTCTTGTGGGATGGCCAGCGGGTGAGATAGAGAAGCGCCGCGAAGGTGCCGACTGTAAGGAGCGTGATGAAATAGCTCAGACCCGCGATTGCCAAAACATGGTTCGTATAAACCGGCCCCGCACCATCGCTTAGCATCAGTGTGAAGAGACGCACGGGCGAATACGGGAAATTCAGAATGTGACCGAACAGAAGACCCACGGCACTGACAAATTCCGTTAGCGTGCTTGGATCGGTTCTGCCGCGGGTAATGATCGACACTAAAATGACCGTTGCGCCGACCGAAAGAAACCGCATCCGGTTGAAGGGTGGCGCATCACGGAACTCAAGCAGGCTTGGATAGGTCGACACGTATTCGATAAACACGAAAACGCCAAAGCACAGTGCCACAAGTGAGATGACTTCGCTGGAACCGCTGGATGGATCTGGCACCAGAATCGATGGCGACGCCACCATCGCAGCAACCAAGACTGCGCGCAAAAGTGCACCTGCGATCTGTGCGATCACGTCCTAGACCCTCGTCCCCAATTTCCCGTCTGAGCAGCAGCGAGTGCAACCTGCTATTCCGGGACCACCGCGCCCCAAGGTACGCGATAGCCGTTGACCGGATATTACCAAGCCTAACCCGTGACTCGTTCCGTCATCTACTAAGACGCGGATAATGAGGCATTTTCGTGGAATATGTGTCGCGACAATGCATCAAACTTCTCAAAAATTTATGGCTTCTGGAAACGGTCTACTAGATGTTGTGGGTTAACCCCAAGGCTACACCCACGGACGGACTGTTGCCGTTTTCGCCTCGAATGTGTCGATTGATGCGGATTTCTCCATAGTCTGTCCGATATCGTCCAGACCGTTCAGAAGACAGTGCTTGCGAAACGCGTCCACATCGAAGGCGATCTTGCCACCGTCGGGTCGGGTGATGACCTGATTTTCCAGATCGATGGTCAACGTCGCGTTCGCGCCGTTCTCCGCATCGTCCATCAGCAGATCAATCTGTTCCTGTGGAAGGACGATGGGCAGGATTCCGTTCTTGAAGCAGTTGTTGAAGAAGATGTCTGCGAAACTGGTCGAAATGACACAGCGGATCCCGAAGTCCAACAACGCCCACGGGGCATGCTCGCGCGAAGATCCGCAGCCGAAGTTGTCGCCGGCGACAATGATCTCTGCCGAGCGGTAGGCCGGTTTGTTCAGAACGAAGCCCTCGATTTCGGACCCTTCGCTGTCATAGCGCATCTCGTCGAACAGATTGACGCCAAGACCCGAGCGTTTGATCGTCTTCAGGAACTGTTTCGGAATGATCATATCGGTGTCGATATTGACCAATGGCATTGGCGCGGCCACTCCGGTCATCGTGGTGAATTTTTTCATGTCGTTTCTCCTGCCGGATTTCCGGGCCGCTCCCAATTAGACCTGCGCTGCTATGCCTGATGCTGGCGCGACGCAGCGCGCAGAAAGAATGCGAGCACGATCAGGCTTGTGCCGTTAAAGATCAGTTCAATCCCGAGAAGAATGCCCAGAAGCTGGGGCCCGACGGTGGCGAAGTTCAGCAGAATGTAGGCCACGAGCAACAGTGACAGCGCGCCCGATATGAGCATCGGCATATAGAAACGCGTGTCCTTCATGCGACGGGCCATGGCCAGACGCAGGATGCCGCCGGCGCCAATAAGGATGGTCACCAAAAGTGCGAGGCTGATCACGCCGTCCAGCGGATTGAACATGAATGAGACACCCAAAAGAAGCATAAGCGCACCAAGTCCGATAGTGACTATCTTGTGCCCCGTACCTTCTTCGCTCCAGCCGACGACAATCTGAAAGATGCCGGTTGCGGCGAAAAGAAGGCCGGTCAGCGTAGTGACTGCGATAGATGCAGCCGTGGCATTGCCGAGCACAACAACGCCGAAGACAACCGAAACGACACCGACAATCAGCCAACTGAGCCAAGTTTGCATTGCCAGATCCCCTTACCTTGCGCTTCGCGCTTCTACATCAGTTCGCGAATGTCGGTCAGCCTTCCGGTGATCGCAGCCGCCGCCGCCATGGCGGGGCTCATCAGATGCGTGCGCCCCCCGCGTCCTTGCCGGCCCTCGAAATTCCGATTGGAGGTCGACGCGCAACGTTCACCGGGCTGCAGCTGATCCGGGTTCATGCCAAGGCACATTGAACAGCCGGCCATACGCCAGTCAAAGCCTGCTTCAATAAGCTGCTGGGCAATGCCTTCTTCTTCGGCCTGCAAGCGTACAAGCCCAGAGCCGGGTACAATCATGGCGCGCACGCCATCCTTTACGCGGCGTCCCTCCATGACCCGCGCAACTTCGCGCAGATCCTCAATTCTGCCGTTGGTGCAGGACCCGATGAAGACTGTATCGATCTTGATATCGCGCAGGGGTGTTCCCGGTGTCAGTCCCATGTAGTCCAGTGACCGCTGCGCTGCGTCCATCTTTCCACCTTGGAAAGTGCTCGGTGACGGTACTTCGCCCGTAATCGGCAATACGTCTTCCGGACTGGTTCCCCAGGTAACCACCGGTGCGATCGCTGCTGCGTCGATTTCGACGGTGCGATCATAATGCGCGCCCGGATCGGACATCAACGTCCTCCAGTAGGTAACCGCTGCTTCCCAATGGGCACCTTTGGGCGCATGCGGCCTGCCCCGCACATAGTCCATGGTCTTCTCATCTGGTGCGATCAGGCCGGCCCGCGCACCGCCTTCAATCGCCATGTTGCAGACCGTCATGCGGCCTTCCATGGACAGCGATCGGATGGCCGACCCAGCATATTCGATGACGTGACCCGTGCCGCCGGCCGTGCCGGTCCGGCCGATCACCTCAAGCGTGATGTCTTTCGCGGTGACGCCCGGCGGTAATTCTCCGTCGACATGCACAAGCATGTTCTTGGATTTTTTCTGGATCAGCGTTTGGGTCGCCAGAACATGTTCGACCTCCGATGTGCCGATCCCGTGGGCAAGCGCTCCAAATGCACCATGCGTGGCCGTATGGCTGTCGCCGCAAACAATGGTCATGCCCGGCTGGGTCCAGCCCTGTTCGGGTCCGATGATGTGGACGATGCCCTGCCGGATATCGTCCACATCATAAAGCTCCACTCCAAAGTCCCTCGCGTTCTGGCGCAACGCTTCAACCTGGACCCGTGACTGTTCGTCCTCGATGCCGTTGATGCGGCTTGGGTCGGTGGGTACATTGTGGTCCGGCACTGCAACGGTTTTTTCCGGTGCCCGCACCTGGCGGCCGGCCATGCGCAGCCCTTCGAATGCTTGTGGGCTGGTCACTTCGTGAACGAGATGGCGGTCAATATACAAAAGGCACGTGCCGTCTTCGGAACGGTGCGCGACATGGTCGTCCCAGATTTTATCGTAGAGTGTGCGAGGGGCTGTCATTTCAGGCTCCGATGATCGTCTTGGGCTTGGGCACGCTCAAAGGCGTCAACCCGGCAAAAAAAGCCGGGGCCTAAAGCATGCACCTGGCGGCGCGGGCCAGCCTCACGAAACGCCAAGGCAGTCTTGCCTGGTCAGCGATATCGAGGATCGGTTGTCTCATGGCGGTCACCCATATCCTTACCTTGACCGTCCAGCAAGGACTTCTGCGCGCCAGATGGGTTTGAATGCTGCGGATTGCCGCAGTGTCGGGGCCTTTATGCGGGGTCCACTTGCCATAACTAGAACGGGAGGTAGAAAAGCGGTTCCAATCATCCTGAATGCATTCAATGCGGCCGCCCTTGGGGCGTTTGTGATGGTCGCCGTCGCATCGGGGCGCGAAGCCTACGTGTCGGGCGGTTGGCTCACCTCGGCACAGCACATGCGCCCGGACCTGATCACGCGGCAACTTTACTCGGCATCCTGGTACGAAGGCGGTACGGAGCAAAAGACGGGTCAGCCGATTGCGTTTTTGCGGATGATTTTTGGCGCGCTGCTGTACCAAAACCTGCCCTCCGCACCGGGCACCGATCCTGTTGGACGACTTTACTAGACGGCGTTATCTTTTCAGTCAGTGTCGGGAAATCCACCGCGCCTGAAAATTCGGCAGCCGACCGATGCGAACCTAAAAAACTATTTTATTTGAAGTTCTTGGGAAGATTCCTCCAGTTTGAAGTGAATGCACTGCCGCCGAACTGTCACACCCGTTCGTGATCAATTCCGTCGTTTCATTGAGAATTCGAAATGCCAATGTTATCATCGAGATGTGCCGCACAATCGGCACTGCAATCCAGGAGGACAATGTCCTGTCTCAATTTGAGTATGCAGCTGATGACCCAGCTGCACCGGCGACTGGCATGAAGCCAAGTCTGACCGTTCCGGAAAACGCGACCCTTTTGACGCGCGTTCTTCACTCCCTCGAAAATGACAAAGCGGAAGACGTGCTGGCGATTAATCTGGCCGGCAAGTCTGAGATTGCTGACCATATGGTTGTGGCCTCGGGGCGTTCGACCCGGCAGGTGGTGTCGATATCGGACAAATTGGTAGAGCGGCTGAAACAGGACGCGGGTGTTCTGTGCAAAGTCGAAGGGCGCGACCAGGGTGACTGGGTGCTGATCGATGCTGGCGATGTTATCGTGCATATCTTCCGACCGGAGGTCCGCGACTTCTACCAGATCGAAAAAATGTGGATGACGCCCGCCGAGGTTAGCGCGGCAAAAGCGTAGTTCATGCGCGTCACGATCTGTGCCGTCGGCAGACTGCGGTCTGGGCCAGAGCGTGACATAGTAGACGACTATATTGCGCGCTTCGACCGCGCTGGGCGTGGTTTGGGCTTGGGTCCGGCTAGGATTCTAGAAGTCGACATGCGCTCGGGCGGTGGTAAGGCGCCGGAAGCCAGCAAGCTTCGCGCGTCTGTTCCTCAGGGCGCTTTGGTGGTCGCATTAGATGAACGCGGCCAAATGCTCTCATCACCTGACTTCGCCCGGAAACTTGCTGGCTGGCGGGACAATGGCACGCGGGATCTGGCTTTTCTGATTGGTGGAGCCGACGGCCTGCAGACCGATCTTGTCGGGGAAGCGGATTTTTCGCTGTCCTTTGGTGCCATGGTCTGGCCGCATATGTTGGCCCGGGCGATGCTGGCCGAGCAGCTTTATCGGGCTGTGTCCATTTTGGCGGCTAGCCCCTATCATCGTGGCTAGGGAGCAGTTGAGTTGTGGGCGGTCCTTGTCCCGCCTAGAACGGACGAGAAGGCAATTCGATAAAGCGAGACCGCGATGAGCAAACCAGTCGTCCTTTGCATTCTGGATGGGTGGGGCATCAGTCCGCGCCAAGAAGGCAATGCGCCGCTCTTGGCTGAAACACCCGTTATGGATCGATTGCTGGCGACCTGCCCCAGCGCCACGCTTATCACCCATGGCCCGGACGCCGGGCTGCCCAAGGGCCAGATGGGAAACTCCGAAGTTGGACACACCAACATTGGGGCCGGTCGCGTCGTGGCGATGGATCTTGGCCAGATAGATCTGTCGATCGAAGACGGCAGCTTTATGGACATGCCCCCGTTGCGACGCTTTATCGAGAAACTGCGCGACAGTAGCGGAACCGCCCATATCCTCGGTCTGGTGTCGGACGGCGGCGTGCATGCGATGCTGAGCCATCTGATTGAAACCGTTCGGGTCATCACCGATGCAGGTGTGCCGGTTGCCATTCACGCCATGACGGACGGCCGGGATGTCGCGCCGGTTTCGGCGATGGGTTTTGTAGAGGCGCTGGATGCCGCCTTGCCCAGGAACGCACGGATCGCAACTGTTACCGGCCGCTATTACGCTATGGATCGCGACAATCGCTGGGACCGTGTCGAACGCGCCTACCGCGCCATCGTTCTGGGAGATGCCGCATTCACCGCCGACACCGCGACAGAGGCCCTTGCCATGGCCGCCGAGCGTGACGAGACGGACGAGTTCGTTCAACCTACGCGCATTGGCCGCTATGGCGGCATGGGGTCAGGCGATGGCCTGTTCTGCATCAATTTTCGCTCGGACCGGGCACGTGAGATCATGGCGGCCATCGCTGACCCGAACTTTCACGACTTTCCCCGGCCGCGCCCGCCGGCGCTGGCGGCGGCCATGGGCATGACAGAGTACTCTGATGCGCATAACGCCTATCTGACGACGGTTTTTCCGAAGCGGGAAATCGTCAACACCCTGGGCGGTTGGGTTTCGCGACACGGGCTGCGGCAGTTTCGGCTGGCGGAAACCGAAAAGTACCCCCATGTGACGTTTTTTTTGAACGGTGGGGTTGAGCCGCCAGAGGCTGGAGAGGATCGCTTTATGCCCCCCAGCCCAAAGGTGGCGACCTATGACCTGCAGCCCGAAATGGCTGCGCCCGAAGTGACTGAGCGGTTAGTGGCGGCGATCCTTGATGGCTATGATTTGATTGTCGTCAATTACGCCAACCCCGACATGGTGGGGCATACCGGCGATCTGAGTGCAGCAATCAAAGCTTGTGAAGCCGTCGACAGCGGTCTCGGGCAGGGCGTGGAGGCCATCCGGCAAACGGGCGGGGCGATCCTTGTCACGGCCGATCATGGCAACTGCGATGTGATGATCGATCCGGAAACGGGCGGCCCGCATACAGCCCACACCCTTAACCTCGTTCCTGTCGTTCTGTTTGGTGGACCCGAAGGCGCACGCCTGCGCAATGGCCGGCTGGCCGACCTCGCGCCGACCATACTCGCGCTTATGGAGTTGGATGTCCCGCCGGAAATGACCGGGACTTCGCTGATCTTATGACCCGTTGGAAAGCTTTTGTGGCGGCATGCGCCCTCGCGCTGGCGACACCCGCCACCGGTTGGTCGCAATCGACGGCGGCAGAGGCTGCACGCGCCGCAAGTGCGCAGCTTGAGCGGGCGACGCTGGCACTGGCCGGGGCCACCGAAGCCGAAGACCGGATTTCCGCCCAGACAGAGGCGATCCGCGCCTTTGAAAATGGCCTGTCCGCATTGAGGGACGCGCATCGGCGCACCCTGCAACGTACGGCAGCTCTCGAACAGGAACTGGAAGCGCGTTCCGAAGAAATGTCCCGTTTGCTTTCAGCGCTGCAGGCGGTTGAGGGCGCAGGCTTCGAAGTGCGGCTCTTGCATCCATCCGGCCCTTTAGGCACGGCGCGGGCATCGATGCTGATGGGCTCGGTTGCTCAGGAACTTCAGGTTCAGGCGGACAGACTGCGGGCCGACCTTGATGAGCTTGCAACGCTGCGTGCTTTGCGCGACGGCGCCGAAGCCGAGATTTCGACCGCGCGGAATTCTCTCAAACATGCACGCAGCGCACTCGCGCAAGCGGCCGAACAACGAACCGACCTTCCGCGCCGCATCGTCGATACACCGGAAAGTCTGGCCGTTCTGGTTGCGGGTTCAGAGACGTTGGCGATGTTCGCCGACGGGCTTGCCGAGCTTCCGGGGCAAGAAACCAATAGTACGGCGACTGACTTTGATGCCTTGCGCGGAAAATTGGCTCTTCCAGTGGTGGGTCCGGTCCTGCTGTGGCCCGGCGAGCCGAACGCGGCAGGTGTTACCCGGCCCGGCGTATTGATCGCAGCGCGACCGGGATCTCCCGTAACGGCGCCGTTTCAGGCAACTGCCCGCTTTGTCGGGCCGCTTTTGGACTACGGAAATGTGATTATACTCGAACCGGCCGCAGGGTATCTTTTGGTCCTCGCGGGTGTTGATCGCGTGTTCGCCGAGGTTGGTCAGGTCTTGCCCCAGGGCGCGCCTGTTGGTTTGATGGCGACCAACGAGTCAACCGTCACGGAAAATGGCGGCGAATACACGCAAACGCTCTATGTCGAATCGCGACGGGGCCAGAATGCGGTGGACCCAACTGGATGGTTCGCCCTGAACAAGGAATGAACATGAGCACGAAAAAATTTGCTATGGCAGCCGTGGCGGGCATCCTTGGGGGCGTTCTTGTGACAAGTCAGGTCGCGGGCCCTCTGGTCGCACAGGAAAGCGCTCGAAAGTCCAGCGTTTACGAACAGTTGGATCTTTTCGGCGATATTTTTGAACGGATCCGCGTGCAATACGTCGAGCAGGTCGAAGAAGGAGATCTGATCGAGGCGGCAATCGACGGTATGCTTAGTTCACTGGATCCGCATTCATCCTATCTGTCACCCGAAGATGCCAGTGCGATGCGGGTGCAGACGCGTGGGGAATTCGGCGGCCTTGGTATTGAAGTGACCCAAGAGGAAGGCTTTGTAAAAGTCGTCTCGCCCATTGATGGCACCCCGGCGGATGAGGCTGGGATTGAAGCGGGCGACTATATTACGCATGTCGACGGTGAAAGCGTGCTGGGCCTAACCCTCGACGATGCCGTTGGCATTATGCGGGGCCCGGTGGGTTCTGAGATTATTATCACCGTGGTCCGCGAAGGCGTGGAAGAACCCTTCGACGTCACGATCATTCGGGATACGATCAAACTGACGGCGGTGCGGACCCGGACCCAAAACAACACGGTCGTGCTGCGTGTGACGACATTCAACGACCAGACCTACCCGAACCTCGAAGCCGGCCTGCGCGAGTCGGTCGAGGAACTGGGCGGCATGGAAAACGTAAACGGCTTCGTCATCGACCTGCGCAACAATCCGGGCGGTCTTTTGACCCAG
The DNA here is from genome assembly GCA_039026235.1 of Pseudomonadota bacterium. Classification (GTDB taxonomy): domain Bacteria; phylum Pseudomonadota; class Alphaproteobacteria; order Rhodobacterales; family Rhodobacteraceae; genus JBCCMQ01. Next base: position 184,466 of record JBCCMQ010000003.1, read on the forward strand.
GCGATCGCTGTTTCCGACGCATTCCTTGAGAAGGGAGAAATTGTCTCAACCCGGGGCCGCAATCCGCAGGACAGCGAACGCTACAACGCAAAGCCCGGAGATCTCGCCGAAGGCAAACCGATTGTTGTTCTGATCAACGGCGGTTCGGCCAGCGCGTCAGAGATTGTCGCCGGTGCATTGCAAGATCACCGGCGCGCCATTGTCGTGGGTGAAAAGAGCTTTGGCAAAGGATCCGTGCAGACGGTCATGCCGCTGCGGGGAGAAGGTGCGATGCGGCTGACCACGGCGCGGTACTATACGCCATCCGGACGCTCTATTCAGGCGCTTGGCGTGTCTCCTGATCTGGTCGTCCAACAGCCGCTGACAGATCCCACAGCAGAAGTGGCCAACGAGGATGAAGAGCCCCAGCGCCGTTCCGAAGCGGATTTGCGTGGCAGCCTGGACAATGACTCGGTGAGCGATGACGAACGCGAGATCATCCTTGAAGAGCAGGCGCGGGCGGAAGAGGTCGCGAAGCTGCGCGAAGAGGATTACCAGCTGGCCTACGCCATCGATATCCTGCGCGGACTGAGCGTACTTAACTCGGACAGCGCGAACTGAGGATCGCAGGTTCATTGGTGGGTGCGGGCCACCCACCTAACCGTCTGATACGAGTCCATGACGCCTGACCATATAGCCGGTCTTCCATACCGACCTTGCGTGGGAGTGATGCTTGCGCGGACAGACGGCTGCGTTTTCGTCGGCCAGAGAATAGACAGCCCATCGCCGGCTTGGCAGATGCCGCAGGGCGGAATTGACCCGGGCGAAACTCCGCGGGATGCGGCCCTTCGTGAGCTGTGGGAGGAAACCGGGGTCACCGCGGATCTTGTGACAATTGAGGCGCAAACCTCTGACTGGGTGACCTATGATCTGCCTTTAGAGCTTGTGCCGAACCTCTGGGGTGGAAAATACCGGGGGCAAAGGCAGCTTTGGTTCCTGATGCGGTTTCATGGTCGCGATGACCAGATACGCATCGAAACCGAGCATCCCGAATTTTCAACCTGGCGCTGGCTGGTCGCGGCCGATGTCCCGGGCCAGATCGTACCCTTCAAGCGCGAGGTCTACGAACATGTGCTACGCGAGTTTGGGCCGCGTGTTCAAAACGCTGCGTCGTGAAATCGCCAAGTGCGCGCGCCTGGGCGGGGCCCGGCAGCAACAGCATGTCACCATTTCGACGATAACCTTGTTCACCGGGCGTGCCGCCTCTACATCGCTCGGCATGAAACGTTGGATTCCCTTCATGACTGCCGACCCGGTCGTCTCGGTCGTTCGGCTGTCAGGCATTATTGCCGCCGGAGGACGACCCGGGGCCGGGATCAGCGATCAAAGCGTCGCACCTTTGCTGGAAAAGGCTTTTCGTCGCGGCAAACCAAAAGCGGTCGCGATCTCTATCAATTCCCCTGGGGGCAGCCCGGTACAGTCGTCCCTTATCGCCGCGCGTATCCGGCGCCTTGCGACAGAAAAGTCGATTCCCGTCCATGTGTTTGTCGAGGATCTGGCCGCTTCCGGCGGGTACTGGCTTGCCTGCGCAGGGGACGACATCTGGATCGACCGCACGTCGATTGTCGGCTCGATCGGGGTGATTTCTGCCAGTTTTGGCCTGCATGAATTTATCGGCCGGTTCGGCATCGAACGCCGCGTTCATACGGCCGGCAAATCGAAGAGTTTCATGGACCCGTTTCAGCCGCAGAAGCCAGCCGATGTGAAGCGGATCAAAGCCATCCAGGAACCGATCCACACCGCGTTCATTGATCACGTCAAATCCAGCAGATCCGGCAAGCTTTCAACCGGCACGGATCTCTTCACAGGAGACGTATGGGTCGGGCAACAAGCACTGGATGTGGGCCTTGCCGACGGCATTGGGCATCTGGTCCCGAAAATGAAAGAGCTCTACGGCGAAAAGACACGCTTCGCCGTCTACGGACAACGCCGGTCGGTCCTGTCCCGGTTTGGGTTGTCGGTCGTGGGCGATCTGGCCGGCTTTGCAGAAGAGCGTGCGCTTTATGCGCGCTACGGTCTCTGAGTTGATTGTAAAGATCGTCAGTCTTTTTCTGATCGGGATGGCTGTCCTGGCCATGTTCGGGCGTCTGCGCTTGCCCGGCGGAACGAAGTTTTCGCGTACCAAGTGCCGGGCTTGCGGGCGGTTTCGCATCGGTAAAGGCCCCTGTCCCTGCGGCCAGGCGTAACCTGCAGTGAGCGTCGTCTACCTTCTGCTCGGTCTGGCCATTTTGCTTTTGGCGGGCGACGCGCTGGTCAAGGGGGCGGTCAACCTCAGCCTGAGGCTGGGCATCCCGGCTCTGATTGTCAGCCTGACAATTATTGCCTTCGGCACCTCGTCGCCGGAATTGCTTATCTCAATCAATGCCGTCACCACGGGCGTGCCGGGACTGGCGCTTGGTAACGTCGTTGGCTCCAACACGGCGAATATTCTGCTGGTTCTGGGCGTTCCGGCACTCTTGAGCGGGTTGACGACCTCTGAATGCGACAGCCGCAAGACCTATGTTTTCATGCTCGCAGCTTCGGTCCTGTTCATTGCCGTTTGCTTTCTTGGACCGATCATCTGGGTGCACGGCTTGATCCTGCTTGCAGCGCTGGCCTTTATCCTTGGCGACGCATTCGTTGAGGCACGCGCCCACCACGCCGAAGGCAAGAACAGCGAAGAAGAGATGCTGGATGAACTTGATGGGGCGGAGCCTGACATGCCGCTCTACCGGATCTCGATCTATATTGTCCTGGGTCTTATCGGCTTGCCGCTCGGGGCGGATCTTCTCATCGACGGAGCCGTCGATATCGCCCGAGCCATAGGTGCCAGCGAGTCCGTGATCGGGCTGACCCTGGTGGCGCTTGGGACGTCCCTGCCGGAACTGGCAACAACCGTCATGGCTGCGCGGCGCAATCAGGCCGACGTGGCGCTGGGCAACGTCATCGGCTCAAACATGTTCAACGTTCTCGCGATCATTAGCGTGGCCAGTTTTTTCGGCGGGATCCCTGTTGATCCCAAGTTCCTCTACATCGATTTGTGGGTCATGTTGCTTGCCTCGCTGATTTTGATTCCATTCGTTTTTGGGGGTCGCGATATGTCTCGCTTACTGGGTCTGGGTCTGACGACCCTTTATCTGATCTACGTGTTCGGCTTAATCGTCGGACGGGCCGGGTAATGGCGGAAGGCGTTGCACTTGTGACCGGCGCCGGTGTGCGTCTGGGACGCGCCATGGCGCTTTTCCTGGCCGACCAGGGTTATGACGTCGCCGTCCATTATGCATCATCGAAGGAAGCGGCCGAAGAGGTGGTCGCATTAATCGAAGCGAAGGGGCGCAGGGCCTGTGCGCTCGACGCGGATCTCTTGCATGACGTAGCTTGCGAAACGCTGCTTCCGCGCGCGTCCGAGGCGATGGATAGACCCGTCACGGTTCTGGTCAACAATGCGTCGATCTTCGAATACGACACGCTTGCGTCGGCCACGCGCACCAGTTGGGACCGGCACATTGGATCGAATCTACGTGCGCCGTTTGTTTTGACCCAGGCCCTTGCGGCCCAGGTGCCTCCTGCAGTCACCGATGCAAATGGCGAACCCATGGCGTCGGGTCTTGTCGTCAATATGATCGATCAGCGGGTACGTAAGATCACGCCCCATTTCATGACATACACACTTGCAAAGATGGGTCTTTGGGCATTCACCCAGTCGGCGGCCCAGGCGCTGGCGCCGAATGTGCGCGTGAACGCAATCGGGCCGGGGCCCGCAATGCAGGGCGTCCGCCAGTCGGCCAAGAACTTCAACGACCAGCGCGCGGCAACTATATTGGAACGGGGAACCGATCCGGATGAGATCTGCCGCGCGTTGGGATTCCTGCTGGACGTGCCCGGGGTCACCGGCCAATTAATATGTGTCGATGGCGGACAACACCTGGCATGGCAGACGCCGGACGTGCTTGGCGTAGAGTAGGCGCGCCGGCGGTGGGAAAAGCGGTCACTGCCAAAGTTGTGCACCGCCGTCACATACGTCACAAAACCGTTATGATTCTTTTAACCTTTTCAATGTTTTGGCTAGGGAAAAAGTTTTTCTTTATTGTTTTCAAGCAATTGGAAATGCGCCTAATTTTTGGGCATGTTAATGAACGCGTTCAATTCAAACACAAAATTCTCGGCAAGCCTTCTGTATCCGCAGACTTATCCACAGAAACTCTGGACATGTTTTTGCTTGCTCCTGGCGCCGTGCCGGTGCAGCCCAATGCAGAATCGAACGACGCGCCATGACAAATCGGATCGAAACCTCTTCATCACAGAAAGAGACACCGCGCGAGCCTGCGCCGTTGCTGGGGCACGCGCGCATACAGAGCTACCTGAATGCCCTGGAAGCGTCGCCCGGTGTGTACCGGATGCTCGATGCAACCGGCCGTGTTCTCTACGTCGGCAAAGCACGAAACCTGAAAGCACGTGTTTCAAGCTACGCCCGGCCGGCTGGACACAGCCCACGGATTGCGCGGATGATCCGCGACACGGCCTCAATGATGTTTCTGACCACACGCACGGAAACTGAGGCGCTGCTTCTTGAGCAGAACCTGATCAAGCAGCTCAAGCCCAAGTACAACGTGCTGCTGCGGGACGATAAGTCGTTTCCATACATCTTCATTTCGACCGAGCATGACTTCCCGCGCATCGAAAAGCACCGGGGCGCCAAGGCGCGCAAAGGGCATTACTACGGGCCCTTTGCCAGCGCGGGCGCGGTCAACAGAACGCTAAACACGCTGCAAAAGGTGTTTCTGTTGCGAAGCTGTACGGACAAAGAGGTCGAGGCCGGCAACCGCCCCTGTCTGAACTATCACCTGAAACGGTGTGCGGGCCCCTGTGGTGGCAAGATATCCAAAGAGGATTACGCCAAACTGGTAAAGGCGGCCGAAGACTTTCTTAGGGGGCGTTCGACGGAAGCGCACGACGTTCTGAAGAAGCAGATGGCCGAAGCGTCAGACGCGCTTGAATTCGAACGCGCGGCGTCTCTCCGCGACCGTATTCGCGCATTGACACAGGTTCAGACCGCACAGGGGATCAACCCCCGCGGTGTGCGCGAGGCGGATATCATCGCTTTGCATATGGAGGGCGGCCAGGCTTGCGTGCAGGTCTTTTTTATCCGCGCAAACCAGAACTGGGGAAATAAGGATTACTACCCACGTATCGGCGGCGACGATATAGGCGCCTCGGAAGTACTGCAGGCCTTCGTCGGCCAGTTCTACGGCGACAAGGTGCCGCCGCGTCTGATTCTGCTGAGCCACCCCGCCGAAGACCAGGACTTGCTGGCCGAGGCCCTGGGCGAAAAGGCGGGCAGAAAGGTGCAGATCATCGTTCCGCAACGCGGTGAAAAGGCAGAGCTTGTCCACAACGCTTTGCGAAACGCGCATGAAAGCCTTGATCGGCGTCTTGCGGAAACAGCGACGCAGGCAAAGCTGCTGCGCGGTCTGGCCGAGGCTTTTGGTCTGGAGCGCCAGCCCAAGCGGATTGAGGTGTACGACAACAGCCACATTCAAGGAGCCCACGCCGTCGGCGCGATGATCGTGGCAGGACCCGAAGGCTTTGAAAGAGCCAGCTACCGTAAGTTCAACATCGCAGGCACGGATCTGACACCCGGCGATGACTTTGGCATGATGAAAGAGGTTCTGACGCGCCGGTTCAAACGGCTGCTCAAAGAAGATGCCGCGCGGGAATCGGGAACGTGGCCCGACCTGCTTCTTATCGACGGCGGTGCCGGGCAGGTAAGTGCGGTGCATCAAATCATGGTTGAGCTTGGGGTTGAGAGTATTCCCATGGTCGGTGTCGCCAAGGGTGTCGACCGCGATGCGGGCAAGGAAGAGTTTTACCGCATCGGTAAGCAGCCGATGGCGCTGCGTCATAACGATCCGGTCCTTTACTTCATTCAGCGGATGCGGGACGAAGCGCACCGTTTCGCCATCGGCGCACACCGGGCCAAGCGGTCCAAGGCAGTCGGCGCGACACCGCTTGACGACATTCCTGGTGTCGGTGCCATGCGCAAGCGTGCGTTGCTGGCCCATTTCGGCTCGGCCAAGGCGGTCAGCCGTGCAAATCTGGCCGATCTGAAGGCCGTCGACGGGGTATCAGAAGGGCTGGCGGAGAAGATATATAATTTCTTTCATGAGGCCGGCTAAGTTTTCGAGGTTTCCATCCGCAATTCTGACGCGGTAGATAGCGCCATGACCTGGACACTTCCGAACGTTCTGACGCTGTTGCGGTTACTGGCTGCGCCCGGGGTTGCGGTCATGTTTCTTTACTTCACGCGGCCCTATGCGGATTGGTTTGCTCTGATCCTTTTTGTGCTTGCCGCGGCTACGGATTGGTTCGACGGCTATCTTGCTCGCGCTTGGAAGCAGGAGTCCCGTTTTGGGGCAATGCTGGATCCAATCGCCGATAAGGCAATGGTCGTCATCGCGCTTCTTGTGATCACTGGCTACGCCGGGATGAACCCCTGGATCCTTTTGCCCGCGACATTGATCTTGTTTCGCGAGGTCTTCGTGTCGGGCCTCAGGGAATACCTTGGCAACGAAGCCGGCACGCTCAAGGTGACGTTCCTGGCAAAGTGGAAGACGACACTGCAGATGATTGCCATCGCTGTACTGTTTTCGACCGGCGCCTTCGAGCACTATTTTGGGATGCAGACCTTCGGAATGGATGCGGCCCTGGTGCAGAGTATCCTGCTGGGCGAGGTTCCTGACGAGCTGGGGCTGAGATGGAAATACGCCGGTCTGATCTATAGCTGGTACATTGGGGTGGCGCTGCTTTGGTTGGCAGCGACACTGACAGTCGTTACCGGTGCAGATTACTTGCGCAAGGCAATGCCCTTTCTGAAAGAAAGCACATCATGATAGATGTGCTTTATTTTGCATGGGTGCGCGAAAGGATCGGTATTCCGAAAGAGCGGATTGAAACCGACGCCACGACAGTCGCAGGGCTGGTGGAAGAGCTTCGAGCGCGCGAAGAACGATATGCTTTGGCGTTCGCCGATACGACAGCCTTGCGGGTCGCGCTCGATCAAGAGCTTTCGCACTTCGACGCCCCGATCAAAGGCGTGCGCGAGGTTGCTTTCTTCCCGCCCATGACCGGCGGCTGATGGTGCGGATCGTAATTCAGGAAGCACCCTTCGACTTCGGTGCCGAGGCCGATCAATTTGCCGCAAGCCGGTCGGATGTCGGTGCTGTCGTGACCTTTACAGGCGTGGTCCGGAATCTAGATGGCGAGGACCTGACCGCGATGGAGATAGAGCACTATCCAAGCATGACCGAGCGAGCGCTGACCCGGATTGCGCAAGAGGCATCCGACAAGTGGGATCTTTTGGATTGCCTGATCATCCACCGCCATGGGCGGTTAAGTGCGGGCGAGCGGATCATGATGGTGGCAACCGCCGCGGCCCACCGTGCAGCCGCCTTCGCGGCGGCTGAATTCCTGATGGACTATCTGAAATCCCGCGCGCCCTTTTGGAAGAAGGAACATGCCAGTGGCGCAGCCAAATGGGTGCGGGCGAAAGACGAAGACGAAGAGGCGCTTAGGCGCTGGCAGCCAAAACCGGATTAGCCTGCTTCGTTCTCGCTTAGGCGCGCGCGCAGATCTTCGGCTTCGCGCCGCGCTTCGCGCAGGCCTTCCATTGTCGCACTCAACTCGGCTTCGGTCTGGGTTAGGCGACGCTTTAGGCCGTCTTCTACCTCTTCGGCCTTCAGAATTGCGCGGTCGCGGGCTTCTTCGGCGTCGTGAAGCTGTTGGGCCAGGTTGTCGAGCTCTCCCATATCGGCGCGACTGACCCGGGTGAAACGCTGGACCAACCAGCTTGCGAACCACCCGGCGGCAAACGCAACAAACAGGACGATGGTCGTGGCGACGATAAGCTCAGTTCTGTTCACTGGGTTCCTCCGTGTCCTCGCTGGTCGTCGATTCCCCATCCGCGTTTGCCGGCTCATCCTCTTCGCTCGAAGGAACGGCGGTTTCACTTTGCAAGCGGAATTCTATTCGTCGGTTCGCTTCGCGACCGCTTTCTGTGGAATTGTCGGCGATGGGCTCGGTTTCGCCATAGCCCTTTCCCACCATGTTCCCGACCCGCACGCGTCTGGCCAGAAGCGCGTCGATCACGGCCTCGGCGCGGGCCTGGCTCAGGGCAAGGTTCATCGATTCCCGGCCCTGACTATCGGTGTGGCCTGCCACCTCGATCTTAACCGCATCGCAGTCTTCCAGGCCTTCGGCAAGAAGATCGATGAGGCCAAGCGCGTCCGCGCGGATCGTTGCCTCGCCTGGATCGAAGGTGATTTTGGTGTCTGCCTGCACCTGGTTCAGGCGTTCGACGCATTCGTCCGCTGTTGGCAGTCCGGCCAATGGGTCGAGAGAGGCGATATAATTCACACTGATATCGTAATCGCCCGTTCCCAGCCGTTCAGAAAGCAATCGTGCGATTTCTGAACTGGCCGATTTGTTGCCAGTCAGTCCAGATACGGTGATTTGTTCCGGCGCCACCACAACGCTGCCCTGGTCAAGAATGGCCAGGACTTCCAGACCTGTCAGCACCCTTACGGACCAGCCTTGCGGAAGTCCCGAGGCGGTGCGTGTTGCCTGGTAAACCTGGTCCACACCAAACCGCGCCTGAGCAAGACCCGAGACGGTGCCGCGCATCAGCGGATCCGCCACCAGACCGCGAAGCTGAACCAAGCCTTCGGGTGAAAGTGTTGCCAGAAACTCCGGATCAGTCGCGACCTCACTGCTTTCCGGTGGCAGGCGCTTTGCGTTCAGGGAAAAAACCGGCGGCAGGGCGGCTTCCAACTCACCAACCGCCCGGTCGAAAACACCCTGCGACGTCGTTGCAGGTGTGATCAGGCTGACGTCCGCATCCGAAAAGGTCAGGTTCCCTTCGGTCATGTCCGCAAGGGCGCCTATTCCGGCAACCACAGCCTCGGCCCAGCGGGGAGACGGAACGCCCAAACCCAGCACGCAGTCCGCCCGGCCCTTCAGTCCGGCCGCGATTGCCGCTTTGACAATCTCATCCCGCGCCGCATCCGTGTCGGCAGTGCAGGCGTCAAAATGCGGTCCTGTCACATCTTTAACAAACCGCAATGTGTAGGGCGCCACGATCGGGCGTGGTGCGGATATGTCCAGCGCCAGAATAAACGAATCCGATGCCTGCTCGGCCAACGTGCGCCGCAGGCTTTGGCGCTCTTGTTCGCTTTGCGCCAGTGCCGTGATGGATACACGCTGCGCACTGGCAGATATCTTGGACTTGGGCAGGTCCGCCAGTGCGGTAAGGGCAAAATCCACCGCTTCGGAAAAACTGGGCGATGGCGGATAGTCCGCTGTCTCTAACAGATCCGTGACAGGTCCCGCATTCTGGATTGCGCCTGCCCGCTGGTAAATCTCGTCACGGTCAAAGCCGGCAGGGATCAGCCCGATCAGGGAAATGCCGTCTTCGCCACGCAGGATCTCGATCTGAAAATCCGGAGCGACAAGGTCTTTGGGCCGCTCGACCCAGATCGCGTCCACAAGCCGGCTTGGATCGACGACAGTCGCCGCCGTTGTAAGTGCCCTGAAACGGGCCGGTTCATCTGGTGCCGTGCCACTTAGGGTCAGAGTGAGGCCATCACCCGCAAGCTCAACCCAAGATAATCCAGCCAGATCCAACTCGTCCTGCGCGGCATCGACTGACCGCGCTTCGATCATGTCTGCGGCAAGCATGGCGATGTAAGCCGCGACCGAAGCAGCAAAGACAAGGACCGACGCCGAAAGGAAGGGACTGGAGTGGCGCATACGAATTTGCTCGAGACCTCTTCTTTTTGGAGGTTCCTAGCTTCTAGGCTCTCTGGCGCAAAGGATCAATCAGATCAGGGCGGCGCCGGCAAAAAAGGCCAGTGGCAGCAGCCCCGCGTCGCGGTTCGAACAGAAGATTTTCAGGCAAAGGTCGCTGTTGTCGGTGTCCAAGCTGCGTAACTGCCATGCCAGGTGCCATCCAAACGCCCAGGGCGCGCCCAGCGCGAGCGCCAGGGCAATCACATTTTGGGCTGGCGCGAGTGCCGTTATGACCGCTGCCGCCAAAACCAATACCGACGCTGCTAGAAAGGCGCGCAGCCAAACGGACGTGCGGTCTCCGAAAAGCCGGGCAGTCGATTTCACGCCTATGAGAGCGTCATCTTCCTTGTCCTGGTGGGCATAGATCGTGTCGTAGAAAAGCGTCCAGGCAATGCCAGCGAGGTATAGTAGGATTGCCGGAGGTTCTACCATGCCGGTTTTGGCAGCCCAGGCCAGTATCGCACCCCAGTTAAAGGCGAGGCCCAGGAATACCTGCGGCCACCAGGTGAAACGCTTTGCGAACGGGTAGATTAAAACCAATGCCAGGCTGGCGATGCCAAGCCAGATCGCCGTCGGGTGAAAAGTCAGCAAAATTCCGAACGCGAGAAGCGCCTGGATGCACATCCAAACGGCCGCGTTCCGCACGGTGACCTGCCCTGAAGGGATCGGACGTGACCGTGTCCGCTCGACCCGGCCATCGAAGTTACGGTCGGTGATGTCGTTCCAGGTGCAGCCTGCGCCGCGCATCAGCCAGGCGCCGATGGCGCAACCTGAAAATAGCCATACGTCCGATAATTCAAAGCCGTGGACGGCGGCGGCAAGGCCCAGTGCCCACCAACAGGGTATCAGCAGTAGCCAGGTTCCGATGGGACGGTCTGCTCGGCTGAGGCGCAGGTACGGTTTGGTCCAATCCGGGGCGTGGCTGTCAACCCAGTTTCCGCGTACTGCGTCCGCGACAGCAGGCGACGTGTCCGGTGTCTCTGGCGTCCCCGAAGTGCCGGGCATATGAAAGGTCCATGGCGGCGAAGATCAGGCTTTATGTAGATCACCCTTTGGCGATGGGGCAACCAGTTCCGTTGACGCGGGATCAGGCGCATTACCTGTTCGGAGTAATGCGCGCGCAGACCGGGGCAGAGGTTGCGCTGTTTAACGGACAGGACGGTGAATGGACAGCTGAAGTGGCTGACGTAGGCAAGCGCGGCGGCACGTTGGCTGTGCGTCAGAAGACAGCGCCGCTGCGTCGCCCACCGGACCTCTGGTTGCTATTTGCGCCCATTAAGAAGGCGCGCACGGACTTTATCGTGGAAAAGGCCGCCGAGATGGGGGCAGCGCGCATCATTCCGGTGCAAACCGAATTTACCAACGCAGAGCGTGTGCGCCGCGACCGATTGCAGGCCCATGCGATTGAGGCGGCGGAACAGTGCGGCGGCACCTTCGTTCCCGAGGTGGCCGAGATGCGAAAACTGGCCGATGTCATCACAAATTGGCCTGTTGAGCGGCACCTGATGTTCTGCGACGAAACACTGGCAGGCCAAGCCGGCGCTTTGGATACGACACAAGGGCGTTCCTGGGCCATTCTTGTCGGTCCGGAAGGCGGCTTCAGCGCCCGCGAACGACGGCATCTTCTTACCGTGCCGACCGTGTCACCGGTCGCGCTGGGTCCGCGCATCCTGCGGGCCGACACTGCCGCAGTTGCCGCCATGGCACTTTGGCAAAAGGCTTTAGGAGATTGGACGTGACGAAACCGGCCGTACGTCTTCACCTTTATCTTGCAGCGGGAAGTGACCGTGCCGTTATCCTGCGTCAGGGCCCTGCGCGGCAGGCCCGGATGATCCTTTGGCATCGCGACACCGACAGCTTTGAAGATGGGCAGTGGTTGAAACAACGCCTTTACAAAGATCGCTGTGCGATATCACCCGATGGCAGGCACTTTTTGTTCTTCGCGCTCAATGGCCATTGGGGCGGTGTGGCCCAGGGTGCTTACACCGCGATTTCACGACCGCCCTATTTTACCGCCGTTGCACTTTTCCCGCAGGGCAACACATGGGGTGGCGGCGGCTGGTTTGTGGACAACAGTCTTTTTGTGGCCGACGGTGCGGCCGATGTCATAGGCGGCGCGAAGGATCTGGTACGTCTTGTCAGGACCGACGTGTCGCCACGCTATCCCTTGGGCCTGAAACTGGCCGACGGGCGCGCCGCGCCGATCGGCAAGGCCAAGGCCGCCCGAGCCTTCAAGGCACCTGAGCCAGTGCCCGAACTAGAACTGTACGAGACATCCGGTGGCCGGCTTTACCGGCGTGAGGGAGCAGATCTCACGCTGATCCGCGACTTTACCGAAATGGCTTTCGAACCGATCCGCGCACCCTATGACACCCGGCCGCAAAACGATGCCGACCCGGATAGTGCACCGTCATGGCACCCTTTGGGCAGGGGTAAAGGATGACCCTAAAATCAGCCAACGAAGACAATCTCAAGAACACGGCGTGTGTGGATAGCTTTTTGTCGCTTGAACCTCGACGCTTTGAATTTGGGTCTGCCGAAGTTGCAATTGGCTCTAAAAAAGCCTGTCGTCCGGTTAAAAATCGCGTGTTGACCTTCATGAGTTTCTTGCCGTGAGTTTTATCCGTCCCGAGGCCCAGCATGTGCTTTGGCGCTGGCGCGAGGTTCTGATCGGTATCGCGCTGACCATTGCCGGGCTTTGGCTCGGCTGGAAGGGGATCGGCGCGCAGGCCCTCATTGGCACCCTGATGATGGTAGGCGGTGTGGCCTTTAGTTTCGCAGGCTGGCAGCGCGTGCGCTTTCGCACCGGTCGCGATGGAGAGGGTATGGTGCAGGTGACCGAAGGTCGGGTCACTTATTTTGCGCCCTTTCTCGGTGGCAGCATCGACGCCGGTGACATGAACGCGCTGACCCTGCAGCAAGGCCCACGCCCTTTGTGGCTTTTGTCGGCCCCTGGGCGGGAAGACCTGATCATTCCCACCAACGCGGCCGGCGCCGAAGCGCTGTTCGATTTTTTCACGGCGTTGCCTGGTTTCGACGCCGAAGCGATGCTTGCAGCTCTGAACGCGCCGGGCCGTGAGGCTATTGTCCTTTGGCAACGTGGGCACGTCCGTATCTCTGAGTACTGAAAAGACATGTGCAAAGATGTGATTTCTTTGCCCACACCGGATCGCCACGAAGGAAATTGCGGTCTCAAAACACCCTTGATCGCCCGGACGCCGACGCATTGACTTACCTGGAAATTCGGACCAGTTAACCGGTTCAGACGACCCGCCCAGCCCAAGGAGCGCCCGGCCATGTCCATCCCCCAATCTGGCGGCGGACCGATTGAAGACTATGCGCAATTGGCCGAATACTTGTCGTCTGGTTGTAAGCCGAAAAGCGCCTGGCGCATCGGCACGGAACACGAAAAGTTCGGCTACTGCAAGGACAGCCTAAGGCCGCTTTCCTATGATGGCGCCCGGTCCGTCAGGGCTGTTCTGGAAGGCCTGCGCGACCGCTATGCTTGGTCGCCGCTTTTTGAGGCCGGGAACATCATCGGTCTGGAAAAGGATGGCGCCAACATCAGCCTTGAGCCCGGTGGCCAACTGGAGCTTTCCGGCGCTCCTTTGGAGACCATCCACCAGACCTGCGATGAGGTGAATGATCACCTGGCCGAAGTGAAAAGCGTGGCTGACGAAATTGGCGTCGGGTTTATCGGACTGGGGGCCGCGCCCGAGTGGCGCCACGAGGACATGCCGCGCATGCCCAAGGGGCGTTATAAGCTGATGACGGACTATATGGGCCGTGTTGGTACCCATGGCACGCAGATGATGTACCGAACCTGCACGGTCCAAGTGAATCTGGATTTCGCGTCCGAGGCGGACATGGTGCAAAAACTGCGGGTTGCGTTGGCACTGCAGCCGGTGGCTACGGCCCTTTTTGCCAATTCACCCTTCTTTGAAGGCAAGACCAACGGCCACAAAAGCTGGCGATCGCGCATCTGGCGCGGGTTGGACAATGCACGCACCGGAACATTGCCATTTGTGTTCGAGCCCGGATTTGGCTTTGAGGCATGGGTGGACTATGCCCTTGATGTGCCGATGTACTTTGTCTACCGCGACGGGCAGTACCTGGATGCGCTGGGCCAGTCGTTTCGCGATTTTCTGGAAGGAAAGCTTCCCGCCCTGCCGGGCGAGCGGCCACTTCTGTCGGATTGGGCCGATCATCTGACCACCATTTTCCCCGAGGCCCGCATCAAGAAGTTCATTGAGATGCGGGGCGCCGATGGTGGGCCATGGCGTCGGCTTTGCGCCTTGCCTGCGCTTTGGGTTGGTTTGCTCTATGATCAGGTCGCGCTTGATGCCGCCTGGGACATCTGCAAAGGCTGGGACGCGGAAACGCGTGAAGCCCTTAGGGTTTCGGCGTCTGTCGATGGCCTGCAAGCGCATGTGGGTGAGATCAAAATGCACGGTCTTGCCCGCGAAGTTGTGGCGATCGCCGAGAACGGCCTTCGCGCGCGGGCGCAAGCCGGTTCGGGCGGGTTGGTGCCGGACGAAACCCACTTTCTGAACGCTCTCAAGGACAGTCTGGATACCGGGCGCTGCCCCGCCGACGAACTTCTGATCGAATATGAAAATGAATGGGACCGGGATCTGACCAGGATCTATCCTGCCTACAGCTACTAGGTGAATTGATCTCAAGCGACTCAAAGGCCGTTCACAAAATTGGGCCAGCCGCGCCACCGGTGCTGTTCAAGAATTCAATCGGCAACGACCTCTTCCATGAACTCGACGACCGTTTCGACGGACATCTCGCAGGGTTTCAAAAGCGCTTCCCCGCCGTGAAGGCGATAAAGGTTGAAGCTGACGTAGCGCTGTCCGCCCAGCTCTTCGGCTTCCAGCTTTTGGCTGCGTCCGCCGGCCATGACTGTTTTGGTTATTCGCCAACGGGCGCCGAAGGCTGTGGCCCCGTAGCCACCCGTCGGTAGACGGTCAAACTTCTCTAGGAACTCCGGTGCCGGTGTCATGCGCGCCTGCCGCCAATCTTAGTCTCTGTCCCGCTGCGCAGGCGTGCGATGTTGTCGCTGTGCTTCAGCCAAACGAAGATCGCCATAATGAGGGTCGGCAGAAATTGATCTGCGAAACCCACCATAAGCGCCGCGACCGGTGTTGTGGCGGCGGCGATGAGTGCTGACAGCGATGAATACCGGCTGATAAAAGCGACGGCCAACCAGACCCCGCAGGCGATCAGTCCCAGCGGCCACGCAAGAGCCAGAACAGTTCCAAGAAACGTGGCCACGCCCTTACCGCCGCGAAAGCCCAGCCAAACGGGGAAAAGATGCCCCAGGAAAGCTGCAAGCCCGGCAATTTGTGCCGCATCTTCGCCAGCCAGGCCGCGGGCGATCACAACAGCGATGCCGCCTTTGCCGGCGTCGAGAACAAGGGTCAGAAAAGCAGCTGGCTTGTTGCCGGTGCGCAGCACGTTCGTGGCCCCGATATTTCCCGACCCTATCTGGCGAAGATCGCCCAAGCCGAATACCCGCGCCATGACCAAGCCGAATGGAACTGATCCCAATAGATAGGCGAGTATAGAAAACAGTGCCAAAGTGCCTGCGCCGCTCGTTAGCTCAGCCATGGACTACCGGGCTCCTGTTTTCGGTTTGTATTGGTCGATGGGTGTCATCACCTTAGATTTTTCTCTGGCATGCCGCAAAACCAGCGTGCAAGGCGGTAAGTGATGGCGGGCATCCAACCGCTGTGATTTGGCGGCTTGCGCGGATGACGTTGTTCCCCCGCGCTGCGCGTCATTCCTTGTGAAATACTTCGGTGCCACCGACCCAAGTTCGCAGGACTTGACCCTGCAGCCGCGCGCCATCAAAAGGCGTATTTTTCGAGTTCGACTTGAGTTTCCAGCGGTCGAGGACAAAGGGTGCGTCCGGGTCAAAGAGCACAAGGTCAGCCGGCGCGCCGATGGCAAGACGGCCCGATGGCAGTTCGAGGCGCCGGGCGGGGCCCAGCGAAAGTGCCCGGAACAGGCACAAAAGATCCAGATGGCCAGCATGGTAGAGCCGCAGTGCCGCCGGCAAAAGCGTCTCAAGCCCGACGGCACCGCTCGCCGCAACCTCAAACGGCAGCCGCTTTGATTCCTCGTCTTGGGGCGTGTGCATGGAACAGATCACATCGATAAGACCGCTGCCGACAGCCTCAACAACGGCCAGTCGATCCTCTTCTGACCGAAGCGGCGGCTTCACCTTGAAGAAGGTCCGATAATCGCCAACGTCGAATTCGTTCAAAGTGAGGTGATGGATCGACACGCCAGCGGTGACATCGAGTGATTTTTCCTTTGCGCGCGCCAAGCGGGTCAGAGCCCGCGCGGTTGTAATCTGGTCGGCGTGCCAGGCGACCCCGGTCATCTCGGCAAGCGCAAGATCACGGTCCAGTCCCATCCGTTCGGCCATGGGGCTGACCGCTGGTAGCCCCTTCAGGCTGGCGAACTTTCCACTGGTGGCCACCGCATCCTTTGACAAGGTGGGCTCTTGCGGGTGACCCATGACAAGCGCACCGATCGAGGCGGCATAGGCCATTGCGCGGGACAGAACCTTGGTGTCCTCGACAACTCGGTCACAGTCCGAAAACGCCACGGCGCCGCCGTCCTTCAGAAATCCCACTTCGACCATTTCCTTACCATCACGACCCTTTGTAAGGGCCGCCATGGGCAGGACATTGACATCGCTTGCCTCTCGGCCACGGCGCAGGACGAACTCAAGTGTCTCGGGCGTATCGATCGCGACCAAAGTGTCCGGGCGGGTGACTATTGTGGTGACACCGCCTGCAGCGGCGGCGGCACCGGCCGATCCAAAACTTTCCTTGTGACGCTCTCCTGGTTCCGAGACTTTGACACCAAGGTCTATAATGCCCGGCGCCAGGCACTTGCCAGCCGCGTCGATCTTCTCGGCGCTTTCGATTTCCTCTGGGGTGGTGCCCTTCCAGACGGCAGAGATCGCCCCGTCGTACATCAGCAGTGCGCCGTTGCCATCGTAGCCCGTGTCGGGGTCAATGAGCCGTGCGTTTTGAATAAGGGTCTTCATGCGATCTTTCTCATGGCTTTACCCAAAGCGGGCCGCCCCGCGTCAACTGGTGGCTCTGAAAAGTAAAAGCATCAGAGCGATGATGCCGAGGGTCACGAGAAGAACGGCAACCAACATTAGGGATCGTCTGGGTGCCTGAACTCTGCCGTGGGGCGCCGCCGCAACTACGCCGGTGGCTGCCTCGGATCGTGGCGCATCCGCTGTCGTCGCAATGCGGTGTTCACCAAAGCTGCCCTCAAAGTGCAATGCGGCGGGCGCCGGAATAGAGTAGCCGGCGCCGTGGAACGCCTCGGACAGGATAATCGCCACATGGCCGGACAGGTTGTCTAGTCGGTCTTTGTGCTGTGCAAGGTCCGATGCGCGCGCGTGCAGCCCTTCGGTCATGAACCCGGTGAGCCCGATCCCTTTTAGCGCCGCCATATCCGCCACAAAGACATATTTTTCGTCGACGGCGCCGTTGAAGGTCATCGCCACATCCTGTTCGGTTGGCTCTTCTCCGAATGCGTCTGGGTCGAGCGCAAAGGCGTGAAGCCGCCCCTGTTCGCCGCTTTCCACGCGGAAACCGCTCAAACCAACGCCTCGGCCGGTTTGCGACGCAGGTTTCGCGCCAGCAGATCCATGGCGGCCATGCGCACCGCGACACCCATTTCGACCTGCTCTTGAATAAACGAGCGGCGGATGTCGTCAGCGATCTCACCATCGATTTCCACACCACGGTTCATCGGGCCCGGGTGCATGACAATGGCATCAGACTTGGCGAGCGCCAGCTTCGCAGCATCAAGTCCGAAACGATGATAGTATTCCCGCTCGCTTGGAATAAAACCGCCGTCCATGCGCTCACGTTGAAGGCGCAACATCATTACGACATCGGCATCGGCCAGTCCTTCGGTCATGTCGTCGTAGACCTCGACACCAAAATCGCCAATGCCCTTGGGCATGAGCGTTGGCGGGCCCACCACCCGCACCCGGTTCTCCATCTTGCCCAAAAGCAAAATGTTCGAACGCGCCACGCGGCTGTGAGCTATGTCCCCGCAGATGGCAATCGTCAGACGGTGCAACCGGCCCTTGGCGCGACGTATGGTCAGCGCATCCAGCAAGGCCTGCGTGGGATGTTCATGCCGCCCGTCGCCCGCATTTAACACGGCGCAATTCACCTTCTCGGCCAGAAGGTTGACCGCGCCGGAATTGGGGTGACGCACAACCAGCAGATCAGGGTGCATCGCATTCAGCGTCAGCGCAGTGTCGATAAGTGTCTCGCCCTTATTGATCGAGCTTGCCTTCATCGACATGTTCATCACGTCGGCGCCAAGGCGTTTGCCCGCAAGCTCAAAGCTGGCCTGCGTGCGTGTCGAATCTTCAAAGAACATGTTGATCTGAGTCAGACCGGCCAGTGCATCGGCATGTTTGACGGTTTTCCGGTTCAGCTCCACGTAACTGTCGCTGAGGTCCAACAGCGCCGTGATCTCATCCTGCGCAAGCGGCTCGATCCCCAGCAGATGTCTGGCGCGGAGTGTCATGACCCATTCCTTCGAGCGCCTTATAGGAATGGCCCCGCCCGGTCGCAAGACGGCATTGTCTGTGGTTCATGCGCGCCCTAGTCTTTGTTGATGGAGTCGGCAGACAACCCTCGGCAGCTTCACGCCCTCTTGGAATGGCAGGTCGAACTTGGAGCGACCGATGCCATCGGCGATGTCCCGATTGATCGCTTTGCAACGGCCAGTTCGGAAAAACAGCAGCCTGTCGGACCGGATATATCTTCGAACGGACCGACTGCGCCCAACCCGCCTTTGGGTGGTGCTGAGGCGTCAGACCCGGTCGCTGCGGCCGAGGTGGCCGCCGGCGCCGCCAAAACGCTTGTGGAGTTGCAGAGCGCGCTGGCAGACTATCACCATTGTGAGCTTCGCCTCGGCGCGCAGAATTTGGTTTTTGCCGATGGGACCGCAGGCGCAAAAGTCATGATCATCGGCGAAGCGCCGGGGCGTGATGAGGACATTCAAGGCCGTCCCTTTGTCGGTCGCGCCGGACAGCTTTTGGATAAGATGCTGGCGGCGGTCGGCCTGTCCCGGCAATCGCGCGAACATGAGACTTCTGTATACATCACCAATGTACTGCCGTGGCGGCCGCCCCAGAACCGTGATCCCACTTTGGAAGAGATTGCGATGATGCTGCCATTCATGCGCCGTCACGTGGCGCTGGCCAACCCTGATTTTGTTGTGCTTATGGGAAACATCTCTTGCCAGGCAGCGCTCGGGCGCCGGGGAATCACCCGGCTGCGCGGAAGCTGGACCCAGGCCTATGGCAAACCCGCTTTGCCCATGTTCCATCCCGCATATCTTTTGCGAAATCCGGCAGCCAAGCGCGAAGCGTGGGCTGACCTTCTTGAGATCAAGGCGTACGGGGGCCAGGAATGAGCCGTATCGACACAACACGGGTTTTCCTGCCGGTCAAGATCGCCATCCTGACTGTCAGCGATACCCGTACGGTTGCCGAAGACCGCTCTGGTCAAACGCTTTCCGATCTGGTCACCGATGCGGGTCATTCGGTCTCGGCACGGCAGATTGTTCCGGATGACAGACCGCTTATTGCGGAACAACTGCGCGCTTGGATTGCAGAGCCTGAAATCGATGTTGTGATCTCGACCGGGGGGACGGGTCTGACCGGTCGGGACGTCACCGTGGAGGCGCACCGTGATGTCTATGAGAAGGAAATAGATGCCTTCGGGACTGTTTTCACGCTGATATCAGTGCAGAAAATTGGCACCAGCGCGGTGCAAAGCCGGGCCTGTGGGGGTGTTGCAGGCGGCACATATCTCTTTGCTTTACCTGGAAGTCCAAGTGCTTGCCGCGACGCCTGGCAAGAGATACTGGCCCCGCAACTCGATTTTCGACACCGGCCCTGCAACTTTGTCGAAATTTTTCCACGTCTCGACGAACATTTGCGACGGAAGTGAAGGGGTCGTACGTATTAATCGGCAACACGTGTGATTTGGTGAATTGGCGCTGGGTCGGTCAAAGGCTATGTCCTGTGCTACACTCGCCCCGCTCCGAAACGGAAAAATGCTATGAGATTTCTGGGACGCAGCCTAATGGGGGTCTTCCTGCTGTCGCTGACAGTGGGCCTTTTGGCGTGGGCGGGCGGAACCGTCTACGCCGCCCTGGAAGAGCGGCGCGCGCAAGAGGCAAATCAGCGTCCGGCGCGCGAACGTGTGCTGACAGTCAATGTGACTGAAGTTGTCGCGCAACAGATCGAACCCATACTGTCGGCCTTTGGCGAGATCAGTAGCCGCCGTGAGCTTGAGGTAAGGACGGCGGCCTCCGGAACCGTAGTCTTCGTGGCACCGGAATTCGTTGAGGGCGGGCGGGTCACCGCAGGTCAATTGCTTCTGCAGGTCGATCCGGCCGATGCAGAGGCAGCGTTGCAAAGCGCAGAAACCGATGTGAAAGACGCTGAGGCTGACCTTGAAGACGCAATTGTGTCGCTTGATCTTGCCGAGGACGAACTTGCCGCCGCCCGGGTGCAAGCCGCGCTTCGCGGGCAAGCGCTTTCGCGCCAGCAGGACCTGCGCGACCGGGGCGTCGGCACCGAGGCAGCGGTCGAAGACGCGACGCTTTCGGCTTCAACAGCCGCGCAGTCGGTTCTTGCGGCCAGAAAGTCCGTCGCCCAGGGTGATGCCCGGCTGGCCCAGGCCCGCACGCGCTTGGACCGGGAGATTCTGGATCTTGCCGACGCACAGCGCCGACTGGACGAAACCAAGGTTGTTGCCGGCTTTTCCGGCACCTTGTCCGAGACGGTGGTGGCCGAGGGCGGAATAGTGTCGCCGAACGAACGTATTGCGCTGCTGATCGATCCAGCCCGACTTGAAGTCGCATTCCGCATCTCGACCGTTCAGTTTACGCGCCTTCTTGATACCGAGGACAGTTTGATTGCCGCGCCGGTCTCGATTTCTTTGGACGTCTTGGGAACGGATCTTGTCACTGAAGGCCGCGTGACCCGGGAATCGGGCAGTGTTGCTGACGGGTTGTCGGGGCGCACGCTTTTTGCCGCTCTGGACGAAGCCGGCGGGTTTCGCCCGGGTGACTTCGTGAAGGTCAGCGTTCGCGAACCCGCGTTGGACCGGGTCGCACTGCTGCCAGCCACTGCCGTGGATGCCAGCGGATACGTGCTGGCGGTGGGCGCGGAAGACCGCCTGGAAGAGCGCGAGACCCGTGTTCTGCGGCGCCAGGGCGACAACGTGATAGTGGACGCCCGTGGCCTAGCCGGCGCCCGCGTCTTGGCCGAGCGAACGCCGCTTACGGGCCCCGGTATCAAGGTGCGCCCGATCCTACTTGGCGAGCCGCAGGAACCGCTTGAAGTGGCGGTTGTCACCCTGGATCCGGAACGCCGCGCCCGGCTTGTTGCATTTGTCGAAGGCAATAGTCGCATGCCTGCCGGCGTGAAAGAACGGGTGCTCGGGCAGCTCCAAAAAGATGAAGTGCCGATCGAAATGGTGCATCGCCTCGAATCCAGAATGGGTGGATAGAGCCATGCGCCGTTTCGGTTTTATCGACGGAGTTCTGAGCTATTTCACGCGCCACCGGACGGCCGCCAACCTGCTTTTGGTGATTTTGATCGCCCTGGGTTTGGCCGCTATGCCAAGGATGCGCGCCCAATTCTTTCCCGATGTGGTGGTCGAACAAATATCCGTCGTCGTTGAATGGGACGGTGCCGGGGCCGAGGATGTCGACGCGTCCATTGTCCAGCTCTTAGAGCCTGCGGTGCTGGTGGTCGACGGTGTGGCCGAGACAAGCTCGACATCGCGCGAAGGGCGGGGCCAGATTCAGGTGGAATTCGAACCCGGTTGGGACATGGCTGCAGCGCTCGATTCGGTGCAGCAGGCGGTCGACGGCGTCAGCGATCTGCCCGAAGCGTCCGAGGAACCCGTGGTGCAGCGGTCTTACTGGCGCGACCGCGTGACCGATATTGTCATAACCGGGCCCATTGGCACCGATCAGCTTGCCCGAATTACCGACGAATTCGTCGCCCGCTTATTCGATGTGGGTGTGACGCGGGCCACGATCCGAGGCGTTGCGGCGCCAGAGACCATTGTCGAGGTGCCATCGGTTGCGCTGATGCGCCACGACGTGACCATGTCCGAGATTGCGGCCGCCATCGAGGCCGAGGCCAATACCGACCCGGCCGGTACTGTGGATTCCGCGAATGCGCGGGTCCGAACAGGCACAGCGCGTCGGTCCGCGATGGATATTGCGGACATTGTCGTGCGCTCAAACGATGATGGCTCAAAGCTGCGGATCTCGGACATTGGCGTCGTGCGCGTCGAAGGCGTAGACCGTGAACGGTCGTACTTTGTGGGTGCCAATCCGGCCATGTCTGTGCGCGTAGACCGGTCGCCGCTGGGGGACGCCATTGAAATTCAGCGCCAGGTAGAAGCGGTCGCCGAGGAGGTAATGGCGGGTCTGCCCGACGGAGTAAGCATCGACCTAATCCGCACCCGCGCCGAGGCCATTACTGGGCGATTGAACATTCTTCTCGACAATGGCGCCACGGGTCTGGCCCTTGTGGTCTGCCTGCTCTTCCTTTTCCTGAACGCGCGTACGGCCTTCTGGGTGGCGGCGGGCATTCCGGTTGCCATGCTGACGGCCATCGCGCTGATGTATGCGGCGGGCATGACCATCAATATGATCTCGCTCTTTGCCCTTATCATCACGCTCGGCATCGTCGTAGATGACGCGATCGTTGTGGGTGAACACGCCGATTTTCGGGCGCGGAGGCTGGGTGAAGGACCAATTGAGGCGGCAGAGAATGCGGCGCGCCGCATGGCGGCACCGGTTTTTTCGGCCACTATCACGACTGTGATCGCCTTCTTCGGGCTTACGGTCATTTCCGGACGCTTTGGTGACCTGATCAGCAGCATGCCATTCACCGTTATCGTTGTGCTTGCCGCGTCTCTTGTCGAGTGCTTCCTTATCCTGCCGCGCCATATGTCCCACGCGCTGGTGCACACAGCCAAGGAACACTGGTACGACTGGCCGTCGCGGCAGGTGAACCGCGGGTTTCGCTGGGTAAGAGATCGGCTTTTCCGTCCGCTAATGGCGGTCGTGGTGCTTGCCCGATATCCGGTTCTGGCGGGTGCCGTCGTCCTTTTGGCTACTCAGGCGGCTGTGTTCATCAAGGGCGATGTTCAGTGGCGGTTCTTCAATGCACCAGAGCGCGCGTCCGTGTCGGGTAATTTTGCGATGTTGCCGGGTGCGACCCGTGAGGACACATTTGCCCAGATGCGCCTGCTTCAGCAATCGGTCGAAGATGTGGCACGCCAGCTTGAGGCGCGCCACGGCGCGCACCCGATCGACTATGTGGTGGCTGAAGTCGGCGGAACGACCGGGCGCGGCCTGGCCGGATCCGACACCAAGACACCGGATCAGCTTGGCTCAATCGCCGTCGAATTGATTGACCCGGATCTGCGGCCCTATTCGTCCCGCGAATTTGTGGCTGAACTCAACGAAGCAATCGTGCGCCACCCGATGGTTGAAACCCTCAGTTTCCGAGGGTGGCGGTCGGGGCCGGGTGGCGATTCGCTCGAAGTTGTGTTTTCGGGTGCCAGCAGCGCGACGCTGAAGGCGGCCTCGGAGGCGCTAAAGCAGGCGGTCGAAGTGTTCCCCGAAGTATCGGCCGTTGAAGACAATCTCGCCTACGACAAAGAAGAGCTTGTTCTTGACCTTACAGCCCAGGGCCAGGCGCTTGGCTTTTCGATCGACGATCTTGGGCGCGAACTGCGGTTTCGCCTTGGGGGCATTGAGGCAGCGACCTATCCTTCCGGCACTCGGTCAGCTTCCATTCGGGTTGAACTGCCCGAGGGAGAGTTGACTGCTGACTTTCTCGAACGGACCCAGATGCGCACAGAAAGCGGCGCCTACGTGCCTTTGGCTGATCTGGTCACGGTGACCTCTACCACCGGCTTTTCCACCATTCGCCGCGAAAACGGTGTTCGACAGATCACTGTTTCTGGCGACATCTCGGAAGATGATGCGGCCCGGGCCAATGAAATCACCCGCACGCTGGAAGAAGAAATCCTGCCTGAAATCTCAAGCGTTCATCAGGTGGATTACCGACTGTCAGGACTGGCCGAACAGGAACAGCGCTTCCTGAACGATGCCCTTCTTGGCTTCACGCTTTGCCTCCTGGGTATTTATCTGACCCTTGCCTGGATCTTCGCAAGCTGGGGGCGACCGTTCGTGGTTATGGCGATCATCCCCTTCGGTCTCATCGGGGCGATTTGGGGACATGCTTATTGGGACGTTCCGTTATCCATGTTCTCGGTCATCGGTCTTATCGGGATGACAGGCATTATCATCAATGACTCCATCGTTCTGGTCACGACGATCGATGAATATGCCGAAAAGCGGGGGCTGATCCCGGCGATCATTGATGGCACAGCCGATAGGCTACGCCCCGTGATGCTGACCACATTGACGACCGTTCTTGGGTTGGCGCCACTGCTTTTCGAGACGTCAACCCAGGCGCAATTTCTCAAACCCACGGTAATCACGCTTGTCTACGGTTTAGGCTTTGGGATGTTCCTGGTTCTGCTTCTTGTTCCAGCCCTTGTGGCAATGCAACTGGACGCGGACCGCTTTGCGGCTTCGGTCCGCCGGGCGACGATGAACACGCGTCGTGCAGCGGGCGTGGGGTTGGCGGTTTATGTCGCCGGCGCGGCGGTCGTTGCCAGCTTTGCGGTGACGATGCTGCCGACCGTCTTGTCCCTGACCCTTCCGGCCCAAATTACAGCAATCCTGCCGCGGCTTGCTGAACTCCCGCCGCTGCTCGCGGCCTTCTTCAGCTTTGCCGGCTTGTCCGCTGTGGCCTGCCTTGCGGTCTTTACCGTGGCTGGAATTTCCAAAGGTCTGGCATCGCGGGCCTAACCCGCGGCGGCGTCGCACCCCTGCAATTCATATGCGCGTTCCTGACCGACGAGCGTGATGCGCACGTCGCGGCGCGCCATGGCAAATGGTGCTGCTTCGGGTGGCACCATATCGGCAGTGACTTCCAAACCGCCGCTTGTCCGTGTCACCTGCGCATCGGACACCCAGACGCTGGGATCCGCCAGTTCCATGATCGCGATCACATCCGGCGATCCGGATGGCACTTCGATCTGGGCGCTGACCCGCAGACCATCGTCAATGGGCGCCACGCTGCACACTGCCCGGCCCATGCCTGCGCTGGCTGCAGGAACGGGGCGTGACTTCAAGGCAGCCGATATAGCCTGATCTTTCTGGCCGGCTCCGGAAAGTTCGGCATCGAATGCGAGTTCGACCGGCACACAAATGTCCTTGCAAATGCCGATCGAAACGCTGCCAGCCAACCGAATTGGTGCACCGGCGGCGCGTGAGGTCAGCTCAATGGGCAAAACCAGTTCGTTTTCATATCCGACGGTCCTGAGGCCATAGTCGTGGAACACTTGCGGCTGGGGCCAATGCACGCTGACTTCCTCTAGGTTCCGTGAGCCTTCCCAGCCGAAATGCGGCGGTATCCCCGCATCGCCGGGAGACCTCCAGTACGTCTTCCAGCCGTCCTCTAACGTGATCTGAAATGCCACCATCCTTGTGCCAGAAGCGGTTACCCATCCGGGCAGAACCTGCAGCGCGGCGAGGGCCTGATTGGTTTGCGCGGCAGATGGCAGGGGCGCCATGGCCGCAAGAAACGAAAAAAACAGATGTCGAAGCATGGCGACCCGACTAAACCCGCGCCAGGCGCAAGTGAAGTCACAATCCAGAGATGTCTTGTGTAGCTGGGCCTTGAATGTGGCACCGCAACACCCGACCATTTGACCCATGGAATCGCAAAGTACCGAGTCGGGTCTCGCAGCGCAGCTTCTGATCGCCATGCCTGGCATGGGCGATCCGCGCTTTGAGAAGAGCGTGATCCTGATGTGTGCGCATTCGGATGAAGGTGCAATGGGGCTGATCGTCAACAAACCTGCCCGTGATCTGAAGTTTGCCGAGCTCTTGTCTCAACTTGATATCGTGCCGGGATCAGACGTGGCCGAGACCCGAATCTATTTTGGCGGTCCGGTGGAACATGGCCGTGGATTTGTCCTGCATTCCCCCGATTATGCCGGCAATGAGGCGACGGTCGAAGTGGGCACGCAGTTCGGAATGACGGCGACGCTCGACATTCTTGAAGACATCGCGCGGGGCGACGGTCCGGGTCGGTCAATCCTCGCGCTCGGATACGCCGGCTGGGGCCCAGGCCAGCTTGAGGGCGAGATTGCGCGGAACGGGTGGCTGACCTGTGCCGCATCGCAGGACCTCGTGTTCGGAACGCCCAATGCCGAAAAGTGGGGCGCTGCGCTGAAGACACTTGGGATCGACGCAATCGCGCTTAGCAGTGCGGCGGGGCGCGCCTGACACCTAGCCACGTGGCGCGGCGGCGCGCGCCAGCCGGTCATTGATCGCCAGTCCAAGACCCGTTTCCGGCACCGGAGCGACGGCAATCGGGCGACCCAGCGCATCCAGCCTGTGCAGAAGATCAAAAAGGTTTGCGGCCGCTTCGGTCAAATCACCAGTCTCGGACAGATTTGCATCCGCTGCCGGACCCGGACCAAATGCCAGGAAACTCTCGCCTGCCATGGGCCCCGTCGCATTAATCCGAAGCGGTGCTGCCGGTGCATAGTGCGATCGCAGCTGACCCGGGGCTACGGGGGCGACAATGCCCGCGGAACCCGGTGTCGCCAGCACGCCGATCTTGTCCTCGACTTCCTCCAGCGACAGACCGCCCGGACGCAGAAGCGTGGGTGCGTCGGTGGACAGATCGACAATTGTGGATTCGAGTCCGACGCGTGCGGGGCCGCCGTCCAGAATGATGCCAACGGCATTGCCCAGTCCCGAGGCGACATGCGCTGGGGTTGTGGGGCTGACGCGGCCCGAAGGATTTGCCGAAGGGGCTGCGATGGGCCCCTGAAATACGGCCAGCAGATCCTGAGCGCATGCGTTTGCCGGCACTCTGATTGCGACGGTGTCCAAACCGGCAGTGGCCAGTTTTGAGATCTTCGAATGCTCTCTTAAAGGCAAGACCATGGTCAGGGGGCCTGGCCAGAAGGCATCTGCCAACGTCTGTGCGGCGGGTGAAAGCACCGCGATCCGGGTTGCGGTTTCTGCACTGGCCGTATGGATGATCAATGGGTTGAAAGTTGGACGGTTCTTTGCCGCGAATATACCGGCGACTGCATGATCGTTTTGGGCATCCGCACCCAAACCGTAAACGGTTTCGGTCGGGAACGCGACCAGACCTGCAGCGTGAAGGAGTTCCGCCGCGGTTTTTAGACCTTGCGCATCGGGCTGCAAGATCGGCGGAAACTGTCCGGTCGTTTGTGACGTAGGGTTCAAGTTTGCGCGCCGTCGATTATGGATTACCGTTTGCTTGACGTTAGGTCGCACGCTACCGCCGTGCCATCAAGCCCGCCGAAAAAAGCAGAGAATCACGATGACATACCGCGCGCCGCTGAACGATTTCCGGTTCATGTTTGACCGGATTGTAGACATTGCTCAGGTCAGAGAAACCGAGCGGTTTTCAGAGGCAAGCGAAGATGTGACGGACGCAATACTGAATGAAGCCGGTCGCATGGCCGAAGAGGTGCTGTCGCCCTTGCAAAGACCCGGCGATTTGCACCCGGCCTACCTTGAAAACGGTGTCGTTCGCACATCGCCTGGCTTCGCCGACGGCTACGCAGCAATTGCCGATGGCGGATGGGTGGGAATTTCTGCCGACCCTGCCTTCGGCGGCATGGGGCTGCCGTTTACGCTGACCACTGCCGTCAACGAGATCCTGGCGTCGTCCTGCCTGTCTCTGCAGTTAAATCCGCTGATGACCCAGGGCCAGATCGAAGCGCTGGAGGCGCACGCAAGCGATGCGCTGAAAGAGATCTATCTGCCCAAACTGATTTCGGGCGAATGGTGCGGGACGATGAACCTGACCGAGCCCCAAGCCGGATCTGACGTGGGCGCGCTGACCACCAAGGCTGAAGACAACGGTGATGGCACCTACGCGGTCACCGGACAGAAGATCTATATTTCCTGGGGCGACAACGACTTTACAGAAAACGTATGCCATTTGGTGCTTGCGCGCCTGCCGGACGGACCGCCGGGTACCAAAGGCATCAGTCTTTTCATGGTTCCCAAGAAGTTGCCCGATGCCGACGGTGCGCCGGGCGTGGCAAACAATCTGCGGGTGGTCAGCCTCGAACACAAGCTGGGTCTTCACGGATCACCAACAGCGGTCATGGAGTATTCCGCAGCAACCGGCTGGCTGGTTGGCAAGCCACATGGCGGCATGGAAGCGATGTTCACCATGATGAACAACGCCCGTGTGGGCGTTGGCGTCCAGGGCATCGGCGTGGCCGAAGGTGCCTTCCAGCATGCACTGGCCTACGCGCTTGAGCGCAAGCAGGGTCGGTCGCCCATGGCCGCTGGTTCCGGCGCGATTATAGATCATGCGGACGTGCGCCGGATGCTGACCACCATGAAAGCCGATATATTCGCTGCGCGTGCCATCGCGCTTGCCAATGCAGTCGCGTTGGATATGGCGTCCGCCACCGGATCGGACGATTGGAAGGCGCGCGCGGCGCTTTTGACGCCGATCACCAAGGCCTTTGGGACCGAAGTGGGCATGTCTGTCGCGGAAAGCGGTGTGCAGGTGCATGGGGGTATGGGTTTCATCGAGGAAACCGGCGCTGCTCAATACGCAAGAGATGTGCGTGTCACCGCCATCTACGAGGGCACCAACGGCATCCAGTCTATGGATCTGGTGGCGCGCAAGATGATGGACGGGGGCGAGGCCGCGGGACGCCTGCTTGATGAGATCGAGGCCGGTGCGGAAGTTGCTCGACAGACGCTGCCGGAACTGGCCGAACCGGTCTGGCAAGCGGCAGAGACATTGCGCGAAGCCACGGAATGGCTTGTCAGTCAAAACGATCTGAACGAACGCTTTGCAGGAGCGGTTCCTTACCTCCGCAGCTTTGCGCGGGTCCTCGGGGCGCATTTCCATCTGCGGGCTTCCATGGCCGAGGCTGGCAAGGGGCCACGCACTGCGCTGGCCGGGTTCTACATCAAGCGACTTCTGCCCGAACACGCGGCGCTTCTTGCGCATGCGCGTGAAGGTGCAGGCGGGCTATATGCCATTTCAGACGACGATCTCGCCGCCTAATGGACGTCCCGCAATCGGGATTGCGCTATCCGCATCCTGAACCGCCCGAGTTTGGCGCTGCCATTGAAATCCAATCCGGCATCATCTGGGTGCGACTGCCGCTTCCCATGGCGCTGGATCACGTGAACGTATATGTAATGGATGATGGCGACGGCTGGACCGTTGTCGACACGGGCATCGACACCCGGCGAAACCGAGCGATCTGGGACGACCTGTTGGGCGGCCCGCTGAGCGGAAAGCCCATTCGGCGCATTGTTGTCACGCATCACCATCCCGACCACGTAGGGTTGGCGGGCTGGCTTATGGCCAAAACAGGCGCAGCGCTGTGGATGACGCGGACCGCATGGCTGACGGCCCGCATGCTGACGCTCGACGTGCAGGACCGGCCATCGTCTGAGACCCTGGCATTCTGGAAGGCGGCCGGGATGGAACCGCACCTCTATGCCAAACGTGCTGGCGAACGCCCGTTCAATTTCGCCGATTGCGTGTCGCCGCTTCCGCTTGGTTTCAAGCGTCTTTTCGCAGGTCAAATGATCCGTGCGGGCGGGCGCGACTGGCGTGTCTGGTTCGGCCAGGGTCACGCGCCTGACCATGCGACGCTTTGGTCGCAGGACGGCGATCTGGTAATCGCGGGCGATCAGGTTCTGTCGACCATTTCACCGAATATAGGTGTCTATGCGACCGAACCCGAGGCGGACCCGGTCAAGGACTGGATAGATGCCTGCCAGCATCTTGCGCAGTTCGCATCTGAGGACCATCTCGTCCTTCCCGGTCACAAGCTGCCGTTCTACGGCCTGCCATTTCGATTGAAACAACTGACCGAAAATCACACCGGCGCCCTTGAACGCCTGGCGGCTTATCTCGAAGAGCCACGCACCGCCGCCGACTGTTTTCAAGTTCTCTTCAAACGTCAGATCGGCGAAGGCGAATATGGTCTCGCACTGGTCGAGGCTATGGCCCATTGCATCCACCTTTGGCACGCTGGCCGCGCGCGCCGCACTTTGGGTTCCGATGGTGTCTGGATCTGGCAGACAGGCGCGGTGATCTGACCTCGTGACAGCGGCTGCGCAATGGTCTAACGAACAGCGGCGTAGTAGTGCCGAGACAGAGGATAAGATGGCCGATCACGAACACGGCAGCATGGATATCGAAGTGCAGGAAAAGACCTTTGCAGGTTTTGTCACCTACGTGACGCGTGGGATCATCGTTTGTATCGTCGCGCTGATCCTGATCGCAATGATCAACGGCTAGGACGGGGCGCTAACCGATCACCCACAGGCCAGCAAAATAGACCAGCCCCCCTGCAAGGATGGCTGACAGCAGGCTTTTGCGCCACATGCCGACAGTCACGGTTGCAATGGCGGCGGCAATTTGCGCTGGATCGAGCACGCCAGGTACACCGTCGTGCCAAAGCACCAGCGGCGCGACCAACCCGGGAATAACGGCGACCGGCGTGTACCTCAGATGGCGCAAAACCCAGTCCGGCAGGTTCCGGTTGCCGATCAGGCCCAGAAACGAAAAACGGATCAAAAACGTACCGGCGGCCAGTGCCAGTATGATGAACCAGATATGCGCGGCTGAGAGGTTCATAGCGGACGCTCTCCCAAGCGGCGCTCCACTTCCGCGCCGGTCGCCATAGCAAGCATTGCCGCGACAAGAAGGCCAAGTCCCAAAGGCAGCCATGCGAGTGCCAGCGCCGCAAAAATCGACACCAGTGCAGCGGCAAGATGCGCGACCGTGCGCACCATCGGCGCGATTATGGCGAGAAAGGCAATTGGCACGGCAAAGTCAGGTGTTAGTGCTTGCGGGATTGCCGCGTTTAGCGTCGCGCCCGCCAGCGAACCCATGTACCAGATTGGCGCGACGGGTGTGACCAAGCCGGCGAAATAGGCGACCCTTACAGGTACCGACATTTCCGGTGCAGCCTGATATTTGGCGATGGACAGCGCATAGGCCTGATCCACGTTGAAGAAGGCAATTGCCGCGCGCTGCCACAAGGGTGCGGGTCCCAGGAAGGGTGCCAACGAGGCGGAATACATGGCCATCCGAAGATTTACGGCCAGGGCGGTGACTATCACGATGGTTGTGGGGGCGCCTTCGACCATCAATTGAATGGCGGTCAGTTGCGCTGCGCCTGCAATCACAAGCACCGAAAAACCCATGACCTGGGCCACGCTTAACCCCGCCTCGGTCGCCACGATGCCAAAGACCATCGCGAAGGGTGCCACGATCAGAAGAAAGGGCAGGCTGTCGGTAACGCCGCGTGCGTAGGCGGATTTCGCGGTAGAAGGGGCCATGGCCATGCCTTAATGTCCTTTGCCGAAGGCCTACGCCCAGCGAAAGAGGACCGCAATTGCCAAATTCCAATTCCCAGGCTGCCTATGTCATCGCACCGGATCCGTCCGGCGACGGCCTCTCCCGGACAGTTGTTGGAACCGATGCAGCGGGCAATTCCGTGGATCTGACGGTGGTGGAAGAGCGTCCTTTGACAATTTTCCTGAACCAGCAGGAAATCGTGACCGCCATGACCATTGG
This sequence comes from Pseudomonadota bacterium, assembly GCA_039026235.1. Classification (GTDB taxonomy): domain Bacteria; phylum Pseudomonadota; class Alphaproteobacteria; order Rhodobacterales; family Rhodobacteraceae; genus JBCCMQ01. Next base: position 216,126 of record JBCCMQ010000003.1, read on the forward strand.
CGATTATCCGGATTATCTGGCGCTGGGCTTTCTGCGCAACCAAGGCATGCTGGATGGATCGGATACCGTTACAGCAGTCGACTTTGACGCGGAACTCGAAACGGTGGTCGTGCGCACCGACAAGCAGACCGACTTTGAGGCTAAGCTTGTGAAAAAGACCCGAACATCCGGCTGTGCCGTCGGCACGGTTTTCGGTGACATGATGGAGGGGCTAGAGGGTCTGACCCTGCCCGCAGCTTCGGTGCGCACATCGTGGCTCTATGCGCTGGCCAAAGAGATAAACACGACGCCCAGCCTTTATCTAAGCGCGGGTGCGATACATGGCACGGTGCTTTGCTGCGAAGATCGGCCGCTGGTCTACATGGAAGATGTCGGGCGCCATAATGCGGTCGACAAGATCGCCGGATGGATGATGGCCGAACACATCGGGCCCGAAGACAAAATCCTTTACACGACCGGCCGCCTGACATCGGAAATGGTGATCAAAACGGCCTTGATGGGCATTCCGGTTCTGGTCTCGCGCTCGGGGTTTACGGCCTGGGGCGTCGAGATCGCGCGCCAGGTGGATCTCACGCTGATCGGGCGCATGCGGGGCCATCGGTTTGTCTGTCTCTCGGGCGAGCATCGTCTGGTGCGGGATGCGGACACTGCGCAGATCGGGGATGAACCCCGTGCCAACCGCCGCAAGGGAGCGGATGCTTGAAGGCCCCGGTTGGTGTTGTTCTGGCCGGCGGTCTATCGCGGCGCATGGGTGGCGGCGATAAGGGTTTGATTGAGCTGGGCGGTCAAAGCCTTCTGTCGCATGTAATCCAGCGCCTCGCGCCACAGGTCGCTGATCTTGCGCTTAACGCAAACGGTGATCCGACAAGGTTTCAAGGCTTTGGATTGCCTGTTGTTGCTGACAGCATACCGGGCCACCTGGGTCCGCTGGCCGGTGTTTTGACAGGGCTCGAATGGGCCCGCGCGCGGAACGCTGGCAGTGTTGTAACGGTGGCTGCTGATACCCCCTTTTTCCCGGGCGATCTCGTTCCCTGCCTTCTGAGCGCCGCCGAGGATCAAGCCGCTGACATTGCGTTTTGCACGACGGGGCAGCAAGGATCGGACGCCGTCCTGCACCCGACGTTTGGGTTGTGGAGCGTCTCTCTCGCCGATGACCTACGTGCTGCCTTGAACGCCGGTGTGCGCAAGGTCGTCGAATTCGCTGACCGCTACAGTGTCGCAGAGGCATGGTTTCCCGCGACCGATTTCGATCCGTTCTTCAATGTGAACACGCCCGAAGACTTGGCGCATATCCGTTCGACCGCCGGGACCAGAAAATGAAGCTTTTCGGGATCGTTGGATGGAAGAACGCCGGCAAGACCGGCTTGATGGAACGTCTTGTCCATGAAATCGTCGGCCGGGGCTACCGCGTTTCGACCCTTAAACACGCGCATCATGCGTTCGATGTCGACCATCCCGGAAAGGACAGCTATCGCCATCGGGCTGCAGGTGCCGCAGAGGTTCTGGTCGTCTCGGACCAGCGATGGGCTCTTATGGCGGAACTTCGTAGCCAACCAGAACCCAGCCTCGACGCGCTTCTTGAGAAGATGGATGACGTGGATCTGATTTTGATCGAAGGCTTCAAGACTGCGCCGCATCCCAAGATCGAGGTTTGGCGACGCGAAAACGGCCATCCGCTTATTGCAACCAATGACACACGCATTCGGGCGATTGCGTCCGACGGCCCGCTTGAGGCCGCTGATCTGCCCGTTATGGATCTGAACGATGCGGTCGAGATTGCAGATTTCATTCTGGCTGAGACCGGGCTGTGAAGGGCTTTGACGTCTTCGCTATGGTTGACTGGTCTGGGGGAAACGACACCGGGGCACGCCCGCGCAAGGATGCGATATGGATCTGTGTGGCGCGTGAGACGGAGGTGGAAGAGCCGATCTATTTTCGCAACCGACCCCTCGCCGAAGACTGGTTGGCGGGACTTATCGGCAAGGCGCTGTCAAACGGACAGCGTCTGCTTGTCGGCGCCGACTTTCCCTTTGGCTATCCCAAGGGCTTTGCCGCAAAGGTCACCGGGTCCGATGATCCGATCAAACTTTGGGACTGGTTCGCGGCGCACCTGAAGGACGCGCCGGAAGGGAACAACCGATTTGCGCTTGCGGCCCAATTGAACAGACGCTTTCCGGGTGTAGGTCCCTTCTGGTTTAACGGAACCGGTCGGGACATTCCTGATCTGCCACGCAAGGGGCTTGACCGGCAAGGTCACGGGATGCCGGAGAGACGCAATGCCGAGGAACAGCAGAAGGGTGCTTTTCCGGTTTGGCAGATGGGGGGTGCTGGCGCGGTCGGGGGACAGGTCATGACTGGCCTTGCCACGTTTGCCCGACTAAGGGCCCGGTTCCCCGAAGCAATTTCGGTTTGGCCGTTTCAGGCTCTGGACCGACCCGTCGCGCTTGTTGAAGTCTGGCCGTCGCTATTGGCCGGGCTTGTGGCCGAGCGGATGACACCAGGTCGCATAAAAGATGCCGAGCAAGTCCGCCTGATGGCTGGAGCGCTGGCGCGGTTGGATAGCGCCAAGCTTGCGCAGTTGCTTGATGTCAGCGCCCCGGAAGAGGGCTGGATACTTGGTATAGGCCACAAGGCGGCTCTGGAAGACGCAGCGCGGCTGCAACCGCCTGCACCCCGTTTCGGTGGGTCATCCATGCCGGCCGGTGTAGACTGGTTGCCGGTCGACGATGCCTTTGCGCAATTGCGCAGCAGTGTGGATTGTGCGGTGGGTGTCGATTTGGTCAGCGTCCACGATGCCGCAGGTCGCGTGCTGGCAAAGGATGTTGCGGCGCAGCGGTCGAACCCCCCCGCTGCGAATTCCGCTGTCGACGGGTACGGGTTTGCGGCCCAGTCGGTTGCCCAAGGTTCTGTCGAGTTACCGCTCTTGGCCGACCGCGCCAGGGCCGGTCATCAGTTTAGCGAACGGGTGCCGCACGGGCACGCCGTTCGGATCCTGACCGGCGCACCCTTGCCCGATGGCGTAGACACCGTTGTCCTAGACGAAAACTCCGTAACCGACGGCGCCTGTGTCGCGTTTCACAACAGCCTTCGGCAAGGTGCCAATACCCGTCCGGCCGGCGAAGACATCTGTTCCGGAGATGTGGCATTGGCGAAGGGGCGTCAGTTGGCCGCCGCCGATCTGGCGGTTCTGGCGGCGGTCGGTTTGGGCCGGGTATCCGTGCGGGCAAAACTGCGTGTTGGCATCCTGTCGACCGGCGATGAAATCGTTCCGGTCGGCGCACCCGGCGCCGGTGCACATCAGATATTTGACGCGAACCGTCCGATGCTTCTGGCGGCGGCCAGACGCATGGGCTTTTTGGCGCACGATCTGGGTCATGTGTCTGACAGCCCCGAAGCCCTTGCAGATCGCATGAATGATTTCGCAACCCAGGTCGACGCGATCATCACGACCGGCGGGGCTTCTGGCGGAGATGAAGACCACGTCAGCGCGCTGCTGCGCGATCGTGGCACCCTGTCGGTTTGGCGTGTTGCGGTAAAGCCCGGCCGACCTTTCGCCATGGGCGCCTGGGCGGGAACGGAGGTCTTTGCCCTGCCGGGCAATCCTGTCGCGGCCATGGTTTGTATGCTGGTCTTTGCACGTCCGGCGCTATCCGTAATGGCTGGTGGGCCTTGGGTGCAGCCTGTCGGTTACGACTTGCCGGCGGCGTTTGAGAAAAAGAAACAGTCCGGGCGGCGTGAGTTCCTGCGCGCGCGGGTGGATTCGGAAGGCGCTGTCGAGGTCTTCTCGTCCGAAGGTTCCGGTAAAATCAGTGGTTTAAGCTGGGCCGATGGCCTTGTGGAGCTGCCCGACGAAGCGGTGCATGTACGACCTGGCGACCGCGTCAGATATCTGCCCTACGCCGCCTTTGGCCTTTAGCGGGCCTGCGCCTAGTCGAAGATACCTGCAACCCGGCCCAGCAGCATAAACGCACGTGCCGTCCGCGTGTTTGTCAGCCGCATGATCTCATCGTCGGTCGCTGTCTGCTCAAAGGCGATGAAGGTCCTGTCGAATTGCCGCAGGAAGTGATGAGCCGCATCGCGAAAGATGTGGTCCTGACGCATGCGCTGGGCGCTCAGGGCCAGCGATGACCGATCACGCACACCACCCAGCATGGCGATTGCGCGGCCACGCTCGCCTTCGGCAAAACGGCGCCAGATTTCCGGCCGCGCGAGATCTGGAGACAGATCGTCCATGTAAATGCCGTCCTGGCTCATCAACGTCAGAACGTCCTGGCTGGCCTGGATCAGGCGGTTGACATAGGGGTCGGCGAGCGCGCGCCGCAGGGCTGCAAATCCGGCTTCGTCATCGGCCGTTCGCGGGAAATTCATGGCTGCGATGAAGTCATCTACGCTGACCGGCTTTGCGTCTTCGACGCTTGGTGCGTCGAATGGAAGATCGGCCTGGTCATCGGCCGCCGCACGCTTCCCCTGGTCCGCCGCGGGTGCCGTGCTTCGAGAAGTGGGATCCGGACGATCAGGCGCCGTCTGCCGTGATGCAAAGGCGACAAAGGCCTCGGAAGGCGCGGCGGAAGATGCCACGCCTGCGGGGGTGACCATCATCTTCTGGGACTGCTGCAGTGAAAGATAGGTATTTCGAAGCGAAGATAGCGCCTCGCGCAGCCTGTCAGCCTCAGCCTCTAGGCTCGCGGCGCGTTGGGCGGCGGCGGCGGCAAACCAGATAAGCACAAGTGGAAAGATCACGGCAACGGCCGTGGCGATCCCTGCCAGCGGCGCACGGCCGTCTTCTGCGCCGTCTGGTTCAATCAGGAAAAATCCCGTGCTGAGTGCGATCCAGATCACACTAAGGACTGCCGCAACTACCATTGGCCCGAAAGGAAACAGGCCGGCCCGCGCCTTGTCGGCGCTCCTTTCAGCTTCGTGTGTGCCGTCTGCGGCTATGTGTTCTGTTTCTGCCTGACTCATTGCTTAGGAGCTTCACATCGCCTGTCTGCCGCCAGCGGTCACGTATAGGCGATTTTGAGCACTTCGTAGGATTTCTCTCCGCCCGGTGTTCGCACCTCGATGCTGTCGCCCTCGTCTTTTCCGATCAATGCCCGTGCCAGCGGCGATTTGATGTTGAGTTTGCCCGCTTCGATATCCGCCTCAGGCTCACCCACGATCTGATAGGTGCGCTCCTCGTCGGTGTCCTCGTCCACGAGCGTGACGGTTGCGCCAAATTTCACCGCGCCCGACAGCTTTGACGGGTCGATGATATCGGCCAGCGACAGGATGGCCTCAACCTCTTTTATGCGCCCTTCAATAAAGCTCTGGCGTTCCCGGGCGGCATGGTATTCGGCATTTTCGGATAGATCGCCATGTTCACGCGCTTCCGCGATCGCCTTGATGACATCTGGCCGGTCGACGCTCTTCAGTTTTTTCAATTCTTCGTCCAGCGCGGTATGGCCCACGCGGGTCAGGGGTATCTTGTCCATGGGAACCCAAAATGCCTAACACGTTCGTTCTGAACCTGAATGTCATAGCGCAGTCCAGGGGGGGAAGGTCAATAGCGCCCAGAGGATGCCGGAGTGACGCAGTGTCTTGATTGCCGAAGAAGACTAAGACGATTAGGTAAAAACTCCGACACGGTATGGGAGACCGCGGCGCAATGACGGACATCACGCGCGAAATGATGGAATACGACGTAGTGATCGTCGGAGCAGGGCCTGCCGGGCTTTCGGCGGCGATCCGCCTAAAGCAGTTGGACGACAGCCTGGATGTGGTCGTTCTGGAAAAGGGTTCCGAGGTTGGCGCGCATATCCTTTCGGGCGCGGTTCTGGACCCTTCCGGTCTGGACGCCCTGATCCCGGACTGGAAGGAAAAAGGTGCGCCAGTCACTGTACCGGTAAAACAGGACCGTTTCTTTGTGCTGGGCGAAGCGGGTTCGCTTAGACTGCCGAATTTCGTAATGCCGCCGCTGATGAACAATCACGGCAATTACATCGTTTCGATGGGTAACGTCTGCCGCTGGCTGGCCGAACAGGCGGAAGAACTGGGTGTCGAAATCTTCCCGGGCATGGCATGCTCAGAGCTTGTCTATGGCGATGATGGCGCCGTGAAGGGCGTTGTTGCGGGGGAATTCGGTCTGAATGCCGACGGTACGCCCAGCGACGCCTACGAGCCCGGAATGGAGCTTCATGGCAAATATGTCTTCCTTGGCGAAGGCGTGCGCGGATCCCTGTCGAAGCAGGTGATCGACAAATACGATCTGGGCAAGAATTCCGAGCCACAGAAATATGGGCTCGGGATGAAGGAAATCTGGGAAATCGATCCGGAAAAGCATCGCGAAGGCCAGGTGACGCACACCATGGGGTGGCCGCTGGGCAAGAACGCCGGCGGCGGATCGTTTATCTATCACCTCGATAACAATCAGGTCTATGTGGGCTTTGTTGTCCACCTGAATTACCAAAACCCCTATATTTTCCCTTACATGGAGTTTCAGCGTTTCAAGCACCATCCGCTGGTGGCTGAACTGCTGGAGGGCGGCAAGCGGATTGCCTATGGGGCCCGGGCTATTTCCGAGGGCGGATGGCAGTCCATTCCGAAGGTGGCATTCCCGGGGGGCGCGTTGCTTGGGTGTTCGGCCGGTTTGGTGAATGTGCCCCGCATTAAGGGCAACCATAACGCCATGTTCTCAGGGATTGCTGCAGCCGAGGCCGCCCATGCGGCCATTTCCGACGGTCGCGCAGGGGATGAATTGACTGCCTACAGGGATGAACTTTGCAGCGGACCTGTTGCCAAGGACCTAAAGCGTGTCCGAAACGTCAAACCACTTTGGTCACGGTTCGGTCTTTTGGCGTCATTGGGCGTGGGTGGCATCGACATGTGGACCAACAACCTTTTTGGCCTGTCCATCCTGGGCACCATGAAGCACGGCAAAAGCGATGCTGAGGCCACCGGTGAAGCATCGAAGTTCGAGCAGATCGACTATCCCAAGCCCGATGGCGTGCTGAGTTTCGACCGACTTACGAATGTCAGTTTCTCGATGACAAACCACGAAGAAAGCCAGCCTGCTCACTTAAGGTTAAAGGACCCGGCAGTACCGATCAGCATCAATCTTCCTAAGTTTGCCGAACCGGCTCAGCGCTACTGTCCAGCCGGCGTCTACGAGGTGGTGTCCGAGGCTGATAAGGATCCGCGCTTTGTGGTGAACTTTCAGAACTGTGTTCACTGCAAGACCTGCGATATCAAGGATCCGAGTCAGAACATCGTCTGGGCCACGCCCCAAGGCGGTGACGGTCCGAATTACCCCAATATGTGATCGCTGACCAACGCTGCTGCATTGTCATAGCGGGCCTCCAGGGCTACGTTCGATCCATATTGAGCAGCATCGGGAAATCCGCAGTGATCCGCAGAATGTCGTTAAGCCTTGTCGCGCTGAGCCTCCTGGGAACCGTAGCGGCAACATCGGCCTGGTCTCAAGGTAAAGGCCTGGCGGGGTCATATCTGGCGGCGCGCGCGGCCACATTTGAAAGCGATTTCCGCGCTGCATCGGACTACTACGTACGCGCCTTGGTGCGTGATCCTGCCAATCAGGAGCTCATGGAAGATGCGATCACCGCGCTTGTGGCAGTAGGGCGGGTCAACCGCGCCGTGCCGATTGCTCGGCAGCTGACCTCCCTGGGCGGCGTCAGCCCGGCCGCGTCACAGGTGCTGATCGCAGACGGCGTGTCCCGCGAAAACTATGATGGGTTGATTGAAGACCTTGCGGCTGGAATGTCGGTCGGACCTCTTGTGGACAAGCTTCTTGCCGCATGGTCGCAGGTCGGTGCCGGGCGCATGGCGGATGCCCTTAGCCTTTTCGACGAAGTCACCGAGGAACCCGGGCTTTCCGCCTTTGGCAATTACCACAAGGCCCTGGCCCTGGCGTCGGTCGGGGATTTCGAAGGTGCCCTGGAAATCTTCGAAGCCGGTGACGCACAGCAGCTTCAGAACACACGCCGCGGCGTCCTTGCCCAGGCCGTCATGCTCAGCCAGGTCGACCGAAACGCTGATGCGACCGACCTGGTCACACGCGCATTCGGTACGTCCACGGATCCGGGCGTCGAATTGGTCCTCGCCGATCTCGCCGCCGATGAGACGCTTGAGTACACGCTGGTCACAGATGCCGTCGAAGGGGTCGCTGAAGTTTTCTTTTCCATAGGCACCGCGCTTTCCGGCGAAGCAAACGACGCGTTCACGCTTGGCTATGTTCGGCTGGCCGATTTTCTGAAACCTGGCGATGTGGACATCATCTTGTTGACTGCCGGTCTTCTTGAGCGCCTTGAGCGATACGAACTCGCGACAGAGACCTATGATCAGGTTCCGCGCGAGTCTCCGGTGTTCTTCGACGCCGAAATCGGCAGAGCCGAAGCACTGCGCCGGTCCGGCAAGACAGATGCCGCAATCGAGGTTCTTAAGCAGTTGTCGGAAAGCCATGGGGACATTGCGGTTGTTCACCAGACGTTGGGTGACGTCCTGCGGCGGCTTGAACGATACGAAGAGGCATCATCTGCCTATGATAAGGCCATCGAGCTGACAGCCACACCAGAGCAACGCGACTGGGCGGTTTTCTTCACGCGGGGCATCACGCACGAACGGATCGACGAATGGCCCGCCGCCGAGGCCGATTTCCGCAAAGCATTGGAACTCAATCCGGAACAGCCGCAGGTGCTGAACTATCTTGGGTACTCAATGGTGGAACTGGGTCTGAACCTTGACGAGGCGCTGGACCTGATTGAACGTGCCGTGGCCGCCCGACCCCAGGACGGGTACATCACGGACAGTCTGGGTTGGGTCCTTTATCGCCTCCAACGCTACCCAGAAGCCGTTGGTCCAATGGAGCGGGCGGTCGAGCTGACCCCTGATGATCCGATCATCAACGATCACTTGGGAGATGTTTACTGGGCGGTCGGCCGTAAGCTCGAAGCGCGCTTCCAGTGGAGCCGTGCCCTAAGCTTTGATCCTGAAGAGGAAGAAGCGACCCGTATTCGGCGCAAGCTTGACGTCGGCCTGGATGTGGTTTTGCAGGAAGAAGGTGCCGAACCGCTCGCCGTGGCGAATGACGAAGGTTGAAGTCTTTGCGCCCGCAAAGGTTAATCTAACGCTTCATATCATTGGCCAGCGCGCCGACGGATACCATTTGCTCGACAGCCTTGTGGCATTTGCTCCGGTTGGGGATATCCTGACGCTTGAACGGTCGCGGACCAGCGCTCTGACGGTTTCGGGTCCCGAAGCGGTGGCTCTGTCCGGTGCTGACGACAATCTTGTTTTGCGTGCTGCGGCGATTTTCGATCGTAACAGAGGCGCGCAATTCGCTCTGAAAAAGACCCTGCCCTTGGCGTCGGGAATAGGTGGTGGATCGTCGGATGCGGCGGCGGCCTTGCGGGGTCTTGCGCGGCTTTATCCCGATGCGTCCTGGCGAGACATCCTGAACGCCGCCCCGGGCCTTGGAGCTGACGTGCCCATGTGTCTTGCGCCCGGACCGTCCAGAGTTGGCGGCATTGGCGATGAAATTCAGCCCATAGACCTGCCGGTTTTGCCCGCCGTCCTCGTCAATCCGCGCGTGTCCGTATCGACTGCCGCAGTCTTCCAAGGGCTAAGGCAAAAGTCTAACCCTCCAATGGAGCGGGAAATCCCGCGCTTCAGTGGACCGGCAGCCTTTGCCGATTGGTGTCGCGGCCAGAGAAATGATCTTGAACCTCATGCGGTGGAGATCTGCTCGGAGGTAAAGACAGTTCTGGCGGCCATAAGGAAATTAAGCGGAACACTTCTTGCTCGAATGTCAGGGTCCGGGGCCACGTGCATTGGTTTGTTTGCGGATATGGCTGCCGCTGATCGCGCGGCCCAGGATCTCGCCCTTCGACACCCGGACTGGTGGATAAAGGCGTGCGAATTGGGCGACATGCGTGCCCGCAGTGCACCCGTGCCGATGACCTAGTTCAGGCGTGACACAACGTAATCGGCGAGGTCCGCCAGAATGTCCCGGATGGTACCTTCTGGCAGCGTTGGTAAAGCTTCGCGTGCGTCTCTGGCCCAGCGGTGCGCCTCGGCGCGGGTTGCTTCCATGGCACCGTGCTTCCGCAATAGCGCCAACGCTTGTTCCAGATCGCCGTCCTGTTGGTTCCCTTTTTCGATCGTGCGCGACCAGAACTGCCGCTCACTTTCAGATGCAGCTTCAACCGCTTTGATGACCGGCAGCGTCAGCTTTCGTTCTCGAAAGTCATCGCCGACATTCTTGCCAATCGCGCCGGTTGATCCACCGTAGTCAAGAAGATCATCTGCGATCTGAAAGGCCACCCCCAGCGCGTCACCGTAGGTATTCAGCGCCTCAACCTGCGCGTCGCTGGCGCCTGCCACCACGCCTCCGACCTCGGCCGCAGCGGCGAAAAGGGCGGCGGTCTTACCGCGTACGACCCTCAGATACACATCTTGGTCGGTGGCGAGGTTCTGAGCGGCGGTCAGTTGCAACACCTCGCCTTCGGCAATTGTCGCGGCCGCATCCGACAAGATGTTGAGAACCCGCAGCGAACCGGTATCTGTCATCAGCTGAAAAGATCGGGCAAAAAGATAATCGCCCACCAGGACGCTGGATTTATTGTCCCAGAGCAGATTGGCGGTGGGCCTGCCCCGACGCTGTCCACTTTCGTCGACCACATCGTCATGGAGCAGTGTTGCCGTATGAATAAACTCAACGGTCGCAGCCAGCTTGACGTGGTGATCGCCGCTGTAGCCAAACATCTTTGCCGCCGCAATCGTCAGCATCGGGCGCAGCCGCTTGCCACCGGCTTCAACCAAATGCGCCGTCACCTCGGGGATGCGGGGCGCATACTCGGACGCCATGCGTGTCCGGATCAGAGTGCCAACAGCCGCCATTTCGGCGCTCACCTGGTTGGCCAGACGTTCATGCGGTTTTCTGACGGTTTCGTCCAACGCGTTGATCCTGGGTTCAGTTCCTCGACATCCCAGCGCGAATGGCCTTTAGTCGGGAGCATGCGAGAGTTGTTGCGCACCAACGATCTGACGGTCATGGCTTATGCCAAGGCGCTCTTGTCCGGCGAGGATATAGAGGTCTTTGAGATGGACGTCCATATGAGCATTCTCGAAGGTTCGATCGGCGTCTTGCCTCGCCGGCTCATGGTCCGGCAGTCGGATCTTTTTCGCGCACGCGCCGTTTTGAAGGACAACGATATTCCGCTTGGTGTTTAGAGTTAATGGACGCTGAGGCAACCGTATCGCATGACACGATCCTTGGCGGGCGCGTGCGTCTGGCACAGCCGTTGCAAGGCTACCGCGCCGGTGTCGACGCGGTACTGCTGGCAGCAGCCTGTAAGGCCACATCTGGTTCGTCGGTCTTGGATCTGGGCCTGGGTGTTGGCGCTGCGTCGCTTTGCTTGGCTGCCCGCGTCCCTGGTCTGCACCTGACCGGCATCGAGGTTCAAAGAAGAGAGGCGGATCTCGCCCGGCAGAACGGGTTGGACAACGGCGCCGATCTGACTGTCATAAATGTCGATCTCAGGCATTTGCCCAAAGAAGTCAGAGCCCGGTCTTTTGACCATGTCATTACGAATCCGCCATATTTTGAGCCACGCACGCGCGTTGCGTCAGCACGTGGACCCCGCGAAATAGCGCTCGCCGAGACCGTTCCATTGGAGGAATGGATTGACCTCTCGGTGAAACGATTGCGCCCCAAAGGTACCCTGACCGTCGTGCAGAAGGCTGCGCGCGCCCACGATCTTTTGCGAGCCCTTGATGGCCGGATGGGCGGCGTTGTGCTGCGGCCCGTCATACCGAGGGAAGGCCGCGACGCTGAACTGGTGCTCGTTCAGGGCAGAAAAGGGGTTCGCGCCGCCTTCAGGCTCGCGGCCCCGCTTATTCTACATCTTGGCACGGAACACTTGTCAGATTCAGAGGATTACTCGGAACAAGCGTCACGGATTTTGCGGGATGCGGCACCGCTCGACCTTTAACCATCTGTAAACACATGTTCCGTCACCCTGTTTGTCACAAGCCGTGACACGACTCACTTTTTGTGGTCGAATTTTCACATAAACAGAGAAGGAGGTCGCTGATGAGCCTGAGTTCACATCTTGAGGAACTCCGCCGTAAACACGAAATTCTTGAACAAGAGGTCGAGCAGGCCCAGAAAAACCCCGCCCCCGATGGGTTGGCGATCGCGCATCTAAAAAAACAGAAACTGCGCCTGAAAGAAGAAATCCACCGACTTAGCTATTCAAAGGCTGCGCATTAGGCAGCATGAAAAACCGTCTTATCGGCGTCAGGCCACGTTCCCCGCGGGAATGAAGCGCTTTCCCTGACGCAAGGGCTCCAGGTCTTTGGCTTGGTCACGAATCCAGTCCAGAAAAGCCTGGGTTTTAGGTTGGTTTTCAGTTCCTTGCGGGCAGAGAAACCTGTAGTGCGCATCCGTGGTGATGGCGATGTCGAAGGGCGCAACAAGCTGTCCTTCCGTCAATGCCTTTGCCGCAAAAGCCGTGCGTCCAAGGACGACACCGGTTCCGGAAACGGCGGCATCGATAGCATGATCCGACTGATTAAAGCGGGGTCCACCCGGCGGGGCACCGTCAATCCCTGCAGCGCGGAACCAAACGCCCCAATTGACCGGCGGGTTCAGAAATCTGATGTCATCTTCTCGCAGAAGAACGGCATTTTTCAGCGACGCTGGCGTGGGACACCGTTCTGCCATCGCTGGTGACATCATCGGCGTGAACCAGTCGCGAATGATCGCTTCGGAAAAAAAGCCGGGATCCGGGCCGTAGCCATAGCGAAGCGCAACGTCGATTTCGTCGCGGTCGAAATCCAACAGGCGCAGCGTTGCGGAAAATCGCAACTCGACCTCCGGATGGGCTTCGGCAAACTGAAAGAGCCGCGGCGCAAGCCACTTGGCGGTTAGCGCAGGCCCTGCCGTCACGGTCAGCGTGCGTGTGTCAAGCCGTCGCCGCGCCAACCGCCAGGCAGCCGACAAGGACGCAAATCCGTCCTGAACACCTGGTACAAGCATCTGGCCGGCCTCGGTCAGGGCGACCGCGCGATTGAGCCGGCGAAAGACCGGTGTGCCTAGATGTTCTTCCAGGGATTTGATCTGAAAGCTCAGCGCCGCCGGTGTCACAGAAAGCTCTTCTGCGGCGCGCGCAAAACTCATGTGCCGTGCAGCGGCTTCGAACGCTCTGAGCGCAGTGAGCGGAGGTAGGCGGTCAGATGGCATATACACAAGTAAATCTTAACTGAAGGCGAAAAACAACTCGTTTGCGGCATTATTCCTGGGGGGCCATATAGGGAACAGTTAAATGACACTTTTGCAAGGAAGCAGAAAATGTACGAACCAAGCGCACAATCCCGCATCCAGGCCGCCATGCGAGAAGCCCATGCCGAAAGGGGCAGAATGTTTGCCGATCTGATGGCAACAATTTTTGGGACAGGCCGCCGTCGCTAGGGCCGGACCACCCGCGGCGGTAATCGGGCCGTACCGCCGCAGAACGGATTTCCTCTGGTCCCGCGGTGGCCCGCGATCCCGCGGGATCCGCCGATCAAACGAAAAACTGTGCCCCGTTGGCCGAGATCGTTGAACCTGAAATGAAGCCAGCATCGTCCGAAGCCAGAAAAACCACGCAGCGCGCAACTTCTTCAGGCTCGCCCAACCGACCAATCGGGATCTGCGGGATGATCTTTTCGTTCAGGACTTTCTCATCTATCTGGCGCACCATTTCGGTGCCGATGTATCCGGGGCAAATGGCGTTGACGGTAATGCCAGCGCGGGCGCCTTCCTGCGCTAGCGCTTTGGTAAAGCCCAGATCGCCGGCCTTGGCAGCGGAATAGTTTGCCTGACCGGCCTGACCTTTCTGTCCATTGATCGAACTGATGTTTATGACCCGCCCAAACTTGCGGTCACGCATTCCGGGCCAGACAGGATGGGTCATGTTGAAGACACCGGTCAGATTGGTATCGATCACTGCCTTCCATTGGTCAGGCGTCATACGGTGGAACATGGCGTCGCGGGTAATGCCCGCGTTGTTGACCAGAACTTCCACGGGACCAAGGTCCGCCTCAACCTCAGCGATACCGGCCTTGCAGGCGTCGTAGTCCGCTACGGACCACTTGAAGGTCTTTATGCCGGTATCGGCCGAGAATTTCTGAGCGGCTTCATCATTTCCCGCGTAGTTCGCGGCAACCGTGTACCCCGCTGCCTGCAGTGCGCGCGATATGGCTTCACCGATACCGCGCGAGCCGCCGGTAACTAATGCGACACGTCCCATCTATCTCCTCCCAAATAGGTCTAGCTTAACGACTGTTGCGCGTTTGTTTTGGCTAGCGCATCCAGCTTCTTTCCTGGCCTAGTCGCGGGCGAGGCACATGGCAACGCCCATGCCGCCGCCAATGCAGAGCGTCGCCAGCCCTTTTTTGGCGTCGCGGCGCTTCATCTCGAAAAGCAGGGTATTGAGAACGCGCGCGCCCGACGCACCGATAGGATGGCCAATGGCGATTGCGCCGCCGTTCACGTTCACCTTGTCGCTGTCCCAACCCATGTCCTTGTTGACGGCGCAAGCCTGGGCAGCAAAGGCTTCGTTTGCCTCGATCAGATCCAGATCGTCGGCTTTCCAACGCGCCTTTTCCAGTGCCTTGCGCGAGGCGTAGATCGGTCCTGCCCCCATGATGGAGGGGTCTAGCCCTACGGTGGCGAAGGAAACGATCCGTGCAAGGGGTTCGATACCGCGTTTTTCCGCGTTGTCGGACGACATCAGCAGAACACCGGCCGCGCCGTCGTTGATGCCGCTCGCGTTGCCGGCGGTCACGGTGCCGTCTTTCGCGAAGGCCGGGCGCAGTTTCGCCATCGAGTCAAGATTGGCGCCGTGGCGAATGTATTCGTCCTTGTCGACAATGATGTCGCCTTTGCGGGTCTTGACCGTGAACGATACGATTTCATCATCAAATTTGCCTGCGCTCTGGGCGGCTTCGGCCTTGTTCTGGCTGGCAACGGCGAATTCATCCTGAGCGTCGCGTCCAATCTGCCATTTCTCTGCTACGTTTTCGGCTGTCTGGCCCATGTGGTAGCCGTTGAACGCATCCCAAAGCCCGTCGCGGATCATCGAATCGATGAACTTCATGTCGCCCATTTTATGTCCGGCGCGCAGAGCAGCCACATGGGGGCTGAGCGTCATGTTCTCTTGACCGCCGGCGGCCACGACATCCGCGTCACCCAATTGGATATGCTGGGCGCCAAGGGCAACGGCCCGCAGACCCGAACCGCACACCTGATTGATGCCCCAGGCCGCGGACTCAACCGGCAGACCCGCGTTGATATGGGCCTGCCTTGCGGGGTTCTGGCCCTGGCCGGCTGACAGGACCTGGCCAAGAATGGTCTGATCGACATCTGATTTGGCGACGCCCGCGCGCTCCACCAGCGCTTCGAGCACGGTGGCGCCAAGATCGTGGGCAGGGGTTTTGGCAAAAGCGCCCGAAAAGCTGCCAACCGCAGTGCGGGCAGCCGATGCAATTACGACGTTTGTCATTGAATGCGTCCTTGTAGAGCGAATGGCGAGATCACCGGTGCACCGTAAAAGGTGCCGCAAGCAGTGCATCCCGCCGAGAAGTCCTGACCAGAGCAATATGAAATGCCGACAGCCCGTGCAACCGAAGAAGCTGGGCGCTATGGCGGCAACAGTGTTCAGGCTGACAGACGCTCGACCATTGCGCCGCTGGGTCTCTCAAGGCTGGGTGCGCCGAATTCATAGCCCTGCAGACAGTCGATCCCGATCGACTGGGCGTATTCGGCATCCTGCTTGTTCGATACGCGCTCGGCGACCGTAAACATTTCGAAATTTTGGGAAATCGATACCAGCGATTTGGCGAGCACTTGGTTGTCGCGGTTGCTGGCGATGTCTTCGATGAATTGGCCGTCGATCTTGACGATGTCGAAGAAAAATTCGCGCAAGTACCGGAACGACATGAAGCCGGCGCCGAAGTTGTCCAGCGCGAACGACACGCCCTTGTCTTGTGTCTCATCCATGAACACCGTCACGAGATCAGGCATCAACATCGCCGACGCCTCTGTGATTTCAAGTATCAGTCGTTCAGCCACATCCGGGCGACCTTGCAGACCCTTTTCCAGGCTCTCATTCCATGCCGGATACCCGACCGAGCGCGCCGACATATTGATCGATAACCTCAGGTTGGGCTCGTCATGGAGCGCGGCGATGCCGAGTTGCAGCGCCTTGTGGTCGATTTCGCGACCAAGCGGGTTCGGTTCGACCTGCGTAATGAAGTCTTTGGCCGCAATCACACGTCCATTCGGATCCTTGATCCGCATCAGACCTTCATGGAACGCAATCTGGCTGGTGTCGCGGGATTGCACGACGGGTTGATAGGCAAAGAGAAGGTTGTCGGTGCGCAGCGCCGTGGCAACCATTGACAGGACGTCCCGGTCCCGCAACTCGGCCGCCATCGTCAAGGGATCTTGTAGTGTCCCGTGCGGCTCTATCATGGCTGCCTCCTATTCCTTTTGGCAAAGAAAGGATAGCGGCCGGGCCCTAACGGCAGGTAAATGTCAGTTGGAAGCGACCTGTTCGGTCATGGCTTGAACGATCGCGCGGGCACTTTCGCTGTCCCATTCTGCATCACCGCGCAGGCGGGCGATTTCATTGCCATCGGGGTCGATGATAACGCTGATCGGAAGGCCCAGAACGGCCATCGCCCGCGATAGCCTTTGCTTGGGGTCGCGGTACCGCGGCAGTTCCGAGATGTCGTTTTCGTCAAAGAAGCGATTTATCGCGGCTTCCGGGTTTCGGCCCGTCGCAACCGTGACGACCCGAAAATTGGCGCTGCCCAGATCACGCTGCAGCGCGTTCAGGCTGGGCATTTCCTTCAGGCAGGGCGCACACCAAGTGGCCCAGAAATTCAACAGAATGTACTGACCTGCGAGGTCGGACAACTGCATCTCGGCGCCGTCTTCGGCTAGAAAGGCTTCCTCGCTCACCTCTTGCGCTTCGGAGTGGAAGACAAGCTTCTTCATCGATCCGTCGCGCAATGCCTCAAGCTTGGAAACATCGGCCACCGCCGCGTTTGCAACAAGCACAACGGTTGCGTATAGCACCCAGCGATAGGCTTTGATCATCATTCCAGGGATCCAACTTTCATGACCGGTTCGGACAGCGAAACGACTGCAAATGCCATGTGGGGTGGCCGGTTTGCCGACGGACCGGATGAGATCATGCAGGCGATAAATGCATCCATAGATTTCGACCGGCGCCTCTATGCTCAGGATATCGAAGGTTCGCGTGCCCATGCCGCCATGTTGGCGGCTTGCAACATCATCAGTGTTAGCGACGCATCCGCCATCAGGGAAGGCTTGATCACGGTCTTGTCAGAGATCGAGCGTGGCACATTCCCGTTTTCGGTTGAGCTGGAAGACATTCATATGAATGTTGAGGCCCGGCTGGCCGATCTGATAGGCGCGCCTGCCGGCCGGCTTCATACTGCCCGGTCCCGGAATGACCAGGTTGCCACGGATTTTCGCATGTGGGTGCGGTCGCAGACCAAGGCTGCGCAGTCTGCGCTAGAGGACCTGATCCGCACCCTGTTGTTCCAGGCCGAGGCGGGCACCGATTGGGTGATGCCGGGCTTCACACATTTGCAAAGCGCCCAGCCGGTCACCTGGGGTCACCACATGATGGCTTATGTCGAAATGTTCGGGCGCGACCGCAGCCGGTTCCGCGATGCGGGTGCGCGCATGAACGAATGCCCGCTTGGCGCGGCCGCGCTTGCCGGCACATCGTTTCCCATTGACCGCGACATGACCGCCTCGGCCCTTGGCTTTGACCGACCGGCCGCAAATTCGCTTGATGCGGTCAGCGACCGTGACTTTGCGCTTGAGTTCCTGTCAGCGGCGGCAATCACGGCGATGCATCTTTCCAGGTTGGCCGAAGAACTGGTCATCTGGTCTTCGGCGCAGTTTCGCTTTGTAACGATGTCCGACCGGTATTCGACGGGCTCATCGATCATGCCGCAGAAGAAGAACCCGGATGCCGCCGAGCTGATACGCGCCAAGACCGGGCGCGTCCTCGGCGCTGCAATTGCGCTGTTCACGGTGATGAAGGGCCTTCCGCTGACCTATTCCAAGGATATGCAGGAAGACAAGGAACAGGTCTTTGACGCGGCCGACACATTGTTTTTGGCGCTGGCCGCCATGTCGGGGATGATCCGGGATCTCACGGCAAATCCCGATGCCTTGAAAGCGGCAGCGGCTTCGGGTTTTTCGACCGCGACCGATCTTGCCGATTGGTTGGTCCGAAAACTGGATCTGCCCTTTCGTGAGGCGCATCATGTCACCGGCAAGCTTGTGGCAATTGCCGAAGGGCGCGGCTGCGACCTGCCGGACCTGACCGAGGACGATTTCAAGAGCGTTCACGCAGGCATCACGACTGAGGTCTTTGCGGTTTTGGGAGTGTACAATTCCGTAGCCAGCCGCACTTCATATGGTGGCACGGCACCTGACCGGGTCCGCGAGCAGATCAAACGCTGGAAGGAGGTGCTGTCGTGAAACGCTCTGTAGGCTTGTTTTTTCTTCTGGCATTCTGCGTCACCTCGGCTTGCGGCGTTAACGGTCCGCCGTTGCCGCCCGAAGACGCTGTGGCGCCCGTCGCCGCAGCCGGTGTGACGATCGTCAGCAACCCCGAAGCGATCTGATGTCGTTTTTACGTCTGATCTACCTGGGCCTCGCGGTTTGGGGCGCAATTCACCCTATGAGCTATTTCGTCGCCTGGTTTCAGGTAAACGGTTGGTCGCTTAGCGGGATGATTGATGCATGGTACGTCAATGACGCGACCAGCGGTCTCGTTTGGGACCTAACGATTGCTGCAATTGCGCTGACGATCTGGATCCTGGCCGAGGTCTACGTGCGCAAGAACTGGCTTGCGCTGATTGCCGTCCCCGCCACGTTTTGTATCGGCGTCAGCTGCGGTTTACCGCTCTATCTGTTCTTGCGGACGCGTCCGGTGGTTTAGGCCGATGATCTTTGCCGATCAGGCTGGTTTTCGCCTATCTTACAAAATTGTGTAATTGGACTATTCCACTGGCGCATCTGGTGCACTAACTGGAATTAAGCGGCGGTGGCACCTAATCCCCCTCAGCCGGAAGGTCGGGCCGTGCGTGTATCGCGGTATCGGTTTTCCTAAGTGCCCCGCTGCGCCATGTCCTGAACGTTCAGCACGCGCAAGAAAGCTGTGCTTATCCGCGCAATTGCACCCCGCAACATCACGCGATAAGACCGCTTCGTTTTGATGCAAGGCGCGGCGGAATGGATCATTTTCTTTATCAGAACGGCGCTTTGCATGCCGAACGCGTGCCCATAAGGGCCATTGCCGACGCGGTCGGAACGCCATTCTACGTGTATTCGACAGCCACCTTGCGCCGACATTACCAGCTTTTTGATGATGCGTTGGCGGGAACGCCGCATCTGATCTGCTATGCGATGAAGGCCAACTCAAACCAGGCCATCCTGAAGTTCATGGCCGGCCTGGGTGCCGGGATGGACGTTGTGTCTGGCGGCGAATATCAGCGCGCACGCGCGGCGGGTGTGCCCGGGGACCGCATCGTCTTCTCTGGCGTTGGAAAGACCCGAGACGAAATGGCCATGGCTTTGACCGGTGGCATTCGTCAGTTCAACGTCGAGTCAGAACCCGAATTGAAGCTTCTGTCGGAAACTGCCCAGTCGCTGGGTGTGGCCGTGCCAATTACGATACGCGTCAATCCCGATGTCGATGCAAAAACGCATGAAAAAATCTCGACCGGCAAATCGGAAAACAAGTTTGGGATACCGATAGACTGGGCCCGCGATGTCTATCAGCGTGCCGCGGCTTTGCCGGGGGTCCAGGTGATCGGAATAGACGTCCACATTGGCAGTCAATTGACCGATCTCGCGCCCTTTGAGGCGGCCTACCGAAAAGTCGCTTCGCTGACAGAGGCTTTGCGTGCGGATGGCCACGACATTCGTCGCCTGGATCTGGGCGGAGGACTGGGAATTCCCTACGAACGTGGCAACACGGCCCCGCCGTTGCCAACCGAATACGGCGCCCTGATTAAGAATACCGTCGGCCATCTTGGTTGCGAGATCGAGATAGAGCCTGGCCGCCTGATCGCCGGCAATGCGGGCATTCTGGTGTCAGAGGTCATCTATGACAAGGCCGGCGATGGGCGTAATTTCCTGATCCTCGACGCAGCAATGAACGACCTGATCCGGCCTTCCATGTACGGCGCTTGGCATGACATCGTGCCTGTCGTTGAACCCGCAGCAGGCGTCGCAAGGCGGACGTTTGATGTCGTGGGCCCCGTGTGCGAAACCGGTGACACTTTCGCCCGCGGTCGCGAGATTCCGCCGGTCACACCCGGCGATCTTGTCGCGTTCCGTTCGGCCGGTGCCTATGGTGCGGTCATGGCGTCGGAATATAACTCACGCCCGTTGATACCGGAAGTCCTGGTACAGGACGATCAATTTGCGGTCATTCGGGCGCGGCCGACCTTTGACGAGATGATAAAACGCGATACCATTCCAGCCTGGTTGTAATGCCTTGAAAGCAAACGAGGCCCGAGGAAAGCAAATCGATTGAGCCCCGAGACTGACCGCGACGATCGCTCGAGAAGGCTTCAGGCCGACATTGATGGCGCGCTTGCCAAGGTCCGTCGGCCTCTTTTCAGCACCCGAACCGGGATGTTCGCCGAACGCCTCTTTCGGGCGTTCTGGCCTTGTTGGTCGGTCCTCTTGCTTACTGCTGCCTCTATCTTGCTCGGTGTGCACGACATGCTGGCAGGTCCCGCCTGGCAGTCGGTCGCTACCGGCTTCGTCGTGGCACTTCTTGCGACCGCTGCGTGGGGGATCTGGCGTTTCAAATGGCCCCGCCGGGATGAGGCGCTTGACCGGCTTGATCGCACCCTTCCGGGCCGCCCAATCGCCACCTTAGGTGATAACCAGGCGATCGGGGCAGGCGACACTGCCTCGGAACAGGTGTGGCGCGCCCATCTGTCGCGCATGGCGATCCGTGTTCGCCAGGCCCGTGCGGTGCCACCCGACCTGAAGGTGGCGCCTTGGGACCGTTTCGGTCTGCGCCTGATGGCTCTGACCGTCTTTGTCGTGGCGCTCTTGTTCGGATCGGTGTGGCGGGTCACGACGGTTGGCACGGCAGGATCAGGCGGCGCCTCGGCTCTGGCCAGCGGCCCCAGCTGGGAAGGATGGGTAGAGCCGCCAATTTATACCGGTCGTCCCAGCCTCTATCTGAACGACATAAGCGCCGAACAGCTGGAGCTTAGCCACGGTGCCCGCATCACCGTGCGGCTTTACGGTGAGGTCGGATCCCTGTCGGTGGCCGAAAGCGTCTCGGGTGCCGAGGGTCAGGGTGGAGATGCCGCGGGGCCCGTACAGGAATTCGTTGTCAGCAAGTCCGGACGCATTGCTATCGAAGGACCGGGAGGACGTGGCTGGGACATCCTGTTGCGTCCAGATGATGCGCCAACAATTACGCTCGATGGTCCCGTCGACCGCGCGGTGGACGGCGAAATGCGCCAGGGATTTGCTGCCGTTGACGACTACGGCGTTGTGACAGGTCGCGCTGAGATCCGGCTGGACGTTGCCGCGGTGGACCGCCGGTACGGTCTGGCGGCGGATCCGGAAGAACGCGAAGCCGTGGTTCTTGATCTTCCACTTCCGTTTACCGGCGACCGCACCGATTTCGCCGAGACGCTTACCGAGAACCTTTCTGAACATCCTTGGGCGACCTTGCCCGTTACGCTGTCACTGTTCGCGTCCGATGCCATGGGCCAAGAAGGGACGACCGGACCGCAGTCTATTGTCTTGCCGGGCCGGCGCTTTTTTGACCCTTTGGCAAAGGCCGTTATTGAACAGAGGCGGGATCTCTTGTGGTCCCGCGGCAATGGTGCGCGTACGGCGCGCGTGTTGCGGGCCGTCACCCATCTTCCTGAAGGGTTTGTGCGGAACGAAGCGGCCTATCTGAAGCTTCGGGTTGCTATTCGGGAGCTTGAGGCTGCCGTCAGCGATGGTCTGACCGAAGAGGCGCGCGATGCCACCGCAGCGATCCTCTGGGACATTGCGATGGAGCTCGAATACGGCAATCTGAACGACGCCCGTGAGCGTTTGGACCGGGCGCAGGATCGCCTAGCCGAAGCCATCGAGAATGGCGCATCGGATGAAGAAATTGCCGAACTGATGCAAGAATTGCGCGAAGCAATGCAAGAATACATGCGTCAGCTCGCCGAACAGCAGGGTCAGCAAAACCAGCAGCAAGCCCAAAACCAGGGCGAAATGCAAGAGATCACGGGCGATCAGCTTCAGGACATGCTGGACCGGCTTCAAGAGCTTATGGAACAGGGCCGTATGGCCGAGGCCCAGCAGCTTCTCGATCAACTACGCCAGATGATGGAGAATATGCAGATCGCCCAGGGCCAACAGGGTCAGGGGCAGCAAAGCGAGGGCCAGCAGGCGATGCGCGGGCTGCAGGAAACACTGCGCGACCAGCAAGGGCTGAGCGACGAGGCCTTCCGGGATCTGCAGGAACAATTTAATCCAGGCGCTGAAGCTGGCGAAAGCGGCCAGAACCAAGGTCGCAACGGCGGTCAGGGCCAGGGCGAACAGCATGAAGGCCAACAGGGGCAAGGTCAGGCCCAGGGAAACCAACCGGGCGGTGGCGGCCAGCAGAATGCCGATCCGAATGGGCAGGGCGGTCAGCCTGACGCACAGACCCTGGCCCAGCGTCAGAGGGCGTTACGCGACCGTCTGGAACAGCAGCGCCGCAACCTGCCAGGTGCGGGCACACCTGAAGGTGACGCCGCGCGCGAGTCGCTGGGCGATGCCGGAGAGGCCATGGACCGGGCCGAGGAACAACTGGGTCAAGACGATTTGGCCGGCGCTTTGGACAGCCAGTCCGAGGCGATGGAAGCGCTGCGTGAAGGCATGCGGAACCTAGGCGAGGCCCTGGCGCAAGAACAACAACAGCAGGGCGGACAGGGTCAGGAGCAGGCGGGCAGAAGCAATCCGCTCGGGCAGCGCGACCCGTTGGGCCGCGATGTTGGTGCCAATGGCCGTCTTGGGACGGACGAAGAATTCCTGCGGGGCGAGGATGTCTATCGCCGGGCCCAAGAGCTTATGGATGAGATCCTGCGCCGGTCCGGAGAGCAAAGCAGACCCGATGTCGAACTGGACTATCTGCGGCGCCTGCTCGACCGCTTCTGATTTAATTTGGGTTTTTGTCCTAAATGCCGGGCGATCTAGCTGCCGGCAACCGCGTCGCTCATCATCCGGGTCAGGCTTTCAACGGACCCTTGCACCCAAAGATCCAGCCCAGACCGAACACCATCGGCCCAGTCCGAATAGGCGCTGAGTGTCGGAGCGGCCGACGGCACGCGGATGCTGATCGCGGGTTCAAGGAGATAGGCCCCCAGAAGCACCGCCCAGATTGCCAGCATAAGGCCAAAGCCCATGCGAAAGCCGCGTCTCCTGCGGGCGGCGGCGGCTTCGCTGTCGACCTCACCGATCCCCCGTTCCTTTTCCTTTCGGACGGTTGTAGCGGTCAGTGTCGAGTTGATTTCCTCGATGTCCGGAAGCAGATCCCTGCTTGACGCGACCATCTGGGCAACCACATCACGTACATCGGCTTCGTCCTCTCCCAGATCGCGCTGAGCGGCGGTGCGCATACGTGCAACGCGTTCGCGCGCGGCGTTCAATCGCTCCGGGCTTTGATCCAGACCTAAATCCGGCTGAACCTCGACAGATTCGCCCTTTTCCTTGGCGCGGGAAAGACGCTCTCTTTCGGCTTCCTCACGCAGAATATCGGCCGCACCAGTGCTGACGGCGGGCCCGGGGGCGGGCGGCTGCACACTGCGCGCGCGCGGCGGTTCGTCGAAGTCCGGGTCGTGTTGCGGTTGCGCCGGTGGTGCCGCCGCTTGCGGCGTGGGTTCTGCGACACGCGGTTTTTCAAACCAGGTTTGTCCACAGTTCGAACATTGAACGTCGCGGCCGTCCGGCGGAATAACGCCGTCGCCCACTTCGTACTGGGCTTTGCAACTGGGACAGACGAGACGCATTCAGTGCCCTGTTTTTTGTGCGGTCATCCGCATTATTCCTGCCGATTGTTTACCGTTTTACCAACGCCAATCACTTCCGCCAAGCAAGTTGACCGCGCGCCATTGAATGTGCGCCTGCGCTCGGGCAAAAAAGCACCAACTCGAGCGGGAAGAGAAGTTGAATCCGGAAATTCTGGCACTTGAGGACGCAAGCTACGGATATGGCGACACAGCCTTACTGAGCGAGATGTCGCTGAACATAGCGCCGGGCGGATTCTACTTTCTGACCGGTCCATCCGGTTCAGGCAAAACCACCTTTCTCAAGCTTTGCTATCTCGACCTTGCGCCGACCTCGGGCGATCTGCGCCTGTTTGGGCTTTCGCGTACGCAGATGCACCGCGATGACGTGGCCCGATCAAGGCGGCGGATCGGGATCATTCATCAGGATTGCCGTTTCGTCGACCATCTCAGCATTCGTGAAAACATCAGATTGCCTGTCCACCTTTCGGCCTCTGGACAGGCGGCTCGGCCGGACAATCTGTCCGAACTGCTGCGCTGGGTCGGGCTTGAGGATCGTCAGGATGCCTTTCCGCCCGAGCTGTCCGGCGGCGAACGGCAACGGGCGGCACTTGCCCGTGCGGTTATAATGTCGCCTGATCTCATTCTCGCTGACGAGCCGACCGGCAATGTCGACTGGGAAATGTCAGAACGCCTTCTCAGCCTACTGGTTGCACTCAACAAGCAGGGAAAAACCGTTGTCATGGCGACCCATGACCTGCCCCTGATCCGATCTGCAAAGGCGCGGGTGGCGGTGCGTGTTCTGCGTCTGCGCGCGGGGCATCTTCGCGAAGCGGGCGCCGAGCTATGAGGATCGAGGGGAACGCGCTTACTGCCTTTTTGATTGGTGATAAGCAGGCAGAAAGGATTGTACCAGCAACCGGGCTTATTCCCTGGCTGACGGTGTTTGTTGCCGGTGTCATGGGCTTCCTGGCGGTTTTTGCTATGGCGCTGGCGCTCTCCTCTGGCCGGGTGTCCGAGCGCTGGTTGACCGACCTGTCGCGCGGCGCCACGCTTCGTATCTCGGCGCCCGCGGGCCAGCTTGATGCCCGCACCGAGGCCGCCTTGCAGGTGCTGCGAACCACGCCCGGTGTCGCCTCGGCCCGTGTTCTAAGCGACAGCGAGCAGGTCGCCCTGCTCGAACCCTGGCTTGGGACGGGTCTGGTTGTGGATACTCTGCCGCTGCCGCGGCTGCTCGATATTCAGCCGGGTGATCCGGCATTTGATGCCGAAGGCTTGCGGCTGAGGCTTGCCGGTGAAGTGCCCGGTGCGGTCCTCGACGACCATAGTCGTTGGCAAGAGCCGCTGGCCCGGGCGGCCGGACGCATTCAGTGGGTTGGGGCCATGACCCTGCTGATGATTGTCGGCGCCATGGGCGCGCTGGTGACCCTGGCCGCGACATCGGCGCTTGCGACGGGGCATCAGGTCATACTGGTCCTGCGGCTTCTGGGCGCGAGGGACGTGTATATCGCACGCGCATTTGTGCGCCGCTTTACCCTGCGCGCGGCCTTCGGCGCTACCGCGGGAGCGGCTCTGGCCGCTTCTGCCTTGGCACTCATTCAGCGCGCCGATCAGGGCGGGATAATCTTCGCCGATTTCGGCTTCTTCGGGATTGAATGGTTTGGCCCCTTGGCTGTGCCGATCCTTGCCGGCGCTGTCGCGTTTTGGGCTACGCGCCGGGCTGCCTTTGCCCAGCTGAGGAAACTGGCCTGATGGGCAACGCAATCCAATGGGTCCGCTCTTTCGTCTTCGTTGTTCAGATGTATGTGATGATGGCGGTCCTGGCCTTGTTCTTCACGCCCTGGGCCATCGTCGACCGGCGGGGCGCATTTGCCGGTGTCCAAACCTACTGCCGATGGGTGCGCTGGACAGCGCGCTGGATGGTCGGGTTGTCCTCGGAAGTCCGCGGCAAGGTCCCGGACGGTTCTGTTATGATTGCCGCCAAGCATCAGTCTTTCTTTGACATCATCATGATCGTTTCGGTCGTGCCCCGCCCGAAATTCATCATGAAGCGTCAGCTGATTTGGGCTCCGATCCTTGGCTACTATGCGCTTCGCATCGGTTGCGTTCCAGTTGATCGGGGAAAGCGTGGGCAGGCCATTCAGAAAATGCTGGCAGACGTGGAGCGCGGTCATGCCGAGGGTGGACAGCTTATCATCTATCCCCAGGGTACCCGGGTCGCGCCGGAAAAAAAGATGCCCTACAAGATTGGCACCGCGGCGCTATACGCGCAACTCGGCCAAGGCTGCGTACCTGCCGCCACTAACGTCGGTGTTTTCTGGCCACGTAGGGGCATCTTTCGAAAACCTGGCCACGCCGTTGTCGAGTTCCTTCCCGAGATCGCGCCAGGGTTGAGCTCCGGCGACTTCATGGACCACCTTGAGAGCACTGTTGAAAAAGCGTCAACGATCCTGATGGAAGACGCTGGATTTTCCGTCCAAACGGACAAAACCGGCCAGAATTGACATCTTCGGCTGGCGCCACAATTAAGACATTGTTTGGGAATTTATCCTAACACTGGTTCCGCACGCTGCGCAAAAGGCACAACGTCGAGAGCCTGTGGAAAACTCGTTGACTTGGTTTTGTGCACTGTGGCTATTGATCGCAACGGTCAGGGAAGCATTTGGAAGTGAAACGGACCCTTAACGCATTCTTCGCCACGGCCGCCATTGCCGCAGCGATGTCCCAAGTGGCAAATGCCCAGGATGCGCAGGGTTTTTCTTTATCATTCGACAGCGGCGAAGACGCATTTACGGTTGAGGGCAGCTATCAGCTGAACCGCGTATTGTCGTTCCGCATGCCAATCGGCGTCTCCAACCAGGCCAACGGTTCCTATGATGCCGGTGACGGGATTTCCGTCGGCGGACTTGGATTTCTTGCCGACTATGAGCCCGGTATCGAGGGCCTACGCTTTTCCGGTGGTGCGATCATCAGTGGCGGTGGCCTTGGCTCCAGCGCGGGCGGTGTTCTGGTCAACGGAACAGTTGTCGAAACGAACAGTGCGTCCTATGCCACGCGTGAAGAAACGATAGTGAACCCGGTGATTTCCCTTGGCTATGAACGTTCGTTTGGGTCTGGATGGGCCGTGACCGGTGATCTGGGGGCGGTTTTCGCGCCCGATGATGTCGCGATCGGCTTCGATGGCGGTGAGCAGGACACTGGCGGTTTGGACGTCGTGCCATACGTCCGCTTGGGCGTTACTTTCGACTTCTGAGATTTTGCTGCCACGTCCGGCCAGTCGGTGCGGTCTTGGAAGAACGACGGCTGTATCTTCGCGCAACAGGTGTTTCCGGCAGCAGGTTGCTGCTTTGTCGGCAAGTGGTCTTGGGTGCGTATTGCTTGGGATCGGCTACCTGTAGCACTTGGCCTAAATGCGCTGCCGGATCGCGGTAGCGGGCCTTTCCATTGTTGTTGGTTCACCATTTTCTGCGGCTCAGGGGGCTAAGTTCATTTGTTCCGTTACAATACATCGCTGGTTTGGTTCGGCTGCGGGAACGTGACCGCGCCTGTCCAACGAGCAAAGAACGGGTCTGTCACAGGCCATAGCTCGGGCACCAATTGGGGTTACGTTTGCGGATAAAGCGCTTGCGTTCCAGCCCATCCCCAGTGATTTGGTACAAAAAACTCGCAACCACAGCTCACGCCGCAAGTCACAGGGTCGTTGCGCCGTAGGCCTAGCAACGCAAGAAAAACCCAAGCGGTCCGGTGGGATAGCTCCGTTTCGCCATCTATGCCAAAGTTCACTTTTGGGATGACGAGCGATGTCCTGGTGGCGTATGGCAGCGTATCTGGCGGTGTAAACGAAGGAAGACCTAAGCGGCCAGCCCCTGGCGGCCAATGTCCAGGTACTTCTTCCTGCGATCGGTGATAAGGTCTTCGCGCGACAGTCCTGCTAACTCTTCAAGCATCTCTTGAAGCGCCGTGCCAACCGATGCGATCGTGCCGGTACGATCCCTCTGGGCGCCGCCCAAGGGCTCATCAATGATCCGGTCCGCAACGCCGAGGTTCTTCAGGTCCTCGGCGGTCAGGCGAAGCGCTTCGGCCGCTTCGCGCATCTTTTCTGCGTCCTTCCAAAGAATGGATGCGCAGCCTTCGGGGCTGATGACGGAATATATTGCGTGCTCGAGCATCCCCACCCGGTTCGCTGACGCAAAGGCGACGGCCCCGCCGGATCCGCCCTCTCCGATGATAACGCTGACCAGAGGCACGCCGATTTCCAGGCACTTTTGGGTGCACCTGGCAATCGCTTCCGATTGACCGCGTTCCTCGGCGCCTTTCCCCGGATAGGCGCCAGGCGTGTCCACCAAGCTGACAACGGGAAGCCCGAACCGATCCGCCAGATCCATAAGCCGCATGGCCTTGCGATATCCTTCCGGGCGCGCCATCCCGAAATTGCGCTCGATGCGCGTTTTGGTGTCACTGCCTTTCTCGTGGCCGATAACCACCACCGGTTTGTCATCGAGCCTTGCAAGTCCGCCAACGACCGCCTGATCTTCTGCAAAGTTTCGATCGCCGGCCAAGGGCGTGTAGTCAGAGAAAAGCGCATCAATGTAGTCGCTACAATGCGGCCTGTCGGGATGGCGCGCGACCTGACACTTCCGCCATGGCGTAAGCCCACGGTAAAGATCGGACAGCATCTTGGCCGCTTTCCGGTCCAGGGCCGCCGCTTCCTTTTCGACATCCATTTCCGCGTTCTGGCGCGCAAGTGCTCTGAGTTCCTCAGCCTTGCCCTCAATTTCCGCAAGAGGTTTCTCGAAGTCGAGGTAGTGCGTCATTGTGCTTTCCTATGGCCCGCTCTGGCCTTCTAAGGGGGTCGTACGTCCTGCGCAATTGATGCGTTTGTGCCAGAGGGCAAAACCTGTGATGATAAAAGCCATAATACAAGGGTTCTGGCAGGCGCTTCGAAGTGTCCCGAAATGCACAAGCTGGCATGATAGCTGCCTTGGCGATAGCGTTCGGCCGATTCCGCGCAACCTGATAATGCGGCCACAACCGCCATTTCTGGCTCGCCTTGCTGATAAGATCTTGCGTGAGACGCGCGTATTCGAAGAGTTTCTTGCGTCTGGTCTGCGATGTGCGCTGGAAAACAAGTGCAAATCCTGCAACAGATGCTGGAAGTTTCCTTTGGTTTCTTGCCTTTGGGGGGCGCGATGATCGAAACACCTTACCTTTTGTTCCTTGGAGATGCGCCCGACGCTTTGGCGGCCAAGGTTGCGCAGGGCATCAAGGATTGGCGGCCGGAGTTTGCGGTCGGTCAGTTCCGGCTGCCGGGCTGCAAAGCCGATCTGGGTCTGACCGACATGACGCTGGATCAAGCACGCGCTGCCGGGGCCCGGACCATGGTGATCGGCGTTGCAAACCGCGGCGGCGTGATTTCCGAGGCTTGGATCTCTGTCCTGGTTGAGGCGCTTGAGAAAGGCTTCGATCTGGCAAGCGGGCTCCATAACCTGCTCCGCAACGAAAAAGCGCTTGTCGCCGCAGCCCAGACCCACGGCCGAACCCTTCATGACGTGCGCGTGCCGACCACTTCCTATCCGATAGCCAACGGTAAGAAACGCACGGGAAAACGCTGTCTCGCCGTGGGGACCGACTGTTCGGCGGGCAAGATGTATACCGGAATGTCGATGGACGGTGAAATGCGCAAGCGCGGCCTCAAATCGACCTTTCGCGCCACCGGCCAGACGGGAATTCTGGTAACCGGCGGCGGTGTGCCTTTGGATGCCGTGATTGCGGATTTCATGGCGGGCTCGATAGAGTATTTGACGCCTGGCAATGACCCGGACCACTGGGATCACATTGAAGGCCAGGGCTCGCTCTTTCACATGTCTTTTTCCGGCGTGACGCTGGCCTTGATTCATGGCGGTCAACCGGATGCTCTGATCCTCTGCCACGAACCGACCCGGACCCACATGCGGGGTCTGCCGGACTATCCCCTGCCAACGCTTGAAGCCCTGCGCGATACTGCATTGCCGCTCGCCCGACTGGCCAATCCGGCATGTCAGGTGGTGGGAATTTCGGTCAATACGCAAAACCTGTCCGAAGATGCGGCGGCGGACTACCTCGCCCAGACCGAAAACCGGATGGGTATACCGACCGTCGATCCGTTCCGGCATGGCGCGGTGCGCCTTGTCGACGCGCTCTTGGAATTGGACTAGCGCGAAAGACATGGAACTGGCCGTCACACAGGATCAATTCAGGCTGGCACAGCCCTTTACCATATCCAGGGGAAGCAGGACCGAAGCACGCGTTTTGGCGGTGACGGTGCGGGATAAGGGTCACGTCGGCCATGGCGAATGCGTGCCCTACGCACGCTACGGCGAGACCATGGAGACTGTGACAGATCAGATCACCGCGCTGCCCGCCGAATTCGGGCGTGAGGCGCTGCAGGAACTGCTGCCTCCGGGTGCCGCGCGTAACGCCGTGGACTGCGCGCTTTGGGACCTTGAGGCGAAACAGGCGGGCAAGCGCGCGTGGGACATTGTCGGCCTCGGCGCCCCGGTCCCCGTTTTGACGGCCTATACGTTGTCACTCGATAGCCCCGATAAGATGGAGCAAGCGGCGCGCGACAATGCCCACCGGCCGCTGCTGAAAATCAAGCTTGGCACGCCCGACGATATGCCGCGGCTTGAAGCAGTCCGGCGCGGTGCACCGACGGCACGCATCATTGTCGACGCAAACGAAGGCTGGGACGCCGAGACCTATTCAGACCTTGCCCCGCATCTCGAACGGCTGGGCGTAAGTCTGGTCGAACAGCCGCTGCCAGCGGGCGAAGATGATGCTTTGCTGGGTCTGAAGCGCCCCGTGCCCATTTGCGCAGACGAATCTTGCCACGACCGAAAAAGCCTGCCCACACTTGCCGGGAAGTACGATCTGATCAACATCAAGCTCGACAAAGCTGGCGGCCTGACTGAGGCACTTGCCATGCGCGAGATGGGTCAGGCCCAGGGCTTTGATATCATGATCGGTTGTATGGTCGGGACATCGCTTGCCATGGCCCCGGCGGTCATTCTGGCGCAGAAGGCGGCTATTACGGATCTTGACGGACCGCTTCTGCTGGCAGAAGACCGCGCACACCCGCTGGTCTACGACCGGCAGGGCGTCCATCCACCGGAAGCTGCCCTTTGGGGCTGACCGAATGAGGTTGCCATGAGCCGAACAGTCTACGTCAACGGAGATTACCTGCCCGAGGAAGACGCCAAGATCTCGATCTTTGATCGCGGTTTTCTGTTTGCGGATGGCGTCTACGAAGTGACCAGCGTGTTGGACGGAAAGCTGATCGACTTTCCTGGCCACGCGGCGCGGCTCGCCCGGTCTTTGTCCGAACTCGACATGCGCGCGCCCGTAACCAACGACGAGCTGCTGGAAATTCACCGAGAGTTGGTCCGTCGCAACGAAATCCACGACGGGCTGGTCTATCTGCAGGTCACACGTGGTGCGGCCGATCGGGACTTTATCTTTCCGCCCGACGACACGCCGGGCACGCTGGTTCTTTTTACCCAGTCTAAACCCGGTCTCGCAGACAGCCCGGCATCTAAGAAGGGCATAAAGGTTGTCTCATTGGATGATCTTCGCTGGGGCCGCAGAGATATCAAAACCGTGCAATTGCTGTATCCGTCGCTCTGCAAGATGGCCGCAAAGGCGGCGGGCGCGGACGATGCCTGGATGGTTGAAGATGGCCAAGTCACCGAAGGCACGTCCAACAACGCCTACATCGTGACCCCAGACGGCAAGATTGTAACCCGTCAGCTGTCGAACGATATTCTGCACGGCATCACAAGGGCGGCTGTGCTACGGTTTGCTGCCGAAGCGCAAATGGTCGTGGAAGAGCGCGCGTTTAGCATGGACGAAGCCCGCACTGCGGCCGAAGCATTCGTGACTTCTGCGTCAGCCTTCGTTCTGCCGGTCGTCGCAATCGACGATGCCGTCATCGGTAACGGTGCGCCCGGCCCAATCTCACGACGGCTTCGCGAAATCTATCTCGAAGAAAGCCGCAAAGCCGCGATCTGACCGGTAACCTGGCGCTTAGTCCTTCTTGCCTACATTCTCGGCAAAGGACTTTTCGAAAGCCGTTTGTGTCTCGTCGCTGGCAGGCGTCTGGTGTTTTTCCTTCCACTCTGAAAACGGCATGCCGTAGAAAATCTGACGCGCCTCGTCCTTTGAAATCGACAGGCCCCGTTCACCGGCGGCTTCCTGATACCAGCGACTGAGGCAGTTGCGGCAAAAACCGGCCAAGTTCATCATGTCGATGTTTTGCACGTCCGGGCGCTCTTCCATAAGATGCTGCCGCAATCTGCGAAATGCCGCCGCCTCAAGCTCGGTCTGTGTCTGTTCGTCCATCGGCAACCTCCATCCCCGGTGCATGTTCCCGGGTGCCAGCACTGTCCCTTAAGTGACCATCTCGACGGCGCGTTGCAACATGTCGGCCAGCCGAATGCCCCAGGTCTTCTGATCTTCCGGTGATTCAATAAGGTCGCTTCTGACCTCAATAAGGGTGTTCAGATGTCCGGGGCGCAGCGCCTGTCGGTCAATCGAGTCCCCCGGCAAGTGGCCGGAGTAGGGTTGATTGTCACCAACAACAAGGGCCGGATCCTCGCGCAGCACCGCAAAAAGCGCGTTTGACAATCGCCGGTCGTGACCCGACAGAAGGCCGATTTGCCAGGGCCTGGCAGGCCGACCCGCAAGCCGGGGTGTGAACGAGTGGACCGCTACAACGGCCGGTCTGTTCCGGCTCGCCACAAGGCGCCCATAGGCGTCGTGGTAGGGGCGGTAAAACCGATTGAGCCGGTACTGAACCATTTCATCGTTCAGGTCACGGTTCGCGGGAATGATCGTCCCGTCATAGAGCTGCATCACCAGCGTTGGGTCGTCTTCGCCTCGGTTCGGATCAATGACCAGTCGCGAAAATGTCGAAAAAACGGCAGGGGCGTCCAACGCATCGGCCATCGCAGTTGCGACACCCGCCGCGCCCACGTCATAGGCGATGTGACGGTTCATGTCTTCCAGCGACAATCCCAGGTCGCCGCCGGCCACATCAAAGGGAACAGCGTTTGATGCATGGTCACAAGTCACCACGAAGTCAGACGATCTTTCTGCGCCAATGATGCGGTAGGCGTCGTGTGCTACGGTGCTGTCGTCCTTCATCGGCAGCTAACTAACCCACAAACAGAAGCTCTGCCAGTTGTCAGCAACCAAATCTTGGGCCATTAACGCAGCTGTTAGCGCAAGCATAATCCGGGCATCCGAAGGGGTAAGACATGAGACGCCAACGCAATGTGAAGATCGTGGCGACCCTGGGCCCTGCGTCCAGCGATTATGATACAATTGCTGCCCTGTTCGATGCCGGTGCGGACGTGTTCCGCCTGAATATGAGCCACGGAAGCCATGAAGATATAGGCGAACGCCACCGGATAATTCGCCAGATCGAAGAAGATCGAAAGCGCCCAATCGCCATCCTTGCGGATTTGCAGGGGCCGAAACTTCGGGTTGGCACCTTTGCCAATGGTGAGGAAGAGCTTGAGCAGGGCGCGAGGTTTCGCATGGACCTGGATGGTGCCGAAGGTGATGTGTCGCGTGTCAGGCTGCCGCACCCCGAGATTTTTGCGGCGCTGACGCCCGGCTCTAATCTGCTTGTCAACGATGGCAAAATCCGTCTGCGCGTGGAAAACTGCGGCGCGGATTTTGCTGATTGCATCGTCACGGCGGGCGGCACGATTTCCAATCGCAAGGGCGTCAACGTCCCGGACGTCGTCCTGCCGCTGGCGGCGCTTTCGGAAAAGGACCGCGGCGATTTGGAATTTGTCTGCGAGCTTGGCGTGGACTGGCTCGCACTCAGCTTCGTACAGCGGATGGAAGACATTGAAGAGGCCCGTTTACTGGCGCGCGGGCGCGCGGCGATCATGTCCAAGATCGAAAAGCCAGCTGCGATAGAGACCTTTGACGAGATCCTGCGCGCATCCGACGGGATCATGGTTGCGCGCGGCGATTTGGGTGTCGAGCTACCGGTCCAGAATGTCCCGCCGATCCAGAAAAGGCTGGTGCGCAAGTGCCGCGCCGCCGCAAAGCCGGTGATTGTGGCAACACAGATGCTGGAATCAATGATCACATCGCCTATGCCTACCCGGGCCGAGGTGTCGGACGTGGCTGCGGCCATCTACGAGGGCACTGATGCGGTGATGCTTTCGGCTGAATCGGCTGCCGGTCAGTTTCCGATCGAAGCGGTCACCACGATGAACAATGTGGCTATCGAAGTTGAAAGCGATCCGACCTATCGCGCGGTGATCGAGGCAAGCCGTGGCGGCAACCGGGAAACCGTGGCCGATGGCATCGTCGCAGCAGCGCGCGAAATCGCCGAGACAACGGATATCAAGGCGATCTGCTGTTTCTCGCAATCGGGCACAACCGGTCTTCTGATTTCGCGTGAACGTCCGCGCGTGCCACTGATTATGATGACCAATCTGAGGGTCACCGCGCGCCGGCTCACGCTGAGCTGGGGCGCACACTGTGTGACAACCGAGGCGATAAACCGCTTCAAAGAGGCCGTCGTACACGCGGCACAAGCCGCGCGCCGCGACCGGTTCGCGACCGAGCAGGATATGATCGTTGTAACCGCCGGTGTGCCGTTCAACGTCCCCGGTACAACGAACATCCTGCGGGTCGCGCCGTGCGACGAACGTCAGATCTTCGCGACAGAGCCCGAATAGCGTCCAAGACCCCTTGTCAGGCGGGACCGGGCGGCGTATAGGCGCGGCTCTGACCGCATGGCCGGCCAAAGTGGCATGCCGCGTCGTGCGCGAACCGACCCATAAGGAGACGGAAATGCCCAAGATGAAGACTAAGTCGAGCGCCAAAAAGCGCTTTAAGGTGACGGCGACGGGCCGCGTAAAGTCGGCCCAGGCCGGCAAGCGTCATGGCATGATCAAGCGCACCAACAAGTTCATCCGCAACGCCCGGGGCACGACCACGCTGTCGGCCGCTGACGAGAAGATCGTCAAGGGCTACATGCCCTATTCGCGTTAAGGAGGACACGCTATGCCCCGCACCAAAGGTGGAACCGTCGCTCACGCGCGCCACAAGAAGATCATCAAGGCGGCCAAAGGCTACTACTCTGCCCGCAGTCGGAATTTCCGGACTGCCACGCAGGCCGTCGACAAGGCAAATCAGTATGCGACACGTGACCGCAAGGCGCGCAAGCGCACGTTCCGTGCCCTCTGGATCCAGCGCATCAACGCCGCAGTAAGGGCCCATGACGAGGCCTTGACATATTCGCGCTTTATCAATGGCCTGTCCCTTGCCGGTATCGAGGTAGATCGCAAGGTACTTGCAGACCTTGCGGTGAATGAACCCGAGGCATTTGGCGCCATCGTCGAAAAGGCCAAAGCCGCGCTGGCTTAGGCGCCATCAATCCAAGAACACAGGCCGCCAGTTTGTCGGGCGGCCTTTTTCTTTTGTTGACGTCGCGCGTAACGCACGTGGACTAGAGCCATAGCGCCGATAGCGTATTGCCGCATGCGTTAGCATAGGGGCTGTCGTAAAGACCAAAGTAGACAAGATCGGTGCCGGTTTCGTGGGCGCGGATCGCATTGGTCGAGCGGGCGAACTGTTCGATGACGAAGTACTCGTATAATTCCGTCAGTTCTGTATTGCCCTGAAGGCTGACGGGCCAGAGCCTCGTTTCGGTTTGCAACTTGACCTTTGTTCCAAGCGAGATCGACGCCAGAACTTCATCGACGAAAAGCTGGGCTTCCGGATGCACGGCCAGGTTATCTCCGAACCCTCTGGCGATAATGTCCCGGGTGTAGGACCAGACCGCCTCGCGGTGCGCAAAAGCCACGCCACCAGCAGCGGCGATTGCCGTCGTCCCCAAAAGGAATTCGCGGCGCCCGAGTGTCACATCAGCCTCCCTGCGCGCAGGGCCAGAGCCGAGAGTGTAAGTGTCGGGTTTGCGGGCGGACATGTCGGAAAGCTGCCCGACCCAAGCGCCAGTAGGTTCGGTGTTTGATGCAGGCGCATGGAGTCGTCCGTCACGGACGTCGCGGGATCGCGCCCCATACGGTGTGTCCCTTGGATATGGGCCTCTCCGTCTCCGTGATCCCGGGACACTATGCGCTCGATTGCGAACGGGAGAATGTCCTGCAGTTGTTCTTCGGCGGCAGCCAAACCCGCAGCACTATAGGCGGAATGGCCGTTCCAGGTAATCAACGGCTCGCCATCGCCGTCCAGATCGATCCGGTTTCCGGCATCGGGAACGTCTTCGGCAATCAGTTTCAGAATCATCCTGTGGGTCCAGCGGCCGCGCTCGTGCCGCAATTTGGCTGGCGCATTCATGTCTTCGATCAAGACGGCGGCGCGGCTGTTGCGGTGGGGCCCGTCATAGAATGCGTAGCAATGCGTGGAAATCGAACTTCCACCGAAGTAGCCCTCATGGTCGACATCAAGGACAAGGCGCACTGAGTTCTGTTCGTTCAGGTACCGGCCCAAAGCCGGGTGCGCGACACCAGAGCGCAGAAGGATCGCTGCGTTGTAGATACCATTTGCGGCAAGCGCG
Source organism: Pseudomonadota bacterium (assembly GCA_039026235.1). Taxonomy (GTDB): domain Bacteria; phylum Pseudomonadota; class Alphaproteobacteria; order Rhodobacterales; family Rhodobacteraceae; genus JBCCMQ01. The sequence goes on from JBCCMQ010000003.1 coordinate 252,820, forward strand.
ACGGTATCGGCCTTGATTTCAACCTCGGCTTCGCCGTGGCTCACGACAACGCCTCCGGCTGCTCCAGCAGCTATATCTATGCGCGATACCTCGTGCCCAGTCAGCAAATAGACGCCCGCGCGGGTAAATGTGCCCACGCTGTTCTCGACGGTGAACTTCGCATCAATCGGACAAAGATCGCAGACACCGGTCCCGCAGCATGACGCTCGGCTACCGCCGTTTGAACGCGCGGTGGCGACCGGAACCCAATCGTTGGGACGGGCTTCGTGGCATGCGGCGCCGGCGCGGGTCATGGCGTGGGGGGGAAAGGGAAAGGGTCGTGACCTTGGCAGCAGATGCTCCGTTCCACCTCCGGCAACCTGCATGATCTCTTCAACTTCCGCGTAGAAGGGCTCCAGTGCGTCATAACCAATGGGCCAGGGTGCGCCTATGCCGTGGTCGCTGGACGTTTCAAAATCCGTTGGCAGGAACCGGGGAACCTGACCCCACCAGCAGTTCGAATTTCCACCAAAGGCAGTCCGCGCCACCCATGTCTTGGCGCGCCCCGACCGGTTGTCGTGACTGAAAGGATCGTTCTGAATGTAGGAATCGATAAGCTGCTGGCTGTGCGGGATGTAGACCCCTTTTTCGACCACAAGCACCCGGTAGGTGCTGGGCAGCCCGCGCAGAAAAAACATCGCCGAAAAGCTGCTGCCGGCAATGATCACGTCCCAGGACGACTGGGATGCCGTCTTGATGTCAATCCGCTCGAACAAGGGCATTTTGCCTTTTTTGTTTCAGCCCCTGCGCGTAAATTAAAGCGCTTGCCGTATCGGCGCAAGCTGGCCCCTGCTTGCAATTGTCAGGACCTCTGGGTAACGGGTTGCGGACATTTCCCGAGAGGGCGGTATGGACGAACTGCGGCAGAAGTATCTGGCGGAAATAGACGCGGCGGACGATGAGGTCGCGCTGGAGGATCTGCGCGTTCGGGTCCTGGGCAAGAAGGGTGAGATCAGCCTGCGGATGCGCGAACTGGGCAAGATGACCCCGGCCGAACGTCAGGTATCGGGCCCGGCTCTTAACCAGTTGAAAGAGCAGGTGAATACGGCACTTGCCGAAAAAAAAGCAGAGTTGGCGGATGCGGCTCTGACGGCGCGTCTGAAGGACGAATGGCTGGACGTCACCCTGCCTGCGCGCGCGACGCGTACAGGCAGCGTTCACCCCGTGTCTCAGGTGACCCGTGAGATCACGACGATCTTTGCGGACATGGGATTTGCCGTTGCCGAGGGCCCGCAGGTTGAATCCGACTGGTACAACTTCGACGCGCTGAACATTCCGGATCACCACCCCGCGCGCGGTGAAATGGATACCTTTTACTTGCACCGCACCGACGGGGACGATCGACCGCCGCATGTCCTGCGCACGCATACGTCGCCTGTGCAGATCCGATCCATGCAGGACCGGGGCGCGCCGCTGCGGATCATATGCCCGGGCCGTGTCTATCGCTCGGACTATGACCAGACCCATACACCCATGTTCCACCAGGTAGAGGGTCTGGCGGTGGATACCGACATCTCGATGGCGAATTTGAAGTGGTGCCTGGAAGAGTTTGCCGCCGCGTTTTTCGAGGTCGACCATATCGAAGTCCGGTTCCGGGCATCGCATTTTCCATTCACTGAACCGTCGGCTGAAATCGATTTTCGCTGTTCCTGGGAAGATGGCCAGTTGAAGCTTGGAGAAGGTGACGACTGGCTTGAAGCGGGCGGTTCCGGGATGGTTCACCCTGAGGTTCTGAAAGCGGGTGGAATTGACCCGGACGTTTATCAGGGCTTCGCCTTTGGGCTTGGGATCGACCGCTTGGCGATGCTCAAGTACGGCATTCCGGATCTGCGTGCATTCTTCGATGGCGATTTGCGGTGGCTCAGACACTATGGATTCAGTGCGATGGATGTGCCGACGCTGCTGGCGGGGCTCAGTCGGTGACACGGATTCTAATTGTTTCGCATAAAGCCGGCACCGCCGCGCATGCGCCCGTTCGATCGGTTAGGGCATCCAAGATTGCCCATCACCGTTTTCAGCTGGCGGCTGGCGCAATGGCCATCGCGGCTTCCCAGCGTGCTGATGAATGCGGGTCGGGACGCCTTAGCGACCTGATCGGCATAGCCGACGTATGCCGCCGTTCCCATAAGGAAGAAGGCGGCAACCAGGTGCAGGTTTATGCGTCCGTAGATCTGTATCATTCGATTGCTCCGATTGTGGCAGATACAGATCCAATCCGCCGATTCTACGGCTCAAATAGATCAAATGCGGTACAATTTGGTGCGCGGTGCGCGCCACTGAGGCTGAGCGGAAAGAGCGGAGCCCGGGCATGAAGTTCACATTTTCATGGTTAAAGACGCATCTGGACACAAACGCGACGCCGACCGAGATTGCTGACGCGCTGACAGATCTGGGCCTTGAGGTCGAGGATATCGTTGACCCGGCGCAAACGCTGGGTGCGTTTACGGTCGGACATGTCTTGAGCGCCGAAAAGCACCCCGACGCGGACCGCCTGCGCGTTTGTCAGGTCGAAACGGACCGCGGTCTTAGGCAAATAATTTGCGGTGCTCCCAACGCGCGCGCGGACATCAAGGTCGTGGTCGCGCACCCAGGGACCTATGTGCCGGGCATCGATACAACCATCCAGATCGGCAAGATCCGAGGTGTGGAAAGCCACGGCATGATGTGCTCGGAACGCGAGATGGAACTGGGCGATGCGCATGACGGCATTATCGAGCTAGAGACGGGCGATGCCGGCATGCCCTTCAGCGACTGGCTGACGGCCAACAAGCCGGAAGCGGTCGATCCGATGATCGAGATAGCGATTACCCCGAACCGACCGGACGCTTTGGGCGTGGAAGGCATTGCGCGCGATTTGGCGGCGCGAGGATTAGGGACCAAGATCGATAATCCGGTACAGCCAATAGCAGGTGAGTTTGCGGCGCCCATAAGTGTCTCGATTGATGACGACACGCTGGATGGATGTCCGATTTTTGCCGGTCGCGTCATTCGCGGTGTGAAAAATGGCCCCAGCCCGGCGTGGCTGCAACAGGCACTCAAGGCGATCGGGCTGCGGCCGATTTCGGCTTTGGTGGACATCACGAATTTCTTCACCTTCGACCGGAACCGGCCCTTGCATGTTTTCGATGCCGACAAAGTGTCCGGCAACCTGCGGGTTCACCGCGCGCAGGGTGGAGAGACCATTCAGGCGCTTGACGATAAAGATTACACATTCCAGGCCGGGATGATGATCATCTCGGACGGAAACGGGCCCGAAAGCATCGCCGGTGTCATGGGAGGGGCGGATACAGCCGTGTCCGAGGACACTGTGAATGTCTTTGTCGAAAGCGCGTATTGGGATCCCGTGACAATTGCGCGGACCGGGCGTGCTTTGAAGATCAACTCGGACGCAAAGTACCGTTTTGAACGCGGTGTCGATCCTGCCTTCACCCTCGAGGGGTTAGAGCTGGCAACGCAAATGGTCGTCGAACTTTGCGGCGGAAGCCCGTCCGAGATTATCGTTGCTGGCGAAGTGCCTGACACTGATCGCGCCTATCCACTCGACACCGAACGGGTTGCATCGCTCGTCGGGATGGAAATCGCGCCCGAGACGCAGCGCAAGACGCTTAAGGCGCTTGGCTTCCGGTTGGAGGGCGACATGGTGCATCCGCCCAGCTGGCGACCTGACGTGCGCGGTTCGGCCGATTTGGTTGAGGAAGTTGCGCGTATTGCGTCGCTGACCAAGCTCGAGGCAAAGCCGCTGCCGCGCGTCCAGGTCGGCGTTTCACGCCCCGTTCTAACGCCGATGCAGAAACGCGGTGGTGTAGCGCTGCGCACTTTGGCGGCGCTCGGCTACAATGAATGCGTGACGTACAGCTTCATTGATCGCACTTCGGCCGAATTGTTCGGTGGCGGCACGTCTGAGACGTCGCTGGAAAACCCGATCTCTTCCGAGATGAGCCATATGCGGCCGGCACTTTTGCCTGGTCTTCTCCAAGTTGTTGCCCGTAATCAGGCGCGCGGCTTTCTGGATCTGGCACTGTTTGAAGCTGGACCCGCCTTTGCCGGCGGCGAACCCGGACAAGAGCATCTTTTGGCCACCGCTGTTCTGGTTGGGCAGACGGCACCGAAAGAGCACTACGGGATGCGCCGCAACGTGGATGCGATGGACTCAAAGGGCGATCTTGAGGTGCTGCTGCGTGAACTTGGAGCGCCGGCCAAGGTGCAGATCCTTAGGGGTGGAGACACGTGGTGGCACCCCGGCCGCCACGGACAGATCTGTCTGGGCCCCAAAAAGGTCATTGCTGAATTCGGAGAGCTTCATCCGGGCATTCTTCAAAGCATGGACATCAAGGGTCCGGCGGTCGCACTGAATGTCTTTCTCGAAGAAATCCCGTTTCCGAAATCCACTGCGACGACGCGGCCTGCACTCGTGCTGAATGACTTGCAGGCGGTCGAACGTGATTTTGCATTTGTGATTGATACCAATGTCGAAGCGCTCGCCTTGGTCAATGCCGCGCAGGGGGCAGACAAGGCGCTTATCCGGTCGGTACGTGTTTTCGACGAATTCACCGGTCCGCAGGCCGAGATGCAAATGGGCCCGGGTAAGAAGTCTTTGGCGATCACCGTTCGAATTGAACCGCTGGACAAAACCCTCACGGACGAGGAAATTGACGAGATCGGTCAAAAGGTGGTCGCGAAGGTTTCCAAGGCAACCGGGGGCGTGCTGCGCGGCTAGTGCCGCGTCCAGAATGCAAGCCCTTCGGCAACCGTCTAATGTGGAAACGGGCAATCGCAACGACGGCAGGGGGAGTTCCATGGCACTTAGGGTTTATCTTTCGGGGGAGATTCACACGGACTGGCGTCAGCAGATCGTGGCGGGCGCCGGTGGTCTGGACGTCGTGTTTGACAGCCCAAACACCGATCATGCCGCATCTGATGACTGCGGTGTGGCGATCATGGGCGCCGAACCGGACAAGTACTGGCACGACCACAAAGGCGCCATGCTGAATGCGATCCGAACCCGCAAGGGCCTTGAAGACGCCGATGTTGTGGTCATTCGCTTCGGCGAAAAGTACAAACAGTGGAATGCCGCGTTCGATGCGGGATACGCAGCGGCCCTTGGCAAGTCCCTTGTCATCGTTCACGGCGCCGAACATCAGCACGCGCTCAAGGAAGTCGATGCCGCCGCGTTGGCCGTGGTCGAGGATCCGTCTCAGGTTGTTGAAATCCTGAAATATGTCCTGACCGGTGCGTTGCCCGCCAGGGCGGCTGCGGCCGAGTAAACCCGGCCGAAAGTCGCCTATGCCTCGCGCGGAGGAATATTCAGCCCGCGCTGAACCGCCGGCCGCTCCATGAACCTATCATAGTAGGCGACGGTCTTCTTGTGGTCGTCCCAGCCAAGGAGATCGCGAACGCCGTAAAACTCGAGCCCGCGCAGCCATGGGACGATGGCAATGTCGGCAATCGAATAGTCCTCGGCAATCCAGTCTTTTCCGTCAAGTGCGCCTTCCAGAACGCCCATCAGGCGCTTTGCCTCATTCAGATACCGTTCGCGTGGGCGCGGATCTTCGATGTCCTTGCCGGCAAATTTGTAGAAGAATCCAACTTGGCCGAACATCGGCCCGAGGCCACCCATCTGGAACATAAGCCATTGAATGGCAGTGTATTTCCCGCTGGCAGAAGCGGGCAACAATTTCCCGGTTTTTTCCGCCAGATAGATCAGTATCGCACCGGATTCGAACAAGCCTATGGGGTTTCCGTCCGGGCCGTCCGGGTCAATGATGGCGGGGATTTTGTTGTTTGGGTTCAGTGAGAGAAACTCGGGGCTTTTGACATCTGCATCCGATAGCGTCACGCGGTGGGCTTCGTATGGCAGGCCGATCTCTTCCAATGCGATTGACGCTTTGACGCCGTTGGGGGTGGGAAACGAATAAAGCTGCAGTACCGAAGGGTCCTGAGCGGGCCACTTCTGCGCGATCGGAAAGGCACTTAGCGTAGCTTGGGCGGTGTTTTGATCCATGATTCACTCCTCGGTGGCATCTTCAGCACGTAGTCAGAAAAAATCGTTTGAAAATGTCCAGCTATGTGGATGAGAAACTAGGTGCATGTGCGCAAAAGCGTGAACTCATCCAGGGACGGAAAACAATGCTTAAAGAATTTCAGACGTTCATTGCCCGAGGCAACGTCATGGACATGGCTGTCGGGATCATTATCGGCGCAGCATTCACGGCGATCGTGAAATCCATGGTCGATGACCTGATCAATCCGATCATCGGTCTGTTCACGGGCGGGATCGATTTTACCAATAACTTTGTTATTCTTAGCGGGGACGGGACATATGCCTCGCTTGAGGCCGCGCGTGAAGCCGGTGCCGCCGTCTTTGCCTATGGCGCGTTCTTCATGGCGATCCTGAATTTTCTCATCATCGCCTGGGTCGTCTTCATGCTGGTCCGGTCGGTGAACCGGGTGAAAGACAGCCTTGAGACCAAGGAAGAGGAAGCACCGGAAGATCCTGGCCCGAGTGAAAAGGACATTCTGATCGAAATTCGTGATGCATTGAAAACCGCATCATAGAACGCGACCAGCCGCTGCGCTTTGCCCGGCTGCGGTAAAGCGCACGGTTTGGTTGGCGAAACCGCGCGTCGGTTGGTATGGGCCGGTCATGGAAATCGATACGATCGACCGAAAGATACTCAGGGTGCTCCAAAAGAACGGACGCATCACAAATGCAGAGCTGAGCGAGGTCGTAAACCTCTCGGCTTCGGCCTGTCATCGCCGGGTGCAGAGGCTGGAAAAAGAGGGGTTTGTACGGGACTACGTTGCGCTATTGGATCCGAAGAAGATCGCACGACCGACCACCGTTTTCGTAGAAATCCGGCTCGCCGGGCAGACCGATGAGATCCTTGAAGCCTTCGAGAGGGAAGTGGCGCGCATCCCCGATGTTCTTGAGTGCCACCTCATGGCTGGAACGGCGGACTACCTTCTGAAGGTTGTCGCCGCTGACACAGAAGATTTTGCACAGATCCACCGTCGGTTCCTGGCGCGTCTGCCCGGCGTGGCACAGATGCAGTCATCTTTCGCGCTGCGCACTGTATTCAAGACCACTGCCATGCCGGTATGAAACAAGCCCAGAAAGACGAAAGCCCCGACAGAAGCGGGGCTTGCATTCAATTTTCTTCAGTGGGTGCCGCGCGGGATCTAAAGCAACCCTTCGCGCTGTGCCTTCTTGCGCGCCAGCTTGCGTGCGCGCCGAACTGCTTCGGCTTTTTCGCGCGCTTTCTTTTCAGAGGGTTTTTCATAACTCTGACGAAGCTTCATCTCCCTGAACACGCCCTCGCGCTGAAGCTTTTTCTTAAGCGCGCGAAGTGCCTGGTCGACGTTGTTGTCGCGAACACTGACCTGCATGTGGTGTCACCACCTTCCTAAGTTTGAGTTGCAATTGCCGCAGGAGCTGGCCGTATAGCAAAGGGCTGCTAGCTTGTCTACAGTGTGAAAAATGGAATTCAGCAAGGGTGCTTAATGGTCGATTCAAGTGAGAAGTCAGACGCCGTGGAAGCACAACTTCTAGAGGCGATCACACCCCATGTGCCCTTTGACGGCTGGTCAGAGACAAGCTTTCGCGCCGCTGTCACCGATGCGGGAATCGATATGTCCGCTGCGCGTGCAGCCTGTCCCCGAGGTGCAGTCAACCTGGCTCTCGCGTTCCATCGCCAGGGCGATGCCGAGATGGAACGGCGCCTGGTCGCCAAGGAATTCGGCGAAGAACGCTTCCGCGACAAGGTTATCTTTGCGATCCGGACCAGGCTCGACCTCATCGAGGACCGTGAACTCGTCCGCCGCGGTGCCACGCTCTTTTCGCTACCGCCCTATGCCGCGGATGGCGCCACAGCGATCTGGGGAACCGCCGACTTGATCCTGCGTTCACTGGGAGATCAGTCGGATGATCTGAACTGGTACACCAAACGGGCGACACTGGCGGGGGTCTATAGCGCGACGGTGCTTTACTGGCTCGGCGACGACAGCCCTGATCAGCAAAGAACCTGGGACTTTCTGGACAGGCGCATAGAAGGCGTCATGCAGATCGAAAAGGTCAAGTCCCGGCTGCGCCAAAACCGCCTGACCCGCGCCATGATGGCGGGGCCGGATTGGTTGGCATCGAAAGTGCGCCCCCCGTCTCCGTCGTCCGGTTTGCCCGGCACGTCCACACCACCGGCGTAAGGGCAGGGAACGTGGCGTCGCTGATGCGCGTTGTTGAGATTTCGACGCCTGGTGGGCCCGAAGTCTTGGTGCCTTCTGAACGGCCAATCCCAACACCCGAGTATGGCGAGATTCTGATCCGCGTTCGCTATGCGGGCGTTAATCGTCCCGATGTTCTGCAAAGAGGCGGCATGTACAATCCGCCGGCGGACGCGTCAGATCTTCCGGGCCTCGAAGCGGCAGGTGAGATCGCCGCCATTGGACCCGGCGTTTCGGGACTGTCTGTCGGCGACCCTGTCTGCGCTCTGTTGCCGGGCGGCGGATATGCGGAATACGCGCTGGCGCCCGCCGCCCACGCTTTGCCCGTGCCGGCAGGAATGACCTTGCGGGACGCAGCATGCTTGCCTGAAACTTTCTTCACCGTCTGGACAAATGTCTTCATGCGCGGGCGTCTGGCAGCCGGTGAGCGCTTTTTGGTGCACGGCGGAAGCTCTGGCATCGGAACAACCGCAATCCAGCTTGCATTCGCCTTTGGCGCCCGCGTTTTTGCCACCGCCGGAAGCGCAGAGAAATGTAAGGCTTGCACCGACCTTGGCGCCGAGGCGGCCGTAAACTATCGGGAAACGGATTTCGTTGAGGTCATGAAAGCCGAAGGCGGCGCAGACGTTATCCTCGATATGGTTGGGGGCGACTATATCCAGCGCAATCTGCGGGCCCTGGCCGATGATGGCCGCCTTGTTCAAATTGCCTTCCTTGCCGGACCGAAAACAGCATTCAATTTTGCCGAACTCATGGTGCGCCGGCTGACAATCACCGGCTCCACCTTGCGGCCACAATCGGTTGCGGCCAAGGCCGAGATTGCACGGGGGCTGCTTTCCCATGTGTGGCCGCTGCTGGAAGCGGGTCGCGTGGCGCCTGTGTTTGACAGTGCCTTTCCGCTGGACGAGGCGTCAGCGGCCCACGCCCATATGGAAGCCGGAAGTCACATCGGCAAGATTGTTCTGAAGGTTGGCGGCTAGGTTCAGTTGTTTGAACGCAGCGGCGGGAAACGCGCGCTGTCCTGGTTGCAGGACCGCAAAGCCGCCCCGGTGCAGGGTCGGGCGTGCAGGTCCTTGTCGAGGCAAATTCGCACTTCGGCAATGCGTCCGGCCGAACAGGTTACGACCAGATCAGTCGGGTTGAGGTCTGAATTCTCTTCCAGAAAAGCGGCCTCTATCACGTCTGGGTCAATCTGTACCGGGTCCGAAAGTTGCCTCAACACGTCCGGGCGCGTCACGCTTTCGTATGCGTTGCGCGCCTGCTGAAAGTAGTCTCCGGCGCTGAGGCCGGAACACCGTCCGTGTTTTTTCCACTGATACCAAGCCAGGCCACCCGAGCCCATGATATCGGCCATGGACGCGGTCATGCTGCGGGACGGATCGGCCTTATCGGTTGGGCAGTCGCTGGGCCAGCCGTCAAGGTACTGAGGCCAAAGACCATGCAATGACCAGCCCAGATCAGACCGGGCATCACATTGGGCAGCATCGCGCGTGTCTCCTTCCTTTTCGCACCAACTGGGCGACCAACTGAGTGCCAAAAGGTAATAGTCGAAATCACCGGCCTCGTCCCCGGCCGCGTTGACCACGGAGGCCGAGAGCGAAAGCCAAAGAGCGATAAACGTCCTGCGCATTAGCTCTTTTCCTCGTTCATCGAAGTGACTATATACGCGGAACTTCCCCGAAATCGCGGAACAGGTCCAGTGGACCAGCGGATTTCCCGGCTGCAGCAGATATGTTGGCCGCCGAACGCACAAGGAGATGACATATGGCCAAACCAATCATGGCAAAGGCGACCGCAGTTTGGCTGGTGGACAATACGACCCTGACCTTCAAGCAGATCGCGGACTTCTGCGGTTTGCACGAGCTAGAGGTTCAAGGCATCGCCGACGGCGATGTGGCCACCGGTGTCAAAGGATTTGATCCCATCGCCAACAACCAGCTGGAACCTGAGCAGATCGAGCTTGGGGAAAAGGATCCGCTTCACAAGCTGAAACTGAAGTTCAATGCCGCCGCCGTTGGCGAGGAAAAGCGCAGGGGGCCGCGCTATACACCATTGTCAAAGCGCCAGGACCGACCGGCCTCGATCCTGTGGTTGGTCAAATTTCATCCCGAACTGACTGACACGCAGATATCGAAGCTGGTGGGGACAACGAAACCGACCATCCAGTCGATCCGCGAACGTACGCATTGGAATATCTCTAACATCCAGCCGATTGATCCGGTGGCCCTTGGACTGTGCAAGCAGACCGAATTGGACGCGGCGGTCCAGAAGGCCGCTGCGCGCAAGGCGCGCGAGGGCGATCTGATGTCCGATGATGAACGCCGCAAGCTCGTGTCGACGGAGCAGTCGCTCGCTGCGGACCCCGAACCAAAGATTCCAACGGCCATCTCTGGGCTTGAGACATTCACTCTGACCGGCGATGATGACACGCGCGAGGAAGCCCCCATCGACGCGGATAGTTTCTTCAACCTTCCCGGTGACGGCGGCGAAGAAGATCCGCGCGACTAGGTCCTTCTGGGGCGGAATTCGGCGCCAATGCTCGGAACTGGTGGGTGTTGAGACCTAGGAGACCTGACAGATGCGCATAGCGGTTGTTGGCGCGGGAATGATTGGCACGGCGGCAGCGCGTCATCTGGCAGAGCTTGGGCACAAGGTCGCTTTGATCGGCCCGCCAGAGCCAGAGAACAAAGGCCAGCATCGAGGTGTTTTCGCCAGTCACTACGACGAGGGGCGCATTACGCGGCAGCTGGATGCACGACCCTTTTGGGCGACTGTCAGCCAGCGATCCATCGCCCGGTACCGGGCCCTTGAAAAGGCCAGTGGTATCGCCTTCTTCATGGAATGCGGCAGCCTGATTGCAGGCCCTTCGGATGGAGAATTCCTGCGCATGATCGATGTGCAGCGGCAATCGGACAACGTCCCCTGCCGCCGCCTTGTGGGTCCGGATCTTGACGGTGCTTTCCCCTACTTCTCTGTTCCAGATGGCAGCGCGGCCTTTTTTGAACCTAAGGATGCCGGGTTCGTAAATCCCCGCGCATTGGTTCGGGCGCAACTCAGATCTGCCGCGAACGCAGGTGCTGAGCATGTCGTCGCGACGGCCAATGGCATCCACGAGGCACCCAGCGCCATACGGATTGACACGTCAGAGGGCACCGTTGAGGCCGATCATGTGATCGTCGCCGCCGGTGCTTACGCCTCAGATCTGCTCGGAGATCGGCTGGAGCTGACGGTTCATGCCCGGACGATTTTCTTTCTTCGGGTCGAGGGTGAGGAACTTGAGCGTCTGTCCAAGATGCCGACGATCATCTTGGATTACTGCGATGGCACCGACATTTATGCCTTGCCGCCGATCCGCTATCCCGATGGCGCCCATTACATCAAGATTGGCGGCGACCCGACGGACCGTCCACTGTCTGGGTCGGACGACATTGGCGCTTGGTTCCGTTCGGGCGGGGATCCTATGATCGCGGCGCTTCTCGAAGAAAAGCTGCGCGGTCTCATGCCGGGCATTCAAGGAGCGGGCAGCCATCATTCAGCCTGCGTCACGACCTACACCGCAGAAAACATGCCCGCGATCAGACGGATGTCGGACCGTGTCACAGTTGCCGCAGCCGGCTGCGGACGCGGCGCCAAATGCTCGGATGAGCTTGGGCGGCTGGCAGCCCTCTGCGCCACCGGGGTCCGTGAGGATCCGCTTCTTTCCGCGCTGGCGGCTTGAGGTAATTCTCCGTCTACAGCAGACGCTCTGAAAATGGGTCGAGTGGCGCGGCGTTTACGACCGTTGTGACAGACATAATTGCGTCTAAAGCGTCCTGCGCGCGCTTAGTGCCGCTGAGATCGTACCGTCATCCAGGTAGTCCAGTTCTCCACCGATGGGTACGCCCTGCGCCAGCGATGTGACCTTAATGTCGGGGCCGATCTGATCGGCAATGTAGTGCGCTGTCGTTTGGCCATCGACGGTTGCTGCCAGGGCCAGGATGACCTCGGTCACGTTCTCAGCGACGATCCGGTCCAGCAATTTGGGTATCCGCAGGTCTTCGGGACCGATGGCATCGAGCGCCGACAGAGTTCCGCCAAGCACGTGATAGCGTCCGCGAAACACCTGCGCCCGTTCCATTGCCCACAGGTCGGCCACATCTTCGACGACGCAAATCTGGCCGTTTGCCCGCGCCTCTGACGCACAAATTGGGCAGATATCTTCCGTGGCGATATTGCCGCAATTCAGGCATTCGCGGGCAGTTTCGGCAACCGTCTTCATGGCCTGAGAAAGCGGCAACAGCACCTTGCCGCGCTTGGCCACTAGAAAAAGCACGGCGCGACGCGCCGACCGCGGGCCGAGCCCCGGCAACCGGGCCATCAGGTCAATCAGTTCCTCGATTTCGCTAGGAACGTCCGACATAGCCTAAAACGGCAGCTTCATTCCCGGAGGTAGGCCCAGGCCTTCGGTCAGCTTTGCCATCTCTTCCTGGGACCGCGCGGCCGCTTTCGCCTGTGCGTCCTTGATCGCGGCGAGGATAAGATCCTCGACGACTTCCTTCTCGTCGGGATCGAAAATGGATGGGTCGATGCGGATCCCCGTCAACTGACCCTTGGCCGTGGCGGTCACGACCACCAGCCCGGCGCCTGCTTCGCCGGTTACGGTGATTGTCTCCAGGCTGTCCTGCATCTGGGCCATCTTGTCCTGCATTTCCTGGGCAGCCTTCATCATCTTCGACATGTCGCCCAGCCCGCCGAGCCCTTTGAACATAGCTTGGTTCCCCTTTTCGGTTCCGGATCAGTCCTCTTCGAACGGATCCCATTCCTCATCAACCTCTGGCAGCGCTTGAACGGCGGCCTCGTCGGCAAGCGCGTCCGGCGTGCGAATTGCATCAATCTTCGCGCCGGGGAAGGCTTCAAGCACGCCGGCAACCGCCGGATGTCTCCTCGCTTTGTCCTTTAGGGCCAGTTCCGCTGCATCACGCTCTTCCACAATACTTGGCGCGCCGCCGCCTGATACAACCGAGACGCCCCACCGAACCCCGGTCCAAACCTGCAACCTCTGGGCAAGTGTTGCGGCCAAAGACGATTGAGCCTCCGGCGCCAATTCGAACTCTATGCGGCCGGGCACGTAGCGTACGAGGCGCACGCCTTTCTCGACTTCAACCAAGAGTTTGACGTCACGGTTCGCGCGGATCAATGCGATGACATCCGAAAATCGCTGGTAGTGGGCAAGCGATGTGTCGTGGTGACTTTCCGGCGCCGGCTGTGTGCTGACGGATGCATGGGATCTTAATGTGCGGGGTGCTGGATCCGGGCGTGCGTCGACCGCCTGTGTCACCTGAGCGCCCGCCAGAGGGCTTGGTTTTGGACTTCCTGCAGGCGAAGCCGGTGCCGGGCTGTCCTTTAGCTTGCGCACCAGATCCTCGGGCGAGGGGAGATCGGCGACATGCGTCAGTCGGATCACGGCCATTTCCGCCGCCATCATTGCATTGGGCGCCGTTGAAACCTCTTCGATCGATTTCAAAAGCATCTGCCAAGCGCGGGCCAGAACGCGCATCCGCAGCGCCTCGGTCAGGCTCGCTCCGCGGATCCGTTCATCGGGTGAGATGGTCGGGTCGGCCATGGCATCGGGCGTGATCTGGCAGACCGATAGCCAATGGGTGACTTCGGCGAGATCGCGCAAGATGGCCAGCGGGTCCGCTCCATCGGCGTATTGGCTAGAGAGTTCGGCCAACGCTTCAGCGGCGCGACCGGCCATGATATGCTCGAACAAATCCAGAATGCGACCGCGGTCAGCCAGCCCAAGCATTGCACGCACCTGATCCGCCGTCGTCTCACCGGCGCCATGGCTGATCGCCTGATCCAGCAGGCTTATGGCGTCACGGGCTGATCCTTCGGCCGCGCGGGTTATCAGCGCCAAGGCGGGTTCGGATATCTCGGCCTTCTCGGCCTTGGCGATATTGGCGAGCAACTCCATCATCACTTCCGGCTCAATCCTGCGCAGATCAAAACGCTGACAACGCGACAGAACCGTGACCGGCACTTTTCGGATTTCCGTCGTCGCGAAGATGAACTTGACGTGTTTCGGTGGCTCTTCGAGTGTCTTCAGCAACGCATTGAAGGCGCTGGTCGACAGCATGTGCACTTCGTCGATGATGTAGATCTTGAACCGGGCAGAGGCCGGCGCGTACTGGACCGAGGCGATGATGTTGTCGCGCACATCATTGACGCCGGTCTGGCTCGCGCCGTCCATTTCAAGCACGTCCACATGCCGACCTTCAGCAATCGCACGGCAGTGCTCGCACTCTCCGCATGGTTCGGTTGTGGGACCGCCCTTGCCATCTGTGCCAATACAGTTGATCCCCTTAGCAATGATCCGCGCGGTGGTGGTTTTGCCGGTCCCACGTATGCCAGTCAGGATAAAAGCCTGGGCAATCCGATCCGCTTTGAATGCGTTTGCCAGGGTGCGCACCATGGCCTCTTGCCCGTACAGGTCCGCAAAGCTTGCGGGCCGGTATTTGCGCGCAAGAACTTGATAGCCAGGCGGTTCAGATTGGGACATTGAGACTCTGACGAAGATGGTCGGTGCCAACACTACGACCCCGCCACGATGTCGTCCAGCGCCCATAAGCCCATTGCCAGCCGCTGGCACGGGTTCTATTCTGATCGCGCCGAACGGGAGGCAACCGGATCCGCGGAAAGCTCTTCAAGCACCCTTCGAGACTGCAAATACCCTTGTGGTTTTTTCCAAGCCCGAATTGGCGGATCGGCGGGCAGGTTTTGGAGGAAACCCCATGATCGAAAAGATCAATAAACTCCGTCGTCAGGCCAAAGCTCTGCGGAAGGATATTTCCGGCGGCGAGCCGTTGGCACGCAAGCGGGTGCTTGATGTCCTGCCGGAAGCTTTAGAGGCTCTGCCCCTTAAACATGCCGATGCCCTGCATGTCGTCGCGCGCGAACAGGGCCACAAAAGCTGGCCGCGCCTGAAAGCGTCGCTTGAAACGGCAGCGTTGGATCGTTCGGCAAAGGCCGAAAAGCTCAAACTCGCGCTCTTTACCGGGAACCGACGCCATTTAGAGGCTATCTTGGCCGCGGCGCCGGACATCGCCGGCGACAACCTTGGCCTTGCCTGCGCGCTCTATCGGACGGATCTTATTGCAGCGGCGCTGGAGAAGGACCGGTTGCTGGCCACCAGGCTTGTTGGCGTTCGAACACCGCTGTTGCACCTGTGTTTTTCCAGATTTCACCTGATGGGTGGTGCGATTGCAGACGCCACGGCAGTTGCCGGGTTACTAGTTGCCGCCGGTGCCAGCGTCGACGAAAGCTATCCCTCTGAGCCGGGATCAGATCATCGCTTGTCGGCGCTTTACGGCGCCTTGGGACATGCGCAGAATCTTGAGCTTGCAAAGTGGCTGCTAGAACGCGGTGCCAACCCCGACGATGACGAGTCGCTCTATCATTCGACCGAATTGGGCCACCACGAAGGTTTGAAACTGCTTTTGAGGCACGGCGCCCGTCCGGGTGGCACGAGTGCCCTTCCACGGGCACTCGATTTCAACGATTTTGGCGCGGTCCAACTGCTTTTGGACGCTGGCGCGGACCCAAATGAAGGTTGGGTAGAACATCCCTCGGGTCAACCATCGGGCCTTTTGCCTGCATTGCACCAGGCCGCGCGCCGGATGTGTTCGGCGGAGATCGCTGAGCTGCTCTTACAGAACGGCGCAGATCCGACATTGAGCTATCAGGGTCATACAGCCTACGCTTTTGCGCGGGTCTACGGCAACGTCGCCGTGGCCCAAGCGATTGAGGCCTCAGCCGGGGCTTTGCCGTTATCGCCGGTCGAGCATACGATCGCACGCGCTGTCGAAGGGACGGCCAGCGCCCAAGACCGCATCGACGTGGCGTCTCTTTCGGATGAACTTCAACGACTGCTGACCCGGCTCGTCTGGCAGGAAGGCACGCTTCCGGCGCTACAGCGTCTGGTCGCCATTGGCTTTGATCCGGATCAGACCGACGAAATGGGCACACCGCCCGTGCAGCTTGCCGGTTGGGAAGGGATGCCCGACAAGATGGCCTTCTTTCTCACGCTGGGCCCGGATATTGATTTCGTAAACGGTTATGGCGGAACACTTTTTTCCACCGTCCTGCATGGCTCCGAGAACTGTCCGCAGCGTGCGGAACGCGATCACATCGGATGTATGCGCCTGGCGTTGGAAGCTGGAGCCAAAATTCCTCGGGCGGCTATTGATGGTGCAGTCGATGACGAAATGGCGGCCTTTCTTGAGGACTGGGCCGAGGCACAACCCGGCCAGGTTGTCGAAGACGGACCGTGGTAGGCTTAAGCCTTGCAAAAATGCAACGATCCGGCACGGTGCGCGACGCGTCGTGCCGAGTTACGGTCCGTTAACCCCTTGTTAAGTCTTACGTAAGAAAGCTGTTAGCGCGACGGGACTATGGGGTTGAGGCAACGCAAGGATGCCGCATGTACGATTTTCAATCGTATGCCCCGCTCGTATTGACCCAGCGAGACCGACGCGTCTCGGGCTGGCAAAGAACGCTTTTGTCACGGCCAAGCGCCTTCCTGGCCTACTGCGGTCTCTGGGTGTCAGTTTTCATTTATGCCGTTTGCTCTGGCGTGGTGGCGAGCTTTAGCGCGCCGGGTGCGCTTTGGGCACTGGACCGAGTGCTTCCCTTGCAGGTCGTTGCCGGGGTGGTCGCTTTGGCCGTGTTCTTTGCCGGTAAACAGTTTCGCGCCGGCAGCCCCTATCGTCTGGTCGCTCGGGTTCCCATCGTCGTCAGCATGATCAGTGTCTTACTGTCGCTGGGATGGGCGGCAACGCTCGTGGATCAGCAGCGGGCGCTGCCCTTTGAGGCGCCGATTTCGACGCCCGTGCCGGAAGCCTCAGACGACATTGATCTGACCACGTCTGTCTGAAGCAAAGCTCCCAAAGCCGGTGAAAAGGTGAGAGGCTGGACAACGACCCAAGCGGGGCTCGTTACGGCTGCTTCCTTCCGGACCTGACCGGGTTGGCGAGGTGCCTGCCCGCGCCAACCTCTCGATCCTTAGATATGCCCATTGATCCACCGGTGCAAGACCGGGTCAGTCTAAGTCGCAGGCCGCTCGGCCCAGCCCGCAAAAATCCGTTCCAGCAAAACCACGATGTAGAAGAGGACGATACCAAGGAACGCCAGTGCGATAAGAACCGCAAACATCAGCGGATAGTCAGAGTTGGTCTTGCCACTGTCGAACAGCGCGCCAAGGCCGCGCCCGTGCGGTGAGACGATTTCCATCAAATTGGTGCCTATGAACGCGAGCGTCACCGCCACTTTCAGTGCTCCGAAAAACTCGGGCAGCGTTTTGGGCAGCGCGATTTTCCAGAAAATCGTGAGTTGGCTGGCGCCAAGCGATCGAAGGATATCGCGGTATTCCGGCTCGAGCGTCGACAGGCCAATCGAAACCGAAACGGCGATCGGAAAGAATGAGATCATAAAGGCGATTAGGACCGTATTAAAATCATGGGCGCCCACGAACATTAGGGCCACCACGGGGACGACGGTTGCTTTGGGTACGGCATTAAAGCCGACAAGAAGCGGATAGAGCGCTTCGCGCATGACGCGCGAAAAGCCCATAATCATGCCCAGGAATGTGCCAAATATCACGGCCAATCCAAGACCTGCCACTGTCCGCCAAAGGGTCTGCCAGCCGTTCTCAATGAACAGTCCGCGGAACCGCCAGAATGCCGGCCAGAGGTCCGATGGAGACGCCATCTTGTAATTGGGCCAATCATTAACCCAGACAAGCCATTCCCAAAAAAGCAGGAAAATCACGATTGCCAGAATAGGTACAACAACGGCGCGTAGGAACGTCATGTGCTCTGTGGCTCCTGCGGTGCGCGCCCTTGCGCAATTTGAATCTGATGGCGGAGCGTCGCCAGCATCTCAGTGGCTTCGGGCGTGTAGAGAACGTCCAGTTCCCGGTCCGGGCTTAGCCTGTTTTCCATGACGTATTGGGCATGGGCAGGGCGCCCCGAGAGCACCACGATCGTATCCGCCAGAAAAACGCTTTCGCGCAGGTCATGCGTAATCAGAAGGCAGGTGAACTGTTCCTCGGCGCGAAGGCGATGCATCGCCTGCCAAAGATCTTCGCGGGTGAACGCATCAAGCGCCCCGAAAGGTTCGTCGAGGATCAAAATCTCTGGCCGGTGCACCAACGCGCGGCACAGCGACGCCCTTTGCCGCATTCCGCCGGAAAGCTCGGACGGGCGTTTGTCTTCAAAGCCTTCGAGACCTACGAGCGACAAAAGCTGCCGGGCACGCTCTTCCTTTTGTTTGGTGTCCAGAGATGATGCGACAATCTCAAGCGGCAGCATGACGTTGCGCAGGATCGACCGCCATTCCAGCAGCACCGGATTTTGAAAGGCCATGCCAACCGTCGATCTGGGGCTCGTAACACGATTGTCGCCCACCCAGATCGTGCCGGAGTTTGGCTTCAGCAATCCGGCGATAAGTTTTGTCAGCGTTGACTTTCCGCAGCCCGACGGCCCGACAACAGCGGTGAAACTGCCACCGGGCATGTCTATTTCGAGCTTGTCCAAAACTTCAAGGATGCCGCCAGCCGTCCGGTAAGACAGCGAGACATCATCGATACGGATTTGCGCTGGAGACGTCATTTGGGTGCCGCGCGGTCTCGGTGCGATCCGCGCGGCGCCTTTCTTAATTCAGATCAAGGCTCCCGTCGGTCGGCAGATAGGCGTCGGTGTAGTAAAGCGCCGCATCCGGTGCATTCTTGAATTCATAGTTTTCGCCAAGCTGTGCGATGGCCTTTTCCAAACGCGCTGGGTCAACACGTCCCATACCGTTTGCCTTGGTATAATCCGTCACCACATTGGCATCGATCGCCAGCTGCAAACGGCGCTGTTCAAGCGCGGCGTCCGCAGCAGGGTTACGGGCCACAACGGCCTTTGCGCCCATCTCCGGATCTCCGATCACATCGTTCCAACCCTTGCCTACTGCGCGCAGGAAACCCGTTACGATCTCGGGATTGGCCGAGGCGAAATCCGTGTTGACGATGATCGCATTGCCGTAGAGCGCAAGACCATAGTCAGCCATCAGGATGGTCGAGATATCATCTTCGGGCACGCCAAGGCGCACGAGGTTCAGATAGGATGAGAATGAAAAGCCCGTAACGGCATCGACCTTACCTTCCGCAAGCATCGGCTCGCGCGTCGGAAATCCGACCGGTTCAACCGTGATCTTGTCCACGTCCAACCCGTTGGCGCTGGCAAAGGGCGGAAACTGTGCCCAGGCACCATCCGGCGGCGGTGCACCCAGAATTTTTCCTTCCAGATCTTTCGGTGCCTCGATGCCAAGGCTCTTGCGCCCCACCACTGCAAAAGGCGGTTTATCGTAGACCATCATAACCGCCGTCACCGGCGCGCCGGGGTTTTGGTCGAGAAACTTGATAAGGCTGTTGATATCGGCGAAGCCGATTGGGAATGCGCCCGTTGCGACCTTCGGGATCGCGTCAAGAGACCCCTGGCCTGCGCTGACCTCAACCTCTAGATCTTCCGCCGCGAAGTGGCCGTTGTCGATGGCCGCAAAATATGCCGCTGACGGCCCTTCGAATTTCCAGTCTAGGGCGAAAGGCACCTTTGTCTGGGCCATGGCCACACCTGCCGTCGCACAAACGGCTACGGCACACGCTGCAAATCGCATCAACACGGGGAACCTCCTGTTTTTGTGTCGGCGCACTGTTCCGTGCGACCGTTCTAGGGTCAAACCGAGTGAAAGCACTATGCCCAGAGATTTGCCGATTGCCTAGTATTTAGGCAAGGGCTGGACCTTACTGCTGGAATTTGCCCGTTCAGCACCCAAACTTCAGATTGTCAGACCCGCGGCGCGTGCCCCCGTGACCAGGTCCCTGCCCAGATGGTCCGCCCAGCGTCCTTCCGATGGCAGAAGATCTGGGACCTGAACGACAGTCATACCAGCCTTTTGGGCGGCTTCGGCGCCATGGTCGGAATCCTCAAACGCGATGCATTTCGCCGGGGCAGCACCGACACGTCGTGCCGCCTCTAGATAGACGTCAGGCGCGGGTTTTGGGTCGGCAACTTGATCAAATCCGACCATCGCATCGAAAAAGTCGTAAAGGCCCGCCAATCCCAGCCTGCGATGGGCGTTTTCCGTAGCACTGTTGGTTGCGACCGCCATGGGGACGCCGAAACCCTGCAAGGCGCGCAGCAAGTCCTCAGCCCCCGGCTTGGTCGGTACTTCCTTTTCCGTGAACGCGATAAAGACGTTGTTCCAATGGGTGTCCATGGTCTCAAGGCTGACGCGTCCGTTAATCCGAGCGTCGAGCATTTGCAGCGTTGTAACCCGGTCAACGCCAACCGTGCTGCGAAAGAAGCTTTCGGGTAGATCCAGACCCAGATCAGCCCCAGCCTTTAACCCGGCTTCCAGCATCAGTCTTTCGGTGTCCAAAAGCAGGCCGTCCATATCGAAAATCGCTGCCTGATAGATCATTTGAGTACCGTCTTGTGTCTGAATGCCGGACAGTTGGCGGGTTACCCTAACCCAGGTCAATGCGAAAGCGCGCAAACCCGCCGGGACCTTCGCCGATCTTGGAAATTTTCACGTGAGGCAGCTCATCAACAAAAGCGCGCGCCAGCGGACTGCTGTCATATATTACGCTAGTGTTTGGCACCGAACAAAAGCGCCAGGTGTCGAAAGGCATGGCCGCTATTTCGCCTTTAGCTGTGATGTGGCGGACGAGAATATCGCGTACGGCCTCGGGTGAGCGGAAAACGGTTGCCGCGGGTGCTGCGATCGGGAAAGCACCACCGCCGTCGGCGCGGTAATTATTGGTTGCGACAACAAATTCCATGTCATCAGTCACGGGCGCGCCTTCGAATGTAAGGTCCACGATGCGCTTCACACCGCCGTTCAAGAGCTTGCCATCCGAAGCGTAGACCGGTGGTTGTGTCAGATCGATCTGATATCGAACGCCATAGATTACATCGAAGTTATAGCTAGCTGCTTGAGTGGTAAGCAGCACCTGGTCCTGCACGCCTGGAACGATTTGTTCGAACACACTCGCAGAGCGTTCGAGCCAGCGCGCAAGATCGACCCCGGTGACTTTAACCGCCTGAATAGTGTTGGGATAAATATAAAGGTCCGCCGCGTGTCTCTGGGTCAGTTCCCCGGCCGGAATATACGTAAAGTGGTCCGCTCCGCCGCGTCCACCCGCCCGGAAAGGTGCTGCGGCGCTCAGTATCGTGATCTGTTCGTGTTCCGTACCCCGCAGCGCGCGCCGCACGTAATCCCGCTGAGCGATAGCAACGATTTGGACGCTTCGCGCTTCTGCCACGGCGGCGAAAAAACTGTGAAGTGCAACCGCCGTTCGTCCGATCGGGCGGCGCATAAAGGCAAGGGTTGCGTCATGGGCAGCAGCGGCGCTGGACAGCACTTCTGGTGTGTCGCCGATCAACGGGCGATGTCGGCCATTGGGCAGTTTCTCGGCGATGGGACGGACGGCCGCGTCGGACGCGCCGACACGCCAGCCGTCTCCCGACTGTTCCAAGAGAAGATCGATGACGCCAAGATGCGACCCAAGTGCGCCTGCCATTGTCGCGGGCTTGCCGAATAGCATTCCCCTTACCGGATCGACACCGGCGGTCTTTGCCACGTCGGGTCCCGGAAAGATCATATGCTGGTGGCCTGCCACAATAGCATCAATGCCGGGCACCTGGGCCAGAGCGGCGCTGGCGTTTTCCATGCCAACATGGGCGGTGTCGGGCCCAATGCCCGAGTGCGAAAGTGCGATTACGATGTCTGCACCTGCGTTCTTCATGGCGGCAACATGGGTGCGGGCACTTTCTACGATATCGCGAACGGCGAGTTTTCCCTCAAGTTGCCTGCGGTCCCATTGGGCAGTTTGCGGCGGCAGAAAACCGGTCACGCCAACGCAAATCTCGTGAAGTTTCCCGGCCCCGTCCGTGAGCGTCCGATCCAGCAGAATAAAAGGCGGGACGAGTGTTCTATCGTCCGTTCCCGTTCGGCCCATCTCGGTTACGGCATTGGCACTGACAAATGGAAAGTCGCTTTGCGCAATCGCCCGTTGGAGTACATCGAGGCCGTAGTTGAAATCGTGGTTTCCAAGAGTGCCCACATCGTAACCAACGACGTTCATCGCCGCCACAACAGGGTGTACGGCGTCGGGAAACGCGCCGGATTCCTTCGCGGCGAGGTCGCCCAGAGGGTTTCCTTGCAGGAAATCGCCATTGTCCACCAGAAGACTGTTTGCGGCTTCAGTCCGCGCGACCGCAACGTGAGATGCGATCCGCGAAAGACCGACCGTGTCCACGGGTGCGTCCGCGTAATAATCGTAGGGGTAGAGGTAAGCGTGCAGATCAGTGGTCGACAGGATCCGCAGATGCACCTTTTCCTGTCCTCCATTCTTGGCGAATGGATGCTGCGTCAGAGCGGTCGAAAAGCCCCGAGTTTTTTTCGCGATCTTGCTCGTCATGCTCCGGTTGTGCCTTGAAGAATGCCCGACCCGCAACCGCGCCGAAAAGATCCTAACCCGATTTGCATCGGATCTTTTGGACCAAACGGTCAGAAGGCTTGCGATTTCCGGCAAGCTGCCGCAATCAGTCCGGACGCAGGAGGATGGCATGAAGGGCGCAGAAAACGTAACGTTCGGTGGATCGGGTCTGGATCGCCGCGACGGTCTGCGCGGAGATAACGCGCGCTTGGCTGAATTGCTGTCAGACCCGAGCACGCTCCACATGCCGGTGTGGCGCGGCAAGCCCCTGGTTCAGGGTGAATTGCGTGACCAGCTTTGCATGGTACCCGGATCTGCCGATGTGCTGGCGCACTCAGCCGAACAACCCGTTTTTATTGGCTTCGACTGTGCCAAGGCCGTATTCGCCCACGACGTGTCGACATGGGAACCCGTGGGGCAGGATACGGGCAGCCTCGGCGCTTTCTTGGACCCGTCCGAGCAGTCCTTTCCCGGCATGGAAGAGGACCAACGGTTTTCTGAGCTGAGGGCGGTTATGACACGCCTGACGCCCCGCGATGCGGAGCTGGCCGCGACAGCAAAGGCGATACTGGGCTGGCATCGGACGCATCAGTTCTGCGCACGCTGCGGCGCACGTTCCGAGATCGCGAAAGCCGGATGGCAGCGCACCTGTGCCACCTGTGCAAGCCATCACTTTCCGCGCACCGACCCGGTGGTGATCATGCTCGTCACCCATGGCAATTCGGTCCTTGTCGGCCGGTCGCCGGGCTGGCCTGACGGCATGTATTCACTGCTGGCCGGTTTCGTCGAGCCCGGAGAGACGATTGAAGCCGCCGTGCGACGCGAAGTCCTTGAGGAATCTGGCGTGCGCATTGGCGAGGTCAGATACCTCTCAAGCCAGCCCTGGCCGTTTCCGGCATCGCTTATGCTCGGTTGCCATGGATTTGCGGAAAGTCAGGAGATCACGGTTGATCCCGAAGAAATCGAAGATGCACTTTGGGTTTCGCGCGAACGAATGCTGGCGATCCTGGCCGGTGAAGACACAATGATCAAGGCAGCGCGCAAAGGAGCAATCGCCCGGTTTCTGATTGAACGCTGGCTTTCGGACACGCTGGAATAGGGATCATGAAGCTTTCCGCGCGTTCCGATATCGAAGCACCCATCGAGCAAGTCTTCGATCGGTTGACCGATTTCGAAGCGCATGAAAGGCAAGCCCTCAAGCGCGGTGTAAATATCGCCCGGCTCGATGCCGTGCACGGGCTCGGAACGGGAATGTCATGGGAAACGCGGTTCGCGTTTCGCGGAAGGGAACGCAGGGTCATCGTAAACCTTCAGAAATACGATCCATACCAGACGTTGGAATTCAGTCTTGCGGCGGCGCTTCTAGCCGGAGTTTTTGAGACCGAGCTGATTACGCTTGCCGAACGCCGGACGCGGTTAATCCTTCGTCTTGAACTGCGGCC
This sequence comes from Pseudomonadota bacterium, assembly GCA_039026235.1. Taxonomy (GTDB): domain Bacteria; phylum Pseudomonadota; class Alphaproteobacteria; order Rhodobacterales; family Rhodobacteraceae; genus JBCCMQ01. Next base: position 277,039 of record JBCCMQ010000003.1, read on the forward strand.
GGCAAACCTTCGCGGCCGGTTGCTGATACAGACGCTAAAGCTCCGAAAGTCCGACTTGCAGGGGCGCCTTGAGGAAAGACTGAGCGACTTTTCAGACGCGCTGGAAGCGGAACACGCCCTGGCGCCGCCACCTTTCTAGGTCAGCGTCGTTCTTGTGCCGCGGGATAGACACCGAGCAGCGCGAACTGGTCGGTGAAATAGGCCAGTTCTTCCATGGCAAGCATCACGTTACGGTCGTCCGGGTGACCTTCGATGTCGGCGTAAAATTGCGTAGCGGTGAAATGACCGCCGACCATATAGCTTTCAAGCTTGGTCATGTTCACACCGTTCGTCGCAAAACCGCCCATAGCCTTGTAAAGCGCCGCCGGAATATTGCGGACGCGAAAAATGAAGCTGGTCATCATCGGACCGGTTCCGCGGCGCGTCAGGTTGGGTTCGCGCGCCATCAGAAGAAATCGTGTCGTGTTGTTGCTTTGGTCCTCGATGTGGCGGGCAATGACCTTCAGGCCATAAATTTCCGCTGCCAGTTCGGACGCTAATGCGGCCTCTTCGGGATTTGCCCGCTCAGCGACGTCGCGCGCTGCGCGTGCGTTGTCGGTGCTGATCCGCCCTTCGATGGCATGGTCGCGCAGAAACGTCGAACACTGGGGCAAAAGAACCAGATGCGAATAGGCATACTTGATGTCAGATAGCTTGGCGTTCGGTGTGGCCAGAAGGTTGATATGCACGCGCACGAAGGCTTCGTCGACAATATGCAGACCGCTTTCCGGCAGCAGGCGATGAATGTCGGCGACCCGACCGTAGGTTGAATTTTCGACCGGCAGCATCGCCAGATCGGCGTCGCCTTTGCGTACAGCTTCTATCGTCTGCTCAAATGTAGAGCAGGCCATCGGTTCCATGTCTGGGCGAGCATCTCGGCAGGCTTGGTGCGAATATGCGCCCGGCTCACCCTGAAATGCGATCGTTCCATTCACGAACGGTACCCTTTTTTGCTTTTTGACCCTGTGCACTCAGGGCGTTTCGTCGCGCATCTACACCTTGCGGTGACGGCACGGAAGGGCGTAAAACCGCAGTCGAATGCTACGGCTTTGGAAAGAGACATGATCGACACAATGACATTCACCAAGGTGACTGCGGCGTTCTGCGGAACACTGCTGGTCTATCTGCTGGGTGGTTGGGTGGCCGAAGAAATTTATCATTCGGGCGGGCATGGTGACGGCCATGTCCAGGCCTATGTGATCGATACCGGCGAAGTCGAAGATGATGGCCCCGCAGAAGAAGCCGTGCCGCTTGAAGAACTTTTGGCCAGTGCCGATCCGGCCAAGGGGGAAAAGGTATTTGGAAAGTGCAAGGCCTGTCACAAGCTTGAGGCGGGCGCGAACGGCACTGGCCCCACGCTTTACGCCATCGTGGGCCGACCGGTCGATGACGAGGCCGGCTTCGGTTATTCCGGTGCTTTGGCTGCCGTGGTGGACGTTTGGACGCCCGAACACCTGGACGGTTTCCTGGAAAACCCCAAGACCTACGCGCCGGGCACGAAAATGAGCTTTGCCGGCCTGTCCAAGCCCGAAGACCGCGCCGACCTGATTGCCTATCTGGATACCATCGGCGGCTAGCTGAGCGACACGTCCGTTCTGCCCAAAATGCTGTCTGTCTTCGCGGATCTGCTGAATTAGCGCGACTTCACGCGTGCCTCACCGGATATTTAGGTGAATATCGGCTTGAATAGTCGACATTGGCGAAATTAGCTTAAATTCTAAGGCGGGCGGATAGGTCTGGCGACAGGAGGTCACATGGCAATACAAGAGCACGCGATGTCAACGCGACGGTCTATGAATTGGCGCTGCATCATGTCCGACATGACGCTGTCCGCGGCGGCTTTAGCCTTCGCCGCTGCCGCGAATGTTGCCGATGCGCAGGATGCTATGATTAAGGCGCATGGCATCTCAACCTTTGGCGATCTGAAGTATGCTCCTGACTTCCCGCACCTCGCCTATGTGAACCCGGACGCGCCAAAGGGTGGAGAGATGTCGATTTGGGCATTCGGATCTTACGACTCGATGAACCCCTATTCGACAAAGGGACGCGCCGAACGCCTTTCCTCGATCTTTTACGAAAGCCTTCTGTCGGGCACGTCTGATGAGATCGGCGCATCGTATTGCCTGATTTGCGAGACCTTGGAATATCCGGAAGACCGTAGCTTTGTGATCTTCAACATGCGCGACGACGTGACCTTTTCCGATGGGTCGCCACTGACGGCGGAAGATGTGAAGTTCTCTTACGAAGCGTTCCGCGACAAGGGGCTACCGAGCTTTCGGGCGCAGTTGACGCGGCAAGTGGAAAGCGCGGAAGTCCTAGGACCTTATCGCATCAAATTTACCTTCAAGGAAGGTATTCCGACCCGCGACCTGCCCGAACTTGTCGGCGGTTTGTCGATTTTTTCGAAAGCCGACTACGAGGCAAACGAACGTGACCTGGAAGAAAGCTCGCTAGAGCCGTTCCTCGGCTCCGGCCCATATATGGTTGGAGATTTGGATATCGGTCAGTCTTCAACCTACTCACGTAACCCGGATTATTGGGGCTGGGATCATCCGTTGAACATCGGCCGCAACAACTTTGACTCCCTTCGCCTTGAATACTACGCGGACTACAATGCCGCGTTCGAAGGTTTCAAGGGCGGCAGCTACACCTTCCGGAACGAGGCATCATCGAAGATTTGGGCGACCGGGTATGATTTCCCGTCGATTGCCGATGGCCATGTCCAGAAGGTAGAGCTGTCATCAGGAGCCAAGGCCACCGGGCAAGCTTTCCTTTTCAACCTCCGCCGCCCGCAGTTCCAAGACGCGCGGGTTCGTGAAGCAATTGGGCTTATGTTCAATTTCGAGTGGTCGAACGAGACCCTGTTCTATGGCCTCTACGATCGCGTCGACAGTCTCTGGGACAACTACGAGATGGAGGCGACCGGACTGCCGAGCGAGGCTGAACTGGCGCTGTTGGAACCACTGGCCGACATGCTTCCGCCCGGCGTGCTGGATTCAGAGCCGGCGATACCATCCGCATCGAACCCAGAGCGCCAGCTTGATCGACGCAACCTGCGCCGCGCCGCTTCGCTTCTTGACGAAGCCGGCTGGGAAGTGGGCGATGATGGTATGCGTCGCAAGGATGGCCAGACCCTGCGCATTGAGTTCCTGAATGACAGCCAAACCTTTGACCGCGTGATCAATCCCTATGTCGAGAACCTGAAGCGGCTCGGGGTCGATGCCGTGCACAACCGCATCGACAATGCCCAAATGGAAGCGCGCGAACGCCCGCCTGCCTATGACTTCGATGTTGTCACTGGCTTCGCCTCGACGGGATACCTTCCGGGGTCGGAACTGTACCAGTACTACGGCTCGGAAACCGCCGACGAATCCGTCTTCAACAAGATGGGTCTCAGGTCTGAAGCGGTGGATGCGCTGATTGCCAAGGTTGAAGGTGCCGAATCGAAAGAGGAACTGACCGTGGCGGTTAAGGCTTTGGACCGGGTTTTGCGTGCCTATCGCTTCTGGGTGCCCCAGTGGAACAAGAACACCCATACCGTCGCCTACTATGACATGTACGAACACCCAGAGCCGCTTCCACCATATGCGCTCGGGAACCTCGACTTTTGGTGGTATAACGCCGAAAAGGGCGAAGCATTGAGAGCAGCTGGCGCTCTGCGCTAAGGACTAAAACATATGGGCGCTTACATCGTCCGGCGGCTTTTGCTGATCGTGCCGACCCTGCTGGGGATCATGATCATAAACTTCGCCCTAACCCAGTTTGTTCCAGGCGGGCCGATCGAACAGATCCTTGCCCAGCTTGAGGGTGGTGGGGATGTGTTTGAGACTATTGCCGGTGGCGGCGACGCGGGCGCGTCCGAAGACGGGCTTGGCGTTGGCGAAGAACGCTATGCGGGCGCGCGGGGGCTTCCGCCTGAATTCATTGCCGAGCTTGAAGCGCAATTCGGCTTCGACCGACCGGCCTACATCCGTTTTCTGGACATGATGTGGAGCTATCTGCGGTTCGACTTTGGCGAAAGCTATTTCCGTTCCACCTCCGTCGTGGATCTGGTGATTGAAAAAATGCCGGTGTCCATCACGCTTGGTCTTTGGTCGACGGTGATCGCCTATCTCGTGTCCATACCTCTTGGCATTCGAAAAGCGGTGCGTGATGGCAGTGCCTTTGACAGCTGGACAAGCGGCGCGATCATTGTGGGTTACGCCATCCCGGGTTTTCTTTTCGCCATCTTGCTGATCGTCCTTTTTGCTGGCGGATCATACTATCAGATCTTTCCCCTGCGGGGACTGACCAGCGACAATTTCGAGGATCTGAGCTTCTTCGGTAAAATCGCCGATTACCTCTGGCACATAACGCTGCCGGTTCTGGCCTCATCGATCTCGGGATTTGCAACTCTGACGCTGTTGACCAAGAACAGCTTTCTTGACGAGATAAAGAAACAGTACGTGATTACGGCCAAGGCCAAGGGGCTCAGCGAAGGTCGCGTTCTATACGGTCATGTGTTCCGCAATGCGATGCTGATCGTTATTGCCGGGTTTCCGTCGCTTTTTATCGGGATCTTCTTCGGTGGCTCCATCATAATTGAAACGATCTTTTCGCTGGATGGGCTTGGCCGCCTTGGGTTTGAGGCGGCGGTGGCGCGGGATTATCCCGTTGTTTTCGGCACCCTTTACTTCTTCGGACTGATTGGTCTGTTGGTCGGCATCTTATCTGATTTGATGTACGTGATCGTTGATCCAAGGATCGACTTCGAAAGCCGGCAGGGGGGCTGACAGTGGCACTTTCCCCGTTGAATCAGCGCCGGTGGCGCAACTTTCGTCGCAACGGACGGGCTTTCTGGTCGCTTATCATTTTCACGGTCCTCTTTGTGCTGTCAATTTGCGCCGAATTCATCGCCAACGACAAACCGATTGCCGTCAGCTATCGTGGCGAAATCTTCACTCCGATCTTCAAGTTTTATCCAGAGACGGCCTTTGGGGGCGACTTTCGCACCGAGGCCGTCTACCGAGATGTCGAGGTTCGCTGTCTGATTGTGACCGGAGGGGTCATCGACTGCTTTGACATACCGGAAGAGCTGATTGAGGCGGCCGACAACGGGACCTTGGAGGATCCGGATTTCGAAAAGGGCTGGATGCTCTGGCCGCCTATTCCCTACAGCTTTGACACGATCAACGACATTCAGGGCACCGCCCCATCCGCCCCGGACGGCAATCACTGGCTTGGAACCGACGATACGGCGCGAGACGTGCTTGCACGGGTGATCTATGGCTTCAGGCTATCCATTTTCTTTACCCTGATCGTGACGCTTTTTGCCTCGATCGTAGGCATCGCCGCCGGGGCAGTGCAGGGCTATTTTGGCGGCTGGTTAGATCTTGTTTTTCAGCGCTTTATCGAGATCTGGACCTCGTCGCCGTCGCTTTACATCATCATCATACTCTTCGCCATTTTGGGTCGAAGTTTCTGGCTTTTGGTCTTTGTCACGGTCCTTTTCGGTTGGCCTGCCCTCGTAGGCGTGGTCCGGGCTGAATTTCTGAGGGCGCGGAATTTCGAATATGTCCGGGCCGCCCAGGCACTGGGCGTCACGAGCCGGACAATCATGTTCCGCCATATCCTGCCCAATGCAATGGTCGCCACGCTAACCCTGATGCCGTTCATCATTACTGGAACGATCTCGACCCTGGCCAGTCTCGACTTTCTGGGCTTTGGGCTGCCGTCTTCGGCGCCGTCGCTGGGAGAGTTGACGCTGCAGGCAAAGCAGAACCTTCAAGCGCCCTGGCTGGGTTTCACGGCGTTTTTTACCTTTGCGATCATGTTGTCGCTTCTTGTGTTCATTTTTGAAGGCGTGCGCGACGCGTTCGATCCACGGAAGACGTTCCAATGACCCGGGTCCTGGATGTCCAAAACCTATCGGTCGGGTTTCGCCAGGACGGTGCCGAGACCACTGCCGTCAAGGGCGTATCGTTTCATGTGGATAAGGGTGAGACGGTCGCGCTGGTGGGTGAATCTGGCTCGGGTAAATCGGTGACCGCGCTCAGTTCAACCAGTCTTTTGCCGGATAGCGCGAACATCTCCGGATCGATCATCTACAACGGAAGCGAAATGGTCGGGGCACCCGAGGCGACGCTGCGAAGGGTCCGCGGCAACGATATCTCTTACATTTTCCAAGAGCCGATGACGTCGCTCAACCCGCTCCATACACTGGAGAAGCAACTGGGTGAGTCCATCCTGATCCACCAGGGCTTAAGTGGCGATGCGGCACGAAAGTTCATCATAGATCTGCTGCAGAAAGTCGGCATCCACAATGCCGAGGAACGCCTGACCGCCTATCCGCACCAGCTTTCGGGCGGCCAGCGGCAGCGCGTGATGATCGCCATGGCGCTGGCCAACGGCCCGGAGCTTCTGATCGCCGATGAGCCGACGACGGCCCTTGATGTCACCATCCAGGCCCAGATCCTTGATCTGCTTGCGGAACTCAAGCAGTCCGAAGGCATGAGCCTTCTGTTTATCACCCATGATCTGGGGATCGTGCGCCGCATTGCCGACCGTGTCTGCGTGATGAAGGACGGTGAGATTGTTGAGTCAGGGCAGACCGGGAAGATTTTTTCTGAACCGCAGCATCACTATACCCAAATGCTTCTTGCTGCCGAAGCGACGGGCCTTCCCGAGCCCGTTCCAGGCGACGCAGAAGAAATTGTTCGCACTGACAATCTCAAGATCTGGTTTCCGATCACGCGTGGCATTCTGCGACGCACGATCGGTCATGTCAAAGCGGTCAATGCCGCAACCCTGTCCGTTCGCGAAGGTGAGACACTCGGCATCGTCGGTGAAAGCGGTTCGGGCAAAACCACGCTCGCCCTTGCGATTATGCGGCTGATCGCGTCCGAGGGCGAGATCGTATTCGACGGCAGCCCAATCCAGGGATTGACGGTTCAGGGCATGCGCCCGCTGCGCCGTGACATGCAGATCGTGTTCCAGGATCCTTATGGATCGCTCAGCCCACGTATGACGGTGGAAGAGATCATTTCCGAGGGTTTGACCATCCACAAGAGGGTGGGCGACGGCACGCCATCGCGCAGGTTGGTATCAGATATCATGACCGAGGTCGGCCTGGATCCCGACACCATGCATCGCTATCCGCACGAATTTTCGGGTGGTCAGCGCCAGCGGATCGCGATTGCACGGGCGATGATCTTGCGACCAAAACTGGTCGTTCTGGATGAACCGACATCGGCGCTTGATATGACGGTGCAGGTGCAGATCGTGAACCTGCTCCGTGACCTGCAGAAAAAACAGAAGCTCGCCTATCTGTTCATCAGCCACGACCTCAAGGTCGTTCGCGCGCTGTCGCACAAAATCATCGTTATGAAACAGGGTGACATTGTAGAGGCGGGCGAAGGCAACGCGGTCTTTGATGCGCCTCAGAATGCCTATACACGCAGTCTTCTGGCGGCAGCCTACGATCTGAAGACAGACGCCGCCTAGGCGTGCTTGCCGGTCACGACGGGCCGATCGGCACGCATTCGACGCTGCGCGCGACAAGGCGCCGGCAGGCAAGATCTGCAGCTTCTTCCGTCATGCCGACAAAATTCGCCTCATACCCGCCGCCCCGTGGCACGACCTTGCGGAGTGCATCGTTAAGGGTTCCCAACTCGGTCAGGGCTGTCGTCAGAAGAACCCGTTCGGCGCTATGGCGGGTGCCATACCGTCCGAGAGAAATGCCGTAGTGACGTTCACCCGAGGTCGACACGCGAGATACGATCTGCGGCCGTGGAACCGGAGCCGGTTCATTCGCGGGCCTGGGACCCGCCATTGACAGCGTTGCCGCTGATGCGGGATTCGTACTGGCCCGCGCCGCCACCTCGGCCGGTTCGGGGGCCTCATTTACGGGCGCCTCTGCGGCCGCAAATGGCCGCCCGCGCGGTCTGAGCGTCCCAGGATCTGGTTGCAGAACGGCCACGGCAAAATTTTCCGGCGCAACCATTTCCGTGGGTGTAGTCACCGGGACAGTCGATGCCGCCTGCAATGCGGCATCGATACCGGTCTGGAGTGATGCCATCAGCGCCTCACTCGGCACGACTGCCGCCCGCGCGGGGCGCGGACGCGGACGCTGGCTCGTGCGAACAGAGCCTGTGACCCGGACAATCTTTTCGCTGCCCGTAGGTTGGTAGGCGGGCATTGCCGGCTTGCGGAGCTTGGCGCGGCTCGGCGCACGGCTGAACCCAAGATCCATAAGTTCGGCGACCCTGGCGTTGCGGGTCGCCGTCGAGCGACCGCCGAAAACCGTGGTGATGATGCGTTCCTGCTTGCGCTCGGCCGACGCCACAAGGTTGAAACCGGCGGCCCGTGTGTACCCGGTCTTGATGCCATCCGCGCCACGATACGCGCCAAGGAACTTGCGGTTGGTGTTTGCCACTTCGCGGACGCCCGCATGCGTCGATCGGCGGGAAAACAGATTGTAGTATTCCGGGTAATCGTAGAACACGTGCCGTCCGAGAATGGTCATGTCGCGGGCAGTGGAGAGATGGCCAGTTTCGGTCAGACCATGGGCGTTCTTAAAGGTAGTCCGGGTCATGCCGATTGATTTGGCGGTCCGGTTCATCCTCCGCGCGAAGGCAGCTTCTGAGCCCTCTATGGCCTCGGCGATGGCCGTCGCGGCGTCGTTGGCGGATTTGATCGCTGCGGCACGGATGAGATAGCGAAACTTGATCTTCTGGCCCGGTTTCAAGCCCAGTTTTGACGGCGGTTCCGAGGCCGCATGGCGCGACACCGTGACCATGGTATCAAGCGAGATTTCGCCGTGTTCCACGGCCTCAAACGCAATGTAGAGCGTCATCATTTTGGTCAGCGAGGCGGGATGTAATCGTGTGTCGGCATTCCGCGAATGCAGAACCTCGCCGGTTCGCGCGTCCATGACCATTGCCGCATAGGGGGCGGCATTGACCGGAAGAACCCGAATAAATGCAACCAAAATCAGCGCGCACAACGCTACTCTTGCGGGAAAACTCAGACGAGCTGCCACGTTACCTGCCTATATCTGCCTCGAGCCGCGCATTTTTTGGCGGCATTTGATTATGAATTGATTGATACCACAGGTCTCTTTGATCCGCAAAGAAAGGAGTTGAGGCAAATTTGATGCTTTCTCATTATCTTGTTGCAGATTCTGAAATCGCCACGACATGTTGCGTGTAGCACACCCGTTTTTGGCTTTATCGAGGCACGGGCAAAGGCTTCGATTGCAAACTGTGTCTTTCAGGGCGCAGTTTCAGACCGATATGGATACGTTATGAATAAGGCGCGTGATCTTGTTTTTGTTTTGATCCGATGCATGTGCGGCGACGGCAGCCGGATGGGGAAAGCCTAGCTGCGTTTGACTGCACCGTTTCACGCTGGCGATCACCAATCATTCCGATTCGCGCTTACGGCCTTTTTGAACCTAGGCAGAGTATCACAAGCCGTGCTTCTGGATGCGCGAGAGTGGATCGGTTCCGCCGCAGCACCAAAATACCGGCATTTGGGCCGATCCGATTTGCTTGGGGGCTTTTCTCAGGCGCTTCCCCGCATATATAGTGCGACGCGCTGGCCCCTTCCTCTCATCGGTGACGCCTTGATCAACCCGAAACCTCTTATGATGTCGGATGATAACGACGATGGCGAAGGCGATACCGGGCTTCTTACCAAAACCCGCACTCGCACGGAACGTCCGCCGCTTTATAAGGTCCTTCTCTTGAACGACGACTACACGCCGATGGAATTCGTCGTGCATGTTTTGGAGCGTTTTTTCGGCATGACACACGCCCAGGCGTTTGAGCTTATGCTAACGGTACATAAAAAGGGTGTGGCCGTGGTGGGCGTCTTTTCGTTTGAGATTGCCGAGACAAAGGTCAGCCAGGTGATGGATTTTGCCCGGCGCCACCAGCATCCGCTGCAGTGCACCATGGAGAAAGAATAGGCGCCTTCGGTTGGGACGGTCGCGCCTGTCTGCTGCTATCGACGAGGGGTCGTTTATTGTTCCGGATATCGGCGCGGTTGCTGTGTTCGGTGCACCGCCCGACTATGACCTTTCTGAGTTGGCTGATTGCTCCGTCAATCTGGTTTCGCCATTCAGACCGTGGTTTGATGCCTGGTCCCAAAGGCGTGTTGCCGTTGCGGCAGATCCCCCAGAAAGCGCATCGGCAGCGATCATCGTTCTGCCGCGTGAAAGACGCCTTGCCCGGGCCTGGATAGTCAAAGCCATCCGGTTGCTTCCCGAAGGTGGCCCGATCTGGATCGATGGGCACAAGAAAGATGGTGTGGACGCTGTTTTAAAGGAATGCCGATCCATATTTGAAATCGGAACGGTGATCAGTCTCGCACACGGCAAGATTTTCGGGTTTTCCGCCGGTCCGTTGCCGGACGATTGGTCCGATGCACCGCGGCGCGTTGCGGCGCGGTTTCTGGTCCCGCCCGGGTCGTTTTCGGCGGATGCCATTGATCCGGGGTCGGCAGCCCTGGTGGAGGTCCTACCACATGATTTGGCGGGTTCCGTCGCAGATCTCGGATCAGGCTGGGGTTATCTCTCGGCAGAGATCATCGCCTCAACCAAATTGTCAGAGATCCATCTTTTCGATGCGAACCACGACGCGCTGGCGGCCTCGCGTGAAAATGTCAATGACGCAAGGGCCCAGTTCCACTGGGCCGATGTTCCCAATCTGCCTGCCGATCCGCGCTTTGACGCAGTGGTAACGAACCCGCCTTTCCACACCGGTAGGAAAGGTGACCCGGAACTGGGTCGTGCCTTTATCCGCGCAGCGTCACAGATTTTGAAACCCGCTGGATCACTTTGGCTTGTTGCGAACCGGCATTTGCCTTACGAAAGTGCCTTGGACGAAGGCTTTGGGCGCGTCGAGCTGGTCAACGGCGCGGCGGGCTTCAAGGTTTTTCATGCAACCAGACCACGGCGACGTTGACGGAAAACATCCAACCAGGTCCAGAGGCTCGCGGAACGCATGTCATTCTCCCTTAACGGAAAAACTGCAATTGTGACCGGCGCGGCAAATGGTGTCGGTCGGGCAATTGCGCTTCACTTTGCCGATGTGGGCGCAAACGTCATGTGCGTCGACATCGACGAAGAGCGATTGACCGAGGATCTCGGCGAGATCGCTGAACAGGAAAACAGCAAGATTCGCTTGTTTGCCGGCGATCTGAGAGAGCGGCTCACAATCGCTAACCTGCTCTCAGCGACGCTCGACGCCTTTGATCGGGTCGACGTTTTGGTGAATGCAAGCCGACAGGTACTGGCCTCTGATCCCTTGAACCCCGAGGACGACGCCATGGAGGTGATGCTGCAGCAGAACCTCATGGCCAGCTTTCGTCTTACCCAATACGTTGCGAAGCGCATGATCAAACAGGCGGCCGAGGATGAAAGCGAGGACGGGAACATCGGCTCAATCGTCAATTTGTCTTCGATTGCGGCCGACCGCACCCGGCCCGGCCTCTTGGCCTATTCCGTCAGCGCGGCTGCGCTAGATCAACTGACGCGGTCCATGGCAGTAGCGCTCTCGGGGCAAAGGATCCGGGTGAATGCGATTGCCATTGGCAGCGTGATGAGCGCCAGCCTTCAAATGCAACTTAAAGACCGCTCAGGACTGCGTGAAGAAATACTATCCAACACGCCGCTTGGCAGAATTGCCAGTGCCAACGAGGTGGTTGAGGCGGCCCAGTTTCTGGCATCGGACAGCGCCGGCTTTATTACCGGGCAGGTTCTGACCATGGATGGCGGGCGTACCCTTTTGGATCCGGTCTCGGTACCGGCGCACTAGCGGCCCCTAAAGCCGGTTTAAGAGATCCTGGGTGGGCCAGGCGTCTACCGGCAATCCAAGCCGTCTTTGCTCGGTCCGTACCGCCGCACGCGTCCGCGCGCCCAGGATACCATCGACCTTGCCCACGTTGTGTCCGCGCGCCTGCAGTTTCTGCTGCAACAGCTTCATCTCGGCGCCGCTCAGCCCCGGGTTTGGCGATCCCACATCAAACACGGGCGCACCTTCAAGACGGGTGGCAAAGTAGGCGGCTGTGGTGACGTAGGTGAAGCTTTGGTTCCACTCGAAAAAAACCTGAAAGTTTGGATAGGCGATGAAGCTCGGCCCACCGCGCCCCATCGGCAAGAGGATCGAGGCGGTCAGGTTTGCTGGCCCAAGGGCGCCACTGCGCCCACGCACGCCCAAATCCGCCCAGTCGCGCACGCTGCGCGATGTGCGCAAACCACTTTGCGAGACGTCGAAATTTGGCGGCAAGACAACCTCTTGCAACCAGGGTTCGCCGGCCCGCCATCCAAGGCCCTGCAGCATGGCACCACCGCTGAGCAGCGCATCCGGCGGCGACGATTTCAAACGCACCGCGCCATCGCCGTCGCCGTCGCGGCCGTAGAGCAAGATATCTTCCGGTAACATCTGAACCATACCAATTTCGCCGGCCCAGGCGCCCGTTGTGCTGTTGGGATCGAACTCTCCTCGCTCATAAAGCTCGATCGCCGCCAGGATCTGGGGCTGAAAAAGCTCTGGTCGCCGGCAGTCGTGACCCAGTGTCAGCAGGCTGTTCCGGGTGTTGAAATCGCCCTGAAAACCGCCGTAGTCGGTCTCCAGTGCCCAAAAGGCCAGAAGAACGCCGCGCGATACGCCGTATTGCGCCTCGACCGCATCAAATACAGAACCATAGCGCTGCGCGTTTGTGCGCCCGTTGTCCATGCGGTTCTGGCTGATGACTGCGCGGGCGAAATCAACAAAGCTTTTTTGAAAGATTCCCTGGGCTCGGTCGGCCCTCAGCGTTTTCGGATCCTGGGCCGCGCCCCGGAAGAAGCCTGTTACGGCATCAGCTCCGTGGCCGGCGGCCAGCGCCTCGGACTGCATATTTTGCATAAATCGCCCGAAATCACCCCCGCAGGGCGCAGCCAGGGCAAGGGTCGGCAACATCGTCATTGCCGCTGCGGAAATGAATGACCGAAAAGTCACCGTTGAACACCTCAAGACAAGAAAAGCATGATCGCTGCTATACCAAGGATCAGGGTTGTGAGAACAGCCCATGATCGCCATAGAAATGTGACGGATTGGTTGACCTCCGAAGACCCGATAATGCGCTTGCCTGCCGCGTTCACATAAGGGAAGTCCCGGATTTCGCCGTCATAACTTCGTGGGCCGGAAAGGGCCACGTCAAGGCCACGCGCCATTGCCGCTTCGGGCCAGCCGGCGTTCGGCGATCTGTGCAGACGCGCATCAGTGCGAAGGTCCGCGAAGTTCATCCTTGTTCCAGAAACAGCCGCAAAAAATAGGGCAGTCAGCCGTGCGGGTGCAAGGTTCAAGAGATCGTCCAAACGGGCGGCCGCCCAGCCGAATGCCTCGTAACGCACAGTTCGGTAGCCGATCATGCTGTCGGCGGTGTTGGTGATCTTGTAGATCAGAAGGCCGGGAAGGCCGAAGAGTAAGAAGAAAATGGCCGGAGCAACGACGCCGTCCGATTGGTTTTCAGCGGCCGACTCGATAGCTGCCCGTGCCACAGCACTCGTGTCCATTTCCGTGGTGTCGCGTCCGACAATTTTCCCGACAGTCTGCCGGCCCTTCTCAAGCGATTTTTCAAGACCGCGGGCCACGTCATTGACATGGTCGGCAAGACTTTTTTGCGCGAGAAGGATCGCCGTAAGAAGGATCGACCAGAGGTCACCTCCGGGTAGACGGGCAACGGCGGCCCCGAGCATACCGGCCAAGAGACAAAGGCCGATCATTAGGAAGACGCCCTTGATCCGGCGCCGCGCGCCCCGATTCAGCCTTCTGTCCAGGGTGGCGATTGCCTTACCCATCACGACGATCGGATGCGGCACTCTGGACCAAAGCCATTTGGGTTCGCCAAGGATGGCATCCAGCAAAAGCGCTATCAAAAGCATCTCGGCGGTGCTCAAAGGGCGCGCTCCAACCGCGCCCAGGCCTCCGCATCGGGCGGTATGCCCAAGCGCACCCAGGTGTCCGAATAGGGAAAAATCCTGCAAAGAATCCGCGCATGCGCTAACCGGTCGTATACGTCCTTTGCCGAGGCAAACTCGTAAAGGCGGAACAGCGATGTACCGCCCGAAAGAAGAGCGCCAGCGTGGCTTGCGAGCGTATCCAGCTGCTCTGCTTCTTCAGCAAGCCGCGTCCGGGCCGACGTCGCCCAATTGGGATCAGAGAGCGCTGCGTCACCTGCGCGCAGCGCCGGTCCTGACACCGCCCATGGGCCAAGAAGCTGGCTCAGTGTGGCCAAGAGCACCGGATCGCCGATTGCAAATCCCAATCGCAGACCTGCCAGCCCCCAGAATTTTCCAAAGCTCTTGAGCACGATCGTACCTGGATTGCTCGACATAGCGATCAGACTTTTGTCCGGGCTGAGGTCGCAGAAACTCTCATCTATAATGTAAAGATCGGCAGGTCCGCCATCATTGGGCCCATGATAGGCCCCGGTCGGGTTGTTGGGGTGCACCAGCACCACCGCATCGGCAGCGCCCCTTTCGGCGATACGCCATCCAGCCTGGCTGAATGCGGCCGCGTATTCGTTGTAGGTTGGCTGCGCGATACGGACGCGCGCGGCGGGAACCAGTGCCGGGATACGCGCAATGGCAGCGGAAAGGCCCGGCACCGGCAGAACGGCCGCTGCATCCGGGACGGCCCAAAACCTGCGCGCGGTAGTTTCAAGGACTGCCACTGCGTTCTGGTCTGGCAAACGTGTCCAGTCAGTCAAGGCGAACGGCGGCAGCGGATAGGCGTGCGGATTGATTCCGGTTGAGAGATCGATCCAGTCTTCCGTTCGCCCACCGAACCGTGCGCGCGCGGCGTCCAGGCCACCTCCGTGATCACGCGTCGCTGCAACCGTGGAAACCGGCACAGTCTTTTTCACGCGCGCCAAAAATTAACGATTGGTTTACTGCTTAGCGACGCCGTCCTTGCCGGCTGCCGACTAGGAATCCATAGATCGGGGACCAGTTTTTCTTTTGCTTTATAAAGGATTAGACAATTCACGTGATTTCACGACCACTTGCTCCGATTGTGGCATCTTTCCGCCGCATGATTGCCATATTAGGACTATGTTAACAAATATTCGCTACTCGTTAACCGCAACAGAAGGGAAGGTCGGGCCAACCATACCCCGGCCGAAGAATTCATGCGCGTTCTGATCGTGGAAAGCAATCTGGACCTCGGTACGGTCTGGAAAAAGTACATCGAACGTCGCGGTTGCGAGGTTTTGTTGGTGGCAGATCAAGGCAGCGCCATTGACGCACTGCGCGGGGCGGACATTGACATTATCGTGCTAGATCTCGTGCTGGACGAAGGAAGCGCCTTCGCTGTTGCGGATTTCGCCTCGTACCGGTTGCCCGATGCAAAGGTCATCTTTGTGACCAACACGACCTTCTTTTCGGACGGGTCCATCTTTCGCCATATCCCGAACGCCTGCGCCTTCGTCCAAAGCCATACACCGCCGGACGATCTGGTGGCCATGGTTGAACATTACGGCGAACGCCCTGGGCATTCGAAGCCTGTTCAATAGCGCATTACGCAGCGGCTAATCTTCCCCGCCCATGGGGTGCATTGAAGTCAATGACCGGATTGATCGGCACGATCCTGTGCGGGTTAATGGTGTCGTGGCTGTAGTGATAGTGGCGCACGATGTGATCGAAGCGCGTCGTCTCGGCAACCCCGGGCATCTGATACAGCTCTCGCGTGTATCCCCAGAGGTTAGGCAGATCAATGATGCGCTTCCTGTTGCATTTGAAGTGCTGGTGATAGACCAGATCAAAGCGCAACAGTGTGGTTAGCAGCCGCCAATCCGCTTCGGTCACACGCTCTCCCATCAGGTACCGTCGGCTGGACAGGCGATCCTCTAACCAATCGAGCGTCACGAAAAGTTCTGAGACGGCTTCGTCATAAGCCTCTTGCGTGGTGGCAAATCCGGATCTGTAGACACCATTGTTCAGCGTGTGATAGACGCGCTCGTTCACGGCTTCGATGTCGTCGCGCAAATCCGCAGGCCAGAAATCGAGGGTGTTGCCGGTGACCGCGTCAAATGCGCTGTTGAACATGCGGATAATTTCCGAGCTCTCGTTTGAAACGATCGTCTCTTGTTTCTTGTCCCAAAGGATCGGCACCGTGACCCGGCCGGTCATGGTAGGGTTGGACTTTGTATAGATGTCCCTTGCAAAAGGCAGACCGTACAGGGTATCGCCGGTCGCGCCGTCGTAGTCGGTCTCAAATGTCCAGCCGTCCTTGAGCATATCCGGGTGTACCGCGGACATCGTAATATGGTCTTCGAGGCCTTTCAGCGCCCGGAAGATCAGCGCGCGGTGGGCCCAGGGACATGCATAGCTGACATAAAGGTGATAGCGGCCGGTCTCGGCCGCAAAGTCGCCTTTGCCCGTTGGGCCGGGGGCGCCGTCGGCGGTGATCCAGTTGCGGAATTTTGATTCCTGACGCTCAAACTTACCTTTTGAGTCCTTGGTATTGTACCAAACGTCCTGCCATACGCCGTCGACCAATTGTCCCATTTGTGTTCTCCTGTCGCCTCCGCTGCAGATAGTCCGCCTGCCCGCACACGGACAGGCGGCTGCGCGCATAGAATTTGATCGCAAATGCACAATGGCCCGCGTATCGGCGGTTTGTTCCTGCCAATCCATTGAAGAAAAACAATTCCTTGACCCGACGCACGGTGGATCGTCATACAGACAGCCGTAGCCGGGGGGTGAGTATGTCTGAGTTTCTTCCGAAAGAAGTGCGCGATGGCCTGAAAGAGGCCCACCTGAAAAACATTGCGCGAAAGTCCCGTTTTCGTCTGCACACGGGCGACCGGGTCATTCCGATCGTAAAGCTTTGGAACAACGGGTTCTCTTTGCAGACGGACGGGTCACCGCAAATTCGCGGTCTTGTTGATCTGTTCGATGGCACCCGCCACATCGCGCAGTGCCTCGTTTTTGCATCTTCCGAGGAAGACGGGGTGACCGAGTACGAGTTCAAGCGCACGACGCGGCCGGATAGAGAAGCGCCGCGTGACTACGCGGTTGACCCGGCGGCGCCTGTGGCCCTGATCGAAAACGGGTAATCAACCAAGCTATTGCAGGTCTGAAAACGCCGCCGTCAGCCGCCGCGTTGCGTCCTCGATGTTGGCGTGCTGGGTGCCCAGATTGAACCGCATAAAGCTGGCGCCGCCCATTCCAAATGTCTCGCCGCGATTGGCTGCGATGTTTGCCGTTTTCTCGACGCGGGCGCGTATTTCGTCAGGCGACATTCCAGTGCCGGAAAAATCCACCCAGGCCAGATAGGTCGATTCAAGCGGCATCGAGGTCAGCCCGGGAATGGCATTGATCGCTTTGTCGAACGTCTGTCGGTTTCGCTCAAGATAGCGGATTTGCGCATCGAGCCACGCGGCCCCACGCGGCGAATAGGCCGCCGTTGCGGCACGGATGCCCGCCACGTTGGAAGAAAGACCAAGCGCCCGCAGCCTGCTGGTGAAAGCCCGCCTGAGCGCGGGGTCAGCGATGATCGTGTTGCC
Source organism: Pseudomonadota bacterium (assembly GCA_039026235.1). GTDB lineage: Bacteria > Pseudomonadota > Alphaproteobacteria > Rhodobacterales > Rhodobacteraceae > JBCCMQ01. Next base: position 294,613 of record JBCCMQ010000003.1, read on the forward strand.
GGTATGGTGACCGGCCAGATTAAACGTCTTCGACGTGGCGTTCAGCGTAATAAGCCGCTTCTCAATGCCTTCGGTCAATGCCATCGGGCGATGCACGTGGCCATCAAAGACCAAATCCTGATGTATCTCGTCCGAGATAAGAAGAAGATCGTGCTGTTCCGCCATGGCGGCCACAGCCGCATTCTCTTCCGCGGTCCAGACGCGTCCACCAGGGTTGTGGGGCGAACACCAAAGCACCACCTTGACCCCATCTAACAACGCAGCGGCCTGGTCGAGATCGAGCACATAGCGCCCGTTCTCAAGCGCCAGCGGTGCTTCAACCATACGCCGGCCCGAGGCTTCGATAATCCGACCGAACGCGTGGTAGACCGGTGCAAAAACCAGAATGCCGTCCCCCGGTTCGGTAAAGGTATCAAGCGCGATCCCGATCGCATTGACGATGCCAAAGGTTGTCAGGATCCAGTCGGTATCAACCTGCCATCCATGCCGCTCGCCCATCCACCATTGGATGGCCTTGAGATAGGGACCATCGTCGCCAGTGTAGCCGAAGACGCCATGATCCACGAGCGCCTGGAGCGCCTCGAGCACGACGGGAGGTGCTTTGAAATCCGTGTCGGCCACCCACATCGGCAAGGCGTCAGGTCCACTGACGTCGAAATAATTCGCCGCGCCGTCCCATTTTTGGCACAGCGTGCCGCGCCGGTTGATCGGGGTATCGAAGTCGGGGGTGTCGAGTGGATTTACTGTCATCACTGTTGGTCTTAGCGTACACGGGCGGCGTTGCAAGCTGGATTGCCTGTTGCGCAATCATCTCCTAAATCAGCGCCATGGCAATTCTACCTATCCTTATCCATCCGGACCCCCGGCTGAAAAAAATGGCAGCGCCTGTGGACAAGCCCAGCGATGAATTGCGCCGGCTGGCGGAGGATATGCTTGAAACCATGTACGACGCACCGGGCATTGGTCTGGCAGCGCCCCAGGTCGGTGTCCCCGTTCGCCTTTTGGTGATGGATTGCAAAAACGAAGATGACGCCCCCCCGAAACCGATGGTTCTTTTGAACCCCTCGGTTGTCTGGCGATCAGAAGCGATGTCCACCTATGAAGAGGGCTGTCTTTCCATTCCCGAACAGTACGCTGACGTGGAACGCCCCGAAGAGGTTGAGGTTTCGTGGATGGATTTAGATGGTGCGCAGAACAGTCAGCGCTTCGAAGGTCTTTGGGCTACCTGTGTGCAGCATGAAATCGATCACCTGGATGGCAAGCTGTTCATCGACTATCTCGGACCGCTCAAGCGGCAAATGATCACCCGCAAGATGGTCAAGCTTAAGCGCGAACGCGCCCGTGCGAGCTAGGGCCGCGCGGTGCTGCTGCCAATTCTGACCTATCCGCATGGGCTGTTGCGCGAAGAAGCGGCTAAGGTCACAGAGATCACGCCGGACATTCGGACCTTGGCCATGGACATGGCAGACACGATGTATGACGCGCCCGGCCGCGGCCTTGCGGCGCCTCAGGTTGGGCAGCTATTGCGGCTTTTTATTATGGACGTCGGCTGGCGCGACGGCTTTGAACGGGCGCCCCGCTTCTTCGTCAATCCAGAAGTGATCGAATTCATCGGGCCAAAGATACGCGGCCCCGAGGCCTGCCTGTCCATTCCCGGACGCGAGGGTCAGGTAAGGCGCGCGGCAGAGGTTGTCCTGAGTTGGACAAACTTGGAAGGCGCGCGTCGCGAAGGCCGCTTTTCGGGCTTTGAAGCAGTTTGCGTTCAGCACGAACTCGACCATCTCGACGGAGTTCTTTGGATAGACCGGGTCGAGCCATCCGAAGAAGTGCATTCTTCATGAGGCTTGTGTTCATGGGGACGCCGGATTTTTCGGTCCCAGCTTTCAAATCCTTGCACGACGCCGGGCACCAGATCGCAGTTGTCTATACACAACCGCCGCGTCCAGCGGGTCGGGGCAAAAGGCAGCGTCTGTCTGCTGTTCATGCGGCTGCAAATGACCTTGGCCTTTCTGTCCGCCATCCGGCTTCCCTGAAGTCCGACGAAGCCCAGCAGGAATTCCACGCCATTGGCGCAGACATCGCGGTCGTGGTCGCCTATGGCCTTTTGCTACCGCAGCCGGTGCTGGATGCCCCGCGTTTCGGGTGCCTAAACATTCACGCATCCTTGCTGCCGCGCTGGCGCGGTGCGGCGCCCATCCACCGGGCGATCATGGCGGGCGATACCACGACCGGTGTCGCGATCATGCAGATGGAGGCCGGTCTGGACACCGGCCCTGTTTTGCTTGAAGCCGAGACAGGGATTGGGGCCGAAGAGACAACTGGCGCCTTGCAGCCGCGCCTGGCCCAACTTGGCGCGGAGCTGATCGTGCGCGCGCTTGCGGATATAGAAATCTTGAAGCCAAGCCCGCAGCCGTGTGAGGGCGCAACATATGCCCGCAAGATCGACAAGGCCGAGGCCGAAATCGACTGGCAGCGCCCGGCGGAGGAAATTGCTCGGCTAATCCGTGGGCTGTCGCCGTTTCCGGGGGCATGGACGCTGATATCAGGCGAGCGGATCAAATTGCTGGGCGCACGTCTGTCGACGGGTGCAGGTCTGCCGGGCGAGACCCTGGGCGGGTTTCGGGTCGCTTGTGGCAGCGGTGCGATAGAGGTCACCATGGCGCAAAGAGCGGGCAAGAAACCAATTCCCGCTGACGAAATCCTGCGCGGTCTGACACTTCCTTACAGGCTTGGGACATGAAATTCGTGGCAGGACTGCTTAGATTGGCAGGTAATGAAGAACTTGGAAGGACGTTGAAATGCCTTTGGCGGTCATAGCCATTCTTGGTGGAGCGATCGGTCTCGCGCTTTTGCTTGGTGGGCGAATTACCGGCCGCCAGATCACGACGGTTGGGTTTGCAGCGGCCGGGGCCGCGCTCGCCGTAATGACCCTCAGAGGCCTGTCGCTTATCTCAGGGCCGATCGGTTTGGCGATATCGGCCTTTGTGGGCGCCGTCCTGATGCTTTGGGTAATGCGCCAGACGAGGGGCGAAGACTAAGCGTCGCCGCTTTCCGCGGGTTTTTTGAATGGCGCCATACCGGCGCGCGCCAGTTCATCCGCCCGTTCGTTCTCTGCATGACCGGCGTGGCCCTTGACCCACTCCCAATGTACCCGGTGGCGGCCCGCCGCTGTGTCAAGCCTTTGCCAAAGATCCACATTTTTGACCGGCTTCTTTGTCGATGTTTTCCAGCCACGCGCTTTCCAGCCTTCGATCCAGTTGGTGATGCCGCCTTTGACGTAAGCGCTGTCGGTGACCACCGTAATCTCGCTGGCGCGGTCCAGCGCCTCAAGCGCTTCGATGGCAGCCATCAACTCCATCCGGTTGTTGGTTGTCTCTTCCGCACCGCCTTGCAAGGTTCTTTCCCTCAGCGTCGCGTCCCCGTCTCGCGCGATCAGCAAGACACCCCACCCGCCCGGGCCCGGGTTTCCTGAACAGGCACCGTCTGTATAGGCAAAAAGCTCAGGCACGCGCGCGCACAATCAAGAACGCATCGTAGGTGTTGGCCATTCCCTCGCTTTCGCCGTATTCTTTAAAGGTGACTTCAAAGCCTGCTGCGTCCATAAGCCCCAGAAGCTCATCGTCAGTGAAATAAGTATAGCTGCGTTCAAGCCTATCGCGGGCGACGCCCTCGCCCAGTTTCATTCCGATGTGAAAAACGCCACCCGGTTTCAGCGCCCGGTGAATAGCGGCCAAATGCTGCCCCATATCTTCACGTCGGGCATGCAAAAGCGAAAAGTTGGCCCAGATGCCGTCATATTCTGCCTCTGCGGTCAGATCATGAAACGTTGCCTGCAGAGACGGCACACCGAAGTTTTCCCGCGCCAGCCGGACCATGCCTTCTGATGCGTCCCAGGCCTCGGCCCGGAAGCCCACCGAAATCATGTATGCAGCGGCATTTCCTGGACCCGCGCCAAGATCAAGGATCCGTCCGCCCTTTGCCACCTCGTCCAGAAAACCGGACAGGTGCCGGTCCGCCTCGGACTTTGAAAAGCGATTGGCGTAGGCCTCGGCATTCTTGTCATAGAAGTCTATAGTCGCTGGGTCGAATGTCATTTCAGCAACCATACGCTTAGGCAGATGACGACGATGGCAGTCAAGAGAATGCGCAACTGCATCCACCAGGGTGGCGCCAACTGGTAGCGCCAGAACACCCAGTCGAGCGCCAGGAGGCCCAAAAAACCGGCAATTAAGTATTTGGAGGCCGCCGAGGGGCCCCCGCCGGTGGTAAAGAAAGCCCAAAGCGCGGGTATGACGGACAGCGTGTAGCCGACTGCTGCAACCCGCCCCTCGGCCTTGGTCGCAAAGCCCCAAAGGACGCCTGACATGAACGAAAGTATGATGGCCCCGTAAAAGATCTGCACGTATGGGCCTACGAACGGCGGGCCAAGCACATCAATGCCCCAAATAGCAAGGCCGGGTGAGATCACCGTGGCCGCGCCCCAGCAGAACGGGATTAAGCCGGCCAGCCCCAGTATCAAAGGCGCGCGCGGTATATCTGTCAGCAAATCCGCATTTCCCGTCTTTTCGGCCAATTCCGCTTGTCAGCTGCAAATCGCGCGCGTTTCAAGCGTTTGCTGGCACGCGCAGCACCCTCGGAACTTTGAACTCGACGGTCTCTTGCGCGGTTTCCACAATTTCCATCGTGACATCGAAGCGTTCCATGAACGTGTTGATGACCTCTTCAATAAGGACATCGGGTGCCGACGCTCCGGCCGTGATGCCAATGGCTGTAATGCCGTCAATCGCGCGCCAGTCGATGTCTCCCGCGCGTTGGATCAGTTGCGAATAGGAACATCCGGCCCGCGCGCCCACCTCAACAAGCCGCTTGGAATTCGACGAATTGGGCGCACCGATCACCAGAAGCGCGTCGACATGCGGTGCGACCTCTTTCACCGCGTCCTGACGATTGGTCGTGGCATAACAGATGTCTTCTTTGTGGGGCCCGACGATATCGGGAAAGCGGTCTTGCAGGGCCGCCACGACCGATGCCGTATCATCGACCGACAAGGTGGTCTGGGTAATATAGGCCAGTCGATCTTCGTTGCGCACTTCTAGACCCGCAACATCTGCCGCCGTTTCCACCAGCAAAACTTCGCCCGGGGGCAATTGTCCCATGGTGCCAATTGTCTCGGGATGACCAGCGTGGCCAATCATCACGATCTGAAGGCCCTTGTCGGCGTGCCTTTGGGCTTCGATGTGCACTTTGCTCACCAAAGGGCAGGTTGCATCCACGAAAAGAAGCTCGCGACGGTTCGCTTCGGCCGGCACGGCCTTTGGCACACCGTGGGCTGAAAAAACAACCGGGCGGTCGTCCGGACATTCCTCCAGCTCTTTGACAAAAATCGCGCCTTTTGCCCGCAGGCCGTCAACCACATATTTGTTGTGGACGATCTCGTGGCGCACATAGACCGGGGCGCCCCATCTCTCCAGTGCCATCTCGACGATCTTAATGGCGCGATCGACACCGGCGCAGAAGCCACGTGGCGCAGCAAGAAGAAGTTTGAGCGGCGGCTTGTCCATCGGCACAGATCCCTTGGCTAAGACCTATGCTGTTGGCGCGCGCGCGTCCAGTCTTCTGCGCGCGCGCGGCCTTTGCTTAAAACTGATGCGTCTCGGGCTACTCGCCGGCTGCTTCGCGCAACCTTGGCTCTTCAACGATTTCGCGCGGTTCGCGCGGTGGACGACCGATAACGTCCTTCAATTCATCAAGTTCGATGAAGTTGTCTGCTTGACGCCGAAGTTCGTCGGCAATCATCGGGGGCTGGCTTCTAATCGTTGAAACCACCGAAACCCGCACGCCCTGGCGCTGAAGGCTTTCGATCAGCGGCTTGAAGTCGCCATCGCCGGAAAAGAGAACAATGTGGTCGATGCGCGGTGCAAGTTCCATGGCGTCCACCGTCAATTCGATGTCCATGTTTCCTTTCACCTTACGTCGACCCTGGCTATCGATGTATTCCTTGGCCGGTTTGGTGACCATGGTGAAGCCATTGTAGTTCAGCCAATCGACCAGGGGCCGGATCGGCGAATATTCATCATTCTCCAACAGGGCTGTGTAGTAGAATGCGCGCAGAAGTTTGCCACGACGCATGAACTCTTGACGCAAGAGCTTGTAATCGATGTCGAACCCCAGTGCCTTCGCGGCAGCATATAGGTTCGATCCATCGATAAAGAGCGCAAGCCGCTCATCTCTGTAGAACATTAAAGTTATTCCTTTCCAAGGAAATGCCGGGAATGTGAGTGAGTGGTTCAGTATTTTGTCCGCGGCACTTCAGCGCCGAAATTAATTCAAATGTGAAATGTCGCAACCCTGACATCATAACGAAAGTGGCAGAAAACGTCGATATAGCCCCGCTTTACGTAACGTCAGTATGACGTGACCTATTCGGAAAATCTGTGCGCGCGCAGCAAGCGGACAACCGCCTGCAAGCATCCGACGGCCCGCCGGTTTCGGCGAACGTCAATGCCCGCCGGTCGGCACAATGAAAAGCTTGTCAAGTATTTCTTTGCATCTTATGTACGTAGCTCAGATTCCCCGCACCCACAGGAGATGCAGATGGCCCGCGTGACCGTCGAAGATTGCGTTGATAAGGTTCCGAACCGGTTCGAGCTTGTGATGCTGGCCGCGCACCGTGCACGTGAGGTTTCAGCTGGTGCACCGCTTACCGTTGATCGTGACAACGACAAGAACCCTGTCGTTTCGTTGCGCGAAATCGCCGAGGAAACCCAATCGGCGGATGAGCTGCGCGAGCGCATGATCGAAAGCAACCAAACGCAAATTGAAGTCGATGAGCCAGAAGAAGATGCTATGGCGCTTCTCATGGGCGCCGAACAGGACAAGCCCGTAGATGACGGCATGTCAGAGGAACGGCTTCTGCGCGAACTTATGGAGGCACAAGGGCGGGAGTAAGCAAACCCGCGCCCTTGTATCCGGGCGGGCCGCATGATCGACGCAGACGACCTGATCGAACTGGTCCGCACCTACAACCCAAAGACCAACGTTTCCCTGATCGGTGGGGCCTATTCTTACGCACGCGAGATGCATAAGGGCCAGCTGCGCCATTCGGGTGAAGAGTATTTCACGCACCCAGTGGCGGTCGCGGCGCTTTTGACCGAACAACGGCTTGACGACGCCACGATCGTCACGGCGTTGCTGCACGATACGATCGAGGACACAAAGTCGACCTACCGGGATGTCGAGCAAAGGTTCGGTGGCGAGATTGCCGAACTTGTGGACGGTGTCACCAAGCTTACGAACCTTCAGCTAAGTTCGACCGAAACCAAGCAGGCCGAGAACTTCCGCAAGCTGTTCATGGCCATGTCCAAGGATCTGCGGGTAATCCTGGTCAAGCTCGCCGACCGTTTGCACAACATGCGCACGATCCGTTCACTGGCGCCGGAAAAGCAGGGTTCCAAAGCGCGCGAAACGATGGAGATCTTTGCCCCGCTCGCCGGTCGCATGGGCATGCAATCCATGCGCGAAGAACTCGAAGATCTGGCCTTCAGGGTGCTCAACCCCGACGGGCGTGCCTCGATCATTCGCCGCTTTCTGACCCTTCAGCGCGAAACCGGCGATGTGATGCACCGCATCACTGGGGACATCCGCAACGAACTGGAGAAATCCAGCATTGGTGCCGAGGTTTTTGGCCGCGCCAAGAAACCCTATTCAATCTGGCGCAAAATGCAGGAAAAGAAGCAGGGCTTTTCACGCCTGTCCGATATCTACGGATTTCGGGTTATTACGACGAATGATGCGGATTGCTACCGGGTTCTTGGGTCCATACACCAAAGGTGGCGCGCTGTGCCCGGGCGCTTCAAGGACTACATCAGTCAGCCCAAGTCAAACGGCTATCGTTCGATCCACACGACGGTATCGGGGCGCGACGGACGGAGGGTCGAAGTACAAATCAGAACGCAGGAAATGCACGAAGTGGCCGAGGCGGGCGTTGCGGCGCACTGGGCCTACCGTGATGGCCAACGATCCGAGAACCGCTTTGCCGTGGATCCGGCCAAATGGATCGCCTCGCTGACCGAACGTTTCGATGGCGCAGATGATCACGACGAATTTCTGGAAAATGTCAAACTCGAGATGTACTCCGATCAGGTGTTCTGTTTCACCCCGAAGGGCGAGGTTGTGCAGTTGCCGCGCGGGGCGACACCGCTGGATTTCGCCTTTGCGATCCACACGCGCATCGGCGACAGCTGCGTTGGTGCCAAGGTCGACGGCCTGCGTGTGCCCCTATGGACTCGCCTTAAGAACGGTCAGTCCGTCGATATCATCACGGCCGAGGGTCAGCGCCCCCAGGCGACCTGGATCGACATTGCGGTTACTGGCCGCGCCAAATCTGCGATCCGCAGGTCGCTTCGCGAAGAAGATCGCGAACGCTTTGTAAAACTTGGTCGCGAACTGGCCCGCGTCGCCTTCGAGCACATGGGTAAAAAGGCAACGGACAAGGCGCTGTCGACCGCGGCCAGCAAGCTAGGACTGAAAAGCGCCAACGAGGTGCTTGAACGTCTTGGCAGTGCCGAGTTGCTTGCGCGCGACGTTGTTCGGGCCCTTTATCCAGAACTGGTTGCCAAGAATCCGGCCGAGGAAATCGACGTGGGCCGTGCCGTGATCGGCCTGGATGATGATCAGACATTTCAGCGCGCCAAGTGTTGTCAGCCCGTTCCGGGCGAACGGATTGTCGGGATCACTTATCGGGGCAGAGGGGTCGTGATCCACGCCATAGACTGCCCCGCCTTGGCCGATCTCGAAGATCAGCCCGAACGCTGGGTGGATCTTCATTGGAGCTCTGGGCGCCACCCGTCCATCAACACCGTGACCTTCGAAATCACGATTAGTAATGATGCAGGTGTTCTCGGGCGTATCTGCACGCTCGTCGGTGAACAGAAAGCCAATATATCGGACTTGAGATTTCTGGACCGGAAACCAGATTTTTACCGGCTGCTGTTGGATGTGGATCTGCGGGACGCGGAACACCTACACGCGGTTACGACTGCGCTTGAGGCGGAAGGGGATGTCGCGGCGATCGCCCGCAATCGTGATCTAACGCGTGGCCCGGAAAGTAAAACGAGTAAGGAAAAGGTGTCCCATAGTATTTAAGAGGCGAAACAAGCGGACTTGGTTCCGCGTGGTGGCAGAGACGCTCTACCCGCGTGGCGGGTGGGGGCGTGCCTCTACCTATGTGATGTACCGACTGCGGCGCCTGCCGGATCCGCCGCACCGCATCGCGCGCGGCATCTTTGCCGGTGTCTTCGTCACGTTTACGCCGCTTTACGGGCTGCACTTCCTGATCGCCGCGCTGATCGCCAAGATGATGCGCGGCAACATCATCGCGTCGCTTCTTGCGACGTTCTTCGGCAACCCGCTGACTTATGTGCCAATTGCGATCGTGTCACTGCAGACCGGGCATTTTTTGCTGGGGACAGATCCAGATCCGGGCATGGAGCGCAGCCTTGGCTCGAATTTCTCGGACGCGTGGCGGGACCTGATCAACAACTTCAAGGCAATGTTCACGGACGAGACCGCGGATTGGAGCAATCTCGCCGAATTTTACCACACGGTATTCTTTCCCTGGACGGTGGGCGGTATCATTCCTGGCCTGATCGCCGGCACCATTGCCTATTATCTGTCATTGCCATTGATATCGGCCTATCAGAAACGGCGGGCGAAACGGTTGCGCAAGAAAGCCAAGAAAGCATCGAGGCTGGCAGGTCACGCCGAGACGCCGTAGTCTGCCGTCAGCATCGGGAGATTTTCAATGACATACGCACATCTACGTCTTGGCGTGAACATCGATCACGTGGCCACCGTGCGAAATGCCCGCGGGGGAGCCTATCCGGACCCGATCAGGGCCGCAAAGCTGGCTGAGGTATCGGGCGCGGACGGCATCACCGCGCACCTGCGTGAGGACCGCCGCCATATCTCCGATGAAGATATCGAAAGGCTGATGGACGCCCTGTCGCTGCCGCTTAACTTCGAGATGGCGGCGACGGAAGAGATGCAGCAGATTGCCCTGCGCCACCGGCCGCACGCGGTCTGCTTGGTGCCTGAAAAGCGTGAGGAGAAGACGACCGAAGGCGGGCTTGAGGTTGCGCGCGAAGAAAATCGGCTGGCGCATTTCATCGCACCCTTGCGTGATGTGGGATGCCGCGTCTCAATCTTCATCGCCGCCGATCGCCGTCAGATCGAGGCGGCACACCGGATTGGGGCAGAGGTCGTAGAATTACACACCGGCTCCTATTGTGATGCGCATAGCGAAGGCCATTTCGATGTGCGCGACGCTGAGTTGCGAAAGCTAACTGAGATGGCCGCGCTTGCCCATGATCTCGGGCTTGAAGTGCATGCCGGCCACGGTCTGACGTTTGACACTGTCTCACCTGTTGCGGCGCTACCCGAAGTCGTCGAACTCAACATCGGTCATTTTCTGATTGGTGAGGCGATTTTTCTTGGGCTAGGGCCTGCGATCCAGAAGATGCGCGCACTTATGGACACGGCCCGGGGCGCCGATGTTGCATGATCTGGCGCGACAGGCGGTTGCCTTGCGGCTAGGTGCTTTCGCCAGCCACAGACGCGCCTGACATGGTGTGTTCGCCATGGCCAAATCGGTCATTGCAGGGCTTTTTGCCGCCAGAGACATCGAATGGGACGCAGTCCGGCGCAGCGGGAACGCCCTTGACGCCCCTTGGTGTCGTTGGGACTGCGGGCGCGGCCGATGGACAGGGTCCGTGGAGCGTCTGGGTCCGCGCAGGAAACGGATTGAGATGTCGGTTCTCGTGAAAAGGGCCGGCGGGCACCACGGCGCGACAACTTTCATCTATGCTCGCACGTACCGAAGACGCGACGCCGTACTGGAAAGTCACAATGACGAAAGGCGCGCCGGACTGCTCGACATTGCGGTAGATGTATTCGGTCTGACCGCCCTGGCGTGCTTTGGCGACAGGCGGACCCCACCGCAGGCGGAAATCCCCTTCGGTGGTCTTGCCCGGCACCACGCTGTTGCGCATTGCAAGCCGTGCGTCCGCGCTTTCGGCCACAAGTGTGTTTTCGGCCAAGCCGCCGCACCCGGACAGCGCTCCTGCGACGCAAAAAAGCGCCGCGGCGATCGAATGATGTCCCATCCCCAAGACTTCCCCGTTTCTAACCCCCCACCGATCATAGAGCGTTCGCTTGATCAAAGTGTTAACGGCGCCGTGCTTGAGAAGCTGGCGAGCCTGTGGCCGGTTTCCGCAGGGCCAAAGGGGGCCGGATGATACTGGGAATCGGCACAGATATGGCCAACATCGACCGGATTGCAGGCACGCTTGAACGTTTCGGCGACCGGTTTCGAAACCGCGTGTTCACCGTGACCGAACAGGCCAAGGCGGAACGGCGCGCGGACACGCCCGGCACCTATGCCAAGCGTTGGGCCGCGAAAGAAGCCTGTTCAAAAGCGCTCGGCACCGGTTTGCGGATGGGCATCGCCTGGAAGGACATGTCGGTGCGCAATCTGCGGTCCGGTCAACCGGTTATGGAACTGACCGGCTGGGCCAAGAAACGTCTGGACGATCTGACGCCAGCCGGCCATGCAGCCGTCGTTCATGTCAGCCTGACGGATGATCATCCATGGGCCCATGCCTTTGTTGTGATCGAAGCCCTGCCCGCCGGAACGCCGTCAGTGCTTGACACCGCTTTCAGCGCAACTCAAGACGGGCCGAAGAGCTAGAGGCAGGATACGTCAGCAATGGCAGAGAAAGTCGAAAAAAGCGGCGGCTTCGTAGAGACGGTTAAGACAATCGTCTATGCGCTCTTGATCGCTGGCGTGTTTCGGACGCTTTTCTTCCAGCCTTTCTGGATTCCGTCCGGCAGCATGAAAGACACGCTGCTGATTGGCGACTTTCTTTTCGTCAACAAGATGGCCTACGGCTATTCGCAGTTCTCGTGCCCCTTCGCCATGTGTCCGATACGTGGCCGTGTTTTTGGGTCCGATCCAGAGCGGGGCGATGTGGTGGTCTTCCGCCACCCGGTGACCGGGACCGATTTCATCAAGCGTGTCGTGGGTCTTCCCGGGGACCGCATTCAGATGTCGAACGGGGTGCTGTCGATCAACGGCGAATTTGCCGTTCAGACCGCCGACGGACAATTCGAGGAAATCTTCGAAAGGCAGGGCCCTCTTGGTAATCTGCCGCAATGTGAAAATGGCGCAGTGGGCCAGGGCGGTGTCTGCAGCAAGTCGCGTTTTGTCGAGACGTTTCCGGACGGGCATCGCCACAAGATCCTGAACGTGCGCAGCTCATTCGCCGACAACACGCCGGTTTATACGGTGCCCGAGGGGCACTTCTTTGCCATGGGGGACAACCGGGACAATTCGACCGACAGCCGCGTTGCCCGGCCGGCCGGCGGTGTGGGGTTCGTTCCCACAGAGAACCTGATCGGACGTGCTGACCGTATCATGTTTTCATCGGCGGGCCGATCGATGCTTTTCTTCTGGACCTGGCGGGCCGATCGTTTCTTCAAGGCGATTGAGTGAAACTGTCTGCGGAACTGAGCGCTTTTTCAGAGCGGGTCGGTCACCGCTTTGACAACCCTGAACTTCTGGTCGAGGCCGTGACCCACGCCTCGGTGTCCGCACCGGGTCGCAGTCACAACGAACGCCTGGAGTTTTTGGGCGACAGGGTTCTTGGACTCGTTATGGCGCAAGCGCTTCTGGAAGAAGACACAGGCGCGCCGGAAGGTCGCCTGGCACCACGTTTCAATGCGCTTGTGCGGAAAGAGACATGTGCCGCCGTGGCCCGCGAAATTGCGCTTGGCGAGGTGCTGAAGCTTGGGCGGTCCGAGATGCTGTCTGGTGGACGCCGCAAGGATGCACTTCTCGGAAATGCCATGGAGGCGCTGATCGCGGCAGTTTACTTGGACGCGGGCTTTGAGGCGGCCCGAGCGTTCGTGCTGCGTCTTTGGAAGGCCCGGATTGACAACGTCGAGGCCGATGCCCGGGATCCCAAGACATCCCTGCAGGAATGGGCCCAGGCGCGGGGGTTCCCACCGCCGCACTATCACATGCTGAGCCGAACTGGCCCCGATCACGAGCCGATCTTCACGATTGAGGTGCGCCTTCAAAACGGTGCACGAGAATCGGCCAGCGCAGGCTCGAAAAGACAGGCCGAACAGGCGGCGGCGGCCGCATTGCTCGATCGGGAAATGACCGATGGACGGGGATAAGCGGGCCGGTTTCGTTGCCTTGATCGGCGAACCCAACGCCGGCAAGTCGACGTTGCTGAATGCCATGGTGGGTGCAAAGGTCTCAATCGTGACCCACAAGGTGCAGACGACGCGTGCAAGGATCCGCGGTGTGGCGATTGAAGGCCCGGCTCAATTGGTCTTTGTCGACACACCCGGCATCTTTCGGCCCCGGCGCCGCCTTGACCGGGCCATGGTTGCCGCTGCCTGGGGTGGAATGGACGATGCCGATATCACGCTTCTTCTGATCGAGGCGCACAGGGGTCTGACAGAAGGGGTCGCGACCATCCTCGACACCCTTGCCGAACGATCCAAAGGTCGGCGCGTTGCCTTGGCCATCAACAAGATCGACCGTGTCCAGTCGGAAGTGCTCTTGGTCTTGTCAAAGGACTTGAACGCCGGTTTCGCCTTCGAAGCGACATTCATGATTTCTGTCGAAAAGGGCCATGGCGTCGCTGATCTGAAAGCATGGCTGGCAGAGCAGATGCCCGAAGGACCGTGGCTTTACCCCGAAGACCAGTTGTCGGATTTTCCGTTGCGGATGCTGGCGGCAGAAACCACACGCGAGAAACTGACGCTGCGCCTGCATCAGGAACTGCCCTACCAGTTGACGGTCGAAACCGAAGGCTGGGACGAACGCAAAGACGGCTCCGTCAGGATCGATCAGGTGGTTTACGTGGCCCGTGATGGTCACAAGGGCATCGTGCTGGGCCGCAAAGGTGAAACTATAAAGGCGGTGGGCCAGCTTTCCCGCACCGATCTTGAGGCCTTCCTTGACCGCCGCGTACATCTTTTTCTTCAGGTCAAAACGCGCGAAAACTGGCAGAATGAGGCCGCCCGATATTCCGAGATGGGTCTGGACTTTCGGGACAGCTCGGGGTGAGCCGCCTGACCGCAGAGTTCTGGGTCCAGGCCTATCTTGCGCGTCTTAGATTAAGCGATATTCCCGCCTTCGTGACCCGCCGGGGCGATGAAACGGCCGGCGCCGTTCTGGTGAAAATGAACACCCTTGACGGTCGTGCATCGATATTTCAACGCAGTTTCGATCTGGCGACCGGAGCGCGCGAATGGCAGGTATTGGCCGAGGGCGAAGAGACCGAGGTTGACGCCAGCATAAAGCGGCAATGCGGCTTCGATCCCGATCTCTGGATTATCGAGGTTGAGGACAAAAATGGGCGTCACCTGTTGGATCAACCGGGTCTGGCCGATTGACATCCAAGGGGGTGTGCTGGCACTTAAGTTGCCCGCACGGGCCCGGCTGCAATAAAGTGAAGCGACAATGGACTGGCGCGACCAAGGCCCCTTGCTAAGCGTACGGCCGCACGGTGAGACATCTGTCATCGCCGAGGTTTTTACAGCGGAACATGGCCGCCATGTCGGTGTGATACGCGGTGGCACCAGCCGCAAGATCGCCCCGTTGCTGCAACCCGGAACTCAACTTGACGTGGCGTGGCGCGCGCGTCTCGAAGACCATATCGGGACCTTCACCGTGGAACCGCTAAAGTCCCGGGTAGGACAGATTATCGGCGACCGCCTTGCGCTGGCGGCTTTGGCGTCGCTTTGCGCTCTGCTTGGCCGCGCTTTGCCAGAACGAGAGCCGCATCCCGGTCTTTACCGGGCAAGTGTCGCGGTTCTTGATGCTTTGGGAGAGGTACAGGATTGGCCCGTGGCCTACCTTCTTTGGGAAAAGGCTTTGTTGGCGGATTTGGGTTTTGGACTGGATCTTGAAAAATGCGCGGTGACTGGGACTGTGGACGGGCTTGTCTATGTCTCTCCCAGAACCGGCCGCGCCGTTTCTGAGCAGGGTGCCGGCGCCTATGCGGACCGGCTGTTGCCACTGCCGCCCGCACTTTCGGGTTTGGGCGGCGGGACTGCTAAGGATGTGGTATTGGGCCTTTCGACCACCGGCCATTTTCTGGCCCGCGCCTTGCCTGAGGCGACAGCATCGGGTGAATTGCCTGCCGCGCGCCAACGCTTTGCGGCACTGCTTGCGAAAGCTGATTAGTTGCCCTGGGTGCCGCCCAGAAAGACCATCTCTTCGCCGTTCTCGCCGGACAGGATAAGAAACTGTCCCGATACCTCGGCGATCCGCATATTCGCCAGCGCATCGCGAAAGCGCTTTTCCGCTTCGAAGTCCGCACAAGATGCCTCGGTGCCGGGAACCGGTCCGATCTCGATCCAGGGGTATGGTGCCGCTTGCCTGGCTTTCCATTCACCGCACAGACCGTGGCCGTGGACCCGTCCTCTGCGCGGAAAACTCACAGACATCGCCGGGTCGCCTTCAAGGGAAAAGACCTGCGATCGGTCGATGTATCCCGAGATCGTCTCGTCTCCACACGCTGAGATGACGGTAAGCAGAATCAGCGCCGGGGAACCTTTCATCAGCCAGCTTCGATGGCGCGGGCGCTTTCCAGCAGCGCTTCTTCGACGGGGGTAAACTCCATTCCCATATCTTCCCTTGCGCGTGTGTTGTCGATGGTCAAATGGATTCCGAGTGCCGGAAGGATGGTACGAATGCTCGGGTCGAAAAGCGACAGGAACTGAAGCAGCAACTTGGGTGCCTGCCGCTTTGCGATCTTTCGGTCAGGATATGCGTGTTGCAGCGTCTCGGCCACGTCCCGCATCGTCACCCAGCTTGTTGTCGCAAGATAACGCTTGCCGGCAGTCGAAGGGTCCTCAAGCGCCTTCAGATGCATGGCCGCAACGTCTTTGACGTCGACGCCTGGAAAGCCAACATCGGGCAGCATTGGGTCCTTTGCGGCAAATATGCGCTCTATCAGTTCCAGCGACGAGCCATAGTTCTTGTCAAGTGGGCGGCCAATCACCAGTCCGGGATTGATCGTTGTGAGAAGCGTCTCGGGGCTTTCCGCCACGAAGTCCCAGGCAGCTTCCTCCGCCAGCGTTTTCGATTTGACATAGGCGCTAGCGGCGGGATGAGAGGTATCCGTCCAATCGGCTTCACTGATGGCGCGGCCAGAGGCCGTCTTTGTCCACATCGCCGCAACGACGGAAGACGTGAGAACGATGCGTTCAACCCCCGCTGATTTGGCAGCGCGCATCGCCCGCAAGGTGCCGCTGACCGCTGGTTCTATCAGTTCGCTCTCGTCCTTAGGCTGGATAATCGGGAAGGGCGACGCCGTGTGGACAAGTGCATCGACACCTGCCACCGCTTCGGGCCAGCCGGCATCGTCGGTCAGATCGAGCTCGACGAATGTCAGCCTATCAAGCGCGCTGGCATCGCTCAGATGTCCAGCCAGCGCATTCCGTACTTCCTCTGCGCGAGACGGTGTTCGTAATGAGCCACGTACAGCATAACCCGCTTCGAGAAGGTTCAGCGCAATGTGCTTGGCGATGAAGCCTGTTACGCCCGTCAAAAGAATTTGGTCACCAGATGCCATGCCCAACCCCATATGTTAGCCATTCTAACATTGGGCATTGAAGACAGAATGCAAGTGATTTTTTTGAAGCCTACTCCAGAATACGGCGCGCGATGACCTGCGCCTGTATCTCGGCGGCGCCCTCAAAAATGTTCAAAATTCGCGCGTCGCAAAGCACGCGGCTGATTGGGTATTCCAGCGCGAAACCGTTGCCGCCATGGATTTGAAGCCCGTTGTCCGCCGCCGACCACGCGACACGCGCAGACAGCAGTTTTGCCATGCCGGCCTCAAGATCGCAGCGCCGACCGGCATCTTTTTCCCGGGCCGAGAAATAGGTCAGTTGCCGCGCAATCATGATTTCCACGACCATCATGGCCAGTTTGCCGGACACGCGGGGAAAGCTGATCAGCGACGCGCCAAATTGCGACCGCTCTTGAGCATACTGTAAGGCAAGATCCAGCGCCGACTGCGCGGTTCCCACGGCACGCGCTGCGGTTTGGATCCGAGCCGATTCAAAGGTGGCCATCAACTGCTTAAAGCCCTGACCGGTGCGCCCGCCCAAGAGCGCGTCACGGGGCACGCTGAAACCGTCAAAGGCCAGCTCATATTCCTTCATGCCGCGATAGCCCAGAACCTCAATCTCGCCACCGTTCATGCCGGGGGTCGGAAACGGGTCTTCGTCGGTTCCGGGCGTCTTCTCGGCCAGGAACATGGACAGGCCCCGGTAGTCTGTCGTCGTGGGGTCGGTACGGGCGAGCAGCGTCATCAAATGGGTGCGGGCCGCATGCGTGATCCAGGTTTTGTTCCCGGTGATGGACCAGCCAAATCCGGTCTCTTCCGCGCGGGTTCGCAACGCCCCCAGGTCTGACCCAGTATTTGGTTCAGTGAACACGGCCGTCGGTAGAACTGCCCCACGTGCAAGGGCGGGCAGCCATTTCCGTTTTTGATCCATTGTTCCGCCGCAGAGGATCAGTTCCGCCGCAATTTCCGATCTGGTCCCAAGGCTGCCAACACCAATATAGCCCCGGGAAAGTTCCTCGGAGACCACGCACATAGCCGTCTTGGTCATGCCGAGCCCGCCGAAGTCTTCCGGGATCGTCAGGCCGAAGACGCCAAGGTCCGCCATTTCGACAATGACCTCAATCGGGATCAGTTCGTCGTTGAGATGCCATTCATGGGCATAGGGCACGACCTTTTCCTGGGAAAAGCGCTGGAACTGATCGCGCACCATGTCCAGTTCATCACCCAGTCCGCAGTCGCCAAACGTTGCATGGGCCGTACGTTCCCTGACCAGTTCTGCCAGGCAGCTACGCGCGGCTTCGGTGTTGCCGTGCTGGCGCAACGTCGCAACCGCCGGTGCATCCGCAAGGGCCCGGCAATCTACGTCGTTCAGCCCAAGATCGCACGGACGCAGGATCTCGCCCTGGCTCATCGGTATGCCGCCCAGAAGTTGGGACAAGTATTCGCCAAAGCCGATCTGCAGGATCAATGCTTCAAGGGCGTCCATGCCCCCATCCGAGGCGAGCGCGTTCGCCCAGTCATCAAGCTGGTGCAGTGCTTGACGGTAAGTCGCGATCCAAGCGAGGCCATGGGTTGCTGTCTGACTTTGGCTGATCGCACCAGACAGAGGAAGGCCGGAACGATCAAGTCGTTCGCGCACCCTTGCTTCGGCGGTATCGACAAACGCACCAACCGACTGTCGGGCGGCGGCAGTGAGCGCCAGAAGATCCGGCAAAATCACGGCGGTCTGGGAATCCGGGGTTTGTCCGTCATGTGCCATGTAAGACTCCACTCTCTCGGTTGTCGGCATAGGCAGTTTGCAAGTGCAGCGCAACAAAAATGCGCAGACGGAAAGAAAATTGATAGGAAATGTCGTAGGGATTTTGGGCGTGCACGTCTTTAGTGTCGTCCCTATACCGCTGACATGGGCGGAATCCCCTTTCCAGCGATAGACATCGAGGCGTTGGTGCTCGCCTGCGCGATCACCCTCGTCGCCGGTTTTGTGAAAGGTTCGGTGGGCTTTGCAATGCCCATGATCATGATCTCGGGGCTGGCGTCATTTCTGCCGGCAGAGCTCGCAATCGCCGCGCTTATCATCCCGACGCTCTTTTCAAACCTTTGGCAGGCGTTGCGCCAGGGGTGGCGTGCTGCCTTGGAAGGTGCGCGACGCTTCCGGCTTTACCTAGGCCTTGTCTTGATCTTCATCGCCTTTGGCGCGCAACTGGTGCCTCTCTTGCGCCAAGAGGTGCTGTTTCTGGCTCTGGGTCTGCCAGTGACCGTTCTGGCGGCGGTCCAGCTGGCGGGCCTGCGCCTTCGGCTAAGCAGGCACAATCAGTGGAAGGGTGAAATCGGGGTTGGCGTCTTCGCCGGCACTCTCGGAGGTCTTTCCGGAGTGTGGGGTCCGCCGACGGTGCTGTTCTTGACCGCGCTCGAGGTACCGAAAACCGAAGCCATACGGGTGCAGGGTGTTGTCTACAGCCTAGGAGCGGTTGCGCTGACCGTCGCGCATCTGAACTCTGGATTGCTCACGCGGGAGACGACAGCGCTGTCCTTTGCCATGGCTGTGCCGGCGGGTATCGGCATGGCGCTGGGCATTTTGCTACAGGACACGCTGAACCAGGAACGGTTTCGACAGATCACCCTGATCGTCCTAACGCTGGCCGGTCTGAACCTTGTCCGTCGTGGTCTGGCTGGCTAGGCGGTCGACCGGTACTAGCCGATTGCAACTGCGCGGATGTCTTCCCCGATCGCATCAGCATATTGGGCGAAGTTGGCGGCGAATAGGCCGACCAGCCGCGCCGCCTGAACGTCATAGGCTTCGGGATCGTCCCAGGTCCTTCGCGGATCCAGCAGGATATCGGCGACCCCGTCGACACTGACAGGCACTTCGAAGCCAAAATGTGGATCCTTCCGAAACCGCCCCGTGGTCAGTGACCCGTCGAGTGCCGCGGCCAAGAGCGCGCGGGTGGCCTTGATCGGCATGCGACTGCCGACACCATAGGCTCCACCGGTCCAGCCCGTGTTGACGAGCCAGCAAGTCGCCCCGTGCTTGGCAATTTTTTCGCGCAAGAGCTCGCCGTACACTTCCGGTCGGCGCGGCATGAACGGCGCGCCGAAACAGGTCGAAAAGGTGGGCTGCGGTTCAGTTATCCCGCGCTCGGTCCCGGCCACCTTGGCGGTGAAGCCTGACAGGAAGTGATACATTGCCTGGGCGGGTGTCAGGCGCGCAATCGGGGGCATGACACCGAATGAATCGCACGTCAGCATCACGATGTTCTTCGGGTGGCCGCCCAAGGCCGATTGGGACGCGTTCGAGATGTATTCAAGCGGATAGGCGCAGCGCATGTTCGCCGTCAGACTGTCGTCTTCGAAATCCAGATCCAGCGATTCTGGATCAAAAACCATATTTTCGATCACGGTGCCGAACTTTGTCGTTGTCGCGTAGATCTCCGGCTCGGCCTCTGGCGAAAGGCTGATGGTTTTGGCGTAGCATCCGCCTTCGAAATTGAAGGTGCCTCGCTCGGACCAGCCGTGTTCATCGTCGCCGATCAAGACCCGCCCTGGGTCGGCCGACAAGGTCGTTTTGCCGGTGCCGGAAAGCCCGAAGAAGATCGCCGTGTCTATCGGATTTCCGACAGCATGGTTTGCCGAGCAATGCATCGGCATCACACCCTTTTCGGGCAGCAGGTAATTCAAAAGCGAGAATACGGATTTCTTGTTTTCGCCCGCGTATTCCGTGCCGCCGATCAGGATCAGCTTTGCGTCGAAGTTGATTGCAATGACAGTTTCGGAACGGCAGCCGTGGCGTTCCGGGTCTGCACGAAAGCTTGGACAGTTGATAATCGTGAAACCGGGCGAGAACGTCTCAAGCTCTTTCTTCGTCGGGCGTCGCAGCAGATGGCGGATGAACAGGCTGTGCCATGCCAATTCCGTAACCACGCGCACATCCAGCCGGTGGGCGGCGTCTGCGCCCGCGTAGAGGTCCTGAACGAAGTAATCGCGCCCAGCCATGTGGCTGAGCATGTCGGCGTGAAGCGCAGCAAAGCCTTCCTGAGACATGGCCGCGTTGTTTTCCCACCAAATACTTGCGTCGACAGATGGTGTCTTGACGATGTGCTTATCGGCTGGCGAACGTCCGGTGAACTTTCCAGTAGTTACTAAAAGTGCGCCACCCTGACCCAAATTTCCTTCGCCACGCGTGAGCGCGGCCTGGACAAGGGAAGGTTCCGACAGGTTGTAGTATACGTCTCCGAGTCCGCCGATACCTTGATTTTCAAGCCTTTGGTTAGGATTGACGCGTCCCTGGTGCATTGTGTCGGTGCTCCGCATTGTCGAAACTGGATAGTCTTGGTCAAAGCGGGATTTTCGATCCCGTTGTGCCTTTGTGTTGCGAACGTGGCAAAGCTAGTCCTATCACGCGGGCCGACCACCGTGGAACCGGGGTGAGCGCTAGCGGTAGCGCAAACAGCGAGACGTTAGCGCAATCAATTTGCCCTGATCGTGCCGCATTGAGCGCTAATTACCGTTTTTCTGCCTCAATGTTTCCGAAGATGTGGCGCGATTCGCACTTATCTGTTGATTCGGCTCGGGTGAAACGCGACACTCTCGCCAAAACGAAAACGTAAAGAGCAGGACCACGACAATGACAGACGGCTCTCGTATTGCTCTGGTCGATGACGACCGCAACATTCTGACGTCGGTTTCCATGACGCTCGAAGCCGAAGGCTTTGAGGTAGAGACCTTTAACGACGGTCAATCGGCCCTTGATGCATTCAATAAACGTCTTCCAGACATGGCTGTTCTGGACATCAAGATGCCCCGCATGGACGGAATGGATCTGTTGCAGCGCCTGCGCCAGAAAACAACCATGCCGGTGATCTTTCTGACCTCAAAAGATGACGAAATCGACGAGGTTCTTGGCCTGCGCATGGGTGCGGACGACTACGTCAAGAAACCGTTTTCTCAGCGCCTTTTGGTTGAGCGTATCCGCGCGCTATTGCGCCGCCAAGAAGCGATCGCTAGCGACGAAGTGGGTGAAACCGAAGACACCAAAGTCATGGTGCGGGGTAACCTGACAATGGACCCGCTGCGCCATTCGGTGATCTGGAAAGGGCGCGACGTGTCGCTGACAGTAACCGAGTTTCTGTTGCTTCAGGCGCTTGCCCAACGGCCCGGTTTTGTCAAAAGCCGCGACCAGTTGATGGATGTGGCCTACGATGATCAGGTCTATGTGGATGACCGCACCATCGACAGCCATATCAAACGCCTGCGCAAAAAGATGCGGACCGCCGATGATGATTTCTCGGCAATCGAGACGCTTTACGGCATAGGGTACAGATACAACGAGGAATGACACTGACGTCGGGAATAGACGTCAACGATCCGGGGGCTGGCCGCAGCGACGTCGTACTTGGCGAAGACTGGGTACAACCCGAGGCCGTTGCTGAGA
>JBCCMQ010000004.1:0-242018 GCA_039026235.1 Pseudomonadota bacterium
CAGTGCCATAGCCACTGTGTTGCGGTTGGACCGCGAATTTTGAACAGCTACAATCACTTTCCTCAACGACACGTCGATCTCTCTGTTGCGGTTGGACCGCGAATTTTGAACAGCTACAATCCCAAATTCAGACGTCCAAGACTCATTCCAGTTGCGGTTGGACCGCGAATTTTGAACAGCTACAATCGATCGCCGATCAAGGCCTTGAAAATACAAGGTTTTGAGGGTTGGTCATTGTTACTTTTCAGAGCAAATCGCATCAAAACATCACCAGTTGTTTCGGATTTTCACGAGCCGTCCTGCGGCCCTGATCTGAGAAATGTATGATATCACGATACTGGCGGTCGGTGAAGTTCAAGATCTGCACATCGCCTGATTCGGGCAGGTTTCGTTCTATGCGGCTCACTCGGGTTGCAAACGCTTCCTTGCCATTCACAAACCTCGCGTAGACCGAAAACTGGCTGCGTTCAAAGCCTTCATCCAGCAGGAAGTTGCGGAAAGCGCCAGCATCTTTCCTTTGCTTTTTGCTATCCGTAGGCAAATCGAACATCACGAGAATCCACATCAGACTATACCCCGACAGGTGTGTTGTGGTGGTGATCAATTCCCCAATCCCGCGAGCACGAGCGGATCAGGGGGGTCAGGCAGGGCAAGGTTCAGCTTGCCCGCTTCAAAGCTCTGCCCCAAGGAGGTTGCCAGCTTCGTGAGGGACACCGAGACCGGCGAGAGCCCGCCTCCAAGAGGCAGATCGGTTGCGATCAGGCGGGCGAGCGATTGCTTGGCGTGCGTATCGACCTCGCAGCCACGCGCGGTCACAATCGCCCGCACGGTGCAGTCGACCAGCGGGCGAAACGGCTCCATCAGATCATCCGCCAGGGCGAAGGAATTGCCCCGATTGGAATGAAACAACCCGATTGTCGGATGCAAACCTGCCGCCACGACAGAGCGAGCCGTTGCCGCCCTTAAGACGGTGTAACCGTAGTTCAACAATGCGTTTTCATCACCTGCGCCGGTGTCGCGCCGGAAATCGGGGCCCATCATGCGCGGCCAGTAATGTCTTGCCGCTTGAGCCTCGACATTCGTGCTGTCGCCAGAGGTTATCTTGCGGGCCATGACCATCAGCGGTGCCGAGACCTCTCCGATCGCGTCGAGTGCGGCGGCCTGCATCCGGACCTTGCTATGCACGACTTGCTTCCAGGCTTGTTTGATCAGCGGCATCTTGGCGCGCCATTGCGCGCGTATACGCGCCCCTTGTGCGTGGTGGCCGTCAAGCGGCATGAGCACGGATTGAGGCGCATGATTGGCGGAACAAAGCACGACGGGAGCGCCACGTTCAGACAGTTCAGTCAGCAACGAAGTTGACCATGTCGTCCCATGTGCGTGAACCATCACACCAGCGATTTGATCCAGCGGGGTGCGGCCGATTTCGGTGCCGTTTTCAGATACTTTGAGAAACCCCCGGTCGCGAGACAGGTGGCGACCGTCTGTCGCGATGTCAATGATCTGATCCACCCGTTGCCCCTAACGCCCCCACGCGAATCGCTACAGTATCGAGTATATTTAAGCTTTGCCGAATCGCCGAATCCAAGGCCTCACCGCGGCGGACCTGGATCCCTCATGCGGCCCATTTCATCTACAAAAACGCGGCGGCACTTAGCCTTCAATAATGAGTTTGGTCGCAATCGAATGTAGAGGTCCTCTTTAGTCTTGCGATACCGGTCAGACGCGTTGGCCTCGTTGTGCGGCACAAGCTCAAGCCCACCATTCGTGTCGAATTTTTCCACTGTGGCAATGACAGGGCCAAATTTGCTGTCTTCCAGACGAACAAGGTCGCCCTTGTAAAATCTGTGAAGGCGCTTCGCGGCCGGGTGAGGTCTGGTTTTTTTGTCCTTGTGGGCGTCAAACGTCGAAACAACGTGGTGGGTGACTGTTCCGTCCGGCAGCCGCCAGACTTCATAACGACTGTTGCTGTCAGGCTTGTACCCCTTGTAGAGAGCACCGTTTCGGTCCGCGAACGCGATGACAGCAACCGCTTCTTCCAGACGCACCCGGCGCAGTCCAAAATACGGGTTGTCTGAGTGATCCGCCAGTTTGCGCGTATTGGCAAAGTCACTTAGCGCCTGCTCGAAGGCCTTGCCATCCAACCCGCGTGTCACCCGTGCCAGATGCCTTTGCAGATCCGTGTCTTTTATGTTTGCGCCTCGGGTCGTGATGGCAATGTCGCCCGGTTTCAATGAGGAAAGGGGCTTGCGGCTGACAACCGTGCCCTCCTTGGTCAAACCGTAGGCTGTGTCGTTGTGCAACTGCCCGCTGGTGCTGTCCTTGCCGGATTTGCGCGCAGCAGGGTCGATGCGGCCATGGTCGGCGCGGTGGCTGACGATGGTACGCGACAGCCGTGCGGCGATATCCTCGCGAAATCCCTCCCAGGGTGGCGGCACCGCGCGGACAACTTCTTCGGCACCGTTCAGTTCATCCATCTTCGCCATGTCGCTGATCCGTTTGACGAGGGCTCGGTCGGTGGCGGCGATCACGGCGGCGTCAATTGCGTGGTGGCGGTGATCGGTGCGGTTCTTGAGCTTCACGGCCGCCTTGCCGTCCGACAGCAAACCGTTGAGACCCCAATGACGGCGCAGCATTTCCGTCAGCTTGCCGGGAACGACCCAGACATGGGATTTCCCGTCAGCGCCGTCATACAATGCGTCGAGATAGATGCGCGCGATGCGGGACAGGTATTGGGTGTCTTTCAACGCTCGGGCGGAAAAGTCGTTCTCCCCTTCAAACCGTTCCATCGCGTCCGGGGCAAAGCGCCAAGCCTTATTGGGGGGTAGGTTCTTTAGATTGGCAGCAATGGTGTTCCAGTGCGGGGTCTCGCCCCAGGATTCCCAAGGGGTCCTGTTGGTCTTTTGGCGATTGAACTCTTTCAGGCAAAGGGTGCGGTTTGCGAAATTGTCGTCCAATGTGCGCGAATAGGGCAGGATATGATCCACGTCGCAGGAGCCGTCGAATAGCATGGACGCGCTGATCCGCTGGCCGGAATAGGGGCAATTGCGGGTCATCACGTCCTCGCCAAGTGACTCCCACAGCCGCAGGACCATCCGGTTCGCACCGGTATTGGAAACACCCATTTCTTCCAGCTTTTTTCCTCGTTTGATCGCCGCATCGGTGTTCTTTTTGATGTCACGCTGCACCTCGCGCTTCTGATCCTCCGACATCTTGAGGTCACGCGCCAATTCCACAACGATTTCTTTGATCGGCATTGGATCTTCTGGCGTTTTGTAAGTCTCGATTATTTTGTTCACCAGACGGCGCAGCTGGTTCAGGCCGATATGCACCGTCGGGTTGGTGATCCGGCCAAAGCGGGTCACGTCATCATCGGCCTCGTCATAGGTGCCCGGGATCACATGGCGGTCGAGGATCTGCCCGTAATAGGGCAGCGCGTCCAGCACTTCGCCCGTACGCCCGTCCGAGTGATGCCAGCCACAGGCAGCCACCGCGGCGCTGTAGTAGATCACATCCGCCTCCAACGCCCCCAAAATCCGAGTTGTGGCGGTCAGGCCCAACCGGCCATAGCCTTCGGGCAGGGGTGCATAGGCCGTTGCTTCGGCATGCTCCCGATCAAGAGCGTGTGTCGTGACAAGCCAATTCACAAGCGCGTCATGTTCGGCCTCGCTCTGCACCGCTCGGATGCGGGCAATCACCTCCCATTGGGCTGACCAGCCGAGCGTGGACCAGCGCGCACCAAACCTGTCAGGATGCGACAGGCTCGCGCGAACTGGATCACAGGCGATGGCATCTCGGTTGGCGGTTTCCAGCGTGAAGGATTGTTCGGGACGCAGCTTGATCACCTTGCCAAGCGCCTTGAGCTTCATAGACATGCCGGACAGCGATTTGGTGTGCTTCTTGTTGTCGAGCGTAAGCACGATCTGATCACGTTCATCCCGAGTCAGCCGCCGAGCCGGTTCGCCGCGCGCGGCAACGCGCAACGCGTTCGCCGTCTCAAGAAGGATGCGGCGCTGGTTCAGCGGATGTGCGCTGGGGATGCGCTTTTCGTCTGTGAACAGACACAGCCCCACATCCGGGGTCTTGAGTGGGCGCTGGTAAAAGATGATCAGAGCAATCTCGTCGCGCAATGCCTCTGTCAGGACATCCGGATGATGGGCGGTCTGCACGGCCCAGAGCCGGTAAAACTCCTCGGACAGGTGGCGGCGGTCAGGGTAGAAATCATAGCCCGCCTCTTGCTTTTCTGCATCGTCCCTGCGTGCGACGGACAGGCGGGTGCGCACGCTTGGCACCTGCCTTGGGTCGGGCGCTGAGGCCCGTCGCATATGCAAAAACTCGCCAAAGGTGCGCGCGCCCTTGGTCATCATCGTCTGATCAAGCCGTGCCGTGGCGTCTTTGATCTTGCCGCTCTCATTGTCGCCGCGATCTGTCTTGCGGTTCGATTTGAAACCGCGCCGTTGATTGAGATGGAACAAGGCCCGCCCGAAATGGGCCAAGGTCAAGGGCCGATCCAGGCCCTCCGCACGGAGGGCATAGGGATCGAGCTGTTCCAAAACCTTGGCCTCGCTCGGGTCCTTGGGCATGAGCCCGGCCTCGGACATGCGCTTCATCAGGGCGGCCTTGCGGCGCAGATACCTGTCGCGGCGGCGGCGCTGCGCACGAGCGGCGCGGCGATCGACGGCAAGCGAGGCCTTCGACTTCGGATCGCGCCCGTCCGAGAAAATGCGCACACCGCCGTCGACGACGTCTGAAATTCTTCCATCCTCGGTGTTGTATACCCACCAGCCGATGGAATTTGTTCCTATATCAAGACCCAAACGCATCTATCTACTCAATTATAAACCGTGTTAGGGCATCTTGACTTTTTTGATCTCAGGGATCAAGCTTAATGAGAAGCGACTTGAGTTGTTTTGGCCGCGTCGCCCGGTCCACCCCGTAACACCGACGCTGCACGATGTGATGTTGAAAGGATAGCCTAAGGAAAGGGTCGGGTCCACATCACCCTGCTTCGATTGTAACTGGCCTTATAAGCCGTGTTAGTTGTGGCTTGACTTTGGAACATTCCGCACAAATGGTATTGATGTTCAAAATTCGCGGTCGAGCCGTTAACAAGCATTCGATTGCACCACATTGAAACGCAGGCCACGGCCTGCGTTTTCTTTTTTTTGCCCTATGAATCACATTCCAGATAACAATCAGGCAACGCGAACTTCCGCTTTTCACTCTGACAAGAGTGTGGTGCGTAACTGCAGCGGAGGCGGTTTCCCTAAACCTGTGAACCTGTGACCCGAAGCAGGACAAACCAAAAATCCCAGTAATGAAAGTCCGCTTTCCTCGGCATTACCCAATTCGCGCTTCGGCGGGGCGAATTCACACCTTCCGCCCCGTTGACGGTGTCTTCACCTGTCGACCTGTCCCTGCCCCCTGCCCTTTCTATTCTGGCAGTTCCGTCCACCAGTCGGGCCAGTTGACCTTGCGGGGCGTGCGCGTGGCCTTGAGCACGGTTTGCTGTTCTGCGGGGGTCAGCCTGCGCGCACCCAGCCGGTCGAGAGCCGCCTCTACGATCCAGGGCTCGAGGGCCATGCGGGCCGTGGGACGGTAGCGGTCGAGCTTGCGCCCGATGCGCAAGGGCTCAAGCGCCGTCGAGACTCTGCCGGGCGCAACCAGCACCCGCACGATGGTCAGGTCCCCGGCATCGTCATGGAGAACGTGTTTGGCCCGTGCCTCCTCGATCGAGGCGAGCGTCTGGCGCGCGGCGGCGCTGTCGCCTTCGATGCCTTGTTTGGCGAGCTGCAGCAGGAACGCCTCGGCCGCGGTGACCTGACGGTCTCGACCGCCGTCGCGGATCGTCACTTTCTGGCCCAGAGCCGCATCATAGGGAATGTCGCGCGTCCGTCCCCTCGGCCGTCCACGGGGGTTGCCACTCTTGCCCTTGGGGAAGCGCGTCGAGACCGGCGGCCGGCCATAGCCCACTTCCTCGTCTGTGCCTTTGCTCATCCGCGGCTGCCCCTGGGCCACTGCAGATCGCCGGCGTCGCGCGTGCAGCGCCGGATCTCGGCGATGTCCTTGTCTCGCAGTTTTTGCCCGCCGCGCCGCCGGCGCAGCGCTGCCTGCACCGCCCAGGGCTCCAGTTGCAGCCGCTCGTAGTCATCGTCGGGTCCGAAGTCACGTGGATCCCGGCGGGCGATCCCCAGGATCAAAAGCGCCGCATTGGCATTGTCCGGATCGATCTCCGTCCGGGTCGCTACTGCCGCGGCCGGGGCCGGCGAGCGCTTTGCCAGAACCTGTTCGCGCTTTGCGATCATCTTCAGAACGTCCCGGCGCGCCGTCTTGTTGCCCGCGACCGCCTCCTGATAGGTGCGGTGCTGCAACGCCTCTTCGACGCTCACCTCTTCGGCCACACCCTTCCGCGTGATCGTCAGGGTCTTGTCGACGATCACGTCGAACGGGGTGGGCCGCGCGCTTGGCTGCTCTTTCTTCGGGCGTCCCTTCGGATTGCCGCTCTGGCCCTTCTTGAACCGCTGGGATTTCGGTGGCTGGCCGCCGCGCCTTGAGGTCATGCCGTGGTTCCTTTTACGACAAGTTCCGGCTCCCTTCCGGTCATCGCCGACCAGCGGGCCAGCGCCACATTCACATAAGCCGGATCGATCTCCACACCGCGACAGACGCGGCCCGCGCGCTCGGCCGCAATCAGCGTGGTGCCCGAGCCCAGGAAGACATTGAGAACCAGATCGCCGCGCCGGGTGACATCCGCGAGCGCGTCCGCCACAAGCCCCACCGGCTTCACCGTCGGGTGCAGATCCAGATCAGCCCGGCGGTTGCCCTGGAAGGTGTTGACCGAAGCGTAATCCCACACATTGGTGCGGTTACGTCCATGCCGTCCAAGCTCCACCATATTGGTATGGGGCGCATCGCCCACCCGGTAGACGAAGACCAGCTCGTGCTTGGAGCGATAGAGCGAGCCCATACCGGCATTCGACTTGTTCCAGACACATAGGTTCAGCCGCTCGCCATAGACCTTGGAACCAACCGCCGAGACATCGTCCATATTGCGCCAGTCCATGCACACAAAGTGCACCGCGCCATTGCGCGAGACCTTCGCACAGGCGCCAAGCGTCTCTTCGAGAAAGCCGCGGAACGCGGTCTCGGACAAAGACAGCCCAATCGACGAAAGCTTGAGCTCGATCAGCACGCAAAGAAAATGCAAGGTAGCGTGGATCTAGTCGGAAAACTGATTTGACATCTGCTCGGCACTCCACTCAGGGCCCTTGCCGAACAGGACTCTGGGCGGCGTTTGAACGGATGCTGAGTTGCGACTGCGACGAACCGTTCGAGATAGGCCATGGAAACCGGCATGAGGCGACCCCGAAACATCGAGTTAACAAGCCTTATTGTATGTACAATTTAATCGACAGAATTGCCTATGTGTGGTAACAATTTGCTATGCGTTACGAGTGGAACGGCAAAAAGCGCTTGCTGAATCTCGCTCACCACCGCGTCGACTTCGAAGCGATCAATTACTTCGACTGGGAAACCGCAGACGTGGTGCGAGACCAGCGGAGGGATTATGGCGAAGAACGTTTCGTTGGCACAGGTGTGATCGAGAATAGGGTCCATATAGCCGTTTTCACAATTCGTGCGGGCAGAGTTCGCCTGATCAGCCTTCGCAAGGCCAACAGACGCGAAGTACTAGCTTATATGGGAGCAAAGGATGACTAAACGAAACATCGTGATCCCGACGGAAGAAGACGATCGGGAAATCATCGCTGCGGCGTTGGCCGACGCGGACAACCCACCACTAACGGACGAAGAACTGTTCGAACTGCGAACACGTCGAACGCGCGGAGCTCAGAAGGGTCCGACGAAAAAACGCGTTTCGATGCGTCTGGATGCTGACGTGGTCGAAGCTTTGAAAGCGGGAGGTAACGGTTGGACGACGCGCGCCAACGCAATCTTGCGTCAGGGCCTTAAGCTGAAAGCAGGCAAAGTGTACAGGACAAAGTCCTACACGGTCAAGAAATCCAGCGGCGCTTGGGAATTGACGTCCCGACGCGGTGCATCGTCCGTTCACCCTACGAAAGCAGATGCAATGTCAGCCGCGAAAGCGAAAACCAGCGCTGTCGTGTCCGCCAAGTCAGCAACAGCTTCTGCGCTGAGGCAAAACCCTGGCAAGTCCCCTAAATCAACTGCTGCTTCCGCCACGGTGGAGCGTCAAAATAAAAAGCGTGCATCGACTGGCCGCAAGGGCTAGTGCCGGATCGTTAAGGCGTGAAACGGGCGGCTGAGGCTTCGAACCCTTTGCGAGAACAAGGCGCCCAATGTTCACAGAAAAAGTCTTCTGACATTCACCGCCGCCGAGAAGACTCCGTTGGCAATAGTTGCAGTAGGATCTTGGAGAAATGAACCAGGCTTGTACCGCCGCAGTCACGATTGAATTGGCCGTAGCCAGACTTATGGACAGCGGCAAGCTTCCGAAGAATTCGCATGCATAGGAAGCACTGCATGGCTCAATTCTCTTGAAGCATCAGCAAGTTTGACTTCGATCTTGGTTGTTGAGCTACGAAACCGTCTACTGCTTGTAAATTGCACCGAGTTTCCTGAGTGGTGCGCCTGGAAAGCGACCGGATGCCTAGCAATTTTCTCCGTACAGTGGTGCTAAATGGTCAGTTTCCCGAACAACTCCAACCGAGCCAACGCATTTCCTTTTTTGGTAGCAGTGGCTTATACCTCCGCGCCCTCTTGATCAATTGCCGGCACACGCTGGAACTACCCGCGCTTGTTCGGCCTCCGGCAGAGGTCTCTATGACCCGCAAGCGGGTCCACTGCGCCATCTATACCCGCAAAAGCAGCGATGAAGGCCTCGATCAGTCTTTCAACAGCCTCGATGCCCAGCGGGAGGCCTGCGCGGCCTACATCAAGAGCCAGGCCGGCGAAGGCTGGCGCGCACTCAGCGCCCGCTATGACGATGGCGGCGTCTCGGGCGGCACCATGGACCGCCCGGCCCTCCGCCAACTCCTGGAGGAGGTTGCGCGGGGCGGCATCGAGATCATTGTCGTCTACAAGATCGACCGTCTGACCCGGTCGCTGCCGGACTTCGCCCGCATGGTCGAGATCTTTGATCGCCACGGCGTGAGCTTCGTCTCCGTCACCCAGGCCTTCAACACCACCAGTTCCATGGGCCGGCTGACCCTGAATGTGTTGTTGTCCTTTGCCCAGTTCGAGCGCGAGGTCACCGGCGAGCGCATCCGCGACAAGATTGCCGCCTCAAAAGCCCGGGGCATGTGGATGGGCGGACGGGTGCCCCTGGGCTACGACCCTCCCACCGACGGCAGTCGCCGGCTTTCAGTGAACGCGGAAGAAGCCGCGCAGGTTCGCAGGATCTTTGCGGCCTATCTGGAGCTGGGCTCAGTCCACAAGCTGGAGCGCTGGTTGGCCCGGCGCGGCATCCACTCCAAAGCGCGCGCCGACAAGGACGGCCGGGTCGCCGCCGGCGGGCAGCGGCTGAGGCGCGGCGCCCTGGCGCATCTCCTGCGCAACCCGGTCTACATCGGTCTGATCCGGCACGGGGAGACGCGCCACGAAGGCCTGCACGCGGCCATCGTCGGACGCGATCTCTTCGAGGCGGTGCAGCAGAAGCTCGGGCGCGCGGGGGCGCGGCGCCGGTCGGGCGGACCCTCTGTGACCTCCGCCGCGCCGCTCACAGGCCGGATCTTCGATGCCACCGGCCAGCGCATGTCGCCGACATTTGCCGTGGGCGCGCGCGGCACGCGCTACCGCTACTTTGTCTCCTCCGATCTCCAGCAGGGCAAATGCGCTCCGCAAGACGACATCCTGCGCCGGGTGCCCGCCGATATACCCAATTGAGATCTATCTGCGTGCCGCCTTATACCTACGTGTCCGTTTCCTATACTGCCCTGAATGTCGCAGTCACTTCCGGGTCAAGATTAAATTACCATTTTTCACTACCGATTCCTAATCAAATAGAAACTTACCTTAAAGATGATAAAAAAATTCCATACGAGAAAAATAAGCTCTACGAAGGCATGCAAGATTTTAGCATTAGGAAATTCAACCTTAACAATCACCATAACAAAAAAAAGACCAATACACGAAACTATAGAAAGGATAATAGTAATAACAGGAAATCTCCTCAGAAAATTATCGAACATATTCCTAATGCCCATCCTAAACTCGACAGCGCACAAATCTTAATGAAAATTTTGTGAGAGTCAAAGTAAGCTTGATGCACATGACGCTGACCGCCTCAAAGCATGACTAATTCAGCTGTTGTACGGCATGGCGACGGTCGATCTCTAAAGATATCAAAGACAAGATTAGGAATATATTTCAAAGCGCTAGTACCTTATATTTTTCCTTTACTCCAACAGTACTCCACCAGGAGGGACTTTCGTAGACTTCACTCTACGCTTACTCCTTCCAGAGCCGATATCACAAAAAGTTCCTCGTCATATTGGCGGACAGTACATTATAGTGTTCACCGATTTGAATCTTCCCTTGGCTCGTAAAAATTCCACCTTATGCAGTTTTTGCTACCTCCTGCCGGAGCTTATCAGCTCAAACGCGCACAATGGTTCTAGATAAGTGCATTCTGGCAATTCTAACCTGAGTTGACCACCGGTTACAGCATCCTACTCATTTCGCACACGTTCTCGGTATTCGTCACCGACACTGTCCTTCTCGCCTGTCGGGCATTCGAAGGCGCAGATCGTGGCTTTGCGAAAATCCTCGGGGGCGACATCCAACTTATTGAAAAGGTCAATACTAAATGCGTTGAATACCGGAAAATCATCGTTTAATAACTCTCGTATACGCATCACCATTTCCAATTCTATAGCTAAAGCCCTTTTCAGATCAGCCTTGTCTGAAAGCATGATTTCGCGACTCGCAAAAATTTGCCAGACAAGCTCCTTATCAGCACTGCCTTCCATATAAAGCGGCCCCAGAATGGGTGCCACAATCTCCCCATATTGATCTTGCCACCACATGTATTTTTCCCCCAGGTCAGAAAACGACCTGCAAGAGTTCACGAGTTCGTCTTCGTCCTCTTGGGCCGAGGCCGGCATGCATATGAAAGCCATCGCCGCAGAGGCGGCAATGGATATCTTAAGGTTTCCAGGGCGTCTTTTGACGCTTAAAATATTGCACCACTTTGCCATTCTTTACTCCTCAAGCCTTTCTCGTATTGCAACGCAAACAGTCTCTTGCCGGGTTCGCCACACGGGAAAACGCCGGGCGGCCCTTCGCCCAAAGACGAGCCTTAGTGTCATAATGGAAGTTTAGCTCTTTGTTGCGAGCTAAAAACCTAGCCCGCTGATTCCAAAGCCAAACGCCAAGCCACAGCGGACAGAGACACGTGTCAGGACTGAATGGCGGAGAGACAGGGATTCGAACCCTGGAGACGGTTTCCCGCCTACACGCGTTCCAGGCGTGCGCCTTCGACCACTCGGCCACCTCTCCGGCGCCGTGAGCTTATAGCGCGCGCCGCGCGCGGTGCAAGCGGGGTTGCGACGTGGGACCGTTCTTTATTGGCAGGCGGAGAGGTCTCTGCCAGCGGGCGCACGGGCACAGTTGTGCCCGACCCAAGCCGCCACATTTTCCCGCACCGGATGAGACGGCGCACCGTGGTCGACCGAACCGCCCTAGCTGATCAGCAAGGACACGCGCCGGTTGGCACGCCCTTTCTTTTCGATCTTGCCCAGGCGCACCGGGCGAATCTCGGCAGTGCGCGCCACGTGGGTGCCCCCGCAGGGCTGGAGATCGACGCGGTCAGGGCCTTCTCCGATGGCGACCAGCCGGATCTTTCCGGCGCCGCGCGGTGGCTGGACGGACATGGTCTTGACCAGACCCGGGTTGGCGTCGAGTTCGGCATCGGTGATCCAGGTGTCGGTGACCGGCAGATCACGGGCGATCAGGGCGTTCAAAGCGTCCTCAAGCGCCAGCTTGTCCTCGGGCGCGTCCGGCATGTCGAAATCGAGCCGGCCTTTCACGGCCGTGATCGCCCCTCCGGTCACGGGAAGCGGGATCACGACGGACAAAAGATGCAACGCCGTGTGAACGCGCATGTGCCCCAATCTGCGTGCCCAATCGATGGATTGCACCACCTCGGCTCCAGCCTGCGGCAAAGCCATCTCGGGATCTTCTGGCAAGAGCAGGACCGTTCCGGCGTCGCCCTTGACGGCTTCGGCAATGGGCAGCTCACCGCCTGCCCATGTGACGACGCCCGCGTCACCCGGCTGACCCCCGCTTCGCGCGTAAAAGAGGCTCCTGTCCAGCACCACTCCCTCGGCGCCGGACGACACCACGCGTCCCGGCGCTTCACGCAGGTAGGCATCCTGCAGAAACAGGGCTTCGGTCATGGCGCCAAAGTGTCCACGTCGACAAAGGCCGATGGTACGGCGCGCGGCAGGGCGTCCAACCAGTCGGGCACAGGCAGACCCTTTTCGCGCAGGAAGTCGGCGTTGAAGACCTTGGACTGATAGCGGGTGCCATAGTCGCAAAGGATGGTGACGATGGTATGTCCCGGGCCCAGTTCGCGCGCCAGACGCACCGCGCCGGCCATGTTGATTGCCGTGGATCCGCCCATGCAAAGACCTTCGTCAGCCAGCAAATCAAAGATCAGAGGCAAGGCTTCGGCATCGGAAATCCTATAGGCGAAATCCGGGGTCAGACCTTCGAGGTTTGCGGTGATCCGGCCCTGACCGATGCCCTCGGAGATAGAACCTCCAACGGCCTTCAAGGCGCCTTCGGCATAATGGCCGTAAAGCGCCGAACCCTCGGGATCGGCCAGACCGATTTTCACGCCCTTGCCTTGCAGGGCGGTCGCCACACCGGCAAGCGTGCCGCCCGAACCGCAGGCACAGATGAACCCGTCAACCTTGCCGCCCGTTTGGTCCCAGACTTCCGGACCGGTGGTTTCAATATGGGCCTGGCGGTTGGCAGTATTGTCGAACTGGTTGGCCCAGACAGCGCCGTTCGGATCGGTCTGGTTCAACGCATCGGCCAGGCGTTGGGAATACTTCACATAGTTGTTGGGGTTCCGGTAAGGGACCGCAGGCACCTGCACCAACTCGGCACCCGCAAGACGGATCATGTCCTTCTTTTCCTGACTTTGGGTTTCGGGGATCACGATCACCGTCCGAAACCCCATCGAGGCTCCCACAAGGGCCAGACCGATGCCGGTGTTGCCCGCAGTACCTTCAACGATGGTGCCGCCCGGGCGCAGGTCGCCCCGCGCGACAGCGTCGCGGATCAT
The DNA here is from genome assembly GCA_039026235.1 of Pseudomonadota bacterium. GTDB lineage: Bacteria > Pseudomonadota > Alphaproteobacteria > Rhodobacterales > Rhodobacteraceae > JBCCMQ01. The sequence goes on from JBCCMQ010000004.1 coordinate 13,274, forward strand.
GTAAAGCGCGGCACGATCCTTGACCGATTGACCGGGGTTCATGAACTCTGCCTTGCCAAGGATATTACACCCGGTGAGTTCACTGATCTTTCGCAACCGAATGAGCGGGGTGTTTCCCACCGCGGCGCCAAGATCCTCAAATACCTGCATATCGGCCGTCCCTTGCTGTCACGCCCGTCTTAGTGCGCATCAGAGGGCGATGAAAGGGGGCGTCAGCGGGTCAGCATTCGGCGGGAAAGACCGCTTTATGGAACACCGGCTTCTGCGCGCAGCCGCGGGCGATGAAGCGCAAGCCAGTAGGCAAGATGCTGAAGCGGGATCACGTTGATCTCACCGGACGCGATGGCCGCCATAAGTTCGTCGAAGCCAATGACCAGCGTTCGAATATCCTCACCCTCATCGGCTAGGCCACCGAAGCCCTGCGTCCGCCGGGGCAAATCGCAGAGGCCCACGAACATGTGGAAAAACCCCGAGTTTGCACCCGGGCTGGCGTATCCCTGTCCGGCCGAATGAAGATCTCTGATCTCAATCCCCGCCTCTTCCTGTGCCTCGCGGCGACAGCAGTCTTCGGCGTCTTCACCCGGGTCGATCAATCCAGCGACCGGCTCCAGCAGCCAGGGTCGCGCATCGGCGCGCGAGAACGCTCCTACGCGGAATTGCTCGACCAAAAGCACGCGGTCATTTTTCGGATCATAGGGCAGGCAAAGTGCCGCGTCGAAACCCACAAACGCGGCACGATCAATCTTAGCCGCCGGACCGCCGTCGAACCTCGGGTGCGTCAGTCGATAGGTCTCAAGCGTGAAGAAGTCGGCGTAGGGCACTCGCTTAGAATGGACTTCCACGTCCGAGTTAGAAAAGGCCGCGCCCAAATCGTTGGGACGCGCTGCACCGGCGGAGATTCTGGACTGGGCCCTGGCTAGTATCAGGCTGTAACGCTGCGCCACCCATTCGGCTGATTTCTCGCCCAAGTAGCCCATGACTTCACGGGCGGCTTCCCGGGTCGCCTCGGCCCAGCGGCCTTGCCAGCCGGCGAAGTCCCAGACCTCCTCCGCGCCGATCAGATCTTCGGGTGCGAAATAGACCACCGCCGTTGTCGGGCCGGCATCTGTATCCACCGTCTCTTGACGGGTTCGGTAGCCATGCCCAAGCTCGTAGTAGTCGAGCCGCGCCGCTTCCTCGGGGCGGACGTCTTTCAAAATGATGCCGTCTGCGACCGCCGTTTCATTGGCGCGCAGCACAGGAAAAGTCTCACCCGCCGCCCTGTGCGCCAGCCAGCCAGGCAAGCGGGCGCTCTTCACCCTGGCGGAATCCAAGGGTCCACCCAGCACGACTTCCAGAAGCGGCAGGTCGCGCAGAGTGCCGAAAAAGAAGAAACAGGATGCCAACGCGCGGGCGCCGGTCAGCTATAGCGCCGGCTGGCCCATTCGGCCGCCCAACCGCCCACCACTCCGCCGATCAGCAGTGTGACGATGATACCGGGGATGGCGATGGTCGATGCATATTCAATCGCGATGCGGAACGTATCAACCACGGCCTCGGTCGGTCCATCATAGCGGCGCTTGGTCGAGAAAATGAGCATCTGGCGGGTCGAGAAGATCAAGAGCCCCCAGAAGACAATTGAGACCGAGGTCAAAAGGCCCGCTGAAAGGGAAAACGTCAGCCCCTCACCTGCCCGCTTACCCATGACGATCCAGCCGCAAAGGGCGCCGATGACTGCCATTATCTCGGCAAACAGGCCCATATCGGTGCCTTCGGGCATTTGCCCGCGCACCTGTTGTGCAGCGACATACGCCACTGCGGCAAAAGCAAGAGCAGCAATGAGTTTCGTGCCTGTGGGCATAAGCCTAAGCCGGTTTTGTCACCGTTATCTGCGTCACGTCACAAATACCGTTTTGGAACGAAGCCGCGCAAGATGTCAGGTAGTAGTTCCACATCTTTCGAAACCGTTCATCGAATCCCAGCAAACAGATCTCATCCCATTTTGCATTGAATGTCTCATGCCACCGGCGCAGCGTCAGGTCGTAACTATCGCCGAATTCGACCGATCGGGCCACAGACAGCCCCGCCCGTTCAACCTCTTGACGCAGCACCGTGGGGCTAGGCAGCATGCCCCCGGGAAAAATGTACTTCTGAATGAAATCCACACTTTTACGATAAAGCTCCCAACGGCTGTCTTCCACCGTAATTATTTGAAGTGTAGCGTTTTTTCCCGGTTTGAGGAGTTCGCGAAGGGCGTGAAAATAGACCGGCCAATATCGTTCTCCGACCGCTTCGAACATCTCGATCGAGGCGATGCCGTCATAGACGCCGCGCTCATCACGATAGTCCTGCAGTTTGATTGCCACCCGGTCAGCAAGACCCAGCCTCTCCATCCGTCCCACGGCATAGTCGTACTGGGCCTGGCTGATCGTCAGCCCTGTGACCTTCAGGCCACGCTTGGCCGCCGCGTATTCGGCAAATCCACCCCACCCACAGCCGATTTCAAGCACGTGGTCCCCCGGCTGGGCGCCCAGTTGATCGACCATCTGAGCGTATTTGGATTCCTGAGCAACCTCCAGGCTTTCCTGACCGGACTGAAACAGCGCCGACGAATACGTCATGGTATCGTCCAGCCAATGGGAATAAAAATCATTGCCCAGATCATAGTGGTGGCTGATATTCTTGCGCGCCTGTCGCTTGGTGTTCGACTGCAGCCAAAAGCGCATGCGTTCGAACAGCCGGATCAGGCCCATGGCCGGGTAACTGTCCGATACGGTGTCAGACCCGGCGTGGATCAGGTCCATAAAGGCCTGCAGATCCGGAGTGTCCCAGGCGCCGTCCAAGTAACCTTCTGAAAACCCCAGATCGCCTTCGCGGATCAGGCGGGAAAAGACATCCGGGTCGTGGATATTCAACTCGGCGGCTGGTCCCGGTGCGTCCCCCTGAACACGAAAGACCCGGCCATCGGGCAGCCGAACGTCGAGCCGTCCTGCCTGAAGGCGCCCTGCCATGGCAAAAGCCGCACGGAAATAGCGGGGCAAGTTCTTCTGCCCTTGTGTCGTCGTTAGTACGTCCATTCTTCCCCCAATCAGGCACCGTTCCAGTTGACACAAACCCCTGAGGGTAAACAACCTTTATAGGTGGATCTAAAAGTCGCGGGCCTGGTAAGCGGCCAGGGCCCGCGCCCGCCCATCTTTCGGTGATACGATTGGCTCGGGATATGGATCACTCGGTCGCAACCTCCAGGACAGGGGGATCGCGTCAAAGTAGGACAGCGCCGTCGGCGTTGGATTTGCGCGCCCTTCGGCGATCCATGCGTCCTGATAGGCCCCCTTTGGGTCAAACTTGTCCAGTTGGGTTTCGGGGTTGAAAACGCGGAAGTAAGGCGTTGCGTCCGGTCCCGAACCGGCCGACCATTGCCAGCCCATGGCGTTGGACGCCGGGTCCCAATCCACGAGACAGTCTTCAAACCATCTGAGACCGATACGCCAGTGCGACATCAGATGCTTGGTCAGATAGCTGGCAACGATCATGCGACCACGGTTGTGCATCGTCCCGGTCACATACATCTGGCGCATCGCGGCATCGACAAACGGCAGGCCCGTGCGACCCATCTTCCAGGCCAGGACATCGGGTCGCGCCTCATCTTCATTCCAGGGAAATGCGTCCCATTCCGGGCGCCAGTTCGAACGGCCGATATGTGGTGTGTGATAGATCAGGTGATAGGCGAACTCGCGCCAGACAAGTTCCTTAAGGAAGACCTCGGCACCGGATTTGCCTTCGGCCAGGGCGCGCATGCCAGCCTGCCAGCAGGTACTGGGTCCGATCTCGCCCAACGCCAGATTCTGTGACAGGCCGCTCGTGCCGTCAACGGCCGGTATGTCCCGGTTCTCATGATAAAGGTCGACGGGCCCGTCCATGAACCAATCCAACCTTGCCAGGGCCGCGTCCTCGCCGATGCGCAGATGGGGCGCGACCACAGCGGCGCCACGCTGCATACCATCCGACAATTCCCAAGCCGACAGCTCGTCCGTCCGGGGCCAAGTGGATGGTGGCACGAGCCGCGCCGGGGCGGGATGGGGCCCTGGCAAGTCGCGCGCCCGAACGGCCTTCCACATGGGCGTGTAAACCCGGAAAAACCCTCCGGTCTGCGTTTGCACGGTCCAGGGTTCAAAAAGCACGTTGCCGGCAAAGCTGCGCGCTTCGATCCCAGCCGCCGTGAACGCCGCCTTAATTGGCTTGTCTCGCTCGATCGAGGCCGGATCATATGCGCGGTTCCACCAGACCGCCCGTGCGCCCGTCTCTGACAGCAGTTCTTGCAAGCAGCCCAGCGCGTCTCCTCGCCGCAGGATCAACCGAGAGCCCCGTGCCGTCAGAGAGGTCGCAAATCTCTCTAGACCCACCCCCAGCCGGAACCGGGGCGCGGCGCCCATCGGCTCTAGAGTTTCGTCGAAAATGAATACTGGGATCACCGGACGGCCGGTCTCGGCGGCCGCGGCCAAGGCCGGGTGATCGGCTAATCGCAGGTCTCGGCGGAACCAGACAAGGATCGGGGCGTTTTCGGACATGGGTCGAGACGCCTAGCCGCTGAAGGACGTTACAGGAGGCCTTGCGTTCAAAGCGTCACGTGGCGGCAACCCCTGCACCTTAAAGCACCGCGTCAAGCGCATCTATCAGACGGTCCACTTCGTTTTCGTCTGTGTAGTGCACAAAGCTGATCCGCAGCACACCGTGATCCGGCGCAATTCCCAGCGCCTCAAGCGTCCGGTTGGCATAGAAGTCGCCGCCGCCCACCATGACACCATGCGCGGCCAGTGGCTCGACCAGCTCTTCCGCGCGCGTCGCGGTCTGAATGGCAATGGTGGGCGCCCTGTCCCGGGCAACCGAAGGGCCGATCAGGCGAACGGAGTTTTTGGCTGCAAGGTAATCGAGTATTGGCTGCATCAGCGTGGATTCACGGCTGCGCATCCAGGCGTGTACCTGCTCGGCGCGGCCCGTAGCATCACGACCAGCGGGGCTGTGATGTTTGTAAAGGGCGTCAATATAGTCCGCGATACCGGCGCAAGCCGCGACCTGCGCGTGATCGGGTCCGGCCGGCGTGAATCGCTTGTGCAGATGGCGGTTGTTAAAGTAGTGGCCCTGATTTGGCAGCGCCATGCCCAGATCTTCGGACATCACCAGAACGCCCTGGTGAGGCCCGTAGGTCTTGTAGGTTGAGAACATGTATATGTCTGCGCCCAGCTTGCGCACATTGGGCAGCCCGTGCGGCGCATAGGACACCCCGTCAACGCAGGCGAATGCGCCTGCTTCATGGACCAGCTTGGTGATGCGCGCCACGGGGTTGATCTCGCCCACGATGTTCGAGCAATGGGGAAAGCACACAAGCCGCACGCCGTCGTCCATAAGCGCGCGCAAACCATTGATGCCCAGGTGACCGGTCTCGGGATCGATCTTCCATTCGCGCACCTCGATGCCGGCATCGGCAAGGCGCCTCCAAGGACCCGAGTTGGCCTCGTGGTCCTGATTGGTCACGATGATTGCATCGCCGGGCTCTAGCCAGTCGCGGAATGCCTGCGCCAGAACATAGGTGTTCTGTGACGTCGACGGGCCAAAACTGACCTCGTGGTTGTTGACGCCCATCGCGCGGGCCAGCCGCGTCCGCGCTTCATCCATTTCCGCCCCAGCCTCAAGCGAAGGGCTGTAGGGCGAATACGGCTGCATCTTGCGTTCGCGGTAGAAACGGTTGAGCCGCCAAAGGACATAGCGGCAGGTGTAGCTGCCCCCGGCGTTCTCAAAGAAGGCGTGGTCACGCAAAACGGGTTCCGAGAGCGCGGGAAACTGCGCGCGAACAAATTCCACGTCAAGTGCCGTCTCGGGTGCCATGAAGTCCTTGGCTTTAACGCTGGCTTGCGGACCAACGCTGCACCGTGAAGTTAGCGGCGCCCAAAACTTAATCAACTCATTTATTGGCCGGACCGCAGGGCGGCGGCTGCGCGATCAGCTTTGTTCCGGAAGAATAAAAAGATCGGTCGCTTCGGGGACAGCGCCGGCGGCTGTCAGCATAGCGTGGATCTGGCCCCGATGGTGGGTCTGATGGTTGAAGAAATGCGCAACACAGATCGCCATGGGCTTTGCCACGTCCTGTCCCAGTGCGCCTGAAAACCAGCGGAGTTCACCCGAAAGATCGTTGGCCGTCACCCGGCCCGACCAATCGACAATAGCCCGGTCAGCAGCAAGCCGCGCACCCCTAAAAGCTATAAAATCATTCGTAAATTCTGTGCTTTGCGGAATGCCAATCGTTGGCTTTTCCCAGTCGTCAAATCGGGACATCCAAACCACATCCCCCCAGAGCAGATGGTTGAGCGTGCCCAGTATGGATCGGAAAAAGGCCCCGCGATCGGCCACCAACGCCTCGACCGACAGCGTGGACGCGGCGTCGATCTGACCCCTATTTTGCCATTGGTTGTACCGCGCCATAAGATGGCAGAAGGCTGGCGTGACAATCGGACTGTCCATGGCGCAAACCTAGCGCGTCCATAAACCGCGGTAAATCCGGGCAGCCGTTGCCAGTTGCCTGCCCATGGCCCAAACTGCACCAAGTTCACCCGAAAGGTCGTTTCCTGCCCGACTCCGCCTCACACCGTCTTGCAAGCCATCTCTCGGGTCAGATCTTAGCGGGCACATTGCCGCCAGGTGCGCGACTGCAGTCAGAGACAGGTCTTGCGCGCGCGCATGCGGTCGCACGCTCAACAGTGCGCGAGGCCTTGGCTGCCCTTTCGGCGCGCGGACTGGTCGAGATCAAGCGCGGCGCAAAGGGCGGCGCATTCGTGCTGGCGCCCGACCCGAAGCGGATGGCGCGGGACATGGCGCATCTTTTGGTCGCCACATCTGAAAAAGGGGCACGCCGCACGCTGATCGACGCCCGCGTCTGGGTGCAAAGGGCAGTCCTTATGGAAGCGACACCGCATGTTGCCGCTGGAGTCCTTGACGGGATGACCGGGGCCATCGCCGCCCAACGGTCAGAAACGGGCGCGGCCTTCGTTGCCGCCGACCGAGACTTTCACCGTTTTCTGGCATCGGCGGCGCAAAACCGTACGATGGGTTTGATCTCGGACGCGGTTGTTATAGCCACGCAAGACGCTGTGGGGATGCAGAACTTCACGGCACTTAATCGCCACAGGGTCGCTGCCACCAACGACCGCATCCGTGCTGGCGTTGCGGCCGGCGACACGGATGCCGCCATACGCGCGGTCGAAGATCTGGCGGCATTCCTCGCGCAAAAACAGTCAGAAGCGCGCGGCGACAAAGAAACTGCTTGAGCGATCGCAGCCCTGCCCCTAGCGTCCGGCGCCGACGTATCCCTGACCTGGAGATCAAGATGCCCGCCCGCGACCGCCTTTCGACCGTTACGGCTATTGCCCTTTTTGCCGCCTCTTCCGCCTTCGCCCAGGATGACGAACTCTTGGTGTTCGACTATGCCGGTTTCGAAGATCCTGCCTTTCACGCCGATTATATCGCGGCCCACGGCGCCAGCCCGCGCTTTGCATTTTTCGGCGACGAGGAAGAAGCCTTTCAGAAGCTTGTGTCGGGCTTTCGGTCCGATGTGACCCATATCTGTGCGGGATCGGTGACGAAATTCGTCCAGGGCGGCATCCTCGAACCTTGGGATCTGTCGCGCATCACCCTTTGGGATGATCTGGACCGCGACCTGACGGGCAGCGACATCGCTGGCTCGGAAGAGGTATACTTCCTGCCGATCGACTTTGGCTCGACGGCTATCGCCTACAACTTGGATGAGGTCCCGGCCGCAGATGTGGCAACGCTTGATGTTTTCACCAATCCGAAATACGCCCAGCGCCTTACCCTGCCCGACAATGTCGATGATGCCTATGCTTTGGCCTATCTCGCGACCGGGGTGACCGATTGGTCGTCGGCGACCGACGCCGAGTTCGAAGCGGCCAGCAGCTGGCTGCGTGAAGCGCATCAGTACTTGCGCACCTATTGGACCGATCCGGCCGAACTGGCCCAGCTTCTGGCCACCGGAGAGGTTCTGGTCGGCTGGGCCTGGAACGAGACCTTGCCGACCATGGTCGAGGAAGGCTTCCCAATCGGTTTCCAGCGTGAGGCTGCGGAGGGGTCGTCGCTTTGGCTTTGCGGTTATGTGAATATGAAGGATGGCGAAGGGTCGGAAGATAAGGCGTATGACTATGTGAATGCGATGCTGTCGCCAGCATCCACCACCGCACTTCTTGATGCGGGCTATGGTCAGGCAAACGCCGCCGCCATGGGCGACAAGGGTGAAGAGGCGTTGGTCGCGTCCGGTCTCGGGCCAATCAATGCCCCGGTTCTTGCGCAACTGCCCATGTCGATTGAACAGCGTGAAAGACAGTCCGAAGAATTCGAGCGGATCAAGGCCGGATTCTAATGGGTCGCCGCCCGAAGCCAATGCTGACGTCGAGCGGTTTCCTTGGACCGCGCGTGTCTTAGTTTCATCGCCATGACAGATGTTCTCAATATCACTCTTGCCGTCCTGACAATCGGGTTTGGTGCTTTCGGATGGCTTGCGCCGCGCTTCACTGCCAGCGTACTGGACCTGAAGCCCGGTCAGACGACCATGGGTCTGAGCGAGCTTCGTGCCTCTGTCGGATGTCTTTTCGTGGTGACCGCGGCCGCTGCGCTCTTCTTAGATGATCCAATGGCCTGGGTTATGCTGGGCATTGTCTATGCTGGGGCAGCCGCCGGGCGGCTGACATCCTGCCTGCTGGACCGACCGACGACCACCAAGGCGTGGATCTACTTCGGGGTCGAGGCGGTCATGGCCGCGCCGCTGATCCTGCTCAATCTACCCCTTCGCGCCTGATCGGGGCTATTGCGGTCCTTCGCAGGGACGCTAGGGTGCCTCGATCGCCGATGGGTCCGACACCAATGCAAGTATTCCTTCGTTTCTGCCTGAGCAGTGCAAGCTGTGCCTTGGTGTTGATAGTTTTCTTTCTTTTTGCAGCTGCCTCAACTGCCAGTGCGCAAAGCGACAGCCAGACCGAGGACGCCGTCCAATCCGATAGCTCTGTCGCGCAAAGCCAAGCCGCCGCCAACGAAGCAGCAGAACCGGCACCAGCCTCGATCGACACGGCTTTGCAGCCGCTTCTTGACGTCCTACGCGATGACGCGGCCCGGGACATCTTTATCGATGCGCTAGAGGCCGCAACACCTGGCTCCGAGGTCAGCGGGACCGAGGCCAGCGCCGGAGAGACCGAGGCGCGCAGACCACTTATACGCCGCCTTGCGGACACAACCCAGCAACTGGCCGAGAACTGGGCCGCCCGCGGGGCACAGGTCTGGCGTGCGCTCGGCCGCACTGACGAGTTGATGCAGCGCTTTGACGGTCAGGCCCTTGAGGTTGTGATCAGCGCTGCCCGGGCGCTTTTCGTCACGATACTGTTAACCATCGGTCTGTTGGTGCTAGCGCGGTTTGCCTTGCGCCCGGTGACCCGGCGGCTGGGCGCCGCCGTTACAAACCATGGGTTTGTCGCCGCCGTTTTCCTTTGGCTCATCGCCATCACCATCGAGATCGTGATTGTCGTGCTGGCTTGGTCGCTGGGATATGTGATCACAACACTTGCTGTCGGAACATACGGCACCATTGATCTGCGGCAGACGCTTTATCTCAATGCGTTTTTGATTATTGAGCTGCTGAAGGTCGGGCTGCGCGCCATCCTGTCGCCAGCCAGCAGCCAGTTGCGCCTTTTGCCGATGAGCGACCGGGCCGCGCGGCGTCTCTTCCGCGTACTCAACATGGCCACCACCACCCTTGGCTACGGTCTTCTGGTCGCGGTCCCACTTGTGAACCGTGGGGCCGGCTATGGCGCGGGCAGCGCGCTCTCGGTGATCCTAGCCGTTCTGGTGCTGATCTATCTGGCGGTCTGCGTTCTGCGGTATCGCCGCCCGGTGGCCAACTGGCTCATGACCGGGATGATCCCTCAGGTGCCGGACAGCCAGTTGAACGAGGCCCCGCCCGACGCAGCTGAAGTATCGACGGGTCAGGCGTCTGACATGGATACAGCCGGCAGACCCCACCGCGGCCCGCTCTATTCGCTTGCCCACGGTTGGCATTGGCTGGCTCTGGTCTATCTCGCGTATCTCTTTACAGCCGTCCTCACGTCTTCACAGGGGCAACTGATAGAAACGATTAGGGCGTCGGGCCAAATTCTCGCGGCGGTTCTGCTAACATCAATGGCATCGAGCTTTCTAGCGCGTCTGGCACAAAACGGTTTCCGCCTGCCGCGAGAGATTGACAACCGGCTTCCCCTGCTTGAGGCGCGCATCAACGCCGTCGTGCCCCAGGTTCTACGCCTGATCCGCCTGATCCTGATTGTCTCGGTTTTCATCTACGCGCTTTCGACCTCGGGCCTCTTGGGAAGTACTGACTGGATTCAAGGTCAGCTCGGTCAACAGGTCGGTTCCGGCGCGATCAGCGTGGGTCTTATATTACTGGTTTCCTACGCCGTCTGGCTCGCGCTTTCGTCCTGGGTCGACTTCCGGCTGAACCCGGACTACGGCGATCCCCCGACACCCCGGGAAACCACATTGCTGACACTGCTGCGGAATGCCGCCTCAATCGCGATCATGATCCTTGCGGTCATGTTCTCGCTTTCGGAAATGGGCATCAATATCGGCCCGCTCATCGCCTCCGCCGGCGTGGTGGGGCTGGCCGTCGGTTTCGGCGCACAAAAGATGGTGCAGGACATCATCACCGGTATCTTCATTCAGCTTGAGAACTCGATCAATGTCGGCGATGTGATCACGGTCGCCGCCGTCTCGGGCGTGGTCGAGAAACTGACCGTGCGCTCGGTCAGCCTGCGCGATGTGAACGGCGTCTTTCACATCATTCCCTTTTCAAGCGTCGACATGGTGTCAAATTTCACACGCGAGTTTTCATACTTTGTCGCCGACATTGGCGTGGCCTATCGCGAAAACACCGAAGAGGTGAAACAGGCCATGTTCGATGCGTTCGACGAGTTGCGCGGTGATTTCGACCACGGCAGCGCGATCGTCGGAGATCTGGAATGGTTCGGGCTGAATGCCTTTGGCCCCAGCGAGATTGTTCTGCGAGCCAGGATCAAAACCCGCCCCGGGCGGCAATGGGGGATAGGGCGCGAATACAACCGCATCATCAAACGCATCTTTGACGAACGCGGCATCGAAATTCCGTTTCCGCAACAAACGATCCATTTCGGCGAAGCCAAGGATGGCTCGACCCAGCCGATCCGGGTTGTCTCGGACAAGACAGGCAAGGGCGATGACGACGGTAAGAACCAAACCGCCAAAGACACCGCCGGGGACTAAAGACTTGGAGCCGTCGCCCCACCGCCCTATGATTGCATTAATGCAATAAAGGCTCGCGCCATATGCCACCCAGCGCCAACGCTCCATCCGGCTGGTTCGATATCGAGGATGCGCGCTATTCCGATTTAGGCGCCATGGTTTACCTGAGTGGTCTGACCGAAACGCACCAGAAGCGCACGCTGGCCCAGACGCTTTATACTCTGGAACCGCCATGGCGGCTTAACCAATACCATATCTTCCGCCAGGACGGGTTTGCGCGCGGTTTCGTGACATTTGCTGGGCTCTCGGCCGATGCCGAATATAGTTACGGCGTTCTGCGCCAACCGCTTTCGGACAGGGACTACGCCAGCGGGGCATCGTTCTGGATCGTGGATCTGGTGGCGCCCTTCGGACAGGTCCGCCAGATCGTCGATCTGCTAAAGTCCCATATCCCGCATGCCACCGTGCGGACCAATCGGCTGGACAGCGATCTCAAAACACACCGTATCGTCGAATGGTTTCGCGATACCGAAGGCGCCATCCGCACCAGAATTCTTAACCCCGCGGACATTCCGGCACCGCAAGTGGGCGACTGACATGGTCTCTAATCCCCCTGGCTCACCGATCAACATCACCTTTGGCGGCGACACGTCGGGCACAGTATCCGGCTTGCCACCCACCGACGCCACCGGCGATCTTGACGCCTTTACAAACAATCCGCCGGGATTCGGGATTGGTGATCCGACGTTTTCGATCTCAAGTGATCCCACGAACGGCGCTGCCTCGGTGGATCCGGACACCGGGGAATGGATCTACACGGTCGACCCCGCCTTCTTTGCCACGCTGGACAAGGGCGACGTAGCCACCGACACATTCGTCATCGACGTTTCTTTCTTCGTCGCGCAGGGCGTGGATGACGACCTTCCCACATTCTTTTTTCAGACCGATAGCCAGGCCATTTCAATCTCGATCGAGGGGATTTGCTTTGCCGCGGGCACACCAATTCTGACACCCGACGGCGAAACGGCCGTTGAAGATCTTTTGCCCGGAGATCTGGTCGTCACAGCCGACCGTGGCCCACAGCCGATACGCCGTGTTGAAGGCGCCGTTGTCCCGCCCGACCGACAGGCGCGGTCCGCATCGCTGCTGCCGGTCAAGATCTCGGCCGGTGCCCTTGCGCCGGGCGTTCCGGCGCGGGACCTTGTCGTGTCCCGCCAGCACCGCATTCTTCTAGACGGCCCGGCCGCATCCCTTTATTTCGGTGAAAGCGAGGTTCTAGTGGCCGCGATGCACCTGGCGGAACTGCCGGGGATCGAGCTTTTGACAGAGCCGGTGCAGGGTCTCGAATACTTTCACATCCTTCTGGACCAGCATGAAATCCTGACGGCGGCAGGCGCCCCGGCCGAAAGCCTGTTTCTGGGCGATCAGGCGTTGCGCGCTCTGGGCTCCGACAGCCTGCAAGAGCTTGCCGAGATTTTTCCCGACCCGCCCGGCGGCAGGGCTGGGGGCTTTGGCACCGCGGCGCGGAAGATCCTGTCGGGAAAAGAGGCGCGACAGCTGGTCGATGCCATCCTTTAGCAAGGAAACCCGATTGCTTGCGCCGGCTGCGGTCTTTAATTCGAAAGGAATCCGCGTTATATCCACTGTGCTCGCAAGAGCTATGGACATAAACGCGCTCGTAATAAGCGGATCGGACCCGGGGGCGGTACCCGGCGGCTCCACCAAAGCTCCTTCGTTGGGGGACCATGGGGCCGAAATAGGATCGACGAACGTCTAAAGGGGTTAGCATTGTCCCGGTGAGGTACCACCGTTATCGGTCCGAAAAAGCATAATTGCCAACGACAATCGTGCTCCGGTTGCTCTGGCCGCTTAATGCGGTTCGAGGAATCGAAATCTTAAGCCCTTGCGCCTAGCCGCGTAAGGCGGGGTTCGCAGGCACCTGGCAACAGAAGCCTGCATTCCAAGCGCCTTGACTTTCCCTTGCGCCTTTGGCCTATGGCCGCCATGGGGCAATGGCGACAGCCCCGTGAGGCGTCAGCCGAAGTCGCATCCACTGACCTCCAGAGGATGGACCATGTCTGCGCCCAACCAAATCACTCCCAAGCAACTGTTGCGCCTGATCGGCACGCCCGATTGTCCGCGCCTGATCGATATTCGCACGCCCGAGGATTTTGCCAGTGATCCTTTTCTGATCCCGGCGTCCGAGCGCTTTGACCACACCGATCCCCAGGCCCTTTCGACAGCGCTGCGGGGCGATCGCACGGTCATTATTTGCCAGAAGGGCAAGAAACTTAGCCAGGGCCTCGCCTCCTTTTTACAAGGCGCCCAGGTGCCCGCCGAAGTTCTGCAGGGCGGCATGTTTGGCTGGCGCGATCTTGACGGTGCGCCAAGGGTGCCGGCCGCCGCGCTGCCCGCCTCGTTCCAGGGCGCGACGCTTTGGGTCATGCGCCAACGCCCCAAGATCGACCGTATCGCCTGCCCCTGGCTGATCCGGCGCTTTCTTGATAGATGCGCCCGGTTTCTTTTCGTCGCGCCGGGCGAAGTGATCGCTGCTGCCGAACACTTCGGTGCGACACCCATCGACGTGCCCGGCGCCGTCCTTTCACACAGAGGCAACCGCTGTAGCTTTGACGCGATCCTGGAAGACTTTGCGCTTGAGACCGATCCGCTTCGACGGATGGCCGAGGTCATCCGTGCAGCGGACACGAACCGCCACGATCTGCACCCGGCGGCAGCCGGCCTTCTGGCGATCTCGGTCGGACTGTCGCGCCAATACCGCAACGACCACGAACAGCTGAATGCGGGGTTGGGGCTTTACGACGCGCTTTACCGCTGGGCACGCGACGGGTTCGAGGAAGGCCACGACTGGTCGGAAGAACGGGTTTAAGACATGCCCGTAACCTACCGTGATTTATTCATAACCTTTGGTCGTATCGGGCTTCTGAGCTTTGGCGGTCCAGCGGCCCAGATCGCACTCATGCAGGAAGAACTTGTGGTCAAGAAACGCTGGCTCGATACCGACACGTTCCTGCGTGCCCTGTCGTTCTGCATGCTTCTGCCAGGGCCAGAAGCGATGCAGCTTGCCACCTATGCGGGCTGGCGGTTGCGCGGGATCTGGGGCGGGCTTTTGGCCGGAGGTCTCTTTGTACTGCCCGGGGCCGGGATCATTTTCGCCTTGGCCGCGCTTTACCTTAGATACGGCACACTGCCGCTGGTACAGGCGGCCTTTCTTGGCATTCAGGCCACCGTAATTGTGGTCGTTGTGCAGGCGCTGCTCAGGTTGTCGCAGAAAGCACTTGGCGGATTACCGGATTGGGCGGTCGCAGCGATGTCTTTCCTTGGCATCTTTGTCGTGGGTCTGGCCTTTCCGGTGATCCTGATCCTTGCCGCGGCCTTTGGAGCGGCCCGTGCGAGCGCGCATCAAAGCAATGTCGCGCCAGCGCCTTTGACACCGACCCGCCCGCTCGTTCTTTTTTTCTGGCTGGTAGCATGGCTTGCTCCGATCCCGGTCTTTTGGCTGTCCGGGGCTGATTTCCTGTTCGATGTTGCCATGCTTTTCGCGAAGCTGGCCGTTGTGACCTTCGGCGGCGCCTATTCGGTCTTGGCCTATATGACCCAGCAGGTGGTCAGTGACTTTGGCTGGCTAAGTACCGACCAGATGATCGATGCGCTTGGTCTGGCCGAGACCACGCCCGGCCCGCTGATACTCGTGTCACAGTTTGTCGGCACGGTTGCTGGCGCCGCGGAAGGCGGCCCGTGGCTTGGCTTTCTGGCCGGGTTTGTGACGCTTTGGGTGACCTTTGTGCCTTGTTTTCTTTGGATTTTCGCAGGCGCTCCGTATCTGGAGCGGCTGACGTCGAATGCCAGGCTCGCGGCGGCACTGAAGGGGATTACGGCGGCGGTTGTGGGCGTGATCTTGAATCTCTCAATCTGGTTCGCTTTGCATGTCCTCTTTGATGAACTGCGCTATGCCGCCTTCATCTGGGCAGAGCTTCCGGTGCCGGTGATCTCGACAATCAACTGGCATGCATGCGCGCTGCTTGCCGCCGCAGCCTTTCTGCTTTTGGTCCGAAAGGTACCGCTTCCTGCCACCCTTTTGATTACCGCAGCACTGGGTGTTCTGCTGAATCTCATGGCCCCTGGGGCATGAGCGCGCGAGCTATCTTTCGTTTCGGTCAGAATCCCCTATGGTGCAAGTATCGGCAAAAAGGCCGCGGGATGACGGATTCAATCGACTACGGAAATCTGATGCACCGCGCGATGCGCGGCTTGATTAACAACGTGCTGGAACAGGTCGCCGCCGAGGGGCTTCCGGGCGCGCACCATTTCTTCATCACGTTCGACACGCGTCACCCCGATGTCGAAATTGCCCCGTGGCTTGCCGAACGCTATCCGGAAGAAATGACGGTCGTGATGCAGCACTGGTACGACGATCTTGTCGTCACCGAAGATGGCTTTGGCGTGACGCTGAATTTTGGTGATGCGCCCGAGCGATTGAATATCCCATACGACGCGCTTCTGACCTTCGTAGATCCGTCAGTCGAATTTGGCCTGCGCTTTGAGATGGCAGGAAACGATGATGACGACGACAACGGCGATAGCGACGAAGGTGGACTAAAAGAGGCGCCCATGGCCGAAGACGCCGAACCGGGCGACGGTGAAGTGGTCAGTCTGGACAAGTTTCGCCGCTGATACCCAAAGGCGCCCAAGAGCCGCCATATTTCTATGCGTTCTGGCGCCTGTCGGAACACAGGCCAGAACCATGCTGATCAAATCCCTCAGGCTAAAGTCGCCTTCGCAGGCGCGCCACGCCGCCGAAGCCTGGCTGCCCATCGCGCTTTCGACCCCCGATGCCGAGGCCGCCTTTGCAGCACCCCTTGGCAGGCGCATGGCCACACTGGGCATCGGTCAGGTCACAGGCACCAAACCGCGCGCCGGAGATGCCGGCGCGGGCATTTCGCTCGATCTGATGCTGGCCAGCAACCACGAGCGCATTCTGACCACCATTGCGCGCCACCTGGAAGACCTTGATGCCCCGGTGGGATCTTCCGTGGGCTTTGCCGGATCCACGGGTCGCGTGAACTTCGGCCGTGCCGAAGCGCTTGGCCTTTTTCTGGGATCGGTGGACGACACAGCGCGCCTTGATGTGCTGGAAGCCTGCGTTGACGCCCTAGATGCGGCGGGCCGCTATCACGGATCCATCCGCAAGGGGCACGATCAGGTGCTGGTGTTCACCGGCGACAACTTCAATGCGATGGTCAATGCACTGCGCTTTGTCATTGCCAGCCATCCCGCGTGCCCCGAAGCGTTCACGCGCCGTCTGTCCGACTGGCCAGGCTAGCCGGGCAGCCGCCTATTCGCGGTAGGTCCGATGGCACGTTCTGCAGCCCGCGCCGATTTGCGGCAGAACGGCCCGCAGATCGTCAATCGTTTCCACTTCCCTGGCCGCCCGCGCGGCAGCGGTCTCAAGCGCAATCAGTTGCGCTTCGAAATCATCGAAGTTTTGCCAGATCGCCGGTCGGGCCTCGGACACCGGATCGGTCTCGTGCAGCCGGAACAACGCTGGCGCCTGCCCGGCGCTTTCGGCAATCGATGATGCGGCGTCGCGCGCCGCCTGCGCCTCGAACGGCGTGGCACCATTGGCCATACGGCCAAGCGCCTTGGTATTGGCACCAATTGTCATCATTGCATGCATACGCGCCTTGACCGCCGGATTCTTGACGCCCTCGTGGGCAAAGGCCCCGGCACCGATACCGGTGATCAGGCAGCTCAGCAGCAGTTCCTTGCAACGCATCGGCGCCTCCGTCCGTTTCACGGCAAGTCTAGAGCGAAACGCATTCCCCGCCAAACCGACAGTTACTGCTTTTCAGCCTGCCGCAGGCTGATCCCTAGTTTCACCCAGAAACATATCGCGCCGGGCCTTGATCTCAGCGGCCAGATGATCAACGAAAAGGCGCACGCGGCGCGTACTAGCCAGATCGCTGTGAAGCAGGATGAATATCGACCTATCCGGCGTCGCCACGGTTCCGGGCACGCGCATAAGGCGCGGGTTGCCATGGGCGGCGAAACAGGGCAGCGGGGCCATTCCCATGCCGGCCATCACCATTTCGGCAACCATGACACCTTCGCGGGCTCCGTGGCGTATCTTTGCCTTGGGAAACGGGCTTTCGAGGACCCATTTCGGCGGATCGTCCTCTTCGCGCCATCCGACCCAGGACAGCCCCTCTCCGTCCGGGCCGCGGCTGTCCCAAAGGCGGTCCAGATAGTCCGGGCTGGCATAGATCGCCTTCGAATAGGTCAGAACCTTCCGCCCTGTAACAGCGCCTGACACCTCGTATGCGACGCGCAGGCCGACCTCTGCCTCGGATCTGGTCAGGTCCTCGGAACGATTGGTTACCGTAATGTCTACGTCAATGCCCGGGTGCCGGTCATGGAAGGACGCCAGCATGCCCGGCAGGATCATGAAGGCGAGGCTGGGTGAGACCGAAAGGTGCACCCGTCCCTCTGGCGCCTGGGCCAGCCCGCTGACGCGCCGCTCTGCGGCCACAACGGCGGCCTCTGCCGCCTCGGCCGCGGGCAGCACAGCCGCGCCTTCCTCGGTCAGCCGCAGACCCGTCCGGCTTCGCTCGAAAAGCGCGACGCCGTAGTGCGTTTCGAGGCTACGCAGGTGCCGGTCCACCGTGGCATGGGTCGCGCCGGTCGCCTCAGCGGCAACCCGCAGGCTGCCGCCCCGTGCGACGGCCAGAAAATACGGCATATCGGCCCAGCAGGGCAGTTGGGACATGGCGCCACTCCGGTGTAACGATATCTAGCCGCACCGTCACACTTAAGGGGCTTCAATGCAAATTCCGTGACACCCATCTTCAGCCTGCCAACAACAGGGAGAGACCGATGGACCGACGCACCGTACTCAAGTCCGCCGCCGCAGCAGCCGCACTTTCGATACCGGGCCGCGATGCAGGCGCCACGGCCCAGAACACGGCCGACTTCCCCTATGCCAAGAGGCAGCGGGACATTCTTGGACATTCCATGGCCTATGTGGATGAGGGCGCGGGCGCGCCGGTGGTGTTTTTGCACGGCAACCCCACATCGTCTTATCTCTGGCGCAATGTTCTGCCCGCCGCCCGCGGTTTTCGGGCCATTGCGCCTGACCTGATCGGCATGGGCGACAGTGCCCAGCCCGATCTGAGCTATCGTTACGCGGACCACGCCGCCCATCTGCACGGACTTCTCGATGCCCTGGATCTGCGCGAGGTCACGCTTGTTCTGCATGACTGGGGCAGTGCCCTGGGCTTTGACTGGGCACAGGCAAATCCCGACCGGCTCAAGGCCGTGGCCTTCATGGAAGCGATCGTTCCGCCGGCGCTGCCCTACCCGTCTTATGCGGCAATGGGCCCCTTCGAAGAACTGTTCCGCGGTCTGCGCGCGGAAGGAACCGGAGAGGCGCTTGTGTTGCAGCAGAATTTCTTTGTCGAAGAAATCCTCGGCAAGATGGGGGTTCTGAAGCCGTTACCGGCCGAGGTTCTGGCCCATTACAGGGCGCCCTACGGCACCAGCGAAAGCCGTCGACCCACGCTGCAGTGGCCGCGCGAAACCCCGGTGGCGGGCAATCCGGCAGATGTCGAGGCGGTGGTGCGCCGCTATTCGGCGTGGCTCATTGAAACGGACGTGCCCAAGCTCTTGCTTCACGCCACCCCCGGCGCGCTTATTCCGCCCGATGCCGCGGCCTGGCTGAAAGACCATCTGCCTAATCTGACTGCCGTCGATCTTGGACCGGGCGTGCACTTTCTACAAGAAGACAGCCCGATCCAGATCCGTGACGCGCTCGCCCAATGGCTTCAAACACTTTGAAAGGACCACCCATGCCGCAAGTTCATCTGACCCGAATTGTCGAAGCGCCTGTTTTTGCCGTCTGGGATGCGTGGGACGATTATATGAACATCGACCGCTATAATCCGAACATCTC
The DNA here is from genome assembly GCA_039026235.1 of Pseudomonadota bacterium. Lineage (GTDB taxonomy): Bacteria > Pseudomonadota > Alphaproteobacteria > Rhodobacterales > Rhodobacteraceae > JBCCMQ01. Next base: position 32,541 of record JBCCMQ010000004.1, read on the forward strand.
GCGATCGTTCGCCATTGGCGACGGTGCCGACACTGGCCTTGGGGCGACCCGGCAGTGCGATCTGATTGACGGCAAGAACTATATCCAGGAACGCATCGTGGATTACGTGCCGCAATCGCATATGGGCATCGACATCTTCAACGGCACCATGCCTCTCAAATCGGCCCGCGCCGATATCCGCATGCGCGATCTGGGACAAGGCCGGACCGAGCTGACCTTTACCATGACCTTCGTGCCCAAAATGGGCATCTTGGGGCGTCTTATGGTGCCGATGATGAAAAGCCAGTTCAGCAAGCTTCTGGGCGAACTGGTCGACGCCAACAAGGTCTTTGTCGAAACAGGGCGCGAGGTCGCGCGCGGCTGAACGGCCGCTGGGCAAGCCCCCACGGCCAGCAATCCGGCGATGCCGGCCCCGAGCGGCCTGGCATCTCCGGTTTGCTTTTCCAGTCCGATTGATCCCCCTGCCCTGCGGCGCTAAACGGTGCACAACTGCACACCGGAGGAGCGCCCGATGACACAGACCCGCACCGAGACCGACAGCTTCGGTCCGCTTGAGGTTCCTGCCGACAAATACTGGGGCGCCCAGACCCAGCGTTCGGTCATGAACTTCCCGATCGGCTGGGAACAGCAACCCATTGCCATTGTGCGCGCCCTGGGCGTCATCAAGAAAGCATGCGCAAATGCCAACGTCGCCCGTGGTGCGCTCGATACGCGACTGGGCGGCGCAATCGCGGAAGCAGCGCAAGAGGTTATCGACGGCAAACTCGACGACAATTTCCCGCTGGTTGTCTGGCAGACCGGTTCGGGCACGCAGTCGAACATGAACGCCAATGAGGTGATTGCGAACCGGGCGATCGAGCTTCTGGGCGGCGTCGTGGGATCGAAAGATCCCGTGCATCCCAACGATCATTGCAATATGGGCCAGTCGTCGAATGACACCTTCCCCACGGCCATGCACATCGCGGTCGCCATGGTGGCGCGCGATGTGCTGCTGCCCGGTCTGGCAAGGCTAGAAGCCGCTCTTTCGCATAAAGTGGCGGAGTTCGACGGCATCATCAAAATCGGCCGCACGCACACCATGGACGCGACGCCCCTGACACTGGCGCAGGAATTTTCGGGCTACGCCCATCAGGTGGCCAAGGCCATCCAAAGGGTGAACGCCGCTTTGCCGGACATCTATGAATTGGCGCAGGGCGGCACCGCCGTTGGCACCGGCCTGAACTCACCGGTCGGATGGGGTGAAACCGTGGCCGCAGGCATGGCCGAGATCACGGGCCTGCCTTTCGTCACCGCACCCAACAAGTTCGAGGCGCTGGCCGGCCATGACGCCATGGTCGGCATGTCCGGCGCACTGAAGACCGCTGCGGCGAGCCTCTTCAAGATCGCCAACGACATCCGCCTCTTGGGTTCGGGCCCGCGCTGCGGACTGGGCGAGCTGATGTTGCCGGAAAACGAACCCGGGTCATCGATCATGCCGGGCAAGGTCAATCCGACCCAATGCGAGGCGATCACCCAGGTCTGTGCCCATGTCATCGGCAATGATGCGGCCGTGGGCTTTGCAGGTTCGCAGGGGCATTTCGAACTTAACGTCTATAAACCCATGATGGCCTATAACGTGCTGCAGTCGATGCAACTTATCGGCGACGCCTGTGTTGCATTCACCGATAATTGCGTATCGGGCATACGCGCCGACGAAGATAGGATCGCCAAGATCATGCGCGAAAGCCTGATGCTGGTGACGGCACTTGCCCCGGAAATTGGCTATGATAACGCCACGACCGTCGCCAAGACCGCGCATAAAAACGGCACGACATTGCGTGAAGAAGCGATCAAGCTTGGTTTTGTCGACGAAGAGACCTTTGAAAGGGTTGTACGGCCGGAAAAGATGATTGGCCCGAAGTAGCACAACTTCTACGCATCGTTAGGAATCACCGCGCATTGCCAGTGTTTTAGGACTGCTGAATTTCTGCGCAGACAGGCGACGAATGCGGCGACGGCCCGATGCCGGCCGGGCATCAAAGTATCCTGCGTCATTCGAATAATGGTCTCGTGCCGCACCGCGCCCTAAGCGGTACCTAATGGCCGAGACGGAAAGCCTTTGCATCGTTGTAGTCGAATCCGATCCGGATCGGGCGCGTCTGATAGTGGACAGCCTGGAGTTGTCCGGCGATCACGAAATCATCGTCATCGCCGCGGAATCGGCGCTCGCCCGCCGGGTGACCGAACTTGAACCCGATGTGGTGCTGGTCGACATAAGAAGCCCTTCCCGAGATGCGCTGGAGGAACTGGCACTGGCTTCCGGCCCCTTGGAACGGCCGGTCGCGATGTTTGTCGACAAAAGCGAAGCCGGGCTGACACGGGCGGCGATTGAGGCTGGTGTCTCTGCCTATGTGGTCGACGGTCTGCGACCAGAGCGCATAAAGCCGGTCATCGATGCGGCCATCGCGCGGTTTCAAATGTTCCAACAGATGCGGTCCGAACTGGAGGCGACGAAACTGGCGCTTCAGGAACGCAAGGTGATCGACCGCGCCAAGGGCATCCTGATGAAGGCGCGCAACATCGATGAAGATGCGGCCTATGCGCTGTTGCGCAAGACGGCCATGGCCCAAGGCAAGAAGGTGGCCGAGGTGGCCGAGTCACTGGTGATGGCTGCGGGCATGCTGTCATGAACACGGTCGAACTGAGCCTTGGCTACATTCCCCTGGTCGATGCGGCGCCCCTGATCGTGGCGCGCGAGGTGGGCTTTGCCGAAGAGGAAGGCATTGCGTTCGACCTGAACAAGGCGCCGTCCTGGTCGATGCTGCGGGATATGCTGGCGCACCGACAGGTCGATGCCGCCCATATGCTGTCGCCGGTGCCCATCGCCTCGGCGCTGGGTCTGGGCGGCGCGCCTGCACAATTCGATGTCCTATCCATCATGTCGGTGAACGGTGACGTCATCGGCGTCTCGACGGCGCTTGCCGAACGGATGCGCGACGCTGGCTTTGAATTTGGCTTTACCGATGCCGAGGCCGCCGGCCGGGCGCTGATCGGTGCGGCCGACGGCCCCCTGCGCGTGGGCGTACCGTTTCCTTTTTCCATGCACGCCGAGCTCTTGTTCTACTGGCTTGGCGCCCTGGGGCTCGCCGCGCCTCAAGCGCTCTCCGTGCGGACCGTGCCGCCACCGCTTATGGCGACCGCCATCGCGGATGGCGACATAGACGCCTTCTGTGTTGGTGAACCCTGGGGATCGATCGCGGTCGAGGATGGCGTGGGCACGCTTCTTCTTCCCGGGGCGGCAATCTGGGCCTTCGCGCCTGAGAAAGTCCTCGCAGTGCGCAAGGGCTGGGCCGAGGACGAACCGGATCTGTCGGCCCGTGTGATCCGCGCGGTCTGGCGCGCCGGTCGTTGGCTTGACGATCAGCGCAACCGCCAGATTGCTTCTGAAATTTTGGCTCGAGAAATCCACCTGGACGTACCCGCAGAGATCCTTGACCGGGCCCTCAGCGGACACTTCATCGTCTCCGGTGCGGGAGAGCACAGATCCTGGCCCGAATTCGTGACCTTTCACGACGGTGCCGCGGCCTTTCCCTGGCGCAGCCAAGCGGCGTGGATCGGCAACATGCTCGCCGCGCGCACCGGTCTCGACCGACAGGCAGCAATGCAGGCCGCTCGGCAAGTCTTTCGCAGCGATCTGCACCGGCGGGCCCTGTCTTCTCTGTCGGTCGATCTTCCCGGTGCATCGGAAAAACTGGAAGGCGGACTGGGCGAGCCGCAAGAGGTCGCATCGCAATTTGGATCCCTGATTCTCAGACGCGACGCGTTTTTTGACGGTCGCATCTTTGACCTTTCCAAGACTGAATGACCAAAAAAGCAGCGAAATGAGTGCGTATGCCGGACCGCAACAGATTTACCGGCGCACGATCCGGCAAAGTTCTTGATCCACATGCCGCAGTTGCGAATTGTCGAAGTGTCTTCGGAACAAGGACGTTCCAGCGACATATCCCCGCCGTTGTGGGAAAATCCGAGCAAAGCCGCTTGAACCGCCGCGCAGCATCCTGCGCCGGACGGATCATGCGGCCTTTTTTGTTTTTTTGCCCCGCTTCCCTCCTCGCCGGGGCCCAACGAAGGAACGGAAATGAAACGCACTCTCGCTATGCTGCTCGCCACCGCGAGCCTAGCCAGCCCGGCGTTCGCCGAGATGCTGGACGTCGAAAAGGACGAACTGACTTTCGGGTTCATTAAGCTGACCGATATGGCCCCGCTCGCCGTGGCTTATGAGAACGGATACTTCGAAGACGAAGGCCTGTTCGTGACCCTAGAGGCGCAGGCGAACTGGAAAGTGCTTCTTGACGGCGTGATCGACGGCCAGTTGGACGGCGCGCATATGCTGGCCGGTCAGCCCCTTGCGGCGACCATCGGCTTTGGGACCGAGGCACATATCATCACGCCTTTCTCGATGGACCTGAACGGCAACGGAATAACGGTATCCAACGACATCTGGGCACGGATGAAAGAACACGTCCCCCACGATGGCGAAGGCAAGCCGATCCACCCGATCAGCGCATCGGCACTGAAGCCCGTGGTTGACGATTTCAAGGATGAAGGCAAGCCGTTCAACATGGGCATGGTCTTTCCGGTCTCGACCCACAATTACGAGCTGCGCTATTGGCTGGCGGCCGGCGGTCTTGAGCCCGGTTTCTACAGCCCCGACGACATCTCGGGCCAGATCAATGCCGATGTTCTGCTTTCCGTGACACCGCCCCCGCAGATGCCCGCGACACTCGAAGCGGGTACGATCTATGGGTATTGCGTGGGCGAGCCTTGGAACCAGCAGGCCGTTTTCAAGGGCATCGGCGTGCCGGTGATCACCGACTATGAGCTTTGGAAGAACAACCCGGAAAAGGTGTTCGGGATCACCAAGGAATTTGCCGAAGAGTACCCGAACACGACCCTGGCTGTCGTCAAGGCGCTGATCCGTGCGGCCATCTGGCTGGATGAGAACGACAACGCCAACCGTCCCGAAGCGGTCGAGATCCTGAGCAGGTCGGAATACGTCGGAGCGGACTATGAGGTCATTGCCAACTCGATGACCGGCACCTTTGAATACGAAAAGGGTGACGTGCGCGAAGTCCCCGACTTCAACGTCTTCTTCCGCTACAATGCGACCTACCCCTACTACTCTGATGCAATCTGGTACCTGACCCAGATGCGCCGCTGGGGCCAGATCGCCGAGGGCAAGCCCGACAGCTGGTACGATGAGGTCGCAAAGTCGGTCTATCAGCCGGACATCTATCTGCAGGCCGCGCGTCTTCTGGTCGACGAAGGGCTGGCCAATGAAGCCGACTTCCCATGGGACAGCGATGGCTACAAGGCAGCCACGCCCGCCGAAGACATCATTGACGGCATCCCCTACGATGGACGTCAGCCCAACGCCTACCTCAACAGCCTGCCCATCGGGCTAAAGGATGACCAGCGTGTCGTAGGCAACGAGGTTCAGGGCTAATCCGCCGAACCAGCAAACTGCGCGCCCGGACATTCGGGCGCGCCATACAGGCGTTTAATCCAGGCAAGGAACCTTAGAGATGACCACGCTCGATCCGCAATTCGGCCGGAACGCCGAACGCGAAGAACGTCAGGCACGACTTTTCACGCGCATCAACAAGGCGGACAAATGGTTCCGCGTTCTTGGACTAAGTTTCGTAACCCCCCTTCTTCGGGCCGCAGCCGGCGACAACCCGCGGGCACAGATGGCCGAACTCTGGCGGCTTCTCGGTGTCCCGGTCCTGTCGATCCTCGCCTTCCTGGTGCTTTGGGGCACGCTGGCGCCGACGGTGCAGACCTCGCTTGGCGCAATTCCGGGCCCGGCGCAGGTCTGGGAACAGGTCGAAGTGTTGAATGCCGATGCCCAGCGCGAAAAAGACAAGGCCGCCGCCTTCTTCGAACGTCAGGAAGAGCGGAACGCCAAGCTGGTCGCCGAGGGTAAGGAAGACCGTGTGAAATGGCGCGATTACACCGGCAAGCCCACGTTCTACGACCAGATCTGGACGTCGATCCAAACCGTGTTTTTCGGCTTTCTACTTGCCACGGTGGTTGCCGTGCCGCTGGGGATCATGGCCGGACTTTCGATGACAGCCAACGCAGCGCTTAACCCGCTGATCCAGATCTTCAAGCCGGTCTCACCACTGGCCTGGCTGCCGATCGTGACCATGGTGGTGTCGGCCACCTACACCGTCGATGATGGCTGGTTCACCAAGTCGTTTCTCACCTCAGCCATCACCGTGATGCTGTGCTCGCTCTGGCCGACTTTGATCAACACCGCTCTCGGGGTCAGCTCGATCGACAAGGATTTGGTGAGCGTCTCGAAGGTCCTGAAAATGACCACATACACCAAGATCACCAAGCTGGTCCTGCCGTCGGCGCTACCTTTGATATTCACGGGTCTACGCCTGTCGCTCGGCGTGGGTTGGATGGTTCTGATCGCGGCCGAAATGCTGGCTCAGAACCCCGGACTTGGAAAGTTTGTTTGGGATGAATTCCAGAACGGGTCGTCCTCATCCCTTGCCAAGATCATGGTGGCCGTTTTCACCATCGGCATCATAGGCTTCATCCTTGACCGCCTGATGTACGCCGTCCAGTCGCTCTTTACCTTCACCAACAACCGGTGATCGACATGGCTGTTCTTGAACTTAAAGACGTCTCGAAAAGCTTTGGCGAAGGCACCGCGCGCACGGATGTGCTGAAAGACATCAGCCTGACCGTCGAAAATGGAGAGTTTCTGGTCCTGCTCGGGTTTTCCGGCAGCGGCAAGACAACCCTTATGAACCTGATCGCCGGTTTGGAAATGCCCAGCAAGGGCGAGGTGATCTATAAGGGCAAGCCGGTGGTCGGACCGGGGCCGGAACGGGGTCTGGTGTTCCAGTCCTATGCCCTGATGCCATGGCTCACGGTCAACGGGAACGTCGGGCTGGCGGTGGACACGGTCTTTTCAAAGCTGTCGCGCAAGGAACGCGCCGAAAAGGTGGCCCATTACGTCAACATGGTGGGCCTTGGCCATGCAACGAACAGGCGCCCGGCGGAATTATCGGGCGGCATGCGCCAGCGCGTCGCCTTGGCCCGGGCCCTGGCAATGAACCCAGAGACCCTGCTTCTGGACGAACCGCTGTCGGCGCTGGATGCGCTGACCCGGGGCAATCTGGCCGATGAGATCGAACGGATCTGGGAAGAGGACCGCAAGACCTGCATCCTGATCACCAACGATGTCGACGAAGCGCTGCTGCTGGGTGACCGGATCATTCCGCTGAACCCCGATGGCACGCTTGGAGACGAAGTGTCCGTGGGACTGCCCCGGCCGCGTGAACGCACGGCGATGAACCACGACGCCGAATTCAAGCGCCTGCGCGCGCAGGTCACCAAGTACCTGATGGACGTGGGCATCGAGGCGCGGGTCGAAGGCACCAAGACGCTGCCGAGCGTGACGCCCATTCACGGGGTACCGGCGGCGGTCGCCAAGGCCCAGGCAAGCCCGATCGAAAACCGCTATCTCGAGTTCTCAAAGCTGCACAAGGTCTATCCGACGCCCAAGGGCCCGTTGACGGTGGTCGAAGACTTCGACCTGACGCTCAACAAGGGCGAGTTTATCTCGCTCATTGGGCACTCGGGGTGCGGCAAGTCCACCGTGCTGACCATGGCTGCAGGCCTGAACGAGATATCCAAGGGCGGCATCATCCTTGATGGCAGCGAAGTCAAAGACGCCAATCCCGAGCGGGCCGTGGTCTTTCAGGCGCCATCGCTCTTTCCATGGCTCACCGCCAAGGAAAACGTCAGTATCGGCGCCGACCGGGTCTATCCCAGGGCCAGCCGCGCCGAGCGCCAGGATGTGGTGGAATACTATCTTGAACGCGTGGGACTGGCCGATGCGATGGACAAGCCCGCTGCGGATCTGTCGAACGGGATGAAACAGCGGGTCGGAATTGCCCGCGCCTTTGCCCTGTCACCCAAGCTTTTGTTGCTGGACGAACCTTTTGGCATGCTGGACAGCCTGACACGCTGGGAGTTGCAGGAAGTCCTGATGGAAGTCTGGAGCCGCACCAAGGTAACAGCGATCTGCGTCACCCACGATGTGGACGAGGCAATCCTTCTGGCCGACCGCGTGGTTATGATGACCAATGGGCCCCAGGCGACGATCGGAAAGATCACATCGGTCAATCTGCCGCGACCGCGCACCCGCAAGGCCTTGCTAGAACATCCGGACTACTATGCCTACCGCCAGGAAGTTCTTGATTTCCTTGAAGAGTACGAACACGGCGCAAAACCTAAATCCTCGGCACCGAAACCGAAACCGATCGCAGCGGAGTAGGCGGCAATGACGCAAAAGCTTGTTGTCATCGGCGCGGGTATGGCCTCGGGACGGGTGCTGGAGCACCTGTTCGATGCCGCGCCGAATGACTTCGATGTCACGCTGTTCAATGCCGAACGGCGGGGCAACTACAACCGGATCATGCTGTCGCCGGTGCTGGCGGGCGACAAAACCTATGATGAAATCGTGACCCATAATGGTGCTTGGTACGAAAAGCACCAGGTGACATGCCGTTTCGGCGAACGCGTTAGGGCCATCGACCTCGGCAGGAAAGAGGTTTCGGCCGCCGACGGGACGGCTGTGCCCTATGACAAGCTTTTGATCGCCACCGGGTCGAACCCGTTCATGGTGCCACTTCCCGGAGCAGATCTGGAAGGCGTGCTGGCTTACCGGGATCTGGAAGATACAGAACGCATGATGGCGCTTCGGACCGGCCAGAAGGCGGTTGTGATCGGCGGCGGTCTTCTTGGTCTTGAGGCTGCGGCAGGCATGGCGACACGCGGTGTCGATGTGACTGTCGTGCATCTGATGGGCCATCTGATGGAGCGTCAACTGGACGGCGCTGCCGGCTATCTTCTGCGCAAGGCGCTGGTGGAGAAAGGTATTGCCGTCCGCTGTTCGGCCCATTCGAAAGAGATCCTTGGCAAGGACGGCAAGGTGACGGCGCTGCGGCTTGAAGACGGCACCACCCTTCCCTGCGATCTTCTGGTAATGGCCGTGGGTATACGCCCCAATGTGGCGCTGGCGGAAGAAGCCGGCCTTGCCGTTGGCCGCGGGCTTCAGGTCGATGACCGGATGGTAACCTCCAACGCCGATGTTCTGGCGGTCGGCGAATGCACGGAACATCACGGCGCGCTCTTTGGCCTTGTCGCGCCGCTTTACGATCAGGCCAAGGTGGCGGCAAAGACGCTGCTTGGCGAAAAGGCAGCCTTCGTTCAGCAGCGTGTCTCGGCAAAGCTGAAGGTCACGGGGTGCGATCTCTTCTCAGCCGGTGATTTTGCCGAAGGTGAAGGGCGCGAGGACATCGTTTTCCGCGATCCCGGTCGCGGCGTCTACCGGCGCCTTGTGCTGGAAAACGACCGCGTCATCGGCACCGTCATGTACGGCGATACAGCTGGTGCAAACTGGTTCTTTGAGCTGATCCAGTCCGGCGAAGACATCAGCGCCATGCGAAGTACATTGATCTTCGGCCCGGATTACCAGGGGGGCGATACCCTGGACCCTATGGGGGCCGTTGCAGCCTTACCGCCTGACGCAGAAATCTGCGGCTGCAACGGTCTATCCGAGGGCGAAATCGTACCGACAATAAGTGCCAGGGGCCACGGAACCCCTTTGCGCATGGCCGTGGGCCCGGCGCTATGACCAGCCTGGTCGGGGACTGCCCGGGCCTGCATGGGGCGCAGACTGGATGACTGAACCGACACGGACGACCTGCCCCTACTGCGGCGTTGGCTGCGGTGTGCTGGCGCGCCCGGACGGCACCATTCAAGGCGACAAAGCCCACCCGGCGAATTTCGGCCGTCTGTGTTCAAAGGGCGCTGCCCTGGGTGCGACCATCGGACCGGAAGGGCGGCTGCTTTATCCCCAGATCGCTGGCGCCCGGGCCTCTTGGTCCGAGGCCTTGGGTCTGGTTGCAAAGGGCTTTAAGGACGCAATCCAAACGCATGGGCCGGACAGTGTGGCTTTCTATGTCTCGGGCCAGCTGCTGACCGAGGATTACTATTTGGCAAACAAGCTGATGAAGGGATTCATCGGCTCTGCCAATATCGACACGAATTCGCGCCTTTGCATGGCTTCGTCCGTGGCCGGCCACAAACGCGCCTTCGGATCGGATACCGTGCCCGGTCAATACGAAGACTTCGAATTGGCTGACACAATAGTCTTGGTGGGATCGAACCTGGCTTGGTGCCATCCGGTCCTGTTCCAGCGCCTCGCTGCAGCGAAAGCAAAACGCCCGGGCATGCGGGTGGTGACGGTGGACCCGCGCCGCACGGCTACCACACAAATTGCCGATCTGCATCTGGGGATACGGCCTGACGGCGACACGGCACTTTTCAATGCGCTTCTGGCAGAGATTGCCCGCCGTGGCCTAATCGATCAAGATTTTGTAGCGGCCCATGTCGAAGGCCTTGAAACGTCGGTCGCGTCGGCGCGCAGTACGCCGAAGTCTGACGGGCTGACCGAGCAAGACCGAAACGCTTTCATTGATCTCTGGTGCCGCAGCGAGCGGGTCGTGACGCTGTATTCCCAGGGCGTGAACCAGTCCGCTTATGGGACCGACAAAGTAAATGCGATCCTGAATTGCCATCTGGCAAGCGGACGTATCGGGCGTCCGGGAATGGGCCCATTTTCGATGACCGGGCAGCCGAATGCCATGGGCGGACGCGAGGTCGGCGGGCTGGCCAACATGCTGGCCTGCCATCTCGACATCGAAAATGAAACCCACAGGCAGGCGGTGCAGGACTTCTGGAATGCGCCGGTGATCTGCCAAAAGCCGGGGCTGAAGGCCGTTGATCTGTTCGACGCCTGCGGCAAAGGACAGATCCAGGCGCTTTGGATCATGTCAACGAACCCGGCGGTTTCGATGCCGGACGCCGATGGTGTGGCTGCCGCCATCCGCAGCGTCCCCTTTACGGTCGTCTCGGACATCGTCGACGAAACCGATACGGCGCGCCTTGCCGATGTCCTGCTCCCGGCCACGGCCTGGGGGGAGAAATCGGGCACGGTTACAAATTCCGAGCGTCGAATTTCGCGGCAGCGACCTTTTCTTCCGGCACCAGGCGAGGCCCGTCCGGACTGGAAGATCATTGCCGATGTCGCCACGCAAATGGGATGGGGTGCGGATTTCTGCTATGCGTCCGAAGCGGAGGTTTTTCGCGAATACGCGGCCATGACGCGCCTGTCTCGCGACTTTGGCCGCGATCTGGATCTGACCGGTCTCTCTGGTCTGTCCGATGCCGAATATGATGCGCTGGCACCCGTGGTCTGGCCGGTGCCCGAGACCGGCCATCAAGGGCCACGCTTTTTCGCCGATGGAGGCTTCTACCACGCGAACCGCAAAGCTAAGATGCTGCCGGTCGAGGCACCGGCGCACCGGCGGTCTGAACAGGGTCTGATCTTGCTGAATACCGGCCGCGTCCGCGACCACTGGCATACCATGACGCGGACCGGGCGGGCGGCACAGCTGAATGCCCATCTGGCGGAGCCTTACCTTGAAATTCACCCGGAAGATGCCGCGCGTATCGGTCTTTTACCGGCCAGTCTGGCACGGATCGAAAGCCCGCAAGGTACGGCCATCTTGCGCGTCATGATCAGCACCCGCATTGCACCTGGACAGGCCTTTGCCCCGATGCACTGGACGGCCGAGACCAGTTCAGCGGGGCGCGTCAACACGCTGGTCGCACCCTTGACTGACAAGGTTTCGGGTCAGCCCGCGTCGAAATCCCAGCCGGTGCGTGTCACGGCGTTTGGTGCGGCGTGGTACGGCTTTGCCGCATCGACGGAACAGATGACGCCCGAGCGACCCTATGCGGCCGTTGCCCGAAGCGACACGGGCTGGCGGGCCGAGATTGCCGGGTGCAAAACGCCCCATGATTGGGTGGGTGAGGCGCGGGCGGTTCTTCGGATCGATACAGGCACCGCCAGCCTCAGCCTTGATTCGGCAAGGGGAACGGCCCGGGTGGCCATTGCGCACAAAGAACGTCTTCTGGGGCTCTTCTTTGCCGCTACGGAACCAGTGGCCGTGGCCCGCGCCCATGTCATTGCCCTGATCGGAACAGAGACCCCGGCCGATGTGGCGCTGGCCGGTGTGCCGGGTATGGACCGGCCCGATCCGGGTGCCATCGTCTGCGCCTGCAAGAGCGTCGGCATCAACACCATCAAGGCGGCGATACGCGACGGCGCCGCATCGGTCGACGCGCTGGGGGGTTGCACGGGGGCTGGCACCGGCTGTGGCGCCTGCCGCCCGGAACTGGAAGCGCTCATCGCGCGCACCATGCCACCGGCCCTGGCGGCGGAATAACGGGGAGAAGAGCGATCAAGACCTTTCCGATGTTCCTGCGCATGGAAGACCGCCGCGTCGTGATCGTGGGGGGCGGCGAACAGGCGGCCCAGAAATGCCGTCTGCTTCTGAAGACCGAAGCGCAGATCGATATCGTGTCGCACACGCTGGACCCCGAGCTTGCGGGCGTCGTGGCCAAGGGGCGCGCGCGCCACATTGACGGACCCCTGCGACCATCGCTTTTGAAAGACGCGGCGCTTGTTTTCGTCGCCACAGGCTGTCCGGGCGCCGATGCGGGTTCGCACGCGCTGGCGCGGGACGCCGGGGCGCTGGTCAACGTGGTCGATCAACCGGATCTTTGCGAAGCGATCACCCCGTCGATCGTCGATCGGGACCCGGTCGTTGTGGCCATCGGGACCGAAGGCACGGCACCCGTACTCGCCCGCCAGATCAAGACCCGCATCGAATACCTTCTTGAGCCGAGTATCGGTGAGCTGGCCGCGCTTGCGGGCCGTCTGCGCCAGGCTGTGGCAGCGCGGGTCCCGCCGCGTGACCGCCGTGCATTCTGGCGTTGGGTCTTCGCCGACGCGCCACGCCAGGCGGCGGCTAGGAACGATCTATCCGCCAGTGCCGAACTTATGAAAAGCGCCATCGAAGCCGGAGAGGCGCCGGGCGCGGCAAAAACCGGCCGTATCGCATTGGTTGGGGCCGGGCCCGGCGCGGCCGATCTGTTGACCCTGCGTGCCGTGCAGCGGCTGCAGGAAGCTGATGTGATCTTCTATGACCGTCTGGTCGACCCGAGGGTGCTTGAACTCGCGCGCCGGGATGCGGAACGGATCTATGTGGGCAAGGCCGTCGGCGCATGCGCATGGCCGCAGGACCGGATCGACGCCGTGGTGGTTGCAGCCGCGCAGCGGGGCCAGTCCGTTGTGCGGCTCAAAAGCGGTGACCCGACCATCTTTGGGCGGGCCGATGAAGAGGTTGCGGCCGCACGTCGGGCCGGTGTCGATATCGAAATCGTGCCGGGGATTACCGCCGCCACTGCCGCGGCCGCCGGGGCGGGTCGATCGCTGACCCGGCGCGGCGAAACGGACCGTGTGGTTCTGGCAACCGGCACCAGTCGCGACGGCGACCCGGCGCCCAGCTTTCGCGAGACATTGCGACCCGGGACGACACTTGCGCTCTACATGGCCACCAAAGCCGGAGCGCGCATACGCGACGAGCTGTTGGCCGCCGGCATCCCCGGCGATACCGAAGTGGAGGTCGTTGCCAATGCCTCAAAGGACGGCGAACAGCGGGTGCGCGGTGATCTCTCGGATTTCTGCGACAGGATGAAGGATGCGCGGATCAGCCATCCGGCGGTCATTCTGATACGGCGCAAAAAGACCTGTGCATCGGTCGAAAGCATCGCCCCGCGCCAGTTAGCCGTATCGGCGGCATCGCTCTAGCGTGCGCCAGCCCGCATAGGTTCGGGCCACGAAAGCCAAACGAAATTCATGCAGCAGAGATTGAAAGCCTGGCGGGTTGGTGTATTTGCAGGGCTCCGAAGCCCGACACATCCGCCCGGTCCGGCGCGCTTGTCAGGGTCCCGCCAACGCCGCCTGGCGCGGCGGGTCCAAAACGGCAGTCGGCAGAGCGGGGATCAAGCCCGGAAGGATGACCGATGATATCTACGCTGCGCGGCCTTTGCGCGCCCCACGATGACGACACCCCGGCGCTGGGCGCCCCGGGCCGTGACTGGTTGAGCTACGGCGCGCTGCGCGCACTTTCGCAGGAGGTGGAGGAAGGCCTTAGGGGGTTTGGCGTGTCCGCGACCGACCGCGTGGCGATCGTTCTCGCCAATGGCCCCGATATGGCCAGCGCCTTTTTCACGATTGCCCAGGCGGCTGCCACGGCCCCCCTGAACCCGGCCTACCGGAAGGAAGAATTTCTGTTCTACCTCAAGGATCTCGGCGCCAAAGCTCTGGTCGTTTCCAAGGACTATGACGGTCCCGCTTTGGCGGCTGGCCGGCAACTCGGGCTTCTTATACTGCACCTCACGCCCCGCGCGGCGGCCGGTGACTTTGAGCTGGCGGCCGAACGCGATGTGCCCTTGGGCGAACCTGCCGAAACCGTTCGCCCTGACGCCGACGACATGGCCTTGATCCTGCATACATCCGGTACGACATCGCGACCGAAGATCGTTCCGCTGACCCAGCGCAATGTTGCGTCTTCTGCCCAGAACATCGCCGCCTCGCTGAACTTGAACCCCGCAGACCGATGCCTTAACGTCATGCCGCTGTTCCACATTCACGGTCTTGTTGCCGCCGTTTCGGCCACCTTTGCGGCGGGTGGATCAATCTGGTGCGCCCCGGGTTTTGACGCCTTGCGCTTCTTCAGCTGGATGTCAGAAGCGCGCCCAAGCTGGTACACGGCCGTACCCACCATGCACCAGGCGATCCTGTCACGCGCAGGGCGCAACGCCGAGGTCGTCGCCGACGTGCCGCTTCGGTTCCTGCGGTCCTCATCGGCAAGCCTTCCGGCCCAGGTGATGGAGGCACTTCAGCAGACCTTTGGTGCGCCAGTTATCGAGGCTTACGGCATGACCGAAGCGGCCCATCAGATGTGCTGCAATCCCCTTGCGCTGCAAAAGCCGGGCTCGGTTGGCGTGGCCGCCGGACCCGAGGTGGCGATTGCGCATGAAACCCGCAACGAGATCAGTTCCGGAACGGGTGAGGTGGTGATTTCGGGCCCGAATGTGACGCCGGGCTACGAAAGCAACCCCGAAGCCAATGCCAAGAACTTCTTCGAGGCCCAGGGCAAGCGCTGGTTTCGGACCGGTGATCAGGGGGCCCTGGACGCGGACGGGTATCTGCATCTGACGGGCAGGCTGAAAGAAATCATCAATCGAGGCGGCGAAAAGATCAGCCCGCTTGAGGTTGATGGGGTCCTGCTTGACCATCCGGCCGTTCAGCAGGTTGTCACATTTGCCCTGCCCCATCCGAAACTGGGGGAAGAGGTCGCGGCAGCCCTGGTCCTGAAGGACGGGCAGGACGCCGATGAACGCGCCATCCGCGATTTCGCCGCGACACGTATGGCCGATTTCAAGGTGCCGCGACGGGTGATCATTCTCGATGAATTACCCAAGGGTGCGACGGGCAAGATCCAACGCATCGGCATGGCCGAAAAACTGGGGCTCGTGACCAAGGCCTGACCTTACGAAGCCCGGGATAAGGAACGTGAGATCATGAAGATATGCGTTTTCGGCGCCGGGGCCATTGGCGGCTTTCTGGGCGTGAAACTGGTGGAGGCCGGGGCCGATGTCAGCCTCGTCGCCCGGGGCCCGCATCTGGCCGCCATGCGCGAACATGGGCTTCGGCTGATTGCCGAGGACGGCGACACCAGCGTTCGGGTCAGAGCGTCTGACCGACCTGAGGAACTTGGCCCGCAGGATTATGTCATCGTGACCCTCAAAGCCCATTCCGTGCCGCCGTTGGTGGCGGCAATGGCGCCGTTGATCGGACCAGAGACAACCATCGTTAGCGGTGTGAACGGCGTGCCGTGGTGGTATTTTCACAGACTTGGCGGCCCCTTTGAAGGCACCCGGCTGGCCTCGGTCGACCCCGGTGACGCGCAATGGAACGGCTTTGGCCCGGACCGCGTGCTAGGCTGTGTCGTCTACCCGGCCGCCGAAGTCACCGAGCCCGGCGTGATCCGCCATATCGAAGGCAACCGCTTTAGCCTTGGCGAACCGGACGGATCAAAGTCCGAGCGCGCCCTGGCGCTGTCCCAGGTGCTAACGTCAGCCGGCCTTCGGGCGCCGGTGCGCCCGCGGCTTCGAGATGAGATCTGGGTGAAGCTCTGGGGCAATCTGTCCTTCAACCCAATCTCTGCCCTGACCACGGCCACGCTGGATGTGCTTTGCACGGCGACCGGCACCCGGGCTGTCGCCCGGGCAATGATGCTGGAAGCGCAAGAGATTGCCGAAAAGCTGGGCGTCAAGTTTCCCATCGACGTCGATCGCAGGATCGCCGGTGGGGCCGCCGTCGGCGCCCATCGCACCTCGATGCTGCAGGATCTCGAAGCGGGTCGGCCTATGGAAATTGACGCGCTGGTGGGCTCGGTTCAGGAACTTGGCCGGATCACAGCCACGCCGACACCGACAATCGACACGGTTCTGGGGTTAATTCAGCTGCGCGCAAGCGTGGCTGGGCTGTACGACCCTGCTTAGTCTATTTGCAAATGCACTGAAATCGTACGGATTTCGGCCTGCATGTGCCTAAGTTTCAACAAGCTTCCGTGATCGGGTTTCAATCACGCGACACAGTCGCGCGGGTCTATGATACAGGTGTTCCTGAGCCGCGCGTCAAGACGCTGGACAGGAGCAGAGCATGGACAAGGAAACAGAAACCACGGGCGCGTCCGAAACCGGATCTTCGGCCGAAACACGCGCACCCGCATCGCAGCAAAGCCCAAAGCCGGCACCGCAGACGCCGCGCCGCTTCGACGACTGGGCACAGATTTAACCGCCCACAGATTGGCGGCAGACCATATCCGTGCCACTGTCGCGGAATGAGCCAGCCTGTCACGTCAATCCGGAACCTCGGCGCCGCCATGGCCGAGGCATTTGCCAAGGTCGGCATAACCACGGCTGACGAACTGCGGGACCTTGGCACAGACGCCGCCTACGCTCGGCTTCTTGCCGCTGGCGCGCGGCCCCACTTTATCGCCTATTACGCGATAGAAATGGGCTTGAAGGGCCGCCCCTGGAACGATTGCACCGGGGACGAAAAGACCGCCCTACGCCAGCGCTTCGATGCGCTAAAGGCAAATCGAAAGTCCACTGCCCCCGAGGGTATCGAGAAGATCCTGGACGAATTAGGCGTCAGGCCCGCTACGCCGCGCGCGTCATAGGAAACCGGCCGAGGTTAACCGACCAGTTCCAATCCGGAAAAGAAGTACGAGATCTCGACCGCCGCCGTCTCGGGCGCGTCAGAGCCGTGCACCGAGTTTTCGCCAACGGATTCTGCAAACTCCGCACGAATGGTTCCGGGGGCCGCATCGGCTGGATTGGTTGCGCCCATGACTTCGCGGTTCTTCGCGATTGCGCCCTCGCCCTCAAGCACCTGCACCACAACTGGCTCTGAGGCCATAAAAGTGCAAAGTTCGTCGTAAAACGGTCGCTCGGCGTGGACCTTGTAGAACTCTCCAGCCTGCGCCTTGGTCAGATGGATACGTTTCTGTGCCACGATGCGCAGACCCGCGTCTTCGAACTTTGTGTTGATCTTGCCGGTCAGGTTGCGGCGCGTTGCATCGGGTTTGATGATCGAAAGCGTGCGTTCGGTCGCCATTTAGGCCTCTTCTCTTGCTTCGGCAGCGGGCCCTATGCCCGATGCGCAAATTCCGGCGCCCACTAGCATGGGTCGTGCGGGATGGAAAGTGCCGCAGACGGCGGATCGACCGCTGGTAGCGCTCGCGCCGCAAGACTGGCGCGCCGTCCCGCGGAAAGCCATTTGAAACCCAGTGCTGGCCGCTTTCCGTCCTGCCGAAAATGATCTAGGGCAAGCCTATGCTTCGCATCGAAGACATAGGCTATAGCGTCGCTGGAAACCCGCTGCTGGTGGGCGCAAGCGCGGTGATCCCGGTCGGTCACAAGGTCGGCGTTGTCGGAAGAAACGGCACCGGCAAGACCACCCTGTTTCGGCTGATCCGAGGGCAGTTGACACTTGAGACCGGCACCATCTCGTTACCTGCCGGCGCGCAGATCGGCGGCGTCGACCAAGAAGTTCCGGCCTCGGAGAAGTCACTTATTGATACCGTTCTGGCGGCGGACACGGAAAGAACCGCGCTTCTGGCCGAGGCTGACATCGCCGAAGACCCCCACCGGATCGCCGAAATCCAGACCCGACTTGCCGACATTGATGCCTGGTCGGCCGAGGCCAGGGCATCCGCCATCCTGCGGGGGCTGGGGTTCGATCAAGCAGCCCTTTCGCGACCCTGTTCGGCATTCTCGGGCGGCTGGCGGATGCGTGTTGCGCTGGCCGGTGTTCTGTTCGCAGCGCCGGATCTTCTGCTTTTGGACGAGCCCACGAACTACCTGGATCTGGAAGGCGCGATCTGGCTTGAAAGCTATCTTGCGCGTTATCCCCATACGGTCCTGATCATCAGCCACGACCGGGGCCTTTTGAACCGGGCCGTGGGATCGATCCTGCATCTGGAAGACCGCAAGCTAACCCTCTATCCGGTGGCCTATGACACCTTCGCGCGCCAAAGGTCAGAACGGCTGGCCCTTGCCGAAGCCCAGAACAAGAAGACCGAAGCGCGGCGAAAGCACCTGCAGTCCTTTGTCGACCGCTTCCGTTACAAGGCGTCGAAGGCAAAACAGGCCCAGTCACGCCTGAAGATGCTTGATCGTCTGCAGACCATCTCCAGCCCGGAAGAGGCAGCCCTGCGGGCGTTTTCCTTCCCCGCGCCGGAAGAGCTGTCGCCGCCGATTGTCACCACCGAGGGCGCCAGCGTTGGCTATGACGGTCGGGCCGTTCTGTCGCAGCTGGCGCTCAGGATCGATCAGGATGACCGCATCGCGCTTCTCGGTAAGAACGGTGAAGGAAAATCCACGCTTTCCAAGCTCTTGTCGGGACGCCTTGATGTGTTGGGCGGACGCCTGACCCAGGCATCCAAGCTGCGCGTGGGCTATTTTGCCCAGCATCAGTTGGATGAACTTCGCGCTGACGAAACGCCGCTGCAACATATATCGCGCGCTCTGCCGGACCTTTTGCCCGCCAAGCTGCGCGCCCGGCTGGCAGGTTTCGGCATTGCCGCAGCCCAGGCGGACACCAAGGTTGCGCAGCTTTCCGGCGGCCAGAAAGCGCGTCTTTCGCTGATGCTGGCAACGCTCCACGCGCCGCACCTTCTGATTCTCGACGAACCGACGAACCATCTGGACATCGAAAGCCGCGAAGCGCTGGTCGAAGCGCTGACAGCCTATACGGGCGCGGTGATCCTGGTCAGCCATGATATGCACCTTCTGGGTCTGGTGGCGGACCGGCTGTGGCTGGTCAAAGGGGGGCGCGTTTCCCTCTATGAGGAGGACCTGGAAAGCTACCGCACCATGCTGCTGCGCACCGACGACGGCCAGAAGCAGGCCCGCACCAGACCGAAGCCAAAGCCGGTCAGCCGCGACCGCCTGCTTTTGTTGCGCGCCGAGGTGCGAAAATGCGAAAGCCGCATAGAGAAATTGAACGACATGCGCGACAAGCTGGCGAGCCGGCTGGCCGATCCCACGCTTTACGCTGAACGCAAGGACGAAGCGCTGGTGTGGCAGAAGAAGTATGCCGAGGTGATGACCGGTCTTGACCGGGCCGAAGAACTTTGGATGACCGCGCTTGAAAAGCTGGAAACCGCAGAAGGTTAGCAATGGAACTGCCAGAGCTGATCACGGCATTTGTGACGCTTTTCGTTATCATCGATCCCATCGGGCTGGCGCCGATCTTTGTGGCCCTGACCCAGGGCATGGACCCACCAACCCGGCGCCGCATATCGCTGCGCGCCTGCGTAATCGCCGGGGCCATCCTGACGCTTTTCGGATTTTTCGGAGAGGCGGTTCTGGGCTTCATGGGCATCTCGCTCGCGGCCTTCAAGATCGCGGGCGGGATCCTTTTGTTCCTGACGGCGCTTGATATGTTGTTCGAACGGCGCACCCAGCGCCGGGAAAGCCGAAGCGCGCAAGATACCAACGATCCTTCGGTCTTTCCGCTGGCCATACCGCTGATTGCCGGACCGGGGTCAATCGCCACGATGATCCTTTTGACCGGTCAGTCCGAAAGCCTTGCCGAACAGGGGGCGGTCATCGGGGTCATGGCCGTTTGCGTTTTGGCGGTGCTGCTTTTGGCACTGGCTGCCGGAACACTTGAGAAGGCGCTGGGGCGGACGGGAATAAACGTCGTCACACGTCTTTTGGGCATGCTGCTGGCCGCGCTGTCGGTTCAATTCGTCCTCGAAGGTCTGGCAGAGTTCGGTATCGGGTCGCCGCCAGCACTGCTTAGCGGGCTTTGACATGGGTTGGCCCTTCCCGCGCCCGCCGTTCGTACCTAAATCAGTTCCATGGATGGAGATGACATTGCCCGGCTGCTTTATCTGACCATCCTCGCCGTTGCGGTGGGGGGGTATTTTCTGGCCGCAAACCGCCAAAAGCTGAGCCAGGTCGCGCAACAGGCATTGGTCTGGGGTTTGATCTTTCTTGGTGTCATTGCCGCCTACGGGCTTTGGAACGACATCAGCGACGATGTAGCGCCGCGCCAAAGCTATGCCGTGGAAGAAGGCCGCATAGAGGTTCCGCGCAGCCCCGACGGCCACTATTACCTCACGCTGTCCATCAACGATGTGCCGGTGCGTTTCGTCGTGGATACGGGCGCCAGTCAGATGGTTCTGACCCAGCGCGACGCTGCGCGTGTCGGTCTGGACCCGGAGGCGTTGGCCTATATAGGGCGGGCCAACACGGCCAACGGCACCGTCAGCACGGCGCCAGTGACGCTGGACAGCGTGGCCCTGGGCCCGGTAACGGACCGCGGCTTCCGGGCGCAGGTCAACGGCGGGGCAATGCAGGAATCGCTTTTGGGCATGACCTATCTCAATCGCTATGAGGCGATCGAGATCCGGGACAGTCAGCTTATCCTGACACGTTAGCCCGCCTCGGCCTTCATTTTCCAGCTTCCGTCGTCGTCCGACCAGTACTTGGCCGCGCATCCGTCAGCCGTCAGCGCCCGCCACTGATCGCGGGCGATCTGCACCGCGTCTTCGTTGTTGCCGTCAAAGAGGATGCACACCCGTTCCAGCTCGGCAACTTCCGCTGCGTCCACCGCGGCGCCGTCGATTGCCATCAGGCAGGCCGCGCCGTTGGGCCGTTCCATCCCCGAGGTCAACAGCACCGGCTGCAGGTGATCATGGCGGCCACCGGCAAGACCATGGGGCAGAAACCCGTCATCGCGGCCGAGCCACAGCTTTTGGTCAAGCCAGTCCAGGCGCTCTGGTGCGCCGCCCCGCACAACCACCGACCAGCCGGCGCCAAGCGACTTCTGCAGCAGGACCGCCAGCGTCACCTCAAGCGGCTGCCGGGTCATGTGGTAGAAGAAGGCCGCCCCCATGGCCGGGTTTAGTCCGCTTCGAACTTGTCGCGCACAAGGCGGTCCAGGGCACGCACGCCCCAGCCGGTGGCGCCCTTGGGTGCCATTGCTGTGTCGGATTTCACGCTTGCGACGCCGGCGATATCCAGATGGATCCACGGCATGTCGTCCTTGACAAAACGTTGAAGGAACTGTGCGGCCGTCACCGACCCTGCGGCGCGCCCGCCCACGTTCTTCATGTCCGCGACGCCGGATTTCAGCATCTTGTCGTATGCGGCCCCAAGCGGCATGCGCCAGGCGCCTTCGCCTTCCGCCTCTGCCGCCTTCAGGAAGGCGTTGCACAGCGCATCATTGTTTGAAAACACGCCCGCGTTTTCATGGCCCAGCCCGATGATGATCGCGCCGGTCAACGTGGCCAGATCGACCATGCCGACAGGTTGAAACCGTTCTTGCGCGTACCAGAGCACATCGGCCAGAACCAGACGCCCTTCGGCGTCGGTGTTGATGATCTCGACCGTGTCGCCCTTCATGCTCTTGACCACGTCACCCGGGCGTGTGGCCTTGCCGTCGGGCATGTTTTCAACCAATCCGACCAGGCCGACAACATTGGCCTTGGCCTTGCGCAACGCCAGCGTTTTCATAACACCGGCAACAACGCCCGCCCCGCCCATGTCCATGGTCATGTCTTCCATGCCACCCGCCGGTTTCAGGCTGATCCCGCCGGTATCAAAAACGACCCCCTTGCCAATCACAGCGAACGGAGCCTCGTCGCCACCGCCGCTCCATTCCATGACAACGACTTTGGACGGGCTTTCCGATCCCTGACCCACGGCGAGAAGGGTCCGCATGCCAAGCTCTTCCAGTTTGTCTTCTTCAAGCACCTCAACCTTGAGGCCGTGGGCGGATAAATCACTCAGGCGGTCGGCAAACTCGGTAGTTGTGAGCACGTTCGACGGCTCGGACACCAGATCGCGGGTAAAGAACACGCCCTGGGCGGCGGCCGAGACCGCATCGAAGCCCGCATCTGCCTCATCGGGTTTGGCAACTGCCATGGTGACCGCTCCGGGCGGATCAGCGGGATCGGATTTGTGATCCGAGAATGCATAGGCGCGCAACGCAACGCCAAGCGCCAGATCCAGCGGCGCGTTCAGTCCGCTGCCCAGGATCAGCGTCTGGGTCTTTCCAAGCGCGCGCCCGATTGCCGCCCCGGCCCGCCGGGCGGTCAGGCCCTTAGAGTTCCGGTCCAGGCGCACGACCTGAACGGCCTCGGCCGCCATTCCGGCTGGCCATGCAATTTCTCGGCTGTCACCCAGTTTCATTTTCCCAAAGCCATCGCTTTCGGCCAGACGCGCCAACGCGCCCCGCATAAGCCGGTTGACACGGCGGGCGCTGCGGTCCAGCCGACCTTCCTCGCCGATAAAGACCACGACTCTGCCTTCGAAAGACTGGATAGCTTCAAGATCCGAGGCAACGAAAGCGATATCGACGGGTGTGGTCATGACTTCTCCTGCGCATAAGACTGCCATTTCCTACCCCGGCTGTGCCGCAGTGACCAGAATGCAGTTTTCGCGGCAAAACCGATAAGCTAGTGTCGGCTCAATGGGGCAAGAACGGCATACGGAGGGGCGCCTTGACCAGATTTGACAGGTACATGCTGTCGCGTCTGATGGTGCTTTTCGGATTTTTTTCGCTTGTGCTGGTCGGGATCTACTGGGTGAACCGGGCGGTTCTGCTTTTCGACCATCTGATTTCGGACGGACAATCGGCCGGAACTTTCCTTGTCTTTGCCGCCCTCAGCCTTCCGGCGGTCATCCGGATCATGCTGCCCCTGGCCGCGTTTGCAGCAACGGTCTATGTGACCAACCGGATGGCCAGCGACAGCGAACTGCTGGTTATCCAATCGACCGGGCAGTCGATCTTTCGCATGGCGCGGCCTGTGCTGGTATTCGGCGCGATCGTCGCGGTCTTGATCTCGATCCTGATGCATTTTCTCGAACCCGCTTCCCGGGCCGAACTGGCCAAGCGCGAGGTTACAATCGCCAACGATATCACCGCACGCTTTCTGCGGCCCGGTGAATTTCTGCACCCGGCCAGCCAAATCACCTTCTACATCCGGGAAATCGACGCACGGGGCGTCTTGCAAAGCGTTTATCTGAGGGATGGCAGAGACATCAAACAGGATACCACCTATGTGGCGGAAAGTGCCCTTGTGGTGCCCAGCGATGATGGGCCGGTTCTGATCCTGTTTGATGGTGTCGCGCAAACCGTACAGCGCCCCGACCAACGCCTGTCACTGACCCGTTTCCAGGATTTCGCCTTTGAGATCCGAAAACTGATTGGCGTCACCGGACCCGGCAGGCCTGAGCCACGGGCGCTGACATCGGCGGCCCTCTGGCGCGCTGATCCCGCTGATCTAGAGCGTACCAACGCAACGCTGGCCGTGTTTCGCTTTGAACTGAACGACCGGATCGCACAGCCGATCCTGGCGATGGTCGCGGCGCTCATGGGTTATTCCTGCCTGATGATCGGGGGCTTCAGCCGCTTCGGCTTCTGGCGCCAGGTCGGACTGGCGATCATCGCGCTGGCGGTACTGAAATCGATCGACAATGCCATGGTGGATCTTGCCGTAAGCAACGTGGCCTATTGGCCGGCCCTTTACATTCCTTCGGTGTTGGGACTGGCACTGTCGGCGATTTTTCTTTGGATTGCGTCGCATCCCGGTCTCTTCAGGCGCAAGTCGGCGCGCGGCGGCCGGGTCGGGCCGGTCGAGGCCGCAACCACATGACGCTGCACATCTACTTCGCGCGACGTTACTTTCATGCCTTTCTGATCCTGGCCGGCATTATCTCGGGTTTCATTTTTCTGATCGAGATGGTCGAGACAACAAGACGGTTCAACACCGACGCGCTGTCGTTGCTGGATATGGCTCTGCTGACCCTGCTGACGGTGCCCAACAGCCTTTATGCCGTCCTGCCCCTGATCATGATCATGGCGTCAATTGTGTTGTTCCTGAATCTGGCCCGCACCAGCGAAATGGTGGTCACGCGAGCAACCGGCCGATCCGCATCGCGGGCTTTGATCGCCCCCTCGATCGTCGCCTTTGCCGTCGGCGTTTTCGCCCTGACGGCGCTCAATCCGATTGTCTCGGCCACCCAGCGCGAACACGAACGCCGTACAGAGGCGCTGGTCACCGGAGAAGACCGAGAGTTTTCGGTCAGCCCCGAAGGCCTGTGGCTTCGACAGGGAAGCGCCGATGGCCAGACGGTGATCCACGCCCGGCGCGCCAATCTGGATGGAACCGAGCTTTACCGGGTGAGTTTTGTCACCCTCAGCCCCGAAGGCCGCGCGCTGTCGCGCATCGAGGCATCCCGGGCCGAGCTCGTTCCCGGATATTGGATGTTGCGCAATGCCAAAGAATGGCGCCTTGACGGTCTTGGTGACATCCCCGAGCAAACCGCCACGAAGGTGCAAGAGCTGGACGTTCAGACCAACCTGACACGGGAAGGTATTCGGGACAGTTTCGGCACGCCCTCGGCCATTCCGATCTGGGATCTTCCGGCCTTCATAAGCCAACTGGACAATGCCGGGTTTTCGGCTCTGAACCACAGGGTTTGGTTTCAAACCCAGCTGGCGTTACCCTTGACCTGCGTGGCCATGGTCATGTTGGGGGCGTGTTTCACCATGCGACACACGCGAATGGGGCGCACCGGCCTGATGGTCCTGCTGTCGGTGATGATGGGCTTCAGCCTCTATTTCCTGCGCAATCTGGCGCAAATTCTGGCCGAGAACGGTCAGGTCCCGGTGTTCATCGCCGCCTGGGCGCCACCCTTTGCAGCGATCCTGCTGACCCTGGGACTGCTGATGCAACTGGAAGACGGATGACCGTCCTGGCCGAATGCAAGGCTGCGCCCCGGTGTTTCCTGGCGGTTTTGGCGGGGTTGATCATTCTACTGTCGCAGGCCCAGATCGCGGACGCCCAGGACCGTGCAATCCTGATCGCCGACCGGGTCGAGGTGCTTGGGGGCAACGTCCTGCGCGCAGAAGGCAACGTAGAGGTCATTTACACCGGCCGCCGCCTGAGTGCGCGGGCGGTGCGCTATGACGCGGCAACCGACAGTCTGACGGCCGAGGGACCGATCCGCCTTACCGAAGGCGACGGTTTCGTCATCGTGGGCGATTTCGCCGAACTAGATGACGGCTTTCGCAACGGTATGCTTCAGTCCGCCCGTCTGGTGCTTGAACAAGAGCTTCAGATTGCCGCCAATGAGATCGTGCGCGCCAAGGGCCGCTATACGCAGCTTACGCGTACGGTGGCCTCAACCTGCCAGGTCTGCGACGCAAGTCAGTTGCCGCTTTGGCAGATACGGGCGACGCGCGTTGTCCATGACAACGTCGAAAAGCAACTCTACTTTGACAATGCGATCTTTCAGGTGCTGGGTGTGCCGGTTTTCTACGTGCCGCGCCTGCGCTTGCCTGATCCGTCTGTCGACCGGGCGCGCGGGTTTCTGATCCCCGGCATTCGCTCAAGTTCCCGATTGGGTACCGGCATTGTCGCGCCCTATTTTGTGCCCTTGGGCGACAGCGCGGATGTGACCCTGACGCCCTATGTGTCCCCGTCCACCGAGACGCTGGCCTTTCGCCACCGCAATGTTCAAAAGAACGGTGCCGTGCAGCTCGCCGGAGCGATCTCGAACGACAACATTCGGGACAGAGACGTTCGGGGATACCTGTTTGGGTCGGGGCTTTTTTTTCTGGATGACGACATCCGTCTCGGCTTCAACCTCGAACTTGCAAGCGACGATAGTTACCTGTCGGACTATTCCATTTCCGGGCAGGACCGCGCGCGCAGTGACGTGCTGTTGACCAGGGTCAAGCGAGACGCGCTTTTGGTCGCCGAAGCCATTTCCTACCGGACCTACCGGTCAAGCGAAAGCAATGACACAATCCCCTCGGTGATCGGTCGGTTGGCCTTTGGTGAGAAATTCGCGCCGCCCGGGCTGGGCGGCGTCGCTTCGTTTCAGTTCGAAGCCTACGGGCTTAACCGCACATCCGATGCGGACGTAGAAGGGCGCGATTATGGACGGTTGAGCTCGCGGTTCGGCTGGTGGCGATCCGAGACTTTCGGACCCGGCATCGAGGGCAACACGGAAGTGCGTTTGAACGCCAATTACTACGATGTCGATCAGGACAGCACTCAGGACAACGCGGCCCGCGTGACCACGCAGTTCGCTGTCGGTGCGCGCTGGCCGTTGGAAAAAACCGCCTCAAACGGCTATCGCCACGTGCTTGAACCGGCGGCGCAGCTGGTCTGGTCGACGGAAGACGGTGACGAGTTGGAAGACGAAGAAGGGACGCTGGTCGATTTCGATGAAGGCAACCTTTTCAGCCTCAGTCGCATACCCGGCCACAACCGCTACGAAAGCGGCGCGCGCCTGAACCTCGGCGGTTCGTGGCACATGTCTTCTGGCGACGGTTTTGCACTTTCGCTGTCGGGCGGCCGGGTTTTCCGCTCTGACGATGAACGCCAGTTCACGCCGGCATCCGGTCTGGACGGGATGCGTTCGGATTGGCTTGCCAGCGTCCAGCTCAACGCCAGGAACGGCATCCGCCTGGCGAATCGCACGCTGATTGACGACTCAGGAAACCTGACCAAGAATGAAGGGTCCCTGTCATTTTCCTACCGTGATCTGGCGTTGTCGTCAGGCTATCTCTGGTTGATCGCCGAGCCCGAGGTCGGGCGTGACCTCGACAGCCAGGAAGTCAGCGTCAGCGCACGCTATGACATTACGGACAGTTGGCGTGCTATTGCCAATGCACGCTATGATTTTGTGGCCGACCGGGCGGCACGCACTGGTTTCGGCCTGCAGTTCCGGAATGAATGCATTGAGGTTGACCTTTCCTACGCACGGTCGTTTACATCCTCTGCCGCCGTCGAACCCAACACGCGGTTCAATTTTCTGATCGGGTTGCCAAGAGGGGCTGGTGCAAAGGAACGTCGTCAGAGGTGCTATGGCTGAGAGTGTGGCCATGATTACGGCTTTTTGGACATGGGCCTCTCAGAGGGTCCAGGTGGTCGCGGTTTGCGCCCTGTTCTGTTCCGCTGGCGATGTCTCCGCGCAGTCCGCTTTCGGTGCCGCGATAACCGTCAACGATCGCGCCATCACAAGCTTTGAGCTGGAACAGCGCGAGGCGCTTTTTTCGGCACTCGGCTTTCCGGGCAATGCGGCAGTGCTGGCACGTGAGACACTGATTGACGACCGCTTGCGGCTGGACGCCGCCAAAACCCTGGGCGTCACGATCAGCGAAGAGGCTTTTCAAACGGCGCTCGGCGATTTTGCAGAACGCTCGGCGATTGATGTGGACAGCTTGCTGTCGCAGCTTGCCGACAGGGGCATTGATCCGCAAACGGTGCGGGATTTTCTGCGCCCGAACCTGCTTTGGTCCGAAGTAATCGGCGCCCGCTTTGCCGCGCGCGTGCAAGTGACCGAAGCCGAGGTTGACCGAGCCGTTGCCCAGACGACCGATCGCGGCGGTGTGCGCGCACTCTTGACCGAGATCGTGCTGCCACTGGTCCCCGAAAGCGTGGCAGGCGAGAACTTCGCGTTGGCCCAGGAACTGTCGGAAAGCAATCTGAGCCAGGCCGAATTCGAACAGACGGCGCGCAGGCTGTCGGCGTCAGCCACGCGCAACAACGGGGGACGCCTTGACTGGGTTGAGCTTTCCGATCTGCCGCCTGAGATCGGCACGCTGATCCTGGGGTTGTCACCGGGCGACACAGCCGCGCCGATCCCAACACCCCAGGCGGTGATTGTCTTTCAGCTGCGCGCCCTCGCCGAGGCGCCACCGGGTCAGGCTCAGGACGGGGCCCTTGATTTCGTGGCGATACAGTTGCCTGCGGCAGGGGCAATAGCGCGGAGCCAAAGCCTGATCGAAACCGCTGACAGTTGCGATGATCTGCCCGGACTGACCGCCGATCTGCCGGAAGAGCTCTTTTCGCGCGAAGCCCTGGCGCCCGTGGATATTCCGACAGACATCGCCTTGGAACTGGCCCAGTTGGATGCCGGAGAAAGCTCGACCAGACTGCAGCGGAACGGCGGACAGACGGTTCTTTATTTGATGCTTTGCGGCCGAACCGCGGCGGCTGCAGAGGATGTCCCGCGCGAGCAAATCCGCAACCAGCTGAGGGCGGCCAAGATCCAACAGCTCGCCGAGAGCTTTCTGGCAGAGCTGCGATCAGACGCAACGATCGTGGTGCGATGACCCGGCCGGTCGCCATGACGATTGGCGAACCGGCGGGAATAGGTCCTGAACTTGCCGTCACCGCCCGGCAGACACTTGGTCAATCGCTGCCGTTCTTTCTGATCGGCGATCCACGCCATTTGCCGCCGCGGGCCCGCGTAGCGACAATCGAGGACCCATCGGAAGCATCTGACGTGCCAGAGGCCGAATTACCTGTCCTCGCCCACGAATTCGCAGGCGAAGCGACGCCTGGTCAGCCGGACCCGGCCAATGCCGCAGGCGTCATCGCGGTCATCGCGCGGGGTGTGGAGCTTGTGACCGAAGGTAGGGCCTCGGCGCTTTGCACCGCGCCAATCCACAAGCAGGCACTGATCGACGGGGCGGGCTTTGCCCATCCCGGTCACACCGAATATCTGGCTGAATTGGCGGGCGTGGACCGGGTGGTGATGATGCTTGCCGGACCAAGTCTGCGGGTCGTGCCCGCAACAATTCATATCCCCGTTCGCGATGTATCCGCGGCGCTGACCGCGGAACTTATTGAGGCCATAGTCCGGATAACCCACGCGGCGCTCCGGAATGACTTTGGGATCGCCGCCCCGCGCATCGCGGTCGCAGGCCTCAATCCCCATGCGGGCGAAGGTGGCAAGATCGGGCAGGAAGATCTTCAGATCATCGCGCCGGCATTGCATCGCCTCAGGGCGCAAGGCTTTGATCTGAAAGGTCCGCAATCGGGCGATACGCTGTTCCACGCGGCGGCGCGCGCGGGCTATGACGCCGCAATCACCATGTATCATGATCAGGCGCTTATCCCGATCAAGACCATCGATTTCGACAGCGCCGTGAATGTGACGCTGGGACTGCCGTTTGTGCGCACCTCGCCGGACCATGGAACCGCTTTTGATATCGCCGGGACCGGACGCGCGAACCCGGCCAGCACCATCGCGGCCCTGCGCATGGCACGCGCCATGGCCGAGGCCCGCAGGGCGGCAGGGCGCGGGTGAGCGCCATCGACGATCTGCCGCCGCTTCGTGCGGTGATTGCCGAACATGGGCTTACCGCCCGCAAGTCGCTCGGCCAAAACTTTATTCTCGACCTGAACCTGACGGCGCGGATTGCCCGGGCGGCGGGCCCGCTTTCGGAAGCCGACGTTCTTGAAATCGGGCCCGGCCCCGGGGGCCTAACCCGGGGTCTTTTGGCCGAAGGGGCGCGCCATGTTGTGGTCATCGAAAAGGACAAGCGCTGTCTTCCGGCACTTCAAGCGATCTCGGACCACTATCCTGGTCGCCTGACGATCCTGGAAGGAGACGCCCTTTCGGTGGATCCGGCGCCGCATCTCACGCCGCCGGTCCGGGTTGTGTCGAACCTGCCCTACAACGTGGGCACCGAACTTTTGGTCCGCTGGATGAACCCGCCGCTCTGGCCGCCTTTCTGGCAGAGCCTGACCTTGATGTTCCAGCGTGAGGTGGCCGAGCGCATTGTCGCCCAGCCCGGATCAAAGGTGTATGGCCGTCTGTCCATTCTGACCCAGTGGCGATCCACGGCGCAGATCGTGCTATCGCTGCCGCCCCAGGCGTTTTCACCGCCGCCAAAGGTTCATTCGGCCGTCGTTTCGATTGTTGCACTGCCAGAGCCGCGCTTTCCCGCGCCTGCCGAGACATTGACGCGGATCGTCGGCGCGGCCTTCGGTCAGCGGCGCAAGATGCTTCGGGCGGCTTTGAAGTCGCTCTCTCCTCGGATCGAAGATGTCCTTAACGCGGCCCATGTGCCGCCAACGGCCCGGGCCGAAGACATCTCACTGGAAGAGTTTTGCGCCCTCGCCCGCGCGTTTGACGCTGAACGTACCGCCCGCTAGGGGCGGTGCCGCCTATTCAGCCGCTTCGGGCGTCTCGGGTGCTGCTTGGCCGACGGGATCGGACCCGTCGGTCTTGGGCTTGGGACTGCGGCGCGGTTTACGCGGCCGCTCAGCCTGCTTGGTCGTCTCTGGCTGACTTTCAGGGGTGTCTACCAGACTGCTTTCCTCGGGCGCAGCCACGTCGATCACGTCGGGCTGCGGTGCGCTTGCGGGATCGTCCACATTGCCGCGCGGTGCATCCGTATCTGCAGACGCCGCCCCGTTCGGCTGATTGTCGCGATTCTGCTGGCGCTCTCTGTTCTGCGCTTCCTGCTGTTCGCGCCGCGCTTCGGCTTCCCGCATCGCTTCGCCCAGCAGGCGCGTATAGTGTTCCGCATGCTGCTGAAAGTTCTCGGCCGCAACGCGGTCATTGGACAGCTGCGCATCACGCGCCAGCTGCGTATATTTATCAATGATCTGCTGGGGTGTACCGCGTACTTTTCCCTCAGGCCCAGAGCTGTCAAACACCCGATTAACGATGTTTCCGACCGAGCGGTTCCGGTTCGATTTGTTACGCGACCGTGATTTAGAAGATCTCATACTGTCCGTCTTAGCAGATGATGTTGGCAGCCCTTCCGGTGGACCGATATGCCCGAGGTCATTCCCAGGTGGTCCTTGTCATTTCCGGCGATAGCGGTAGGGGGCGAAGTGCCCGCTCACACCGTGAGTGATGAGTAAGCACGATGAACGCACCAACACAAGCCCTAACTACTCAAGTTTTGAGGAGAAAGGCCGCTCTGTGCGCGGAATCAACGTTTTTCGGGGCCATTTCGGGCCGAAACGACCCGGTCTCTTCCGTCTAAATCGGTATCGACCGCAATGGCTTCAAGACCCGCGTCGGAAAAGAGTGACGCAACCACCGCAGCCTGATCTGGACCGACTTCAACCAAAAGGCGTGCATCCTCGGTCATCTTCGCGCGTGCGCCCGATGCAATCACCCGGTAGGCCCCAAGACCATCTGCGCCGTCCGTCAGAGCCTGGACCGGTTCCCACTCGCGCACCTCTGGCGCCAGTGCCGCCATCTCATGGCGGGCGATATAGGGTGGGTTGGCGACAATCGTGTCAAATTGGCCGGTGATGCCCGCCCACCAGTCGGCCCGCTGAAAGCGCGCCCTGCCCTCTAGACCTAGGCTTTCTGCATTTTTCTCCGCAACCCGAAGGGCGTCATCGGATACATCACTGCCCAGACCATGCGCGGCTGGCGCTTCGGCCAACAGGCTAAGAAGAATACACCCCGATCCTGTCCCGAGGTCGAGCACACGTCCGATGCGTGCGCGGAGCGCGGCAGCAACGAGGGTCTCGGTTTCAGGTCGCGGATCCAGTACGGCCGGTGAGACGGAAAAGCGCCGGCCAAAGAAATCACGGTATCCCAGGATCTGGGAAACGGGCTGGCGCCGACACCGCTGGGCGATCATCTCATTCAGCCGAACAATGGACGCATCACCGACCTGCTCAGCCCGCATAAGGGTCAGCCGATCCGGTGCAACCCGGGCCGCCGCAGCCAGCAGCCGGCGGGCGTCGCGCGCCGCATCCGGCACACCTGCGGCTTTCAATTCGCCGGTGGCAGACGCCAGAATGGCACCGAACGTCCCGTCGTTCACAGACCCGAAGCCGCCAGCCGCGCGGCCTGATCTTCGGCGATCAGCGCGTCGATAATCTCATCAAGATCGCCCGCCACGATCTGATCCAGACGGTAAAGCGTCAGACCGATCCTGTGGTCGGTCATGCGTCCTTGCGGAAAATTATAGGTCCGGATCCGCTCTGACCGGTCACCAGAGCCAACCTGCGCCTTGCGGTCGGCTGACCGTTCGCAGTCGATCCTTTGGCGTTCTAGATCGTAAAGCCGCGTCTTCAGCACCTGCATGGCGATTTCCCGGTTCCTGTGCTGGGACTTTTCGGAACTGGTCACCACGATACCGGTGGGGACATGCGTGATACGCACGGCGCTGTCGGTGGTGTTGACGTGCTGGCCGCCTGCCCCGCTGGCGCGCATGGTATCGATGCGCAACTCTCCCGGATCAATCGCGATGTCGACGTCTTCCGCTTCGGGTAGGACGGCCACGGTTGCGGCGGACGTGTGAATGCGGCCGCCGGATTCAGTCGTGGGCACACGCTGGACCCGGTGCACGCCGGATTCGAACTTGAGTCGGGCAAACACGCCGTCGCCCAAGACGCGGGCCACAACCTCGCGCACGCCGCCCAGATCGCTGGTGGCTTCTTCAATGATCTCAAACCGCCAGCCGCGGGTTTCGGCATAACGCTGATACATCCGCAGCAAATCGCCTGCGAAAAGCGACGCCTCATCTCCGCCGGTGCCGGGGCGGATCTCGACAATCGCGGGACGCGCATCGGCGGCATCCTTTGGCAAAAGCGCCAGCCTGAGGTTTTGCTCAACATCCGGCAGACGCGCCTGAAGGACAGGAAGTTCATCTTCGGCCAGATCCTTCATCTCGGGATCCGACAGCATTTCCTCCGCTTCCGAGATATCATCGAGGATCTGGCGGTATTCCGCGATCTCGGCCACCACGGGCTTCAATTCCGCATATTCGCGGGCCAGTTCGGCAATCTCGGCCGCCTCCGCGCCAGCCACCATCCGCGCCTCAAGAAACTCGAAACGCTCGGTGATACTGTGCAGTTTGTCCAAAGGCACCATGGCGTTCTGTTGCCCGTAGCTGGGGGCGTGGTCAAGCAAGTTGCGCCGTGCTAGGGTCCAGCCATGCGGCATATCTTGCTTGCACTTTTCGTTTCAGTGGCCCCGGCCTTTGCGGACGTCAAAACCCCGCAAGGCAAGGTAATTGATTGCTATTGCACGGACAAAACCGGGGCACGGGTAGAGCTGGGGCAGACGATCTGTCTGCAGGTGGACGGACGCATGTTTATGGCACGCTGCGAGATGTCACTGAACAATCCGATGTGGCGCGAATTGCAGTCAGGATGCCTGTCTTCTGCATTGCCGATGTCTCAGCTCGCCGGCTGAAATCCGTCCAACCAACGCTCAAGTCGGGCGCGATTGACACCCATGTCCGACAGACCGAACCTCAACCTGCTGAACACGGCAAGAGTACTTCCCGCGCCATCCGGCACAGCACGGACCGAAATGTAATCCGGAAATCCGAACAGACGGCTTCGCACCACATAGGTTACATGGCCAGCCTCGACGGACCCAGCGAGCCGCGATATGCGCGGTAACTGGCTGATGCGTTGGTCAAAGGCCGCGAGCGTCACCTCTGGAGGTGCCGCAAAGACCGGGCCGGCAAAGTCGCCGCCAGCGGGCCGCATAAGGACACCCGATACGCCCGGCGGCGGGGCCTCTAAGGGGTCGACATGCCACCGCGCGGGATCGCTGGGCGCAAGACGTATCCACCCCAGGGCCGCAATCAAGCAGAGGATGATGACTACCGCTATCTTCATAGCCGCCAAGCTAGGGCGCGGTGTCGGACCGACAAACCGTTCGGGCGCCTAACGATAGGGCACGCCGGGAAGGACAGACAGCATCTCGAACATAAGATTGGCCCCCACCAAAGCGGTGTTGCCGGTGGTGTCATAGGGCGGAGAGACCTCGACCAGATCGCAGCCGACGATATCCAGACCGCGCAGACCACGGATCAGCTCCATCGCCTGCGGTGTCGTCAGCCCGCCGATCTCGGGCGTGCCCGTGCCCGGCGCAAAAGCCGGGTCCAGGCTGTCGATGTCGTAGCTCACGTAGACTGGCCCGTCGCCCAACGCCGCACGCACCCGGGCCGCCAGCGGCGTAAGGCTCTGGTGCCAGATCTCGGGCGCGGTCACCATATTGAAGCCCCAGCCGCGGGCTTCATCGAAGTCCTCGGCCGTGTAGCCAGTGCCCCGCAGGCCGATCTGCCAGACCCGCTCGGCGTTTATCAGGCCTTCCTCATAGGCGCGTCGAAAGACCGTACCGTGGGTTTCGCGCACCCCGAACATCTCGTCGTTAACATCGGCATGCGCATCCACGTGCACGAGGCCAAGGGGGCCGTGTTTTTCGGCCACAGCGCGCAGGATCGGGAGTGTAATTGTGTGGTCACCCCCGATCGTCATAGGAACGAAATCTTGCTTTAGATACTCTTTGTAACTATCTGTAATTATTCTGATACTATCAGATAGGTCGAATGTGTTGATCGCGATATCACCCAGATCGGCCACCTGCAACCCATCGAAAGGTGCCGCACCGGTCTGGATGCCGTAGGGGCGGATCATGGCTGATTGAGCCCGTACCGCCTGGGGCCCGAAACGGGTACCCGACCGCCAGCTGGTTCCGTGATCCATGGGTATCCCGATGACGCCCACATCCAGGCCTTCCGCACTGGACTGGGACGGAAGGCGCATGAAGGTCCCGGGTCCGGCGAAGCGCGCCAGATCGTTTCCGCTGATCGGTTGGTTTTTCATGCGCGCCCCAGTCTGGCAGTGGCAAAAAGACAGGCGATTTCCACGGCCACATGGGCCCCGGCAATCGCTGTCGCACCTGTGGTGTCATAGGGTGGCGACACCTCGACAACATCGCCGCCCACGAGGTTGATGCCGGCCAGATCCCGCAAAATGGCGGCCGCCTGCGCCGATGTCAGCCCGCCCCAGACCGGCGTTCCTGTCCCCGGCGCAAAGGCGGGGTCCAGGGCGTCGATATCAAAGCTCAGGTAAACCGGCGCCCCCGCCACCACCGATCTTACATGCTCGGAGACCGCCGCCGGTGTCTCTGCGTGCACCGCAGGCGCGTCGATGATCTCAAGCCCCATGGTGTCCGGATTGTCCGTGCGGATGCCGATCTGAACCGACTTAGCCGGATCGATCAAACCCTGCTTGACCGCCTTATAAACAAAGGTGCCGTGGTCGATCCGGTCCATATCATCGTCCACCCAACTGTCGGAATGGGCATCAAACTGCACAAGTGCCACCGGACCGTGGCGCGCGGCATAGGCCCTGAGCGTGGGAAGGGTGATAAAGTGATCTCCACCCAGGACGAGCGAGCCAGCGCCGGCATCCAGTATCGCCGCGATATGGGCGGTGAGCGCGTCGGGAAAGGCCGCCACATTGGCATAGTCGAAGGCAAGATCGCCATAGTCGATCATGGTGATGTCGGTCATCGGGTTCACCGGCCAACCATAGGGTGCATCCACCGACTGCAGGGCGCTGGCTTCGCGGATCGCCCGTGGGCCGAAACGGCATCCCGGTCGGTTGGTCACCGACTGATCGAAGGGCACGCCGGTCACGGCCAGATCAACCCCGGCTAGATCCTTGGTATAGCGCCGCCGCAGAAAAGATGTGGCGCCGCCAAAGGTGTTCTCATAAGCAAAGCCGCGCGAACTTTGCCGTGTAAATGCTGCATCCACCTCGGATTTTGCATCCTCAAGGGCCATCCCGCTTAACCATCGACCGGCTGGGCACGCTCGACCAGCCGCGCCAGCAAGGATGCCCCGATGGGGGCCACACGGTCGTTGAAATCGTATTGCGGGTGGTGAAGCCCGGCACCCGGACCCTGCCCAAGGAACAGATATGCGCCCGGGCGGGCCTCAAGCATATAGGCGAAATCCTCGGCGCCCATTTCGCGCCCAACCTCTGGCAGAACGTTGGCATCACCGACGACGTCGCGGGCGACATCGGCCGCAAAGGCGGTCTTTTCGACGTCATTGACTGTGGCGGGATACCCGTCCTGGTAATCGAGCTCTGCTTTCACCGCGTAGGCCGCCGCCTGTCCCGCAACGATGGTGCCCATCCGCTGTTTCACCATATCCTTGACGCGCGG
Source organism: Pseudomonadota bacterium (assembly GCA_039026235.1). GTDB lineage: Bacteria > Pseudomonadota > Alphaproteobacteria > Rhodobacterales > Rhodobacteraceae > JBCCMQ01. Next base: position 68,862 of record JBCCMQ010000004.1, read on the forward strand.
ATCGAAGGTGCGGACCGTGCCGCAGATATAGGCCGTCTCGGGGATGATATTGTCCGCCGAACCGGTGTGGATCTGCGTGACTGAGACGACGAGATCGTCCAGCGCATAATGGTTTCGGCTGACGATGGTCTGGATTGCCTGCACCATGCCCACGGCAGCGACAATCGGATCGGCGGTCTCATGCGGCATGGCGCCATGTCCACCCCGTCCAGTGATGTGAACCTCAAATGTATCGACCGCCGCCATGATCGGACCCGGCGTTGTAGCCACCACGCCTTCGTCCAGTCCCGGCACGTTGTGCAGCGCATAGACCTGAGCGATGTCAAAGCGGTCCATGATGCCTTCGTCGACCATCACACCTGCGCCGCCTCCGCCCTCTTCGGCTGGCTGGAAGATCAGCGCGACCCGACCGGCGAAATTGCGGGTCTCAGCCAGATAGCGCGCCGCGCCCAAGAGCATGGTGGTGTGACCGTCATGCCCGCAGGCATGCATCTTGCCGTCTGTGGTGCTGCTGTGGTCGGCTCCGGTCGCCTCGACGATCGGCAGCGCGTCCATATCGGCCCTCAGACCAATGGTCGGCCCCGCACCCTTGCCTTCGATGATCGCCACCACACCGCTGGTCGCAATCCCTTCGTGGATTTCGTCGACACCGAATTCGGTCAGCCTTTCGGTCACAAAGCGCGCGGTCTCGTGGCATTCGAACAAGAGCTCGGGAAACTGATGCAGATGGCGCCGCCAGGCGGTCAGATCCTCGGCACCGGCGGCAATCGAATTCATCACTGGCATGTTGGACTCGCGGGCTGGATTTGCGGTAGCGATGGCACAGTCCCCGAAAACAGGTTGCTGCGCAATGCCCCGCGATGTCCACCCCTCGAAGTCCCTGGTTCATGACCCGAACGGCGGCATGCCCCGGCTCTTGGAAATCATGCGTCGGCTGCGTGACCCGGAAACCGGCTGTCCTTGGGACATCGAACAAACATTTGAAACGATTGCGCCCTACACCATTGAAGAGGCCTATGAGGTCGCCGATGCGATCAGTCGCGGCAACCTGGACGACCTGAAATCCGAACTGGGCGATCTTCTGCTTCAGACGGTCTATCACACAGCCATCGCGGAAGAGCAGGATCTCTTTGACTTCGCCGATGTGGCGGATGCGATTTCCGACAAGATGGTGGCGCGTCACCCGCATGTTTTTGGCAGCGAAAGCCGGGACAAGAGCGCCGAACAACAGACGCGCGATTGGGAAGCGCAGAAAGCCAGAGAACGCGGCAGCGCCAGAACGCTGGACGGTGTCGCGCTGGGCCTTCCGGCCTTGCTTCGGGCGCTAAAGCTACAAAAGCGTCTGGCCCGCGTCGGCTTTGATTGGGGTGCGGCGGAGCCGATACTGAACAAGCTCGCGGAAGAGATCGAAGAGCTACGCGAGGCGCGTGAGCAGTCGGCCGATGCGACCGAGGCCGAGTTTGGCGACATCCTGTTCGTTCTGGTCAATCTTGCCCGCCACTGGGGCATTGATCCCGAAGCGGCGCTGAGGCGCACCAATGCAAAGGTCGAACGCCGGTTCAGCCAGATCGAAGACCGGCTGGCCGCACGGTCGAAAACCCCGTCCGATGCGACCCTTGAAGAAATGGACGCGCTATGGAACGCGGTAAAGGCGGCGGAACGCGAAACCTAGACGGCGCTTGACGGCGAAACGCGCGCAGCACAAACACGGACCGGATTTACCCATGAGCCCACGCAAGATCATTATCGACACGGACCCCGGTCAGGACGATGCGGTCGCCATCCTGCTGGCACTGGCCAGCCCGGAAGAAATCGAGGTTCTGGGGATCACCGCCGTGGCGGGCAATGTGCCCCTGCCCCTGACCGCCAAGAACGCCCGCATCGTATGCGAACTGGCCGGCAAGCCGAGCACACGCGTCTTTGCGGGCTGCAATGCGCCCTTGCGGCGCCCGCTGGTCACGGCCGAGCATGTGCACGGCAAAACCGGGCTCGACGGTCCCGTCATGCCCGATCCGGCGATGGCCTTGGAGGACCAACACGCCGTCGATTTCATTGTTGAGACGCTCATGAAAGAGGAGGACGGCACCGTCACGCTTTGCCCGCTTGGGCCCCTTACCAATATTGCCACGGCGCTTCAGCGCGCCCCGGGTATCGCGGACAGGATCGAAGAGATCGTCCTGATGGGCGGCGCATATTTCGAGGTCGGCAACATCACACCGGCGGCAGAATTCAACATCTTCGTTGACCCGGAAGCCGCCGATATTGTTTTCCGGTCGGGCGTGCCAATCACCGTCATGCCGCTGGACGTTACGCACAAGGCACTGACCACGCGTGAGCGGTTGGACCGGATCCGCGCACTCGGCACGAACGTCGGGCGCATGGTCGCCGAATGGGCGGACTTCTTTGAGCGCTTCGACAAAGAGAAGTACGGCAGCGCGGGCGCGCCGCTGCACGACCCCTGCGTCATCGCCTATCTCATCCGGCCCGAGCTGTTCTCCGGCCGCCATGTGAATGTCGAGATCGAACTCGCAGGGCAGCTGACCCTTGGCATGACCGTTGCCGACTGGTGGCGCGTGTCGGGCCGCACGCCTAACGCCATGTTCATGGGCGATGTGGATGCGGCGGGTTTTTTCAACCTGCTGACCGAACGGCTGGCCCGCCTGTGACCGTGCTGGTGGCGCCCGATCCCGACTGGCCAAGACAGGCCGAGCGGGCAATTGCCGACTGGACGGCCAAAATCCCCGGGCTTTTGGCAGTGCACCATGTGGGGTCAACCGCCGTGCAGGGCCTGCCGGCAAAGCCGGTGATCGACCTGTTGCCGGTTTTTGCAAGTGAGGCGGCGGCCAGCCAGTCGCGCCCGGCCGTCGAGGCCATGGGCTATGAATGGTTGGGCAACTATGGCCTGCCCGGGCGGTACTACTGTCGGCAGAGCGACCCGGACACCGGGCTTCGGATCGTGCAGGCCCATGGGTATGTTATGGGCGACGCGCGGATCGCAGGATATCTGGCGTTTCGAGACGCGTTGCGTCAAAACGGACCGCTGCGGGCGGCCTACACGGCCGAAAAGGCGCGCTGTGCGGCGCGCCATCCCGAAGGCGGCGCAGCCTATGGTCAGTGCAAATCCGGCTGGATCGCACGCGCAGAAACCGTCGCACTGGCCCGCGCGGAATGAGCGCGTCGCTTCACCTGGCCGGGCCCGAGGACATGAAAAAGCTCCTGCCGCTTGTCCGCGCCTTTCACGAAGAACGCCGCATCGAGATCACCGAGGCCGTGCGTCAGGCGGGGCTGGCACCCTTGTTGGCCGGATCGTCCTACGGTGCGGTCTATCTGATCGGGCCCCGCGCGGCGCCGGTGGGCTATGTGGCCCTGGCCTTTGGGTGGTCGGTCGCCCTGGGCGGCATGAACGGTTTCGTCGATGAGTTTTTCGTTCGGCCCGCAGTTAGGGGGCGGGGCGTCGGCGGCGAAGCGTTGCTGACGCTTCTGCCCCAGCTTAGCCAAGCTGGGATAAGGGCGCTTCACATGGAGGTTGACCGGGAAAACCCCAAGGCCAAGGCGCTTTATCGGCGCTGGGGGTTTCTTGTGCGCGACGGCGCCCAATTGGCCACTTGGCGCGCCTAGTCCAAAAACTGCTCCCACGGGTACTTCCAGTTGTTGGCAAGCCATCCCTCGGCCAGCGTCTCGGCCGCGGCACCCCCGGCGATGCCTGCACCCGCCACGACCACCACAGCAGTAATCCAACCTACCGGTGTCGCCATGGCCACCAGCGCCACGCCCGCAGCAGCCCCGGCGACCACCCCGCCGACCGTATCGGCCACGATGCCGATCTTGTCTTCGCGTCGCGTGGCGGTGTGAAACTCGTAGGCCGCCGATCCCCAGCTGACCGCCTTGACCAGCCGCCCCCCGTGCTTTGCCAGTTTCGCGATGCGCTTTAGGTCACTGACTTTATTGATATGTGCGTGGGTTTTGACCACGGCCTTGCGATCAATGCGCAGGACCTCGTTGGACGCCTTCAGATTGTGAAAGGTCTTTCCCAGGGGCGACTTCAGATCCCCAATCTCGGTAAAAAAGGCTTTGTCCAGCGCACGGGTTTGGCTCTTGATCCCCTTTATCGAAAGGCCGCGGCGATAGTCTTACTGACCACCCGTGTAAGCCGTGTAGTTTTTCTTTATATAATCACGCACGATTTTCTGAACATGGGGCGTCGCTTCCTTTGCCACACGGCCGACCTCATCCACGAAATGCGTGCCGCTGCCCGTAAGCATCTTTGTGCCGAAGGTTGAAATCATCGCCATTTCTTCGCGGCTGACCGCCCCGAGCGACTCTGCGACCCTGTCCGTTGCACTGTTTTCGTCTTGCGTCATTGATTCAGGCAGTTGCGGCGCCTGACACATCGACGCCGAAGGATCGTGATCACGCGGCAGCTTGATAATCTGCCCCGGGCGGATCAGGTCGATATCCTTGATCTTTGGATTGTTGGCGCGCACATAGGCAACAAGCTCCGCACGGCGGCTCAGAAGTTCAGATTTTCCGTAGATCTGACGTAGGATGCCAAAAAGTGTGTCGCCCGGCTGGACGACATGAAATACGACTTCAGACAATGGTTCCCCCCGAAACACGATTGGTGACTAAAGATACCGGAACACAATGACATTGCACGTTAATTTCGACAACACCTATGCCCGCCTGCCCGAGCGGTTTTTCACGCGCATTGATCCGACACCGGTCAAGTCGCCGCGCCTTTTGAAGCTGAACACGGCGCTTGCGGAAGAGCTTGGCCTGGTAACCCAGGACCTGCAAAGCGAACAGGGTGTGGCATGGATGGCGGGCAACAGCGCAGCCCACGGCTCGGAACCGCTGTCCCAGGCTTATGCGGGCCATCAATTCGGCGGGTGGGTTCCACAGCTTGGCGACGGGCGGGCCCATCTGCTGGGCGAGGTGATCGACCGAAAGGGCCAAAGGCGCGACATTCAGCTGAAAGGGTCAGGCCGGACACCCTATAGCCGCATGGGCGACGGACGTGCCTGGCTGGGGCCCGTCCTGCGCGAATACATTGTGTCCGAGGCAATGCACAGCTTCGGCATCCCGACAACGCGGGCCCTGGCGGTTGTGGCCACCGGCGAAGATGTGCTGCGCGAGACGCCGCTGCCCGGCGCCGTACTGACCCGGGTCGCGTCGAGCCACATACGGGTGGGCACATTCCAGTACTTCGCGGCACGCCAGGACCGGGACGCGCTGCAACTTCTGACCGATCACGCGATTGCGCGACACCATCCCGAAGCCGTCGGAGCCAGCAATCCAGTCCTTGCCTTTCTTGGCTCAGTCGTCGCCGCCCAGGCGGAACTGGTGGCCGGCTGGATGGCCCTTGGCTTCATCCACGGTGTCATGAACACCGACAACACCACCATCTCGGGCGAGACCATCGACTACGGACCATGCGCCTTCATCGACGGCTATCATCCCGAAAAGGTGTTCAGCTCGATCGACCAGTTCGGCCGCTATGCCTATCGAAACCAGCCTGACGTTCTGGTCTGGAACCTGGCGCAACTGGCCAGCAGTCTTTTGCCGCTGATCGACGACGATACCGACAAGGCCGTGGCCCTTGCGACCGAAGCGATCCATACGTTTCCCAGCCTTTACCAGGCGGCTTGGCTGACGCTGTTTCGCGCCAAGCTGGGCCTGCAAAGGCAAGAGGCCGACGATGCCGATCTTGTCCAGGGTCTTCTGGATGCCATGGCCGGTCAGCTTGCCGATTTCACCAATACCTTCCGGGCCCTGTCCGAAGACGATGCCGATGACGGTTTTGAGAACCCGGCGGCTTTCGCGGCGTGGAACGACCGCTACCTTGCCCGCTTGGCACGCGAAGACAGCGATGTGGCGGCGCGGCACCAGCGCATGCGCAAGGCCAACCCGGCCATCATCCCGCGCAACCACCGGATAGAAGAGGTCATTCAGGCAGCACTTTCGGATGATTTCGACCCGTTCGAGCGGTTGATTGCCGCGCTGGCACGCCCTTTCGAGATCGCCGAGAGCGACCGCGACCTCACCCAGCCGCCGCGGCCCGAGGAAGCGGTCGTGCGCACGTTCTGCGGCACGTAAGGCTCAGGCCCGCGCCGCAGGCCGATTGATCAGGAAAAGCCCCGTCGCCACCAGCGCAAGGGCGCCGAAGATACCGCCCCCCACGGCCTCACCCAGCAACGCCCAGCCCATGGCGACGCCGAAGATGGGCGCCAGAAAGCTGAAGGATGCGACGCCCGAAGCCGGATAGATCGACACCAGCCATAGCCAGAACAGAAATCCCGCCGATGCGATGGCCAGAACCTGAAAGGCCAGACCGGCCGCGTGTATCGGCGCGAACTCCCTTACCAGGGGGCCGAACAGCGGCGTGAGCGCCAGAAGGATCACAGCCGAGACGCCCAGCTGCCAGCACAGCTGACTGACCGGGGTGATGTTTCGCAGCGCACTTGCCCGGGCCAGGATCAGGATCGCGGCCCAGGAAATTGCCGACATAAGCGCCAGAAGATCACCGGCGAGACTGGCGCGCCCTGACGCCCCTCCGCGATCCAATATGGCCCACGCGACACCGCCGAAGGCCAGCACAAGGCCCAAGCCCTTGGCGCGCGAAATCCTTTCACCCGGAACAAAGAGGTGGGCCAGTATCGCCGCCCAGATCGGCATCGAGTAAAAGATCACGCTGATCCGGGCCACCGTGGTCAGATCAAGCGCTAGAAAAAGGCAAAGAAACTCGATCGCGAAAACCGTGCCGATGGCGATGCCCGGCATCAGGATACGTTGTTCCGGGCGATTGCCCAGCCGCCAGTAAACAGCCACGCCCAGCATGATCACAAAGGCCAGCGCCGAACGCAGACCGGCCGCGAAAATCGGCTGCAGCCCCGCGTTAACCACCTTGATCACCACTTGGTTGAAGGCCAGCAAAGCCGAAAAGGCAACCAGCGAGGTCGCGCCAAAAAGATCGATGCTTTCCTTGCGTTCCAACGCATCCCTCCCAAAACAGCGCGACAGGACGCTGCATCGCGGGGGCTGTCAAGGCTTGGCGGCCATGGCGGGTGGCGCTAGGCTTTGCCCAGTTGCCCGGATAGCTGTCTGAGCCCTGGAGTTATGCCAAAACGCCTGTCCCCCTGGTTATCGCCGCGCGCCATTCTGGTGTTGCGTTTTTTCGAACGGCTGAAGGACGAATTCGGTCGCGACAACCTTTCCCACGTGGCCGCCGGTATCGCGTTCTTCGGCCTTCTGGGCCTCTTTCCCGGCATCAGCGCGGCGCTGTCGCTTTTGGCCATAGTGATCGATCCGGTAGCTGTCGCCGCCGAGCTTGACGGCCTTGCCGAGGTTCTTCCCGATGAAGCGGCAGCGATCATCCTAAGCCAGGTCGACAAGGCCAGCGCCGCCAGCAGCACCAGCCAAGGTCTTGCCTTCTTTGTCAGCCTGGCGCTGACCTTCTATTCTGCGTCCAAGGGCATGCAAAGCCTGATGGACGGGCTGAATATGGCCCATAACGAGGTCGAAACACGTGGCTTTGTCAAACGCACGGCGGTCCGTCTTGGCCTGACGCTCTTTCTGATATTCGGTCTCGTCGTGGGGGTACTATCCACCATCGTGCTGCCGGCGGTGCTGACCTTTCTCGGGCTCGACAATGTGCCCGGGGTCTGGATGGCCAATCTGCGCTGGCCAATCCTTGCAGTCCTGACGCTGATCGGGCTCCGGGTGCTTTACTGGATCGGCCCCGACCACAGCAGCCCGCATCCGGGCATCCTGACCTGGGGCACCGTGGTTGCAGCCGCATCGTGGGTCGCCGCCAGCCTTGGCTTTTCCTGGTATGTTTCGAACTTTGCGAGCTACAACGAAACCTTCGGAGCCCTGGGGGGCGTGATCATTCTTTTGATGTGGCTCTGGCTTTCCGGCCTTGTCATTCTGATCGGCGCCGAGATAGACGCCGCTTTGGAATACTTCCGACTGGAAGCGGCCGAGATGGAGCCCGCAGAATGACCGCGTATCTCGTCTATGACGTCTTCACTGATAGACCCTTTGGCGGCAATCCATTGGCCGTTATCCCCGACGCGCGGGCGCTGCCGGAAGAGGCGTTGCAGAAGATCGCGCGGGAGTTCAATTTCTCCGAGACGACCTTCGTCTACCCGCCCGAGGATCCGGCCCATACCGCAAAGGTGCGGATATTCACGCCAACGGCCGAATTGCCCTTTGCCGGCCATCCCACGATCGGCACGGCGACGGCGCTTTTCGATCTGGGGCGGGGCGGCCCCGAGATGGTTCTTGAGCTGGGCGTGGGCCCAATCCCGTGCCAGGTGGGCGATGACGGCGCACGTTTTGAAACCCGCGTGCCCCTGACCCGGGAAAAGGAGTTCGCGGCCGAAACCGTTGCCGACTGCCTGGGCCTGGGCGCCGCCCAAATCGTGACCGACAGGCATCCACCAGTCCTGGCCGGCGTAGGCCTTGCCTTTCTTCTGGTCGAGATACGAGACCGGGCATCGCTTGCCGCCTGCCAAAGTGATATCCGCATGATGCGCTCTGTCGCCTGGACCATCGGCGGCAAGCCGCGGGCATCGGTTTTCGCCTATTTCCGGGATGGCAACACGATACACGCACGCATGTTCTCACCGCTGTCGGGCATCCCCGAAGATCCCGCAACCGGCAGCGCAAGCGCCGGCCTGACGGCCCTGCTGGGCGAGCTTGCGGGTAAGGACATGCGCTTTGACATTCATCAGGGCGACGACATGGGCCGCCCCAGCCGGATACGGTCAGAGGTATCAGTGGTCGATGGCAAAGCCGTCGCCGTCGCAATCGCAGGCCAAGCGGTACGGGTCATGGAAGGTGCGTTGACGATATAGGCCACCCGCGCCCCACGGGCCTTCAAGCCGGGCAGTCGATCGGATAAGCAGGGCCAAAGCACGGAAGACCGGGATCACCATGTCCGAGACAATCATCGAGCGTTGCGAAGCCAAGGGCCTTCGGATGACCGGACAGCGGCGCACAGTGGCCGAGGTTCTTGAGGCGTCGGAAGATCACCCGGATGTCGAAAAGCTATATGCGCGCGCCAGTGCCCTAGACCCCCATATCTCGATCGCCACCGTCTACCGGACGGTCAAACTGTTCGAAGAGGCCGGAATTCTGGAAAAGCACGAATTCGGCGACGGCCGGGCGCGCTATGAAGATGCCGAACGGGACCATCACGACCATCTGATCGACATGAATTCCGGTCAGGTGATCGAATTCGTCGATGCTGAAATTGAAGCCTTGCAGGAAAAGATCGCTGCCAAGCTCGGCTACGAACTGCGCGGCCACCGGCTGGAACTCTATGGAGTACCGAAAAAGCGCGGCTTGAAATGACTGACGCGTCCCGGTCAGCTGGCGGATCAAATCTCTTTGGCATTAGTCTAATGGTCCTGTCGATGGCAGCCTTTGGGCTGGGCGACGCGTTCGTAAAGCTTGCGGCCTCGGAAATGAGCCCAGCTCAAGTCGCTTTCTGGCTGACGCTGGGTGCGGTGGTCATCTTCGCTTTTCTGGCATTGGTGCGGGGCGAAGCGCTGTTTGACCGGGCACTGTTGCACCCGACCGTGGGCGCCCGCTGCGTGGTCGAGGCCGTCGGCGCCTTTTCAATGATCACCGCTTTTGCGACCGTGCCGCTGTCGACCGTTGCCGCGATATTGCAGGCTTCACCGCTGGTCCTGACCATCGCGGCAGCGACTTTCCTCAAGGAACAGGTGGGATGGCGGCGCTGGATGGCGATCATGGTCGGCTTTTGCGGCGTCCTTTTGATTGTTCAGCCCGGAACCGGAGGTTTTCAGCCCGAGACGCTCTACGCGGTTCTGGGAATGCTTGCTCTGTCGTTCCGAGACTTCTTTGGGCGGATCGTACCCCGCGGCATTCCGACACTTGTCTTGTCTGCGGCCACATTGGCAGCGGTTCTGCCAGCCGCATTAATCTGGGCGCTCAGCGTTGACGGCGCACTCTTGCCGTTGGATCCGCCCTGGTTGATCATGGCCGGCATGGTCGCCTTCGGAACAGCAGGCTATTTTCTTGTCACATTGTCGGTGCGCGTGGCCGAATTGTCGGCCGTTGCACCCTTCCGGTATTCCCGTCTCTTGTTTGCAGGCGTCCTCGGTATGGTGATTTTTGGTGAGCGACCCGATGCCGTGATGTACGCTGGCGCCGCGCTGATCCTTGGTTCGGGGCTTTATTCAATGTGGCGCGAACGCCTGCGTGCACAAGATCTTCACAGCTCCGCGCGTGCAGGCTAAAGAGCCCGCGACCGGTATCGCTAACAGACGGACCCCACCCATGAGCACAATCATCGATATCCACGCGCGCGAAATTCTCGATAGCCGCGGAAATCCCACCGTTGAAGTCGACGTTGTGCTGGAAGACGGCACCATGGGCCGGGCAGCCGTGCCCTCGGGCGCCTCAACCGGTGCCCATGAAGCCGTGGAGAAACGTGACAACGACAGCGCCCGCTACAAGGGCAAGGGCGTCCTGGAAGCGGTCGCCGCAGTCAACGGCGAGATCGCCGAAGAACTGATTGGCATGGATGTCACCGAACAGGAAACGCTTGACGCCACGATGATCGAGCTGGACGGCTCGCCCAACAAGGGGCGCCTTGGTGCAAACGCCATTCTGGGTGTCAGCCTTGCGTCAGCCAAGGCCGCGGCCGAGTTTTCGATGCAGCCCCTCTACCGCTATGTCGGCGGCACCGCCGCGCGGGTCCTGCCGGTGCCGATGATGAATATCATCAACGGCGGCGAACACGCAGACAATCCGATCGACATTCAGGAATTCATGATCATGCCGGTCAGCGCCGCCAATATCCGCGAAGCCGTGCGCATGGGTTCCGAGGTCTTTCACACCTTGAAGAAAGAGCTTTCAGAGGCCGGTCACAACACCGGCATCGGCGATGAAGGTGGCTTTGCGCCCAGCCTGAGTTCCACCCGAGAAGCACTTGATTTCATTTTAAAATCAATTGAAAAAGCTGGCTACTCGCCGGGTGCGGACATCTACCTCGCGCTTGATTGCGCATCGACCGAATACTTTCAGAACGGCGCCTATGTGATGGCTGGCGAAGGCAAGACCCTTAGCCCGGAGCAGAATGTCGACTATCTTGCCGCGCTGGTGGCCGATTATCCGATCATTTCGATCGAAGACGGCTGTGCAGAAGATGACTGGGACGGCTGGAAAGCGCTGACCTATGCGCTGGGGGCACAAGTTCAGCTGGTGGGCGACGATCTTTTCGTCACCAACCCTACGCGACTGGCCCGGGGGATCGACGAGGGCTGTGGCAACAGCCTTCTGGTCAAGGTGAACCAGATCGGCACGCTCAGCGAAACGCTGCGCGCCGTGGATATGGCCCACCGCGCACGGATGAGTTGCGTGATGTCGCATCGGTCCGGCGAAACCGAGGACGCCACCATATCCGATCTGGCGGTGGCCACCAATTGCGGCCAGATCAAAACCGGATCGCTGTCGCGGTCGGACCGTCTGGCAAAGTACAATCAGCTGATCCGGATCGAGGAAACCCTGGGTGAGGCGGCAATGTACGCCGGCGCCAGCATACTGAAATAGCGGCGCACGGGGCTCGAACCGCAAAGCGGTTACGACACGGCGCGCGGGCCGCAGGAAGGGACTGGCGATGGAACTCTCACCCGGCACTTTCGACGTGCCGCCAGGCATGATCGCGACCGTGGTCACCTATCTGGAGATGCAGGCACCGCCCACACCACGGCCCGTCCCCGATCAGCCGGATCTGATGCTGGTCAAGGCCGAGCACCCCATGACCGCGTGGTACCGTGATCTGTTCTCTTCCGTGGGTGCCGACTGGTTGTGGTTTTCACGGCTCGACATGGACGACCGATCGCTGGCGGCGGTCCTGGGTTCGCGCAACACCTGGATCTATTCCGTCAAGGACGGCAAAAGGGATCTGGGTCTCTTGGAGCTAGACTTCAGTGTGCCCGGCGAATGTGAGCTCGCCTTTTTCGGCCTCGCCAAACCGCTGATTGGCACCGGCGCCGGGCGCTGGCTGATGGCGCAGGCGCTTGGCATTGCCTGGGATCAGCCGATTTCGCGCTTCCACGTTCATACCTGCACGCTCGACAGCCCGGCCGCCTTGTCATTTTACATGCGTAGCGGCTTCAAACCCGTGCGGCAGGCCATTGAAATCGCACCGGATCCCCGGCTGAATGGGCAGATTGCGCCCTGTGCGGCACCGCAGATCCCGCTTTTTGGCACCCCGGTCTAGCCGGGTCTCACGGAACCAGCACGATCTTCCCGCCCTGTCCTGCCTCCAGCACCGCGACATGGGCCGCGCTGGCCTCTGACAAGGGCATGCTCGTGCCGACCACCGGCTTCAGGCTGCCGTCCGCCGCGCCGGCAAGAATATCCTCAAGCGCTGCTGCCATCTGATCCGGCGTGGCGTTCCAAAGCGCAATGCCACGAATATCGAGCTCTTTCATCATCGCGACGCGTGGCACGATGGTGATCTCGCCCCGGTTGCCGATAATGACGATGCGCCCGTGTTTCGCGGCGATATCCATGTCAGCGGCAAGGTTCACATTGGCCAGCATCTCAAGGATCAGGTCCGGACCCTGGCCGCCGGTGAAGTCGATCACCTTATCCAGATATCCGGGCGCGGTATGATCGACGGCCAGATCGGCGCCCTGGGACCGGATCAGTTCCAACCCGGCGGTCGTGCCGCCGGAGCCGATTACCGTCAGCCCGGCACGCTTGGCCAATTGGATCGCCGAGGTGCCGACCGAGCCGCTGGCGCCGTGGATGAAAACGGTCTCTCCGGCCTTGGCAGACCCGCGTTCGAAAAGCGCATAATGGGCCGTGGTAAAAGACACGCCAAAGGCGGTGGCCTCGGCGAAACCAACGCTTTCAGGCAATGTCATGACATGATCGGCACGGCAAAGCATCTCTTCGGCATAGGCGCCGTCCATGGCAAAACGCAGGGCCACGCCGGTGAAAACGCGGTCGCCGACGCTCAGGCCCGTGACGCCGGCGCCGACCGAGGCAATGACACCGGCCGCATCTCCGCCGGGCGTATAGGGCAAGTCCGGCAACACCGCATAGACACCGCTTCGCATGTACGTATCCGCCGGGTTCACACCGGCCGCCTTGACGGTCAGCACAACCTCACCCGGTCCGGGCTCAGGCGCCGCGATCTCTTCCACCTGCATCACCTCGGGACCACCGAAACTATGTGCGCGCACGGCCTTCATGACCCGTCTCCCTCAAATCCGATTGGCCGCACACTGGACCCATTTCGCCCGCTCTGGCAAGAAGGCCCGGATGACGGCCGATGAGATTATTCAAAGCCTTGGGCTTGAGCCGCACCCAGAGGGCGGCCATTTTCGCCAGACCTGGATTGCGCCTGCAAAGTTTAACACCCGCGCCACAGGAACGGCGATCTATTATCTTCTCAAAGCGGGCGAGCGCAGCCATTGGCACAAGGTCGATGCCACCGAGATCTGGCATTTCTACGCGGGCGCGCCGCTTACGCTGCGCCAATCTGTAACCGAGCTGGGCCCCGCGACGGTGCACATCGTTGGCGCCAATCTGGCTGCAGGAGAAAGGCCCCAGGTCATCGTGGCCGAAAACCACTGGCAATCAGCCGCGACGATGGGCGCCTGGACCCTGGTTGGCTGCACGGTCAGTCCGGCGTTCCGCTTTGACGGCTTCACGCTGGCCGCCCCGGGCTTCGATATCCCGGACTAGGGCGCTGCTGGGCGCGTCAGCCCTTTGCGCGGCTCAGATCTGTGCCCCGCTGGTCGGGCATAGGTCGGCTGACGATGCCCCCACCGATGGCCGCCGCGACGCCCGTCGTACCCGGACATGTGGTTGGCAGGCCGCGCGCCACGCGGACCGCCAAATATGCAAAGGCTTGGGCTTCCAGCATGTCGCCGTCCAGTCCGACCTCTTCAACCGCCAGCACCGGCAACTGGCAGCGGTCGTGCAGAAAACCCATCAGGACAGGGTTCTTGCGCCCGCCGCCCGCCACTAGAATGCGGGACGGGGGCTGCGGCACATGGTCGAGACCGGCGGCCACAGCGGCAGCGGCCACATGAGCCAGCGTTGCCGCCGCGTCGGCATCGGACAGCTCAGCCACGGCCTGCCGCAGGATGTCAAAATCGTTTCTGTCCAGCGACTTGGGTGGCAGCTTCAGAAAATAGGGCAAGCCAAGCGCCCGGTCGACGATGGACCGATCCGGTGTCCCCTGTTCGGCCAGGCCCCCGCCGTCATCAAACCGCTGGCCCCGTCGTTCGAACACAAGATCGTCAATCGGCGCATTGGCAGGACCAGTGTCAAAGGCCATCAGCGCCCCGTCGGCCTCGGGCGCAGGCTTGGATGGATCGATCCAGCTCAGGTTGCCGACCCCGCCCAGGTTCAGGAAGGCCACGGGTGCCGCCTCACCCAGATACTTCGCCAAAGCAAAGTGATAGAACGGCGCCAGCGGAGCGCCCTGCCCGCCCATCTCTACATCGGCCGTGCGAAAATCCCAAACCACGGGTTTGTTCAGAACCTCGGCTAGAACTTGGCCGGACCCGATCTGGTGGGTGCCGCGCCCGCGCGGATCATGGGCCACCGTCTGTCCGTGAAAACCGATCAGTTCGGCCTCGGGAAAGCCCGACAGCGCCAGCGCATGGCGCCGCTCGACCACCTCGGCCCCGGCCTCCAGTCCGGGATCGCCGGGCCAGGATCCGAGCAGACCGCGCAAAACTGCCCTTTCTTCCGGCGGATAGGCCCGGTAGCCGGTTTTGCCGAACCCATGGATTTCGACACCGTCCGTTCTCAGCAAGGCCGCATCCACACCGTCCATCGACGTGCCGGACATTGCGCCCAACGCCCAAACCGGTCCCGCCTGCTTCATGGCTTTTCCTTGCTTCCGCGCACCGCTATAGACGGCGGCGCCAACATGGACGAAGCGCGCATGACCTACCACCCGAAATCGGAGTTCCTGAACGTGATCCGCGACCGCGGGTTCCTGTCCGATTGCACCGATCTACAGGCGCTGGACGAACGCATGGCCAAGGAAACGGTCACGGGCTACATCGGTTTCGATCTGACCGCGACGTCGCTGCATATCGGCAATCTGGTGCAGATCATGCTGCTGCGCTGGATGCAGAAGACCGGGCACCGCCCAATCACCCTGATGGGCGGCGGCACGACAAAAGTGGGCGATCCGTCCGGCAAGGACGAAATGCGCAAGATCCTGTCGGTGGCGCAGATCAATGCCAATGCCGATGGAATCCGGCAGATCTTTGCCCGCTATATCTCTTACGGTGGCGGTGCCACCGATTCCCCGCTGGTCAACAACGCGGAATGGCTGGACAAACTCGGCTATATCGACTTCCTGCGCGACATCGGAAAACATTTTACGATCAACCGGTTGCTGGCCTTTGAGTCGGTTAAGTCGCGACTGGATCGCGAACAGGCGCTCAGCTTTATTGAGTTCAACTACATGCTGCTGCAGGCCTATGACTTCCTCGAACTCTACCGCCGATACGGCTGCATCGTGCAGATGGGCGGCTCGGACCAGTGGGGCAACATTGTCTCGGGTGCCGACCTGATCCGGCGGGTCGAGGCAACCGAAGCCTTCGGGCTGACCACGCCGCTGGTCACCCGGTCAGACGGCAAGAAGATGGGCAAATCAGCCGAAGGCGCGATCTGGCTGAACGAAGACCGGATGTCGTCCTATGACTTCTGGCAGTGGTGGCGGAATGTCGACGACGCGGATGTGGGCAAATTCCTGAAGATGTTCACCGAGATCGCGCTGGACGAATGCAGCCGGCTGGGCGCCCTGGGCGGATCGGAAATCAACGAAGCCAAGGTCATACTGGCGGATGCGGTGACAACGCTTTGCCGGGGCAAGGATGCCGCCGATGCGGCGCGCGCGACGGCCCGTGAGGTCTTTGAGAAAGGCGGCATTGGCAACGATCTGCCCCGGCTGGAACTCGCATCGGAAGATGTCGGGGATGGCATCTCGATCGTTCAGTTGATCGTTAGGTCCGGGCTGGCCAAATCCGGCAAGGAAGCGAAACGGCTGATTGCCGAAGGCGGGGCACGTATCGATGACGCGCCCCTGTCGGATGCCGGGCTGACCTTGGATGCGGCGGCCCTGTCCAGCCCGGTAAAGCTCAGTGCCGGGCGCAAACGCCATGCGCTGGTCACCCTGGTGGGGTAACCGCGGGACTTTCAGGCCGGACGGTCAGGTCGGGGGACCCGACCAAGGCAACCGTTATCCGCCGGATTCGCCCCGACGAGGAAAAGGCGGCCGTCGCAGTAACGATCGAAGCTTTCAGAACCTATGTCGGTCAGCTGCGCCCGGGTGGACCGGGGCCCTACCCATGGGTGTCAGATGCGATCAGAGCAGGGCGCGTCTGGGGATGTTTTGAAGGGGAAAGGCTGGTGGGTATCACCGCCGCCGGGCAGCCCCACGGTCCGATCTGGGTTCTGAACCTGATCGGAATTCTGCCAGATGCGCGCGGCGCGGGCCATGGGGCGGCCCTGCTGGATGCTGTCTATTGCGCGGCCCGGTCCGCCGGTGCCGAGGCCCTGCGCCTGACCACCACCGTCAAGATGGAGGCTCTGGTGGCTTTCTATGTCCGTCAGGGTTTCTCGGCGACCCATGTCGCCTATCCGTCCCATCGGCGCGACCGGCATTTGCGGATCTTCATGAAGCGTCCACTCTAGGCCGGCCGCCTGTTGCGGCGGGAAGCTAGCCGCCCATCATCCAAGTGCCCTCCGGCCAGAAAGCATGGAATGCAAAGGCGAACATGACGTCATGGGCGACATCGCTGCCGTCCGCGCCGCGTACGCGGATCGTGCCGACGTCACGGCCCCGCGCGATGATTTCCGTGTCGAGGGCGCTGGCCTGACCGGCCTCCCATGTGATCACGAGACCCGCCTCTTCCACACGCGGCTCTTGCTGCAGGCGGATCAGGGGCCAGGCCCGGTCACCCACGCGAAGAACACGCATCAGGGGCGGGATACCATTCGGCGGCAAGTCACCGCTGTAAAGGAATGGCCGGGTCGAGCTGTCATAGCTGATGTAGGGGTTTCGGCCATAGGTCCGTGGCCAGACCGGCTGATCCATGATCAGCCCATCGGGATTGCGGGCCTTGTACTGATCAAAGCTTTCCATCCAGCTTGGGATCTGGACCAGCTCTTTGTCCAGCATCTCGCCGACGATGGCGGTCGCCGTCGCCTGCTGCCACCAGCTTTCGGTCTGCCGGTCATACATCACCATGTCCGAGTTTCTGAGCTTGCCCGACACCCCAAACGACAGAAGCTGACCGTCAAGGCGTCGGTCAAACACCATGCCGGAATTGCAAAGCGGGCAGAATGTCACCGCGACCGGAACATCACCAACCGTGTCATTGACGATCTCATGCCAGGTCAGATAGCGGATTGGATAGGCGCGCGGGTCCTGACCTTCGATTTCCAGCGTGATCACCGGCTCACGGCCACCAATCCGGGTTTCTTCGGCAACCGGCAGAAACGTCACCTGATCGAGCGCCGGAATACCGTCCTTGGGCGGACCACCGGACAGAATTTCCACCCATTCGACCGAGGTCTTCGTGAAGTCCGTATTGGGCCACTCGCGGCGCCAGAAATTCGGATCTGCGGCCACTTCACCGGCCACAAAAGCAAGGGCGAAGGCGATTGAGAGAATTCTTCGATACATTTGCGGTCCCTCCGACGAGCCATTTCGCAAAAGATGGCAGCGCCGCTGCGTAGCGGACAGGCGCATCACGAAGGTTTGAGCGGGCGTCACCGCCCGCTTTAGGGATTAATCAGTGACCCGGACCGCAACCATTCGGTCAGGCGCACCCTGGACCGCGCCATTTTGTCCGGTGCCAAGCTTGATGGCGTCGACGATTTCCATGCCGGATGTCACGCGACCTACGACGGTGTACTGGCCGTTGAGGAATGGCCCGTCAGCGAACATGATGAAGAACTGGCTATTGGCCGAGTTCGGATTCTGCGACCGGGCCATGCCCACCACGCCGCGCTCATAGGGCACATCCGAGAATTCGGCAGGCAGATCCGGCCGGTCCGATCCGCCAAAGCCAGCGCGCGACAGGTTCCCATCGGACTTGCCATATTGCACATCGCCGGTCTGGGCCATGAAACCTTCGATCACGCGGTGGAACACCACGTCGTCATAGGCGCCTTCGGCGGCCAGCGCCGTGATCTGCGCGACATGCTGGGGCGCCACGTCTTCAAGAAGATCGATCACGATGGTTCCGTTGGCTTCACCGGCAACATCAATTTCAAGACCGACCGAAAGAGCGGGTGTCGCAACCATTCCCAGAACAAAAGCAAGGCTACGCATCGGCGGCCACCTTGACGCTGATCATCCGATCAGGGCTTGCCGGCGGTTCGCCCCGCTGGATGTTGTCCACATGCTCCATTCCCGAGACTACGCGGCCATAGACGGTGTACTGGCCATTCAGAAAGTGGTTGTCGGTGAAGTTAATGAAAAACTGGCTGTTGGCTGAATTGGGATTGGACGACCGCGCCGCGCCCAGGGTTCCGCGGTCATGGGGCAGTTTGGAAAACTCGGCCGGCAGATCGGCCATGTCCGATCCGCCCGTCCCGGCCCGGCGGATATCAAAGTTCTCTTCCATGTTACCATGGGCCACGTCACCGGTTTGGGCCATGAACCCGTCGATCACCCGGTGAAAGCACACGTTGTCGTAAGCTCCGGCCCGAGCCAGTTCCTTCATGCGGGCCGCATGCTGCGGCGCCACATCAGCCAGAAGCTCGATCACCACCTCGCCACCCTTTAGCGCCATGACGATTGTGTTCTCGGGATCTTTGATTTCGGCCACCTGGGCGCTCCTTGTGTTCTTGTGTGTTTGGCGTGAACCTAGGGGATCGTCAGGGAGAGGAAAAGGCCTGCCCGAAATTCGTGCAGCCTCGGTTGACCGGTTGGCCGAGAAACGCCAAAGACCCCACGACACAGCAGAAGGGGCACCGCCATGGCCTGGAAAACGCTCGATCAGATGGACCTTGCCGGCAAGCGGGTCCTGACCCGGGTCGATATCAACGTGCCGATGGAGGATGGACGGGTATCCGATGCAACCCGGATCGAGCGCATTGTGCCCACGATCAGCGACATTCTGAGACTTGGCGGCAGCCCGGTGCTGCTGGCCCATTTCGGTCGACCAAAGGGCAAACCGGTGCCCGAGATGTCGCTTGCGCCGCTCGTCCCGGCGCTTGAGCATGCCTTTGGCGTGCCGGTCACCTTTGTTGAACGCCCGTCCCGGGACTGGATCGATGCGCAGCCACCGGACGCCGTGATTCTGGTCGAGAACACGCGGTTTACCCCGATGGAAGAAACCAATGACCCACGGATGGCGGGGTTTCTGGCGACACTGGGCGACGTTTACTGCAACGATGCTTTTTCGGCCGCACACCGGGCCCACGCATCGACCGAAGGCGTGGCCCGTCTGCTGCCCAGCTGTGCCGGGCGCCTTATGCAGGCCGAGCTTAGCGCGCTTGAAGCTGCGCTCGGCACGCCAGAGCGTCCAGTCATGGCGGTCGTTGGGGGTGCGAAAGTGTCCACCAAGCTCGAACTTTTGGGCAATCTGGTCACCAAGGTCGATCATCTGGTCATCGGCGGTGGCATGGCCAATACATTTTTGGCCGCGCAAGGGTTCGAGATCGGCGCGTCGCTGGCGGAACATGATATGACTGGCACGGCACTGGACATCCTTGAACGGGCCGCAGCATCGGGATGTGCGGTGCATCTGCCAACCGACGTCGTGGTCGCGCGTGAATTCAAGGCCGGCGCAGCCAACGAAACGGTCGCCGCCGATGCCTGCCCGCCGGACGCCATGATCCTCGACGCAGGCCCCAAGACGGTCAAAGCCGTTGCGGCCACGCTGTCCGACTGCAAGACGCTGGTCTGGAACGGCCCCCTGGGTGCGTTTGAAATCGCCCCCTTCGACCGCGCCACGGTCACGGCGGCCCAGGCGGCGGCGAAACTGACCACGGATGGCCACCTTGTGTCTGTTGCGGGTGGCGGCGACACCGTGGCGGCCCTGAACGCAGCCGGTGTCGCAGAGGCATTCACCTATGTCTCAAGTGCAGGCGGCGCGTTCCTTGAGTGGATGGAAGGCAAGACGCTGCCCGGCGTCGCGGCTCTGGATCAGGGGTAGTATGCGGTTAGGGTTGCGCGACCGGCCCGCCTCTGACCCATCTTCAAAGGGCATTCCGCACACTTCGCTAATCGGAAATATTGTCGCGAGAACGCCCCGGTCGCGCAATTTACAGGCTTTGCCATAGTGTTAGCGCCACCTTTCTTGCGTGCTGCCGCCGCTTTCCCTTAAGAGGCGGAAAACCGTTCAGCCCGAGGGGACAGCACCATGAAGACGACCCGCGCCGTTCAGAAGATTCTTGCCGGATACGAAGGTGAAACGCCGGGCGTAAAGGCCAAGCTGGCGCAGATGCTGATGAACGGCAAGCTCGGCGGCACCGGAAAGATGATCATCCTGCCCGTCGACCAGGGGTTCGAACACGGTCCGGCCCGGTCCTTTGCGCCGAACCCGCCGGCCTATGATCCGCACTATCACTACCAACTGGCCATCGACGCGGGCCTGAATGCCTATGCTGCACCACTCGGTCCGCTTGAGGCTGGCGCCGACACTTTCGCCGGTCAGATCCCCACCATTCTCAAGGCAAATTCTGCCAACTCGCTGATGTCCGACACGGCTGGCAAGAACCAGGCAGTGACTGCCAGCGTCGACGATGCCCTGCGCCTTGGCTGCGCCGCCGTTGGTTTCACCATCTATCCGGGATCTGACGCGGCACTGGATATGTTCGAAGAGATTGTCGAAATGCGCAAAGAGGCCGCGACCAAGGGCGTAGCCACCGTCATCTGGTCCTATCCCCGGGGCGAGGCGATCTCAAAGGACGGAGAAACCGCGATCGACATCGCCGCCTACGCGGCCCATATCGCGGCGCTTCTCGGTGCCCACATCATCAAGGTCAAGCTGTCCACGGATCATCTGGAACTGGGGGCCGCAAAGAAGGTCTATGAGGACGAAAAGATCGATATCTCGACCCAGGCCGCCCGCGTCGCCGACTGCGTGCGCAGCGCCTTCAACGGCCGGCGTCTGATCGTCTTCTCGGGCGGCGCCAAGAAAGGCGCAGGCGGCGTTTTCGACGATGCCCGGGCGATCCGCGACGGTGGCGGCAACGGCTCGATCATCGGACGCAACAGCTTTCAGCGAAGCCGCGACGATGCGCTCGAAATGCTGGGTCAACTGATAGACATTTACCGCGGAAAATCCTGAACGAACACTCTGCCCCTCTGGCACATGCGGCGCCGTTTACTATCTGTGAGGAAAGCAGAAACAGAATGGGCAGGGTTCATGAGACTTTTGACATTTCTGGCCGCGGGTTTCCTGGCGGCCATGGGGCAAGCGGCACTGGCACAAC
This sequence comes from Pseudomonadota bacterium, assembly GCA_039026235.1. Classification (GTDB taxonomy): domain Bacteria; phylum Pseudomonadota; class Alphaproteobacteria; order Rhodobacterales; family Rhodobacteraceae; genus JBCCMQ01. The sequence goes on from JBCCMQ010000004.1 coordinate 90,330, forward strand.
AGGGTCCGCCCGATGGGTTTTCAGCGGGCATCTCATTCACCGAGGCAACGAACCCCTATGTGGGTGAGGCCAATGAGACCTTTCCCATACCGCTGATCAGCTACCGGAACGGTCCGTTTGAGTTGTCAACCAATGGCCTCGGCTATCAGGTCTACGACGATGGGCCCTTCAGCGTCACCCTTGGCCTCAGACCGCGCTTTACCGGTCTTTTGTCGACCGACGGGCCAGAACTGGAAGGGATTGACCGGAACGTCACCGGTGATGCGGCGATCGAGGCACGCTATGATCGCGGATTTGCATTCGTGGCAGCGGCCCTTCGCCAAGAGGTGACGGGGGAACACGAGGGGCAAGAGGCGCGGCTCAGGGTCGGGGCGCGGGCCCGGCTTGCCCCCCGCACGGCGCTTGTCTTTGACGTAGGTGCCGCGTGGCAAAGCGATGATCTGTCCCGCTATATCTGGGGGGTGAACGCGGAAGAAGCCCGCGTCGACCGACCGGCTTTTTCGCCGGGTGAGGTGATTGTGCCCTTCTCGTCCCTGACGATGCGCACGGCAATCTCTGACACCGGGTCGCTGATCACATCGGTGAGGGTCGATTTCCTTCCCGAAGACGTGACCGACAGCCCGATAATCGAAGATGAGACGATTGTCGCGGTGTTTCTGGGTCTCTCCTGGCAGTTCTAGACCGCACCGCTGTCCAGAAACGGTGACAGGATCACATTGGCCGGAAGGCCCGGCGTGGCGCCCACCGAAAACGCCCGCGCACCTACCAGCCGCGCGCCCACATAGGCGTCAGCGACACCAGGTCGGGCGTGTTCGATCAGCGTCGCTGCCGTCAGAAGCAGGGCCAGTGTTTCGACATGGTAACGCGCTTCGGCTTGTTCTGGCAGTCCCGGCCAACGCGCCTCAAACGCCTCAAGCGCACCATCGAAACGCCGATCCGATCCGCGCACCCGCGCCATAGCGTCCTTGATGGCCGCCTGCGCGGCTTCGCTCCTGCCGAGGGTCCGCAGAACGTCCAGACAGATTACATTTCCCGAACCTTCCCAGATGCCGTTCAAAGGCGCTTCGCGGTAAAACAGCGGCATCGGCGTATCATCGGTGTAGCCCATGCCGCCAAGGCACTCCATCGCCTCGGCAATCATGGCCGGGGCGCGCTTGTTGGCAACGTACTTGGCCAGCGCCACCGCTGGGCGGGCAAAGTCGTCCGCGCCCGCGTCAAAGGCTTCGGCAACGCGGAAGGCCAGCGCGGCGGTGCCTTCGACTTCTAGCGCTAGATCGGCCAGAACCTGCGCCATCAGCGGCTGGTCGATCAGGCACCGCTGAAACACCTTGCGGCTTTGTGCCCAGCGAAGCGCCGCGCCCAGCGCCGCGCCCATCAGGCCCGCCGGTGCCATCGCCGTGTCCAGACGGGTATGGTGCACCATCCGAATAATGCGCCGGACGCCATCGCCGGGCGCACCGATCGGATACGCCAGCGCGCCGTGATATTCGATCTCGGCCGATGCGTTCGACCGATTGCCCAGTTTTTCCTTCAGCCGCATCAGGTGAATCCGGTTGCGGGTTCCGTCTTCCAACCAGCGCGGCACCAGAAAACACGTGAGCCCGGCATCGGTCTGGGCAAGGGTCAGGAAACCGTCCGACATGGGCGCCGAACAGAACCATTTGTGACCGGTCAGGCGCCACCCGTCGGGTCCGTGTTCGGCCCGCGTCGCATTGGCTCGCACGTCCGATCCGCCCTGTTTCTCGGTCATGGCCATGCCGAGCGTCGCACCGGATTTCGCTGAAAGCGGCGCGACGGCGGGATCATAGCGGCGGCTGATCAGTTTCGCGGCCCAGGCCTCGGCCAACGGACCCTGACCCGTCAGCGCCGGAACCGCCGCATAGGTCATGGTCATCGGACAGGCAGCGCCGGGATCGACGCCCGAGATCATGTAGACCATAGCTGCATGGGTCGCATGACCGCCTGGGGCGGCCTCCCACGGCAAGGCGGCATAGCCGGCGCTCAGCCCGGCGGAGAGCTGCGCGTGGTAGCCCGGATGAAACCGCACCTCGTCGATACGCCGGCCCGCGCGGTCAAAGGCCACCAGTTCCGGCGGCATGCGGTTTGCATCCCGGGCCGCGTCGGACAAGGCGTCTGTGCCGAGTTCCCGCCCGTAGGTTGCGAGCGCATCCTGATCGGCACCGCAAACCCGGGCCCAGAAGCGCAGGACCGGGTCAGCCTCCCAAGGGTCATAGGGGCCTGCTGGGGGCGGCTGGTTTTCGACCTGATGCGTCTCAAGTTCGGATCGCGCGTCTATGGGCGCCATGGCATCCTACCCTCCGACCTCAGCGTACCAGCGATTGGCAAAAATCTCACCTCTTTGCGTTTAGGGATTCCCATGCCGAATCAGCTGTGCCATGGTTCCCGAAGCCGTCCGCCAGAGACGGCGCCAAAGGCAGACAGCAGTAGGCGAGCTGAAAAGGCATGGCACGACGCGGCCGGGCGCCGACCATCGGCGCAGCGATATTCATGATGTTCAGCTTGCTTCTGGGGCTGTATTTCACTTTTGCGGCCGTGCAGGGGGATTACGGTCTTTTTCGCCGGATCCAGATCCAGGCGGAAGCGCAGGTTCTCAGGGGTGAACTCGCCGCTCTGCAGGCCGAAGTCAAAGCGGTCGAGAACAAGACGCGCCGCCTTTCGGATACCTATCTCGACCTTGATTTGCTTGATCAGCAGGCCCGTGAAATCCTTGGCCTGATCCGTTCGGACGAAATCGTCATAGACTAGCGCCCGCGCGCCAGGCAGCTGCCCGGGCCCTTGCAGCTGTCGCAGACCGGCTATGCGAAACGGCCCGCGCCGCAAAAAAAGCTCGCAAGGTGACGCTAGGTCGTATAGAATTAGTTTAACGTTAAACTATTTTGCTCAGGGGAGGAGCCCGCCCAATGGCCGCACGCCGCGCCACCGCGAAAAGTTCAACCAAACCAAACATTTCTTCCGAAGAACTCCAGGCCTACTACCGCGATATGCTGCTGATCCGGCGATTCGAGGAAAAGGCAGGCCAGCTTTACGGCATGGGTCTGATTGGCGGTTTCTGCCATCTCTACATCGGTCAAGAGGCGGTTGTCGTCGGGCTCGAAGCGGCCGCCGGCGAAGGCGACAAGCGGGTCACAAGCTACCGCGACCATGGCCATATGCTGGCCTGCGGCATGGATCCCAAGGGCGTCATGGCCGAACTGACCGGCCGCGAAGGCGGGTATTCGAAGGGCAAGGGCGGCTCGATGCACATGTTCTCGAAGGAAAAGCACTTCTACGGGGGCCACGGGATCGTGGGCGCCCAGGTGCCCATCGGGGCGGGCCTCGCCTTTTCCGACAAGTACAAGGGCAACGACCGGGTGACATTTGCCTATTTCGGCGACGGGGCAGCCAACCAGGGCCAGGTCTATGAGACCTACAATATGGCCGAACTCTGGATGCTGCCGGTGATCTTCGTGATCGAAAACAATCAGTATGCCATGGGAACCTCGGTCAAACGTTCGACCAAATCACCATCGCTTTGGGAACGGGGCGCCGCCTACGGTATTCCGGGCGAAGAGGTCGACGGCATGGACGTTCTGGCAGTCAAGGCCGCGGGCGAGAAAGCGGTCGCCCACTGCCGGGCGGGCAACGGGCCATACATCCTTGAGGTCATGACCTACCGATACCGCGGCCACTCCATGTCCGACCCCGCCAAGTACCGGACCCGGGACGAGGTTCAGAAGATGCGCGAAGAACGCGACGCCATCGAACATGTGCGCCAGTTGCTTCTGACAGGCAAGCATGCCTCGGAAGAGGATCTCAAGGCGATCGACAAGGAAATTAAGGATATCGTCAACGAGGCTGCAGAGTTTTCGAAGGACAGCCCAGAGCCGGCCCTCGAAGAGCTCTGGACCGACATCTACGCGTAAGGGAGAGAGACCATGGCAACCGAAGTTCTAATGCCCGCCCTCTCACCCACAATGGAAGAAGGCACGCTGGCCAAATGGCTGGTCAAGGAAGGTGACAGCGTATCATCGGGCGACATCCTGGCCGAGATAGAAACCGACAAGGCGACGATGGAGTTCGAAGCTGTTGACGAAGGCACGATCGGCAAGCTGCTGGTGGCCGAAGGAACCGAAGGCGTCGCCGTGAACACACCCATTGCGATCATGGTCGATGACGGCGAAGACGCCTCCGCCCTGCCCGCGGCGGCACCTGCCGCCGCAGCGGGCGGTGATGCGGCCCCGGAGGGTGCCGTTGAGACGCCCGCTCCCGCCGCCCCAGCAACCCCGGCGGCACCAGTTGCGTTGCAAGCCGCCGCGGAACCCGAAGTGCCGGCAGGCACCGAAATGAAGAAGCAGACGGTCCGCGAAGCGCTCCGCGACGCCATGGCCGAAGAGATGCGGCGCGACGATGCCGTCTATCTCATGGGCGAGGAAGTGGCCGAGTATCAGGGCGCCTATAAGATCAGCCAAGGCTTGCTTGACGAATTCGGATCGCGCCGTGTCATAGACACGCCAATCACCGAACACGGCTTCACCGGTATCGCTGTCGGTGCGGCCTTTGGCGGTCTGCGGCCTATCGTCGAATTTATGACCTTCAACTTCGCCATGCAGGCCATCGACCAGATCATCAATTCGGCCGCAAAGACGCTTTACATGTCCGGCGGTCAGATGGGTGCGCCCATGGTATTCCGTGGGCCGAACGGCGCCGCCGCCCGGGTGGGTGCCCAGCACAGCCAGGACTATGCCGCCTGGTACGCCGCAATCCCCGGCTTAAAAGTCATCCAGCCCTATCACGCGGCCGACGCCAAGGGCTTGCTAAAATCCGCAATCCGCGATCCGAACCCAGTGATCTTTCTGGAAAACGAAATCCTTTACGGACGCTCTTTCGACGTGCCGATCATGGATGATTTTACCGTGCCGATCGGTAAGGCCAAGGTGGCCCTCGAAGGCAGCGATGTTACCATCGTCAGCTTCGGCATCGGCATGCAATACGCCATGGATGCGGCCGAAAGGCTGGCCGCCGACGGTATATCGGCCGAGGTCATCGATCTCCGCTCGCTCCGCCCCATAGACTACGAGACAGTCCTTGCGAGTGTCCGCAAAACCAACCGCTGCGTAACCGTCGAAGAAGGGTTCCCCGTGGGCGCAATCGGTAACCACCTCTCGGCCCAAATCATGACCCATGCGTTCGATTGGCTCGACGCGCCGGTCCTAAATTGCACCGGCAAGGATGTGCCCATGCCCTATGCCGCGAACCTGGAAAAACTCGCGCTCGTCACCACCGATGAGGTCATCGCCGCGGTCAAGGCCGTGACCTACCGGTGAGCGGGCGGGTGCAAGGTCTGGATGTGCACGGTCGCGACGTCGACGCCGCGGCATACCGCGTTTCGACCCGCATCGGGGCGCGTCGCATCAAGGCCCTGGTGCCAGAATTCCTGATGGAGACGGGCTGGCGCCCCGGCGCGCGCCCATCGCATCAGGACGCCTATGAGTGGATTGCCCGCAACCGTCCGAAGATTAAGACTGCCATTGCGGCGATGGCGGCCGGGCGCGTCCCGCCCCGGCCCTATGACGCGCTGCAACTGGTCGAGGAGGACTGACCCATGCCGACCGAAATTCTGATGCCCGCCCTGTCCCCGACAATGGAAGAGGGAACACTGGCAAAATGGCTGGTCAGCGAAGGTGATACGGTCGCGTCAGGCGATATCCTGGCCGAGATAGAAACCGACAAGGCGACGATGGAGTTCGAAGCCGTCGACGAAGGCACGATCGGCAAGATCCTGGTGGCCGAGGGCAGTGAAGGGGTGAAGGTCAACGCGCCGATTGCGGTGCTTCTCGAAGACGGCGAAACGGCCGATGACATCGCCGCGCCGTCCGCCGCCGAACCGGCGGCGGGCACCTCCGGGACCCCGGCAGGCGGGGCCGCCTCGGCGCCCGCATCGGCAGCAGCCGCTGCCTCTAGCCCCGCCCCGGCGGCACCGCCGGCGAACGATGGATCGCGGATCTTCGCATCGCCCCTGGCTCGCCGTATCGCAGCAGACAAGGGGCTGGACCTCGGCGCGGTCAAGGGTACGGGCCCCCACGGCCGGATCGTCAAGGCCGACGTCGAAAGCCTATCCGCAGCGACCGCCACGGCGGCGCCCTCTGCCCCAGCCCCCAAACCGGCAACCGCTGCGGCACCCGCCCCGGGCGCGTCTGCCGAAACCGTTCTCAAAATGTATGCCGACCGCAGCTTTGAGGAAATGCCCCTCGACGGAATGCGCAAGACCATCGCCTCCCGTCTCACCGAGGCAAAGCAGCAGATCCCGCATTTCTATCTCCGCCGCGACATCCACCTGGATGCGCTCCTTAAGTTCCGCTCCACGCTCAACAAAGACCTCGAAGCCCGGGGTGTGAAACTGTCGGTCAACGACTTCATCATCAAGGCCTGCGCGCTGGCTCTGCAAGAGGTGCCCGATGCGAACGCCGTCTGGGCCGGCGACCGGATACTAAAACTGGCCCCATCGGATGTGGCCGTGGCCGTGGCCATCGAAGGCGGCCTCTTCACGCCCGTACTGAAAGACGCCGAGATGAAATCGCTCTCCGCACTCTCGGCCGAGATGAAGGATCTCGCCGCCCGCGCCCGCGACCGGAAGCTCGCCCCCCATGAGTATCAGGGCGGCAGCTTCGCCATCTCAAACCTCGGCATGTTCGGGATCGACAACTTTGATGCCGTGATCAACCCGCCCCATGGCTCGATCCTCGCGGTCGGGGGGGGCGTCAAGAAACCCGTGGTTGGCACGGACGGCGAACTCACCGTCGCCACGGTGATGAGCGTTACGCTATCGGTGGATCACAGGGTCATCGACGGCGCCCTCGGCGCCCAGTTCCTGGCGGCGATCAAGCGGAACCTGGAAAACCCCTTGGCGATGCTCGCCTGACGCGCCCCGCGTCTTGCCGCTTCTTTGGTCCCGATCCACTCCGGGGCGGGTCGCCTTGGGCGACCCGGGGCAGCGCCCCGCCACCCGCGCCGAAGCCGCACGGCGCCGGCGCGGAGCATGGTGCACGGGGCCGAAAAGGCCCCGTTCCGTCAGTTCAGCCTACTCGGCAGCCATCTGCGCCGTCGGTGTGGACCGCGAAATCTCCCACTCATCCTCTGTCATCTCTTCGGGAATTCCCTCAAACAGCGGCGTTGACAGATACCGCTCGCCGGTGTCGGGCAGCATGATCAGCATCGTCGCACCTTCGGGCGCGGTCGCCGCCACCTGCATGCCCACGGCAAAGGTGGACCCCCCCGAGACCCCGGTGAAGATCCCCTCTTCGGCGGCCAGGCGCTTTGACCACGCGATGCCATCGGCCCCGGCCACCGGTACCATCTTGTCATAGCCGGCCTGATCTTTCAGCGCCTCTTCCAGCACCAGCGGGATGAAATTCGGGGTCCAGCCCTGGATCGGATGCGGGCTGAAGGCCGGATGCCCGGCGGCAATCGATCCGTCCGGGTGCCGCTCTTGCGGGGTGCCGGATGTCACTAGGGCCGCATTGTCGGGCTCGGTCAGGATGATCCTGGTCTCCGGAAGCTCTTTCCGCAGGACCCGGCTTACGCCCGAGACGGTGCCGCCGGTGCCATATCCAGTGACGAAGTAGTCAAGCTTATGACCCGAAAAATCGGCAACGATCTCACGACCGGTCGTGGCCTCGTGAATATCGGCATTGTCGGCGGTCTCGAACTGCCGGGCCAGGAACCAGCCGTTCTGTGCGGCCAGTTCCTCGGCCTTTTTGTACATGCCGAAACCACCCTGCGCCTTGGGCGTCAGGACCACCTTGGCGCCCAGAAATCGCATCAGGCGCCGGCGTTCGATGGAAAAGCTCTCGGCCATTGTCACGACAAGCGGATAGCCCTTGGCGGCGCAGACCATGGCCAATCCGATCCCGGTATTGCCGCTGGTCGCCTCAACCACGGTCTGGCCGGGCGTGATCCGCCGGTCCCGCTCGGCCGCCTCAATGATATTCAGCGCCAGCCGGTCCTTTACGCTTGCGGCGGGGTTGAAGGCTTCGGCCTTGACGTAGACGCGCACATGGGCCGGTGCGATGCGGTTTACGCGGATACAGGGCGTGTTGCCCACGGTGTCCAATACGCTGTCAAATAGCTGGCCGCGCCCATTGGTCTGACGAATGCTCATGGGGATGTTCCCTATGCAAAATTGAAAGGCGCCCCACCCGGGGCGCTATCACAATAGCAGGGATTTTCCGGGCGTCAGCCCTCGGGCATTGTGTTCAGGATCTGATCCATCAGCACCGAAGGCTGGGCGCAGCCCGCCTCGCCCACGATCTTCGCGGGGACACCGGCCACCGTCTTCATCGGCGGCACTTCTTCCAGCACCACGGATCCGGCGGCTATGCGGCTGCAGCTGCCCACGCGGATGTTGCCCAGAACCTTGGCGCCCGCGCCGATCAGGACACCGTCGCCGATCTTCGGATGCCGGTCGTCATCCTCTTTGCCGGTACCGCCCAGCGTGACCGAATGCAGCATTGAGACATTGTCGCCCACCACCGCCGTCTCGCCGATGACAATGGAATGGGCATGGTCGATCATGATCCCCCTGCCGATCCGCGCATTGGGATGGATGTCGATCCCGAAGTTTTCGCTGACGCGCATCTGCACGAAATAGGCCATGTCCTTGCGACCGTTGTTCCAAAGCCAGTGGCCCACGCGGTAGGCCTGGGTAGCCTGGTAGCCCTTAAAATACAGAATCGGCTGGATCAGGCTGTGGCAGGCGGGGTCGCGCTCGATGACCGCCACGAGATCGGCACGCGCCGCCTCGACGATGGCGGGATCAGACCGATAGGCCTCATCGGCAATCTCGCGCAGGATCTGCTCGGACATCTCGCCCGAGGCCAGCTTCAGCGAAAAGCGGTAGGCAAGCGCCTGGGCGAAGCTCCCATGGTGCAAAAGCCCCGAATGTATCAGCCCGCCCAAAAGCGGCTCACCCAGAACGGCCTCTTCCGCCTCGCGGCGAATGCGCTGCCAAACCGGGTCCACTTCGGTCAGATTGGTCTTCGTCTTGACCATTGATCGTCCTCCGAACTCCTGCGCAGTCTAGTGCAAATAGGCAGTGGACGGAAAGTTCAAAGACGCGATGCGCGAACAATGGCGGAATTAGATGCGGATCTGTGGCGGGCGCGGCTCTTTCAAATGCGCCAAGCCCTTGAAGCAGAGGAATATCTTGGACAGGACGGCCAGAAAACCGTGGTGCTCGATCAACAGTCCGTGGGCCGTCTCAGCCGGATGGACGCGCTCCAGCAACAGGCCATGGCCAAGGCAACGTCAGCGCGCCGGGCAGGCCAGCTCAACCGGATCGCCGCGGCGCTTCAGCGTATTGAGGAAGGAGAGTTCGGCTACTGCGCCGATTGCGGAGACGAGATCGGCGAGGCGCGGCTGGCAATCGATCCCACTACGCCCAAATGCCTGGATTGCGCGCGGGGCTAGGATCTGCGGGCACTTTCCCCTTTATATACAGCAACAAGACGGCCGCAGGGGAAAATGCGGCCGCCCGAAACTCGTTACAGTTACAACCGGGGACTGGGGTCAGGCGCTAGGCTTTGCCACCCGGTCCGGGCCATCTGCAGTGCCCGCGCCCTTGCCCCCGGATCCGCGTTGGGAAAGGGCCAGCGCATTGATCCCCACCAGAACGATGCGTGTCATGGTCTTTCCCTCCCGCTCAGCGGCGCACAACGTCCCAGACGCCGCCAACACCATCGCCAGTGGCGTCACCGCGTTCTGAATCGCCCGCCCAGAAGTAAAGCGGCTGGCTGTTCAGCGTCCATTGGCGCGATCCGTCTTCACGGCGAATGATACCGAAGGCGCCGCTTTCTTTCGCCGAACGTCCGGCCTCAAAAGGCGGCCAGGACGCGGCGCATCCGTCATAGCAATTCGACTTGTCGGCCGTGTCGCGCCGAAAGGTGTAAAGCGTCATGCCGGTCTCGGCAGCGGCCAGAACCTCACCAATGTCGGTGTTCACAGCAACCAGTGTCTGGGCCTGGGCGCTGGCACCCATGGCAGCGCAGGCAGCAATCGCAGCAAGCAGTGTCTTAGTCATCTTCAAATTCCTTCTTCGGTTCAGTGTCGACCGTCGCGGTCATTGCTTCCACTGCAGGCCTTACGCACCGACCCGGGCGCTTATTCACGGCAACCGAAAAAAAGTTGAAATTTTTTTGCCGGCCCACGCGTAAAGCTTTTGAAACAAGGTATCAGGAGTGAGTTGTGGAATTCGTGCTCAAATCCGCGGACCACTGGGAAGCAGGTTGCATCGCTCAGGCTGATGCGCCACTAACGCGGCATACCCTTGATCTTTTCATAGCCGACATCCGAGAATTCTTCTTGTCGAATGAACTCAAGCGCGACTTGATTGCTTTGCTGCCACGGCTGCGGCGCTTTGCCCGTTCGCTGACGCGCTCGGCCACCGAAGCCGATGATCTCGTGCAAGAGGCCTGCCTGCGCGCCCTAAGCCGCCACGACCAATGGGACCCGACACAGCCACTCGATCGATGGATGTTCCGGATCACGCGCAATCTCTGGATCAGCGAAATCCGCAAACGGCAGGTGCGCCTGGGCCAAGGACAGGTCGACGCCGAGGATGCGACCGAACTGGTCTCGCCTGAAACCGGCGAAGACACCTTGGCAGCGCGTGAGCTGCGCCGGCACATCGAAGCCCTGCCCGAGGATTTGTCGGCAATCCTGCTCACGGTATCGGTTGAAGGCTACAGTTACGCCGAAGCGGCCGAGCTTTTCGATATTCCGATCGGCACAGTCATGAGTAGAATTCACCGCGCACGAAAATCCCTGGCCCAGTTGATCGCCGAACCTGTCGGAGCAAAAACGTGACCGAGTACGACGAAAAGCTAAGCGCGTTCCTGGACGGCGAACTCAGCGAAGACGAAGCGCGCGATATCGAACGGGCACTCGCTTCGGATCCGGGTCTGCAGGAAAAGCTGGAAAGCTTGATGGCCGCCGACACGCTGGCCAAGAACGCATTTGCCGACATGCTGACCGATCAGGTTCCGGTTGAATTGGCCGCGGCGATCCAAGATGCGCCGGTGTCGTCGCCGGCGAACACGCCCCGGGCACCTACTGCGGCAGGCTGGCTGGCGGCTGCGGCTGCGGTCGTCGCGCTCATGGTCGGCGGTGCTGCGGGCTACTTTACCGGCGTTTCGCAAAATACTCAGGTCGCGGCGGCGCCCGGCTGGCTCGACGACATTGCCGACTATCACCGGGTTTATGCATCGCAAAGCCGCCATCTGGTCGAAGTTGGCGCCGACGAGGCCGATCACATCGAAACCTGGCTCTCCAACTCTGTGGGCTCCCAGGTGCGTATCCCCGATTTGTCCGACGAAGGGCTGACATTTCAGGGGGCACGGCTGCTGGTCGCGGCGGGCAAACCGGTGGCACAACTCATGTACACCGATGGCGATGCGCGGGTCGTGGCGCTTTGCCAGATCCAGACCGATACACCACGCCCGGACTTTGGCCAGCGCACGATAAACGCCTTCGACATGGTTGTCTGGGGCGCGAGGAACGCGAATTTCGTGATTGTGGGGGATGAAGGTCGCGGCGATCTCGATGCCATCGCTCAAAGCGCCGCCGCCCAAGTCTAACGGTTCGCCCGGGTTCGCCTAGCGCACCATCTGCTCATTGTCGGGATAGCCGTCGGGCACCTCCCAGAAGGCGCCGCCCAGATAGGTCAACGGGCGCACCCGTCCGCCCGGTATGGCGTCGGTGCGGATCACAAGCGCAAGATCGGAAAGCGTGCCGGGATTGTCTCGGAAATAGGAATGACCAAAGAACCCCCGCGCCTGCGGCACGTTGATGAATGATGTATTTCCAACATTAGCAAAAATGCGCTGCTCGTCTGGGGTCAGCGACCCGGCCTGTACCCGGCCGAACCGTTGCCCTTCCATCAGGAACTGTGACAAACCCAGGGCACCGTCCATATTATTGGTATAAATCGTCACACGGCCAAAGGCTGGTGCCATGCGCTCAGCAATAAGCCTCTGACCAACAACACCAAAATCCAGATCGGGCGCCGCCAAGACAAGATTGGAAATCTTGTAGAGCTCTTCGGGATCCTGTCCCGCCGCCCGCGCACCGATCACCAACTCCCTCAAGGCAGTGGTGACAACATCCGTGCCTCGGCTGTGCGCGACGATGTGCAATTTTTCAACTTCGGGCAACTCCGCCAGAAGCCGCAGCGTTTCCTTCAGGTGGAAGACCGTGAACTCGCCGCTTTCGCGGTCGGTGAAGTATCCGACCAGCCCGCCTCGCCCGGCAGGCCAAGTGTACAGCAAGGGCACGCCCCAGCGCCCAGAGAAATGCCAGACCTCGGCCAGTGACATGGCCGAGTCTTCAAAGCCGCTGTTAAATCCGTGGACATAGACGACGACTTCCTTCTGCGTCGCCACCGCCATACGGGCCGACACCATGGCCTGGAATTGGCGCGCCGATCGGTCATAGACATCCCTCGGTCCCGCCAAATCCACGGGCCGGCTATTCTCGACCGTGAACGGCAAGGGCGTGGCCCTGAAACGGCCAACTTCGTTGAAGGCGGTCATACCGATGGGCACTTCGCGGCGGCGCTCGGCACTTTCGCTGGCATCCACGAGGCTGTCCCACGTCTCCCCGGCGCCGAATGAGATATCCACATGGCCAAAGATCAGCGCATCGGAACGGTCGGATCCGAAAAATCCGCCAACCGGTTGGCGATCGGTGACATAAAGCAAAGGCGCGACCGGAAGACGAAGCTGTTCCGGGATGCCCTGCTCGGGATAACCTTCGGTCAGGTAAAGCGTGGGTGTGTCGACAAGAATGCGCTGGCCACTGCAAGACGCTATGAGCAGCGCTGCCCAAAAGGCAAACCATCTGGCCAAACGGTATGATTGAATTCGTCGGACTGCCCCCATGGCGGCACTGAACGATACCGAAGCGGATCACGTCAAGACGGACAGTCACCGGGCCGCCAAATTAGAGGCGCGGAGTGGTCATCCGGAAAAGATGGACGACCAGCGTGACCGCGCCGCCGCTAAAATCGCCACCCGTCGCGGTCAGCTCTAGCGGCGCGTCTGCGTAATAGGCCAGCGGGTTGCCGGTCAGACCCGACACGAAAGATCCCGCCGCCAGGCCCATGCCCGATCCATAGCGGTTTGACGACCCGCTGACGCCCAGCTCCCAGGACGCGAGCGTGCCGGTGATATCGGTTGAGACCACACCGCTCACTCCGAAAACAACGCTGCCTGCCGGTATGATCGCCGTGGTCGTCGAAACAGCGCCGCTTGCGACCGTATGCGAAATTTCGCGGGCCTCGAAAATCGAGGCGGCCCCGCCGGTCGAAACACATTGCGCGCCCGCCACCCAGTCAAAACCATCAAAAAGCGCGCGCGCGCCTTCGTCCTCGATATAGGCAGACCACCCAAGCGCCGGCGTGGCGAAAACCCAGCCGCCATTCGAATAGATCGCGATCTCGCCCGCATGGGTCGCCCAGGCGCCGCTGGCCGCAGTCGGCACCGCCCAGCATTGGCCGTCGGTCGCCGACAAGGGGGGCGTGGCCATCACGCGCGACAAAAGCACCAACTGAGCCAATCCATCAAGCCTGACCAGCGCCTCGTTGACGGTGATGTGTTTTTGAGCCTGTGCCGCCTGAATAAGCGGCAGTCCGAGATTGGTCGTGTTAGCCATTGTAGAAAACCTCTCCAAAAAGGCCCGGACCGAACCGGTCCGAGACCTGTGCAACCTCAAATGTCAGGGGCCCAGTGGCTCCGTCGGCGGCCTGATCGGCAGCCGAATAGACCCAACCGGACGTTTCGGTTTCGGCTTCGCGCAGAACCGCGCCAGCGCTTCGAACGCGCACGATATAAAGCTCGCGCTCTTCGCCCAGCGGCACCTCGTAAGACTGCCAGCTGTCGCCATCGATCCGGCTCCGCCGAATCCAAGTCAGCTCGATATCACCGGGGCTCGTCTGCACTGCACGCAGATGAACCGGTGCGTAGGGCCGCAGACCGACGCCGTCAAAGGCCGCTTCGATCTCGACGAAACTCGGATCATCAACCGGCTCGCCCGCGGGCCCAATCCGGTAGATCCGCGACAGTCCCCGTAGTCCTGAACGCAGCGGGATCTGCTGAACCGCCGGCGTCAGCATGACCACCGTGCTGCCTACGGGCCAGACCGTGGGAACAAGTCCTTCGGTCCCTGCTTGCCCCCGCAGGCGCAGGGTCAGCTCATAGGTGTTCTCACCCCCCAGTTCGGCGTTCTGAAACTGAAAGATCTCCCAGCCATCGGGGCTTCCGTCACCGATCGCCGCGGCATTGGCGCCGTTGAGCAGTGCCTCGAATTCCGCCGAGGCCAGGCTGCCACCGGAAAACTGAACCCGAAGTCCCGGCCCCCGGTCCAGAACAGACGGCATTGCAGCAGGAAGATCATTAAGCGTCATTCCGATAATTGACGGCGCACCAATCGATGCAACGGCGCTAAATCCGTCGCCGGTCGAAGACCTCAGTACCGCGACCTCTCCCGGCCAGGGGTCGCCCGCCACCGCCAAATGCGGTGCATCAACAACCTCGTCGCCGGTCAGCAACGGAAGATCCAGGAAAATCGGCAGCACCGGTTCCGGAGCATTAAAGATGTCGCTTCCAGCCGTGTCCTCTTCGGCGTCAGGGGCTGCGTAGATATTGCGCTCCACCCGGGTTGCTTCGATTTGGATCAGTCCCGAAGTCTCTGTCCGGTCGATGCGAAAATGGGCCATCGTCCCGTCGCTGTCGGGCAACGCCACAACATCGCCTGCGCCGAAACCCGTCTGCGACGGCGGCAGGGCCAGACGTACAGTATCACGCGCGACCCGTGCCTCGGCCAGCCAGCGCTCGACAATGGCTCGGGCTTCGGCCGGGTTCAGAACCATCGGCAGATCGCTTTGTTCGACCCCTCGCGAGACTTCGTCGGGGAAAATCGCTTCGGTCGACTGTGCCGAGAAATCGGCCCCGGCACGCGTGTAGTTTAGCCGCAAACGCCCCGCGATCTCGGCCTGGGGCGCCCTGATCCTTTCGACCGTGCTGTTGAGTTCATCGGACACGGCCAAAACCTCCGGGTTCAGCTGAACCACAGGTGCGCCGTCCCGCGTCCGGAAGACCAGCTTGCCGTCGCGTTCGCTTACGTCAAAGGCGTGGGCCCGCATCAGAGGTTGCAGCGCCGACCGCGTGGTTCCGGTCTCCGAAATCGTATAGCCGCGCACCAGTCCGTAAAGCTCTGAGACATCGTAGTCAGCCACGCCCGCGCGCTCGCAAAGATCCGCGACCACGCTCGCCAGGCTCTGGGCCCCGATGCGTCCGCTTATCCAATGGCCGCGGGTCCAGTTGGCGCCGTCGCTCCAAACGTCGTCGCGGTTGGGAAAGGCTGGGTAAGGGCGCGCATCCCAGGCCCAGACAAACGCCCGCGAAAGATCGAGCATCGGCGCGCCGTAAATGTCCGAGACCGGATTGTTCGTGCCGTCTGCCCAGAATTCCAGCATTGCGCGGATGTATTGCTGCTGCAGAAAATCATCGCGGCGCCCGTTCGAAAACTTGGGCGGCACGCTTTCCGAAGACTTTGGGTCAAGGAACTTGTTGGGTTGGTTTGTCCCCTTGTCGATGGCCGAGCAACCGTATTCGGTGAACCAGATAGGCTTCGATTGTGGAATCCAGGCGGTTGGTGTGGTCTGCCGGACGCCGCCAATTCTGTCGTGATGCGCATTTGCCCACCAGCTGGGTAGATCCTTGTAGCGGAACACCCATGGCTCGCCGTGGGCGCCATCTGTGATCGGCGCGCGGCGCTGCGACACCTCTTCCTCGGGCGACGGATAGAACCAGTCATAGCCCTCGCCGCCCAGAATATTGGCCTTCAGATAGTCGAGGCTATAAATCGACTTCCACGCCGCATCGGCGTGATCAAATCCGTCGCGCCAATCGGAAATCGGCATGTAGTTGTCGATCCCGACCATGTCGATATTGGCGTCTGCCCAAAGCGGATCCAGATGGAAGAATACATCGCCGGTGCCGTCCTGGGGGTGATAGCCGAAGTATTCACTCCAATCGGCCGCATAGGTGATCTTGGCGTCGGGCAGGATCTGGCGCACATCGGCGGCAAGCGTCTTCAACGCACTGACGGCCGGAAAGCTGTTCGCAGCACCGCGAATACGCGTGAGCCCGCGCATTTCCGAGCCTATGCAGAATGCACCCACGCCACCCGCAGCGGCACAAAGATGAGCCTGATGCAGAATAAAGCGCCTGTAAGACCATTCCGCCGGGCCTGAGTAGACCACGGTCGATCCGTTCCAGGAAAAATCGCCCGCAGCCGCCGTGCCGAAAAATGCCGCGACTTCCGCAGCCGCCGTGGCGGTTCCATCGGGCGATCCGTCCAGCCCAGCGGCCAGCGAGGTCGTGATCCGGCCGCGCCACGGCAATGCCGGCTGACCAAT
Organism: Pseudomonadota bacterium; assembly: GCA_039026235.1. Classification (GTDB taxonomy): domain Bacteria; phylum Pseudomonadota; class Alphaproteobacteria; order Rhodobacterales; family Rhodobacteraceae; genus JBCCMQ01. The sequence continues at coordinate 106,801 of JBCCMQ010000004.1, forward strand.
GCCGCCATCTAGGGGGTTGGGAAGCGCGTTGTCCTCCAACTGATCCATCAGGATAAACGGATAATACATCACCGCCTTACCCTGACCGGCCAAGCGGCTGATCGCTTGAACGACAGACAGATCCGTGGGCGTCCCGCCATAGACCGGGCGACCATCGACCCTGGGCACCTCTTGAGCGTTGGTGCGGTTCAAACCCGACACCCGCCAGGGCATCGTCGGCGCTTCCGAGGACTTCTGCTCGACCTTCGGGCGCAGCGTGCACTCGGACGCCCGCAGATCATCGCCAAACCAGCAGACCACCAGTGACGCTGCCGTCAGCGCAGGCAGCTCTGCCATGAGGGTTTCGGTCGAGGTGACCATGTCGCTGCGCTTCGAAGCGCTGTTGACGTTGGCCGTCTTGCGGCGGCCCAGACCCAGATCATAGCTTACGCGCTGGGTCGCCAGCGCGTATTCGCCGGTCCCAGGTACAATCGCCATGGCCTGGATGTCTTCGGCAATGTCGCGCGGCGCATCGGCACCCTCCGGCCGGGCGGGCCGGATGACCTCAAAGCTAAGCTGCGGCACCCGGTTTCCGAATTGCTCCAGCGGCATGTCCTCGATGACCACATAGGCGGTGCCGCGATAGGCCGGGGCATTGCCTGCCCCCTCAATCGCTTCGATCTTGGGATCGGGCAGTTGGGTGTCGCTGCCCGGGTAGAGCCGAATGTTAAAATTTCGTTTGGTCAGCTCTGCGCCATCGGCCCAGATCCGGCCCAGCGCATTGACCTCGCCCTCGCCCAGCGCCAGTGCCAGGCTGATGGAATAGGAATAGGTGATTACCGTCTCGTTCGCGGTCTGGGTTGCCGTGGCCGACCCCGGGGCGCCCTTGCCGCCCGACACCTGCGTCGTCGAGGTGACGGTTTGCGTGCTGACATCCTGGCTTTCGAGGAACTCGCTCGACCAGATCACCTGTCCCGCCACACGCGACTGGCCATAGATCACGCCCAGGGGCTGGCCTTCGCTGGCCGCCATCAGGAACAGCCGTTCGACCCGCGCACTTTCGCTGACCGTATCCGATCCCCCGACAATCCGCCCGCTCGATCCGTCGATGACCTGCCCCAGGGCCGCACCGGCGGCGCGCCCGATCACCGCACCGCTCAGGCCCAGTATCGATCCGCCCAGCGACGCCCCGATGGCGCCACCGGCGGCGCTCAGTACAATTGTCGCCATGCTCAGGTCCTCTCAGGGAAAGCAAAACGCGCCACGACCCGACGCCGCCACGGCGCCGAAAGCGGGCTTTCAAGGACACCGTGGCCCGAATACGCATGAACAAAACTGGCCATAGGCCCAACCTCGGCCATCAGCCCCAAATGCTTGGCGACGGATCCTTCGCGCATCCGAAAAAGCAGCACGTCGCCGGGCGCTTCCGGACGATCAATTGCCTCCAGATGTCTCAGCGCCGCCTGCCAAAGATCCTCGGCACCACCCACCTCGGACCAGTCGCGGGTATAGGGCGGCACGGGCTCGGGTTCGACGCCATAAAGCGCCCTCCAAACCCCGCGCAACAAACCAAGGCAATCGGTACCGTGGTGCAGGGCCGAGGCCTGATGCCGATAGGGCGTGCCAATCCAGCGGCGCGCCTCGGCCACCGCGTCTGATCCGATCATGCTCAAGTGGACCGCCTTCCGCCATCATTGGCCTTACCGCGCACCGGATAAGCCGTAAGCCAGTCCTCGCCCGGGATTGTCGGAAACCCGCGGAAATTAAGGAAATTGCCGAATTTCGCCTTGCAGGTCTCGGCGCGCTTGTCGCAACCCGCTTCCAGCCGCACGCGGTCGCCGGCTTTCACCTCGGCACCCAGCGCTTCCCAAAGCTCGATTTCGCGACCTTCCGCGCGCTGCGCATCGAATTTGATAACGCCCGGCAGACCAGCCGCCGCGCCATCAAGAACAACCAGCCTGCCCCGCTCGAACCACCCGGCCACGAAGTCGGCCATCGGTCCGAGCCGAAAGATTCGCCTGTCTTCCTGTTCGATGATCGGGAGCTCGGTTGAAAACCCGCCCTGCCCCAGATCAAATTTGCAGCGCCCGTCGCCCAGGACGGCCGAACATACGTGCTGATAGGCAAAGCCGCGGCCCTCGTTCAGCGCCTCGGTCATGCCGCGCAAATCGGCCCGGAATCCGGGTCCCGCCTGCACGACCTCGCCGATGCGGCCGCGAAAGCGCAACATGCGCTGGGCCGTGTCCTGCCAGTTGACCAGCCATGCGCGCACCTCGGCCCCGTCATAGCGTCCGGCGCGGATGTCTTCTTCGCGCACCTGCTCGGAATTCAGAATGCCCAGCGCCTCGGCATTGTCGACCGCAAGCCCGGTGGACTGCGACATGGTCTGGGCGCTCAGCCCGGTCTGGGCCGTATAGGTCAGATCGTCAAAGGCCAGATCCCGGTCGTGGTCGGTGAAGCCAAGAACCGCACCGTCGCGGCGGGTGACATCCCAGGCTCGGGCCACGGTCGTCGAACCGCTGGCCAGATGCGCGCGAAAGCCTGTCTGATCGATGCTCATAGCCGGATCTCCACGACCGGCACGCTCGGCACGTCGCCTGCCTGAAAACTGGCAACCGAAGTAGTGATGCGGTCCGTGTCAAAGCGGACCGGCACATCGAATTCGAAGCCAGCCGTCACAGGTGCATCGACACCCGGAGCGTCCACAAACTGGATCGTTCCAGTCGAGACATTCAGCGTGTAGTGGACGGTCTCGACCAGCGGCTGGCCCGCAACCGCCACCTGAACACTGCCCGCCACGGGCTTGCGGATCGGCCGGCGATAACTTTGCGCCCCAGACCGGTATTCCTTCGACAAGGTGAAATCCGTATTGATCCCGTCGCCGGTGCCGATCACTTGGTCCAACTCAGCTATCTCGGCGCTGGCGCGGCAGGATTTGTAATCGGCCCAGTCCTTCCACCGGAACCCATAAACCTGACCCTGGCGCGCTTCGAAGAACTCGATCAGCGTCTCAAGATCATCCAGGCTGCGCATGCCAAGCCCGGCGTCATAGCGCCGGCGCGAATCCGACCAGGGCGTGTTGCGCTCTTCATACCCGTTGGCCAGCGTGACAATTTCTGTCCGCCGCTCTGGCCCGCCAACCGAGCCAAAGCTCAGGGACGCGGGAAATCTCTCTTCGTGAAAGGCCATGGAACTCCCCTGCGCAGCCCGGCGGGCGCGCTCAACGGTTACGGTTGGCGCGGCTCAGCGCGCGGCTTACTTGGGTTGCGATCTGTCCCTGGCTTCGCTGAAAGCCCTGAACATCCGGCGTCGAGATATTCATGGTCACGTTGACCGGGCGCCCGCCGCCGGCCGCCTGCACACCAAGCTTGCCATCGGCACCGCGCCGCAGCGGCATGATCGCCTCGGGTCCAGCCTCGCCCATCAGCCCCATGCCACCCCGCATGGGAAACATTGTCGGCCCGCCGACAATGCCGCCGCTGGCGAAGGGCGTGACGCGGCCCTGGGTAAAGGCGCCGCCCTTGGCAAAGGGCATAAGCGACTGGATCACCCCTTCGATGGACCCACCCAGAACGCCGCCGAAATGGTCGGCCACGGGACGCACCGAAGCGCTGTAGGTCGTCCGAAGGATTGAATCGCCCAGGTCCTTCAAAACCTCCGACAACTCGGCACTGCCGAACAGCAAATCATCGAAAGACCGACGAAGCCCTGCGCTGATCCCGGTGGATAGCCGATAAACTTCGCGGTTGGCGTCCGCGATCGTGGCCTGCATACGGGTCAGCTCAAGCTGAAACTCAGCCGTCAGCGCGCTTGCCGATCCCAGGCTGTCTTCCAAAGCAACGATCTGCCCTTCCAGCGGCCCGATGCCGTCAATGTCGTCCATGCCTGCTACTCCTCGCCCTTACTGTCGGGAAATGCCTGCGCCAGGCGGTCCAGCCCGGCGCGGCTCAGGGGCGCGCCCTGCCCGTCCTTGCCCAGCAAAACGGTCAGCTCATACGGCGTAAGCGCCCAGAAAGCTTCCGGACGCAGCCGCAGCCCCTGCAGACCGACACGCAACAGCGCCGGCCAGTCAAAACGGTTCACGACGGCTGCTCGGCACCGGCGAAGGCCCGGGCCAGAAGCTGCCCCGCCGCCCGCGCCGCACCCACAGGACCGCCGTCTATCTCAGCCGACAGAAGATCCTGGGCGGTGCCGCGCCAGCCGCCGCCGCGCAATCCCGCGACGATCAGTGCCAGAACATCCCGGCTTGAAAACGCACCGTTTTCAAATCGCCCGACCAGATCGATCAGCGTGTCAGCCTCCATCTGGGCCTCCAGCTCGGCCAGCGCGCCCAGCGTCAGTTTCAGCAACCGCGGCTCGCCGTCGATCACCAGCGTCACCTCACCCGTCCAGGGGTTAGCCATCAGATCGCCGTAAAGTTCAGCGCGCCGGCCGACGCCAGGGTCAGCTCATAGGTGGCCTCGCCATTGTGGCTGCCGGCATATTCGATACCAGTGATCTGGAACGGGCCTTCGACAATGCCGAAATCCGGAATGATCACCTGAAAAGCGGGTGTCAGCCCGTCAAAGAAAATCTGCCGGGCGCGTTCGTCCGTGGCTTCATCGCGGAAGACACCGGACCCCGAAATACTGGCCGACTTGACGCCGGCGCCGCCCAAAAGCTCGCGCCAGCCGCCCTGGGATTCCAGGCTCGTGACATCCACGCTTTCGGTGTTGAACGATATCCGCGTGGCCCTCAGCCCCGCGATGGTTTGAAAGGAACCTCCCCCGGTGAGGTCCAGCTTGATCAGCAGGTCTTTGCCGTTCTGGGCAGCCATGGCCTTGTCTCCGATTTCCAAAAGGGCGGCGTCGTCAGACGCCTTAGTCTTCGTCCACGCGGGCGCGGAACTTCAGATCGATCCGGCGAATGTCGCCGTCCTCCACGCGTCGCGCGCGCGCCGACAGAAAGCGCAGCGACAGAAGGCGCCCCCGCGACAGGGTCAGATCCGCATCGACCAGCGCGTCCGATATCAGCGCGGCAACGTCCTTGGCGGTGTGAAACCCCGCCTCTTCGGTCACCACTGACACGGTAAAGTCGTGCCAGGCCCCGCTGTTGCCCGCGTCCGAGGCGTCTTTGGCGTCCTCTGGGCCCAGGCTGACGTAGGTCTTCGGCGCGATGCCCGAAGGCGCGGCGTCATAGATCGCGGTGCCCACCGACGCGGTCAGGGCAGTGTCGGCAAACAGGCGCTGATAGACCGCTTCCTGCAGCGCCGCAGCGGATGCATAGCTCATGTCACCACCTCTTCGCTGGCGTAACAGACAAGATATCGTCCGTCGGGGTCGCGTTCGGTCACCGCGTGGATCTGAAAAATCCGGCTACCATCGACCAGCCGCTGTTCGGGCTTCGGCCGCGACGGCGCGCCGACCGGCGCCGCCCGCACGGTAATGCGGTAGGATACCGTGGACACCGTCACGAGGTTGCCCGCGGTCTCGGACCCCGACCGCGCCCGAACGTCGGCCCAAAGCGTACCAAGCGCGGTCCAGGTCAGCGTATAGCCCCCGGCACCGTCCGGAACCTGCTGCGGCTCCTCCAGCACCAGCGGCCGGGTCAGAACAGGCGTCTTCATCAGAAGGCCCCCGCGGTAAGCCGCAGCGCCCGGTAAGGCGCGATCAGCGCAAGAACCGCCGCCGGCAGGCCGTCACCGGACGACCCGGTGTCATGGCGCCGCTCGTAAAAGGATGCCGACAGCATCAGCACCGCCCGTTGCAGATCGGGCGGCACATCGGTCCAGGCCGCCCCGTAACCCGCCGTCAGCAGAAGCTCTGCCGCACCGCCTGACGGAATGACCGGCAGCACGGTGCCAAGCGCTTCGATATGGGGTTGGTTCAGATGGGCAATCAGGCGGTAGCTCGTGGCCGCAACGGCCGTTGCCGTACCGGCCCGATCCACCACTGAAAAGACGTCGATCGACTGCACCGGTGCCACCGGGATCGGCTGGCACCGGTTATCCCGCCAGGCGGTCAAGCTCAGCGAAAAGCCCCGCGCGATCAGCGCTTTGCCGGTCCGCTGCTCGATGGCCGCCAGGGCCGCACGCAAACAGGTCTCCAGAAGACCATCCTGAACCGTGTCGTCCGAAAATCCGGTGCCCAGCCGCAGGTGGTCCCGGAACTGCGATACCGGCAGCGCCGCTGCGGGCACCGAGCCTTGCTCGATCAGCATCATAGGGATGATCTCCGAAAATCTCGTCCGTCCGAATGGACGGGCACGTGCGCTCCGCATGGCTCGGACGGAGGAATAGCCGCTAGAATGCGGAAAATGGGTGTGCACGCGCCCGCCCGCTCAGGACCGGCTCCGCCCCGGAGCCGGTCCCACGCGTTCAGCCTTAGCTGACCGCGAACTTAAGCAGTTTGATCGCGGCAAAGTCGCTGACGTCCCCGCCTACGCGCTTGGTGGCATAGAACAGAACGTGCGGCTTGGCCGAGAACGGATCCCGCAGCACACGCATGTCGGGACGTTCGGCAACCGTGTAACCGGAGGCGAAATCACCGAATGCGATGGCCATGGCATCCGCGCCGATATCCGGCATATCCTCGGCAATCAGCACCGGATAGCCCATCAGACGGGCCGGCTCGCCCGCCGCCAATCCGTCGGACCAAAGGAAACGGCCATCGGCATCTTTCATCTTGCGGACGGCACCGGCGGTCTTCGAGTTCATAACGAAGGTCGCATTGGCCCGGTACTCGGCGCCGAGGCTATAGACCAGATCGACGATGGCGTCCGACGCACCGGTCGCGGCGAAATCGCCGGCGGCACCGGTCGGGATGTAACCCAGATTGCCCCAGGTCCAGGCGGCGTTATCAACCGTCGTGTGGTTCAGAAAACCGCGCGGCTTGTCGACGCCGTCGCCGCTGACGAAGGATGCGGCTTCTGCACGGGCGAACTTGTCGGCGATACGCGATGCCAGCCATGCCTCGATGTCAAAGGCGCTGTCATCCAAGAGCCGCTGCGATGCCTTGGGCAGTGCAGAAAGCTCGTGCAGCGGAATGGTGATCCGTTCGATGGTCGGCGTTGCCGTCTCGGTCAGTGCCGCCGTCTCCGACGCCCAGCCCGATCCGATGTCGCCACGGTCGATCAGCACGTCGAACGATGTGGCTTCGACGTTGACTACGGCCGCGATCGAGCGGATCGAGGCGGTGGCGTTCAAAACGCCCTTGATCGTCTCGCTGGTCTGCGGGTCGACCAGATAGCCGCCGTCTCCGGCCACGGCCGTGGACAGCGCCTTGCCTTCCAGCTCCAGACCCCGCAGGGCGTCGTCGTCCCCGGACCGCAGATAGGCGTCAAACGCCTTGGCGTGGGGGGCTTCTACTTCTACCGCTGCCGACAGCGCCGGGCGGCTCTTCATCATCGATTTGCGATCCAGCATGGTCAGTCGCTCTTCCTGTTGCTCAAGTTTGGTCGTCACGTCGTCCTGAAAGGTGATGATTTCACGCATGAAATCAGCCAGCGCGGTCTTTACCTCCGCAGCCGGTGTCGGGCCCCCAGGCTCACGCGCCCCGGCCCGAGCCCTTACCTCGGTATTGCTCATGAAATAGTCCTGATTTTCAGAGGGTTGGGTGCGCTGGCTCATGTCTTTGCCAGCATGCGGCGGGCGTCCCGAAAGACCTCCGCCAGTTCACGGATCACGGCGTCGTCCGGGCTGTCGCCCTTGGCGCCGATCCGGGCTTCCGGAAGCATCGGGAAGGTGACAAGCGACACCTCCCAAAGTTCCAGATCCTCCAAAAGCCGCTGGCCCTTGGAATTCTTGGTGGCCTTCACCGTCCGGTAGCCGATCGACAACCCATCGATCGCCCCGGCGGCCAGAAGGCTGATCGCCTCGGCGCCCTGGACCACATCGGCCAGAATACGCCCCTTGACGTAAAGTCCCTTATCGTCCTCGCGCACCTCGTCCCAGACCCCGATAGGCCGGCCCGGGTCGTGCTGCCACAGCATCTTGACCGCCCGGCCAGCCGCCTTCAGCTCGGCCAAGGACCGGCCATAGGCGCCTTTCTGGACAATGTCGCGGCCCTGGTCAGGCTTGCCGAAATAGCTCGCATAGCCTTCGACCATGTGGCCGCCGCTGACCGCGATGTCGCTTCCAAGCTGGGCAAACTTGCGCTCCAGCCCATTTCCGTAGCCTTCAGACATCAGCTGCTCATCCTCAAATTGCATTAAGATCGATCAGGGATTTCGCACCCTGCGCCAGGATCACCGCGACGACCCCGTAAACCGTCAGCCACAACCGGCGTTCCAGCCGCTCGATCAGCTTCTCGATCCGGTCAAGCCGCGCCTCGATGGTCGCGAAATGCAGCTCGGAAAGGCGCTCGTTGGCGTCGATCCGGGCCGAGGCCGCGGTGAAACTGTCGTAAAGATACCGCGATCCGCCAATGGATCGCTGCGTGCTCATGCCTCGCCCTCAAGCGGCGGCAGACCCAGCATGCGGCGCTTTTCGTCCGCCGTCAGGAATGCCGCCTGCGACACCCTTGTCCACTGGCTTTCGCGCTCGGCGGCCAACGCCGGCACCTGATCCAGATCCGGCTTCAGGGTGACGCCGTCGCCGGTAAAGGAATTCAGCCAATGCGACACGGCCGCACTCACTTTCAACGCCAGCGGCAGCACCGTCAGGCGATAGAAGGCGCGGTGCGCTTCCTGATAGTTGGCATAGGTCGCCTCGCCCGGGATCCCGACCAGCATCGGCGGCACGCCGAAGGCAATGGCGATTTCACGGGCGGCGGCTTCCTTGGTCTTCTGAAACTCCATGTCGGACGGGCTGAACCCCATGGGCTTCCAGTCGAGCCCGCCCTCCAGAAGCATCGGACGCCCGGCGTTGCGGGCCCCCTGGTGGTGGCTCTCCATCTCGCTCAAAAGCCGGTCGTACTGATCCGGCGCCAGGGCGCCCTGACCGTCCGCGCCCTTGTAGACGATCGCCCCCGATGGCCGCGCGGCATTGTCCAAAAGCGCCTTCGACCAGCGGCTGGCGGCATTGTGGACATCGATCGCCGCACCCGCCGCCTGAAGCGGGCTCAGACCATAGTGGTCGTCGTGGGGGTGGAAATTGCGGATATGGCAGATCGGCGACAGCATCTCGCTGACCTGAAACCGGTGCTTGCGCGCGCCCACGGCGTATTCATAGGCAACCGGCCAGCCGTCGGCGCCCGGAACCACCCGGATCCGGTCCGACCGGAGGACATGCAGCTCAAAGGGCAGGCCCTCCTCGCCGCCGACCGCTTCAATATAGGCGTTCCCGCTCAGCATAAGCTGGCCATAGATCGCCTCAAACAGCTCGGCCCGACCCTGGGCCGCGTTCGGCCGGTCGATCAGCGCACCCAGCGGGTGGGTCTCGAACCGGGTGGCCTCATCCTGGACGACCATCGGCAGCGCCGCCGCCGCCTCCGCAATCAGCTTGATGCAGCGAAACCCGATCGGATTGCCCGAAAACCCGGTCCGCCCCAGCGAAACGGTGTCGCGGGGCGACCAGGCAACCCGCCCGGCCCCGTTCAGCGCGCCAACGTGGGCTGCCGCACTGGCCTTGACTTCAGGCACCTCTGTGGGTCCGCCGCGGCGGAGAAAGTCGAATACCATTGCCTGCTCCTTAAGGTGTCGTCCGCCGCGCCATGGGCGCAAGGCTCAGATTTCTTTGGTCCCCAAATACTCCCACCGGAGGTGGCCTCCGGGGCCGTGACGGGGCAATTGTCTAGAGTGTCCGCACCTGCGGCCGGCGCCAATGCGCCGCCGGTTCGATCATCAGATCAAAAAGCGCCCATACCAGTGCGTCGACCCGATCGGGCGATCCCTTGCCGTTGTATCCTTGCGGGGCCATGCGGGTCATCTGGTCTTCCAGATCGCCCAGCCCACGTACATGCTGTACCCGGCCCTGTTCATAAAGCGCGGCGGCCGGTTCGGCCCGCGCCGCCTTGCCGCGCGTTGCCCGCACGGCCCTGATCGGGACCAGCGGATCGATCTGACGGATCACCTCGCCCACCAGATCGCCACCCTGGTTCACCTCGGCCACCAGCCGGTCTGCGCCGTGGCGCGCCATGGCATCAAGGGCGGCCGCCGCCCATTCCGCGGGTTTCGCCGCCGCCACCGTGGCGTCTTCCAGAACGGTCGCGCGCCATTCCTGCGGCGGTCCCTCCAGGGTTGCGCCCACGACCACGATCCCGCAGGCGTCCGACCCCTTGTGGCCAGTGACCGGCGGGTCGACGGCGACCACGATCCTGTCCAGCGCACCCGGCGCTTCGACCCGGCAGGCCTCCAGGGCCGCGCCCGTCCAAAGGGCGCCTTCTGTGTCTTCCAGCAGGATACCGTCCAGTTCCTGCCGTCCCAGCCGTGTGCCCGCATAGCGTGTCCGGATTTCCTCCAGAAAACTGTCGGCCAGGTAGGCGCGGTTCGCCTCTGTGGGCGCGCTGGTCGTCACTGTGCTCGACTGCGCCAGTACCGTTTTCAATGCCCCGACATTGCGCGGCGTGGTGGTCACCACCTGCCGTGGATGCGTCCCAAGCCGCAGACCGAACTGCAGCATGTCCCAGGTTTCCTGGGCCTTCTTCCATTTGGCCAGTTCATCGACCCAGGCGGCGTCAAACTGTGGCCCGCGCAACCCCTCGGGATCATGGGCCGAAAAGATCTGCGCCACGGCGCCATTGGGCCATTCCAGCCGGCGCCGCGTGGCCTGCCACTCCGGCCGGCGGTCCGGCGGCGAACAAGCCATGATGCCGCTGTCGCCGAAAACCATCACCTCCCGGGCCTGCTCAAAGGTCTCGGCCACCAGCGCGACCCGGCGCGACCGGCCCGCATCCCAGGGCCTGTTGCCCTCAACCTCAGAGCGCACCCACTCGGCGCCGGCCCGTGTCTTGCCGGCGCCGCGCCCACCCAGGATCACCCAGGTCTTCCAGTCTCCGTCGGGCGGACACTGGTGCGGCAATGCCCAAATCTCAAAAAGATAGGGCATTGCCGCCAGGGTCCTGTCATCCAGGCTGTCCAGAAACGCCTTCTGTATCTCCGGCCCTTGCAAGAGCAGCCAATCGGTCAGCGATCGCAGTCCGGGCTGCTGCAAGGTCCAGCGCAAAGCGTTCTTCGGCGCCTCTGTCGTTGCGCAGGCGTTCCTCAACCTTCTGCCTTTCCTTAGTCAACAGCATTGCGGCCTGATCCAGCTTTCGGATCGTCGCATGCGCTTCCGTCATCGAGCTAAGCTCGCCCTCCAGGGCGATATCCCTTAGCTCGGATACCAACACTTCAATGTCTTCAACCGCACTCTCAAAAATACGCTCCATCGCGCGAAGCATCACTTCGCCCGGCAGATCCCCACCAGTCTTTGCGTCCATTGGTGCAAATGCCTCTCATGCCTGTCCGGCCGAGACATGCAAAAGCGGCCACGGGTGCCTCAACCCGGGCCGCCGCCCACTTCCTCTAGCGTGCCTTTTTTCTACAGAAGACCGTGCGCAGAGTCAAGGTAAATTCCGTTTTCTGTGCGTTTACGCACCGAACGGTGAAGTTAACAAACCGTTAAAAACCTTTGATACTACGATAATAAAAGGGAAATTAGCGCTATCGGACGGCAAATCAGTTCCCGCTGCGTTCTGCCTCGATCGCCCGCCACTTGGCCACGTTGGCATTGTGTTCCGACAAGGTGCGCGAAAAAGCGTGCCCGCCCGAGCCGTCGGCGACGAAGAAGATGAAATCCGACCCGTCCGGGTTGACCGCGGCTTCGATGCTGGCGCGGCCGGGGTTGGCGATGGGCGTGGGTGGCAGACCATCGATGACATAAGTGTTCCACGGCGTCTCGCGCCGCAGTTCCGACTGCCGGATGCCCCGGCCCAGACTGCCTTCACCGCGCGTAATTCCATAGATCACCGTCGGATCCGTCTGCAGACGCATTCCCTGATCCAACCGGTTGATAAAGACCGAAGCGATGCGCCGGCGTTCATCGGCGATGCCGGTTTCCTTCTCGATGATCGAAGCCAGGATCAGCGCGTCCTCGGCACTTGTGAGCGGCAGGCCCTCGGCGCGACCGGCCCAGGCGCCGGCAAGTATCGCCGCCTGCCGTGCCTGCATCTCCCCGACCAGGTCGGACCGCGCACCGCCCGCGCGCACCTCATAGCTGTCAGGCGCCAGCGTGCCTTCGTCGGGCACCGGCAGCACCTCACCTTCCAGAAAATCGGCCTGTTTCAGCTCTTCAACCACCTGAAAGCTGGTCACCCCCTCGGCCAGGGTGATCCGATACCGTGCGTCGGCATCCTCGCGCGCCTCCATATAGGCCGCGGGCGCCGCGCCTTCGCCGGGATCGAATTCAGCCACCAGACTGAATTGCTGGGTCTCCGGATCTAATTCGCGCACCTGAACCTCTGCCCGGGCGATGCCGATCCTGAAATTGATCTCAGTCCCGCAGGTGGACTGGCCGCCGCCGGTGATCTTGGCCACGATCTCTTCCATGGACGCGCCCGCCGGGATCAGAAAACTGCCGGCCTTGAGCCTTTGGCTCAGATCCTGGTAATCGGCCCCGGCGCGAAAGATCGACGGGTGGCTGATCGCGTTCTGAGCCGACAAGTCTTCGGATACACGGTACATGTTCGACCCCGCAGAGACCCGCAGGCAGATCGCCGCTTCAAGCGGACCGCCGCCGCGATACTGGGACTGCGCCCAGCCGATAGCGCCAACGATCAGGATCAGCCCGACCACCGCCAGCGTGAGAAAGTTGGAGGCGATGTGGCGCCACATCAGGCAGCGGCCCTGCCAAACACAACGCTGGCATTGGTGCCGCCAAATCCAAAGGAATTTGACAGGGCCACGTTGATTTCGCGCGCAACCGCCTTGTTGGGCGCCAGATCAAGCACGGTCTCAACCGCCGGATTGTCCAGATTGATGGTGGGCGGCGCCATCTGATCGCGCAGCGCCAGGATCGAGAAGATGGCCTCAACCGAACCGGCCGCCCCCAACAGGTGACCAATCGCCGATTTCGTCGATGACATCGTCGCCTTAGAGGCCGCATTGCCCAGCATCTTCTCGACCGCGCCCAATTCGATCGTATCGGCCATCGTGCTGGTGCCGTGGGCGTTGATATAGTCGATATCGCCCGGAGAGATCCCTGCCCGCTTGACCGCGGCCATCATCGAACGGGTGGCGCCGTCGCCGTCCTCGCTTGGGGCGGTGATGTGATAGGCATCGCCGGAAAGCCCATAGCCCAGCACCTCGGCATAAATCTTGGCGCCCCGGGCCTTGGCGTGCTCCATCTCTTCCAGCACCAGGACGCCCGCGCCTTCGCCCATGACAAACCCATCGCGGTCGGCGTCATAGGGCCGGCTCGCGGTTTCAGGAGCGTCGCCGCGCTTGGTGGACAGGGCCTTGCAGGCGTTGAACCCAGCGATCCCGATCTCGTTGATCGGGCTTTCGGCACCGCCTGCAATCATCACATCGGCATCATCCCACTGGATCAGGCGTGCGGCATCTCCAATGGCATGGGCACCGGTTGAACAGGCCGTCACCACTGCGTGGTTCGGCCCTTTGAACCCATAGCGAATGCTCACTTGCCCCGCCGCCAGATTGATCAAGGCAGATGGGATAAAAAAGGGCGACACCCGGCGCGGGCCACGCTCTTTGAGAAGAATGGCGGTATTGGCAATGGCCGACAGCCCGCCGATCCCCGATCCGATCATCACCCCGGTGCGTTCTTGCGACGCCGTGTCGTTGGGCGTCCAACCGGCATCGCTGACGGCCTGATCGGCCGCAGCCATCGCATAAAGGATGAAGTCATCCACCTTGCGGCGTTCCTTGGGCTCCATCCAATCATCGGGATTGAACGTCCCGTCCGTGCCATCCCCCATCGGGATCTCGCAGGCGTAGGTGGTGGCGAGATGGCTGGCATCGAAGCGTGTGATCGTACCCGCCGCCGACTGCCCCGCCAAAATACGCGACCAGCTTGCCTCGACGCCCGAGGCGAGCGGCGTAACCATTCCAAGACCTGTGACGACCACCCGACGCATTGACTGCCCCCTGTTCGTTTTTCTATGCACCCCGTATTACCTTGCATCGCAATACGGGTACAAGATGATAGCGGCACAGGTCGCGAGCACGGTATCCAATTGCGCAGAGGCCAGATGCCACCAAAACCGGGAAACCGACCCATGTTTTCAATTTTTACGGGCACTACGTGACAGTCCCGCGCCAGGAAGCCGTGCTCGAAGGCGTGGAAAAGAACCATAAGGGCATCGAGATCGCACCCTGGTTCAATCCGCTTGCGCCCAAGCGTGACGGCTATGACATTAAGATCATTGATATTTTCGACACCGAAACGCTCTTGGAACGCGCCAAGGCCGATCCTGCGATTGCCGAAACCGGCTATGAGCGATTGGAAGATGTCGATTATGTGGGCTCGGCGGTGGAAATCGCGGAACTGGTGCCCGAAGATCTACACGGTTCAATAGACTATGTGATCAGTTCGCATAATTTCGAACATCTTCCCAATCCTGTGCGGTTTCTGCAGGGCGTAGAAAAAATCCTGCGTCCCGGTGGCCACCTGACAATGGCGCTGCCGGACGCGCGGGGCTGCTTTGATTTCTTTCGTCCCAGCACGACCACGGGCCAATGGCTTCAAGCGCATTTTGAGAACCGGAAGCGGCCAACGTATCAACAGCTCTTCGAAATGAACTCCGGCCACGCATCCCGCGTGACCAAAGACGGCGAGCTGACGACAAGCGACATACGGGACGCCGAATTGAGTAGCTTGGCCTTGACGGGAAATATCGAAGTGGCTTTCCGAAGGTGGAATGAGTGGCGTGAGGCATCGGACGAGACCTACAGGGACACGCATTGCACCGTGATGACCCCGGCTTCTTTCCAACTGAACATGCTGGATATCCGGGCCGTGGAGTTGATTGGTCTTGAGGTCGAATGGGTGACCTCGGAGCGAGGGATGGAGTTTCTCGCTCGGGTCCGAAAGCCCTTAGAAGTTCGTCGAATGCCCCGCGATGAGATCAAACGGAAGAGGAACGATCTCGCGCGCGCCGCCCTGCGCGAGCGCTCTGATCAGGCCAAACCAAAATCTGCCAAATCGCTGCGGAAAAAGATCTCGTCCTTGAGGCGCACCCTGTTTCGCAAGACCTAGCTTTGACCGCTCGTGGGGCGTGCGCCGAGCTTAGATGAAGGCCGCCTTTGGTTCCAGTTCCGGGCGGGCGACGGCCAGCGCTTCCTCAAGATCAATAGCTTTTGACATGAGCGCTTTCCCGATAATCGCGCCGGCGACACCGGGCACGTATTTTAGTCGGGCGATATCATCCAGTGACCGAACAAGGCCGCTGGCAATAACCTGTGTGCGGGTGTGGTCCGCAAGACCGGTGATCAGCCCGAGTGAGCCATCGGTGTCTTCCAGATCGGCATCAATATCGGTGATCACGATGGCGGCGAGTGGCACGCCGTCATAGGCCTCGATTAAGGCCTCAGGCGTTATGACGCCGGCTGAACGCCAGCCTTCGGTCATGACCTGACCCCGAAATACGTCGACTGAGATAACCACTTGATCGGGATGGAACTTGGCAATCTCTGCCACGGTGGCCGGTGCCTGCACGGCGGTCGTGCCAATCACGACGCGTCCCGCGCCGCGGTCAAGCCACGCTTCGGCGTGATCCCGTGTACGGATACCACCGCCCACCTGCAGCGGAATGCCGGCTGCGCGAATGATCTCTTCGATCAGCGTCCCATTGCCGCCGCCATCAATGGCGTCGAAATCTGTAACCTGCATCCATTCCGCGCCTGCCTGGGCGAAACCGCGCGCGACCTCGACCGGATCAAGGTGCCACAAATGCGCTTCTTCCATGCGACCCCGGTTCAGGCTGACCAGACGCCCGCCCTGAAGCTCAAGTGTCGGATAAAGGATCATCGTGGCCCCCAATGCCGGGTCGTGCACCGAAATGCAGGATTCGAAATTTCAACCGATGGTAACATGCCTGTCAGCGCAGCCAAAATTCAGCCGCAACCGATAGCGGCGAAGATGCGCTCGCTTAAACGAAAAACGGCGCCCGAAGGCGCCGTTTTTTCCTATCGATTTCCGGTCTAGCCGGCGTCGTTGATAAACTTAACCGCATCGCCAAAGGTCTGGATCGTCTCAGCCGCATCGTCGGGTATTTCAATGCCAAATTCTTCTTCGAAGGCCATCACCAATTCGACCGTGTCCAGGCTGTCGGCGCCCAGATCGTCGATGAAAGATGCACTTTCCGTGACTTTGTCTTCTTCTACGCCCAGGTGCTCGACAACGATCTTTTTCACGCGCTCGGCAATGTCGCTCATATTCTTATCCTCATGTTCTGCGGGCCAGCCCGACTTCGTTGCAGCCCTGCCCCGGGCTCTTCCTGCGCATCACAGCGCTGATGTCGGCGGCGCATGGCACGTTCCGAACGATTTCGGGCCGCTCTTACCATACAATTGGTGTAACGCAAGGGGGTGCAGACCCTCAAATTTCGCTGCGTTACAGCATCGCCAAAGCGGCATATAGGTGCCCAGTTATAACGGTAACAGGGGGTGCGCGCGCCCATCTTCGCCTTAAAAAGCAGGTGTTGCCAGCTTACCAGCAGTCTGATGGGGTAAGGGCAGTTTGGATACGTCGCGCTTCTGGCCAGGATGCGCATCCGCCTGGCGCGCCGACAACGTGACCGCAGCCTAGAGCATCGCCATCCCACCGTTGATATGAAGCGTTGTGCCGGTGACATAGGCGGCTTCAGGGCTGGCCAGATACACCACGGCGGCCGCGATCTCTTCGGCCGAACCCATGCGGCCCGTCGGGATCTGGGCAAGGATCTTCGCCTTTTGGTCTTCGGTCAGTTTCTCGGTCATCGCGGTCTCGATAAACCCGGGCGCGACGGCGTTCACGGTTATTCCGCGGCTCGCCACCTCATAGGCAAGCGACTTTGACATGCCGACCATGCCGGCCTTGGACGCTGCATAGTTGCCCTGTCCGGGATTGCCGGTTGCGCCCACCACGGATGAGATGTTCACGATCCGACCCCAGCGCGCTTTCATCATCGGGCGCAGAACGCCCCGGCAAAGCCGCATCGTTGAGGTCAGGTTGACTTCTAGCACGCTCGCCCATTCGTCATCCGACATGCGCATGAACAGATTGTCCCGGGTGATGCCGGCGTTGTTGACCAGAATATCGATGCCGCCCAGGGCCTCGGCCGCCGTTTTCGGCAAGGCGTCAACCGCATCCGGGTCGGACAGGTTGCAGGGCAGCACTTGGGCGCCACCACCAATCATTGCTGCAAGCTCTTCCAGCGGACCGGTACGCGTGCCTGACAGGCCGACGGAGGCGCCCGCGCCGGCAAGTGCCTTTGCGATCGCACCGCCTATTCCGCCCGAAGCGCCCGTAACCAGTGCCTTTTTGCCCGAAAGATCATACATGCCCGCCTCCTCGCTTGGTTACAGCGCTCTTGCCACGGGCGACATACCAAGGGCAAGCAAGCCTGTTTCAGATCGGAAGATCGCCCCGGTGACCGCTGAACTCCTGTGGCCCGAAATCGCGGTTCTCTGGATCGGCGCCGACCCATTCGCGCATCAGGCGCTCGACTTCGTCGATATCCGGCAGGACATCCGACAGATCATTGGCTTCCAAACGGGCGGCTTTTTCTTCGTGCCCGGCCATGCGCCAAAGCTGCAATAACTGGCGGAAGGCGCGTTGGGTGCGCGCATGGCGGATCTGGCCCAAGGACAGCTGGATCGCCAATGCCCTGCATTCAAATTCGCTGGCGCTTTGATTATCGCCTTCGATCGACCTTTGGATCGCGATGTTATGCAGATAAAGCGCCGTCTCGGTGTGGCGCTCGCCCAGGGCCAAACGCGCGATCTCCAGCGCTTCATCCTTCATCAGCCTTGCCTGTCGCTGCTTTTCGGCGTCGCCGGTCTTCTCGGCCCAGGACGAATACAAGGCGCCCAAACCGTTTAGGCCCGCCGCGTAGTTGGCCGACATTTTTCCGCCGGCCACCTCTTCAATATCTTTCGCAAGTATCAGAAGCGGCTCCGCCTTTTCGAATTCCGACTTTTCCCAATGAACGGCCGCAAGGTTGGTGTAGGTAATCGCAAGGCTCGGGTCATTCTCGTCCAGCAGCTCTTTTTTGATCTCGATCACCTTCTCAAAGGCGGCCTGAGCTTCGTCGAGCCTGCCCGCTTCGGAATAGCGGAGCGCAAGGTTGGAATATCCCGCAGTAAATTCGGTGTGCATTTCGCCATAGGTACGCCGCGCCAATTCAACTGCCGGTTCCAGCATACGGATCGCGCCGGCCTCGTCGCCCCGGGCCACCAGGTAAAGCGCCGCCTTGTTCAGCACCGGACAACGTGCAACGGCACCCTCGCCGCTTTCCGGTCCGCGTTCGACAAAAACGCGGGCATGGGGCAAGAGCTGCGCAGCCAGCGACCAATGGTTCGGTTGCGCCGAATGGAATGGATAGACGCGATTGACCATCAGCACCGCACGGGTGTCCCATCCCTCGACCTCCTCACGCGCTTGCCAGATCCGCAGGACCAGCCCCGTGACACGGTGAAGGACCAGCATCTCATAGCCGGTCGGATCCGACTTGCGTTCCAGAATGGACAAATCGGCCGCCACCTGGATCACCTCTTCGCGCAGAAAATCGTCTGCGAAGGCCTCAGAAAGCGCTGGGCTCAGCACCTCCGGCGAATTATCGGCGGTTGCTTGCACAAGCATACTCTCGGTGCCGTCTTCTGACAGCCAGGAAAGCAGGCAGAGCAAGTCGACGCAGGCCGGCGACAGATCCGGCAAGGCCGTCGTCAGCGTTGCGTAGACCGTCCGTCCATAGGGACCCAGCGCGCCCGGGTCCGGTGCCCGGTCGATCAGCCGTTCCAGGTTCTCGGTATATTTGGCAAAGCTGATGCCCGCGTGGCGTTTCAGAAAGGCCGCGGCCTGTTCGGCGGCCAGCGGCAGACCGCCCAGCGACCGCGCCAGCGTTTCGGCACCTTCGTCATCATCCCGCCCGGTAATCTCGCGGAAATAGTCGACCGATGTCTCAACGCTCCAGGCATTCAGCCGGGTGGTCTCGGCAAGGGTCCCAAAGTCGTCCCAGCGCGATGTGATCAGCACCCGTGCCGATCCGGCGGGCAACCAGGGGTGGGCCCGGGTCCCATCGGCGCGGTGGGCATAAAGGCCTTCCAGGTTCGGCACGTTGTCGTAGACCATAAGCCAGGGCAGCGCGCCTGCCGCCCCCCGGGCATCCTTGCCGGCCTGCACATGGGCCAGCGCGGCACGGGCCATGTCGCCACTGTCGCGCTGTTCGGGGATGCCGAGGCGCAACGCCAGGGCGGCCAAGCTTTCAATCAGCACCTCTTCCGTTTCGGCCGGCACCCACCAGACGCCGGCATAACGTCCCGCCGTTCCGAACCGATGCGCATATTCCGCTGCCAGTGTCGTCTTTCCGATGCCGCCCATGCCGCCGATGGCCTGGGTGACCGCCGCCGCCGCGCCCCCGGCCAGCGTCTTGTGCAACTCAAGCAGCGCCTCGGCCCGCCCGGTGAAATGACGGTTCCTGTGGCGCGGCACCGCGAAAATCTCGGGCGTCCTGTCGGCGATCCGCTGCGCCTCGCGCCGCTCGCTGACCTCGGCCTTGTCGAACCAGGCAACCACTGCTTCGGCGGCCTCGGCGACCATTTTGCCCGAGGCTGTTTTGATCTTCGTCCTGTGGTTTATGAACGGGGGATATTCGCAGGGTCGGATCTCGACCGGGATAAAGCGCCCGTGCTTGCCGGCCGGGTCGTCCCACAGCACCGCTGCGCGCTCGGCTTCCGAGTATTCGGCTTCGGGCTTGAAGTAATCCGGTGAACACAGCGCCAGCATCCGGTCGGTCGCCAGAAGGGCGTCCTGCATCCATTCGATGCGCCCACGCCCTTCGACCAGATCGGTACCGGCGAAATGCGTGCTATAGCCTGCCGCCCGTAGCCCTGCGTTGATCGCCTCGGCAAAGGCCGCATCGGCGGAATTGTAGCTGATGAAGAAATCGCGTTGGTCAGTCAAATGCTCGGTCCCGCAAAGCGCGTGGGTTACGGGAGAGATTCAACCGAACTTAGACCATTCGGGCAACGGTTTTTTTGCCGCTGCCACAGGGCCATCACACCGGAAGATCGCCGTGATGTCGGGAGAACGGAGGTGGGCCGAAATGGCGTTGGTCAGGATTGGCGGCCACCCATTCGTGCATCAGCCGTTCGACTTCTTCAATCTCTGGGAGAAGATCCGTTGGGTCGCCCGCCTTTAGTTGTGAGGCTTTGCCGGGATCGCCGGAACTCTCCCATAAACTGCAAAGATCCAGCAACATTTCTTGGGTTGACGGATGTCGGATTTGGCCCAGCGACAGCTGGATCGCGACCGCGCGCGCTGCATTAAGTGCCCCTGCAGCAAACTCGCTCTGATGCTTTTGGGTTACGGCCAAGTTCCTAAGCGAAATCGACACGAGATCATGGCGTTCACCCACTGCCAACCGTCCAACATCCACTGCCTGGAAATATAGCTTAATAGCGTCAGCACGCCTATAGCTTTGCCCACGTTGCCGGGCCCAATTACCATACAGCGCTCCAAGGGAGTTTAGGCTTGAGGCATACTCTGCGGAGATACGCCCACAGGCCCTTTCCTCCGTGACCAGCGCGTGCTGCAAAAGCGGTTCAGCCTTAGCGAACTCCATCTGCTCCACATAGAGGTTTCCTAGATTATTGTCGGCTATAGCATTGCGTCGATCATCAGGAGGAAGCACTGTTGAAGCGATCTCCCTTACGCGCCAAAGGGCCGTCTCCGCTTCCTTAAACCTACCGGAAATCTTATATAGTCCGGCTAAATTCAAAAGACTGCCGGCAAAGTTAGCGTTCATCTCTCCTTGTGTTAGGCGAGCCAAGTCCAGGGCGTTCTCCAGTAACGCAATGCCACCCTCAACATCACCCCTTGCGCGCAAGTAAAGAGCTGCTTGGTTCAGGACATAGGCACGCGCTTCTGCACCTTTGCCATCCGCTGGCCCACGCGCCGCGAGTGCCCAAGCATGGGGAAGCAGGATGGAGCAAAGTTGCCAACTTGATGGTGTATCCGCAACAAAGCTCGGAAACAGCACCCTAACCGCACCGGAAGCGCGGTCATCCCAGCCGGTCACATTTTCTCTTTCCTGCCAAAGTCGGATGACCATGGCCGTGACGCGATGCAGATTCAGCATCGCAATGCCGTCACCGACCTTCCGATCAAGCAGCGAAAGATCAGCGGCGCTTTGAATTACTTCTTCGCGCTGAAATTCGTCACAGAAAGCCGTGGTAAGGTCATTGGAAAGGCTGTCCGGAGCCGCTTCCGCTACGGCCGCGATCAACTCTTGCTCCGTTCCATCCTCGGAAAGCCAGGACAGAAGGCATAGCAGGTCCTTGGTGGCCTGGGGCAGATCCTTCAGGGCGATCGAGAGCGACGCATAGACGGTGCGGCCATAGTCACCGAGAGTGCCTTCGGTCGGCGCCCGGTCGATTAGCGACGCTAGATTCTGGGTATAGCTTTCAAAGCTGATCCCCTGCATTCGGGCCAGATACGCCGCCGCCTGTTCGGCGGCGAGCGGCAGGCCGCCAAGCGCCATGGCAAGTGCCTCGGCACCGTCCCGATCATCCCGGCCGGTGACGTCGAGAAGGAAGGCGGTCGTGGTCTCAAGATCCCAGATATTCAGTTTTGCTGTATCGGCCAGCTTGCCGAAATCCTCCCAGCGGGAGGTGATGATCACGCGCGCGTTGCCGGCGGGCAGCCACGAATGCCGCACCGATCCGTCCAGATTCCGGGCCGCCAGCGCGTCCGGGTTGGGCACATTGTCATAGATCATCAGCCAGGGAAGCGACCCCACGGCGCCCACGGCCTCTAGCGCTGCGCGCGCCATGGCGCCTGTGTCCTGCTGTTCTTGCATCCCCAGGCGTCGGGCCAGCGCCGCCAACCCCTCGATCAGGCTCGCCTCACTTTCCGACGAAACCCACCAGACGCCCGCATAGCGTCCCGCCGTTCCGAACCGGTGCGCATATTCCGCCGCCAGCGTGGTCTTGCCGATCCCGCCCATGCCGGTGATCGATTGAGTGATCGCCGTGGTCTTGCCAGCCGCCAGCTTTCCCTGAAGATCGGCAAGCGCGCCGTCGCGCCCGTGGAAATGCTGCGACCGGTTGCGCGCCACAAAGAAGATCTTTGGCGTCGCGCCGGCGGCCCTCAGATCTTCACGTCGCTGAGTGAAGTCCTGTGCCTTCAGCGCCTCAACCAAAAGCGCCGCAGCCCGTTCCGGCGCGGCACCCGATGTCTCGGACACACGGCGAAGTGGCTTGTAAAGCGGGCGGTAGTCGGTCGGCGCTATCTCGACCGGGATGATCTTGGCCTGCGCGCCGGTCGGATCGGCCCAGAAGGCGGCCGAACGCTCGGCCTCCGAATATTTCGCATCTTGCTTGAAATAGTCGGGCGAGCAAAGCGCGAGAACCTGGGTGGAGGTAAAGAGCGCGTTGTCCATCCAGATGGGGATGTTGCCGCCCAGTGGCAGGTCGGTTCCGGCGAAGTGGGTCGTATAGCCCGCATCGCGGAGCGCGCTGTTGATCGCCTCGGCATGGGCTGCGTCAGCGGAGTTGTAGCTGATGAAAAAGTCGCGTTGTTCGGTCAATGGGCGGTCCCGCATGGGGCGTTTAATCTGACCGCAATACAACCCCGCCCGGGACCGTCTGGCAATTCCTTTGTGACGTCAAAGCGCCCCGGCGGCGGCCCTGACGTCGCCAGCTGAGCCCACGGCCCGGGTGGCAACGGCGCGGTCGATCCGGCGGATCAGACCGGACAGCGTCTTGCCGGCGCCAATCTCCCAGACCTCGGACACACCCTGGGCTGCCATCCAGGCCACGCTTTCGCGCCAGCGGACGGCGCCGGTGACCTGTTCGACCAGAAGCGTGCGGATCTCTTCGGGGTCGCTGACGGCTGCCGCGCGCACATTGGCCACCACGGGCACTGCGGGCGCGCTGATCGTCACCTCGGAAAGCGCCCCGGCCATGACATCGGCGGCCGGCGCCATCAGTGCACAGTGAAAGGGCGCGCTGACCGGAAGCATCACCGCGCGTTTCGCGCCCGCCTCTTTCGCCACCTCGACCGCCCGTTCGACGGCCGCAAGGTCGCCCGAGACCACCACCTGCCCTGGGTCATTATCATTGGCTGCCGCCAGAACATCACCCTGCGCCGCATTTTCCACGACGGCATGGACGTCTTCGAGCCCCAGGCCCAGCACGGCGGCCATGGCCCCCGCACCGGGCGCGACGGCCTTCTGCATGGCCGTGCCGCGTGTCCGAAGAAGACGCGCGCAATCGCTGACGGACAAGGCGCCTGCAGCGGCGAGTGCGGAATACTCACCCAAGGAGTGACCGGCCACGAAGGACGCGGCCGTCACCTCGACCCCTTCCGCCTCCAGCGCGGCCATCGCCGCCAGCGAGGTGGCCATCAGCGCCGGCTGGGCATTGGCGGTCAGTGTCAGGGTTTCCTGGTCGCCTTCCCAGATCAAAGCGGACAGCTTTTCACCAAGCGCGTCGTCGACCTCGTCAAAGATCGCCTGCGACGCGGGATAGGCAGCGGCCAGTTCCTGGCCCATGCCAACGGTCTGCGCCCCCTGCCCCGGAAAAACGAATGCACGGCCCATGACCTTGCCCTCCCTCTGATCGCCCTGTTTTTGGTCGCGTCGCCTTAGCGTGGCGACCCGATCGGCGCAATGTTCACCGAACCGCACGCTTCTGTGCGTTGCATCGCCGCCATTCGCAAGCAATGATTGCGGGGTCCCCCGGTCGTTCTATGATGTGTCTGACGCCACTGAGCCAGGAGCCCCAGCCATGACCGTCAACTGCACTCCGACAAGCTACGGTAGTGTCAGCCGCGCCTTCCACTGGATCACCGCGCTGTTGATCCTGACCGCCTTTCCTCTGGGCATCGTTGCCAACGGGCTACCCTTTGACACTGGAGAGGAACTGGCGCGCAAGGCGCTGATGTTCTCGATGCATAAAACGGTGGGTGTGCTGGCGTTCTTTGTCGGCGTCGCCCGCATTCTATGGGCGCTGACCCAAACCCATGTGGTGGCCCTGCACCCGGACCGGAAACTGCAGACATGGGCGGCATCGGTGGCCCATTGGCTGCTTTATGCCAGCCTTGTTCTGGTGCCGCTGTCGGGCTGGATCCACCATGCGGCCACCGAAGGCTTTGCGCCCATCTGGTGGCCCTTTGGCCAGTCGCTGCCGCTGGTGCCGAAAAACGAAACCGTGTCGCATTTCTTCCAAGAGCTTCATTTCGTCTTCACGAAGGTGCTCGCGCTGACTATCCTGGCCCACATCGCCGGTGCGCTGAAACACCATCTGCTGGACCGCGACGACACGCTCAGGCGCATGACCCGGGGGATCGGTGGCGGCGATCCGGTCCACGCCGACGGCGGACGCGGACCAATGTTCGCGGCCATCGGGATCTGGGCCGCGGCCTTTGCCGGCGGCACGGCGCTTAGCATGACGGCGGGCGGATACGACACCGGACCGGCGCCGCAGCTTGAGGCCGTTGCCAGTGACTGGACGGTCCAAGAGGGCGACATCACCTTCTCGGTCCTTCAGCTTGGCAGCGCGGTCGAAGGCCGCTTTGAGGATTGGACGGCGATCATTGGCTTTGATCCCGATGTCACGGATGGGACCGCCGGGAACGTCGAGGTTACAATCAGCGTCCCTTCGGTCAATGTGGGTTCGGTGACCGGCGAAGCTCTCAAGCCAGATTTCTTCGATGCGACCGGGTTCCCGACGGCGATTTTCACCGGTGATATCCTGATAGAAGCCGGAAGTTATCGGGCCGCGGGCGTCCTTTCGCTCAAAGGCACCGATCTGCCCATTGAGTTTCCCTTCGATATGACGGTGGACGGCGACACCGCTTCGATGGCCGGCGCGCTGACACTGCAAAGGCTGGATTTCGGTATCGGCCAGACCTACCCGGACGAAAGCTCGGTCGGTTTTGCAGTCGATGTCAGCCTGAGCGTCACAGCCACGCGCGGCACACCGGACCAGCAGGCAGAGCTATCAGAATAGGCCGTAGGGCCGTCACCCAGAGGCAGGCGCGGGCGCACAGCCGGCGATGCGCACGGCCGTATCTGTCAGATCCCCCACCAGGGCGCCGGCAAGCGCCTCGGCAACCGGCACCGGGTCGGCGGCGATCGACCGCGCACCGGCGGCGGCTTCGTCAATTGCCTCGGTCATGGTGTCGATCTTGCCACCCAGCGCATCAATGCGCTCAAGTCGCTCATTCACATCCGCCATCAGCGCAATCTGTTCCGGCGCCATCTCTGAACGGACGCTGGCGACCAGATTGTCGATGCTGACACCGCCCAGGCGCGCCTGCACGGTACTGCGGGTCTCAGCCAGATCGGCGCGCAGGTCCGCCACCTCTTGGCGCAGGTCGGACACCTCGGACCGCATGCCGTCCAGCTCCACAAGCCCCGCGGCAAACTCATTGGCAATCGCGCCGACCCGGTCCGACAGTCGCAGGCCCAGAAACAGGCAGACGGCGATCAATATCAGCGTGGCATTGATCATCGCCAACGCCAGATCTTTGGCAATGCGAAGGGTGCGGGACATGGGCGGCTCCTTTCGACGCGCGTGCCTGCGAAACTAACGCCAATACACCCTCTGGATGCAACTCTGATCGGAAAATCACTTACATTCGCTTGAAAATCAGGTGCCAAGTGCTGACGCGCGCTGGTCAGACCGTGCCAAGGAAAGGCAAGTCGATGCCGAGCCGCGAAAGCGCGAAGCCGATGGCAAGCCCCACCGGAAGGCTCAGGCGTCTGAGCAGGGGCTTCCGGCGCGGGGTCAGCGAGGGCTTAACGCCGCCCATGATGAACCGGTCAATGAGGGCGCTGAACCCTCGGTCGAACAGCACAACACCCAGAAAAAGAAGAGGAATGAGGATCGCCATGGGCCAGAAAGGCGTTGTCGTCAAACCAATGAGCCCATCGGCGGCCCAGCCGAGCAAGATACCTATGACAAGGTTCGCCGCTGAGTTGCCCCATTCCCAAAGGTCCATCTTGTCGTCGCGCATTCAGTCTACTTCTGCCGTTTTGTCGCCGGGGCCCGCGTGTAACGCCTCAGGTTGCCGCCTCAACTAACGTCTTTGCGGAGTTGCGTAAACAATGGTCCTGCCGAAGATGCTTGCACGGCACGCCGGGGCGCCCATGGCCTGTGATTTAGATCAGAGCTTAAGATCGAGCCGGCAAAGCCGGGCCGGAACGGACTACGCCGCGGACGTTCGTTTCCGTCGGAAAAATGCAAGGCCGAAGAGTACCGATGCCAAGAGCGGAAGTGTGGCGGGAACAGGAATAGCGGAAACCGGAACGGAAAGCTCGTAGGTCCCTAATGCGACGACCATGTTGGGTCCCAGCCTGAAACTGTCATCGAGTTCCGAGCGGAACAGTATAAAGGTGCCCAGCGTGTCCGTACCGCCCGTGTTGAAAGCCAAGGAATAGGTGTTGTCGCCTGGATTGATGGCCGGAATTGCCGTTCTTATGTAGTTCATGTTGCCCAGCGCAGTCTCTGGCACTTCGGGCACCACGGCTTCCGGGTCGCCGCTGTCATCGGTTTGCAGAAGAGCAATGGCGGGTCCCCCTATTCCGTTGACGATCGGGGCATCAAGCGGATTGAAATTCACCGTGCCCCCCTGCCCGTCAGACGTTGTGATGTCGAAACCGGTCACCGGGTGTCTGGTGTTTGGCAGACCGTCGAAGGTCGCCACATCGATCGTCCCCGTAAAAACATCGCCAACCGCCACGGTCGAGCCGGCAAATGTGTTCTCGTTTGTCAGGACAACATTCAGTGTCGCCGCCGCGGCGGGCAACACAGTGACCAATGGCAGGAAGAGAAGGGCGAACGCGAACCGCATTGAAACAAGGCGCATCATGAAAATTCCTTTCGCCGGAGGCAAATAAATCGACTTGCAAATATGTTCTCCGGAAAATTCTGCGGGATTTCTGCAATTGATCAAGGATTTTCGGCTTTAGAGGCGTGCTTGACGCCCCGGATGCACAGCTATTGGGACAAAACGCTGTTCAGCGGCGGCTGGCGGCGGGTTTTGCCTGCAGATCTGGCCCGGATGTCACGGACCCGGTGCGTAGCAGACTGCCTGCAGCTTGTTGCCGTCGGGGTCGCGGACATAAGCCGCAAAATAGTTGTCGCCATAGTCCGGGCGCGGACCGGGTGCGCCCGCGTCGGATCCGCCCAGGCGCAGCGCCGCTTCGTGGAAGGCCTTCACGCTTGCCTGCGTGTCCGCGACAAAGGCGATGTGCGTGCCGTTTCCCCAGGTGGCCGGCCGGCCATCTTCGGGTGCAGAAATATAGATCGTGGGCATCCCGTCCTTTTCATAGGCCGGCGGCTTGCCCGGCGGTTTCGGCAGGCGCCTGAAGCCGAGAATGCCCAGCACCTCATCGTAAAAGCGCCCGGAACGGCCCAAGTCATTGGATCCCAAAGTGATATGGCTGATGGCCGACATGGTGATGCCCCCTTAGATCGAGAAGAGAATAAAACAGGAACATCGACCGCACAATGGGTCGCAGTACGGCGTCTTCGGCCGCAGCAGAAAAAGAAAGGGCCGGCGCAAGGCCGGCCCAATCCGTTTTCTCGGGTCGCCTAGAAGAAACCCATTGGGTTCTCATCGTAGCTGACGAGAAGGTTCTTCGTATTGCGATAATGATCAAGCATCATCTTGTGGTTTTCGCGTCCGATGCCGGACTTCTTATAGCCGCCAAATGCGGCATGGGCCGGGTAGTGGTGGTAGCAGTTGGTCCAGACACGGCCGGCCTGGATTGCGCGTCCGACGCGGAAGGCCACGTTGCCATTGCGGGTCCACACACCTGCGCCCAGACCGTATGTGGTGTCGTTTGCGATGGCGATCGCCTCGGCTTCGTCCTTGAAGGTTGTCACCGACAGGACCGGGCCAAAGATCTCTTCCTGAAAGATCCGCATCGAGTTGTCGCCCCGGAAAACGGTGGGCTGCACGTAGTAGCCATCGTTCAGACCTTCGCCGAGTGACGCCGCTTCGCCGCCGATCAGGACCTTGGCGCCCTCTTCCTTGCCGAGCTTCAGATAGCCGGTGATCTTTTCCATCTGCTCGGTCGACGCCTGGCCGCCGACCATCGTCTCCATCTGCAGCGGATTGCCCTGCTTGATGGCCTTCACCCGCTCAACCGCGCGTTCAAGAAACGCCTCGGCAATGCTCTCATGGACCAATGCGCGCGAGGGACATGTGCAGACCTCGCCCTGATTAAGGGCGAACATGGCAAACCCTTCCAGACATTTGTCGAGGAACGCGTCGTCGGCATCCATCACGTCGGGAAAGAAGACGTTTGGCGATTTGCCACCCAGTTCCAGAGTAACCGGGATCAGGTTTTCGGAGGCCGCCTTCATGATGATCTTGCCGGTTGTCGTCTCACCGGTGAAGGCCAGCTTAGCGATCCGGGTCGAATTGGACAGGGCTGCGCCCGCCTCTTCCCCGTAGCCGTTGACCACATTGATAACGCCGTCCGGGATCAGATCGTCCAGCAGTTCCATCAGCACCATGATCGAAGCCGGGGTCTGTTCGGCGGGCTTCAGCACCACCGCGTTGCCCGCCGCAAGGGCCGGCGCCAGTTTCCAGACCGCCATCAGGATCGGGAAATTCCAGGGAATGATCTGTCCGACCACACCCAGCGGTTCATGGAAATGATAGGCGTAGGTATTGGCGTCGATTTCAGCAATCGAGCCTTCGTCAGCGCGGATCACACCGCCGAAATACCGGAAGTGGTCGATGGCAAGCGCGAGGTCGGCGTTGACCGATTCACGGATCGGCTTGCCGTTGTCCAACGTCTCTGCGACCGCCAGTTTCATCAGGTTTTCTTCGATGCGATCGGCAATGCGGAAGAGCAGTGTAGAGCGCTCGGCCAGCGATGTCTGGCCAAATGCGGGCGCCGCCGCATGGGCCGCATCAAGCGCTGCTTCGATGTCGGCGGCGTTGGACCGCGCGACCTCGCAAATGCCCTCACCAGTTACCGGCGTTACGTTTTCAAACCACTGGCCGGACTTGGGATCCGTGAACTTGCCGCCGATGTAATTGCCGTAGCGGGCCTTGTAGGGGAATTCGACGCCAAGATGGCTGGAATCCAGCGCCGCACTCGGTCCCGATGCACTGGTGTGTACGTTCATATCATCCTCCCAAAAAATGTAGGTATGCCGCCCGCGGAAAGCGGGTGGTGATTAGCTGGCTGCAATTTTCTGATTGTGCTTGCTTGGTGCCAACTATGGCACGCGGCGGCGTTCATGGGAATGATGCGCTTTGTCGCCTGCCGATTGCGCGACGGGGCGCCGTTCGAGATCCGGGCGTTGCGCAGTACGGCCAGGATGTCCAAGTGAGCCGACAAACGAAAAGCTCCGCCGGGAAGGCGGAGCTATCTGTACCGGGTGGTGCCTTCGGCGGGACTAGCCCTGCTGATCAGCCAGGCTGGCCTCGACAGAGATCATCACCTTGACCTCATCGCCCACGAAGGGCGCAAAGTTGCCGACGCCAAACTCGCTGCGGACGAGCGTGGTGGTCGCATCGAAACCGGCCCAGGGCTTTTTCGCCATGGGGTGTTCGCCGGTCTGGTTCATGACGGTGTCCAGCACGACCTCTTTGGTCACGCCGTTCAGCGTCAGATCGCCCGTGATCAGCGCGGTGTTGTCGCCCGTGACCTCGATGCCGGTCGAGGTGAAGCTGACCAGTTCATCGTCGGCCGCGTCGAAAAAGTCAGCCGACATGAAATGCGCATCGCGACGTTCCCAACCGGTGAACATCGATTTGACCGGAAATGAGACCGAAACCGACGATGCAGTCGGGTTTTCTGCGTCAAACATGATCTCGCCCTCGAAGCCCGAGAACATGCCGTAAGTCGTCGAATAGCCGAGGTGGTTGTAGGAAAAGACGATTTGGCTATGGCTGGAATCGAGTTCGTACTTGTCGGCGGCAAAGGCGCCAATGGCTGTCGACGCGGTCAGCGCCGCGGCCAAAGCAAGGATTTTCATCGCGGGTCTCCTGAGCTAGCAGATGATCCCTTTCAGATGCGGCATCCTGTCGGATCCGCAAGTTATTTCCTGCTCACAATTTCTGTTTGCTAGCGCACCAATGGACAAAACGGGCCGCCCAGCATGCCGATTGGCAAATTCCGGCCGACCTGATCAAAAAAATGTCAGAAGAGGTATGCGCCGCCTATCCGGCCGCCGCCGCGGCGTTCAGGCCCGCGATACCTGGCTTGCGGTGGACCGTATGTTCGGACTGGGCGGCGGTATCGGCGTGGCCCTGCGAGATATCGTCAGAGACAATCGACAAAACGGCGGCCAGGCTACGCGCGTCGCCGCCCACAAGTTCGACCCCCTGCGGGATGCTGGTCGTGGCAACGCAAAGCTGCGTCTGAAGCCCGGCACCGGTCACGAAGATTTCCGTGATTTCGCTGAAAGCAAAGCTTTCAAGGATGCGGGCCCGTCCGCGCCAGTTGCGCACGGCGGTCCGGATCTGCCGGGCACCGGTGTCGACCTGAAGCTCAAGCGCCGTACCCCGCACGGCGATCCAGAAGAAGAAGCCCGAGAAAACCGCGCCTGCCAGGGCCAGACCTGCCTGAAAAAGATCGAAGGATCCGCCAGCCGGGCTTTCCAAAATGGCCAAAAGGCCGAAGGTGGCGAACAGCGACATGAAGGCCAGAAAATAGGCGGCCCATTCGACCATGTTCGCGCGTCGGCGCAAAACATCGCCCGGGCGGATCGAATAGCCATAGGCGTCTTCACGAACTTCAAAGGTGGCGATCTCGGCAATAATGGCTTCGGGATCGGCCTGGGCTGCGGCGTGGTCACTCATCATAAAACGTGTCCAGTGGTGTGTGTGTAACCTCTGGCTAGGCGCAGATCTTGACCTGAATTGGGCGGCCTTGCATCAATTCATAGGCTGTGTATAAGGCGGCTTCCTTCGCCGTTTGCTTTGACCCGGCGCATCCTCTCGTGGACGGCAGGCGAAGGCTAGACCGTCCTTTGAAGTGCGCTTGAAATGTGAGGAACGCATGCCGCTTTACGAGCATGTCATGATCGCGCGCCAGGATCTGTCCAGCGCGCAGGCCGAAGGTCTTATCGAACACTTCGGCACGGTTCTGCAGGACAACGGAGGCCAGATCGTCAGCCAGGAATACTGGGGCGTGAAGACCATGGCCTACAAGATCAACAAGAACCGCAAGGGCCATTACGCCTTTCTGAAAACCAACGCGCCGGCCCCTGCCGTGCAAGAGATGGAACGCCTTATGCGGCTGCACGACGACGTGATGCGCATTCTGACCATCAAGGTCGATGCCCATGACGATGGCCCGTCAGTGCAGATGCAGAAGCGCGATGAACGCGGCGACCGGGGTGATCGCGGCGATCGCCGGCGTTAAGAAGGAGCGATAAACAATGGCAAACAAACCATTTTTCCGCCGTCGCAAGGTCTGCCCGTTTTCGGGGGATAACGCGCCGAAGATCGACTATAAGGATACCCGCCTGCTGCAGCGCTATATCTCAGAGCGCGGAAAGATCGTGCCCAGCCGGATCACCGCCGTTTCCGCCAAGAAGCAGCGCGAATTGGCCCGGGCGATCAAACGTGCGCGGTTCCTGGCGCTTCTGCCCTACGCCGTGAAATAAGGAGATTTCACAATGCAAGTCATCCTTCTGGAACGCGTGGCGAAGCTCGGTCAAATGGGCGAAGTCGTGGACGTAAAGCCCGGCTATGCGCGCAACTATCTTCTGCCTCAGGGGAAGGCGCTGAACGCCACAGCGGGCAATATCGCCCGATTTGAATCCGACAAGGCGCAACTGGAAGCCCGCAACCTCGAGACCCGTAAGGAAGCCGAGACCCTGGGCGAAAAGCTTGATGGCCAGACCTTCACCGTGATTCGCTCGGCATCGGACTCTGGGGCGCTTTACGGCTCGGTTACGACCCGCGATGCGGCCGACGCCGCCACCGAGGCGGGCTTTTCGCTGGACCGGAGACAGGTCGAGCTGTCGGCGCCGATCAAGGAACTCGGTCTGCACCGGGTTCTGATCACGCTTCACCCCGAGGTCGAGATCGCGATCGAACTGAACGTCGCGCGTTCGCCCGAAGAGGCCGAATTGCAGGCGGCCGGAAAATCGATCCAGCAGCTTGCGGCCGAAGAGGAAGCGGCAGCCGAGTTCGAGATTGCCGAGTTGTTCGACGACATCGGCGCGGCGCAACTGGACGAACTGGAAGGGGGGGACGCGCCGGAGGAAGCCGAGGCCAGCACGCCAGACGCTGAAGACGGCGCCGACGACGATCAGGTCAACTGAGCGCGACCACCTTCCAACAGGATCATCGGGCGCCCGGCATCGCGATGCCGGGCGTTTTTCTTTGGCCGGCCCCCTTGCGTCCATTTGAGGGTCGGCCGGCCATAGAATCGCCCCGTCCGGTATAGACCGCGCCCGCCCGAAACGAGGCTTTGGCGACAAAAGCGCGTGCAACCGCGTATTGGCGCAGTGCGCTGCCGCGTCGCAACACCGCATGCCTGAGACCGGATTCATAGTAAGTCTCTGAAAACACTGCACATGCAGTTCACGCGACTGTTTCATTCACGTCACGTTTCCGTTTCGACATCGAAGAAAGGCCTGTGCACCGTCGTGGCCGTGCTAGTGTCCGACCAGCGTCACGTTTTTTTTGGGGGCGCGAGTGTGATTGATTTCTGTTCGAGGTGACGTCGTGATGATTTCCGACAATGACAATAGCAACCGCGCGCAAAAGGGTGCGGATGTGGATGCGGTGTTGATGCGTGCGGGCATGTTCGCGCTTGCCTGGTGCATCGGTGGAGGCGCCGCGATGATGGTGGGGCTGCTGTAGTCTTCTGACTGCTGGACTGGCCGAATGCCCGGCGCGAGGCATACCCGTCTTGGGTACGTGGGCGCTAACCGGTTCACCCGCCGACCATGAAATGAAAGGCCGCCCTGGGTGGGGCGGCCTTTTTTTTCGTCCGGCTGGGTCGGAACCCGGGCCTGGCTTAGTCGTCTTCCAGCGCTTCGACAGCTTTTTCGAGATCTACCTTCGAGACCTCGTTTTCCGTCACATCCGCCAGTTCAAAGATGAAGTCGACGACCTTGTCTTCAAATATCGGCGCCTGAAGTTGCTGGCGCATCTGCGGGTTCTGCTGAACAAATTCGAAAAACTCACGCTCTTTGCCCGGGTACTGGCGCGCCTGGTTCATGATCGCCTGGGTCATCTCGCCATCGGTGACCGAGATCTCGTTCTTTTTGCCAAGCTCGGCCAGAAGCAGGCCCAGACGCACCCGCCGTTCGGCCAGGGTGTGGTGTTCGTCCGTGGTTTCGATGTCCGGGCGTTCCGGGACATCGGCATCGGGGTTTTCCTCGTGCCAAAGCTGCTGCGCAATCTGGTTTGCTTCGGCATCGACGAGCTTTGAGGGCAGATCGAAACGCACCATTTCATCAAGCACATCCAGAAGCTTGCGCTTCATCACGGCGCGGGCGGCGGCGCCGTATTCCGCGACAAGACGTTCGGTGATCTGTTCTTTCAGGCCATCAAGGGACTCCGCGCCAAACTGGGTTGCCAGCGCATCGTCGATTTCAGCCGCTGTGGGGGCTTTCACCGCCTTGACCGTACAGGCAAACACCGCATCCTTGCCGGCCAGTTCGGCGGCGTTGTAATCGGTCGGGAAGCTGACTTTGACTTCGACTTCGTCACCGGTCTTGGCGCCCACAAGCTGTTCTTCAAAGCCGGGAATGAAGCTGTTCGATCCCAGGACAAGCGGATAATCCTCGGCCGCGCCACCTTCGAATTCGGTGCCATCGACCGAACCCTTGAAATCGATGACGATCTGGTCACCGTCTTCAGCCGCCGCAGCTTCTTCGCGGTCTTCAAAGTTCTGTGCCGTCTCTGCCAGACGCTGAAGCGCGTCGTCGATATCAGCGTCCTCGGCCTTGACCACCAGCCGTTCCAGCGAGATCGACTTCAGATCGGCGTCCGGGATCTCTGGCAGCGCCTCGTAGGACATCTCGACCAGAACGTCGTCGCCTTCTTTCCAGTCTTCGTTGGTGATTTTGACCTCGGGCTGCATGGCCGGCCGGTCGCCGCTGTCCTCGAAGTGCTGCGCCATGGCCCCGTCGACGGCTTCCTGCATCGCTTCACCCAGTAGGCGGCTGCCAAATTGCTTACGCAACAGCGCCAGCGGCACCTTGCCCTTGCGAAAGCCCTTCATTTCAACCTCGGGCTGGGCTTCGGTCAGTTTGTCGACCACCTTGGCGTCAAGCTCTTCCGCGCTGACGGTGATCGAATAGCCGCGCTGCAGCCCTTCATTGAGCGTCTCAGTAACCTGCATTCGGGTGTCCTTAGATGGGCGGGGCCGCAACCGGCGCGCAGAGCGCGGCGACGGCGATGTAAAATTCGTGCCGCCTTCTATTGGTCCGGCTCGCGGGGCGCAAGTCAAAACGGCCTTGCGGATGCGCCGACCAAATCGATCAAATGGAACGCTGTGTTCATGGAATATCCACATCTTTGGCGGAATTTCGCCTGAAGTTCTCGTGATCGATTTACCAGTGGCAATTGAACACGTGCCGGACTAACGCAGGGTATTCCTGCTGTTCGGGGCGGCAGAGGGAGATCTCAGACCTTGGCACTTTTGTTGATCAGCACATCGATTGGCCTTCTGTCGGCGCTTTACGGGGCGCTGGTTCTGGATCTGGGCGTCATCGCTTTCTTCGCCGTCTACTCGGCCACAGGCGCGGCATCGCTTTTGCTTTTGGCCGTTTCGCAGGCGTTCGCCTGTCCGGTCGCGACGCGGGCCGCAGCCCGGTTGGCGACCTCGGCACGCCGGCACAGTGATCTGGCACGGTCGCTGCGCTAAACCTCTTGGGCTGTACCGGCCCTGACCCCATTTCAGTTAAGCTAACGCACGGGTCACGCACCCCGTGAAAGACGTGCCTTTGCCCGTTTCGTCGTCGGAGAATGCCCCAGACAGCATGAAGCCGTCTGGTGGCCCCTTTTGGGACGATGCGCCGTGGCTTTGGAACCCGGCAGGACCTGGACGACCGCGCTTGCGGGTGCGCCCTCTGAGATTGCCCCGCAGGCGGGCATGGCACTGATCCATAAATAGGTGTCCGGACAGGGTCCTGTCGCGGCGTCACTCGGTGGGATCGGGGCCCTGCAGGCCGCCAAAGAAGTGGCGGGTGACATCCGTGAGAAGCTGGTCCTGGATCTGGAAGCGATTGGCGCGCACATGGCGGCCTTCGGCACGATCGATTTCGTCGGTCAGGTAGTCGGCCATATAGTCCTGCAACCAGAACCCGAGCTGGTAGCCCGCCGTCATGGGCACGCCGCGCTCGGCCAGTTCCACCCGCGTTCCGCCCTTGACCGGGGTAAAGCGGTATTGGGTGAGCGAGGTATCTTCACCCCCATCGGGGATCGACATCAGTTCAAAAGTCTCATCGGTCTCGGATAAGACAATGCCGAAGATGTCCACATCAAAGTCTTCGATACCATCCCCCTCAAGGGCCGGTACACTGTGCCGGATCCGGATCGGGAAAAGACCGTCTTCGGCGGCTGGTCCGCAGGTGACCTTGTCATCCTCGCGGCCCGGGTAAAGCGTGATCGCCGCCCGCAGCGCCTCGGGTGTCAGCGACGAACGGCGGACTGCCCGGGCCGTAAAAGGGCGCGCGACCCCAAGGCTCACAAGGTTCAGGATCTGTAGCGACAGCACTATGAAAAGCACCGCGCCCAAAATGCCAAGCCCAACCAAGCGCAGCGCAAGCCCCAGAAGCCCCACATCGGCGCCAATGGTCCCCGCAAACGCCAGCAGAACGGCCATGCATACCGACACTGTGACCGTCTCCATCCAGGCGGTGGGATAGCGAAGCGCGTGCAGAAGCGGCGGTACGACGGCCAAAGGCACCAGCGCCATGGCGGCCTGCCCTTTGAAGAACGCAATCAGGCCCACAACCAGGATCGGAATAGCCACGGAGAAAACGATCAGACGCCTCAGGCGGAACAATCGGTAAAGGCAGATTTGAAGCACGCTGTGGGTCCCGAAAGTTGCGGTCGCGCCGCGAATGCCACGACAATGCGCTCAAAATTGGGCAATCGTTCACATGCGGCCCGACCGGGGTGTCGGTTCTGCAACACCGCCGCGCGCGGACCCAGCGTTCGCGCCAGCGCCGCGTCGGTTGCCCCGCCCGCGCGCCGGCGCTTATATCGCGGGCATGCGGATTTCCCGGATCAGCGTCTATACAACCGACCTGCCCTATGTGGACGGCAGCTATGGCTGGGGCGCCGGAAACGCGATCTCGGTCGCCCGCGCGACCGTGGTTGTCGTCGATACCGCCTGCGGCTTGTCCGGCTGCGGTGAATTCACGCCTTGCGGGGAAAACTACATGGTCGCCCATTCGGCCGGTGCCGCGGCGACAATTCAGGTGCTGGCGCCCCATGTCCTTGGGGCCGATCCGCGCGGGACAGACGACATCGGCTGGCGCATGGACAAGGCAGTGCAGGGCCATGGGTATGGCAAGGCGCCCCTGATCGCGGCCTGCTACGACATCCTTGGCAAATCCTGCGATCTGCCGGTCTGGATGCTGCTTGGTGGCAAACTGACCGATGGCGCGCCCATGTACCGCGTGGCCCCGCAGCGAACCAAGGCCGAAACCGTGGCCGAATTGGACCGTCACCGCGCCGCCGGTTACCGTCAGTTTCAGATCAAGGTGGGCGCCGACTGGCGCCAGGACATCGAGCGCATCCGCGCGATCGTGCCACTTCTGAAGTCCGGCGAGACGGCCATGGCCGATGCCAATCAAGGCTGGCGTCTGGACAATGCCATCCGCGTCGCCGAGGCCACGCGCGATCTGGATTACATCTTCGAGCAGCCGTGCCAGACCTATGAGGAATGCCTGCAGGTGCGCCCCCATGTGGCGCAGCCCATGAAGCTGGACGAATGCGTGACCGGGATGCGAGCAGCGCAGCGCATCGTCCACGATCGCGGGGCCGAGATCTGCTGTTTGAAGATCTCAAACCTGGGTGGTCTCACCAAGGCCAGACGGGTGCGCGATTTTCTGGTCGAGAACCGGATTCCGGTGGTGTCAGAGGACACCTGGGGGGGCGAGATCACATCGGCGACGGTAGCGCATTTTGCGGCTTCGACACCCGAAGAATATCTGGTCAACTCGACCGATCTGCACAATTATAACACCCGTTCGACCGGGATTGGCGGACCCCGCGTCAGCGACGGCAAGCTCTATGCCAACGACGCGCCGGGGCTGGGGGTCACCCCCGATTTCGACGCGCTTGGCGATCCGGTCGCCGTTTACGCGGCCTGAACGGGACGCGTGGCCAGACCAATGCATGCCCCCCGCGAGGGAAGCCGTTTCTAGAGGAGATGTCGCGATGCAAAGACCGCTTATTCTGGCCACTGGCCTTCTGGCGCTCACATTCGCTGGGCCGATCACGGCCGAAGCGCCGGTGCTTCAGTCGGATGCGCCGGTGATCTATCTGGCCGACAATCTGGGCGAGGCTGACCGGCTGGGGTGGTGCATTGATACCGTGGGCCGGGGGTTTGCCGACATCCTGCAAGCCCATTCCTGCAAGCCGTCACGCGGCCAGGTGCATGACACGCAGTATTCCTTTGACGCGGCCTCGGGACAGATCCGGTCGGCCGCCTTTGACGGAAAATGCGTGTCCTTCAACAACCCCGATGATGACGAACGCCCCTTCGGGCTGCTGGATTGTCAGGACAGTGACCCGGCCCAGGCCTTTGTCTATGACGCGGTCTCGATGGAGATCCGGATCGGCGCCGATCCAGCGGTCTGCATGGTGGTCGCGCCCGAATTTGGCAGCGCCGGGCCGTTTCAGTCGCGCATTCTGAACGCCGCTGAATGCGCCAGCGTGGAAGAGGCGCGCAAGCAGTGGATCATCAAGAACTGATTGCTGGTTCAGACTTCACCGGGGTGGCGACGACAGAAGGACCGCGCGGCGGCTATTCCCACTCAAGGGCGCCCTTTTTCCATTCGTAGGCGAAGCCAATAGTCAAGACGCCAAGGAACACCATCATCGACCAAAAGGCCACATCCGACAGCCCCCCGAAGGCCACCGCCCAAGGGAACAGGAACGCGATTTCCAGATCGAAGATGATGAAAAGGATCGAGACGAGGTAGAACCGCACGTCAAACTTCATGCGCGCATCGTCAAAGGCGTTAAAGCCGCATTCATAGGCGCTGACTTTCTCGGGATCGGGATTGCGTACGGCGAGAACCGCCGCCGCAAGGATCAGGACCAGCCCCAGGCCAATGGCCAGACCCAGAAAAATCAGGATCGGAAGGTATTCGCGCAGCAACTCGTCCACAGGGGCTTTCCTTCGCCAGCGGGTACGGAAGCGTTATCGCCGACCGTCATTCCGCGGTCAACCTTGGGGTCGAAAGGGCGCCGAAAGATCGCGCGATCAGTTCGTGGGGACGTTGGCGCCCACGACTGCGCCAGCGACGGCACCCGCAGCCGTTGTGGCCACCTTGCCCTTGCCTTCACCAAAGACGCTGCCTGCGGCCGCGCCCACCGCCGCTCCGGTCGCGGCATTGAAGCCCTGGTCCTGCGTGCAGGCCGACAACGCCGTGCCAATGGCAACGGCCAGCGCTAGGGAAAGGGACGCTCGCATTTTCATAACTCTCGCTCGCCTTTGTGATTATGGTTCTTGCTTGCCCGCCAGTTTAGCAGCCGCACCGCGCCTTGGCACGCGCCGGGAACCGTGCAAGGCGAAATCTTGCCGTTTTAAGCTTGGTTGTAGGCGGCGGGACCTAGCGCTTCCAGCTGGGCGGGCGTTTGGCAAAGAAGGCTTCGATCCCTTCTGCCGCCTCGTCGCTTTCCCAGCGGGCGACCAAAGCATCGAGCGTGGCGTCGATGGTCGCAGGGTCCGGCGCCCCACCAAGGCGGCGCAGTAGCGATTTTGCATCCGCCACGGCACCGGGGGCGCAAGCCAAATAGGGCGCGACCTCTTCCGCGACAGCCGCTGCCAGCGCCTCGGGCAGGGCGGTGCGCGCCAGAAGTCCCAGACGCACAGCCTCGTCCGCACCAAAGATCCGTCCGGACATGAACACCTGG
This sequence comes from Pseudomonadota bacterium, assembly GCA_039026235.1. Lineage (GTDB taxonomy): Bacteria > Pseudomonadota > Alphaproteobacteria > Rhodobacterales > Rhodobacteraceae > JBCCMQ01. Next base: position 145,928 of record JBCCMQ010000004.1, read on the forward strand.
CGCGCCATTCCGGGTCCAAGTCGCGCCACCACATAGGGCCCGATGGTGGCCGGGATCAGGCCGAGGCGGGTCTCGGTCAGGCCCAATTTCGCGTGGACGGCGCCAATGGCCACATCGCAGACAGAAATCAGCCCGACACCGCCGCCATAGGCAGGGCCGTTGATCTGACCGATCAGCGGCTTGGGAAGCGCATCCAGCGCCCCGAGCATATCGGCCAGGCGGCGCGCCTCTGCCCGCCGTCCGGCCGCGTCGGCACGGGCGCTGGCTTGCATCCATGCCAGATCGCCGCCGGCGCAAAAACTCTGCCCCTGACCCGTCAGCACCACGACGCGCACGGCGTCATCAGCCCCGAGAAGAGCCGCGGCATGGCTCAGCTCGTCGATCATCGCGCCTGACAGGGCGTTGTGCTTTTCAGGGCGGGCCAGTGTGAGTGTCGCGACACCCCGGTCGTCGTGTTCAAGCGATAAAGTCTCAAACATTTACACCGTCCTTCAGACCGCGTGCAAAGGCGGCGGCGCGCTTGAGTACCGGGTGGTCCAACCCGGTCTGCCATCCGTTCGCGTCCAGATAGGCTGCGACGGCCTCGGTCGCGACGTTCCCGGCCGCCCCGGGCGCGAAAGGGCACCCGCCAAGCCCGCCGGCGGCGGCATCGAAGACACGTATACCGTGGTCGAGCGCGACGGCGATATTGTCCAGCGCCCTGCCCGCGGTGTCGTGAAAATGCCCGGCCAGTATATCGGCGGGCACGGCGGAGATGACGGCGCCCAGCATGCGGTCGATCTGATCCGGGGTGCCGCGCCCAAGGGTGTCGCCAAGCGACACCTCATAGCAACCTGCGGACCTCAGGCGCGCCGCCACATCGGCAACACGTTCTGGCGGTGTCAGGCCGTCATAGGGGCATTCCACCACACAAGAGACATAGCCCCGAACCGGCAACTCTGCCGTCCGGGCCGCATCGATGACCGAGGCGAAACGCCGAAAACTTTCATCGACCGAACAGTTGATATTGGCCTGGCTGAAGCCTTCGGACGCGCTGGCAAAGACCGCCACTTCGTCAGCTCGGGCCGCGACTGCGTCCTCAAGCCCGCGCAGATTGGGTGTGAGAGCTGCATATGACACGCCGCCCGCCCTGCGGATACCGGCCAACACGGCCCCCGACCCGGCCATTTGCGGCACCCTCTTCGGGTCGACGAAACTGGCGGCCTCGATCCGTCGAAAGCCGGCGGATGACAAGAGATCGACAAAAGCGATCTTCTGGTCGACCGAGATCGGACCGGGTTCGTTCTGGAGCCCGTCCCTTGGCCCCACCTCAACAATCTCGACCCGGCCGCTCACCGCTGCTCTTCCCAGGCCGGGTAAAACTCGCGCAGATAAAGAAGCTGATCGTCCGCCCCGGGCAGCGCCGCCCTGAATGCCGGGCGGTCCGAGATCTGGCCATACCACTCTGTCAGCGTCGGAAAGGGATCCAGGTGGACGAAATGGCGCGCCATATAGACGGCCTGACCTACGGAAATATCGGCCGCGGAAAACCCCGATGGCAAAAGGTAGCCGGCGCCGTCCAGCCGGTGTTCGATCGCCTCAAAGCACTTCTCAAGCCGCCGGGCTTCGATCTTCATGACCGTGGGGCTGCGCATCCAGTCCTTGTAAAGCACCACATGCTGCTGGGTCAGCGCCGCCGCATGCTGGCTGACGGTTTCGGCGAAATGCACCCAGACCAGCCAGTCGGCGCGTTCGGGATCGCCGGCCAGGCGACCGAGGCCCGCCTCGGGATGCCTTTCACAAAGGTATTCGGTGATCGCGCCGGATTCGAAAAGCGTCTGCCCGTCAATCTCCAGCGCCGGCACCCGTCCGGCCGGGTGTTTGTCCAGATAATCCGCATCGCGCAGCGATTTGTCGAAAGCCCGCCGCTGAACCTCGAAGGGTGCGCCCAGCTCGTGAAGCAGCCAGAGCGTGCGCATCGATCGCGTCTGGTGCGCATGATAAAGCAGGATCATTCCACCGCCTCGGCCATGACAATCACCGGGGCACCGGCCTCGACCTGCGATCCGGCACCGACCATCACCTTGGCGACCGTGCCGGGTGTCCGCGCGGTCAACGTGTGTTCCATCTTCATGGCCTCAATGGTGGCGAGCGGCGTGCCTTCGGCGACCTCCGCACCCTCGGCCACGAAAACCTGGGTGACACGGCCCGGCATCGGCGCCCGGACCGAGGCGTCGGACGCAGCGTCCTCTGCCGTTCTGTCCAACGGATCGATTACGCTAAATTCGTAGGCATTTCCCCAGAAAACGGTCACGGCATCGCCGCATCGGTGCATGCGCGCCCCGGTCGGCGCGCCGTCGACGACCCAGTCGTCGCCTATGCGATGCAGCTCATGGAGTGCGCCGTCCACTTCGGTCAGAAAGCGGTCAGGTGCCAGCGTCGTGACGGCCACCGAAATGGTACCCGCTCCAAGGCCCAGAACAACGCTTTGCGCAATCGGGGACCAAAGGGCAAACCCGGCGTGGGCAGGCGGCGCCCGGTCAAGGCCCATGGCCGACAGGGCGGCCAGAGACCGGCTGCGCGTACAGGGCACGGGCGGTGGGGCAAGGTCTTTCAGATGCCGGTCGATAAGGCCGGTGTCGAGCATTTCCTCCGCGAAATCCGGGACCCGCAGAAGCCGACGCAGAAAGGTATGATTGGTGGCACAACCCGCCACCTCGGTCCGCGCCAGGCCGCGCTGCAGGGACGCCACGGCCGCCTTACGATCAGGTCCGGCGGCAATCAGCTTGGCAATCATCGGGTCGTAGTGGGGGGTGATCACATCGCCGGTCCGCACTCCGGTGTCAGCCCGTAGTCCGGCGGGAAACGCCACATGGCTCAGCCGCCCGGTGGCCGGCAAAAACCCTGCCGGCACATCTTCGGCATAAAGGCGCGCTTCAACCGCATGGCCGCTCAGCCGGATCTGATCCTGGGCCAGCGGTATCGCCTCACCCCGGGCCAGCCGAAGCTGCCATTCCACCAGATCGACGCCGGTGACGGCCTCGGTCACCGGATGCTCGACCTGCAGGCGGGTGTTCATCTCCATGAAGTAATAGCGGTCGGGTCTCAGCCCGTCGCGGGCATCGGCAATAAACTCGACCGTACCGGCACTGCGGTAGCCGATGGCCTCGGCCGCCCGTACCGCGGCCCCCGTCATGGCAAGGCGCATCTCATCAGTCATCCCCGGTGCCGGGGCCTCTTCGATTACCTTCTGGTGGCGCCGTTGCAACGAACAGTCGCGCTCAAAAAGGTGCACCGCTTTCGCGCCGTCGCCAAATATCTGGACCTCGATATGACGGGGCGTGTCGATCCATTTCTCGATCAGGACATCGCCGTTGCCAAAGGCTGCTTGCGCCTCGGCGCGCGCGCCCGCCAGCGCGGCCGCGAAAGCGTCCGGGTTCATCACCCGGCGCATGCCCTTGCCCCCGCCGCCGGCCACGGCCTTGATCAGAACCGGATATCCCACATCATCGGCCGCCCGCGCCAGGCGCGCATCGCTCTGATCGGCCCCGTGATAGCCCGGGACAACCGGCACGCCGGCCTGTTCCATCAGAGCCTTGGCCGCATCTTTCAGACCCATGGCACGAACCGCATCCGCCGAGGGACCCACGAAGACCAGCCCGGCTGCGGCGCAATCGGCCACGAATTCCGGGTTCTCGGACAGAAACCCGTATCCGGGATGGACCGCGCCGGCGCCGCTCGCCTTCGCGGCGGCAATGATCGCAGCTCCGTTTAAATAGCTCTCGGACGGTGCGGCACCACCGATGGGCACCGCATGATCGGCCAGCTCCACATGTAATGCCCCCGCATCCGCCTCGGAATAGACCGCCACCGCGCGCAGCCCCATGGCCCGTGCCGTCCGGATGATCCTGCAGGCAATCTCGCCCCGATTGGCAATCAGAACCCCGTCAAACACACTCACCACCACGACCCGCTCTTGCCATCGCTTAGATGGCGCTCGACGTGCTCGGGCAAGGGCCAGGCCTCATAGTCCACGCCACTAAGGCGCCCCGGCGGCCCGCCCCGCCAGGCGTGGCGATAAAGATCCTTGTGCAGGACCACCTCCACCCGTTCCAATGCGCTGTCGACCCGTGCCTTGGTGTCCTCGATCCGGTCTTCCAACTGGACCGCATCGCTCTTGCCGCGCAGCCAGTCCGGGCGCGCCAGATTTCCGAAGACGGCCCGCCCGGCCTGCAGCGCGATCAGCAGGACAATGTTCGCCACAAGTGCCGAAATCATGCCCGCGACGCCCTGCAGCCCCAGATCCCAGGAGAACCAGCCCCAGCCCTTTTTCTCAGACTTCTCAGCCAGTTGTTGGCGCGCGGCCTCGAACTCCCGGGCAAAAGCCTCGCGGAACTGGCGGGCAAAAGCGCGGCGCGAGAAATCCGACCGCCCGGCCCAGATCTTCAGGGCGGGCCGCACGAAAAGCCCGCCGCGCGAACGCTCCACGAACTCCTCGAAATCGAAGATGAAGAAGTAATCCTCCGCATCCGGGCTGTTGTGGATCATGTACACGGGGATCTGCACCGCGCGCCCGATGGTCGGCAGCGTCATCGCCGGCAGTTGATCCCTCAGCCAGCCCAAATCGACGGGGGATTTCATCGCCGCCTCTGCCTGGGACGCGTGCAAGCGGGCACCTGACTTCTTTGGTCCCGAAATACTCCCGCCGGAGGCGCACCGCGGCATCGCCGCGGTGCCCGGCCCAACCCGGGCCAAGCCCGCGAGGGCGCGGGCCCGGGGCGGGAGCGCCCCGTCTCACATCCGGAACATGCCAAAACGGGTCTCCTCGATCGGTGCCGAATGCGCGGCGGCGAGGCTTAGCGCCAGCACATCGCGGGTCTTGCGCGGATCGACGATGCCGTCGTCCCAAAGCCGCGCGGCGGCGTAAAGCGGATGGGACTGCTCCTCGAACATCTCAAGCGTGGGACGCTTAAACGCCGCCTCTTCCTCGGCGCTCCACGACCGCCCTGCCCGTTCCATCCCGTCGCGCTTGACCGCGGCCAGAACCCCGGCGGCCTGGGCGCCGCCCATGACCGAGATGCGCGCATTGGGCCAGGTCCAGAGGAACCGCGGCTGATAGGCCCGCCCCGCCATGCCGTAGTTGCCCGCGCCAAAGGAGCCGCCCACGATCACCGTGATTTTCGGCACAGCCGTGGTCGCCACGGCAGTCACCATCTTGGCGCCATGCCGCGCGATGCCTTCATTCTCGTACTTCCGCCCGACCATGAACCCGGTGATATTCTGCAGGAAAATCAACGGTATCTTTCGCTGACTGCACAGCTCGACAAAATGCGCACCCTTCTGCGCGGCCTCGGAAAACAACACCCCGTTCGAAGCCACCAGCCCCACCGGCCAGCCATCGATATGGGCAAAACCGGTGACCAGCGTCTCGCCAAATCGCGGCTTGAACTCATCAAAGCGCGATCCGTCCACCAGGCGCGCGATCACCTCGCGGATGTCATAGGGTGTGCGCAGATCGGCCGGCACGACCGACAGCAATTCCTCGGGGTCATAGGCGGGCGCTTCCGCTGTTTCGCGCGGGGCTGCCGCCCCTTGCCAGTTGAGCGAAGCCACCGCCTGCCGGGCCAGCGCCAGCGCATGGGCGTCATCCTCGGCCAGCATGTCGGCCACACCGGACAGGCGCGTATGGACGTCACCGCCGCCCAGATCTTCGGCGCTGACCACCTCGCCCGTGGCCGCCTTCACCAGGGGCGGTCCAGCCAGGAAAATCGTGCCTTGCTCGTTGACGATAATGGTCACGTCCGACATCGCCGGTACATAGGCCCCACCGGCCGTACAGGACCCCATGACCACGGCGATCTGGGGGATGCCCCGGGCCGACATATGGGCCTGGTTGAAGAAGATGCGCCCGAAATGATCGCGGTCGGGAAAGACCTCATCCTGATTGGGCAGGTTGGCGCCACCGGAATCGACCAGATAGAGGCAGGGCAACCGGCACTCGGCGGCGATCTCCTGCGCACGCAAATGCTTCTTGACGCTCATCGGGTAATAGGTGCCGCCCTTCACCGTGGCGTCATTGGCAACGACCATGCATTGAATGCCGCTGACCCTTCCGACCCCTGCGACTAGGCCGGCGGCCGGGGCGGCGCCGTCATACATGCCGTGGGCGGCGGTCGCACCCACCTCCAGAAAGGGGCTGCCTGGGTCCAGAAGGTTCGCCACCCGGTCGCGGGGCAGCATCTTGCCCCTTGCCACGTGACGTTCGCGCGCCGCCGCACCGCCACCGGCGGCCGCGTTGGTAGCGGCCTCTGCCACGGTCTCTAGGGCCGCCAGATGGGCAGCGCGGTTGGAACGGGCGACGTCGGACCCGGGAACCCAGGAACTGGTCAATTTCACGGATGTTCCCCCAAACCACCGTAACGCCCCGGCCCTATAGGATCGATCCACCAGGCCGGATGTATAAGGGCTCCATGCATTGCAGTCACCGGGACACGAGGCGTGGTCGAACGCTCCGGTTCAGCGGAATGTCTCGCACGCGGCTCACTGCGACTGCGGCCCCAACCCAGGGAATCCGGACGGGGCGGTCCGTTCGACCGGAAGAGCATCTGTCGTTAGGGCGTCTCACTCCGGTGTCCGCTGGTCCAGGCGGTCTTCAAGGATCAAGGCCATGCGGGCGGTTTCGTGCATGACGCAGGCCGTGGTGGCCGGGCCGGCGCCAGAGCCACCGCCCCAGGTGGACAGTTCGTAGCCGCATGAAGCGGTGCGAAATGGCACCCATGCCAGCGCCATGGCCTCAAGCGATTCCGCGGCAGAAAGCACCGAAGAGCCCAATTCACCCATTTCGGCGTCGTTTTGTTCCTCGACCCGGCTCAGCCGATCAAATGCGATCTTCAGCCGATCGTCCCAGTAACCAAGCTCGCGCGCCAGACAGCGTCCGGTGCCGGCGGTGGTGGAACCGGCGTCGCTTTCCATGCACTGTTCCGCCCCCTTGCCAATGCAGTCGAGCCGCGCGTTGCCCTCGGTTTCCGCCAGGCAGGCGGTCGTCGCCTTGGGCGAAAACACCACATAATCCTGTGCCGTGGCCACGGCGGGCCAGACAAGCGCGACCGTCGCGGATAAGACAATTTCTTTCATTCGTCCTCTGCCTCCTTGGCCGCCAGCGCAGCGCCGCGGCTGATGTTGCGGTACATCGCACCCGATCCGGCCAGCTGGCACAGGCGGAAGTCGCGACGGTCTTCCTGGCTGTCCCCGACGATCTGAGCCGCGCAATAGTCGAAAAGCTGGGACCGGTAATCGGTGATCTGCGGCACAATGGGGGCCAGAGCCTCGTGATCGGCCACCGTCTGGTCGGTCCAGCCGTCAAAGGCCAAAAGTGCCCGGTCGAGACAGGCGATCTCGGCGGCAAGGCCCACATCTTCGGAGCTTTCCAGACAGAAGCCGCGCACCATCAGCATGCAGGGTGCGGCCGATGCCGAACCCGGCAGCGCTTCGAGACACATATCGACGGCGTCCTTGTTAAAGACCTGCGCCGCCGCCGGACCACCAAGGCACAGACCCATCACCAGAACCATGAAACGGCGGGTCATCACATGGCCCCCATCAGCTCGCGTCCGACCAGCATGCGGCGGATCTCGGACGTGCCGGCGCCGATTTCCATCAGCTTGGCGTCACGGAACAGCCGGCTGACCGCGCTGTCATTCATGAACCCCGCCCCGCCCATGGCCTGCACGGCCTGATGGGCCTGTTTCATGGCCTCTTCCGACGCATAAAGGACGCAGGCCGCCGCATCCTGGCGCGTGACCTGACCCCGGTCGCAGGCCTTAGCCACCTCGTAGACATAGGCTCGGGCCGAATTCATGGCCGTGTACATATCGGCGATTTTGCCCTGCATCAGCTGGAACGACCCGATGGGACGGCCGAACTGTTCTCGGCTTTTCAGGTAGGGCATGATTTCGTCCAGGCAGGCGGCCATGATACCGGTCCCGATACCAGAGAGCACGACACGTTCGTAGTCGAGACCTGACATCAGCACCGACACGCCGCGCCCCTCTTCGCCCAGAACATTGTCAAAGGGCACCTCGACATCCTCAAAAATCAGCTCGGCCGTGTTTGAGCCGCGCATGCCCATCTTGTCGAAATGCGGGCTCGTTGAAAATCCGGTCATGGACTTTTCGACGATGAAGGCGGTGATGCCCTTAGAACCGGCGTCCGGATCGGTTTTGGCATAAACCACCAGCGTTTCGGCATCGGGGCCGTTGGTGATCCAGTACTTGGTGCCGTTCAGACGGTAGTGATCGTTGCGCTTTTCCGCCCGGAGTTTCATGCCCACGACATCCGATCCGGCCCCGGCCTCGGACATGGCCAGCGCCCCCACATGCGCGCCCGAGACCAGATCAGGCAGGTATTTCCGGCGCTGTTCTTCGGTGCCGTTCAGGCGGATCTGGTTGACGCAAAGGTTCGAATGGGCGCCGTAGCTCAGCGATACCGAGGCGCTGGCCCGCGCGATCTCTTCAACTGCCACGGTATGGGCCAGATAACCCAGGCCCGTTCCGCCGTATTCCTCTTCAACCGTGATCCCAAGAAGGCCCAGATCGCCCATTTCCCGCCAAAGCGCGTTTGGAAAGACGTTGTCCGCATCAACCTTGGCCGCCATGGGCCGGACACGATCCTGCGCCCAGCGATGCACCGTCTCGCGCAGTGCCGCGACCTCGTCGCCCAAGTCGAATTGCATGGAAGCCAGGAACATGGGCGCCTCAGTTATTGAACAATTGTTCAAATAATAGGCGCTTGCCGGTTCTCCGTCAATTCAAGCTTTACCTCCGGCCTTGTGCTAGCGGCAGATCCCCGGCCCGTCTTCGACAAAGGCCTTGGCCCGGCGGCGTTCGTCCTCGCTCAGCGTCATGAAGCGGATACCTTCCAGCCTTTGCCAGCCCTGGCGCGCGCTTTGTTCAAGCGCCACTTCGGGCGCGTTGAGCGATGCCCGGATGTTGGCGGCGATCGCGTTACAGGACGCCATGAGCGAGCGTTTCTTGGCGCGCGACACACCGGCAATCCAAAGCTCGGCTTCCAGGGCATCGTTGCAGCCGCGCGGCGTGGTCAGGGCAAGACCCCGCGCCACGTCCATATCCGTGTCCGCCCAGCCCAGCGGCAGACCAAGATCGCGGTAGACCAACGCGGGATTGTGGGTGGCAAAGGGCCCCTTGGGGTTGGGGATCAGCCACAAATGGACCATGGACAGCCTTGTGCGGCCATCGTCTTCCGCGACTTCGCGGTTGAACCATCTTTCGCCGATCGATCCCAAAACGAGATAGCTTTCACGCACTGCAGCCAGAAACTTGCGCCCGTCGTGGACATGCCAGATATCCTGAGCGCCGGCAAAACCAGGGGGCAAGGGTTCGCTGTCGGAAATCCGCACGATATAGGCCAGCGCCACCAGCTGGGTTTGACCCTGAACGGTCGCGTAAACCAGATTGTTCGGTTTTGAAAAGTCTATGGCCTCTCCATGCACGTAATCGGGGTTGGCCTTGTTCGAAAAGTGGCGGCCCATCAAAGGTGCCTCGCCCCCGAACGGGCGCCAACCGGCGCGTTTCGCGGCGCCTAGGCTGGCGTAGGGCTGGGCCGCGCGGTAGCCGGCGGAAACCTGGGACTGCAGGGTCTGGGCGAGAAGCGGCGCCGTGGACAGGATCAGCGCTGCGGCGCAGGCGAGACTTCGCAACATGGGCAAACCTCTCATCGGGTAGCGTTGGCACAGCCAACCCCCATTGCCGAGGTTATGCAATAACGGTGCCGCGGGTCCGGCTATTCAGCAGCGATCCGCCTTTGATAGGCTTGGCCGACCTCGTCCGCGATGATCCGGGCGATCAATGCGCAGTCGTCGGTCGAAAAAGTGAGCGGCAGCCGCATATCCAAGAGCGCCGCAAGGACCCGGTCGGTCTGGGGCAGCGCGGCGGGCGCCGCATAGGCCCAGTGGTCATAGCGTGACGTAAAGCCCACCGGCTGATCGGCGCCGAACCATTTCAGCTCAACCCCACGCGCCGCGCAGCCCGCGACCACCGCCGCCACGCTCGCCCCGTCCCAACCGGGCAGCAGGAACTGAAAGGACGAGGCGACATAGCCTTCCTTTTCGGGGCGCGGGATCAGGCGCAGGCCCGGCACATCTGCAAGCCCCTGCTCAAGGACGCGGTAGCGCGTGTTCCACCGTTCGGCCTGACGGGACAGCTCCGCCAGTTGCGGCCGCAGGATCGCGGCCCTGAGGTTGTCCATGCGCCCCGAGATGTTGGGCGTCTCAAGACGCAAGTCTTCGAAGGCGTCCGGCGAAGGGGCTGCGGCATGGCGTTCATAAAGCATGTACGATCCCGACAGCAGAACCGCGCGCGCCATGAGATCGGGATCGTCGGTTATCAGCACCCCGCCTTCGCCCGAATTGATGTGCTTGTAGGTCTGCGTGGAAAACGCCGCCAGTTTGCCGAAGCGGCCCGATGGCGTGCCATTCCAGCTGGCACCCATGGTATGGGCGCAATCTTCGACCAGGGTCAGGCCAAGACGGTCGGTCAGGGCAACCAGCGCTTCCATATCGCAGATATGCCCGCGCATGTGGCTTAGCATCAGGATACGGGCGTCCGACGCGCGGGCGATCTCTTCGAGATGGGCAAGATCGACCACCAGATCTTCGGTCACATCGACAAAGACCGGCCGCGCACCCAGGCTGGCGATGGCGCCGGGCACCGGAGCAAGCGTAAATGCATTGGTCAGAACCGGCTCGCCCGGTGCCACGCCAAGGGCCCGAAGCGTGGTTGCCAGCGCGTATCCGCCCGAGGCCACGGCCAGCGCGTATTTTGCCCCGACACTGGCGGCGAATTCCTGCTCGAACAGAGCCACTTCGCCCAATTCGCCCGCCGCCGTGTTGTAGCGGTGCAGCCGGCCGTGGCGCATCACCTCGGTGGCGGCGGCAACGGCCGCATCTGACAGCGGCTCTTGCTGAGTGAAGGATCCTGTAAAACGGTCAGCCATGGTCATTTTTCCTTCCCTGAATGGTGGGGCGCGGTGCCGGTGGCGTCAATAGGTCAATCCCGACCTGCCAAGTCGGTTTCGGTCGCGCACAATGACCGGCGGATTTGCAGTCTCGGCGCATGCGGGATCCGATCCAATTTGCGCGGACGTTCGGGTTGTCCGACGCGCCGGACAGCGCGCGCGACTGGGCGCCGCTTTGTCTGATGGATCTGGTCGGCGTGGCCGCGGGCGGCGCGCAGACCCGGCTGAGCCAGATCATCCGAGACCATGCGGCGGCGGTCATGCCCGGCGCGCAACCCATGGTCTTTGACGGCCGCCGGGTCAGCCCGCTGGGTCAGGCGCTGGCCCTTGGCATGACCATCGACGCGCTCGACGGGCACGACGGGTTTAACCCGGCAAAGGGTCATATCGGCTGCGGTCTTCTGGCCGGTTTGGTGGCGCTTTGGCCGGAAGTGGCCGAACCGAACCCTGATGCCTTTCTTGAGGCGTTTATCCTTGGCTATGAGCTCGGCGGCCGGCTAGCACTGACGTTGCACCAGTCGGTCAGCGACTATCACACCTCGGGCGCCTGGATCGCCGTGGCGGTGGCGCTTGTGGGTGCGCGGTTGCTGGGGCTCGACGACGACGCCACAGCCCATGCGGCGGGCATCGCCGAATACCACGGCCCCCGCAGCCAGATGATGCGCTGCATCGACCATCCGACGATGGTCAAGGATGGCTCGGGCTGGGGCGCCATGACCGGGGTTTCGGCCGTGTTGCTGGCGCGCTCGGGGTTCACCGGCGCACCGGCGCTGACCCTGTCGGGCCCGCCCTGGCACGACCTGGGCACGCGCTGGATCATTACCGAGCAATACTTCAAACCCTACCCGGTGTGCCGCTGGGCCCAGTCGCCGGTCGAGGCCGCGCTTGATTTGCGCCGCGCCCACAATCTGGTCAGCACCGATGTCGCGCGGGTCGAAATCGAAAGCTTTCATGAGGCCACCCGGCTGGCCGTAAACGACCCGAAAACTACCGAAGAGGCGCAGTATTCGACATCCTTCCCCACGGCGGTGGCCCTCGTTAAGGGCGACGTTTCGGCGGCGGACATCGCCGACGGCGCCCTTGACGATCCCGAGGTCCGCCGCCTGTCAGAAGCGATGACCATGGGCGAAGACGCCGAAGCGAACGACGCGTTTCCCCGGCGCCGCCTGGGCAAGGTCCGGCTGTTCCTGACCGATGGCCGCATCCTCGAAAGCCCCCATGTGATCCCGAAATGGGACCCCGAGATGCCGGCCACGGCGGCAGAGCTGCGCGGCAAGTTCGAGGCTCTTGTGACCGACGCCGGTGGGCCGGGCCGTCTGGCGGAGCTTGACCGGGCGCTGGGGCGTCTGCCCAGCGAGGGTCCCAAGCCTCTGATCGCGGCGCTGGGACAGCCGCTTTAGCGCTTAAGCAGCGGCAGAACCACCTCTTCAATCCGGTCGAAATGATCAATCATGCCCGCAGGTTCCAGGGCCGACACGGCTTTCCCATCGGGTCCAAAGGTCACAAGAACGCAGGGAATGCCCGCCGCGCGCGCTGCGCCGGTGTCCGATTCCGTATCACCCAAAAGCACCGCTGGCTGCCCGGCTCCGCCAGCGTGTTCAATCGACAGAAGAAGGGGCGCCGGATCGGGCTTGCGGACCGGCAGTGTATCGCCGCCCACAAGGCTGTCAAAAAGCTGCCCGCCGCCCAGTTCCGCCATCAGCTTGCGGGCGAGCCCCACCGGTTTGTTGGTGCAGATTGCCGTGGCAAGGCCAAGGGCCCGCAGCCGCGCGACCGCGTCGAGCGCGCCCGGATAGAAACGGCTGTGCCGCGCAATATCGGCCTCGTAGAGACGCAGGGTCTCTGGATACGACTGCTCAATTCTGGCCGCGGCATCAGCGACGCCCAGCCGTTCGAACCCCAGCCGCAGCATGGCGCGGGCGCCGCGAAAGGCAGTGCGCGCATCGCTCAATGGGTCAAGTTGCGGCGGGTGGCCCTGGGCCTCGAACGTGGCATTAGCCGCCGCGATCAGGTCCTGGGCGGTGTCCGCCAATGTGCCGTCCAGATCGAAAACGACCGTCGCCATACCCTGCCCCATCGGTTGAAACCCGGCGACACCTTCTGTGATCGGCTGGGCCTTGCGTATTGATCGCACTGACGTAAAACGATGCCGACCGAAAGGAAAGGGACGGCAATGAGTGCGGCGTTGATCGTTCTGGCGGCAGGACAGGGCAGCCGCATGCTGTCGGACCGGCCGAAGGTCCTGCATGAGATTGGCAATGCCCCGATGCTGGCCCACGCTCTGGGAACCGCCGATGCCCTGGCGCCCGAACGCACGGTGGTGGTGGTGGGTCATGGCGGGGAAGCGGTGGCAGACGCTTTGACCGCCATTGCGCCCGAGGCGGATGTGGTCTGGCAGAAAGAACAGCTGGGCACAGGCCACGCCGTTCTGCAAGCCCGCGCAGCGCTGGATAAATTTGACGGTGACGCCTTCGTCCTTTTCGGCGACACGCCCTTTATCACCGCCGAGACGCTTGCGCGCATGGATACGGCGCGAAAGGACGGCGCCGATCTGGTGGTCCTTGGCTTTGAAAGCGACGATCCCGCCCGCTACGGCCGTCTGGTGACCGACGGCGACGCGCTTTTGAAGATCGTCGAATGGAAGGACGCGACCGAAACCGAAAGGGCGATAAGACTTTGCAACAGCGGGCTGATGTGCATGCCCGCAAAGATGCTTTTTGAGCTTTTGGAGCGGGTCGATACCGGCAACGCGGCCGGCGAGGTCTATCTGACCGATGTGGCCGGACTGGCGGTTGCACGCGGTCTGACGGCCAAGGTCGTCCTTTGCGCCGAAGCCGAAACCCAGGGAATTAACACCCGGGCGGATCTTGCCGCAGCCGAAGCCGCGTTTCAGACCCAAAGCCGGGTCCGTGCGCTGGAAGCGGGCGTGACGCTGGTGGCGCCGGACACGGTGCATTTCTCGCTCGATACCCACCTTGGCCGGGACAGCCACGTCGAACCTTACGTGGTCTTCGGCCCCGGCGTCACAGTGGAATCGGGCGCGACAATCCGGGCCTTCAGCCATCTGGAGGGCGCGCATGTGTCAAACGGGGCCGTAGTGGGCCCCTATGCGCGTCTGCGCCCCGGCGCCGAACTGGCCGAAGGCGTGCGGGTGGGCAACTTTGTCGAAGTCAAGAACGCGCAGGTGGCCGAAGGTGCCAAGATCAACCACCTGTCCTATGTGGGCGATGCCAGCATCGGCCGTGCAACGAACATCGGGGCCGGCACCATCACCTGCAACTATGACGGCGTCATGAAGCACAGGACCGAAATCGGTGCGCGGGTCTTTATCGGCTCGAACACCATGCTCGTGGCGCCGATCACCGTGGGCGACGACGCCATGACCGCGACAGGCACCGTGGTCACGCGCGATGTACCGGCCACCGCCATGGCCATCGGGCGGGCACCGCAAGAGAACAAACAGGGTCTTGCCACGCGGCTCTTTGAAAGACTGCGGGCGATCAAAAAGAAAAAGTAGGAAAAGGCAGGCTGATGTGCGGAATTGTCGGAATACTGGGTAGCCACGAAGTTGCGCCGGTTATCGTCGAAGCGCTGCGACGGTTAGAGTACCGAGGTTATGACAGTGCCGGGGTTGCAACCGTTCGCAACGGCAGGCTGGAACGGCGGCGTGCCGTCGGCAAACTGGTCAACCTGTCCGATCTTCTGGTGCGCGACCCCCTGCAGGGGCTATCGGGCATTGGCCACACCCGCTGGGCGACCCATGGCGCGCCAACGGACAGCAACGCCCATCCGCACCAAGCGGGTTCGGTCGCTGTCGTTCACAACGGGATCATCGAGAATTTTCGCGAACTTCGCGAAGAGGTTGTCGCCAAGGGTCACCGGCCTGAGACCGAAACCGACACCGAGATCATCGCGCATCTTGTGACCTGCTACTTAAACGAAGGCGCCGACCCGGTAGCGGCGGTGCAAAAGACGCTTGAAAGGCTGCGCGGCGCCTATGCGCTCTGTTTCCTGTTCGAGGGGCAAGACGATTTGATGATCGCAGCGCGGCTGGGCTCTCCGCTTGCGGTCGGCCACGGGGACGGTGAAGCCTTTGTCGGCTCGGATTCGATCGCGCTGGCCCCGCTGACTGACCGGATCACCTATCTGGAAGAAGGCGACATGGCTGTTCTGCAACGCGGATCGATCGAGATCCGCGACAAGGACGGGCGGCTGGCCAATCGTCCGGTGCAGCAGGTGCGCTCGGAAATGGGCCAGATTGACAAGGGTGGCTACAAGCATTTCATGGCCAAGGAAATTGCCGAACAACCGCGGGTGATTTCCGATGCTGTCGGGCTCTATCTGCCCCCGGGCAAATCTGCGGTCACCCTACCCGGCTCTGAGATCGATTTCGCTGCCGTCGACCGGATCGTGATGGTCGCCTGCGGCACGGCCTATCTGGCCTGCATGACGGCGAAGTACTGGCTGGAACGACTGGCGGGGATCCCGGTGGAAGTGGATATCGCCTCGGAATTTCGGTACCGCGAGCCGCCTGTTCCGCCCCGGACGCTGGCAATCCTGGTGTCCCAATCGGGTGAAACGGCCGACACGCTCGCCGCCCAGCGCTATCTGAGCGAACGGGCCGAGACGATCGTTGCCGTGGTCAACGTGCCCGAAAGCTCGATCGCACGCGAAGCGGGTATGATCTGGCCGATTGAGGCGGGGCCCGAAATCGGTGTGGCCTCAACCAAGGCATTCACCTGCATGCTTACCGTGCTGCTGGCGGCAACGCTGAAGGCAGCCGAGGCGCGCGCGACGCTGGATGCTGAGACCCTGGCACAGCATGCCGAGACGCTGCGTCGCCTGCCCGGCCTGATCCATCAGGCCATCGCTGCGGGGGCCAAAATCGAGGCGCTGGCCAGTGAACTGGCCAAGGCGCGGGATGTGCTGTTTCTGGGGCGCGGCGTGATGTATCCGATTGCCCTGGAAGGTGCGCTAAAGCTAAAAGAAATCAGCTATATACATGCCGAAGGCTATGCCGCGGGAGAGCTAAAGCACGGCCCCATCGCACTGGTCGATCCCGCGACCCCTGTCATTGTTCTGGCCCCCCACGACAGGCTTTACGAAAAAACCGTGTCAAACATGCAAGAGGTGATGGCGCGTCAGGGCCGGATTCTGTTGATCTCGGACGCGCCCGGAATTGCGGCGGTTGGCGATGGCGCATGGGCCACGTTGACGATGCCCGATGTGCCGGAACTTCTGACGCCCATCGTCTATACGGTGCCGGCCCAGATGCTGGCCTATCACACCGCCGTTGCCAAGGGCACGGATGTGGACCAGCCGCGCAATCTGGCGAAATCCGTCACCGTGGAATGACACCGGAGGTTGCCATTGCCCAGCTTGAGCGCCACAGCGTGCCGGGCAAGGCGGCCGACATGGCGGTCTATCACAAGGCGGACCGGCAGTATCTGGGCGTGTCCAATCCCGATATCGATGCGGCGGTCAAGACTTGGCGTGCGGCGCTTGATCTTGACCAGCGGGTCGCGCTGTCCGCCGGTCTTTGGAAAAGCGACATCCACGAAGCCCGCATTGCCGCTGCCAAACTGCTGACCCAGGCGCGCCTGAAGCCCGACGACCGGGCGGCCTGGGACCTCATCGCGGATTGGGTGCCGGAATTCGACGCCTGGGCTGTGGCAGATCACGCCTCGATCGCCGGTCAGAAGCGCCTTGTGGCCAGCCCGTCGCGGCTGAATCAGGTCGAAAACTGGACCTTGTTAGACCACATGTGGACGCGGCGCGCCGCGCTGGTGATGACCCTGCCCTGGGCAAAGATGAACACACCGAAACCGGATCAGCTTGCCGCGCGGCAGCGCATTCTGGGCTGGGCGGCCGCCTATGTCGCTGACCGGAACTGGTTCATTCAGAAGGCCGTGGCCTGGTGGCTGCGCGATCTGTCCAAGCGCGACCCGGCAACGGTGCGGGATTTCCTGGACAATCACGACGCCACCATGAAGCCCTTTGCGCGGCGCGAGGCGAGCAAGTACCTGGGTTAGGTCGCTGACCGGTCACGCAGTGCCCGCCGCATGATCTTGCCCGTTGTGGTCATCGGCATGGTCTCGATCACCTCGACGGCGCGGGGCGCCACGTGGGGGCTCACCTGATCGCGCACACGGGCGATCAGCTCTGCCTCGATACCCGTCGGTTGCGCGCTTGCGCGCAGCGTTACAAAGGCTTTGACCACCTGCCCGCGCAGCGGGTCGGGCTGACCCACGGCTGCGGCCAACAGCACATCGCCATGGCCAGTCAGACAGTTTTCAATCTCGGTCGGTCCGATGCGGTAACCGGCCGAGCTGATCAGATCGTCGTTGCGCCCCTGATAGGTGATGTAGCCATCGGCGTCGCAGGTGCCCAGATCGCCCGTCATCAGCCAGCCGTCGCGGAACTTCTCAGCCGTCTTTTCAGGCTGGTTCCAGTACTTCAGGAACATGACCGGATCGGGGGCCCGCACGGCGATCTCACCCAAAGTGCCCGCAGAAACGGGGGCCCCGGCCGCGTCCAGAACGACCACGTCATGCCCCGGCACCGGCAGACCCAGCGAGCCCGGCCGCACCTCCATGGTGCCCCTGCAGGACGCCATCACCAGATTGCATTCGGTCTGGCCGTAGATCTCGTTGATGGGCGCATCAAGCGCATCGCGGCCCCAGGTCAGAAGGTCTGCGCCCAGGCTTTCGCCGCCGGATCCGATGGCGCGCAGCCCGAAATCGCCCTGAACCCCGGCGGCACGCATCAGCTTCAGCGCCGTGGGCGGCATAAAGAGGTTGGTGAGCCGGAACCGCCGGATCAGGTCTACTGCGGCCAGCGGGTCGAATTTTTCAAACCGGCAACTGATCAGGGGGACGCCGTAGTAGAGGCAGGGCATCGCCATATCCATCAGCCCACCGATCCAGGCCCAGTCGGCGGGTGTCCAGCCCCGGTCGCCCGGTTGCGGAAAGCCCTCATGGTGCAGCTCCATCGACGGAAGATGACCCAGAAGGAACCGGTGGGCGTTCAGAACGCCCTTCGGCGGACCGGTCGTGCCGGACGTATAGATCATCATTGCCGGATCATCGGGTCCGGTCAGGGCCGTGGCACCCAAGGGCGAGGCCCGCTTAGCGGCCTCCCAAAGGGGTAAAGTGCCCGGGGGCGCATCGCCCAGACTGAATACGGCGCCCAGATCCGGCAGATCCAGACCGCGGATGACGGCGGCGATGTGGTCAGCGGCGATGGCTGCCTTGGCGCCGCTGTCGAGCAGCCGATAGCGCAAGGCATCGGGCCCAAAGGCGGTGAAGATGGGCAGGGAAATTGCACCCAGTTTGTGGGCCGCAAAGTGACTGACCAGCACGACCGGATGCTGGTCGTGCAGTATCGCCACCCGGTCACCCGGCCCTATCCCAACCGCCGCGAGCGCCCCGGCCAGACGGTCCGATGCATCCCGAAGCCGGCCATAGCTCCATGGGGCTGTAGCCCCGTCCGCCCCCACATGGATAACGGCCAGCCGGTTCGGATCGACCGCCGCCCAGCTGTCACAACAGGCGGCGGCGATGTTGAAATGGGCGGGCAGACGCCAACGGAAGGCGGAGCGCATGTCCTGCCAGCCGCTGATCCGGGCAATCTGACGTCTATCCATGGGGCCATTGCTGACAGGAAAGGCAGGGCACGGCAATTCCCGCCCGGTGCCTAGGTGTCGGGCGCCGGGTTCGGCGCGGGACGCTGTTGCTGTTGACGCTGGGCCTGTTCAAGCTGCGCATCCGGCGGCTGCTGCTGCTGGCGCTGCTGTTGCGCCTGCTTGTGATAATGGATGAGCGCGCGCAGCGGATCTTCGAAATGGATGCCCTTCAGGCGGCCCTCACGCGGTTTCGGCACGGGCGGCCCTTCGAGGATCACGGGCATCACATCGGGCCGCGCCGGATCCCGGCTGTCGCGAAGCTCAAGCGCCCGTTCCGCCTCTTTCATCACCCAGTCCGATTTCGATGCGGCCTCGGACCAGAAAACCAGAACCAGATCGGACTGATCGATTTCCTTGAACAGCCGGTCGTGCCAGTCGTCCCCGGGATTGAGCGAGGCCACATCCTGGAACACATCCATGCCGAGGGACCGAAGCAGTTGGTTCTGCTCAAGCACCCGGACACGGTCAGAGCTGGTGTAGGATAGAAAAACCTTCTTGTACCGGGTCAGCCGCGCATCGGTCATCCCGGCGCCCACGGGGTCTTCGGCACAGTGGACTGACGCCAGAAGGCGCCCGACGATCATGTCATCGACCAGCACCTCGGCGCGCAGATAGGCCACATCGGACCGCCCTGTGAAGCGACAGAAAAAGACCGCGCGCAACCGCTGTCCGCCCCAGCGACGTTCAACAACAGGCGCGTCGACCGCCAGCTCTGGCGCGATCAGCCGGATGGTCACTTTCTGGCCGGCCTGGATCTGGATGGTTTGCGGCAGCGTTTCACGCAGTTTTGTTCCGGCGTCCAGCGCCACGGCCGCGTCGGCGACTGCCTTGCGGTCCGCGTCGCTGTCGGGGTGCAGAAAGACCTGCACCGGAAATTCAGGCCCGCGCTTGACCTGGGCCGGCGCCCAGAGGCCCGCGTCGACATCCGGGGCCTGCTGTTGTTGCTGCTGCTGTTGTTGCTGTTGCTGCTGCTGTTGTTGTTGCTGCTGTTGCTGTTGCTGTTGCTGTTGCTGTTGCTGCTGACGGGGGCCGCCGTCTTCTTCACGCACGACTTCCTTGATCTTGGCAATCTGCTCTGGATCCATCGGATCACCAGCTGACCGGGCCAAAACGGGCTGGGGCTCAGGCGGCGCGCTCATTGCGGTCGGCACTTCCAATGACGCGTCCAGATTGACGGACGGTTCTGCTGCTGCCGGAGTTGAATCCGGCACGTCACGCTCTGGAGCGGCAGTGGCGGGCTTGGCTGCGGCCGGGTCCTCTCTCAATTTGTACTTCGGAATGCCGCCCATTGGGGTTGGTGAAGCACCCGAATCCCATGGCGGCGGCGGTGGCGGTGCGTCGAGCTTTGAGGCGTACCGGGGTGCGGCCTTTGCCGGGCCCGGCGGTTGGGCGGTAGGAGCACGACGACCTCCACCCGGTTGTGCACCAGTAGGAGCACGACGACCTCCAACCGGTCGTTCACCAGCTGGGGACGGCGGTGGCGGGGCCGCCGACGGAGCAATCCCGCCGCCTTCCGATGCGTCAGGCTCTTCTTCTTCGTCGGTCGGGGTCGGTGGTTCCTCAGGCAGTGAAGCCCAATCGTAGCGCCTAGGCTTCTCCATCGAACGGCGCGGACGCTTTGACGTCATCCGGCCCAGAGGCGGTGACTTAAATTTACTCATAGGATAATAAGGCGAGCCACGCCGACCGCGCCGTGCCCGCACCACCCCAACTGCGACGAACATAACCGCCAGCAGCCCGACTATCCATTCCCAGCTCATGAATCGGGATCCTGATCCGGGTCATCCGCATCGGCCGTCATGATCGACTGCCAGCTGTGGGTTTCGGACTGGATCACGTCCTCGATGGCGGTTGCGAGCTTATCAACCGGCCAGCGTTTCGTTTGACCGCGCGCGGCGACATTGCCCAGGCGGTTGGCGGTGTCGCGGTAGCTGGCGATCAGCTCTTCATAGCGGGTGGCCTTAAGATGAGCGATGATTGTGCTGGTGAAGGTCGTGATCACAGCGGTCAGGGCCGCAACATCGAACACACCCCGTTCGGTCGCCGCGGCGTATCCTGTGATGACAACCGCCAGCAGGGAAAGAACCAATTCTGCCAACCGCAGCTTATTGGCGGGTTCTTGCATTTTATCGGCTTGGCCATCGTAGTAGGCGATCTGCTTTACAACGCGCTCGGTCATGTAGTCGCTGACATTCAGCGACCCGGTTGGAATGCTTCCGCGCGGTTGAGCGGATTTCTCGTATCCCGCCACAGCCGTCACCGTATTCTGGACACGGGTTAGGGCATCCGCCAGCGCATCGTCCCGGGTTTCGGTCTTGGCGTAGGGCCCGGCCCCGGTTGCAAAAAGAAATGCCTCGCGTTTCAGCGCTTCGGACGCCTGACGCGCGGTGACGTGCAATTCGATTGAACCCTGCGACAGGAACCGTTGTGTCAGAAAGGTCGTAACCGTCAGCATGGTGGCCGCCGTGCCCGCAAGGATCCGGCGAAACACTTCGGCATCCATAAGGCCAAGGACCTTGGTGTCGCCGTCCACATCGAACTGGACCCCGCTGGCGATAGCGGCCAGAGCCGCGGCGGCGAGCGCGAGGGCAAAGCAGATCCGTCGCACCAGATCGAGCCTTGTCTTCAGATGGCTTGAGGTTGCCGACAATTCAGCCTGCCGCCGGGCTATCTGTTCCAGCATAATATGTCCCTCCTTCAAAATGTCGTTTGCCGTGCCCCACGCGGGCAATGGCGCATAAAAAAACAATTCAAAAAACTCGACCCCGATACCCGAACACGGCACCGGACCCTAACTGCATACAAGCATCAGGCATTTTTTCAATGCGTCCTGCGCCTTTTGCGCGATCCGAACCTGACTTGCCCCCGAAAGCGCGGGAACCTATCTTCGCCCAATGGACGCAAGCGCACCCCTGATCGACCCGTTTCAGCGCGCCATCACCTACCTGCGGGTTTCGGTGACGGATCGCTGCGATTTCCGCTGCGTATACTGCATGTCCGAGAACATGCAGTTCTTGCCTAAGAAAGAGCTTCTGACGATCGAAGAGCTTGACCGCATGTGTTCGGCCTTCGTCCGGCTTGGCGTACGCAAGCTGCGGATCACCGGGGGGGAACCGCTGGTTCGGCGGGGCATCATGTCGTTTTTTGAGACCATGACGCGCCATCTGGACAGCGGCGCGCTGGAAGAGCTGACGCTGACCACGAACGGCAGCCAGCTGTTACGCTTTGCCGATAATCTGGCCAGAGCCGGGGTGCGGCGGATCAATGTCTCGCTCGACACGCTCGACCAGGACAAGTTTGCCGCCATCACCCGCTGGGGCCGGTTGCCTCAGGTGCTAAAGGGCATCGACGCCGCGCAGAACGCCGGGCTGCGCGTCAAGATCAATGCCGTGGCGCTGAAAGGCTTCAACGAAGACGAGATGATCCCCATGACGCGCTGGTGCGCGGAGCGGGGCATCGATCTGACCTGGATCGAGGTCATGCCCATGGGCGACATCGGCAATGAAAACCGGCTGGATCAGTACTGGTCGATGAAAGACCTGCGGGCACGGCTGGCCGAGCACTATACAGTGACCGATCTGGCGCTGCGCACCGGCGGGCCGGCGCGCTATGTCCGGTTGGAAGAAACCGGCCAGCAGATCGGTTTTATCACGCCTCTGACCCACAATTTCTGCGAAAGCTGCAACCGCGTCCGGCTGACCTGCACGGGCGAAATATATATGTGCCTCGGACAAGAGGACGTGGCGGATCTGCGGGCGCCGCTCAGGGGGTCAGAGCATGACGGCCCGCTGGAAGACGCGATCCGGGCCGCGATTGCGCTAAAGCCCAAGGGCCACGATTTCGACTATTCGCGCCAGCGTCTTGACGGGCAGATGCCACGGCACATGTCGCACACCGGCGGCTGACACGCGGCTCGGGCAGTCGGGAGGCGGTCCCGCGCCCCGAGGCGCCGACAGCTGGCCCATTCGCCCTCTGCATACGCTGGAATGCCGCTCGATACGCACTTGGCAGGCGTTGCGTCGTTCGGACCAGCGCAACTGGCAATCGCCATAAATCCGTGGCTGTCCGCAATGACCCGGTCATCGAAAGCCAACCGCAACACATCGAACTCATGCGCCAATCGGCTGTCAGCAAAGGAAAGGGCCGCGCGCACTTCCGCGGTGCCGTTGGCATTGATTGGGCGGATAGCTCAAATATCGAAGTCTTGGCTGGTTTCGCGGGAAAGCTGAATTGACGCCTTGATATCTTTGATTCAGGCTAAGCGAATGAAGTGTGTTGTTACCTATTTCGCTGTCGCTCTTTCCGTGTTTGCCCACGTGGCGTCTGCAGAGGAAGAGTTACCAACCCCAGATCTAATCGGCTGCTTGAAGGCTATTGAGCCGTTGGATGTGCGCTACCGTGGCTGGATGCAACAGCAATGCGTCGGCGTTGCGGGCGACATCTGCGTCGCGATTGATCGTGGCACCGGAACTTGCTTGTCGGAATTGGTTGGGTCAATGCGCGCGTTCTATGCCGAGTTGTCGCCGCTCTTGCCGACCACGATTGAGGGCAGCGCCTTCCGAGTGGTTGGATATGCGCGCGCATTGGAGCGAGCGGCAGATACTTTCGAGAATCTTCCTGAATGCGCAGAACTGGATGGCTATGAATTCACGATATGCGAATACATCCAGCTGGGCGTAACCACGACTGAACTGTTTTCTCATGCAAGGCAGGCTGAAATATCTCTGCCTTGACTCACTTCTGCGCGTTCAACGCTTCGCATCTCAGAATACGCCCTCATCTTTGAGGGCCGTCCCGGTGGGCGTCGCCCTGTCTTCTTGTTCCCGTTCTTGGCGCTGACAGGATTGACCTTGGGCGCCGGTAACCAAATGCCAAGAGCAACGGACCGCAGTTTAGCTAACCCGCACCCTACCGCTGCTTGGCCCGCCGCCTCTCCAGTCCCATTCGCCTTCCGCGTCGGCGGGGACGCCGGTCGAGACGCAATTGGCCCGTGCACCGGACAGCGATGCAACAGTCGGTGCCAACGAAAAGTAGCCCAAGCTGTCCACCACTATGCGGCCGTTGAAAGTCACAAGCGTTTTGACAAGATCATCTTTCGCCCATGACCGGGCCCTCCCGTCCGGATAGGCGACGGCGCCGCACAACTGCAGCATTCCGCCAACGTCCACCAAACCCGCGCGAACGACGCGCGCAGGACGTCCGCCCAGCGTCGTCGTGAACTCGCCAAAGGCGGGATCCACCTGAACGCTGCCCGTGACAGGGTACTCGCTGGCGGGGTCAATTGCTGTACATGCGGTCATCGCGGCCAAAGCCACCAACAGTATGCTTTTCAACACGCTTCCCCTCATTTACGCCTCGTCCAGTCGATACTCGCGTTACGCGAAAGTAAACCGGTGGAAAACTGCGCAATCGTGGCTTTTAATACAGCGCCCAAAAAATAGCCTCTTTTCGCAGGTGCAGCATTTCTGTACTGTCCCGATGCTGCGACCGCGAGATCGGCGCAGGAATTTAAGCGATCAAGGAACATTTATGTCCGCACCACTCCCCACCGAAGACCAGATTGCCGAAGCCGCATTCTTTATCTGGCAATCCGAAGGTCAGCCCGAAGGCAAAAGCCAGGAACACTGGTACCGCGCTGTTGCGGCGCTTAAGAGCCGAACCGCCGAAACGGCAAAGCCCAAACGCCGCGCCGCCAAGAAGGCCGCCCCCAAGACAGCCGCAGCAAAGCCACGCGCCAAGAAGGCCACCGCCAAAGCATAGGAACCGGGTCGGTTCGGGTATCCGGTCCGTCTCTGCCCTTGGGTCTGGTCGACGGGTCGATCTTGGCAAATGACCGGCCGGATCAAGGCTGAGAAAGTCTGTCGGGCCTTGCGTTAAAATCGGATGCCTCACCGCGATCGGCGGCGGGTGGCGCATAGCCGTGCCCTAGGTCGTCCAGCAGATCGATGGCATGCTGCTTTATCGACTTCTGTTTCTGGCTGTCGGCAATGAGGCAAAGTTCTCTGACAGGCGCCTTGCCCGCGTAGCTCGCCAAAAGCGACATCAGCGCCTTGATCTGCGGGCCCCGCGCCGTGTGGTCTTTCAGATAGCGGAGTAGGGTATCGCGCACCTCGCCGACGGGCAGCGCCCCAACAAGGGCGAGCGCCCCTTTCGCGTCATAGGCTGAATTGACGTAAAGACCCCAGTTCTTCCTGCAGCGCAGAAACTCTTTGATCTCGGCCTCAGAGATGTCTTTCGCATGGTCAGCCGGCGACTTGGGCGGGGCACCAGGGACGTACCGATGCCGGTACCAATTCGCTTCCAAACCGTGAATGTCGAGGTAGATCTTGTACATCTCGCGCGCGAAGAGGGCGCGGTGGGTTTCGAAGCTGATGTCGGTCCATCTGAGCGTATCGTGACGCACCCAGCCGTCCAGAACGGCCCGTGCCAAGGCAATGCGACTGGCCCTGTCCAGATGGGCCGTTCGCAGGTTCAAGAGCGCGTTCCGCGCGGGCATGCCCATGTCAGCGCCATAGCGCAAAAGCCATGGGCCAAGCTCAAGCGGAGCGGGCGTGCCGTCATGGAATTTGAGGTCGGGAAGATAGAGATCGGCCAGGAACGCGCGCGTCTCGGGCAAGGGCTTGCCGAGGCCGGTTTTGGCTTCCTGCACAAGTGCGGCGCGATCGGGTCCGAAGGCCCGGATCTTAACACCCAGTGAACCGAGCGATGCGAGACAGGCGTTTTGAACCTCGGCGTTCTTTTCGCGCGACAGGCGCGCCTGAATAGGTTTAATGGCGGCCCGGTTGCCGGTTTGGCCAAGACAGCGGGCCGCTTGCAGGCGCTCTTCCTTTCCGCGCGCGTTCAGGGATTTTTCGAGACGCGGCAAAAGACCTTCCGCCCCCTTGAGCAACCGCTGTGCATTCAGCCGCCCAAGGCGTTTCTTGCCGACGGCAAGGCGATAGAGGACATCCTTGTAACGCTCTGGCGTCTTCGGCAGACGGCGCAGGATCTCGGTGGCGAACTGCGGCTGGTATCCGTGATCGACCTTGGCCTCACCATCCAGTCCAAATGCCTTGTCGAGGATGTCCAGTCGCGTGGCGAGATAGGGCCAGAGCGCGTGCTGCGGGACGCGCATCAACCCGCTTGTGCGGCTTCCAAAGCGCAGGTGGTAGGCCAGGAATGTCCCCCTTGCCGGTTGCACCGCCTGCGGCTTGGTCTCGCGCGCGGCGCGCTCGATCAAAGATCCCATCGGGCCGAGCCGGTCCAGTTCCCCCTCGGCCAGCTTGACGCCCAGCGCCTCTGACACCTCGGGCTCGGACGGCGGGCGGTCCTTTTTCATCTTGGCCGCGCGCCGTCTCAGGACCAGGGTCGCCTTCAACGCCTCTGACGTGCCGCCGGTCATGATGCCCTTGATGTCAATTCCCAGATCAACGCGGTTGTGGTTCAGGGCGGCTGACCCCTCCAGGTGCCTGAGATCGCCCACGGGGCTTTCAAGAAAGCCGAGCAGGCCCGGTTCGTGAAAGATCGGACGGAAGTGATCGAACAGGTGGCCACCCAAACCGCCGCTTAAGGCCGGCACAAGCCAGGCCGGTGGCAAGCCTTCCAGAAGGCGCATGACCCAGGGGTTTTCGCGCTCCATCCAGCTCGCGTAGCCGTTTGCGTAGGTAAGCGGCGGAAATCCCAGGACGCGCGGCAAAAGGGACTGAAAATCACCAGCGGTATCCGGCGACCCCAGGCAGTCGATCAATGCATCGGCGTGTTGTCCAGCGTGGGCCAAACGGTGGGCGCGCGCTTCGAAAAGGATATCCTCGATCCGCCGAAAAATCCGCGAACTCAGGGCCGAGATGGCAAGCTTCAGGGGCATTGCATCTGGCGTGTGATAGCTCTGCTCAAGCGCGTCGAACAATTGGCTAAAGGACCGTTCGGCCGCTTTTGCCGCCGATTTGCGCGCAGCGCCGCGGAACCGGTCCAGATCAACCTCGCCGTCCGGCAACGCGGGCGTGGGCGGCACCGCCACAAATGTGCCGTCGGTCGCCCGGTACCCTTCGCTTTCGTCGATCAGATAAGGATCCGGCATGCCCTGTCCTTTGTCACGCGCGCCGGTCTAACCACGAATTTGGGGGTTTTTTGGGCGAAAGGGCCATTGCATGTGGTCCCGGGCTTGCGGGTCGGTTGCACAATTGCCAACAGGCGCCTCACTCAGAAAATAGAAGCTAGAGCCGGACAGACCTAAGGGCGCCGCCGTTCCTGGCGGCAGACTGACGTCAAAGGGCTCAACGTGATCGGTCCGGCGGAGCCAGGACGATTTGATTGGGCCGTCTGTTTTGCCGCGCACCCCGCCAGGCAGACGGCGTTTCGCCGAATTTGGCGTGGAACGCCCGGCTGAACGCCTCCTTCGACGCATAGCCAACGCGGACTGCGATGGCTTCAATCGACACGATTGAATGCAACAGCGCCTCGGCGGCCTGATCTAGCCGCCAGGCGCGCAAATAGGCACCGGGGTTCTGGCCCATGACCTCTTTGAAGCGTTCGGCAAAGCGCGACACGGACATCCCGGCCAGTTCCGCCAAATCGCCGTTGGACAGATCACGCGCCGGATCCGCGTGGATCGAAGATACGGCGCGCGCAATCCGTTCGTCCTGGGCCGCAGCCAGCCACCCCGGCAGGCTGTCGTCGGATTGGGCCCATCTGCGCAGGATGATGACCAGAAGAAGATCCAGAAGCCGGGACACCATAAGGCTGGCCCCGGGTCGCGTCGTTCCCAGTTCACGCAGGACCAGTTCACAAACCACATCGACCCACTCGATCGGAGTTTCGGCAAGCCCTTTCAGAATGATGACCTTCGGCAGCGACTGCAGAACCTGAGCCGCCAGATCACTGTCCACGGTAAAGCTGCCCCAGAAGCAGTTGATGGCCGGGCGCGCGCGTTCCCCTGTCTCGGGGTCAATCAGCCGAGCCTGCGGCGCGTTTCGTCGCGGATCGCTGAAGATGGCTTGATGGGCCGTACCCTGCATCAAAAGCGCAATCTGCTTTTCGTGCAGCGTCACGGGCGCCGCGCCCTGAATTCGGATTTCAAGTGCGCCCTGTTCGACGATGTAGACGCAGGGTCTGTCGGCGGTGACCGCGTATTCCAGCGGCGCCTCTGGCGTGATGACACGGGCGGTTTCCCCGCGCACATGGACGATGTCGAGCACCTCGGAAAACGCATCCGACCCGAAAAACGGTGTTTCTTCTAACACTTCCGGTGTTCCCGTCATCGGCAAGGCGACCCTTGGCGCGTACCCCATTGGGCAATGCTAAACCAACCATAGGGAAACTCAAAATGTCACGTTTTATCAAAGCTCTCCGCTCAGGCATTGCGGCCTCGGTCATGGCCTTGCCCGCCGCGGCAGTTGCCGAAGAAGCCTCGGTCGTTCTGGTCCACGGCGCGTTCTCGAATGGCTCGGCATGGGACGAGGTGATCCCGATCCTGCATTAGGCCGGCGTGTCAGTCAGCGCGGCGCAGCTGAACCTTGCCTCACTCGAAGGCGACGCGGCCACCGTCGCGCGGCTGGTTGAGCTTCAGGAAGGGCCTGTTGTGCTGGTCGGCCACTCTTACGGTGGCAGCGTGATCACCGAGGCAGGCGCCCACGATAAAGTCGAACATCTTGTCTATGTTGCGGGCTTTGCACTTGATGCGGGTCAAACGCTGTCCGACCTGATCGAGGGTCAGCCGCCGGCGCCCTGGCAGGCCGAGCTTTACCCCGATGCCGAGGGGTATCTGCGCCTTACCCATGCAGGCATCGCGCAGTTCTTCGCACCTGATCTGCCCCCGGAAGAGACGGCTTTAATGGCTGTGACCCAGGGGCCGATCAAATATGACACCAACTATCACGCACCCAAGGTCGCGGCTTGGTCGATGAAACCCACCAGCTACGTCGTTGCCGCAAACGACCAGATCATCCCGCCCAAGGTTCAGGGCTATTTCGCCCAGAAGATGGGGGCCGAGACGACGACGGTTGACGCCGGCCATGTCGCCATGCTGTCGCAGCCCGAAGCGGTGGCGCAGGTGATCCTCGACGCCGTCCAGACGGTGTCCGACGACTAACCAGAAGCGTCCGGGGCCGGGGGGCCCTGGACGCGTCTTGCAGGTCGCGCATGGTGGGCAGCATTGGTCATCAAACGACCCTGCCCTGGGACGGACCACCCAAAGATCGGAGCAAGCACAGTGATTACTGAAACCCGCCTTCCCAACCACCCGGCCCTCACCATCGCGGCCCGGGTGCTTTTCACCTCGCTCTTCTTTCTGTCCGGCGTGACCCATTTTACCAACATCCCCTACTATGTCTCGCTGATGCCGGATGCGGTGCCCTTTCGGGTTGAACTGACACTGATTTCCGGTGCGGTGGAGCTGACTGGCGCGGCCATGATCCTTTTCAACTGGCACCCACGACTTGGGGGCTGGCTGTTGGTGATCTTCCTGCTTCCCGTGACAGTCGTGGTCCATGGCCACGAACTGATCACCCAGACCGATCCGGTGATCTGGGCCTTGCAACAGGCCCATTTCCTGAAGGGCTTTTCGTTGCTGGGCGCGGCGCTTCTGGTCACCCAAATCGGGGCCGGTCACAGGCCGCCCGCCGCGCCAGAACGCGGCCCCGAAGCCTAGTGGAACGGCTGTTCCAGAAGCTCTGGATGGCGTGACGCGACCAGTTCCCGCACGAACTGGCCGCTTTTGCGCATCCGCGGCGAAATCCTGAGCGTGTCGAAAAACAAAGCTCGGTCGTTGAAGGGATCGAGCAGAGTGTTGCGGTGAAAGCCGTTGTAGAAGGCGCCGCCCGTGTTGGGCATCCAAAGATCGACATGAGCCAGATCATAGGCGCGGTGACGTATCGCCTGTGGCTGGGTTTCCAGCCACTCCAGAAACGCCGGTCCCCATTCTTCCGCCGCCGCCTGGTCGTCACCCTTGGTCAGGCGCAACCGGCGCACCGCGATGGGAAGCTGCAGGGGCCGGCCCAGCGCATCGGGCTGCCACTGATTGGCGCGTGTCGCCTCCAGCACGCCGCCCCTCAGAACAAGCTGGTCCAGCGGATAGTCTTCCATCATCGGCAGCGCATTCAGCTCATAACGATAGCCCGACCACCCCATCTTGAGCCGCATGTCGGCCATTTCTGCATGGCGCGGCGCCTTTCGAAAGTACTGCTTGTAGGGCAGATTGAGGGGCGCCAAGACCTCTCGCGCCCGCTTGGTGTCGATCCGGCTTGGGTTGTGAAAGCGGTAGCCGGACAATTCCGCCATACGGCCGACCACGGGCATGGCCGCCGCCAACAGGATCCGGCTGTCCCTGCCCCCGGTGATCGGGAATATGCAATCAAAGCGCGTGGCCCAGGTCCGCATATGCGCACCAAGGCGCGTCATCATGCGGTCGGCGATCTCGGCCGCATCGCCATCGGCGTCCGTCAGTTCTGCGTCGGGCCGCGGCCAGAACCTGTGCTGCGCGAACGTCTCAAGATCAAGGTAATGGTTCGATATGCCGCGTTTGACCGCCCGGTCCAGAGTGTGACCAAGGCCCAGGGCCATGCGCCCGCGCACCACCTCCAGCGCGCTGAACTGCGGGTTGGGATCCAGCCGCCGGTCGAGCATCAGACCAAGCGAACTGCCGATGGTGCACCGGCTTTGGTCGAAAAGCAGCGGTATCGCGCTGGACATGTCGGTGTAGGCCCGTTTGACCCGCTCGGTCAGAACAATGGCCAGATAGCGCCCGGAAAGTTCGGTCAGCACGGCCTCGGTCCGGGCGGCAAAGTCCGGGGCGGCGGGATTGGCCGGCAGCTCTAGCGCGGTCTCGACCAGCGCGCTGTCACCGGTCAGGGCGTGACCCAGCAGAAAGCCGATCTGGCTTCCATCCGGGCTTCGCAAGGCGGCCAGCCGCAACGCCTTTCCGTGGTGCAGCGCCCAGCCCTGCATCGCGGTGCGGTTAAGGCCCGGAAAGCTGCGCCCGCTTTCGGCGGTCAGAACGTACTGATTGCGGAACAGGAAAGCGAAATCTCGGCCCCGCCGCGCGGCGATGACCTCGGCCAGCGATGCACCGTCCCCGAAATCCCGCCGAAGTCCGTCCGGCGGTGTCATCCCGCCGGCATGCGCGTCTCGACCATTTCCGCGTACCAGGAACACCCGGCCGGGATCGTTTCGTCGTTGAAGTTGTATTTCGGATGATGGACCGGCGCCGTATCGCCGTTGCCGACCAGAATGTAGGCGCCGGGCACCTCATTGGCCATAAAGGCGAAATCTTCACCGCCCATCACCAGTGGCGCCTCATCCACCGTGCCGGCAACCCGCTCGGCCGCCTCGATCGCGAAACCGGTCTCGGTTTCGGCATTGACCATGACGGGATAGTTGCGCTGGTAGTCGACCGTGGCCTTGGCGCCAAAGGCTTCGGCCACCTGTGTCGCCATCACCGTCATGTGGTCTTCGGTCAGATCGCGCACGTCGGTGTCCATCGTCCGTACCGTCCCTTTCAGCATGACGCGCTGAGGGATCACGTTGAACGCCGTCGACGAGGTTTCAAAACTGGTCACCGAGACGACGACATTCTTGATCGGATCCACATTCCGGCTGACTATGGACTGAAGCGCGGTCACCAGATGCGCGGCACAAAGGGTGGGATCGATGGTGTCATGGGGCTTTGCGGCATGGCCGCCCTTGCCTTCGATGACGATGTCGAAGAGATCGGTGGCGGCGAAAAACGCGCCCGCACGAATGGCAAAGCTGCCCACCGGTCGCCCGGGCCAGTTGTGCATGCCGTAAACCTCCTGGATGCCGAACCGCGAGATCAACCCGTCCTCAACCATTTCCCGCCCACCGCCGCCGCCTTCTTCGGCTGGCTGAAAAATCACCACGGCCGTGCCATCGAAGTTGCGCGTCTCGGCCAGGTACTGGGCCGCCCCCAAAAGCATCGCCGTGTGCCCATCATGGCCGCAGGCGTGCATGGCGCCGGGCGTCTTCGAGGCGTAGTCGAGCCCGGTATCCTCAAGGATCGGCAACGCGTCCATATCGGCGCGCAGACCCACCACCCGGCCACCGCTGTCGGTCTTGCCTTTGATCACGCCCACCACGCCGGTGCGGCCAATGCCGGTCACCACATCATCACAGCCAAACTCCTTCAGCTTGTCCGCCACCAATGCGCTGGTCCGATGGGTATCGAACAGGATCTCGGGGTTGGCGTGAATATCGCGCCGCCAGGCGGTGATATCGGGCAGAAGCTCGGCAAAGCGGTTCTTGATCGGCATTGTCTCTCTCTTTCGTTCGGTCAGCCCTGGGGCATGCGCCTTTCGACGATTTCGGCAAACCAGCTTGCCCCGGCCGGGATCGCTTCGTCATTGAAGTCATAGGCCGGGTGATGAACCGACGCGCTGTCGCCGTTGCCTACGAAAATATAGGCACCGGGACGCGCGTCCAGCATATAGGAAAAATCTTCGCCACCCATGGTGGGCGCCACTTCGCGGTCAACCGAACCGGCAACGGCTTCGGCCACATCGGCGGCAAAGGCGGTCTGTTCTTCGGCGTTCACGGTCACCGGCACGCAGCGCGTGTACGTGACTTCGGCGGTGCAGCCATGGGCCGCCGCTGTCAGGGTCGCGATTTCCTTCAACCGGTCTTCGGTCAGGTCCTGGATCGCCGCATCCAGCGTGCGCACGGTCCCGCCCATCCGGGTGGTCTGGGGAATGACGTTAAAGGCATCGTTATCGGCGTTCAGCGTGCAGACCGAGACCACCACCTGCTTCAGCGGATCGACGGTGCGGCTGGCAATGGTCTGAAGGGCCAGCACAATATGGGCCGCCGCCACATTCGGGTCGACCGCGAGATGGGGCATGGCCCCGTGCCCGCCCTTGCCGGTCAGCGTGATGCTGAATTGGTCGACGGCGGCCATGGTGCCGCCGGGGCGGATTGCGAACTGGCCCACATCCAGCCCCGGGCGGTTGTGCATGCCGTAGACCTCGTCAATCCCGAAGCGGTCCATCACGCCGTCCTCGACCATGGCAAGCGCGCCGTTGCCACCCTCTTCGGCCGGCTGGAACAGGAACACCGCGGTGCCATCGAAGTTACGCGTCTCGGCCAGATACTGGGCCGCGCCCAGCAGCATCGTCGTATGCCCGTCATGTCCACAGGCATGCATCGCACCGGGCGTCTCCGAGGCATGGGCAAGGCCTGTGGCCTCGTGGATCGGCAAAGCGTCCATATCGGCCCGCAATCCGATCGCCCGGCCCTTTGTGTCCGAGCGGCCGCGAATGACCCCGACAACCCCCGTCCGCCCGATCCCGGTCACGACCTCATCGCAGCCAAACGCCTTCAGTTTATCGGCCACCAAGGCGCTGGTACGGTGCGTGTCGTAAAGGATCTCGGGATGGCGGTGGATATCCCGGCGCCACTCGGTCAGCTGGGGCTGCATCTCGGACAGTCGGTTCTTGATCGGCATGGCGCGCGCCTCCTCTTCAGGCTGCCAGTCGGTCCACCAGGCTTTGCATAAAGCGCTGGCCCGCATGGAATTGCTCTAGCGTGATGTATTCATCCGGCTGGTGGGCCTGAGCGATGTCGCCCGGGCCGCAGATCACAGCCGAATACCCCCGCGCCTGAAAATGCCCTGCCTCGGTGCCATAGGACACCACATGGCCGCCGTTGTCGCCGGTAATCGACCGGACCAGCGCTTCGGCCGGTCCGTCGTCTTCAGGTCGCAGGCCGGGTACGCCAAAGCGCTGGTCAAGCTCTATCCCTGCGGCCGGGTGAACGGCGCGCATGCGGTCCGAGATTGCCATGACCTCATCGCGGAACCGCGCAATCCAGTCGGCCGGGTCATCGTCGGGCAGAAAGCGGAAATCAAAGCCCAGATAACAGTCCTTTGCGGTGATGTTGTGGGCGGTGCCGCCTTTGATCCGGCCCACATGCAGCGTGGTCCAGGGCGGATCGAACAAGGCAGCCGTATCGCTGGGTGGGCGAGTGCTGTTTTCTGCGTTCATCCTGTTGCCCCAGTCGATCAGACGGGCCGCTTCCATAATCGCCGAGACGCCGGTGTGCATGATCGACGAATGGACTTCGAACCCCTTCACATGGACCTGAAAACCCTGGCCGCCCTTGTGGCCGGTTACCGCCTTCATCATTGACGGCTCGCCCACGATGACCGATTGCGCCTTGGGCACGGTTCCAAGCATGTGCTCGATCAACGGCGGCGCGCCGGTACAGCCGATTTCTTCATCAAAGCTGAGTGCAATCTGCAGCGGGCGCTTCAGGCCCGCTTCCAAGGCCAGTGGCACAGCCGCCAGGGCCAGCGCATCGAAGCCCTTCATGTCGCAGGTGCCGCGGCCGATCAGCTTGCCATCCCGTTCGGTCACGGTGAAGGGGTCGCTGGTCCAGTCCTGCCCGTCCACCGGGACCACATCGGTGTGACCCGACAAAACAACGCCGCCTTCGACCTCGGGCCCTACGTGGGCGTATATGGCCGCCTTGTCGCCCGCGTCATTGTACATCCTATGGGCCTTGACCCCCAGACCATCAAGATAGTCCTCGACCCAGTCGACCAGGTCCAGATTGCTGTCACGGCTCACGGTTGGGAAGGCGACAAGCCGTTCCAGGATCGCGCGGGCATCGAGCGGTTTGGCCACCTAAGGGTTTGCCTTTGTTCAGGTTTCTGTGCGCAGCACGAAGTGTTGCGGCGACACTTCGTCATAGACCGAAGGCGCCGGCGTGTAGTCAACCGGAAAGACCGGCGAAGGAATGGGCTTGAAACTGACGTCGCCCTGGGGCTTGCGCTGGCGCGGGTCGGCAATGGGCACCGCTGACATCAGTGTCCGCGTGTATTCATGCTGGGGGTCTTCAAACACCGCCTGACGCGGGCCAATCTCGACAATACGGCCCAGATACATCACGGCGACGTTGTGGCTGACCCGTTCAACCACCGCCATGTCGTGGCTGATAAAGAGCATCGCAATATCAAACTCGGCCTGCAACTCTAGCAACAGATTCAGCACCTGCGCCTGCACTGAAACGTCAAGCGCCGATACCGCCTCATCGGCCACAATAAGCTTTGGGCTGAGCGCCAGGGCGCGGGCGATCGCGATACGCTGGCGCTGGCCACCCGACAATTCGTGCGGAAAGCGCTTCATGAAGCTGCGCGGCAGCTCGACCCTGTCGAAAAGTTGCGCCACC
This sequence comes from Pseudomonadota bacterium, assembly GCA_039026235.1. GTDB lineage: Bacteria > Pseudomonadota > Alphaproteobacteria > Rhodobacterales > Rhodobacteraceae > JBCCMQ01. The sequence goes on from JBCCMQ010000004.1 coordinate 180,774, forward strand.
TTTTCGACCATTTCATCGCCCTGGGCGATGCCGAAGTTGCGCATCGGTTCTGAGACTTGGTCGATCAACCGCACCTGGGGGTTCAGGCTGGCAAAAGGATCTTGAAACACCATCTGCATGTCACGGCGCGCGCGGCGCAGGTCACGCGTGTTCAGCCCGAGAATATCCTTGCCATCCAGCCTTATCTGGCCCTCTTCGGGTTCGACCAGTCGCAGGATCGACCGGCCACAGGATGACTTGCCGCAGCCGGATTCGCCCACAAGGCTCAGCGTCTCTGCGGCATTCAGCTTGAATGACACGTCTTCGACCGCATGCACATTCGCAACGGTCCGGCGGAACAGGCCCTTGCGCACCGCGAAACGGGTCTTGAGGTTCTTCACCTCCAGCAGAACGCGCTTGTCTCGGTGCGTCTGGGTGACGGTGCTGGCCGCCGGTTCCGGCGCACCGACGATGCGCATGGGTTCGGGCGCGGCCTTGCCCCGCATCTCTCCCAGCTTTGGCACCGCTGCCAAAAGCGATTTGGTGTAATCTGCCTTGGGGTTTTCAAAGACCTCGTAGACCGTGCCCTCTTCCACCTGAAGGCCGCGAAACATGACGCTGACGCGGTCGGCCATCTGCGCCACGACCGCCATGTCATGGGTGATGAACAGAACCGCCGTCCCGTGTTCGCGTTTCAGCCGGTCGATCAGGGCCAGAATCTCAGCCTGAATGGTCACATCCAGCGCCGTAGTGGGCTCGTCACAGATCAAGAGCTTGGGTTCGCAGGCCATGGCCATGGCGATCACGACCCTCTGGCGCATGCCGCCCGACAATTCATGGGGATACTGATCGATCCGGCGCTCTGGCTCTGGGATGCGCACGTCCTTCAGAAGCGATATCGCCCGTTGGCGCGCTTCCGATTCCGACAGTCGCTTGTGCACCTTCAAGCCTTCGGTCAACTGACGGCCGACCGTGAACACCGGGTTCAGCGATGTCATGGGCTCTTGAAAGATCATCCCGATGGCATTGCCGCGAATGGCCCGCATCTCTTCGTCGCCGGCATCGGACAGATTGACCTTCTTGCCGTCGGGCAGATTCATTCGCAGTCTGCCGCCGCTAATCTCTCCACCGCCGAATTCGACGAGACGCATCAGCGACAGCGCGCTGACAGACTTCCCCGACCCGCTCTCGCCCACCACGCAGAGCGTTTCGCTGGGCTGAATATGAAACGACACGTCTTGTACGCCGACAACGGTGCCGCCATTGGTCTCAAATTCAACCCTAAGATTGTCGACCTGGACCAGCGGGGTATCCAGCATTTGGCACCTCTCTTTCAAACGGCAGCGCGCCAAGGGGCGACCCAACCACCCCCTTAAAGTGCCCGTGCAGACCGGGGATGCAAGCAGATTTGCTAATTCCTAAGCCGAAGGCGTCGGGACTGCCCAACCGGCAGGCACAAATTGTTGTTGTGCCGGTTGGGTTTGCCTGAATGGGTACGGCAGTGCTTGCAATTTGGGCGAGCTTGCCCCGAAGATGAGCTTATGAATCGCTGCTGCTGTGCGACGTCCTACTCAAAAAAATCGTCGGCCGGAAAAACCGTGCCAGCGGCGATCGCATATGGTCCGGCGGGCGCCGAGACCGCCCGAACGACGGGACTTCCAACAAGGAGAAATAGATGACCCTGAAATCCTTAATGATGGGCGCGACGGCGTGCCTGGCGCTTGTGCCACTGTCCGCCCTGGCCGACGGCCATGAGGGCGAGCGTGGCCGAGACGGCAACGTCAGTATCATTTACTGGCAGGCGCCGTCGATCCTGAACCCGTATCTTTCCGGCGGCACCAAGGACGTCGAATCCGCCTCGATGATCATTGAACCCCTGGCGCGCTATGACAGTGCCGGCAACCTGACACCCTGGCTGGTTGACGAAGTGCCGACGGTGGCCAACGGCGGCGTCAGTGAAGATCTGACCTCGATCACCTGGAAAATCTCGCCCGGCATCACCTGGTCAGACGGCTCGCCATTTACCTCGGCGGACGTCAAATTCACCTACGACTACTGTACGCACCCCGAAGGCGGTTGCGCACAGCTGACAAAATACGAAGGCGTCACCAGCGTCGAAACCCCCGATGACATGACTGTCGTCGTGACCTTCGGCCAGCCGACGCCGAACCCGTATGGACCTTTCGTAGGCGGTGAGGCACCGATCCTTCAGGCCGCGCAATTCGCCGACTGCCTAGGTGCCAAGGCACCGGAATGCACCGAAGCCAACTTCAACCCCATCGGCACCGGTCCGTTCAAGGTGGTGGAATTCCGCCCCAACGACGTGATTACCATGGAAGCCAACGAAAACTTCCGTGAAGAAGGCAAACCCGCCTTTGCGAGCGTCACCTTCAAGGGCGGCGGCGACGCCACGGCGGCAGGCCGCGCCGTGATGGAAACCGGCGAGTTTGACTACGCCTGGAATTTGCAGCTGGCACCTGATGTGATCTCGAAGATGCAAGAGGCCGGCAAGGGCACGCCCGTTGCAGGCTTCGGCCCGCTGGTCGAGCGCATCATGCTGAACAACACCAACCCCGATCCGTCGTTTGGGCCCGACGAACGCTCGGTCGTAAGGCCGCATCCGTTCCTGGGCGACCCGGCCGTCTATAAGGCGATGTCGCTGGCCATCGACCGGCCGCTGCTGGTGGAAATCGGCTATGGCCAGGCCGGTCGCGTCACCTGCAACTGGGTACCCGCGCCCGACATCTACGCCTCGTCCGCGCTGTCGTGCGACACGCAGGACATCGCCGGCGCCAATGCCATGCTGGATGAGGCCGGGATCGTCGATAGCGACGGCGACGGCATCCGTGAAAAGGACGGCGTGCCGCTGAAGGTGCTTTATCAGACCTCGACCAACGCCGTGCGCCAGGACTTCCAGGCGCTGATCAAGCAGTGGTGGTCAGAAATCGGCATCGAAGCCGAACTGCGCAACCTCGACGCGTCGGTCTTCTTCGGCGGCGATCCGGGCAGCCCGGACACCTTCCAGAAGTTCTATGCCGACGTCGAGATGTACGCCAACACCTTCAACGGCACCGATCCGCAGGCTTATCTGGGCAACCTGCTCTGCGACAAGGCGCCCAGCCCGGCAACCCAGTGGCAGGGCGAGAACATCAGCCGCGCCTGCATCGACGGCTACGACGAGTTGCACGCGGAACTCAGCCGCACCGCCGATATCGAAAAGCGGGCCGAGATTGCCAAGCAGCTCAATGACATGGCGATCGAGAACGGCGCGATGATCCCGCTGGTGCACCGCGGCCGGATTTCGGCCCACGCGAACTCGCTGGGCGGCGTTGACCTCAACGTCTGGGACAGTGAGCTGTGGAACGTCGCTGACTGGTACCGGATCGGCAATTGATCCTAAACGCATCGGAGCGTCCGCCTTTGGCGGGCGCTCCCTCAATTCATGAACGCCGGAATCCTTATGTGTTCATGGGGGCATCTGACTGAATGCTGACCTATTCCATCCGCCGTTTGATCCTGTCGGTTCCGACACTGCTGTTCATTAGCCTGGTCGTTTTTCTGCTTCTCGAACTGGCGCCGGGAGATCCCATGGCGCAGGTGCCGCTTACGGTGCCCGACGAGGTCAAGCAGAAGATGCGCGAGGCGCTGGGGCTTGGGCAGCCGCTGCACATCCGCTTCGGCAAATGGATCTACCAGTTCTTTATCATCGAGCCGTTGGTCTTCACCGACTGGCTGGTCGGAACCAGTTTCTCCGAGGGCGCGCAGCGCGTGATCTCTTGGCAGACCCGCTCGCCCGTTATGGACATCGTGGTTCAGCGTCTGCCGCAGACGCTCTGGGTTGTGGGCATGGCCTACGTCGTCGGCGTTCTGATCGCGCTGCCCATCGGGATAATTTCGGCCTACCGGCAGTATTCGGTCTTTGACCAGGCCGGCACCTTCGTGGCGATGATCGGGTTTTCCGTGCCACCTTTCTTCACTGGCGTTCTGGTCATCGTCATCTTTTCGGTTCAGCTCGGCTGGTTGCCGTCGATTTATGACACCACCCACCGGGTCGTTGACTGGGACACCTTCATAATTCAACTCAAGCAGATGATCCTGCCCGTCATGGTTCTTGCCCTGCAGACCACCGCGCAGATAAGCCGCTTCATGCGCGCCTCTATGCTCGATAACCTGGGGCAGGACTATGTGCGCACCGCCCGCGCCAAGGGGCTGAGCGAGCGCACGGTGGTTCTGGTGCATGTGCTGCGCAACTCGATGATCCCAGTGGTCACGGTAATCGCCCTGGGCGTGCCGTCGATCTTCGGCGGTGCGATCATCACCGAGCAGGTCTTCAAGGTGAACGGCATCGGGCAACTACTGATTACCGCGATCCAGGCCAATGATCTGCCCATGGTGCAGACACTGACCTTCATCTTCGCGCTCTTGATCGTGCTCTTCAACCTGATCGCCGATATCCTCTACGGCATTCTGGACCCGAGGATCCGCTATGACTGAGGTCTCTACGCAATCCGTCGCCCGCGAGATCGAAAAGGGCGCCAGCCGCAGCCAGTGGTGGGATGTCTGGGCGCAATTCAGGTCGCACCGTGGTGCGTTCTGGGGCATGTGCTTTCTGGTTTTCATCACGCTTTTCGTCTCCATCGGCCCGCTGCTGTGGACGCTGGACCCCCAGAAACTGGACATCCGCGCCAAAGATATCCGCCCGATCTACACCGCGATCTGGGACAGCACGGCCAATGTTGATTGGGGCCATCCGCTGGGCACCGATAATTTGGGCCGCGACACCATGGCCAAGTTGATGGCCGGCGGGCAGGTCAGCATGGCGGTGGGTTGGGTCGCGATGGCGCTGGCGCTGGCGCTGGGAACGGCAGTCGGCGTAACCGCGGGTTTCTTCCGGCGGCTCGACGGGCCGCTCATGCGTTTTACCGATCTTTTCCTGGCGTTGCCGCTGTTGCCGCTTCTCCTGGTTATCATGCTGCTGTTTCGCGACCAGCTTCGCGCCAGCTTCGGGCCGGAGAACGGGATCTTCATCCTGATCGTGTTTGTCATTGGGATAACCAGCTGGATGCAGACCGCGCGGATTGTGCGGGGCGATGTGCTGGCGTTGAAGGAACGGGAATTCGTCCTCGCGGCGCATTCCATCGGCACCTCACCCAGCGCGATGATCCGGCGACACCTGCTGCCCAATGTGCTGTCGCCGATCATGGTGTCGGCCACGCTGGGTTTGGCGCAGGCGATCATTACCGAGAGCGCGTTGTCCTTCCTCGGGCTCGGTTTTCCGTCCGACTTCCCGACCTGGGGCAAGCTGCTTTTCGACAGCGTCGACAGGATGCAATCCTACCCCGAGCGGGTTATCTGGCCGGGTCTTGCCATCTCGCTGACCGTGCTGAGCGTGAACTATATCGGCGACGGCCTGCGCGACGCACTCGACCCGAGGATCCGCGGGCGCTAGGGCGCGGGCGCCGCCAGCAGATTGGCGTCAGTGACTTTCAGAACGGGCCGGGCAATTCTGGCCGAAGGCGCCGTATCATCGGCAGCGCCGCTTTCCAGTGCCAGGATGTCCGGCTGTGCGTTCAGCGCCGCCTGCGCCGGCAAAAGGCTTTCAGTGACAGCGCCTTCGCTGATCACCAGTTGGTGGGTATCGAACAGAATGTGATAATAATGCACCGGCCCGCGCACCGGCGCGACCCGCACGGTGCTGTCGTTCAAAAGCGCCTTCGCGGGCACCAGAATTTCAGTTTCACCGAACAATAGCTCAGCCCGCCAACCGGTCAGCAGAACCCGGTGCTGGGGCGACAGGACAAGCTGCCGCGCGTTGCCGATGGCGCCCGGTGCAAAGACCACCGGACGGATTTGGTGATGCACCAACAGCTCGGCCACGCCGATCGACTGGCAGCCCACCCAGCGCACGGGCTGAGGGCCGGCATCGACGGTCAGGACCAGATCACCCGCCGCGATGTCTTCGACCGCAACCTCGCCATCCGGCGTCGCAATCCGAGTGCCCGCCGCAAAGCAGATAACATTTACATAGGGATCGTCGGATCCGTCCGAGACGCTGGCGATCTCAAAAGACTGGTCCGGCTGCGGCAGCCGCGGGCCCGTCAGCCCGACGTTCACGCCGTCGATGCGGACAACATAATAGGTATCGCCGTCGGTCGTGGTAAAGGCGAACTCCAGCTCCACCTGATCCTGGGGCGTGCCGCCGGGCGCTGCCGGACCGTAGTCGGTGCCGTTGATCGAAAACGGCTCAGCCACAAGCTGGTTGTTGCCGGAAGTCGAGTTGTTCGGGAAGTCGATGAAACCATCATCGAACTCGTCATCGTCGTCCTGAATCGTCAGAACGAGGGGCGAGGCCGTCGACGACACCGTAAAGCTCGACCCCACGAGCCCGGAGCCCGTGGTATTTGTGGTCGTGAACGCGGGTGAGATATCACTGAACGCGATTATGCCGATCGTGTAGTCTTCCATGACAAATTCATAGCCTGCCTATTTGGCTTTTTTACGGCACCCGGGCCGTGTGTGGCGAGTCGAAACCGACTAAAGTCGGATGCAAACGGGCCGTAGTACGTCAAAACTCGCCCTAGCGGCGAAACCGGCGGTCAGTCCACCACCTTGCGGATGCGCCGCACCACCGCCCAGACACCCATGATCACCAAGGGGGTAATCAGCGCTGTCATCACCAGTCTTGAGACCCCGATCTCTTGGCCGACAGGCCCCAGCACATAGGTGGCAAGGTTCACGGCATAATAGCTGATGGCCACCACCGACAGGCCTTCGACGGTGCGCTGAAGACGCAACTGAAGATCGGCCCGGCGGTTCATGCTTTCCAGCAGCTTCTGGTTTTCGGCCGACCGGTCCACATCGACCCGCGTCCGCAACAGATCGGCCGCGCGCATGGCCCGCTGCGCCAGAGTGGCCAGTTGGGTCTCGGCCGCCTGGACCGTGCGCATGGCCGGCTCATAGCGGCGGTTCATGAACTCGGTAAAGGTCTGGCGGCCCTGGTGGCGTTCTTCACGCAGGGCCTCGATCCGCTGGGCAACCAGCGCGCCGTAGGCGCCCGTGGCACCAAAGCGAAAGGATGATTGCGCAAGCATGTTTTCAAGCTCGGCTGCAATGCTCAAGAGACGCTCCAGCGTCTCGCCCGGCCGCTCGGTCTGGGCGGTCATCTCACGCACCGCCGCTGTCAGGTTCTGCTCTAGCGGCGTTATCCGGCGCTGAATGTCCCGCGCGCGCTGCAGACCCAGCATCGACATGGACTTGTAGGTCTCGATTTCGCAGAGGCGCTGCACGATACGCCCTGTCCGACGCTCTCCGATGCCCGGTTTAGTGAAAACTGCAAAACGCATATGCCCGGCCACATCGATGCGAAAATCTCCGGCAATGATCGCGTTACCGTCTATGATTTCGCTGACGGCCGTGCTTTCGGGGACCAACCACTTTTCGAGACAGGTCGCGATTTCCTGTCCGGGCGCCTGTTCCTCAACCCGGATCAGGGCCGAGGTCATGCGTACGCCCGGCGCCGCGGCCAGCCATTCATCGGGGAACATCGCGAATGTTTCGGCGTCATAGGGCTTGTCGGCCACCCCGTCGGCAAAGACCGTATAGGTCACGAATTCGGTGTGGCTTTCCCACTTCAGCCGGTGCTTGCCGATCTCACCGAAGTAATGGGTCGCACCGGGCTGTGGATGGGGTGCGCCATAGCGGTCGAGCAATGCGATCAGATGGGTCATATCCTCGGCCCGGTCGCGCGAGGCGGCATTCTCGGGCCGCTTGATGGCCAGATAGGCGGCGCGGCAGGGTGCGCGCAGCGCTGGAAACGGCCGCGCGTGCAATTCGTTCGCCAACTCATAGCGCAGCGGATGATCGGTAATCGGCGCCATTGCCCGCCTTCCTTTTACTCTTCGGCGCAACATATATCGAAAAGCGCACCTGTAAAGAAACGCTTTTATTATAATGCTTTAGATGTACACGACCGTATGCCGAAACGGCATTACAGCACCACCACGTCCAGCGGCGGGAACCCGTTGAACCCCACCGAGGCGTAGCTAGAGGTATAGGCGCCGGCATTGGGGATCATAACCCGGTCACCCGCCTTCAGCCGCAAGGGCAGCATGACGGGCCGCTTTTCGTAAAGCACATCGGCGCTGTCACAGGACGGGCCCGCCAGAATGCAGGGGCCCATGGCCTCTCCATCGCAGGGCGTGACGAACTGATAGCGGATCGCCTCGTCAATGGTCTCGGCCAGACCAGAGAACTTGCCGATGTCCAGAAAGACCCAGCGGTGCAGGTCATTGGCCGATTTACGGCTGACCAGCATGACCTCGCAGGCGATGGCACCGGCCTCGGCGACCAGACCCCGCCCGGGTTCGGCCATGATGCGGGTGGCGCCGTCAAAGCGCGCGCGCACCATCTTTGCGACGTTGCGGGCATAGGGCGCGGGCGCCTCAACCGCCTCGCCGTAGTAGGCCGGAAATCCGCCCCCGATGTTAACGAGGTTCAGTTCGTGCCCGGCTGCCCGGGCCGCCCGCCAGATGCCGGCCATTTGATCCAGCGTTGCGCCCCACATGGCCGCCCGGCGCGTCTGGCTTCCCACGTGAAATGAGATGCCCACGGGCTTCAGACCCCGGACGGCGGCCCGGTCCATCAACTCAAGCGCCATGGCCGCGTCGCAGCCGAACTTGCGGCTGAGCGGCCAGTCAGCCTCGGACGCCTCAACGATCAGCCGGATATAGACCTCGGCCCCTGGCGCGTGCTCCGCCAGCTTGTCGATCTCTTCCGCCGCATCAGCCGCAAACAGCCGGACGCCCGCCCGCCAGGCATGGGCAATGTCGGCGGCTTTCTTGATCGTATTGCCGAAACTGATGGTCTCGGGCCGGGCGCCCAGGGCAAGGCACAGGTCAATCTCACCGCGCGACGCGGCATCGAAATGGGACCCCAGTGCCACCAACCGCCCGACAATCGCCGGCTCGGGGTTGGCCTTGACCGCATAATGGATATCGGCCCCACCCAGTGCGGCCGCCAGCGCGCGATAGTTGCGGGCCACGATCTCAGGATCCAGAAGCAGGGTCGGCCGGTCGAAGGTGCCGGACCATGCCACGCTGTGCAGGCGCTCTGAAGAAACAACAAGCGGAACATCCGCTGCAGCGAAATGCAGTGTCATGGTCATCTCCAATAGACCCGGCCATTCAAGGCCGCTTGCTTCCAAGGGAGACGTTACCGTCGCTGCATAAACGCGTGCCGGTCCAAGTGAGGCCCTTTCAGGGACCCGCCCGGGCGTGGCCAGAGGCGCGTGCGTTGGCGTCTGTCAGGCGCATGTGGGGCATGAAAAGATTCGATGCAAGTTAAAATTCGCCCAGTCATGGCGGTGTATAAAATATGCGACGGGAGCGTTTCAGTTCGGGCCGCCCGCTCCTCCTACGGGCGGCCTTGGGCTCCGCGTGGTGGTGGGGGGAAGCCTCCGGTGTCAGAGCCCTGTTTGCAGCACCCGCATGCAGTGCGTCTTGGTCTTCGGGGCGGACAGTCTATTTCAATCTGTTATTGCCATGGCCATCTGCCGGGCAACCGCAACCCTTGGGCACTGGACTGATGGGGGCCGGAAACAACACCGCGATGCTGGAAAATTTGCTTTTCAGAGCGCCTCCTTACGCAAGGCTCAAGTAAAGGAATTCTGTTGTCTCAGGTTGGTCGCACATCGCGGTACCGGCGGGCAGGACCCCCTGTGCCATAAGCGGGCAATCCGCGCCAAAAACCGCGTGAGCGGTTGATTTTCCTGTTGATGGGCTGACAGGTTTCCCAAAAAAAATAAGTACGGACAGGGACGAATGACGAAAAACTCAACCGAAACCGCGGGCGACGGCACCGTGCTGGTCAGTATTCTGTCCGGCGCTGTTTCTTTTGCGTTATCACGCGGGTTCACCATGGCCGAGGTCGAAAAATTCACCGGTGTCTCGGGTCAAGACTTGATGGAACCCGACGACCGGGTGCCGGAAGTCACTATGCCAAAGCTCTGGAACGCGCTGGCGGCGCGGGAACCTGACCGGGCGCTGCCGATTGATTTCGCGCGGGCGGCACCGTTGACGCTTTGCGGCGGGCTGACCCACGGCGTCCAATTTGCCGATACATTGCGCGAGGCATTGTCCGTAATCGTCCGCAATCGGATTGTGCTTGCTGAAAACCTGAAATTGATGCTGGTCGACACACCAGAACTGCAGATGATAACCGGGCGCCACCATCTGGATCATCTTGATCAGGGCCGGACGACCGAAGCCGGGGTCGGCATTATGTTCCGGGTGGTGCACGAGGTGCTCGAGATACGCGATGGCGTCGAACGCGTGGAATTTGCCTATGGCGCCAAAGGTCCGGTATCCGTCTACCAGGACTTTTTCGGTGTACCGGTGACCTTCGATCGCCCGGTCGCCGCGTTGGTTTTTCGCCCGGGCGCCTTGGACCAAACCATCCGGCATGCCAATGCCGAACTCTTTGCTTTTGTAACTCAGCACTTCAACGATCTGGTGCAGCGTATCGAGCAGTCGCGGCAGCCGCCCGGTCTGTCGAAGCTGCGCAAGGCCATCGCCGAGAACGCGGCACGGGGCGAATTTCGACCCACGGCCGCCGCTGTGGTCGCCAATATGAGCCAGCGGTCGGCCCAGCGTCTGGCCGCCAACTATGGCACCACGCTCAGCGCCATGATCGAAGGCACCCGCAAAGAGGCCGCCATGTCGCTTTTGCAGGACCCCACAACCACGGTGCGCACCGTGGCCGACATCATGGGCTTTTCGGACGACCGGGCCTTTCGGCGCGCCTTTCACCGCTGGACCGGCAAAACGCCCAGCGCATTTCGACGGGATGTGCTGTCGGGCTAGCCGCAAAGTGATCCGGATCTACCGGAACATCGCCTAGACTGACGTTATCGAGACCGATGTTATTTAAAGGAGCATTCCGTTGAAGAAATTCCTTGTCCTATACCGCTCGCCTGTCAGTTCGGCCGAACAGATGGCCTCGGCCACGCGTGAACAGATGCAGGAAGGCATGAAAGCCTGGCAGACCTGGGCCGAACGCACGGGCAGCGCGCTGGCCGATATGGGTGCACCGCTCAGCGCCTCCTCCAAGATCACCGATGCCGGGACCGCCCCGGGTAACGACAAGATCACCGGATTTTCCGTGGTCGAGGCCGCCGATATCGAGGCGGCCCTGGCGCTGATGGACGGCCACCCGCATATGGGCTGGACCGAAGGCTGCGAGATCGAGGTTCATGAACAGGTGGCCATTCCCGGCATGTAGCCCGCCTAGCCCTCGGCGCTGTCCATGCCCCAGGCCGCCAGAAGCAGGGGCAGCGCCTGATCCCACGGCAGAACACCGATTGAGGTGGCCCAGGCCTCATATTCGGACGCGAGCCTGCGTCCGGTCGCGCCGCCCCGACCCGCCAGATTGGCAAGCTCGGTGCGGTCGATCTCCATATCGTAAAGCTCCCAGTCCTGGCCAAAGCGGCGCACGAGCTTCATGGCGCCTGCACGCACGGCAGCATTGCCTTCGTGTTCAAAAAAGATCGGCGCCTGCCGCGCCCACGGCCGGCCTTGAAGCGCCGGCAGAATGCTTTCGCCGTCGGTGGTCTGAACCGCACTGTCGCCAAGCGCGTCCAGGGCCGGGCAGCCCGTGACTTCTAGGATTGTGGGCAGGATATCGACCACATGGGCCGGCGCATGGGCCCTGACCGGCGCGGTGATCCCGGCGGGCCAGTGGGCGATTAGCGGGGTCGAGATGCCGCCTTCATGCATGTAATGCTTGAATAGGCGAAAAGGCGCATTCGACACATTGGCCCAGGGCCGGTCATAGCTTTGATAGCTGAGCGGCCCGCCAGGCAAGAGCCCGGGGACATTGCCCATGGTCATTTGCCGCCCGTCGGCCAGCCTATCGGGAAAGAACTTGGCCCAGCCGTCTTCGGCCATGAACTCGGCGCAGCCACCATTATCGGACAGGAACAAAACCAGCGTGTCATCGCGCAGACCCAGCCGGTCAAGCGCAGCCATGAGCCGCCCGATGGAATGATCCATCCGGTCGACCATGGCGGCATAAACGGCCATTTTCGCCGCCTCCCAGTCGCGGTCTTCGACACTGTCCCAGGGGCGCACCTGATCGTCCCGGGGCGAGATATCCCAGGTGGCGGGCAAGACGCCCAGCCCGTTCATTTCTTCGTGCCGCGCCGTGCGGATGCTGTCCCAGCCGCCGCGATAGGCGGTTTCATACCGTGCGATGTCCTCTGCCGGGGCGTGCAGCGGCCAATGGGGCGCGGCATGGGCAAGGTAAAGGAAAAAGGGCGCGTCCTCGGCCGCCGCGTCCTCCACCATCCCGATCGCCTTGTCGGTAATCGCATCGGTGAAATAGAAATCATCGCCGAAACTGGTGACGCGGGTGTCGTCCTCCATGACGAAATGCGGGCTGAAGAAATGGGTCACGCCGTCCAGAATGCCGTAGAAGCGGTCGAACCCCCGCTGGCGCGGCGTTGGAAACCCCGGCGCGCCGGGTCGCCACCGGTCGGCCTCCCGTGCCATCAGATCCCCGCCCACATGCCATTTGCCGGACATCAGCGTGCGGTAGCCGCCCGCCTGCAACGTCTCGGCAATGGTGGCCGCGTCCCGGCGAAGCGACCCCTGATAGGCAGGCGTGCCCAGGTTTGCGCCCATATGGCCGATCCCGGCCCGATGGGGATAAAGCCCGGTCAAAAGCGCCGCACGGGTCGGACAACAGCGGGCGCAATTGTACATGGCCGACATCAGCGCCCCGTCCCGGGCCAGCGCGTCCAGATTGGGTGTGCGGATCTCACTGCCCATGCAGCCGAGGTCCGAATAGCCTAGATCGTCGGCCAGGATCAGGATGACATTTGGACGGCCCATCGGCTTCGGAACCCCTTGCGGACAGGGCTATCCGCGCATGACGCCGCGGGCGCGTCAAGGGCAGCGCGTGACCCGGACGCGGTCTGACCCGGTGACGAGATGCCAAAACAAAGGCCCAGCGTCGTACGCCGGGCCCGATGCGCCCGCTGAACGGCGGAACCTAAGTGATGCGCGTCAGCAGTTCATCCAGCGACTTCTTCGCGTCACCATAGAACATGCGCGTGTTTTCCTTAAAGAACAGCGGGTTCTCGATTCCGGAATACCCGGTGCCCTGGCCGCGTTTCGACACAAAGACCTGCTTAGACTTCCAGACCTCCAAGACCGGCATACCGGCAATGGGTGAGTTCGGATCGTCCTGCGCCGCCGGGTTCACGATGTCGTTCGACCCGATAACAATCGAGACGTCCGTTTCCGGAAAGTCATCGTTGATCTCGTCCATCTCCAGCACGATGTCATAGGGCACCTTGGCCTCGGCCAAGAGCACGTTCATATGCCCCGGCAAACGCCCCGCAACCGGGTGGATGGCAAATCGCACTTCTTTGCCCTTGGCGCGCAGGCGCTTGGTCAGCTCGCTGACCGACTGCTGCGCCTGGGCCACGGCCATGCCGTAGCCAGGCACGATGATCACGCTGTCGGCATCCTCTAGCGCCGCGGCCACCGCGTCGGCCTCTGTGGCGATCATCTCGCCCTCGACGGCCATCTGCTCGCCCGCCGCGCCGCCGAAGCCGCCGAGGATCACGCTGATGAAGGACCGGTTCATGGCCTTGCACATGATGTAGCTGAGGATCGCGCCGGAGGACCCCACCAGCGCGCCCACGACGATCAGCAGGTCGTTGCCAAGGCTGAAGCCAATCGCCGCCGCCGCCCAGCCCGAATAACTGTTCAGCATCGACACGACCACGGGCATATCGGCCCCGCCGATCCCCATAATCAGGTGGTAGCCGATGAAAAGCGCCAGCGCCGTCAGCACGATCAGGGCCAGGAAGCTGCCACTGTTCAGGTAGACGATGGTCATGACCAGCGAGGCAGCACCGGCGCCCGCGTTCAGCATATGACCGCCCTGAAGCTGGGTGGCCGTGCTGTCGATCCGGCCCGCGAGCTTGCCGTAGGCCACGACCGATCCGGTGAATGTCACCGCCCCGATCCAGACACCCAGCACCAGTTCGATCTTCAGGATAGAGATCTCAATCGGCGTCTTCTTGGCTACGAGTTGTGCAAAAGCGCCGAGCGTCGCCAAGTCTTCGCCCTTGACCTCCAGCATAACGCGCACGTGGTCTATCGTCATATCGGCGTTGAAGCCCACGAAGACCGCCGCGAGACCGACAAGCGAATGCATGATCGCCACCAGCTCGGGCATTTGCGTCATCTGCACCCGCGTGGCCAGCTGATAGCCCACCACCGCGCCGCAGGCGATCAGGATCACCGACATGCCCCACATGCCGTGCCCCGGCCCCATGAGCGTCGCAATGACCGCGATGGCCATGCCCACGATGCCGTACCAGACCGCGCGTTTGGCGCTTTCCTGACCAGACAGCCCACCGAGCGACAGAATGAAAAGAACAGCCGCGACGACATAAGCCGCTGTTGTAAAACCAAAATCCATAACGTCTGCCCCGCTCTTTAGGACTTCTGGAACATGGCGAGCATGCGCCGTGTCACCAGAAAGCCGCCGAAGATGTTAATGGCGGCCATAAAGACCGCGAGGATCGAAAGTACCGTGATCAGTAACGAGCTTGACCCGATCTGCATCAGTGCGCCGAGGATGATGATCGACGAGATTGCGTTGGTGACCGCCATCAGGGGTGTGTGCAGACTGTGCGAGACGCCCCAGATCACCTGGAAGCCCACGAAGACCGACAACACGAAGACGATAAAGTGTTGCATGAAACTCGCCGGCATCCCCGGGATCGCACCGATCCCCAGGATCAGCGCGCCGCCCACGGCCAAAAGCGCCACCTGCGTCTGCGTCTCTTTACGGAAAGCCGCCGCCTCGGCCGCGTTTTTCTCTTCCGCCGTCAGCTCTTTGGGCGGCTCTTTCTTCGGCGCCGCGGCAATCGCAGCCACTTTGGGCGGCGGCGGTGGGAAGGTGATTTCGCCGGCGTGGCTTGCCGTTGCGCCGCGAATGACGTCGTCTTCCATGTCATGGACAACCTGACCGTCCTTTTCGGGCGTCAGATCGGTCATCATGTGCCGGACGTTGGTGGCATAAAGCGTGGAAGACTGGGCCGCCATGCGGCTCGGGAAGTCGGTGTAACCCACGATGGTCACGCCGCCATCGGTGACGATCTTTTCGTCCGTTCGGGTCAACTCGCAGTTGCCGCCGCGTTCGGCCGCCAGGTCGACGATCACCGATCCCGGCTTCATCGCCGCGACCATCTCTTTGGTCCACAGAACCGGCGCATCGCGGCCCGGGATCAGCGCCGTCGTGATAAGAATGTCGACGTCGGGGGCCAGTTCGGTGAATTTCTCAAGCTGCTTTTCGCGGAATTCGGGGCTGGATGGCGCCGCGTAACCACCGGTCGCCGAACTGTCCTGACCGCTTTCCTCGAAGTCGAGGAATACGAATTCTGCGCCCATCGATTCGATCTGTTCGGCCACTTCGGGGCGCACGTCGAAGGCCAGGGTGATCGCGCCCAATGACGTTGCGGTGCCGATGGCGGCCAGACCGGCCACACCGGCGCCCACGACCAGAACCTTGGCGGGCGGCACCTTGCCGGCGGCCGTAACCTGTCCGGTGAAGAAGCGCCCGAAATTGTTGCCCGCTTCGATGACCGCGCGGTAGCCCGCGATGTTGGCCATGGAACTCAGCGCGTCCATCTTCTGCGCGCGGCTGATCCGGGGCACCATATCCATCGCGACAACGGTCGCGCCCTTGCCGTTCGCCTGCTCAAGAAGTTCGGTGTTCTGGCCGGGGTAAAAGAACGATATCAAGGTCTTGCCGCTGGTCAGCCGCTTGATTTCGGCTTCAGAAGGCGGGCGCACCTTGGCAACGATATCGGCCCCCTTCCAAAGCTGTGCGGTGCTGCTTGCGATCTCGACGCCTGCGTCCTTATAGGCCGCATCGGGAAATCCAGCCGCCAGACCGGCACCCTTCTCGATCAGGCACTCATAGCCAAGCTTCTGCAACTGAAGGGCGCTGTCCGGTGTCATCGCAACCCGCGCTTCACCTTCAAACGTCTCTTTCGGCGTCCCAATTTTCACCGGTTCTGTCCTCTTTTTCTGTCCCTAGCGCAGCAACGTGGGCCGCGGAAAGCTCCTGTCCACTTACCCAAGGTGACGGGCTTCGACAAGCAGGCCCCGGCAGCTTGCTTCCGCGACGTCAGGCCCAGCGCCGGACGCGGGCCGCATAGGCTTCAAAGGCGTCGCCGAAGGTGTGTCGCAAACCCTCTTCCTCGGGCTGGATGAACCGGGTGGTCAGCACCCAGTGAAAAACCGGAACGAGAACAAGCGCGGGCCATGTGCCGAGGATCAGAGCCACCCCGCCCAGGATCAACAGATCGCCCAGATAAATCGGGTTGCGGCTGTGCTGGAACACGCCGGTCATCACAAGGGCACTGGCACGTTGGTGGGGCACAGGCGTGGTGTTCTGGCGCTGCATCTCGCGCACCGCCAGGACCGCAAGTGCCGCGCCCGCCGCGGCCAGCGCCAGACCCAGAAGCGTGGCCAACGTGCCGCTGGACGGGCCGAACGGAACGTGGCGGGCCTGCAGCCAGCAAAGCGTACAGAAGCCCACCAGCCAGACGGGCGGAATATCGATCCATTTCCATGCGGGCATGGGTACGCTCTCCTGTCATGGGCGGGCGGGTGCTTGTGTCCCGCAGGCGCCCGGGCCAGTCTTTCGCCAAAGAGACACCGGGAGGGATAGATGAGCAACAGCGAACTTGCCGGACGGCACGCCCTGATCACCGGTGGCGGCACCGGGATCGGACTGGCGATTGCCCGCGCCTTGGCCGGGGCGGGTGCCCGGGTGACGATCTGCGGGCGGCGCGCCGAGGTGCTTGAGGCGGCAGCAGCGGATACGCCGGGCCTTTTCCCGCTGGTCATGGATGTCAGCGAACCCGACAGCGTGCGCAGCACCGTGACCGCCGCCGCCGCCGAACGGGGTCCAGTCGCGATCACCGTGGCCAATGCCGGGATCGCCGAAGGACGCTCGCTTGCAAAGATGGATCTCGCCTGGTGGCGCGACATGATGGCGATCAACCTCGATGGGGCCTTCCTGACCATCCAGGCATGCCTGGCGACGCTCGACCGCGACGCTTGGGGCCGGGTGATCGCGGTGTCGTCCATCGCCGGTACAAAGGGCCTGCGCGGTGCGCCGGCCTACACGGCGTCGAAACACGGGCTGATCGGTCTGATACGGGGTCTAAGCGAGGACTTTATCGGCAGCGCCGTGACCTTCAACGCGCTTTGCCCGGCCTATGTGGACACGCCCATTGTCGAACGCAACGCCATCGCCATCCGCGACCGCGCCGGTGTTTCCGCAGATGAAGCGCTGGACATGATGGTGCGCGCCAACCGCCACAAGCGCCTGATCGCGCCGGAAGAGGTGGCCGCCGCCGCGCTCTGGCTCTGCGCCCCCGGTTCGGAAAGCATGAACGGCCAGGCCATCCAGATCGCCGGCGGCCAGTTCTAGCATGCCCCGCGCCTTGACCGGGCCAGACAGGCGATCTAGGCGGACCCCATGACCGATTTCGACGCCACCCGCCGCTTTTTCGACCTGCCCGAAGGTATGACCTATCTCGATGGCAACCCGCTGGGTCCCCTGCCCCGTCACGCCGCCGACCGGGTCGCCCGGATGATGGAAGACCAATGGGGTCAGATGCTGATCACCGGCTGGAACCGGGCCGGGTGGATGGACGCGCCCACCGCGCTCGGCAACCGGATCGCACCGCTGATCGGCGCGCCCGCCGGCAGCGTCGTCGTGGGCGATACGCTTTCGATCAAGGTCTATCAGGCACTTGCCGCCGCCCTGGCTCTGAACCCGGGGCGCAAGGTGGTGCTGTCGGATACCGGGAATTTCCCGTCCGATCTTTACATGGCCGAAGGTCTGATCGGCGCGCTGGATGCCGGCCACAGCCTGAAGACAGTGCCGCCCGAAGCGGTTGCGACGGCGCTTGATGAAGATGTGGCAGTTCTGATGCTGACCGAGGTGGACTACCGCACGGGACGGCGCCACGACATGGCCGCCCTGACGGCCCGGGCGCGCGCGCTGGGGATCGTCACGGTCTGGGATCTGGCCCATTCCGCTGGCGCGTTCAAAGTCGATCTGACCGCCGCCGGTGCCGATTTCGCCGTGGGCTGCACCTACAAGTATCTGAACGGCGGGCCCGGGGCCCCGGCTTTCATCTACGTGGCACCCGCCCATGCGGACATGGCGCTGCCGGCGCTGTCCGGCTGGCTCGGCCATGCCGCGCCGTTTGACTTCGAAACCGCCTACAGACCGGCGGCCGGTATTGAACGGATGCGCGTGGGCACCCCGCCCATTGTCCAGATGGCCGCGCTCAACGCAGCGCTTGATGTCTGGGACGTTGTCGACATGTCCGATCTGAGGGCCCGGTCCGTGGCACTGTCCGAGCGCTTTCGCGTCGGGGTCGCCCGGACCTGTCCGATGCTGCGCCTGGCCTCACCCGAAGACCCCGAACAACGCGGCAGCCAGATCGGCTTTCGCCACCCCGAAGGCTACGCGATCATGCAGGCCCTGATCGCTGCCGGTATCATCGGTGATTTCCGCGCCCCGGATATCCTGCGCTTTGGCATCACGCCGCTTTACATAGGTCCGGACGATGTGGACCACGCCGTGGCAACGCTGGGTGAGATCATGCAAAGCGGCGCCTGGGACCGGCCCGAGCACAAGCGCCGCGCCGCCGTCACCTGAAAAGCCGCCAGACTAGATCGGCTTTTGTCGCGGATCGATGTCCGACATACCTTCAATGTTGAAATCGCGAAGCGATCCGATCAGCGTCCTGATCAGGCTGGCCTGCTGCACCAGCAGATCTTTTGCGTCCTGACGTTCATCCGGCGTGGGCGCCAGGGCGGCCTTGTCGGCCAGAAAAGATGACAACAGTGTGATCAACTCATAGGCGAGTGTGGACGACCGCGCCGAATTCATTCGAACAAAGCGCAACACGATTTCTTCGACCGGATCGAAGTGCCAGCCGGCTTCGGTCTCATCGTCGGTCTTGGGTTCCGTCGACCAAACCTGCAGCAGCGTGCGAATGAAATCCAGCACCACCTCGTGGTCCGTGCGGATCCCCAATTGGGCGGCCGTCACGTAGTGATCCGGCCCCGCAAGAACCGCACGCAGCCCTTGGATTCGCTCGCTTTTCTGCCAATCCCAAAGCCCGATCACGGCGGCCTCTTCGCCTTCGCGCGCCTTTACCGGCACGAAAAGCCGGGTCACCAACATGCCTTGGCTGCCGGCCAGACCGCCGCGTCCCCAGGAAAGAATGGGCTCTGGCCGCTTCCAAATCTCGTTGAAAATAGTGCTGAACAGCAATGCGTCCTCGCCCATGAAGGGGCGCACAGCGTCGACGAAATCACCGCTGTAGACACCACCGTTCATGAAGGCATGCATGCTGCCCGCCGCGCCGATCTTCCAGCGCCCCTTGCGACGTCCGAGCCGCATCACCCGTTCGCTGAAACCGGCGGTTCCAAGGCATGCGATCTGCTCTGCACCCGGCAGTTGCCTGTCTGTGAAAACCGCCCGCCAGGTTTGTACCAGTGTTTCTTGACGTTCAACCGCAACCGGCCTGCTACCCGCTTCCGAAGCCACGCACATACCCTTATTCAAACCGCAAACAATATAGTTGTTATCTACTCGATCGGGCCGCCTCTAAACCGGAATTAGCCCATCTTCACAACTATACCGAGAATAAACCAAAGATATATGTGGAAATTGACGTATTTCAAACGGCTGTGGCAGGGCTGCGCATTGGCCGATTTTAAGGTTTCTAAATCAAGTACTTCGGATAGTCGCTAACCAAGAGATGGGTGGGCGCGGCGTCCTCTTCGATCTCTGCGAAACGCCCCACGGGATCCCGAAAGACGTTGTCGGTCACGTCGTCGTTGACCGTGCTGACCTCACCGATCAGAACGTCGCCGCCCTCGCCCCAGAAGGCGTGCCAGTCACCCGGCATCAGCGTGACGCTTTCACCGGGATCGAGCAAGATCACCTCGCCGGCTCCAAAGCTGCGCGCGATCCCGTCACAGCGCACGACCCCGCCGTGATTAGCGCCGAAGCCGCCCGCATCGTCCGAACCGAATAACTCGATCGCCAGCTTGGCGCCGCCGCGATTGATGATGTCCTCGGCCTTGATCACGTGGGTATGGGTCGGGCTGATCTGATCTTGGCGCGAAATCAGCAGTTTCTCGGCATAGCACATGCCGCCGCCGCGCTGCAGATCGGCCAGATCCCCGTTGCGCAGCGTGAACAGGAATAGGCCCAGCGCGTCAAAATCGCCCCGTCCGTAATCGGTGATGTCCCAGCCCATGCGCGACGCAATGATGCGTTCAGCGTCCGGGCGGTTCTTGAACTCTTCGGGCGACCAATAGGCAAAGGGCGGAAGGGTAAAGCCATAAGCACGGATCATTTCATCCGCGGCGGCCATAATTTCATTGATTTTAGATCGTCGCATGGGTCCGGCTCAGATTGGCAAGCGCCGCCAACCATCCCCCATACTGGCCAGAGCGTCCAGCCCGATGGTGGCGTTTCGCCCTGTCTTCAGGCCGATTTCAGAAGGGGTACCGCCATACCGTCCTTGGCCCAGGCCTTAAGCGCGGACCCAAACGCCTTGAACAGCGGGCGCGACACGGCGTCGTCGACGGCATTCCATTCCGGGTGCCACTGTACAGCCAGCGAAAAGCCCGGTGCGTCCTTGATATAGATAGCCTCTGGCGTGCCGTCTTCGGCCCTGCCCTCAATGACCACGCGGGGGCCCGGCTCTTTTATACCCTGCCCGTGCAGCGTATTGGTCAGGACCCGCGGCCCCCCAAACACCTTCTCGAACACGCCGCCGGGCGTCAGGTTCACATGGTGGCGCAGCTCGAATTTTTCCTCTAGCGTGCCGTCGGGCGGCATGCGGTGGTTCATCCGGCCGGGCAATTCGCGGATCTCGGGGTAAAGCGATCCGCCCATGGCCACGTTAACCTCTTGGAAGCCGCGGCAAATGCCCAGAAACGGCTGCCCGCGCTCGACACACGCCCGCACTAGCGGCAGCACGATCCGGTCCCGGTCGCGGTCAAAGGTGCCATGGGCCTCGGTCGGCTCTTCACCGTATTCTTCCGGGTGGACATTGGATCGCCCGCCGGTCAGCAGGAAGCCGTCACACACCTCAAGCAACTCATCGATTGCGAAGTAATCGGGATTGGTCGGGATCAGCAGCGGCACGGCATCGGCCACATTGGCCACCGCACAAGAATTCATCGCCCCACCCGCATAGGCAGGGTACTGATCGTTGATCAGGAAACTGTTTCCAACAATGCCGACGACCGGGCGCGACATGGGCAATACCTCGTTCGGATTTTCAAGGGAACATAGAGGGATGCAGGCCCTGGCAAAAGCCAGCAGCACCGCACAGCGCCTGTGCAGCCTGCAGGGCCGCGAGACTGCGCGAAAAACGGTCGTGTGCGGGCAGGCCTGCCTAAATGGGCGCCCTGCCCGAAAAAAGGGCGGCGGTTGTCAGGCCAGCGCGGTCAGCCCGGCGCTCTCGATGCCGGCCGTGCCGGCCAGGGCGTCATTGTCGCTGGTGTCGCCGGTAACACCGATGGCACCCAGGGTCTCGCCCTTGGCAGATTTGATCAAAATGCCGCCCGGAACCGGAACGACCTTGCCACCGTAAAGCCCGTTCAGCGCATCCATGAAGAAAGCCTGTTGTTCGGCCCGCGCGAGCTGGGCAGAGCCGGGCATGCCGGTCATCACCGCGCCAAAGGCCTTGCCCTGGGCGATCTCGAACCGGCCCGGGCTGGCACCGTCCTCGCGCTCGGCGGCAATCACATGGCCGCCCTTGTCCAGCACCACGACCGCGAGCGGCTTCAGCTCAAGCCGGCGGCCTTCGGCCAGCGTTGCGCGGATGATTGAGCGCGCGCGGCGCAGACTGATTTCGGCCATTCTCTGTCTCCTCGGGTCAGTGGGCGGCGGCTTTGAATTCCAGACGGCGCGCATGCAGGATCGGCTCGGTATAGCCCGAGGGCTGCGCGCGCCCCTTCAGCACCAGATCGCAAGCCGCGCGATAGGCGATCCCGTCAAAGCCCGGCGCCATCGGGTGGTAATGCGGGTCACCTGCGTTCTGGGTGTCGACCACGGCTGCCATCTTCTGAAATGCGGCCACGACCTCGGCTTCGCTGACCACACCATGGTGCAGCCAGTTAGCGATATGCTGGGCCGAAATCCGGCAAGTCGCGCGGTCTTCCATCAGCCCCACATCGTTCATATCGGGCACCTTGGAACATCCCACGCCCTGGTCGATCCAGCGCACCACATAGCCCAGGATACCCTGGGCGTTGTTTTCCACTTCGCGCGCGATCTGGGCGGCACTCCACTTGCCATAGGATGCCAGCGGGATCTCTAGAACCGTGTCCACATGGGCGCGCCGCCCCCCGGCCGCAAGTTTTTTCTGAACGGCGAAGACATCGACCTTGTGATAGTGGAGCGCATGCAGCGTGGCCGCGGTCGGGCTTGGCACCCAGGCGCAGTTGGCGCCGGATTTCGGATGCTCGATCTTGGCCTCCAGCATCGCCGCCATCAGGTCGGGCATTGCCCACATGCCCTTGCCGATCTGGGCCTTGCCCATCAAACCGCATTCCAGACCGACGTCGACATTCAGATTCTCATAACCGCCGATCCAGGATTTGCGCTTGATAAAGTCCTTGCGGCTGAACGGGCCGGCTTCCATCGAGGTGTGGATCTCGTCCCCGGTCCGATCCAGAAATCCGGTGTTGATAAAGGCCACGCGGTTTCGGGCCGCACGGATGCATTCCTTCAGATTGACCGAGGTCCGGCGCTCTTCATCCATGATGCCGAGCTTGACGGTGTACTGGGGAAGACCCAGGGCCGCCTCGACTTGGCTGAAGATCGCGTCCGCCAAGGCAACCTCTTCGGGGCCGTGCATCTTGGGTTTGACCACATAGACCGATCCGGCGGTCGAGTTGCGCAGGCCCGCGTCCTTGGCCAGATCGTGCATGGCAATCACCGTGGTGACCATGGCGTCCATCAGACCTTCATAGATCTCGTTGCCATCGGCATCGCGGATCGCCGGGTTGGTCATCAGGTGGCCCACGTTCCTGACCAGCATCAGCGCCCGGCCTTTCAGCGTCAGCGTGCCGCCATCCGGCGCCTGATAGGTCCGGTCTTCATGCAGCGTCCGCGACACTTCTTGACCGGATTTCGCAAACTTTGCGGCCAGATCGCCCTTCATCAGCCCCAGCCAGTTCCGGTAGGCGGTCACCTTGTCGTCGGCGTCGACGCAGGCGACCGAATCCTCGCAGTCCATGATGGCCGAGACCGCGGCCTCTAGCTGGACGTCCGCCAGACCCGCCTGATCGAGCGCGCCCACGGGGTGGTTGCTGTCAAAGACCAGTTCCACGTGCAGATTGTTGTTGCGCAGAAGCACCGCCTCGGGCGCATCCGGCTGGCCCCGGTAGCCCGCGAATTTCCCGGGCTCGACCAGCGGCTGGTCGTCGACAAGAAGCTGCCCGTCCGAGACATGATAGCGGCTGGCACCAACATGGCTGGTCCCGATAACCGGAAAGGCTTCGTCCAGAAAGACCCGCGCCCTTGCCACCACGCGCGCGCCACGGCCCCGATCGTATCCCCCCGGCGCGGCCGCCGGTGGCCCGATCGCATCTGTGCCATAGAATGCATCATACAGGCTGCCCCAGCGCGCGTTGGCCGCATTCAGCGCATAACGGGCATTGGTGACCGGCACCACCAGCTGCGGTCCGGCGATGGCCGCGATCTCGGGATCGATACCCGAAGTCTCGATCTCAAAGGCCGGCCCTTCGGGCAGTAAGTAGCCGATCTCGGTCAGATAGGCCTTATATGCTTCGTGATCGTGGGGCTGGTTGGCGCGCGCCTTATGCCAGGCATCTATCTTTTCCTGCAGCGCGTCGCGTTTGGCCAGAACCTCGGCGTTCCTCGGGGCGAATTCAGCGCTCAGCGCCGCAAGCCCCTGCCAGAACTGATCGGGCGTGATGCCCGTACCCGGCAGCGCCTCGTCTTCCAGAAACGCGGCGAGTTCTGGGGCCACCTGCAGCCCGGCCTTGTCAATCACACCCAGTCTCCTTCTGTTTCGACCGCCGCCGATCCCTAGCAGCCGCCGGCAGGGATTAGAAGGATCGGCCAACCACTGCAAGTGGGTTTGGTCAAGTCTTTTTACCAATCGGAATAAAAGCGGGGCAGAGGGCGCGCCCGTCGCAAGCCCCCTTGCAGCCGCCCGGTGCCCCCCATACCGTCGGTTCTGTATCCACGCAAAGGGTCCGTTCATGCGCGACGCCGCTCCCCAGACGATCTACCTGAAAGACTATCGCCCGCCCGCCTATCTGGTCGACGACGTGCATCTGACCTTCCGGCTCGATCCGGCCGAGACGCGCGTCAAAAGCCGCATCCGTTTTCGCCCGAACCCGGCCAGCGACGACCGGACGTTCGCACTCCAAGGGGAAGAGCTGACACTGATCGGCGCCACCATCGATGGCCAGCCGGTTGCGCCAATGCTGACCGACGCGGGCCTGACCTGCCCGGTCCCGGACGCGCCCTTTATCTTCGAGGCCGAAGTGATCATCGATCCGGCGGCCAATACCGCGCTTGAAGGGCTTTATCTGTCGAACGGCATGTACTGTACCCAGTGCGAGGCCGAAGGTTTTCGAAAGATCACCTATTATCCCGACCGACCGGACGTGATGGCGCCCTTCACGGTGCGGATCGAAACGGATCTGCCGGTGCTCTTGTCGAACGGCAACCCCGGCGCCAAGGGCGACGGCTGGGCGGAATGGCACGACCCATGGCCAAAACCTGCCTATCTTTTCGCGCTGGTTGCAGGCGATCTGGCCGCCGCGTCCGACCGGTTCACCACCCGCTCGGGTCGCGACGTCGAACTTAACGTCTGGGTCCGACCCGGCCCCGATCAGGCCAAATGCGCCTTCGCGCTGGACGCGCTGAAGATGTCCATGGACTGGGATGAACGGGTCTATGGGCGCGAATACGACTTGGACATTTTCAACATCGTGGCCGTCGATGACTTCAACATGGGGGCGATGGAGAACAAGGGCTTGAACATTTTCAACTCCGCCGCCGTTCTCGCCAGCCCGGAAACCGCGACGGATGCCAATTTCGAACGCATCGAGTCGATCATCGCCCATGAGTATTTCCACAACTGGACCGGCAACCGGATCACCTGCCGCGACTGGTTCCAGCTTTGCCTGAAAGAGGGGCTGACCGTGTTCCGTGATCAGCAGTTCACGGCCGACGTCCGTTCAGAACCCGTCAGCCGGATCGACAACGTGCTGGCCCTGCGCGCCCGACAGTTCCGCGAAGACGCCGGGCCGCTGGCCCATCCCGTGCGGCCGGAAAGCTTTGTCGAGATCAACAATTTCTACACCGCGACCGTCTATGAAAAGGGGGCCGAGATCATCGGTATGCTCAGGCGCCTCGTGGGCGATGACGGGTATGCCCGGGCGCTCGATCTCTATTTCGACCGCCATGACGGGGATGCCGCCACCATCGAAGACTGGCTTAAGGTGTTCGAAGATGCCACCGGCCGGGATCTTGGTCAGTTTAAGCGCTGGTACAGCCAGGCGGGCACCCCGCGCTTGTCCGTCGCCGAGGACTGGCAGGACGGAACATTCAGCCTGACCTTCACGCAGGAAACGCCGCCCACACCGGGCCAGACCGACAAGACACCGCAGGTCATTCCCATCGCCGTCGGCCTTTTGTCGCCCAATGGCGATGAGGCGGTGCCCACGACGCTTCTGGAGATGACCGAGACCACCCAGACCTTCCACTTCGAAGGTCTCGGCGCGAAACCGGTGGCATCGGTCCTGCGAGGGTTCTCGGCGCCGGTCATCCTTGACCAGGATCTGAGTGAAGATCAGCGGATATTCCTTTTGGCCCATGACACCGATCCCTTCAACCGCTGGGAAGCCGGTCGCGCGCTGGCCAAAACGCAGCTTTCGCGGCTGATCGCGGACGACGTTCCGCCCAGCGCGTCCTACCTCGACGCCATGGCCCGGGTGGCCACAGACGACGGGCTCGACCCGGCGTTTCGCGCGCTGGCGCTCCGCCTGCCGGGTCAAGACGACATGGCGCAGACGCTTTACGCGGCAGGGATCACCCCCGATCCCGGCGCCATCTGGCAGGCGCTTGAGACCATGCAGGACACGCTTGCCGGCCATCTGTCGGACACGCTTCCGGGGATCTTTGCGGCCATGGACACCCCGGGTGCCTACCGCCCAGACGCCGAAAGCACGGGCAAACGGGCCCTTGGGCAGGCGGCGCTGAACCTGATCAGCCGCACCGACGGCGGCGCCGCTGCGGAACGGGCCTTTGGCGGCGCGCGCAACATGACCGAGGAAATCGGCGCGCTGGCGGCGCTGCTTTCGATCGGTCAGGGCAGCGATCAGCTGGCCGATTTCTACGCGCGCTGGAAAGCTGACCGGCTGGTGACTGACAAATGGTTCGCCCTTCAAATCGCCCAGGCGGCACCCGACCGGGCGGCGACGGTGGCCGAGGCGCTGACCGGGCACCCCGATTTCCACTGGAAGACGCCGAACCGGTTCCGGTCCGTGGTCGGGGCCCTGGCGATGAATGCGGCCGGGTTTCACGCCCCGGGCGGCGCCGGCTACCGGCTGGTGGCCGATTGGCTGATCCGGCTGGATCCGGTGAACCCGCAGACCACCGCGCGGATGTGCACGGTGTTCGAGACATGGGCCCGCTATGACGGCGATCGTCAGGATCTGATCCGGGCGGAACTGGCGCGGATCATGGCCACCGACGGGCTGTCGCGCGACGCAACCGAAATGGTCACCCGTATCCTCGGATGACGCAGCAGCCCTTTGAATACGGCTATGATGCCCGCACGCCCCGCGCTGTCCTGTCGCTGGCGGCGGTGCTTGCTGGCATCATCGCCATGCGGGTGGTCTTCAGCGCCGCGCTCTGGCTGGTCATTCCCCTGGTGCTTCTGACCGTACCGGCGGTCTGGGACGTCTGGCGCGGGCATCACGGCCGCCTCTGGATCGATGAACGGGCCATCGGATGGCGGACCGCCGGACGGGCGGAACAGTCCGTGGCCCTGGGGGACATCGACAAAGTCAACATGCGGGTGGGCCTGGATTTCTCGCAACGGATCACGCTGCGCCTGACCGACGGTACCCGGCGGAAGGTCCCGCTTGAGGTCACGCCGCGCGGGCGCGCCATCGAACACCGGCTGGCCGAACGTGGTGTCACCGTGGATCGGGGATTTTTTGCCTAGGCGCGGCCCCCTTACCCGGCGCGTCATGACGTGGGCACGGTGCCTCTTGGGCGCGCTAACACTGGTGGGCCTCGTCCCCGTCGCCGCCCTGCCCCAGGACCGGCAGGGGCGCGATACACCCGGCGAATGGGTGGTGACCCACTACAAACCTTTCGGTCTTTGGGACAGCATCTGCGATGAGCGCACGACCGGAGATTTGCTGGAAGAACGCTGCTATCTCAGATACGTCGAGGTATTCTCGCCCCGGCCCAACTTCGCCGCGCAATTCATCTTTATCACGCCCGCAGGTAGCAGCGAAATAGTCGAATTCGGGCTTGAACGCGGCACCCGGTTCAGCGACGGCGGTTTCCGGATCGAAGCGGACGACAGAACGGTCTGGCGAAATGACCGCCGGTCCTGCCTGAGGGGGCGCGACTGCACCTTTGAGGGCCCCGAGGCCGCCGCGCTTCTTGGCGCCATGGCCGGGGCGACGCGGTTCATCTTCGACTTTACAGACCGCCACGGCACGCCCCAGGTTCTCAACTGGGACCTTACCCAGTTTGGTGCCGCGCTTGATGACTACCGGGCTGCCGCGGACGCCCGTGGGCTGACATCCGCCGCCACACCACCCGACGACTAGGACGCTTGCTTCGCGCCCTGGCGGGCGCAATACTGTCACCGAACTGTTGCAGCGCTCTGGTTTACGCGCGCCATGAAAGACCGCATTGATCCCCTGATTGCCGAACGGGCCCCGTGGCTGTTTGCGCATCATGCTTGGGTTCCCCCGGTGCGCAGCGGTCTGACCCGCCTTCTGGGCTATCCCAAAACCATTGCTCTGGGGGAACGTCTGCGCGCCCTTCCGGCCGAGAAGATCATGGAGAAAATGGCCCGGCGGCTGGCCATCGATGTGCAGGTTGGCGGCCTGAGCAACGTACCGGCCCACGGCGCCGCACTGATCGTGGCCAACCATCCGACCGGCATCGCCGATGGCATCATCCTCGATTCCATCCTGCGGCCCCGCCGGCCCGATCTGTTCTTCTATGCCAATGTCGACATCCTGCGCGTCCTGCCGCAGATGGCGCACCTGATCGCGCCCGTCGAATGGCGCGTCGACAAGCGCACCCATTCGAAGACCCGCCAGACCATGGCCTTTACCCGCCACGCCGTGACCGCCGGGCGCCTGGGCGTGATCTTTCCCTCGGGCCGTCTGGCCAAACGGCACCGGCTGCGACTGCACGAACGCCCCTGGATGACCTCGGCGGCAATGTTGGCACGCAAGTACGACCTGCCGGTGATCCCGATCAACATCCGGGCGCGCAATTCCGTCCTCTTCTACCTCTTTGATCTGATCCACCCGACCCTGCGCGACATCACGCTGTTCCACGAGACGCTGAACAAGGACCGCCAGCCGTTCCGGGTGACCATCGGCGAGCCGATCTCGCCCACCGCCCTGCCCGTCAGGTCCGATGAGGCGACCGCCATGCTCAAGCGCGCCACACTGGGCCTTGGGGCCGACGGGCAGACCGTGTCGCTGGTCAAGGCGACGCGGCGGCCCTATTGGGTCTGACCGCGCGATCGGCTAGAATCTTCTGGAAAGTCAGCACAAGGAGGTGACGCATGCAGCGGGTGATTTTCCTGGTGACGCTGTGTCTGGGCCTGGGCGTGGCCCTGGCGGGCCTGGCCGAACAACGCCAGTTGTCGGTGACGGTCAGCTATCTAGAGCGCATCGCCCTGCCACCGGATGCGGTGGTCGATGTCGAACTTTCCGATACCTCGCGGGCCGACGCGCCGGCGCTGCGCATCTCGGCCCAACGCTACAAGCTTGACGGCGTACCCCAGCGCGTCCTGTTGTCCTATGACGATGCCACCATCTTCGACAATCTCGTCTACACGGTCTCAGCCCGCATTCTGTCGGGCGAACGGGTGCTGTTTCGCACCACAACCGCCAATCCGGTGCTGACCCGGGGCGCCGGGACCGAGGTCGAACTGGTGCTCGAACGCGCGGTCGAGATACCGCCCCAGCGGGTCTCCGGCGTTTCCTGGGCGTTGACCCAACTGGGCGGGATCGCGATCCCGGCCGAGGACCCGCCAACCATCGCCTTCGACGAGGCCGGTGCGTTTTCGATCTATGGCGGCTGCAACCGCTTCACAGGCGCGGCCGAGATATCCGGGACGGCCCTTACCTTTCCGCCCGCTTTCGCGGGCAGTCTCCGGGCCTGCCCCGAGCCGCGCATGACGCTTGAGCGGCAGTTTATCGACACCATCGGGCGAACCGCGCGGTTCGAGCGCATCTCGGACGCCGAAATGCGCCTTATCGATACCGACAGCGGAACATTGGCGCGGTTTCGTGCCGCGCCCTGAACCGTGGTCTAGCCCCGGGGCAAGAACAGCGGCTGGGTCTTCTTGACCGGCTGGCAATAGTCCTGGGCGGAAACCCAGTTTTGCATGTCCTCGCGCTTGCGGGCCTGATGGAACGGGCCCCAATCGGCCGCCACGCCGCCGCCGCCGGCCGAGACGACACCGTCGCGGGGCACGGTCACCGCCATGATCCGCAGACCGCAGGACAGGTTCGCCGGCCCGTCCTTCAGCGCGGCGGCGGTGCGCGCTTCGCAGCCATAGCCGCGCGCGGTGCCGGGGCTGATCTGCAAAAGCCCATGCCAGCGCCCGCCCCCGCCCGAGGCGTCGGGCTGCCAGGTGCTTTCGTGCTTGGCGAGGCTCGAAAGAAGACCGACCCAGAAGGCCTGGCGCCCATAGGCGTTGGCCTCGGCATAGGCCGGGCACCAGTTCGCGATGTCGCGGGGCACTGTCGCCACCAGAGGCGCCCCGTGGGTCGATAGCGTCGCCACCACGGTCTCGGTCCAGACGGGTCCCGCATCTATATGGTCCCAACGGGCGACCGGCGGGCCCAGCTCAACGGTCTCCGGCGCCGGCGCGCATCCGGCCAGAACGATCAGTCCAAAGGCCGCGATACGAAGAAAAAAGCGACGTGTTTTCATCTGCTTCCACGGTTTCCGACGACCGAAACTAGCGCTCCGAGCGCGCGCGCGCAAGTGAACCGCAAACGCAAGGTGTTTTTGATTGCACGACCTGTTGTTAAGTGTTAACATTAACATGTATTTGGTTGCTTGGTTGGGGGTTCCATGCCGATGTCTAAGTTTGTTTATGCCGCTCTTTTCAGTGCGGCTTTTGTCGTTTCGGGGACGGTCCAGTCCCATGCGGTCACGCTTGATTTCGAAGGGCCGTCCAGCGGCAACATCGACGGGGACGAATTTCTTGGCGCTTTCGGCCTGACGATTACCGGTTTTGACAAGGACGGCGTTGAGACCCAGTTGGCCTTGTTCAACAGCAGCTGTGACGGCGGACCGGGCAACGACAGCTTTCCCGATTGCACCGGCGATGACGACGACTTGGCCTCTGGCGATCCCTATGGAACGGATCCCCAGGGCAACGTCCTGATCATACAGGAAAACGGCGGTGAACCTGACGACAGCGCCCAGGGTGGCAGCTGGCTGTTCTCGTTTCTCGCACCCGTGACGGTGACCGCGGTCGAGCTTCTGGACCTTGACCGCAATCCGCGCGGCCTGTCATTTGACTTTGCGTATGAGGGTGGTGCTTCCAGCGACGATGTCGCACCGCTCAGCGAACAGCTGCTCAGCAACGACACGGGCAACAACTCGCTGACCCGCTTCACGTTTGAGGAATTCAACGTGGTATCGCTGAAGATCAACCTCTACGACAGTGGCGCGGTCGCCAGCGTCGATTTCACGCCCGTTCCGCTGCCCGCCGGTTTGCCGCTTCTTGTGGCCGGTCTGGGTGCGCTGGGCCTGATGCGTCGGCGCAAGCGCAGCTGATCATTTTTATCTGATCGTCCATGCGGCGCCTCGCCCAAAGCGGGGCGTCTTTTTCGTTCGGGCATGGACGGCGTCGGACCGGCCTCTTTGGAACGGCGCGCGTGCTCTTCACGGCCAAAGACCTGGCAAGGTCCATTTAGACGGTCCAGCACCTTTCTACGCAGGCTGGCCCTTTGCACGCCGGAACCAACCCCGCGCCGGTGTCCGGACTTGGGGGCGTTCCCGGCGATGTCCCGACGATCGGAAATACCGCGGACCGTATAGCCGCAACGCAACGCGAAGATTTCAAAACGGTTGTCAGCGACTTGCTTGAAGGACAGCTCCGCATCGCCCTATCCTGGGGCCATCGGCAACTCGCCCCGCGCGGCGGCACGGGAATGACATGGCAAAAAGCTTCGATCCCCCCCAACCTCTGGCAACCCTTCGGGACATTTTCGCAGTCCGTCATTTCCGGTGACGGCCGAACGGTTTACCTGAAAGGCCAAGTGGCGCTCGGGCCCGACGGGCAGATTGTCGGCGACGGCGATATGGCCGCGCAGGTGGCCCAGGTGCTGCAGAACATATCCGACCTGCTGGCAGCGATGGGCGGGCGGATGACCGATGTCGTTTCGCTTCAGCAGTTCACGACCGACATTCAGGCCTTCATGGGCTGCGGCGACCTGCGCGCCCGCTTTTTCAAGCCGCCCTACCCCGTGACCACAACGCTTGAGGTATCTTCGCTTTACGATCCAAGGCTGCTGGTCGAAATCACCGGTATCGCAGAGATCCCGCGCGATCGTTTCGTCCTGCCGAAAACGGCACGGCAAAAGCACCAATAGGCGGGCATGGCTATGGGGTCCGACGTCCGCTAACCGTTATCCGAACGCTGACATGCGGCGGCGCGGAACACCTGCCCGTCCGCGTCGAAGTAAAGCGTCTCTGCCGCCAAAACGCCCCTGTGGTTAGTATCAGAGATGACCAGCATCTGATGCCCCTCAAAGACATCCCGAACCGTGAAGTGTAAATCGGGCTGACGCGCAAGTGCCTTCGCCCAGTAGGCGCCCCACACCCCCGCAGCTCGCCAGCGCCCGCGCCCGCGCCCGCGCCCGCGAGCTCTACGGCTTTTGGTGACCGGAACTCGATGTCGTCCCGGTAGTGCGCCATGATGGCGGTCAGATCATGACTGTTCCAAGCTTTCTCTCAGGACTGCGCAAAAGCCTTTAAATCCACCAGCAACCTCTCAGATTATGTCAAGGAGCATGACCTTGTTGGACATGATCCCTCTCGCCAAGCGGTGCGAGACATTGCCACCAATGGCGAAGACAAGCGCTCTGCGTCGCGGTACTGCGGATCCCGCGTTGAAAATCCGCTTCGGGGCCATGCTACTTGATGCGTCGGTATGGACGCATAACTGCTTTCAGGTGCTGATCAATTGGTCTTCGGCAGACCCGGATCGGTTTCTGCCATGCTTCTGCGCTTTGTCGTGCTGTTCCACCATTCGGAAAGCGCAGAATACTGAGCTAACGCATCCGCTCCTTCAGGTGCTTGCCTGAAATACGCTATCATCGGTGCGAGATGGCAATCCGCAATTGTGAAGGTTTTTCCGTCGAGGACATGACCTTCAGAGGCAAGAGTATTCAATGCGTTTAGAACCGGCAGTGACGCTTCTAGACCTCTTGCGACCTCCGCTTCGTCGCATTCAACTCCAGCAGCTCGACGAAAAACGCTGTGCGCGAACACTTGTCTAACCATTGGTGAATATCCGTAACTATCTACGATTGAAACGACTTGAGCTGCGCGGGCTAGAACCTCCGGCTTGTCCGGCAACATCGCTGGGCCGTCGAACGCAGCATCGACATAGCGTGTGATTGCAGCGGTTTCATAAACATCAAACGTACCATGGCTCAGGACTGGAACGCGCCGAAATGGGTGCCTCTTGAGATAGTCGTTGGGAATTTCCGCGCTGAACGGGTTGATATCCTCAACTTCATATTCAACGCCTTTCTCATGCAGAGCCACGCGAGCGATGCGATTGTAAACGCTGTAATGATAGCCACGAAGGACAAGAGGTTCGTTCATGCCCAAGACATTAGCTTCTTGATTCTTTAGCTGAAAGCGTC
The DNA here is from genome assembly GCA_039026235.1 of Pseudomonadota bacterium. Taxonomy (GTDB): domain Bacteria; phylum Pseudomonadota; class Alphaproteobacteria; order Rhodobacterales; family Rhodobacteraceae; genus JBCCMQ01. Next base: position 214,028 of record JBCCMQ010000004.1, read on the forward strand.
GCGTAAGTTGACCGTTTGAAAAATCGAAAGCCGACTTTCGGTATGCTTTTGAGAACAGCGGAAAAGTCCGGAAAACTGACCCTTTCCGACCAGACCCGGCCATGTCCTGTTAGTGCCGCAGGGTACGCTCGCCCGGATGCCGACTGAAGAGCACTCCGCCCACGTGCTCACCGGTCGCTCTTGTTGCAAGTCCCGCCCGCTACGCGCCTGTCCGCAGCCCAAGGCGTTGGCCTTTCCGACCAAGGTGACGCGCGCTCTGACCATGGGTGCTGCTTCGAAGAGCAGCTTTGAGCCCAGAACCGTACTACAAGGGAAAACAAGGACGGTCTCGAAAGGTGGCTTACACGGGGTTTGGCTGTCTTCCTGTAGCTGCGGTGCGGCGGCACGCGCAGGTTGGCGGTGACCCTAGGGTTTCAGCGATTGAGGATCGTGGGAAGCTATACGATGGTTTTTCGGGGATCATGTTAAAACTCTGTCGCAGAACGCGATGATTGCGCCGTCGGCGTGTCGCTTTACCCAAGAGCGCATCGACATGCTATGTGGCGCTTGGGGCATTCCCAGAACCAATTCGGCAGATACCTGAAGTGACGCTCCTGGTTCGATGGTTTCGAACACGTGCAGCCGCCGCTGCTTTTGCTTGGGTGCCCAGGCCTTCCGAATTGGAAGCAGAGTTTCAACGGACCGAAAAAGCCGGATCGACTCGGATAGGTTCAAGAAGCCGGATTCATTACAATGGCTGCCCGTCCTGGCAATCACAGTTCGACTGAAGTCAGTGCGAGCTCTTGCACAGATCTGGCGATCAGCCTCGCCGAGCCTGCAGAGCGCGGCAGTGCGAGAACCGCCAGTCGCTGCATCGCATGGGCCCCCGGCAGAAGATGATGCAGTCCCAGGCGCGGACACGAGCTCGGCAGACGCACGCTTCCCATCAGGTGACAGCGCCGACGCTTCGCTCCGCCACGCATGCTCGGGTGGCGGCGCAACAATGGCCTTCAGGCTTCTGGGTTTCGTTTGAGCGATCAGTTCAGGATCTCCTTTGATCAGAAGGATGGCCTGAGATCCGATATAGATACGGCCGCTCTCGACAACATGTCGCGTGTTGGCAATCCCGCTCCTCAGAGCGCGTTCATTGAGCCGCACCGACGCTTCCGCAAAGCTGATCTCGTCAAAACGCTCCGGAAGCTGAAACGGAAAGAGGGTTTCGTCAATCGTCTCCATCGCAATGATTTTCGTCGACATGGCAATTGCCCTTTGCACTTGATTTCAAGAGTTCGGGTCGGGTTTTGCCGGACAGAGTGGTCAGGTTGATCTGCCCAATGACCATTTCATCCGAGGCGTCAATTTGACCGTCGCTCAGTCCGAGCGGCCTAGAATGAGATCTGCGATCATCCCCAGCACGTAGCTTGTCAGCATTGCCGCCGTCAGAAGCACCTGCTCGGGCGGCAGGCTTGAGGAGCCGGCCCCAAAGAGTGTCCACGTGAGCGCGAGCACGATCGGGAGACGGCTGGCAGCTGCTGTGATCTGAAGGAGGGATACAAGGCGTGCCTGACATTTGGGCAAAGCGGTTTCCCGGGGGAGCATTGCACTCACCAGCTTCGTGGTAAGCAGGACCAAGCCCCCGGCTATTGCCAGAGGGTGCCCACCAACGACAGCAATGGAGCTCGTCGCCAAAAGTGTTCCGGATGCATGCGCAAAATCGCCGCGGCGCAACCAAAACCCGTGAAACCGGGCTCTTCCGCGGCTTCCCTGCTCGTAGGCGTGCGCGGCGTACATATAGACCAGTATGCTGATCGTCATGAGGGTCGCGCCGGGATATCCGAACAAGGATTTCCACAGGATGTCACCAATGGAGGCCCCGGTGGCCGCGGTCGCTGTTTGGATGCCGATCCCCGCGGTCAGAGCCACTACGTTTGCAGCCTGATACAAGCAACCAGGATTGCAAAACCACTCAAACAATGGCCGTACGATCTGGCGAACCAAAGTGTGGTCCACCATCCTCATAGGCTGCGGCAGGATGTTTTGCAGATCAGCCGACCTTGCGGCTTGGGTGCTAGGCGTCATCTCTTTGCCCCTTTTTTCGAGTTTGGCGCCGTTCCGCAGAAACTGCCGAATGACACGCCGACGATGGACAAAGAGGCGGCAAGAAGCTTGTGGAGGAGCTTCGGAAGCTCTTCGGAAGCTCTAACGAAGTGCTTCTTTCTGCTTCGTAGTGATCGAAAAGCTGATTTGCACGTGCGTCACATGTTGCAGAGTGACACTGTGGCGCCCCAAATCAGGCAGTGTGTTGTTCTCCTTCCGACGTGGACGTTTCGGGTCCCCTGAACTAATCTCTGACGCATTGATCGCCGAAGGGCTCAACCTTGATTTACCGCTTCAACCGATTCTCTCTGGACACCGAACTGACCGAGCTTCACGCCGCCGGTCAGATCGTAAAGATCGAACCACTGGTCTTTCGGCTGATCGCGCATCTTGTGGCGAATTCTGATCGCGTTGTGGGAAAGGACGAGTTGATCGAGACTGTCTGGGAGGGTGTGATCGTTTCAGACGCGGCGGTGAATTCACGCATCAACGCCGCGAGAAAAGCGCTCGACGATGATGGCAAGCGTCAGGCGGTCATAAAGACCTACTCGAAACGCGGGTTCCGGTTCGTGGCGGATGTCGAAGCCGCTGAGCCGACACCTGCATCCCCCAGAAGACCTCAACACTCGGAGGCGAGATCAGACGAAGCAGTTGGAACGACACCGCCTGATATTGCGGCGACATCTTCAGCTGGCGCTCCGGCATCCGTTTTACCCAGTCGGCGAATGGGTGCTGGTGCATTCCTCGGCGCCCTGATCATCATCGGAGCCGTCATCTTAGGAACTGTCCTTTGGCAAACGACCAAGACGGAAAACTTGCGGGCTGCGGATGACGTCACTTCGACGAACCAATTGCCCAGAATTGCTGTACTGCCGTTTGACGACTTTGGTGGCCAGCCCTCGACCGAGCGGCTCGCAAAAGGCATCACTGAGGACATCATAACCGACCTCGCACGTTTCCCAGAATTCGGGGTGATCGCCCGCAACTCGACGGCGGTTTATGCAGGCAACCCTGCTGATATGCGAGAGATCGGAAGCGATCTTAATGTCGCCTACGTCCTGGAAGGGTCCATCCAAAATGATGGTGACCTGTTCCGAGTTACCGCGCAGCTTATAGATACATCCACTGGGGATCACGTTTGGACAGATCGATGGGACCGGCCTGCGGACAGCCTATTCGCCGTCCAGTCAGAGATTTCAACGACCGTCGCGAACCGTCTTGGCGGGGGATCCGGCGTAATTCAGGAAACCGGCCGTGCACAGGCTAAGCGAAAGTTGCCAAAGGACCTGGATGCTTACGATTTGTATCTTCTCGGGACCGAGCAGCTAGAGGATGTCACGAGAGGGAGTATCGACAAGGCAATTGCTCTACTGGAGCAAGCCGTCGCAATAGAGCCTGGGTTGGCACGCGCTTGGGTAGAACTCTATCACGCCCATAATCTGTCCCGATATTACGGGACCGACAAGGACGCAGCACTGGCGGCGGCATGGGAAGCGGCAAAAAAGGCTGTTGCGCTTGATCCTGGCGACGCTGAAGCGCACGCAGCATATGCAATGATGTTGGCTGATCAGGGAGAGTTGGCTGCAGCCAAGGCCTCCTTTGACGAAGCCCTTAGCATCTCCCCGAACGGGTTCGAGATAATGGCCTTTTACGCAAGCTGGGCCGGGTCGCTGGGTGAGCCAGAACTGGGTGCGGAATTAGCCGAGCGTGCGATCGAGCTAAATCCCGATTATCCGGACTGGACGGCAGGGCCGTTCTCCTGGGCATTTTTCACGGTGGGCCGCTATGACGAGACGGTGGAGTTATTGGATCGTCTCGATCCGGACAGGTTCTCGTCCGCTCGGTGGGCCAAGATGGCCGGATCTCTTGCCATGCTGGGCCGAACAGAGGAAGCCGCAACAACGGTGGAGAGTGCCCTTGAGTACTTTCCAGATCTGACCATCGAGGGCTTGGCAAACACAATCGGGCTAACGGACTTTGAGATTGACATGTGGACTGGCCCCATGCGACGCGCTGGCTTCCCCGTTTGTGCCGCTTCAGCGGCGCGCGAAGAAATTGCACCCCGATACAGATTGCCAGATTGCGAAACGGCAGAGTAACCCTGCGCTCGGGTACCTTTGCTGTTTTACGATCCTATGCACTGGTGATGGCGGCACCCAAGACCGAGTAGACGTTGATCCGGTGGTCATGATCACGTTGCACATTTCGTGCGCGCCCCAATCGCGTGTCGGAATGTAAGCCATTTGAATAGAATAAAGCTGCTCCTGTTTCTGACGACGAGAGCCTGCTCAGCAGAATTTCCGAAGATCATGTAATTTCGCCCAGTTAGTCCGCTCTTTGTTTTTCCGTATTGCGCGCGGCTAAGAGGCGGTGTGTGATTTGGGCACAAACCGACGACTGAATGGTCGGAAACGGGAAACCCGCTGCAATGCAAAAGGATCTATGCCGTAATTGCGAGCGCATACTGCGTCAGCAATAATCTCGCTAGTGACCGGCGGTCGTGTCCCGCGATCTGTCAGTTCTCGATACACCAAATTTTTCGGCTGCAGCGGATGGCAGCTTCGTGGGCTGCAGGTGCAGCATCAGGCTAGCCAGCTGCGCGTCCGCTTTGGGCCGATCTGGGAAGGACTGGCGATCCTATAAAATGCTGCACGCGCTCTGAGGCCTGCAGGGAACCAAAAGCTGTCTAGTCGATGGTTTCTGCGACCGCGAAGCGCCGGAAAGCATATTGCAGTGCTCCCAATGTCAGAAGTCCGATCAACGCAAGTGTTAACCAACTGGCCAATCCGGGCAGCACCAACGAGTTTCCGATCGTTCTGAACGTCATCAGCCCCACGGCCATCGATGCCGCGACAGCAGCGAAAACGAAGATCGTTTTCGCGACAAACTCGACAATTGAGCGACCAAGAAACTCAAAATCCGCACGTCCCATCGCAACGAGTTTTGTCGGAAACAGAAGATGTACCGTGTTCTCGACCGCATAGATAAGAAAGGTCAACGGAAGCGCAAAAGCCGCTAGTATCAGCGCCACCCGTGTCGTCACACTTTCCTCGAAGACAAGCGCGCTCGCTATAATTGTCAAAGCAATGACATAGCCCAGCAGTGATTGAACCACGAGTTGGCCTGCGCAAATACGCCACGGTGCGATGGGCAGTGTCTTGTAGATTTCCATCCGACTAAGGTCACCGCGAAAGTCGCAGACCATGTTGCGCGGTACGATGAACGCGATGAAAATATAGATAATCATCAAAGTCTGTGCTTCCGTGACCGGCGCGCCGAGCGCCAAGGAAATCGGCGCAATACACGCGGCGAGACCAACAAATACAGCGATAAGCTTGAGCGAATTCCGCAATGCGTTAAGGATCTGCCGCGCGGCAATGGGCCCCAGGCCGCCGAGAGTTGGTGCACGACGGATCGAGCGCACCTCGGTCCGTTCCGTTGCCCAAAAAGATCCACCTTGCTTGATGCGCTCCCATCTGCTGCTGAGCCGGGCGTTCTCCGCGAGTGAGCGGTCGGTTGTGCGCGCATCGAGCACGATAACAGCGCCCAATAGCGCCGCATTGATAACGACGGCAACAAGCGCCCAAAGAGCCATATCTGAAAGCGATGGCGCAACGAAAAGTTCGGCAAATACGATGTAGGGGATCAAGACTATTGTCCCGATCCATGAGTGTCGAAACTCGGAAAGAAGGTCGATAATCCCACGGTCGGGCGTGACCCAAGCGTAAAGCAGGGTTGCCGCTCCAATTGCGCAAAGCAGCGCCGTCGCGGGCCATCGTATCCTTGCGAGCCGACTATCCTCGAGCGCATGCCCAGCCATGCTGATGACAGCGCTGTTTAACTGAACGAACACAAGCGTCAGGAGCGTGGCGATAAAGACAGACAGGACCGATCCTGCTTCCGGCTGCAAAAGGAGCGTGACGAACGCGCTACTTAGGGTAACGCCGGCGACATAGGCCGCGAACTTATAGACGATTAAATCCCTTCGGCGGAATGGCCCGGTAAAGAGAAAATTGATCTCATTCTGCGAAAAATGAAACGTAGGACCGGTCGTCATCAATACGGTGAGGAGCGACAGACCAAGCATGCCGAGCGGCATGAAAGTCATGATCTGTTCGCCAAAGGCTCGCGGGTCCAGAGCCGCTGTTCCGAAGAGGCCTGTGTCCGAAGAACTGTTTGAAACGATCAGGAACCAAATGATCCCCCCGAAAGCAAGGGAGAAAAGCAGGCCGCGCAAGCTTGCCAACTGGAGCAAGCGCTGGCGTAGCCCGCCACGCAGTCGCAATACTAGAAGTTGGCCAAGTGCTGCATCCATCTCTTAGACCACTGCTGTCTCTGAGGTCTGGTCTGGAGCTTGCGTGATTGAGAAATACACTTCTTCAAGGGCTGAAGTGCTGTCGGTATGGCCGACTTCGCTCAGCAGGTCTTCCATAGTGCCAAATCGACGGCACTCGCCCAAGTTCAAAACCATAATATGTGTACATAAATTCTCGAACAGACTCAAAAGGTGCGAGCTTATGATAATGGCCGCACCAGCCCGAGCGCGGTCGCGGATTGCTTGTTGAATTCCCCGGATGCCTTGGGGATCTAGCCCCGTCAGGGGTTCATCGAACAAGAGCACTTTTGGGTCGTGCAAAAAGGCACAGGCGATCGCCACCTTTTGCCGCATACCCCGCGACAAGTTATGGACGAGCGTGTCGCGCTTGTGTGTGAGTTCCAATGATGCAAGGAGCTCCTTGGCGTCTGTTTCGAAGTCTGCGAGCTTGTAAGCAGCCGCCGTGAAAGCCAGGTGTTCCCAAACGGTCATGGTGTCAAAGAGCCTTGGATCGTCAGGAATATAGCCAAGGTTCTTTTTGGCGGCGATCGGCGCTTCGACAACGTCATGGCCAGCTACCAGCAGTTGCCCGGAACTGGGCGGGATAATTCCACACAGTGTGCGCAAGGTCGTTGTTTTGCCAGCTCCATTCGGCCCGAGCAATCCAAGGATCTGGCCTGGTTCGACCGAAAAGCTGAGGTTCTTCACGGCCGTGAAGCCTTTGTACTGCTTGCTGAAGTTCGTGACTGTAATCATGTGCTCTTTGCTCAACACCATCTTGCTTGCTGACAGCTTCGCGGGTTGGCATGCCCTCCAACACCGCTCACGGCCTCGATGTTTTGCACTGATTCATGTCAAATCTAAGTTCAAAGCCGTCGCTCCAGAAGCTCAATGTGTCTAGATCAGAGCGAAGGTCGAAAGTTCCACATTCTGGTAAGCTAAAGCTACCCCAAAGTTCGAGGTCGCAGCGAATGGATGGAAAGGGGCCGCGAACGCAGCGTAGCCAGATACCGCCGATTGTCTCTTATGGGCCCGGGTCCAACGGTTCACGGCCTCTGGTGTCGCCCGGATGCCGCGCTCCTTCCGATGACCGCTCAGACCCCATTTTGATCGAAGCTGCACACCGAAGACAGCGTTCCGCTGCTACGCCTTTGGCCCCAAATGCTCTCCGACCAGTTGCCAACGGTCATCCCTACGGACCAATACCGCCGTGCCGCGTCCCGAGCCTGAGACGTGCCGACCTTCAATGACGCCTGTCCAATGAAATTCAAAACTGTAAGCGGCGGCGTCCGACGTTTCCGCCAGCCAGTGAACGTTCTCAATCCGGTACTCTTCGCCCTTTATTGTATCGAAGTTGCGTTGGTATGCCGCCCTGATCGCCGCTTTTCCGGCATGCAAAGAACCATCTGAAAAGATCACTATCGCGTCGTCGCTGACAAGCGGCGCAACGCAGTTCCAATCCTGGGTGCCGAGGGCGTGTTCGTACTCTGTTACAAAAGATCTGGCGGGCACTGTAGGTTCCAAGACTAGCTTCTCTGACTTCGTACCGTCTTCCGCCAGCATCGTGGCAAGACACCTCTGTGGCAACACCTGCGCGCAAGTCGCCAACGACTGCTCCGTCCCGCTAGGCCGCCGTTGGCGTCCTCGAACGGGCAAAGTTCTACGCTGCGTCGCGGAAAACGTCCGGAAGGAGCCCATACTTCCCGAATTGCTGCGATGAGGCGAATGTCCGGTCTTCGGTACGCAGGGTGGCGAAATGCCGCCCTCGTGAAAATCGACCGCACTGCTAGTGATAGTGGAATACTCTCACGGAGAACTTGTTGCCCCCCGTAGAACTGCTTGTCCCGTTTCTAGCCGCGACGGCGATATTCGCGTTCACCCCCGGCCCTGGAATGCTCTACATGGCCGTTCAAACAATGGCACATGGAGCGAGGGCGGGATGGCTCAGCTCCGCCGCATTTCACCTCGCGTCCTACTTGCACATCTTTGCCGCTGTCTTCGGTGTAACTGTCCTTTTGAAGACCGCGCCAATCTTGTTGATCGTTCTCAAGGTCATCGGGGGTTGTTACCTGATTTGGATGGGATTCCGACTGTGGAAACGCTCAAAGAGCGATGTTCCAACAGTCCAATCATCCGGCGCGAAATCTTCTCAACAGGCTTTTCGCAATAGTCTCACCATCGAAGTGCTGAACCCAAAATCCGCGCTCTTTTATTTCGCCTTCCTCCCCCAATTCACAACACAAGATGCGAGCTTTCCAATTTGGTCGCAAATACTGGCACTCGGCATCATCGCCAATGTGGCTTTCAGCCTTTCGGACATGCTTTGTATCGTCTTTGCGCGTTTTGTTGCCGCAAGAGCAGTTGCGTCGGCTCGCCTTGTAATGTGGGGTCGATGGCTTGGAGGCACCATTCTGGTAGCGTTGGGCGCTAGGATCGTCGCTGATGCGCGTTAGTTCAGCGGACATTCATCACCGGCGATTGAAAGGCAGAAAAGTCCCGCAAAGCCGACGCCGTTCCAACCGAACCTAGCCGTTTCGCGCGCCCCTGTGGCGGAGTATACTTTACCGGATGCCGACTAAAGACCAGCCCGCGAATGTGATCACCGGGCGCTGTTATCGTAGCTCCCGGACGCTGCGCGCGCGCCAAGGCGGTGGCCTTTTCCAACTGCGGCGACGCACGACACAGACCCGGGGCGCCATGAATCGTGCTTTGAAGGGCCGCTTGGGACCAAAGCGGACACATTTGCGGTCGCAGCATTTGATGCTCTACAAACGATAGGTGTGTGTTAGGCTCAACTCGAAAGAGAGCGGTCTGACGTCTCCAAACCCGATCCTCCAAGCTATTTGATTGCGGTGTTACAAAGGATTTCTGACATGCTGGATATCTCGAAGATCGTCTGCGCCGCTTTGGCGGCAGCATCAATGTGTCTCTCTCAGGCCGCCTCTGCCTGCACAACGATCATCCTCACGGCGGAGGATGGCTCGAATGTCTGGGGCCGTACGCTCGAATGGGGTGCGTTTGACATAAATTCGGAAGTCATGATCGTGCCGCGCGGGTATGAATTCGTCTCGGATCTTGGTGAGGGACGCGAAGGGTTCTCATGGACGGCCAAGTATGGCGGTGTCGCCCTAAACGGATTTGACCAAGACTACTGGCTCGATGGCATGAACGAGGCGGGTCTCATGGTCGGGGCCAACTATCACCCCGGCACGGCGGAATATCTCGATGTCGAAGACGCCACGCTGGAAGGCTCGATCGCGGCCATCGACATGGTGTCCTACATCGCCACGAATTTTGCCACGGTCGATGAGGTGCGCGGGGGTATCTCGGACCTGCGGGTCGTATCCGTGATCGAGCCAACACTCGGATTTCCGCCACCGCTCCATATCATGGTAAGTGACACGACCGGCGAGACAATTGTGATAGAGTTCTTGGAAGGTGAGACTGTTGTCTTTGAAGCGCCATTGCGCGTCATGACAAACTCGCCATCTTACGATTTCCACATGACGAACCTGCGAAACTACATCAATCTCTCACCTGTCGCTATTCCCACCCAGAAGATCGCGGACCTTGAGTTTGCCCCGCTCGGTGCAGGAAGCGGGATGATCGGTCTGCCGGGCGACAACACCCCGGTGTCCCGGTTTGTGCGCGCTGTTGCCGCGACACAGACTGCACGCCCAACGGAGACCGGCGACGAAACCGTTTACGAGGTGTTCCGGATACTGGACAATTTCAATGTCCCGCTTGGCGCTGCGGAAGGCGACACACTTGGTGAAGGCGACGACAACATGCGGTCCGCGACATTGTGGACAAACGCGATGGATAGCCAGAACATGAAGTTCTACTATCACACCATGCACAATCGCCGCGTTCGCATGCTCGATTTGAATGAGATTGACTTCGAAACGCTCGACGTTCTTACCAAGCTGCCGCTCGATAGGAGCGACGAACAAGACATTGAAGAAATCACGCTTAACTGAGTTACAATCGTCAAGAGTTTCAATCTCAATACGGTTGGGTTTATCCCAGGCGGTTGTCGCGGCGGTGGACAACTCTCATGTTGAACTCCGTATACTGAGAGAATGTCAGTTTTGTCCGAAAAGCCGAACCTTTCCAACCGGACCCGGCCCTGTCCTGTCAGCGCCCGGCGCGGTACGCTTGCCCGGATGCCGACTGAAGACCACTGCGTGCACATCATCAACTGACGCTGTTATCACGGCCCCCGCCCGCGCGGGGCCCGGGGCGGCAGGCTTTCTGACTACGGCGACGCGCGCCACCGACCTCGGTGCCATGGGTGCTGCTTCGAAGGGCGGCTTTGAGCCCAGATTGCAAGTTGGTGCACGAAGCACGCACGGCAGCTTTCAGGAAACTACCATGTCTGCGCGATGCGCGAATGCCTCAACCAAATGATGCACGAAGGCAGTAAGTTTCTTCGGTGCGAAGCGTTTGGATGGATAGACGGCATAGAGACCCCGCGATTGGATCGCAGTCTCGGGAAGGAGGACACGTAGTTTTCCCGCCTTGACAAGAGGCAGTGCCACGTTGCTGCCAACTTGGGTGATGCCCATGCCGAGTGCAGCGGCACGGGCCGCGCTTGCTGGGTCATTCATGATCGCGGTTGGCGCAATCTCAACCCGTCGCGTCTCACCAGGCTTCGAGCCTGTGAACTCCCACGCAAACACCCGTTGCGAAGGCGTCGACCGCATTCCAATCAGACGGTGACCGTTCAGGTCCTCTATGGACTGCGGCGACCCATGGCGGTCGAGGTAGTCGGGGCACGCACAGACCAGCGGCGTCACCGGGACGAGAAGGCGGGCGATGTAATCGCTGTTGGGAAGGATGCCGCCTCGGATCGCGAGATCGAAATTTTCGGCCACGAGGTCCACAAAACCATCAGAGAGCGAAAGTTCTATCTCAAGCTCTGGATGCTCGGCCTGGAACGACGCGATGAGCGGTAGGATTTCATCGCGGCCGAAGGCGGTTGTCGATGTGATCCGTAGCCGTCCCTGAAAGGCTTCGCGTTCCTGTTGAATTTCCGTCGCCGCTGTTTCCAGTGCCTCGACTGCTGGCGCACAACGTTGCAGAAACCGTTGGCCTTCCGGGGTAAGCTTCACCTGCCGTGTGGTGCGGGTAAAGAGCCGCGTTTCTAGCTGATCTTCGAGCGACTTAATGTTCTGGCTGACGGCACCGGGGCTGACGCGCAGCGCTTTGGCCGCGGCGGAAAAGCTCTCGCGGCGAGCAGCTTGGATGAAGGTCTCGATGAGGCGCAGGTCAATCATCGCTTATTATGCAGCCAGACTAATAAGTGATGTCAATACTGGCTATATTCTAAATCGCCGACTGACCCTGCATCTTCCTCTCACCAACCAGGAGACGACGATGCACCTCGCAGCCGAACATCTGAAGATCCCAGCACGGTTCGCGCCGGTTCTGTTCGCTTTCATCATGTCAGCCACACTCGGTGGCGTTTTGTCTGCGATCATCACTGCGTTAAACACCGGTTTCTCAGACGGGTATCCGACCCGTTGGTTACACGCCTATGCCCTCGCTTTCTCTCTCGCCTTCCCAAGCGTGACCTTAGTTGCTCCGGTTGTCCGGCGCTTTGTGGATCGCCACACATTCTGAATTGGAGACACCCCATGAATGCCCAAACCAACATCACGCCCCACACCTTTGCCCTTGGCGGCGACCTACACGTCAATCGTATGGGCTACGGCGCCATGCGCCTGACCGACCAGCCCGCGAACTTCGGCCCCTATCCCGATTGGGAACAGGGCAAACGACTTCTGCGTCGGGCTGCCGAACTCGGTGTCAACTTTTTCGACACAGCGCGAGCCTACGGCCCGCAATGGAACGAAAAACTGCTCGGTGAAGCCCTCGAAGGGCTTCCGAACATCGTCTTCGCCACCAAGGGTGGCATCGACAAGCTCTCACCCACCGAGATGGTCAAGGACGCAAGCCCCGAGGTGCTGAGCGCGCAAGTCGATGACGCACTTAAAAACCTGCGTGTCGAACAGATCGGGCTGTTCCAACTTCATTGGGTCGATCCCAACACGCCGATTGAAGTATCCATTGAAGCGCTCGCAAAAGCGCGGGACGCTGGGAAGATCGCGCATATCGGTGTGTCGAACGTCTCCGTTGAACAGCTTCGCGCCGCGCAGTCAGTGGCCTCCATCGCATCTGTCCAGAACCGCTACAACATTCTCGAACTTGATCAGGATGCCATGATCGACCTCACCGCGCGCGAAGGCATTGCCTTCATCCCCTACGGCCCGCTCGGCGCGCATCCGATGCGGAAAGGCTCGCCGCTCGCGGCTCAGGCCGGGTCAGAACAGCGCACGGGCGCACAGACAGCGCTACGGGTGCTCTTGGATCGATCGCCAAACACGGTCCTTATCCCCGGAACAACATCCATCAAACACCTTGAAGAAAACATGCAAGCATAAGCCCTGCCTGAAGCGGGCTTAGACATTAGACTTCCCGCACTCACACTGGCGGCTGCTCTATGGGTGGCCGCGTCTAAATTGCGAAAGCTGACGTTGGGGCGATCAAAGCGAAAGGCAGCTCCGTCCGCATACCGGACCCATTCCATTCAAACCCGGATCGTGTCCGCGCCGCGGAGCGCCGGCCCATGGGCCGAACGGCAACTACGCCAAGGGCACGCCCAACGGAAGCCGTTATTGCGGCTCGCGGACGTTGCGCGCCGGGGCAGTGCCCCAGACGGTGGCCTATTGCCACTGTGCCGATTGCCGGCGTGTCACCGGGGCGCCGGTTGCGGCCTTTGCGGCCTTCGCCACAGACGATGTCGTGTTCAGCCCTGACAACGGGCCGTCGGTATCATGGGCATCGGGAGTGACGCGTCATTTCTGCCCGGACTGCGGATCTCCTCTTGCCGGTTTCTACGACTATCTGCCGGGACAGGTCTTTGTCCCCATCGGTCTTCTGGATCAGGCGGACCGGCTGCGCCCGGAGCTTCACGCCCATGACGGCGCGCGGCTTGACTGGCTGTGTATCGAGGATGATCTCGAACGGACCCACGGCAGCTCGCGCGCCGCCCTGACCGCCGCCGGCCGGCGCGACCGCCGCTAATCCATCCACCCCGGCATCTGCCGCTTGCCGCGTCCCAAGGATGCCACTAGAACCTCTTTGTTTTCGGCCACGGGGATCCCCATGCTTGATCTGACCTATGACACGCCCAAACCCAAGGTGATCCAGGGTGCCCGCCATGACTGGGAGCTTGTGATCGGCATGGAGGTGCATGCCCAGGTCAGCACCAACGCCAAGCTCTTCTCCGGCGCCTCCACCCAATTCGGGTCTGAACCCAACGCCAATGTGGCCTTCGTCGATGCGGGCATGCCCGGCATGCTGCCGGTGATCAACGCGGAATGCGTGGCCCAGGCGGTGCGCACCGGGTTGGGGCTGAAGGCCGAAATCCATCTGAATTCCGCCTTCGACCGCAAGAACTATTTCTACCCCGACCTGCCCCAGGGCTATCAGATCAGCCAGCTCTACCACCCCATCGTGGGCGAAGGCGAAGTGCTGGTGGAAATGGGCTCGGGCGTCGCCCGGCTGGTGCGGATCGAGCGTATCCACCTGGAACAGGACGCGGGCAAGTCGATCCACGACATGGACCCGCATATGTCCTTCGTCGATCTCAACCGCACCGGCGTGGCGCTGATGGAAATCGTCAGCCGCCCCGACATCCGTGGCCCCGAAGAGGCCGCCGCCTATCTCGCCAAGCTGCGCCAGATCATGCAGTACCTCGGCACCTGCGACGGCAACATGCAGAACGGCAACCTGCGGGCGGACGTCAACGTCTCGGTCTGCCGCCCCGGCCAGTACGAGAAGTATCAGGAGAGCCAGGATTTTTCCCATCTCGGCACGCGGTGCGAGATCAAGAACATGAACTCCATGCGCTTCATCCAGCAGGCCATCGACTATGAGGCCCGCCGCCAGATCGCCATTCTGGAAGACGGCGGCAGCATCGATCAGGAAACGCGGCTCTATGATCCCGACAAAGGCGAGACGCGCTCCATGCGCTCGAAGGAAGAGGCGCACGACTACCGCTACTTCCCCGATCCCGACCTTCTGCCCTTGGAGATCGAACAGGGCTGGGTCGACGACATCGCCGCCGCCCTGCCCGAATTGCCCGACGCCAAGAAGGCGCGCTTTATGGCGGATTTCGGCCTGACCGACTATGACGCCTCGGTTCTGACGGCGGAGGTCGACGCCGCCGCCTATTTCGAGGCTGTCGCTGAAGGCCGTGACGGCAAGCTTGCCGCCAACTGGGTCATCAATGAGCTCTTCGGGCGGCTAAAGAAAGAAGACCACGAGATCGCCGACAGCCCGGTCAGCCCGGCGCAACTGGGCGGCATCGTCGATCTGATCAAATCCGGCGACATCTCGGGCAAGATCGCCAAGGACCTCTTCGAGATCGTCTACACCGAAGGCGGCGACCCGGTAGAGATCGTCGCGGCGCGCGGCATGAAGCAGGTCACCGACACCGGCGCCATCGAGGCGGCCGTTGACCAGATCATCGCGGAAAACCCCGCGCAGGTGGAAAAGGCCAAGGTGAACCCCAAACTCGCCGGCTGGTTCGTGGGCCAGGTGATGAAGGCTACGGGCGGGAAGGCGAACCCAAAAACCGTTAACGAGCTGGTGGCGAAGAAACTCGCCCTCTGACGGTCTTTCGGGTTCAGTGCTCGAAAGCGGTTAGCGCCAGCCAACTGCGGGCGCGCCCTGGATGAATAGTGCCGCCCAAAACCCACCCATCTCGCCGGGTGTGAAACACCGAGCGGCGCCCGACTGACGGCGATTGCAGGCAATCGCCTGTCGTCAGTGCATCGCACTGCGATGCACGAGAGACCCGCCCCCCAAGGGCGGGGGCGAAACCGCCCCCACCCCCGGGCCGGGCGCGAACCTCGGTTAGTGCGACCGCACAGCCAGCCCGGCATAGAAAACCGTCGCCACCTGCTGGACTGTGTCCGCATCCGCGCCGAGGCATTTCGCCAACGACGCCCCCTTGACCAACGCCCCTCAACCCGTACGCTGCCCCCATAGGTTGAGGGGATTTCAGTACTTTGGGCAGCATTCGCGAAGCCATCCGGCTGATCACGATCTGGGGCGGCGCCGCGTCCAAAGGAGACGCACTGTCCATCCTGGGCGCGGGCGCCAAAACCTACGACAGCCTGTCCGCACTATGGGGCCAAACCCCGCCGTCGCTCCAATCACTCGCCGAGGACCTTGAGACCGCCGCCCAAGACATCCTCGCCGCCTACCCCGACACGCCACCGGATGCCGAGGTGCACTACGCCCAAATGCTGGAAATCGGCCTGCCCGACCCGCAAAGCATGGCCGCCCTAAACCTCGACGGCGCGCGCATGGCCCAAGATATGCTGGAGCGCATCCGAAACGCATCTCATGCCGAGGCGGCACACACGCGCGACGCCATGCCGGACCTCTTCCTGAAGATCACCGCGCCCCTGCTCGACGGCCTCGTCACCCACCGGAGTGTGTTCGACGAGTTAAAGCCGCACGCGATCCGCCGCTTGTTGGACATCACTGAAGAGACCTACCGAGAACTTAAAGAAAAATATGGCACGCTTGCGAAGTCGCTGGAGGACCTACGCAGCCTCCGGCGCCGCGATCTTGAGTTCATTGCCGCCAAGTTCCGCCTGGACGTTCAGAGCGGCGCTACCGAGGACTCGCTGATCCGGGAAATCGGCGCTGTCGCCGATGACTATCTGGCGCGCCGGAAATCTGACGTGCGGACGTCCGAACGCAATCCACAGATCGCGGATCTTAAGGCACAGGCGCGCGCGGCGCGCGACGATCTCGATTTTGTTATGGCGGATCAGTTTCTCGCCAAAGCCACTGTGGTCGAAGAAGAGATCGTTGCGGAAACTCAGAAGAGAGTAAAGGCCGCGCAGGAGACTGCATTGGCAGCAATCCAGGATCTTGCGCAAACCTACGAAGAACGGGGCGACAATGCACTCGACGCCAATCGGGCAGATGAAGCGTTTCGCCATTTCAGTGCGGCGGCAGACTGCTTTGTCAGCTTTGATCAGGTCGAGCCGGCTCGACGCAGATCCCGCTATCAAAACAACCTATGGGAGCATGCACTGCGCTACGGAGGGCCTGGATTTGCACTGATGGAGGAAATGGTGCGCGCGGCACTTTCATCTTTCAGCCCCGAGATGGAGCCTAGGCTCTACGGGTGGCTCAATATCAACCTGGGCAACGCGCTTCAGCGGAGAGGCGCTAACGTCGGTGGGCCAGAGGGCGCAAGGTTGTTCGATGAAGCGGTTCATCATTTCCGTCTCGCCGCGAATTGGTTCCCCCAAAGCGATCACCCGGCGGACTGGGCCATGATGCAAATGAACCTTGGAAACGCGTTTGGGGTGGAGGGGCTCCGAACGGCCGGCCCGAAGGGCGCTGCGCTATTTTCCGAAGCGATCAACGCCTACCAAGCCGCTCTGACTTTCTTTTCCGAAGCCGACCATCCAGCGGACTGGGCCAAAACCCAAGTTAATCTGGCGAACGTGCTCCAGACCCAAGGCTCCCGCACCGCCGGGCCCGAAGGCGCGGCGCTCCTCTCCGAGGCCGTAGCCGCCTACCGCGCCGCCCTGACCGTTTTCACCGAAGCCGACCATCCGGTGGACTGGGCCGGGGCCCAAATGAACCTTGGTAGCGCCGTCAACTACCTTGGCGTTCGAACCTCAGGTCCCACGGGCACAGCTCTCTTATCAGAGGCCATCACAGCCTATCGCGCCGCCCTGACCGTCTACACGAAAGCCGACCATCGGTTGAATTGGGCCGCAATCCAGATGAACCTCGGCGCCGCATTCAACTACAAGGGCGCCCGCACCGCCGGACCTAAGGGTGCCGCGCTCCTATCCGAGGCTCTTGAGGCCTATGACGCTGCACTGACCGTCCGCACCGAAGCAGAATATCCGATGGAATGGGCAAGAACGTTGGACAACCTCGCCGCCGCCGAAGAGGCCATCGCCGATCACGACACAACGACTAACCCCCGACAATATCTGCAGGCGGCGTTGACCCACGTGACCGCTGCGCTCACGGTTTTCGACTATGAATACACAAGCTTCAATCACGACAGGGCCACCCGTCTGCGCGACCGCATCCAGGCCCGGCTCGACGCGCTGGAGTGAGCCCCGCCAGCGCCGCAACGCGCGCTCTGTTCGCCGCTTCCTAACCCGCCTGCATTACATATCCGTCCCGAAGCTTCCGCGTGGGATCCGGCCTTTCACCCCGGCGCCTGCGTGTCCTTGCGACTTTTCCGGCCAGCGCGTTCTGACACTTCGCGCCGGTCTGTCCACAGCGCATCAGGCCCGTTCGAGCCGGACAGGGGCACCGCGCCCCCGGGCACCGCAACCGGCGGCGCCGCCAATTCATTGCCACTGCCCGCATTCCGGGCTTCGGACCATCGGGTCCGGCGAAAACCCTGACCCCCAAACGAAAACGGCGGCCCCGAAGGCCGCCGTCCGTATCCCTATGGTCGGTCGCTTACGACTTGCGCGCGCGGCGCAGGGCGCCCAGACCGGCCAGAGCACCCATCAGCAGAAGCGCCGACGCCGGAAGCGGCACAACGCTCACACCACCTTCGGCAACGAAGCGAAGGATCATGTCGTCGTGGTTGTCATCATCGGGGTTCTCGGCCTGATCGTCGAATGCCAGGAACACAAAGTCGCTGCTGCCGGTGGTATCGAAGTACACACCGAACGACAGATCGCCGAAGATCCCGTCTGAAGATGCCGCACCGTCGCTGTCAAAGAACATCTCGGTCGTTGCCAATAGGCCAGCACCGAACGTGCCCGACACCGAGCCGTCGTCGTCGTTGGCAAAGTCCAAAACTTCGTTGTTCGTTTCAGAGATTGATTCGACGCTACCGTCGTCAAGTGTGAAGGTGTTTGTAAAGCCGCTCTCGGCGGCGACCAGGAACGCCTCCACGGTCTCGCCACCGGCTCCGATCTCGATGTCGTACACCAGCCCGAAGCCAAGGTCGCCTTCGGCAATCCCAAATGCCGCGGCCATTTCGGCGGTAAAGTCGTTGTTCGATGCGACAGAGCCGTTGTTAATGAAAATGGACGCGCCCATGGCGCTGCCCGCGAAAAGAAGGCTGGCAGACGCCGCCAGCGCAAACACCGAATTTTTCATACGAAACCCCCTCAGGTCGCTCGTTACAATAAAAAATCTGGGCACGCACCTGTACCCGCGGGCGATTTATCGCTCATTTTGGACAAAGGGTCAACAGATTTACGCCTTTTTTACGATTCCATGGGGGCCGGGCCAAACAGCGGCGCGGCCTTAAAGAACAGGCGTTTTCCGCAGGATATGTGCCAAGATTTGACCGGATCTTCCCAAGACGCTGCGCATAAAAGACTTTTTTCCGCGGGACGGCGCGACTGTTGCCCATTTGTGATCAGACTTTTGCCTGATTCTCGCCACAATTGCTGTTGGCGGGTGCCTTGCTTGGGGATAACTTGCAACGTGTACATGGTGTTGGGGGTGTGTGATGTACGAGTACCGTATCGTGCCCGCGCCGTCGATTGTGTCCTCGGGGTGGGGCCTTCGGCGGCGCAAGGACGCGCAATTGGCGCAACTGTCCGATCTTATGAACGACATGACCGAGGTGGGCTGGGAATTCCAGCGCTCTGAATTCGTTCCGGCGCCGCGCAGCCTTCTGGGTCTGCGCGCGGCCGACAAGCATGTTCTGGTGTTCCGGCGGCCGAAGAACCGTGCCGTGGCGCTTTTGCCCTCTCCCGAGGCGGTGGCCGAAGCCGACCGCGCGCCGAAACCCGCGCGGGCCCAGACACTGTCGGCGACCGCCGCCCCGCCCCGCGTCGGCG
Source organism: Pseudomonadota bacterium (assembly GCA_039026235.1). Classification (GTDB taxonomy): domain Bacteria; phylum Pseudomonadota; class Alphaproteobacteria; order Rhodobacterales; family Rhodobacteraceae; genus JBCCMQ01. Next base: position 233,288 of record JBCCMQ010000004.1, read on the forward strand.
ACACCGACCTGATATCAAAGGCCCGCGCCCGCGTGGCCAACCTCCGCGAAAGTGGCGTCACCCAGGAACCAGCGGATGCCAAACGCCCGTTCTCACCGATCGAAGCGGTGGGCGGCCGGATCAATCCGGCGACGGTGGCGATGCGGCGCGACACCTACCGGGTGCGGCACGCGCCTGTCTGAATGCCCCCACGGACAACGGGCCCGCCCGCACGCCCGCACACGGGCGGAGCCGGCCCGTTGTCGCTCTTAATCACTGATCTTCAGCGACAGCGCGTGAATCCGATTCAGGATATCCTTGCCGAGCGCGTCATGCACCGCCCGGTGGCGGGCCATCCGGCCCATACCGGCGAAGCCCGGCGCCGTTATCCGCACATTGAAATGCGTCTCGCCGCCTTCACGGAACCCGGCGTGGCCCCGGTGGCTTTCGCTGTCATCGATCACTTCGAGCTCTGACGGCGCGAATGCGACTTCCAGTTTTCGTTGAATTTCCGACTTGATGGTCATTTTTCGCTTCTCAGGACTTTCGCTTCTGCGCGAAGCGGCTAAACTCCGTTGCCCGACTCGGAAAGGTTTGTCATGTCCAAAAATGATCCCTTCGGCTTCGACATTTCGGTTTCGTCGGACAAGAAAAAAAGATCCAAGGGTCGGCGCGGCATGTCCGGTGCCTTTGAGACCTCAAAGCGCGAGTGCGAACACCCGGGGTGCAAAGAGATCGGCAAGTACCGGGCCCCACGGTCGCCCGATACGCTGGATGACTATCTGTGGTTCTGCAAGGACCATGTGCGCGAATACAATCTGCGCTGGAATTACTTTGAAGGATCGAGCCCCGAAGAGATGGATGCACAGGTCGACAGCGACCGGGTGTGGAACCGCGACACGGCTCCCTTTGGCAAAAAGTCAGAGGAACAGCGCGCCTGGGCCCGGCTGGGTGTGGATGATCCGCATCAGGTTCTGGGCGAAAACGGCACCCGCAACCCCGGCAAGTCGATCACCGGCACCCGCCGCCTGCCGCCCAAGGAACGCCGGGCGCTGGATATTCTTGAGGCGCGCGATCACTGGACCAAGTCAGCGATTCGAAAACAGTACAAGAGCCTGGTCAAGGATCTGCACCCCGACATGAACGGCGGCGCCCGGGAAGACGAAGAGCGCCTGCAAGAGGTTGTCTGGGCCTGGGACCAGATCAAGGAAAGCCGGAACTTTCCTGACTGATCTGTATAGGATTATGTTTTGTGCAAAGTTGCACAATCATCTTAATCGCGCTTAAGCGCTGGGTAACTGTTGGTCCTTATGGGTCCCCCGACTTGCATTGCGTCGGAGACACCAATGGCCACCAATACCCTAGCAGGCCGCATTCAGCGCCTCGGAAAAGTAAACTCGCTTCTTTTGGTCCTCGTTGCCGCCGTGGGCAGCGGAGCGGCCTTTAAGCTGACCAGTCTTTTTGGAGAGTTTCAGACCGTAACCGATGAAAGCCTGATCATTCAGGACATGCTGGAAAACACCTTTCAGGTGCGGCTGGCCGCCAGCCAGTTGCAGGCGCAAGACAACGGCGTTGGCGCTGAACTGGAACGGCGGATCGCCGAAATCAACGCCAGCTCGACAGAGCTGGCCGAATTGGCGAAGGACGCGGCGCTTCTGGCCACCTTGAAAAAACTTGATGCCGACGTCGCGACCTACAAAGATGCGCTGAAACAAATGGGCGCCCTGCAGGCGACCCTTGGGTTAGGCGTGGCCGAGGTACGCGGTTTGGCCGATCGCGTGGCCAAGGAGATGCACGATCTGGAAGTCGGCGCGCTAGAGACGGGCGACCCAAGGGTGATTGCCCTTGCCACCGAAGCGCTTGAGTCATCGCTGAGGTCCGAGGCGCATCTAGAACGCTATCTGGCGACCGGAACCAGCCGTTACATACAGGCATTCGCGGAATCGACCGCCGAAGCAAAGCGCGCCGCCCAACAGGCCGACAATGGCTCTGCGCAGCCGGCACTTGTCGATGTGATCGCTGGCGGGATCGCCGCACTCAGCGCCTATCAGCTTGCCGCCGAAACAGTGCAGTCCGCGACCGACGAGCGCCGGACCGTTCAGGCATCGCTTGATGTGGTGGGGCCAAGGATCGTCACCGATATTCAAGAGCTTTTCGACACCGTCGCCGACTATCAGGCGGCAATCGGCCGATCGGGGATGTCCACATCCCAGTGGATGGTCGCCCTTCTTGCCGCTCTGTCGCTCGTGGCCGTGTCCTTCGGCTATCTCTTCTCGCGCCGGATCGCCCGCGAACTTGCCGACGGGCTGGGTGCGCGGATTGCCGAAATGGCGGGGCTTGCCGAGGGCAATCTGGAAGTTGCTATCGCCGATCGCTACGACGCGGCCGAGTTGCAGGATATCGGCCGTGCGCTGCAGGTGTTCCGCAATCGGTCGAAGGAGGCCAAAGAACTGGAGGCCGAGAAACTGGCCTCGGAAGAGGCCGTCCGCGAACGCGAAGCGCGTGCGGAACGCGAGCGGGTTGAAGAGCAACGCAAGCACATGGAAGCCAGTGCGGCCATGCGCAAGCGGATGCTTGACGAATTGCAGTCCTCGGTGGGTTCGGTTGTATCGGCGGCCGCCGAAGGTGATTTCACCCACCGCGTCAGCGCCGATTTTGAAGAACCTGCCATGGGCGCCCTGGCACGGTCTGTCAACGCCTTGGTAGAGCGGGTCGAAGAAGGTCTGTCCGAGACTGCCCGCGTCGTCGAAGGCCTGGCAGACGGTCGGCTTGATGCCCGCATGGAAGGCGAATACTCCGGTCTTTTCAGAGGACTGCAGGCCGGTCTTAACAGCGCCGTCGAGACCCTGCGCCAGACGGTGCGCGCCATTGAAGATCAAAGTGGCAGTGTATGGGTCGAGGCCGGAGCCATGACCAGTACCAGCGAGTCGCTGGCGCGCAGCTCTGAAAAGCAGGCCTCGTCTCTGGAACAAAGCTCGGCCGCGATGGAAGAATTCTCTACCTCAGCCAAGCAGAACGCAGACCATGCGGCCAGCGTGACCGACCGCGCCAAAGCGGCCGCTGCCCGGGCCGAAGCCGCCGGCGAAATGGTGGGATCGGCGGTCTCGGCCATGGCCGATATCAAGACCGCTTCGGACAGGATTGGCGAAATCGTCGAAGTGATGGAAAGCCTGGCGTTCCAGACCAATCTTCTGGCGGTCAACGCCTCGGTGGAATCGGCCCGCGCCGGCGAGGCCGGCAAGGGATTTGCCGTTGTCGCCACCGAAGTGCGGGCGCTGGCCCAACGCTCTGCCGACGCATCGCGCGACATCAAGTCCCTGGTTGACGAAAGCACCTCGCAGGTCGCCAAGGGCGTCGGTCTCGTGGAAAAGACCGGAGAGATCCTGCGCGAGACCGTCTCAGATGTCAGCGGCATGTTGGATCCCCTGGCCGATCTGACCCAAAGCAGCCACGAGCAGGCAACCGGTGTCGAAGAGGTGACCACCGCCCTGGCGCAGCTTGACGTGCTGACCCAGGAAAATGCCTCGATGTCCCAGCAGAGCCGGGTCAATGCCCAGACACTGCAGGACAACGCCCGGTCGATGCGCGAACTGATCGCCACCTTCCAGACCGGCAGCGAAAGCGACGCGACCGAAGATGGTGATCTGAGCCGCTCGGCCTGACCAACGGGCCCGGCGCGCCCGTCCCCGGGCGCGTCGACGCCCCTTGGGGCTGCCGGACGCCGGTGTCAGAAACCACAACTGGTCGGACGGGGATGGCGCGCCGGATCGGCATCCCGCCCGGGTCCGATAAGGACGTCTGCCGCCCGCGCCGCGCCCCCGGGTGCGAACCGCCGCCGCCGCCGGATTGAGCGCACCAGAACGCCTTCCCCTTGTGCTTGAACGCGATATGATGCAACTGAGCGGTCGCAGGGCGCGGCCCAAGGGCAATCGCCCCTTCCTGCATGGGGACGAACATGGCGGACGGATCAATGGATGTGGCGACGAAACCGACCGAGGAACTGTCGGTTCGCGAAGTCTTCGGCATCGACACGGATATGAAAATCAAGAGCTTCGCGGAAAGCTCTGACCGTGTTCCCGATGTCGACACGACCTATAAATTCGACCCCGATACGACGCTCGCCATCCTGGCCGGGTTTTCCCACAACCGCCGGGTGATGATTCAGGGCTATCACGGCACTGGAAAATCAACGCATATCGAGCAGGTCGCGGCGCGCCTCAAATGGCCCTGTGTCCGCGTCAATCTCGACAGCCACATCAGCCGGATCGACCTGATCGGCAAGGACGCAATCAAACTGCGCGACGGCAAGCAGGTGACCGAATTCCACGAAGGCATCCTGCCCTGGGCCCTGCGCAACCCGACGGCCATCGTCTTCGACGAATACGACGCCGGCCGGGCCGACGTGATGTTCGTGATCCAGCGGGTGCTGGAGGTCGACGGCAAGCTGACGCTTCTCGACCAGAACGAAGTGATCACGCCCCACCCGTTTTTCCGGCTGTTCGCCACATCGAACACCGTGGGGCTGGGCGACACCACCGGGCTCTACCACGGCACCCAGCAGATCAACCAGGGCCAGATGGACCGCTGGTCGCTGGTGGCCACGCTGAATTACCTCAGCCACGATGCCGAGGCCGCGATCGTGCTGGCCAAATGCCCGCATTACAACACCGAGAAGGGCCGCAAGACCATCGGCCAGATGGTGACCGTGGCCGACCTGACGCGCACCGCCTTCATGGCGGGCGATCTGTCGACGGTCATGAGCCCGCGGACGGTCCTCGCCTGGGCCCAGAACAACGAGATCTTCCGCTCGATCGGCTATGCCTTCCGGCTGACCTTTCTCAACAAATGCGACGAGCTTGAACGCCAGACCGTGGCCGAGTTCTATCAGCGCTGCTTTGACGAGGAACTGCCCGAAAGCGCCGCGTCGATGAGCTTGGGCTGATCCGCGGCCTTCTTATACTGGCGCTGGTTCTTACGGCCACGTCCGGGGCCGCGCAGCAATTGTCGCGCAATGAGAGGCTGGCCCGGGGTGACATCGCCCCGACCGCTCAGGACGCCGCGCGCAGAAACGCCGGGTGCGCCCAGCCCCAATTCACCGAGGCAAGAACAGTCGCGGTCGCCCAAGGTGTGAACGCCACGATAGGACGCCTGCCGCCGATTGCCTTTCTGACCGCGGTCGAGTTTGTGCAGGACGCCGGCAAAGACACATACTCTATTGTGGCGATGCAACCCCTCCCAAATGGCGGGATTGCGGGCGTGGATTTCTGCGAAGCCGTTCTTGTTACGTATCACCAGGTTTCGCGCGATGGCACGCTGGCGGCCCAGGCGCTTCGGCTGCGCAGCGGGATCGACCTGGCGCGTGATTATCCCAACACCTCCAGGACCATTCGCGCCCGCGACCAGGCCTTCGTTTTTGGGGAAAGTGAGTATCTGGTTCTGGACACCGGCAAGCGTGCCGTCCGCCGGTGGGTCGAAAGCTCTTTCAAACAATGGGCCGTTGCAAATGGCGCCCGCCTGAGCTTCGAGCTTGGCGATTGCATTTTTGTGCCCACCGGGCGCTGAGGCAGCGCCCGCGCGATACCTCTCATTTCCGGCAAAACGATCTGCCCCACCGAACAGGAACGACCGCGCAGCTCATTCCAGCCGCTGCACCAGTTCGACCCGGCGGTTAAGCTGTTTGCCGCCCGGTGTCGTGTTCAGCGCCACGGGCACCAGGGGCCCGACCCCGAAGGATGCGACACGGTCCGCCGGGACGCCGTAGTCCGAGGTGAGCGCCGCCGTGACCGATGCGGCCCGGTCGGATGACAGACCCATGTTCAGCTCCAGCGCGCCGGTGTCATCGGTGTGGCCGACGATATAAAAACGCCCCGGCGTCTTGGCGATCACATTGGCCATGATCTGCAGGATGTCTTCCGAGCCCGGACGGATCGTGGCGCTGCCGGTGTCGAATTCGATCCCGTAGACAACCGCCTTGCCGATCTCGCCCAACTGCTCTGTCAGCATCTCTTCGTTGATCGTCACCGTGCCCGTCTCCATGACCGCGAGCGTCAGTTCAGACATCAGATAGAGACCCTGTTCGCTGGACACCGTCAGGACAAAGACGGTGCGTGTGTCGTCGCGCGTCGTGTCCGCCACCAGGTAATATTCCGGGAAGGTGGTGATCCGCTGCAGCGAGGCCTGCGGCATGCGTTTCCCGTCCGGCGTCTGGTGCTGCTGATTCCCGATGCTGGCGTCCCTGTACATCTGGGCCAGGCGCAACACCTCTGGCCGCTCCAGCCGCCCGGGCGTGGTGATGTCGAAACCCGCCTGGGACAGCGCCATCTCGAAACTGCGAAACGCCTCCAGCGGCGACTTCAGGTCGGGAAGCTTCAGCACGGTCGAAATCAGGCGTCCCTCGACCGTCGAGATGTCTTCGCCCAGCATGATCGGCAATGCAGCAAATTCGCTGATCGTCTGGCCCAGGATCGTGCTGCCCGCGAAGGGTTGCACCGCCGTCGGCTCTTGCGATTGCGCCGCCGGAGCCCAAAGCGCCAGCACCAGCACGTAAATGACGTCTCTCAATTTCATCTCTAATCCCCCCGTTTGAATGCCTGCAACCAATGCCGCGAGCCTAGCAGGCCGAAGGCGCCGTTCAAAGCCGCCCCTTGCGCCAGAATGTCGGGGGCCAATCGGCGCTGGACACACACCAGATGGGGCGCCCGAGTAGGGACATGACACAACATCTCATATTTTTTCACAAAGTGCCCACTTTTCAGGCGTATTTGGATGGATATAGTTTACACTGTGAGCAGAGTAAGAAAAGTCTTTGCCTCCCTCTTATGCGCCACGGCAGTCGCTTCGCCGACCCTGGCGCAAACCTTTGATCTTCAACGATCCTTTGCCGATTGTGCCGGGCGATACAGCGCGCTAGAGCATCATCTCTGGCTGACGGACGGTGCGGCCGCGGGGCGGGCCGCCATGCAGCGCGAGGCTTTCGCGGACCTACTGACCGCTGTCCTTCCGGGCGATCCGGATGCGGCATCCTCGGCGCTGAACCAGCGGATCGCGGCCCGCGCCGCCCAGGCCGCGCTGTTGCGCACGGCCGCCTTCGGGCAAAACGATGCGGCACGTTCGGCCAAGACGCTGGCGTCCCAATACATCGCCAGTTGCGACCGCCTGCTTCTGGGCGGCTGACACCGCATTCGGACTTGCCTTTTCCGCCATCCGGGCTGATGTAACCGGGCATGGCGCAATCACCCGACAACCCTGCCGAACCGTTCAAGAAGGCGCTGGCTGAAACCACACGCGTTCTGGCAGACGATCGCGAACTGGGCGTGACCTATTCGGTGGACCCGCCCGGTGCCACGGACGAACAGATCCGTCTGCCCCAGGTAAGCAGGCGGATGACGCGCGACGAGGTGTTGCTGGCCCGGGGCACGGCCGATGCCTATGCGCTGCGCCACAAGTATCATGACATTGGTACCCACGCCCGCTATGAGCCGCAGGGCCAGATGGCGCGCGATCTTTACGAGGCGATGGAGACGGCCCGCTGCGAGGCCATCGGCGCCCGCGACATGCCGGGCACGGCCGGCAATATCGACGCAAAGATCGGCAATGAAGCGGCCCGGCGCGGCTATGACCAGATCACCAGCGCGGCCGATGCGCCGCTGGCCGTCGCGGCGGGCTATCTGCTGCGCAATCTGGCGACCGGGCGGGAGTTGCCCAAGGGCGCGCAGAACGTGATGGAGCTGTGGCGCGAACACATTCTGGATCAGGCGGGCACGACCCTTGACGGGCTGGGCGAGGCCCTGTCGGATCAGCCCGCCTTTGCCCGGCTGGCCCGACAGATCATCGACGATCTGGGCTATGGCGACCAGTTGGGTGACGACCCGGACGGCGAGGACGAAGAAGAAGGCTCGGACGGCGCCGAGGACGAACAGGAAAACCCCGACAGCCAAGGATCGGACGATCAGGACCAGTCCGAGGATGCCGAAGCCGCCCCCGATCAGTCGCAAGAAGATACCCAGGACGCCGCCGAGGCGCAGGTGTCGCTGGACGAAGCGGCGGACATGGAGCAGGGCGAGGAAACCGAGCTGCCCGATGGCGAGGCGCCGCTGGAACCGCCGGCGCCTTTGCCCCTGTCGGACGCCGATCCGAACTATGAGGCATTCCTGACGGATTTCGATGAAGAGATCCGCGCCGAGGATCTGGCCGAACCGGCGGAACTGGAACGGCTGCGCGCCTATCTGGACCAGCAGCTTGAACCGGTGAAGGGCGCCGTCAGCCGTCTGGCCAATAAATTGCAACGCCGGCTGCAGGCCCAGCAGAACCGGTCGTGGGAATTTGACCGCGAAGAGGGCATCCTGGATGCCGGTCGTCTGGCCCGGGTGGTGGCCAACCCGACCACGCCGCTCAGCTTCAAGGTCGAAAAGGACACCGAATTCCGGGACACGGTGGTCACGCTATTGCTGGACAACTCGGGGTCAATGCGGGGGCGGCCGATCTCGATTGCGGCGATCTGCGCCGACGTGCTGGCACGCACGCTGGAACGCTGCCAGGTCAAGGTCGAAATCCTGGGTTTTACGACCCGTGCCTGGAAAGGCGGACAAAGCCGCGAAAAATGGCTGGCCGACGGGCGGTCCCAGACACCGGGGCGGCTCAATGATCTGCGCCACATCATCTACAAGGCCGCCGACGCGCCCTGGCGCCGGGTGCGCCCGAACCTGGGCCTGATGATGAAAGAGGGCCTTCTGAAGGAAAACATCGACGGCGA
>JBCCMQ010000005.1:0-178797 GCA_039026235.1 Pseudomonadota bacterium
GCGCAACGGGGCATTGTTCCATGTGGACCCGTGCGAACGTACATAGCGACCGGTGTAGGTGCTCATGCGGGAAGGACCGCAAATCGGCGACTGCACGTAGGCGCGGTCGAAGCGCACGCCGCGGGCGGCCAGCGCATCGATATTGGGTGTCTTCATGAAGGGATGGCCTGCGCAGGACAGATAGTCATAGCGCAGTTGATCGCACATGATGAAAAGGACGTTCTTTGCCAAGTTACCTCTCACTCTGGCCAGACAACGCGAAAACCCTGATGGGTGGTGGTGCTGTCCGGAGAATTACCCGAGCGCGCCGCGATCCGGTACCTGTAACAATAGCTTCGATGGCACAGGAACGACCCCCCTTTGAGCAAACGGTACCCTTTCTGGGCCTTCAGGCGCGCGCGCACGTCCTTCTTGAGCGACTTGATCTGAAACGGATCTGCCGTCCATTCCCAGACGTTGCCCACCAGGTTGAACAGGCCAAAGCCATTGGGCTCAAAAGACCGGGCCGGCGCGGTCGTGACATAGCCGTCAGCGGCGGTGTTGGTCTCGGGAAACTGTCCCTGCCAGATATTGCACGGGGTAAAGCCCGCCTCTTCCGGCTCGGCATCGCCCCAGGGAAAGCGGACGTCCTCTAGTCCACCGCGGGCCGCATGTTCCCATTCCGCTTCGCTTGGCAGCCGTCCGCCAGCCCATTGCGCGTAAGCCCGCGCATCGTTCCACGAGACTTGGACAACCGGGTGATCGGGAAGGCAGGCATCTTCGCTGCCGGGACCATCCGGCGCAAACCAGGCGGCGCCATCGACGCGGCGCCACCACTCGACGCCAACAACGGCCTGCGTGGCGCCCACCTGTTCCGGAACCTGCGACCAGAACACAAAGGACCACCCGAACCGTTCGGCTTCGGTCTGATATCCCGTTTCATCCGCAAAACGCCGGAATTCGGAGTTGGTGACCGCCGTGTCGCCCATGCGAAACGGGGAGATCTTCTGCCGGCGCACGGGTCCTTCGCCGTCGACGGCCAGAACTGGTTTGTCCGTGCCGACCAATGCCGATCCGCCAGGGATGGGCACGGCGTTTTCGGCGGCGGGTGATCCTGATGTTACCAGGACGGCAGGTGCCGCGGCCTGCGGCGCGCGCGTTTCCACACGCGGCGGGCCGCAACAGGGCTTGCCTGGATTTGCCCTGGGCGCGATTGGGCCGGTAGATGCGTTTTTGCGCAACTGTCCTGCAGGTTCCGCGCTGGCGGGCATCGTCGGTCACCGATTCACATTCAGCGGCACGGGCAGCCGCTGAAGCACTCTACATCCACTGCACCCGACTGCAAATCAGCCAATGAAGCGGCGCGAGCCGACCGGTGCCTTAGGAGAAGGCCGGGATGATCTTTTCCGCGTAATCCGCGATGATTTTCTCCTCATCGCCGTTGTCCAGGTAGATATTGAACTGCGTCACACCGGCAGCTTCCAGTTCGCGCAGTTTGGCGATGTGCTCGTCTGGCTCGCCCAGCACACAGAAGCTTTTCACCACATCCTCGGTGATGAAATCGAGGTAGGGGTTATCGCTTTGACCGTGCTTGGAATAGTCGTAACCGCGACGGTTCTTGATGTAAGAGGTCAGGCTGGCCGGGACCTGATCGGTATCACTGCCGTAGCGTTCGACAATGTCAGCGACGTGGTTGCCCACCATGGCCGGGAACCATTTGACCTTTTCAAGCGTCTCGGAAACCGGGCCGGTGTAGGCCGGTGCGGCAGCCATAACGCGGTAACCGGACATGTCTCGCCCCGCTTCGATGCCTGCATTCTTTGCCTGATCGGCCAGCCACTTGACGATCGTCGGCTCTGCGATCTGCAGAATAAGCCCGTCACCCACGCGCCCCGCCGACGACAGGGCTTTGGGTCCGTAAGCGGCCACCCAGACGGGTAACTCGTACCCTTGCGCCCAGGGAAACTGCACCGGTTCAGGGCATTCCCCGTATTGCGCGCTGTCGCCACGGATCAGGGCCTTGACCACATGGGCAAACTCTTCCAGCCGAGCCAACGGCGCAGGTTTCAGCCCCATGACGCGCACTGCGCTGTCGCCCCGGCCAAGGCCGATGTCGAAACGGCCATCCGACTGCTTTGCGAGCGAGCCGAAAAGGGAAGCCGCGTGAGACCAATCGCGGGTGTTGGGGTTCGTGACACAAGGCCCGAAACGCATCTTAGTAGTGTGTTCCATGCACATCGCCATGGCCACATAGCTTTCACGCCACAGGATATGGCTGTCGTAGAACCAGCAATAGGTAAAGCCGCCTTCCTCGGCCTGGCGCACCAGATATCGTGCCCGGCTTGGTTCGACATTGCCCTTAAAGCAGATTGCGAATTCCATTGTGACGTCTCCTTCGTAGCTGGCTAGTGCTCGGGTGCCCAGATGCGGATACCTGCGTGCGAAAAGGGCACGGCTTTCGAGATGTTGATGCGAATGAGTATCGGCGTGATCGCTTCGATGCAGCGCGCTGACTGGGCGTCGCCGGCGTTGTAGGCCGCCACCTCCAAAAGCGCGATCAGTTCCATGACCTTCTTGCGGGCGGCAAGGCTGTCGCCGCAGACCAGCACATCGCAGTTGATTTTCCAGTCGAGCGTGTTGAGCGTCGTCGCAGACACATTGTGCAGGGCCCCGATGACGGGCACCTCTGGGCCGACGATTGCCTGGGCAGCCTCGGTGGCCGATCCTTCGGGCGGCATGTCGACCTTTTTCGGATCCCCTTCGGCCAGGGGAACAACGATATCGATCAGAATCTTGCCTGCCAGCCCGGGATTAATCGCCTCTAGCGTGGCATTGTGACCCGACCAGGGTACGGCCAGCATCACCATCTCATCGGCCTGAGCCACGGCGTCTTCATTGCCCATTCCGGTGATCGTCGCAGAACCTTCGGGCAAAAGCGCCGTAAGCTCCGCCGCGGTATCGACGCCGCGTTGGACGTCGCGGGACCCAAGTACGACGGGCATGCCTGCGCGGGCAAAGCGCAGGGCAAGGCCACGACCCTGGGGCCCGGTACCACCGATGATCGCCAGTGTCATTTGAACATATCCTCCTGTCGGCTGCGGATCAGGTCCGCAATCTTGCTATCGCCCGGCTGCCATTTGAGGCCGCGCACGAGGACGACCGGTGTCCGGGCGCTTTTGCCCATGACAAGCCCTGCCGCCGCCGCGAGTTCGTCGGCCAGCGCCGGTTCGGTGACCGCCAAGGGCCGGCCCCAGCCGTCCTGCTCTCCGCGTTCCGAGACGCGGGCCGGCACCTGGAAAAGCCCGACGGCCACATTGACCTGACCAAGGCGCCAGGGGCGTCCGAAGGTGTCGGTCATCACGATGCCCAAAGTCACACCGAACCGCTGCTGCAGCGCCTCGCCTAGCCGTGCCGCGCTTTGATCGGGATCCGGTGGCAGCGTCATCACAGCGTCCAGCTGGGCGAAATTCGATTCATCAACGCCGGCATTCGCCGAAATGAATCCCTGGTGGTGTTCGCAGATCATGACGCCTTCGTTCTGGCCTTCGTGGCGGAAGGCACGCACCACCCGTGCGCTTTCGCCCAGAACCACCTCGACCTTGCGCGGATCCTTGTTCAGCCGGTCGGCGATCTCTTGCGCTTCCTTGCCGGGGGTCACGCCATCAAGCGGCACGATGCATCCCTCGACCTTGGAAAAGACCTTTTGCGCCACGCACAAGACGTCGCCGTCGACCGGCGCGCAGCCGACACCTTCAAGGGCATCGCCCAGGATGGCCGCCAGATCGTCACCGTCCTGGAAATCGGGCAGACCCGGAATGGCCGTCAATGTGACGCCGGGCTTCATGTCAGCTGGCTCGCCCGCAATTCAACCGCGACACCTTCGTCGAGGAACGACAGATCGTCGACCGTATCCACATCCCTGCGCAGGCTCGTGCAGGGCAGAATCACCGGGGTCAGACCAGCCTTCTGTGCCGCCCGGCGGTGGGCGAGAAACGATCGCGGCCCGTATTGGAAGGCAAAATCGGACGCCGGCGGCACGACCAGGGCGTTTGTACCCATATCCAGCGAAGGACAGATCAATACCCTGGTGTCTTCTATCGGATACTCCAGAACCCGCCGCAGATCATCGGGATCGGGCGCGGCAAGATCGGCTGGAAATATGCACAGCGCATCGTATTTTCGCGCCCGTGACCAGAGGCGCACGCGCTCTGCCGCCGCCGAAAGCCCGGTCGCGCGGTCCTGAATGACGGGCACGCAATAGCTGTCGGCCAATTTTCGGATCGACGCGCTGGCGGTCACGACCGCAATGTCCGACCCGATCAGCGGGCTTCGATCCACGGCCGCATAGAGCCGGTCGATCATCTGTTCAAACAAAAGCAACGCCAGGGCGGCCCGGCGTTCCGGGTCGAGCACATGCCCGAGCCGGGTTTTGGCCTGGTAGGGGTCCTTCATCGGGACCGCGATAAGTGTGCGTTGCGCGCTTCTCATGCGGGCACCGTCCGTGCGGGCATAGCCAGAAGTGCACCGGCTAGGCGCGCTTTATCCGCCTGATCGCGCATCATGATATTCGTGCCGTGCACATCCATGCCAAGGGCCGCAATTTCATCGGCCAAGGCGGCGTCCTGGTTATCCACAACCATGGTATCAATCAGACCGGCGTAGATCTTTGCCACGCCGACCGCGTCGGCCCGGAAGCACATGCTGGTCATCATTGCCGCCGCCGGCCCCTTGACGGCCTGCCCTGCGATCAGTGGACTGACTGCAACCTTGCGTCCCGGAGCGGACTGCAATGCGTTCCTGATCTCTGGCAGGGCGATGATCGGTCCTATGCTGACCAGCGGGTTCGATGGCGCGATAACGACAAGGTCAGCGCCGCGCAGGGCCGCAATGGCCTCGGGCGTCGCCCGGGCCGCCGATAGCCCTTCGAAATCAATGCCGGAAACGGTGGGTCGGCACCGTTCCCGCACGAAGTATTCCTGGAACGTCATGGTGCCGGCGTCGGTTTGCACGACGGTGCGCAGGTTTTCATCGGTCGGCAGAACGATCTTGGCATTCACGCCAAAGGCGGCGGCCACATCCGCCGCGATATCCGACGGGCGATCACCCCGCGCCCGGCGCATGGTCCTGTAGATATGCAGCCCCAGGTCACGGTCGCCCAGCGTCATCCATGTGCTTTGACCAAGTGTCTTGAGTGTTTCGAGTGCCCGCAAGCCTTCATCGGCCACGCCCCACCCCTGGACGCGATCGATTACGCCGGCCAGACTGTAGGTCAGCGTATCGATGTCGGGCGACACCCAGAGACCGTGAAACGCATCATCGTCCGCCACATTCCCGATGATCGACAGATCCACATCCTTCAAAGCCGCCAGGCCTTCGGCCATTTTCGCGCCGCCGACCCCGCCAGCAAGCAGCGTGACCTTGCGCCTGGCCGTCATGACGTTGCCCCGCGCGTTCCATCGGGCGGCGGAAACATCGCCATGAAATCCAATGGCTGCTGTCCCTGCTGCCGCGCAACAAGCGGCGCAAGGGCCGGCGGATCATGATCGATGAAGGTCTCTTTGACTTCGTAAAGCGTATTGCGCTGCACGGGCACACGCCCGGTCGCGCGGATCAGCGACACCATCTCGTGGGCGGTGATTTCCTGCCCGTGCTTTGAACCGGCGGCGCGCGAGATGCTTTCATTCATCAAAGTACCGCCCAGATCATTGACGCCGCGCCGCAACATCTCTTGCGCGCGGTTCGCGCCCAGCTTTGTCCAGGATACCTGAATGTTGTCGATCCAGCCGGCCAGCATGATGCGTGCCACCGCGTGCATCTTGTCGACTTCATCGTTCGTGGGACCGGGTCGCACGTTGTGGGGGTCAGCCGTGTAAAGCGGGGAATCGGTGTGGACGAATGACAACGGAACCAGTTCGGTAAACCCGCCGGTCTGCTTCTGAATATCGCGCAGCAAAGCGATGTGGGCGGCCCAGTGCCTGGGCCCGTCCACGTGACCATACATGATCGTGGCCGATGTCTTGATCCCGACCTCGTGGGCCGTCCGGATGATGTCCACCCAGGCTTCGGCGCTCAGCTTGTTCTTGGTGAGCTTTCTGCGCACCTCTGTGTCGAGTATCTCGGCGGCGGTGCCGGGCATCGAGCCAAGACCGGCCGCCTTCAGTTCGGACAGGAACGCGCGATAGCTTTTGCGTGACTTCGACGCGCCGTACCAGATCTCAAATGGCGAAAAGGCATGAATATGCATGCCGGGCACACGGTCTTTAACGGCCGCGATGATGCGGGTGTAATAGTCAGCCGGAAGTTTCGGATGAAGCCCGCCCTGAATGCACACTTCCGTGGCACCGCGCTGCCAGGCTTCTTCGGCACGCCCCGCAACTTCGTCCAGCGAAAGCCACTCTGCCCCCGGCGCATCGCTTCTTTTTGCAAAGCCGCAAAATCGGCATCCCATGTAGCAGACGTTCGTGAAGTTGATGTTGCGGTTGACGACAAAGCTGACGCGATCGCCATTCGCACGCTGGCGCAGTGTGTCGGCCACCAGGAAAAGCGCCTCTTTCTCTGAATGAGAGGCCCCGAAAAGCACGACCGCGTCGGCTTCTGTTATCTCTTCGCCTTGCGCGAGCGCCTTTTCCAGGATCGACCTGACCGAAGGCGAAACGCTTTGGCCGCCGCATCGGGCGGCCGCGCTATCGAAAAGCTCTTCGGGTTTCACGAGCGCGTTCATGGTCTCATCACGCGTGAACCTGCATGCGGGCCAGACCATCCGATCTTGCCATATGGGCGAGGCGATCTTGGATCGTCGGGCTTAAAAACGCTCCGTCCTCAGCAAGAAAACGCGGGTAGACGGTCAGCCGTTCCTGCAATTCAAAGCCGGCCTCCGCACAGGACGCACCCAAAGCCTCAAGATCGGGCCAGGCGTGCTGGGGATTGATGAAGTCGATGGTGACGGGCGATATCCCGCCCCAGTCGTTAATGCCGGCGCGCAGGTACTGAATGTGGCGTGAACTTAGATTGGGCGGCGCCTGAATACTGATCTCGGGATCGAGAATGATCCGTGCCGCCGCGATCGTCCGCAGCATGTCGGGCAATTTTGGCTCCGGATGCCGCGCCATGGCGATATCGGGCTTGCGCTGAAAATTCTGGATGATCACTTCCTGAACGTGACCGTACCGGCGATGCACGGCGTTGATGGCCTCAAGGGCTTCCAGCCGTTCTTCCCAGGTCTCGCCAATGCCGATCAGCAGCCCGGTTGTGAACGGGACCCGCATCTGGCCCGCACGTTCCAGCGTTCTGAGACGTTGAACGGGCACTTTGTCCGGGCAGGCATAGTGCGGATGCCCCTGGCGGGTCAGTCTGCGGCTGACCGTCTCAAGCATCATGCCCATCGAGGCCGCAACCGGACGCAGCTTTTCGATCTCGTCTTCGGACAGGGTGCCGGCGTTCACATGCGGAAGAAGCGGCGTCTCGCTCAGCACCAGTTCACACATATCGCGCAGATAATCGGTCATATGCGCGTAGCCCAGCGCCGCCAGGGCGCGACGCGCCGTTTCATACCGAAGCTCGGGCTTTTCACCCAGGCTGAACAGAAGCTCTTTGCATCCGGCGGCAGCACCGCGGCGGGCGATCGAAAGAACCTCTTCCGGCGTCAGTATGCTGGCTTCGGGAGATGTGGGGTGCTTGACGAAGGTACAGTAGCCGCAGGTATCGCGGCACATGTTCGTAAGCGGCACAAAGGCTTTCCGGGAATAGGTAACCACCTTGCCCCAATGGGCGTCGCGAATTTCTCGCGCAGCGGCAAGGGCGGTCTCGATATCTTCGAGAACCGACCCCCTTACGGAATGTAGGTCGAAGCTTGCGGCCACGGTGATCTCCTTGCCGAAACTCTCCGGCAGCCGTGCGCGCAAAGTCAACGAATTTTATCAGTCGGTCAAAAAATTCGAGCCCGTTAGTCGGAAACAGCCCAAAAACGAGTCACCTTGACAGCAACTCAAGCCAAGTAAGGACTTCCGCAGCGCCAGGATCTAGCCACTTTGGCTGATCAACTCTTTGCCATTGTGCAGAAGCCGCGACCGCCAGGGGATCGGATTGCGCAATGCGAAATGGGCCATGCAGGCATTTTCCGCCTCGACCATCAGATCGCGGATCCGTTCTTCCGGTTCATCGCTTTCAATCAGCACATGGGTTTCAATGTGCTCTGTGGTGCCTTCGGTCGTATGACCAAGCTGGCGCATGTTGGAAAGGTTCGTTTTGAACCCGACTTTCTGTTCCAATTTCATGGACTTAATCTTGATGCCGCGGGCCGTATAAATGTCGGTCAGATGGGTCATCAGGCAGAAGCCGATCCCGGCGCACATGAAGGCCAGCGGTGGCGGCGCGGTGTCATCCCCCACCGGCGTCTGTTCGTCGCAGTAAAGACGCACCGAGGAAAATCCGGGAATATTGACCTGCACGACACCCGTCTTCTTCTGCCGCTCGGTCGCCTCGGCCGTAACAACTACCTCGAATTCCAGCGGCTCTGGCGGGCGTGCTTTCTTGAAGGGCTTGGGCGAGAACTGTGTGGGCTCGGGAAGTGTTTCGTTCTTTTCGCCGACATGGAAAGTTGTCTCTTCGCTCACGGGTGTCTCCTTCTATCGGCCACGGTGGTTTTGGCCGTGGACGGGAAAGACTTCTCGCAGCGGTTTGGCGAAGGCAAGGGGACCTGCAGCGCCCGGGCGCTGCGCGACTAGCCCACGATCATCTGCTTGAGCTGCAGCGCCTCGTGTTCCAGCTCATTCAACCGGTAAGTAACAACGTCTCCGATCGTCACCATTCCGGCCAACTTTCCGTTGTCCATGATCGGCATGTGCCGGAAACGCCCTTCGGTCATGCGCCTCAGGACATCGACCAGCGTGTTGTCGAGATCGCAGGTGACCACGTTGCTGGTCATGACGTCCTCGACCTTGGTGGGCAGTGTCTGGCCCGGCGTCTCGGCAAGTTTTCGCACGATATCACGCTCGGAAAGGATACCCTGCATTTCGCCAGTTTCGTCGGTGACCAACAGCGCACCGATTCGCCGATCCCTTAGAATCTCCACAGCCGTCGAAATCGTGTCACCGGGGCGCACCGAGAAAACAGCGTTGCCCTTGGTCGAGATAAGCTTCTGCACTGTGGCAGTCTCTTTGGCGAGGTTCGTCTTCTGGGTCTGGCTGAAGGTCGTCTTGCGTTCCTTGTCACCACGGTTCGGCGCTTGGTAAGAGCTTGGCATGGGTGGGTCCCGGCTATTGTTTCAAAGGACAACGAAGTGCACTACAGCCTAACCTGAGATGCGCTTTCGAGGAACCACCTTGTTACCGGACGGATTTACACTCTCACCCCTGGTCGCCACGCTGATGTTCGTTCTGGCCATTATCGCCGGATATCAGTACCGGCGCATCTGGAAGACCGACGGCGCGGCGTGGAAGGCCTGGCTTTATGGTCTGACAGCGGGGGGATGCCTGCTGGCGCTGGGGTTCCTGCCGGTGACGAACGGTTAGCGACGGCGGAAGAACAGCCGTCCCTAGTCGTGCATACGACGGGCCATTTCCTTGGCGCGCGGGCAATCCAGACGATCTCTGAGAGGGCTGTCCGGATCAATCTCTTTACTGCAGACAAGACAGCGGTCGGCGCCCGCAACAGCATTCAGACCGCCACAGCTTCCCTTGATCGTGCGACCCATCAGAAGCACGCCCAGCGACATTCCGAGCACGACCAGCAACAGCAGACCGAAGGCAAGGACGAAGGTCGACAAAAGAAAGCGCTCCTACTTATCTGCCAGCAGTTCCATGAACCGCGGGCTTGGGGTTGTCACGAACGACACTTCATTAGCATCCGAATCACGCGAAATGAATAGCACGGCAAGATCAAGTTTTTCTGATATAGGCAGTCCTCGCTCGGCCCCAAGTGCCAGCATCGCCGTAGCCCAGCCATCGGCCATCATCGCGGACTCGGCGATAACCGTCACCGAAGCGGTCCCATGGGCGATGGGTCGTCCGGTCACCGCATCAATGATGTGCGAATAGCGCACGCCATCCTGTTCGAAGTAATTCCGGTAGTCGCCGGAGGTTGCCATCCCCAGATCACCGATCTCGACAATCTCTTGCAGATCGCTGCTGGCCGCATCCGGCCTTTCGATACCGATCCGCCACCCTTTGCCCTCGGGATTGTTACCGGCGGTGTAAAGATCGCCACCGATTTCAACCAAAAAGTCGGTCAGGCCAAAGCCCCGCATGACTTCCGCAATCGAATCAACGCCGTACCCCTTGGCGATGGCCGCCAGGTATACGGATGTGTCAGGAAACGCCTTGGCCAGGGTCTTGTCGTCCCTGGCAAGCGTCAGCACATCGCCCTGCCCGACCCGATCCAGCGCGGCGGCAATCTCATCATCGGCCGGCACGGGGCTTTCGGGCGTCCGGGTCCCGAACCCCCAAAGTTCGATCAACGGCCCGAGCGTGACATCGAACTGGCCGTCGCTCAGCCGATGAATCTCGCCCGCCGCCTGCATAACTTCGCCAAATTCGTCGGAAATCGTGACCGGGGCGGTCGATTGTGACGCGTTGAATTTTGAGACCTCGGAGTTCGGGTCCCAGTTCGACATCTTGGAATTCACGCCGTCCAGCGCCGCAACAATCGCTGCCGCAACCTCTTCGGGTTGCAATTCTGCGGTTTTGTCCACAGCCGTAATATTGTAGGTCGTGCCCATCGTCTCGCCGGAGAACTCCAGCGTGACAGGATCAGTCTTGCAAGCCGCCAGAGCCAGCGACAGCCCAAGTAAGAGTGCGCGTTTCATGGACCCTCCATCGTTCGGGCGACATCGTCTTGAACCCAAAGCAGAGTACTGTCAATTGTGACGAGACGTCCTCCTGACGGCCGAAAAAACATCTGATAAAGGAAATGAGGATACGCATCTTGGTGCGCACCCAGTACAAATTGAAGCCAGCGCAGTCCGATAGCGCCCGCAATCGCTGCACTGCACGACCGAAGAGAGATAAGTGCAGCAGTTCCAACTGAAAAAAGGCCTTGAGCTTCCGATCCAGGGTCAACCGGACCAGAAGATCAGCAAGGGCCCGTCTGTCCGCACGGTCGGCGTGCTGGGCGGCGACTATATCGGCCTAAAGCCCAGGCTGATGGTAGCCGAAGGCGATAGCGTGGCGGCGGGAACGCCCATCTTTGCCCACAAGGATACACCGACAGCATTTGTGGTGTCCCCGGTCTCGGGCAAAGTAAAAGCCGTCAACCGGGGCCAACGGCGCGCGCTGATCAGCGTCGAGATCCAGACCGATGGTGGTGCTACGCCGCCGGTGGATTTTTCAGATGTGGGCGATGTCTCGACACATGAAGGGCTGGCAGAGCGCCTTTGTGCCGCCGGGCTATGGACGTCGTTTCGTACCCGGCCATACTCAAAAGTGCCTGATCCGTCTTCGCGACCGGCGGCAATCTTTGTGACGGCAATCGATACCGAACCGCTATCGCCGGACCCGGCGATGGTGATTGCCGAGGCGAGCGACGCTTTCCTGACCGGTCTTGAGGCCGTTGCCCGTCTGACAGAGGGCAAGACGTACCTTTGCCATAGCGCCAGCGCCAGCGTGCCCGGCGCCGATGTTGCAGGCGTGGAAGCGGCCGGGTTTTCGGGTCCGCATCCCGCCGGCCTGCCCGGAACCCATATGCACTTCCTAGATCCGCCGGACTCCGGAAAGACGGTCTGGTCAATCTGGTACCAGGATGTAATTGCCATCGGCCGGCTTCTGACGACGGGTCACATCGACGGCGAACGGATTGTGTCGGTGGCCGGGCCCATGTGCCGCGATCCCCGGATCGTAAGGACAATCACCGGCGCATCCATGATCGAGCTGACCGAGGATGCATATGACCCCATCGTTCCTGCCCGTTTGATCTCAGGATCGGTCCTGAGCGGTACACTGGGCGAGGGTCCAAGCGCTTTTCTGGGACGCTATGCCCGTCAGGTAACCGTGATCGAAGAGGACCGCCGCCAGATACCCATGGGCTGGATCCGGCCGATGCCCAGCAAGTTCGCGGTGCAACCCGTGCTAGGCTCTGCCCTGACCAAGAAGCTTTTTGCCATGACGACCAACCTGAACGGCGGTCGCCGGGCCATGGTGCCGCTGGGCACCTTTGAGCAGCTGATGCCGCAGGACTTTCTGCCGACGCAGTTGGTGCGGGCGTTGCTAGTCATGGACACGGATTCCGCGCAGGCCTTGGGCGCACTTGAACTCGACGAAGAAGACCTGGCCCTTATCGGGTTTGCCTGCCCCGCCAAATACGAGTACGGGCTCGCCCTGCGCGACTGCCTGAGCAAGATCGAGAAGGAAGGATAGCCCCATGGGCCTGCGAAGCTTCTTCGACAGCATCGAACCCAACTTCCAACGCGGCGGGAAATGGGAGACGTACTTCCCGCTTTACGAAATGGTCGAAAGCCTTCTGTTTACACCGAAGACTGTGACGGCCGCCGCCCCGCACGCACGATCCTACATCGATATGAAGCGGATCATGACCTATGTGGTTCTGGCAACGGTGCCCTGCATCATATTCGGCTGGTACAACACCGGTCTGCAGGTGAATTCGGCGATCGAGACACTTGGCCCGTCAGGCTGGCGCGCCAGCATAATCGACTTCACGGGCATCGGCTTTAACTCGGCCAACCCATTGGCCAATCTGGCCCATGGCGCGCTTTACTTCATCCCGATTTATCTGACGACCCTGGTGGTTGGCGGCCTTTGGGAGGTGCTTTTTGCGACCGTTCGGCGGCACGAGGTCAACGAGGGGTTCCTGGTCACGTCCATGCTATATACGCTGATCATGCCGCCCAATGTGCCTTTGTGGCAGGTGGCGCTTGGCATTTCCTTCGGCGTTGTGATCGGCAAAGAGGTCTTTGGCGGCACGGGCAAAAACTTCCTAAACCCGGCTCTGACCGGGCGGGCGTTCCTTTATTTTGCCTACCCCGCCCATATGTCGGGTGATACGATCTGGACCCCCGTGGACGGCTTTTCCGGCGCAACGGCGCTGGCGGTCTCGGCGTCCGACGGTTACCGAGAACTGGCCGCAAACGGCATGACATGGATGGACGCCTTCATCGGCACGGTCCAGGGCTGTCTGGGAGAGACATCGACGATTGCCTGCCTTATCGGTCTTTTGTTCCTTCTGGCCACGCGCATAGCCAATTGGCGCCTGGTGGTGGGCTGTCTTGGGGGCATGATCGGCTTTTCACTTTTGTTGAACCTGATCGGGTCCGAAACCAACCCGATGTTTGCGATGCCTTGGTACTGGCATCTTGTTATCGGCGGCTATGCCTTCGGGCTCGTGTTCATGGTGACAGAACCGGTATCTGCCGCGCATACCAACATGGGTCGCATTATTTACGGTGCCTTGATAGGCGTCATGGTGGTGATGATCCGGGTAATAAATCCGGCATTTCCGGAAGGTATGATGCTCGCCATCCTGTTTGGAAACGTCTTTGCGCCGTTGATCGACTATTTCGTCGTTCAGGCGAATATCAAGCGGAGAGCGCGGCGCCATGCCTGAACAGCCCGACCGAAAAGACGGCCCCATCCGCCGCTTTTTGAAGCTGCCGGCGGATTCGGTGCCGAAGACGATCTTCGTCGCCGTGGCGCTGTGTCTTGTCGCATCGATGATCGTTTCCGCGACGGCCGTGGCGCTGCGGCCGGTGCAGGAGGTCAACAAACGCAAGGACAAGCAGGTCAACATCCTGCAGGTCGCGGGTCTTTATGATCCCGGCGTCGATGTGGCGGATGCCTTCGGTGTCTTTGAGCCGCATGTGCTGGAACTCAGCACAGGCGCATTCACCGACGCTTTCGATCCGATCACATTCGATGATCGCGCGGCCGCAAGCGATCCGGAACTGTCCATCGCACTGGAAGACGATCCCGCTTCGATCGGGCGGCAATCGAAGTTTGTGACCGTCTACCTTCTAAGGGGTGACGACGGTGCGCTCGACAAGATCATTCTTCCGATCTACGGCTACGGTCTTTGGTCGACGCTTTACGGCTTTATCGCGCTGGAGGAAAACGGCAACGACATCTTTGGCCTTCAGTTCTATGAGCACGGGGAGACGCCCGGTCTCGGAGCTGAAGTCGACAACCCGCGCTGGAAAGCCGAATGGTCCGGAAAGAAACTGACAGATGATGCGGGTGACTTGCAGATCACCGTTGCCAAGACCGTGCCCCCTGCGGGAGAGGATTTTTATGTGAGCGCGCTTTCGGGTGCGACCCTGACGTCGAGGGGTGTCGACAACCTTGTCCGGTTCTGGATGGGCGAGGCGGGATACGAGCCCTTCCTGGACAACCTAAAGGCAGGAGCGATCTGATGCCCCAGACACGCCGAGAGCTGCTGATCGACCCGATGGTCGACAACAACCCGATAACGCTGCAAGTGCTGGGCATCTGTTCGGCGCTGGCGGTGACATCGTCGATGCAGGTGGCCTTTGTTATGGCCATCGCCGTGACCTTTGTGACCGGCTTTTCATCGATGTTTATCTCGATGATACGCAATCAGATCCCAGGCTCTATCCGGATCATCGTGCAGATGGTCATCATCGCATCGCTGGTGATTATGGTGGATCAGATCCTGAAGGCCTATGCATTCGAGATTTCAAAAACGCTGTCTGTTTTTGTTGGCCTTATCATCACCAATTGCATCGTCATGGGCCGGGCGGAAGCCTTTGCCATGAAAAACCCGCCCGTCGCTTCGTTCATCGACGGCGTCGGAAACGGGCTGGGTTACGGCCTGATCCTGATGCTGGTGGGATTTGTGCGAGAGCTGTTTGGCGCGGGCAGCCTGTTCGGTGTGACCATCTTTCAGACTGTCAACAATGGCGGCTGGTATGTCCCCAACGGGCTCTTGCTGCTGCCGCCTTCAGCCTTTTTCGTGATCGGCCTTATAATTTGGGCCTTCCGGTCGTGGAAACCCAAGCAGGTGGAAGAACGCGAATACAAGATCCAGGTCGTCGAGGCCCATTGATGGAAGAGCTACTTTCCCTCGCCGTCAAGGCGATCTTCGTCGAGAACATGGCCTTGGCCTTCTTTCTTGGCATGTGCACCTTCATCGCGGTCTCCAAGAAAATCGCGACGGCGATTGGCCTCGGTATTTCGGTGATGATCGTGCAGGCCATCACCGTTCCGGCCAACAATCTGCTTTTGACCTATCTATTGGCGCCCGGAGCGCTTGCTTGGGCCGGTTTTCCCAACGTGGACCTCACATTTCTGGGCCTGATTTCCTATATCGGCGTTATCGCCGCCATGGTTCAGATCCTTGAGATGACACTCGATAAATACTTTCCACCGCTCTACAACGCGCTCGGGGTTTTCCTGCCGCTGATCACGGTGAATTGCGCGATCCTTGGCGGTTCTCTGTTCATGGTGGAACGGGACTATGATTTCACTCAGTCCGTGACCTATGGAATTTCATCGGGCTTCGGCTGGGCGCTGGCGATCACGGCGATGGCCGGAATCCGCGAAAAATTAAAGTACTCCGATATCCCGGACGGACTGCAGGGTCTGGGCATTACCTTCATTTCAGCCGGTCTGATGGCAATGGCATTCATGTCGTTCAGCGGCGTTAAACTCTGAGGTAGAATTTCTGATGGCAACCTTCGGTCTAGGCATAATGCTGTTCACGCTGATCGTTCTGGCGCTTGTCACGATCATCCTGGCGGCCCGGTCGCGGCTGGTGTCCACGGGTAACGTGGATATCACCATCAACGGCGAGAAAACGGTATCCGTGCCCGCGGGCGGAAAGCTTCTGCAGACGCTGGCAGAACAGAAGCTGTTTGTCCCCTCGGCCTGTGGCGGCGGTGGCACTTGCGCGCAGTGCCGCGTCAAAATTCATTCGGGCGGCGGTTCAATCCTGCCGACGGAAGAAAGCCACATCACCAAGCGTGAGGCGGCCGAGGGCGACAGGTTGTCCTGCCAGGTCAACGTCAAGCAGAACATGGAGATCGAAGTTCCCGAAGAGGTCTTTGGCGTCAAGAAATGGGAATGCGAGGTCGTCTCGAACGAAAACGTTGCCACCTTCATCAAGGCGCTGGTGCTGAAGTTGCCCGAAGGTGAAGACGTGAACTTTCGCGCGGGCGGCTATATCCAGATCGAGGCGCCGGCGCACCACCTGAATTATAAGGACTTCGACGTTGAAGATGAGTATCGCGAGGATTGGGACAAGTTCAATCTTTGGCAGTATGAATCCGTTGTGGGCGAGCCACTGGAACGCGCCTACTCCATGGCGAACTATCCCGAAGAAAAAGGCATGATCATGCTGAATGTCCGGGTGGCATCGCCGCCACCGGGCAGCGAAGGCATACCGCCGGGCAAGATGTCATCCTACATCTTCAGTCTTAAGCCCGGCGACAAGGTCACCATTTCGGGCCCGTTCGGCGAATTTTTTGCCCGCGAAACCGAAAAAGAAATGGTTTTCGTCGGCGGCGGCGCGGGCATGGCACCCATGCGCAGCCACATCTTCGATCAGCTCAAGCGGCTCAAGTCGAAACGCAAGATCACCTTCTGGTACGGTGCGCGATCCAAGCGCGAGATGTTTTTTGTCGAAGACTTCGACCAGTTGGCGGATGAGAACGACAACTTCGATTGGCACGTGGCCTTGTCGGACGCGCTGCCCGAGGACAACTGGGAAGGCTACACCGGCTTCATTCACAACGTTCTTTTTGAAGAGTACCTCAAGAACCATCCCGCCCCGGAAGACTGCGAATACTATATGTGTGGTCCGCCGATCATGAACCAGTCGGTCATCAACATGTTGGTCGAACTTGGCGTCGACCGCGAAGACATCATGCTGGACGACTTTGGCGGCTAACACCGGCAGGATG
The DNA here is from genome assembly GCA_039026235.1 of Pseudomonadota bacterium. Classification (GTDB taxonomy): domain Bacteria; phylum Pseudomonadota; class Alphaproteobacteria; order Rhodobacterales; family Rhodobacteraceae; genus JBCCMQ01. Next base: position 16,841 of record JBCCMQ010000005.1, read on the forward strand.
CGTTGGGTCACTTCCCTGGTATGGCCCGCGCATTTCTAAAGGCGTTTCAGCCAGGCGCACGCATGAGTACAGTTCAGTGCCGTCAATTGACATCTTAGTTGACGGTAATTTGCGGTCGAGGTCCCAGGCTCAAGGTCGTTCGAGTTGATCCTGCCTGTTCTAACAGGTGAGGTAACCTGCAGCGAGGATCCGGGTTTTGGCGGCGCAGCATCTGTGACTGGCCATTTGGTGCGGTAATTTAGAAGCGGATTGCGCCGCATTCGATGTCAGAGCCATCGTTTTCGCAAAGCCGCCGGACCACCTTTCAGGGTAGACCGACTGCTGGTCCAAGTGTCTGAGTAAGCTTGGCAACAACCCCCGCGCGAAAAGACGCCCACATCAAAGGCGGGTCCATGGGAATGCGCGTGACCCGCTTTATCGCAGGCTATTCTCAAACGCCAAACGGCGCTATGCAAGGCATTGGATGGGGATGCCTCTATGAAGCTCTCAAAGCGAATGCCCGGGCCTTGGCGTGTTGATCACACTGAGACCGGTACCACTGTCCCAGAAAGCCCCGAATTGGTTGCATGGCGCACGGCCCAGCAGAGTTTTTCCCCCGCAGAAGGTGCCAGGTTTCTGACAGTACCCAAACTGAACGTGGACCAGCCCGGATACGACTATGTCCTGCAAAAACTCGCGCGCGAAGAAAGCTTCGCTTACGCCAAGGTGAACCACGGGATCTGGGAACGGCTGGTACGCCTTGAACAAAAGGGGGTGACCCGCCACGCATTCCTGACGGCCGCCGGATGCGAGATCGACAGGGTCATCGGGATCGAGGGAAGTCTTTTGGCCGAAAGCGGCATGTTGGCCGACTTCCTGCGCGAAATCACGTCTCTGCCGTCGCCACGTACGGGTATGAACTTCGTGCCGTCGCTGACGCCCTGGCCCCTGGCAGATCGCATTGAAGGCACGCCGTATGAAAGTTGGGCACATTGCGAGGCGCTGATCGGCCATTTTGTCCCGGCGGAACACCTGCAAAACACCGCCGACAAACGTTTCAGCGGGCATGAATTCAAGGTGGCCGCAGTCGTTGGCACAATGGCCAAGTTTGTCGATGGGTTGCGGACGCGCGATGTCATCCTCATCACAAACAAGCGCAACCGCGCTCTTTTTGACGCAACCGGAATACCGGGCCTGCGCGTGATCGAGATAGATGCACGGAAAGCGAGGCTCGAACGTCACGACATCCGTGCGCAGCTCTTCGATGCGCTTGCCGGCCTGCAGACAGCACGGCTGCCGCCGGTCGTAGTAATCAGTGCCGGTGATGTCATGGCGTCCTGGCTGTTGTGCCAAGCGTTCAAGCGCTTTGCGCGGGTTCACCTGATCGATGTCGGGGGCGCCCTGGCCGCCTATCATCCCGATACGGCCCGGGCGTACCGATGGCCACAGATCTTCCGGTCGCAACTGGCCGAGACTGCACCAATCAACAACAATCTGCATCCGGCGCTGACCCACGCCTATACTCGCCCCTTCGGCGTAAGAGACGAGGGCCTTGTGAGACTTGCGGCCGAGGCAGGCGTTGCGTTGCCCGGCGTCGCCCGGGAACTGGCGTCACCGCCCCCGAGAAGGCCAATCCCCTTCATCGAGAACAAAGTCTACGACACCGACCGGATGGCTGAGTTCTTGAGACTGTCCATCGATGCAAACAGTCACGCCAACGGCGGCCCGGTCGCATCTCTCTTGGAGCGCGCGGTGGCGAAGGTTGCCGGGTTGCCGTCTGATCGGCGCGTTGTGGCGGTCAACAGCGGTACATCTGCGCTGCACCTGGCATGCGCCGTTCACTCCATCGAAAGGGGCGCAAAGCCACTGCGATGGGTCACAAGCGCCTTTACCTTCTTCTCAAGCAAGGTTGGTCCCCTGTCGGATGCCATCGTCATAGACGCGGACCACCGCGGAGGCTTTGACCTTGAAGCTTTGAAAACACTGCCGCTTAGCGGGTACGACGGCGTTATCTACACCAACACATTCGCGGCGCTGTCGAATTGGAATGCCGTCGCCGAGTACTGCCACGGCCACGGGAAGCACTTTGTCGTCGACAACGCCACAGGGCTTGCGGACCGGCCAGGAGCGCCGAAATCCGGCACTGTTCCGATCGAAGCGGTCTCGGCCCACCACACAAAGCCATGGAGCGTGGGCGAATGCGGTTTCGTTCTTTGCGCGGCCGACCAAGAAGCAATCGTGCGAAGCCTTGCGAATTTTGCGGCGACACTGCCGGATGCGGCGCGCCCCTTTGCCTCGAACTTCAAAATCAGCGATGTGGCCGCTGCGGCCGTTCTGGACCGGCTGGAAAGGATGGCCCACTTGGGGTTGTTCTATGAACTTCAAGAACGGCGCATGCATTCTTTGATGATTGACCTTGGCCTTGGAATTGAGCCCCTCCATCCTCTGGGCAGCGCGAAGTCACCGCGAACGTTTTCGGCATTTGTGAGCCCGCACCCCGTCGATGTGCAGCGCAGTGATGGCCCAGTGACCATTCGCAAGTACTATCGTCCCTTGGAACCGACTGAGGGGGGCGCCAAAATCATGCGCGCGCGCGCCTTGTTCGACCGTATCTTCTGTTTGTCGAACGCACCCGAAATGCGTCTCGCCTCGAACGCCGAAATAATCGCGCAGGTTCGCAGCATGCTCGAAAACTGCGCCGCCCGTACCAAGCACTGACAGAACGTGCCCGCCCCCGCAGCCAATCCCAGGTTCCAGAGCGGGACCTTTTGGACGTCTCAGTCGCCGTCAGCGACCCCGGCGGCCCGTGCGCGGGCGCGGCGCGCCCGGTAGCTTGGCAGCAGGATCAGAAGCGCGGCGATCACCAGCAGCCCCAAGGTCATTGGCCGTTCCCAAACAAACGCCATTCCGTCGTAAAGCTGCATGGAGCGGGCAAAATTGTCTTCCAGCATACCTCCGAGGATGAAGCCGATCAGCAGCGGTGCCAGTGGATAGTCCGCAAAGCGCAGGATCGTCGCGCAGATGCCAAAGCCGACAAGCAAAAGAAGCTCGGTCGCGTTGTTCTGGCCGATGTAGGCACCCATGAGCGTGAAAAACAGGATGAAGGGGATCAGGTAGTTGCGCGGAACGGCCAGAATTTTCGCGATATAGGGTATCAGCGGCAGGTTCAGGATCAGAAGGATCAGGTTGCCGATGTACATCGATATGATGACGGCCCAGAAAATCTGAGGCTCATCAATCATGAGACGCGGACCGGGCGTCACGTTAAGTGCAATGAGCGCACCGAGAAGGATAGCCGTCGTCCCCGACCCTGGAATGCCAAGGGTCAAGAGCGGCACGAAAGAGCCGGTACATGCCGCGTTATTGGCCGTCTCGGGCGCAGCAAGGCCTTTGATCGAGCCTTTGCCAAATTCGTCCTGTTCTTCCTTACCGGCAATGTTGCGTTCCACAGCGTAGCCAAGAAATGACGCGATTGTCGCGCCGGCACCGGGAAGAACGCCGATAAAGAAACCCTGTATGGACTGCCGCCCGATGACCGGCGCGATCTTGCGCCCCTCTTCGCGGGTGATCCGCAGGTCCTTGATGTCCCCACTGCTGCCCTGGGAACCGCGGGCAGGGTTCAGCACCAGAAACAACGCTTCGGGCAGGGCGAACATGGCCATCGCCAGGGTAATAAAGCCAAAGCCCGACTGCAGGTCCATCAGACCCATCGTGAAACGCGGAAGGTTAAAGAGTGCGCCCTCGCCCACGGTCGCCATGATCAGACCAATGACGGTCATGATAAGCGCTTTTGCCACCTGACCGGTACCGGCGAAGGCGGCAATCGCCGAAAGACCCACAACCATCAGTGCAAAGTATTCCGCAGAGTGGAAGAGAAGCGCCACCGATGACAGCATCGGGGCGAAGACCATCAACAAAATGGCGCCTATCGTGCCGCCGCTGAATGAAGCAATCGCCGCAACCGTCAGCGCCTTGCCGGCCTTGCCCTGCCGGGCCATCGGATAGCCGTCAAAGCTGGTGGCGACGGTGCCCGCGACCCCCGGCGCGTTCAGCAGAATGGAAGACGTCGAGCCGCCAAAGATCGCCCCATAATAGACACCCGCCAGAAGGATCAGCGCGGCTGCCGGGTCACCCATCGAGATGGCGACAGGGATCATGATGGCAATGATCGACATGGGGCCGAGGCCGGGAAGCATGCCGATGAAGGTGCCGATCAGACACCCGCCAATCACCATCAGCAGGTTCTGGATGGAAAAGGCTGTCTGCAGCCCGACGAGAAGACCTTCGATCATGTCAGAGCCCCATGAACCAGGGCAGCGGTCGCAGGAAGATGCCCAGCACCACCTGGACGAGATACCAAACGACGCCCGTGGCCAGTGCTGAGACAAAGATCATGATGAACCATCGCCGCTCACCCAGGACAAAGGATCCCAGAACAAGAAACGCCGTGGTCGAGACGATGAAGCCGACAGGGCGCAAGCAGAGCGCGTAGGCGACCATCAGGCCCAAAAGCAGTGCCGCCTGCCCCAGATTATAGTCGCCAAGCCGCCGATAATCGATATCGCCAATCTTTGCCTCGCCCTTTTCAATGCCCACAAGAATGACAAGGCTGGTCAGGATCCCGGCGATGGAAAGGACCTTGGGAAAGGTGCTTGGCCAGATCGGGCTGCGCCGCATGAAGGGCGCCAATCCCGCGTCCATCGTAAACCAGGCGGCATACCCGTAGATCAGGCACACCCCGAGCAAAACCAAGGCTATCCAGCGATCGAGCGCCATGCTGACTCCACCCTTTTATGGGAATTGGGCGCAGAGGTTCCGCAAACCACGGCGCCCATCGGGCGGCAAGGGCAAAGCCCCTGCCGCGCGCAAGACTTACAGGAAGCCCAGCTTTTTCATCAGATCGCCGATGACCTTTTCCTGGTCTTCCAGGAAAGTCTTAAAGTCATCGCCGGGATTGTGGATGTTTACCCAGCCATTGCGCGAACGGACGTCTTCCCATTCGGATGTATCATACATCTTTGCAATCGCGTCCTGATAGGCGGTCAGCCTGTCGTCAGGCAGCCCGGGCGCAGCAAAGAAACCCCGCCAGTTCACAAAGGTCGTATCGATCCCCTGTTCTTTCATGGTCGGTGCGCTCTCATAGGCGCCGACACGCTCGTCCGATGTCACGCCGATGATCTTGACTTCGCCCGCATTGGCAAGATCAACCGCCTCGGAGAAACCGGTTGAAAGCGCAGCAATCTCACCCGACAGAAGCGCCGCCATTGCTTTGCCGCCTGCATCATAGGGGATGTACTTGACGTTCAGGGGATCCTTGCCCGCAGCCTGCATCACCATTGCCGCAACAAGGTGGTCCATGCCTCCCGGCACCGACCCGCCGCCAATCGCGGTGCCAGAGGGATCGGCTTCGTAGGCCGCAATCAGCTCTTCCATGGAGTCGATGTCGCTGTCCTTGCCGACCACCAAGGCCGCGTAATCACCGATCGTGCCGGCAACCAAAGTCAGGTCGCGGAAGTTATGGGGAAACACACCGGTCAGCGAACGGATCACGATAGGTGTGGAGTTCACCATCAGGGTGCCGTGGTTGCTTTCGGCATTTTCAATCAGATAGCCGATGGCCTTGCCGCCACCGCCGCCCGACATGTTCTCATAAGATGCGTTTCCGACGATGCCTGCATTGGTGAGGGCTTCACCGGTGCCGCGTGCGGTGCCATCCCAGCCGCCGCCGGCACCGCCCGGGATCAGAAAGTGAATGCTGTCCATCACCTGATGGCCGCCTGCCGTTGCCCCACCGGCAGCCATGCCGAGCGCAACAGCAGCGCCCACAAGCGCACGTCGTGTGATTTTGAATGTCATATTGGGTCTCCTCCACCGCAATTTTGCGTATATTCCGGGCTGTTTCCGCCCGTGTATGTCCAAACCGTACGGCGCGAAGCTGTCAATTAGCTGTCAAAGCGGGCGCAACAGTCCGCGAAGTGCCACTTTCTCTGGCATTCCTGTAAGCGACGTAACAACATGGCACGATCAGGAGCGACGTCAGATGCGCCTTTTGCTCGTTGAAGACACCGAGGATGTGGCCGATGCGATCATATCCAGCTTTGCCCGGCGCGGTGATGCCATTGACCATGCGCTGTCGGTGCGCGCAGCATGCGAGTCTCTGGCCGTCCAAGACTATGACGTCGTTATTCTGGACATGGGACTGCCGGATGGCGACGGTACGGAAATCCTTGAGACCATTCGAACGGCCGGCAGCAGAACACCCGTACTGGTCCTGACGGCCCGGTCCGACATAGAGGATCGCGTGTTTGCGCTGGACAAGGGCGCGGACGATTATCTGGTCAAACCCTTCGACCTGCGGGAGCTTCACGCACGGGTTCGCGCCATGCTGCGAAGACAAACGCCCGATCGTTCGGGTGTGATCTCGTTCGCCGATATACAATTCGATCCGGCCGCACTTATGGTTAGCGTCTCGGGCGTGCCGATCAATCTGGCGAGACGTGAGTTTAACCTGCTCGAAATCCTTCTAGCCAATCGCGAAAGGGTCGTGCCGAAGGAAAAGATCTTTGAGCGTATGTTCTCTTTCAACGAAGACGATGTGAATGTGAATGCGGTCGAGCTTTACGTGGGCCGGTTGCGGCGGAAGCTCGCCGGCAGTTCGGTATCCATCAAAACGCTGCGGGGTATGGGGTATCAGTTGGTGAGCGATGAGTAGTGTCGGTGCCCCGGCCGGATTTCGGAATTCACTTCGCTTCCGGATGGCAGCAGCAATTGTTTCTGTACTCGCACTTGGCAGCCTGGCGGTCGCGATTGCGGCTTTCGCCTACGGGCGCAACGCCGCCCAGCAATCATTCGACCGGCTTTTGATCGGGGCCGCGAACCAGGTCGCCGGTTCCCTGTCGCTTAGGGGCGGCGACATCATTGTCGACATACCAGTGTCCGCGTTTGAGCTTTTGTCGCTGGCACCGAAAGACCGTGTGGTCTACGGCGTTTTCGGTCCCGATGGCGCCCTGATCACCGGCTACGCCGAAGCCGCACCACCAACCGGGAGCGGTGCCTTTTATTCCGGTGAGTTCGCCAATGAACCCGCACGCTTTGCCCGGGTCACGCGCCAGTTCGCCGAACGGTCGTTTATCGGATCGGTCGATGTGGTCATCGGTCAGACAACGGAAGCGCGCCGGGAACTGGCCCAGCAGATCACGCGCAATGCGCTTGTTGCCGTTGCGGTCGTGGGTCTTGTGGTTTCCGGTCTTGCGGTGTTGGCGGTGCAATCGGCCTTGTCGCCGCTTCAGCGCATCGAAAGCGATTTCGCGGCACGGTCTAGCAAGGATCTGACCCCGGTGGACATTGATGTGCCGCAGGAGATCAAGAGCCTGGTGGGCGCGCTGAATACATTCATCGCCCGGATCGACCGACAGCTGAACGTGATGCAATCGCTGATTGCCGACGCATCGCACCAGCTGCGTACGCCGATTGCGGCTCTGCGTGCGCAGGCCGAACTGGCTGCCGATGAAACCGATCCAGACCGTCAGCGCGGCATTGTTACACGCATACATGAACGATCCCGGAACCTGAGCCATCTGACGGATCAGCTCTTGAACCACGCCATGATCATTCACCGGGCTGATGCGATCGACCTTAAAGCAATCGATCTGCGCAGCGTAGCCGCACAGGCCGTGCATGAGGTCGATCTTGCCATCACGACCTCGGACAACTCGCTGCGCCTGGAACTTCCGGAAGCACCTGTCACCTGCTTGGGTGATCCGCTTTCCCTGCAGGAAGCCGTCAAAAACTTGGTCAGCAACGCGCTGAAACACGGCGAGCCGCCGATTACGATTTTTGTGCGCGAGGATACGCATGGCCCTGCCATTGGCGTGCGCGACCGAGGCCAGGGTATCCCCGAAGCGATGTGGGAAGACGCGGCGGAACGGTTTGCCAAAAATGCGGGCGTATCGGCCAAAAGCGCGGGCCTTGGTCTTGCCATTGTAAGCGAGGTTGCGCGTGCGCACGGCGGTGCCATGCAATTCGCACGGCCGACACCCGGCCGCTTTGAGGTCGCCCTCGCGCTTTCGCCCGTGCCCGTTGGGATCGGCGGATGAGGCGTTTTTGGCCCATTGCGGCAACAGCCATTTTACTGACGGCTGGTCTAGCCCAGGCACAAAGCATTCCCGAAGACACCAAAGACTATGGCCCCGAAGACGGCAGTGCGGGTTTTGTGGTGCGTGGCACGACCGATATTGCCCTTTTTGAGCCTATCATGGCGGAATTTTCGCGCCGGTTTCCGGCCGTCCGCATCGAATATGAACAGTGGAGTTCGAATGACCTGTATCTAGCGAGCGAAACGGATTGCCGATCTGGAAACCCGGTGGCCGATCTTGTCATCAGTTCTTCGATCGACCAGCAGGTCAAGCTGGCCAATGATGGCTGCGCCCAGCGCTATCGCTCCACCGGAACCGCGGCTTTGCCGGCCGTGCTCAACTGGCGGGATGAGGTGTTCGGCATTACCCGCGAACCGGCCGTCATTGTCTATAACCGGGCCAATTTTTCCGAAGCAAGTGTCCCGCTATCGCGCTTTGACCTCATTGATCTTTTGCGGCCCGATGACAACCGGCTGTTCGGCCGCATCGCCACATATGACATTGAATCTTCCGGGCTTGGGTATCTATTCGCCTTCGCGGACGCGCAGCAGGCAACGACCTTCGGCAGCCTGATCGAAGCATTTGGACGCAGTGGCGCGGTTGCCGATTGCTGTTCGGCATCCATCATCGACGGTGTTGCTACCGGCAAGTACCTGATCGCTTACAATGTTCTGGGGTCCTATGCTCTGGCACGCGCAGATGAGAACCCCGACATCGTGGTCGTCGCGCCGGATGATTACACGCTTGTGCTGTCCCGCGCGGCGCTTATCCCCAAGGGCGCCGCCCAGACCGAACTTGCGGCCGAACTGCTTGAGTTCCTGCTGTCCGAAGACGGCCGCCGCGTTCTTCGGTCCGCGCATCTGATCGTCGATACCGATGAGCGTGTCCATCAGGCGCTGCGGCTTCCGGAAAACCCGGCGGCGAGCCTGCGCCCAATCGCGCTTTCTCCGGCGCTTCTGGTCGGTCTAGACAAACACAAGCGTCAGCAGTTTATCGCCCGCTGGCGCGGCACCTTTCCGAGCGAGGCCCAGTAACCCCTGATTTCTTGGGGCCTGGAAATGCGGTTCACAGGAACGATTTCTGACCGAAAGGCTGGCCAGATTAGAAGGAATTCGCACTGCCCACGGTCGGGCCTATCGGCGGTCTGAATGAAGTGCTATGGCGGCCTTATCCACACTTGCTTTCCTGCTTTGCCAAACGATGCGATCTGATCATGGAGAGGCCGCAGTGACCTCATTTGCGATCGAAGGCGCGCGCGTCTTCCTGCCCGACGACATAGTCGAGACAACGGTCCAGATTGATCAGGGGATCATTTCGGCCATTGGCGCCCAAGCGGATGGCCCCGTCGTGAACGGGAAGGGATTGGTTCTGGCCCCCGCCCTTATCGACGTCCATGGAGATGCCTTTGAGAGACAGATCATGCCACGGCCCGGTGTCTTTTTTCCGCTCGACGTCGCACTTCTGGATACCGACCGCCAGCTTGCCGCCAATGGCATTGCCACGGCATATCACGCTCTGACGTTCAGCTGGGCGCCGGGCCTTCGTGCGGTTGACCGGAGCCAAGCGGTCATCGACGCCTTGGCTCGGCTCCGGCCGCGCCTTTCGGTAGAAAACCGTCTTCAGCTTCGTTGGGAAACCTTTGCTTTCGAAGCGGTCGAGGTGATTGAGGCGGCGCTGGCGGCCGAGCTCACCCCGTCGCGTGCGTTCAATGATCATACCTCGATGTCGGTCCGCTCGTTCGATGTCTCTCTGCAGACGCGCGCCTTCGAACAAGACCCGGAATTTGCAACGGCATCGTTTGATGACATTCGGCTTAAGGACCGGGTCGCGGGCGATGCGCGGCGGGCTGATGTCTCGGTTGACGCCTACCTGCGCCTATTGCGCGATGTCTGGGACAGGCGGCCCGAGGTGGATACGACAATCCGGCGCCTGGCCGAGACTGCGCGCAGGCACGGCGCCCCCATGCTCAGCCACGACGATACCCAGGTCGCAACACGCGCGTATTACAACGATTTGGGTGCGACCGTCGCCGAATTTCCAATGACGTTGGAACCGGCGCATTATGCGCGCGCGCACGGTGGCGCCATTATCTTCGGTGCACCGAATGTGGTGCGCGGCGGCAGCCACATTGGGTCTTTATCGGCTTCGGATATGATTGAAGAGGGTTTGTGCGATGCGCTTGCATCTGATTATTTCTACCCCGCGATGCTTACCGCCATCGCCCGCCTGGACGCCGAGCGCCGGGCGACCCGAAGCGCGCTTTGGTCCCTTGTCTCAGCAGGACCGGCACGGGCGATGAACCTGACCGACAGGGGTCAGATCGCCGTTGGTCAACGTGCCGATTTGGTCTTGATCGATTGGCCGGATGATGCGCCACCGGTCGTGCGAGCGACATATTCAGCAGGTCGGACGGCCTTTGCCTCAACCCCCGGCGGCGCTTAGGGAGCGCGCGCAAGTACTGGCGCCCGGTCGCCCACTCTATCCGTCGGCAGCTGTGACCGGCCCTACGTTGTTGTCCCCGGGGTGACAAAGGTCTTGAAATCGACACGCCGCACAACCTCGGACGCACCGTCGACACGCGCAATCCAGATCGCGGCGGCCACGCCAATGTCATAGCGCGGCGTCGAAGTGGTGGTGATCTGGGCAGGCAGGGAGCCCAGAAATTCAAGACCGTTGAAGCCCGCCAACGCCACATCATGAGGCACGCCTATGCCCTCGGCAAGGCAGTGCATCAGCCCACCGGCCGCAAGTTCATCATTGGCATAGTAGATCGCATCCGGTGTCTCTGACCGGGACAGCAGCTTTGCCGTCATGCGGCGCCCTTCCACCATGGAAGACGGATCAGGCGACATGACCCGATCCAAAACGCTGGCACCCGCCTCGGCAACGACCGCGGAGAAAGCTTCAAACCGTTTGTTCGCACGCAGATCTGCACCGCCCTGGCCGGCCACAAAGGCAAACCGGCGATATCCTTTCGCGATCATGTGGTGGGCCATGTCGCGTCCCGCAGCGCGGTGAGAGAAACCGAAGCAAGCCGATATCGGATCGCCGTCGGAATCCATTATCTCGGCTACGCGCACCCCGGTTCGTTCTATGATCTGGCGAACGGCCGGGCTGTGCTCTAGTCCCGGAAGGATCAACCCGCGTGGCCGCCAGGACAGCAGGTCAAAGACAAGCTCTTCTTCGGTTTCGGGCGCATACTCAGAGACCCCGAACACCGGGCGCAGACCACTTCGATCAAAGGTCTCGCTTAGGCCCGACAGAACCTCTGTAAAGACGCGGTTCGTCAGCGTGGGAACGATCACACCTACCAGTGGATTGTCATATGCGGGATTGCCACCAGCGAGGCGGTTGTGGATGTAGCCGATCTGGCGGGCGGACTTAAGAACCTGATCACGAACGTTTTTTGAAATGTAGCCGGTTCCGCGCATGACCCGCGAAACGGTCATCTGGCTGACACCGGCCATGCGTGCCACATCATGCATGTTGGGCAGCTTGGTTCCATCTGCAGAATTGCTTCGCCGTACCATTTCCGGTGGGATCCGAACCAGAGCTTTCGAATTGACTTGACGAATGTTTAAACAAACATAATCTCACGGCAAGATGTTTAGTTAAACATGCAGCGTTGCGTGCAGGCGACTTTTCCCTGCCTTATGGGCGACGGACGTGCGACTGTGCTAACGATGCGCCACGGAGATGGCCGGGGAAGTGTTTGCTGGTAGGTTCCGCCCTACTGCAAGGGGGAGACCGCTTATGCGACTGGGCTGCATAGGAGATGACTTTACGGGGTCCAGCGATCTCGCAAATACGCTTGCCAAGCAGGGCATGCGGGCGGTCCAGTATGTGGGCGTGCCCGACACCAAGGCCGAACAGGAAGTGGACGCGGGCGTTGTCGCGCTCAAGTCGCGGTCGATCGCTCCGGCGGACGCAGTGGCACAATCGCTGACCGCGCTCCAATGGTTGCAGGATCAGGGGTGCGAACAATTCCTGTTCAAATACTGCTCGACCTTTGATTCCACCGATGATGGCAACATAGGCCCCGTCGCTGACGCTTTGGCCGAGGCACTGGACGCTCAAAAGGTGATCGTCTGCCCGGCCTTTCCAGGAACCGGCAGGTCTGTCTACCAAGGCTGTCTTTTTGTGAATGATCGCCTTCTGAATGAAAGCGGCATGGAAAACCACCCGCTGACACCGATGACCGATCCGGACATTCGCCGCTGCATGGCGCGTCAGTCCCGTTATTCGGTCGGCCATGTCGCTGCTGACGCGGTTTTCCAGGGGGCAGAGGCGATCGCGCAAGGCCTGACTGCCGCACAGGATGCCGGACACCGGCATGTGGTGGTCGATGCGATCCGTGACGAGGATCTGAATGAGATTGGAAGGGCCGCCAAGGGGCTGCCGCTGATCACGGGCGGCTCCGGCATCGCACTGGGCCTTCCCGCAAACTTCGGCTGCAAGCCGGCATCCGTGCCGTGGACACCTCAAACCGGCAAGGGCGTCGTACTGTCCGGGTCATGTTCTCAGGCGACCCGTGGACAAGTGGCCTACCACAAGGCCCGCCATCCAGCCCGCGAAATTCCTGCGGCTGACGTGATCGAAAAACGCCTGTTGCCGGGCGATATGGCCGACTGGCTGACAAGCCAGAACGGTTTGCCACTGGCCTACAGTTCGGCGGATCCCGCGGTCGTAGCGTCCGTTCAGGACACCTATGGGCGCGACACCGCGGCATCGGCTATTGAAGAGTTTTTTGCCGAGACGGCGCGCCTTTGCGTCAGCGCCGGTGTCACAAAGGTAGTCACTGCGGGTGGCGAGACATCCGGTGCCGTCGTCGAAGGCCTTTCGCTGGACCAGCTTCAGGTCGGCCCAGAGATCAGTCCGGGGGTTCCCGCCCTGCGTGCCGGCCCGGCGCTGGTTGTCGCATTGAAGTCCGGGAACTTTGGCAGCGAGGACTTCTTCGAACGGGCAGAGGCAGTGTTGGGCGCATGAGCGAGGTCGCGTTACGAGAAAGGATCTGTGTCCTTGCCAAGTCACTGTTCGACCGCGGACTGACCCACGGCAGCACCGGAAACCTGTCTGCACGCACGGAAGACGGCGGTCTTCTTGTGACCCCGACCGGCACCAGTTTCGGTCGTCTCGATCCCGGCCGGCTTAGCCGGTTCGATGCGACCGGGCAATTGATCGATGGTGACCATCCCACGAAAGAAATGCCCCTTCATACGGCCTTTTACGATACCCGAAGCACGGCCGGCGCGGTTGTGCATCTCCATTCATGCCATGCGGTGGCCCTGTCCATGATGCCGGACACCGACGAAGATAATTTTCTGCCGCCACTGACACCCTATGCGGTGATGCAGCTTGGTCGGGTAAAGCTTCTGCCCTTCTTTCTTCCCGGTGACCCTGCCATGGGCGATGCGGTGCGCGGGTTAGCGGGCAAGCGCACGGCGGTGATGCTGGCCAACCATGGTCCCGTGGTGGCCGGCAAAGATGTCGAGGCCGCCTGCGCGGCAATCGAGGAACTTGAAGCGACTGCGCGCCTTGCCATGCTGATGCGCGGCATGCCCGCCAGGGTCTTGACCGAGACGCAGGTGAAAGACCTTGTCACCACCTTCGACGTCGAGTGGGAAGATTGACCGCATTTTCCGCCAACTTGGGCTTTCTCTGGTCCGAGCTGAACCTGCCTGATGCCATCAGGGCAGCCCATCAAGCAGGATTTGCAGCCGTCGAGTGCCATTGGCCCTACGATACCCCCGCGCAAGCGGTGGCCAACGCTCTGACCGAGACCGGCCTGCCAATGCTTGGCTTGAACACGCGGCGTGGCCGGCCGGGCGAAAATGGGTTGTCGGCGCTATCTGGCCGCGAAAACGATGCCCGCGCCGCCATCGATGAAGCAATCGCCTATGCCGAGATCGTAGACGCCCAGGCCATCCACGTTATGGCGGGCATTGCGAATGGCGATGAAGCGCATGCGACCTTCCTATCAAACCTGCGCTACGCTATCGAAAAAACGGACCGTACGATCTTGATCGAACCGCTAAACCCGAACGATGCGCCCGGGTATTTTCTGCAAACCACGGATCAGGCAAGTGAGATCATTCGCGAGGTCGGGGCCAGCAGCCTTAAACTGATGTTCGACTGCTACCATGCCGGCCGAAGCGAGGGTGACGTGACCCAACGCTTCGCTAAACTTCAGGCCCTCGTCGGTCACATCCAAATCGCCGCCGTGCCCGATCGGGGTCCTCCGGACCACGGCGAACTGGATTACATGTTCGTACTTTCAGAGTTTGCGCGCATGGGGTGGCAACGGCCCATAGGCGCCGAGTACCGGCCGGTCGCGCAAACTGAGACGTCGCTCAGTTGGATGGCAACCTTGGGCCAGATTAATTCAAAGGATTGACTGTGCTTCGCGGCGACGTCGCCGAAAAAGCACAGACCGAGACCTTTACCTAACCGGAGGCTGCGCGCGCGGAAGTTCCTGCCTCGAGGATCAGGTTGCGGAACCATTGATTTCGGCCGGAATGCTCATACCGGCGGTGCCAGACAAGATCGTATTTTATCGGCGGAAACGGCACCGGCGGATCGCAATGCGCCAAGCCAGCATAGGCATACTCGCTTAGACGATGGGGCATTGTAGCGACGACATCCGTGCCCTGAATGAGCCCACCAAGCATCGATGCTGTTGGAGCAACCAGCGCGATTTTGCGTCGGATTTCGTGGTGGAGCAGCAGGTTCTCAACCTCGCTTCTCGCCTGTCCGCCAAAGCTCACAACCCCATGTCGAGCCTCGGCATAGTCATCAAGAGAATTTATCGGGCCGCGGCAACGCGGATCATAAAACACCGAAAGCCTGTCGCTGCCGTAGGTGCAGTGGGCGAGCGTGGTTGGATACTGATATCCTGAGACGGAAATCACAGCGTCGATTTCATCCTCGCCAATGATCTCCATCACCCGGTCGCGCGGCACTTGTCTGCGGATCCGAAGCTTGGCCTGAGGCGCCCGATCGGACAGGAACGCATGAAGTATCTTCATATCGCTCAGTAGAGACGGTGTCGGAATTGCAATCCCGAACGGCCGCGACTCGATGCTTGGATCGTAGCTTTGCGAGGCGACCAACCCCTCAATATCGGCAAGAAGCCTTTGGACCTGCGGCAGCAGCGCAAAGGCCCGTTCGGTCGGTGTGATCCCGCGACCGGATTTTACGAAAAGGGGGTCTCCAACCGCAGCGCGGAATTTGTCGATGCTATGGCTGATCGTTGATTGGTTTAATTGGAACCGGTCTGCGGTTCGGCTGACCGAACCTGTCTCACATACCGACGCAAACACACGCAGAGTATGCCCATCAATCCGGTATATATCGAAATCTTGCATCATTTAATCATATTCAATCGATTGTTCCCGCACAAGCACACGGCTAGGTTGTGTGTTTGCATTAAAAAACAAAGAAAAAACTACGGACAATGAACGTGGAAAAGGACGCTATAGACGACCGCCGCGACGAGCTTATGGCGCTTGAGGCTATGCTGGAATTCGCGCAGAAAAACGCCCAGGCCATGGGCGAAGAAAAGCTTGCGAAGTCCATAGGCGAAGCAGTTCTTGTGGCCAGGCGATGCCTTCACCAGCTTGTGCACTAGGGCGTTGGATCACGTGATTTAAGGGCGCCAGACGGACACCGTCGACCGAACGGCGTGCCCTTGCCAGGACACGCATTCGACTTGCCTTAGCGAACCGCCTTGTGCGTCAAGAGTGGCGCGATCCGGGTCGCGCGCCTATCTTCAGGGCAGGAAGTCAGATCATGCCGCGCCGATACCAAGACGTCTATCCGACCTTGCCGCTGCTCAACAGCGATGATCTTGAGCATCCTTCGGCGGCCGCGCTGATGTCAGTACGCTACTTTCGCGCCGAGCCGGACACCATGCCGGAAGACGTCTTTGCCGAACACCATATACTGCTTAACCTACGCACCGAACCACACCGCGTTCAGAATCTACGCGACGGCGTGCTGCGCGACTTCACCTATCACAAACATGAAATCATCGTGACGCCGGCGGGGGTAAAATCCGGCTGGCGCTGGTTTGCAATGTCTGACGTGATTGTGGTGACCTTGGATCCGGCCAAGGTGGAAAAGTTCGCCCAGTCCGAATTGGGCATCTTGCTCGACACACAGCAACTTCGCGATATGCCGCAGTTTTTCGACGCGGACCTCTGCACCGCTGGCGTCATGCTGCGCGATGCGCTTGATGGCGGCGATATTTCATCCGGCGTCATGTTCGAGGCTATGAGCCGGGTGTTTCTGGTCAAGCTGCTGCAGCGATACGGCAAGCGACGACCGGAGGAAATCGCGCTGTCGGCGAAATTCACATCGGCCCATTATCATCGCGTGCTTGCCTATATCCGGGCGCGTCTGGACCGGACGATCAGTATTGACGAACTGGCGCGAGAGGCGGGGATGAGTGCATCGCACTTCAGCCGTGTTTTCAAGGAAACGATGGGCACTACACCGATGCAGTACCTCCTAGCCTATCGCATCGAGCGGGCAATCAAAATGATGTCCGATCCGCTCTTGCCCCTCGGTGAGATCGCACTTGCCTGTGGTTTTGCCGATCAGGCGCATTTCTCGCGCAGCTTCAAACAGGTGACCGGGCAGACACCGCGCCGGTTTCGCACTGCGGCAGCCTGACGCCGCACAGGGCGACAGCAGTTTAATTCAAAAATCTCAGAGGCCCGTTCAAGTACCCGAACCGGCGCAAGGTTATCTCTTGGGTTATCGGGCCACAGCGCCCAGTCCTTGAAACCCTGGGAGAGACGACATGAAAACCTCAACCCTGTCCGCCGCCGCATTTCTTATGGCCGCGACCGCTGCGATTGCGCAGGTCGAGACACGGACCGTAACATTTGAAAACGAAGGTGCAGTGATGTCGGGCACGCTTTACCTGCCCGAAAACCATGACGGCCTACCGCTGCCTGCCGTTGTCGTAACTGGCGCCTGGACCTCGGTCCAAGAGCAGATGCCGCGCGTTTACGCCGAAGAGATGGTGCAACGCGGTTTTGCCGCCTTCACCTTTGATTTCCGTGGTTGGGGAAAATCAGGCGATCTTCCCGAAAACGTGCGCTTCGTCGAAAGTCCGGAGGCGAAAACCTCTGACATTCGTGCGGCGTTTGAATTCATTGCGACGCTGCCCGATGTAGATCCGGGCCGGATCAACGGCCTGGGGATCTGTGCCTCGGCCGGATACATGGTCGACGCGGTCGCTGGTAACGATCTTGTGCAAAGTGTCGGTCTTGTCGCACCCTGGCTTCAGAATGCCGAGATCGTTGCGGACGTCTACGGAGGATCTGAGGGGGTCGCGGGGCTGATCGACGTCTCCCGAGCTGCGGAGGCCCAAGGTGGCCAGGTCATCCCAGCGGCGGGCGCCGAGGGTGCCGAGGGCGTTCTGATGCCGATTGGCGGCTATTACTACGACGCTGACCGCGGCGCGATCCCGGAATACGACAACCAATGGAACAATGCCGGCTGGGAAGGTTGGTTGACCTACCACCCGGCCGAGAACGGACAACGGTTGGATAAGCCGCTGGCTATCGTACATTCGGAATCGGCTGCAATCCCGGGAGGTGTGCGTCGCTTCCTGGAAGGGTTCACCGGCGACGCCAAGCTTCAGTGGCTGGAAGACGTCACGCAGTTTGATTTCTACGACAACCCGGAGGACGTGACGCGCGCGTCCGACACGGTTGCCAGACACTTCAGCGAAACTTCGGGAAGCGACAGCTGATCGCGTGCCGTTTGATGCGGCGGCGAGTTTTGCCATCGTCGTCGCATCGGACACCAAACCAAGCCTTAGCTCAGGAATGGAAAAGATGAAAAACCTCACACTCGCCCTTGCCCTTGTGGCAGCCCCCGTCTCAGCCGATATCTCGGGAGATCCGATCACCGTAGACACGCTTGCGGATCAGGCAGAGATGATCCGAATTGCCGATGCCATCGATGCTGCTGTGGATGCCAAGAACTGGTCAGTTGCCCGCGCTCATTTCGTCGATGAGATCACCGTGGACTTCACGTCGCTCATCGGCGGTGAACCGGCCACGATCCCAGCGGATGTGCTGATTGCCGGCTGGTCAGGCAACCTGACCGCAGAGAAAACCAGCTTCCATCTGCGCGGAAACCACCGCGTCACTTTTCACGGCCCCGATGCCGCGACCATGCAAAGCCACGGCTATGCCTGGAACCGGATGGAACGTGGCGCATTGCCGGAAAACGGCGGTGAGGCTTTGTGGGAAGTCTGGGGAACATACACCCATGGATTCGTGCGCACACCGGACGGCTGGCGCGTCAATGCGATGACCTTCAACGCGACGGCGGAACGCGGCAACAGCTTCGTGCGAAACACGCCAGGCAGCTGAGCCTTCAGCCACGTCTGAAGGGCTGCGGCGCCTCAGGGCATTGCGGCCCTTGTCCTTTTGGGACACGCGTCGCACTGCGCCCAGCAAGCCCATATCAAGTCGGTCCATTGCCCCCGGTCGCGCTTCCACCTAGAACCGGCTGAGATTGCAATCCGAGGATGCCATGGCCAGCTACCAATACGTCTACCACATGGACGGCGTCTCCAAGACCTATCCCGGCGGCAAGAAGTGCTTTGAAAACATCCGCCTCAGCTTCCTGCCCGGCGTTAAGATCGGCGTCGTGGGGGTCAACGGCGCCGGTAAATCGACGCTGATGAAGATCATGGCCGGGCTCGACAAGGATTTCACCGGCGAAGCCTGGGCCGCTGAAGGCGCCAAGGTCGGCTACCTCCCGCAGGAGCCCGCGCTCGACGACAGCCTCAGCGTCCGCGAAAACGTCATGCTGGGGGTGAAGGCGAAAAAGGACATCCTCGACCGCTACAACGAACTGGCGATGAACTACTCCGACGAAACCGCCGATGAGATGGCCGAGCTGCAGGACACCATCGACAGCCAGAACCTCTGGGACCTCGACGCCCAGATCGATGTGGCGATGGAAGCGCTGCGCTGCCCGCCCGACGACGCCGACCCGGCCACGCTCTCGGGCGGTGAACGCCGCCGCGTCGCGCTCTGCAAGCTCCTGCTCGAAGCCCCCGACATGCTGCTTCTGGACGAGCCCACCAACCACCTCGACGCCGAAACCATCGCCTGGCTGCAACAGCACCTGATCGACTACAAGGGCACCTGCCTGATCGTCACCCACGACCGCTATTTCCTTGATGATATCACCGGCTGGATTCTTGAGTTGGACCGCGGTCGCGGCATCCCGTACGAGGGCAACTACTCCGCATGGCTCGACCAAAAGGCCAAGCGCCTCGCGCAGGAGGCCCGCGAAGACAAGGCCAAGCAGCGCACCCTCGAACGCGAACTGGAATGGATGCGCCAGGGCCAGAAGGCGCGGCAGGCCAAGCAGAAGGCGCGGATCAACGCCTACAACGAACTGGCCAACCAGTCCGAGCGTGAAAAGCTCTCCCGCGCCCAGATCATCATCCCCAACGGCCCGCGCCTCGGCGGCAAGGTGATCGAGGTCGAGGGGCTGGCCAAACACTACGGCGACAAGCAACTGATCGAGGATCTCACCTTCGCCCTGCCGCCCGGCGGCATCGTCGGCGTCATCGGCCCCAACGGCGCCGGCAAATCGACGCTCTTCAAGATGCTGACCGGGCAGGAGGAACCCGACAGCGGCTCCGTCACCTACGGCGACACGGTGGATCTGGCCTACGTCGACCAGTCCCGCGACGCGCTCGATGCGAACAAGACCGTGTGGGAAGAGGTCTCCGACGGCCTCGACATCATCCAGCTCGGCGACGCCGAGATGAACTCCCGCGCCTACTGCTCGGCCTTCAACTTCAAGGGCGGCGACCAGCAGAAAAAGGTCGGGTTGCTCTCAGGCGGCGAACGCAACCGCGTCCACATGGCCAAGCTCCTGCGCTCCGGCGGCAACGTACTCCTGCTCGACGAGCCCACCAACGACCTCGACGTCGAAACCCTGCGCGCTCTGGAAGACGCCATCGAAACATTCGCCGGCTGCGCCGTCATCATCAGCCACGACCGCTTCTTCCTCGACCGCCTCTGCACCCACATCCTGGCGTTCGAGGGCGAGGCCCACGTGGAGTGGTTCGAGGGCAACTTCGAGGACTACGAGGAAGACAAGAAGCGGCGGTTGGGACCAGAGGCGCTGGAGCCGAAACGGGTGAAGTACAAGAAGTTCACGAGATAGGCGCACCGCGCCAATCTTGTGAACCGTGCGCGAAAGCGATTTGGCGAAGTCAGACTGCGTGCGGCACCCGGTTGAGGTTTTCACCGGTTCCACGCCAATCCGCATAAAGCGCGCCAGTTTGACAACGCCGCAGGTGGCGGCCAAGCTCAAGGCATGGCTCATGATGACATCGACAAAGTACTGAGGGCGACACTCGACGCCACGATTCGGCAGACCGCAATTATGGCCAATCGACCAGCATGGCACGACGATGCGAAAGCGGTTCTCGCGGCGGTAGTCACGTTGGGCTTGCTTGCGGTACTATCAGCGTAAGCGACTGTTTCCGACAAAATAGTTTAACTTGATCTTCCTTGGCGAAGTCGTCGCCGAGCAAGAGCGAATTGGCAATTGCTCGGTTTTTGCGCGGTTTAATTAACCGCCAAGACTACGCTCACAGAGCGCAGTGCAACGGATACTAATTCTTGCAGCACGCAGTTTGCGACGACAGAATACTCCTGCGTATAAATGCCGAAGCTAATTCCTGCGCTTTCGTCCGCGCGAATCGAATCAATGTATCCCGACTAAAGTGAACGCGCTTCGACCTAGCGTTGATTGGTCATTTCTGTGGATAACTCGCTCAATTTATCCACAGGAATACAGCCCCTCACGATATATTGGGGATAAGTGATAAAAAATAGCAACATATCGCCGATCTCACCACATACTGTTGTAAATTTGACTCTTGCGCACACGGTTTTAGTGAGTCAACTTAGCGACACACCACATTCGAGGCACGCTTTGTCTTGACGGAAAGGCCCTCGCTCAGCGGGGGCTTTTTTGTGGATAACTATTGGAGGTGGCGTATGGGGTGCCCCTAGTAATAGGGCGCGCCAGAGCTTGTGGCACAAAATCTTGTTGACAACCAACCTGCGGCGAGTCACCGTGGGGTCGTGAGGGCGTGTCTCGAATGTGGTGTTTGCGACTGCCCTTGCTAACAGAAGCAACTATGCAGGAGCATAAAATGAGCGTGTATACGCGGAACAGATCACCAATTGGAACCACCGCAAGGACGGGTACACGTTGCCCGGAAAGCGGCGTTTGGGAAGTAGTTGGCAACCCAACTACCACCGCTCCAATTGCCGAGGGTAACGTAATGCCACCTTACGCAGGCAATGCCGTTACCTGGAAATTGATCCAACACGCATGAGAACTTCTGGGGCAATCGTGGATTGCCCCAGAAACTCTACCAGCATTAGAACAATAAAGATGGCATACGTCAGTTCATCCGCAATTCGGCAGATTGAATGGAATGCAGGAGTTCTTTCGGTTTGGTTTCGCGAAAGTGGAAGATACGATTATTTCGGTGTGCCCAAGGAGCTTTTTGAGGCGTTTCTTGCGGCTCCATCAAAAGGTGCATTCTACAACGATCAGATCAAGGATCAGTACCGACTGCGCTGAGGTTTGCAATGTAGGAGCACTCCTAACTATCTGACCGCGAAATAGGCGTTGGAGGACTATGTCCAGCCCCTCACCCCATCACCCGCCGATACATCCACACGTTCATCGACATGCGCATCTCCTGCGCCAGTTGATCGCGTCTCAGGTCGCTGAGGTCCCTCGGATCTTCGCCGCACACTGGTGCGCCGATCTCCCACAGGCGCATGCCGTTCAACGGCAGCAGGATCAGGTGCAGCGCCAGGATCGGCCAGAGTTGCATCTGCCAGCCGTAGTAGACGAACAGCAGGTTCGAGGTGATGGCGAACCGGCGCAGCCAGACCTGATCGCGCGCATAGAACGCCAGGATCACGAAGATCCCCGCCAGGACGCCGGCAATGTCGATCGGGGTCATTGTGCCACCTCTTCTCTCTCTATCTCTCGCGAGGCGGAGTGTACCACGTTCAATGCCCGCGGCATTGCCCGAATAATGGGCGGCCCGCGCGTCGATCCCCTTTGATGAGATCCAGACCGCCATGCATGGATTGGTCGCGACGTCCCCAGCCAGGCAATGCGCGGTGGCCTCAGTGCGGCAGGCGAACCTGTCGACTTGCGCCTTGCCTGTGGTCTTGTCCGGTCAACCGACCAGAAGCGCAACAGCCCAAAGGCCGGTGCCGAAAACCGTGTGTCCAGCCAGGTTGAGGGCCCGCGCGGTGCCGGGGTTGGGGGTTTTCGACGCGGCGACGCCCAGGCCCATGCCCGGTTGCAGCAGAAACCAGCCGGCCGCCACAGTCGCCAGTCCGAAGGCGAGTGCGGGCAGATAGCTGGGTGCCGCCAGCCAGTCCGGGCCGACGATCAGCACGAAGGCCAACCCATAGACCGCCCCCACGGCGTAATGGGCGATCCAGCCCAGCGCCCGTTCACTGGTGATTTCGGATGCTTGGGCGATATCGGCGTGAAAGACATGGCCGTGTCCCGCATGCCAGAACCATCGGCCGACCATGGCCCAGTTGGGTGTTGGAAATCCGGCCACCGCCCACAGGAAAACCGCCCAAAGGTCCAAGAGCGCCGTGGCGCCCAAACCCATCAGGATACCGGTCCTTATCATCTCGCCCAAATTCGCCTCCTGATATGACCGCGGTCTTCTACCGCGCCGAGCCGATTTCTGCCAGCGCCCGGCCGAGCTTGCTTTACAGGCAGTTCGCCATCTGCCATATGCCACGCTCTAAGTTACTCTTTATCGACCTGTTGTCTCCGGCTCCGGCGCTCAGTCCCTCGATCGAGACCGACTAGAACGAGCTCTCGCATTCCGCGAGGGGCAATTGATAACAGGAGACCACGGAATGGCCACTGGCACCGTGAAATGGTTCAATACGACCAAAGGCTACGGCTTTATTGCGCCCGAGGGCGGCGGCAAGGACGTCTTCGTCCACATCAGCGCTGTTGAGCGTTCGGGCCTGACCGGACTTGCGGACGGACAGAAAGTCAGCTTTGACATTGCGACCGGTCGCGACAACCGGGAAAGTGCCGAGAACATCGCGCTGGCCTAGCCGCGCGGACCGCTCTCACGCATGCACAAAGAGATCCTTGTAGCGTTCGCGCAGGGTGTTTTTCTGCACCTTGCCCATGGTGTTGCGGGGCAATTCATCGATAACGATGAGCTGGCGCGGATGCTTGAACCGCGCCAGTTCTCCCTTCACTGACTGCATGCAGGCGTCAAGGTCCGGCGTCTGACTGCCCTTTGCGACCAGAAGCCCCAGCACGGTTTCACCAAAATCCGGGTGCGGAACCCCGATCACGGCACTTTCCGCCACCCCCGGTTGTGTATCCAGCAAAAGTTCAATTTCCTTCGGATAGATGTTGTATCCGCCCGAGATAATTAGATCCTTGTTGCGCCCGACGATGTGCAGGTAGCCGTCGGCGTCGATCTTGCCCAGATCGCCAGTGATGAAAAAGCCGTTGCCGCGCAGTTCCTCTGCCGTCTTCTCGGGCATTTTCCAGTAGCCCCTAAAAACGTTCGGGCCTTTGACCTCGATCTGCCCGACTTCGTCGGATGAAAGTTCGGCGCCCGAGGCAGGATCCGTGATTTTCACTTCTACCCCCGGCAGCGGGACGCCGACCGTCCCGGGCCGCCGGTCGCCCCGGTAGGGGTTGGATGTGTTCATATTGGTTTCGGTCATGCCGTAGCGTTCAAGTATCAGGTGCCCGGTGCGCGCCTGGAATGCGGTGTGCGTTTCTGCCAAGAGCGGCGCAGAGCCAGAGATGAAGAGCCGCATGTGTGCTGCGGCATCACGTGTGAGGCGCGCATCAGACAAGAGCCGCGTGTAAAAGGTCGGGACACCCATCAGCGCTGTCGCATCCGGCAGGTGCGCGAAAACCGCATCAATATCGAACTTTGGCATAAAGATCATGCTGCCACCGGACACCAACGCAACATTGGTGGCGACAAAAAGTCCGTGGGTGTGAAAGATTGGCAGGGCATGCAACAGGATATCATCCTGCGTAAACTGCCAGACCTCGACCAGCGTTCTGGCATTGGACAGGAGGTTCGCCTGTGTGAGCATTGCGCCCTTCGACCTGCCGGTTGTGCCTGAAGTGTAGAGAAAAGCGGCAAGGTCACTGTCCTTGCGCGGGACCGTTTGGAAAGTATCGGGCTGGTCTTTGGCCATGTCGGTCAAGCTGCCTGATCCATCGGCGTTCAGGGTCTCAAGGCCGGCGCCCAGACCAGCGACAATGGGCGCAAGGTCTTTTGCTTTAGCTTCTGCGCAGACAACCAGTGCCGCCTCGCTATCCTCGATAAAGTACCGAAGCTCTTCGACTGTGTAGGCCGTGTTGAGCGGTAAAAACACAGCGCCTGTGCGGACACAAGCGGCGTAAAGCGCAAGCGCGTCAGGCGACTTATCGACCTGTACTGCAACCCTTTCGCCTGGTCCGACACCCAGACTTGCAAGTGCATTGGCCAGTCTTGCCGCGTTCGCGAGAAACGCGGCGTGCGAGATCGTTTCTCCACCAAGCAAGCGCAGGAAAGGGGCTGTGCTATCGGCGTGAACGCCAAAAAGTTCATCGTAAAGTGGGTTGGTCATCACGCTACTTCTTGATCGGATTGTGCAATGGGCGGACTGCACAACGCATGGCTTTCCGCAGCGCATGAGTCAACTATTTTGTATACAAAATCTAGCACTTTGAATTCTAAATTGATTGCAATAGTATACCGCCATGGCAGACCGACTAGCGGACCGCATCGCCGATGAACTCGAACGCCTTATCTTCGAAGGCCGGATTTCGGATGGCGAAAGACTCGACGAAGTGCGCCTTTCTGACCAGTTTGGCGTCTCGCGAACGCCGCTTCGGGAAGCGCTGCAACGGCTGGCACAGTCGGGAATCGTCGTTCTACTGCCCCGGCGCGGGGCCTTTGTCCGCCAGCCCGGACCCATCGAGCTGATGGAGATGTTTGAGGCGATGGCAGAGATGGAGGCCGCCTGTGGACGCCTTGCCGCGAGCCGGATATCGGATGCTTATCTGGCCGATCTCGAGGCCGCAAATGACGCATGCAAAGCTGCGGAAGCATCAAACGATCCGGACACCTATTATGCTCAGAACGAGGTTTTTCATCGGATCATCTATGACCAGTCAGGAAACGGATATCTTGCCGGCGAGACATTGAAACTGCAGAACCGGCTGAGACCCTTCCGGCGCCAGCAACTGAAATCGCGCGGTCGCATGGCGGAATCGCAGTCCGAGCATTCCGCAATTCTAAGGGCGCTTTCTAAGGGTGCCCCCGAGGAATGCGCCCAGGCGCTGCGTGCGCACGTGTCTGTACAGGGAGAGAAATTCCACAGCCTGATGCAAAGTCTCAGACAGCGGACAGGCAACAACAGCGCGAAAGCCGCCGAATAGTGCGTTCCTTGGATTAGCCCTGGCCGATTGGGTCAACCAACCTCGGCCAGCAGGCGTGCGTTGCCGCCAGCAGCGGTGGTGTCGATACAAACATGCCGCTCTAACAGGCATCCACTTCCAAAATCGCGCTCGCTAAATAGCGGAATTAGCGCTCCATCCCGCTGCGACAGGGCACGGCGCGCTGCCCGCAGCGCTTCGGCGTCACCCCAGAAGGCTACGCCTGCAATCCCTTGAAGCGACGTCAGATGATCAACATCCACGACCCCGTCAATCCGGCCATGTCCATCGGCATCCGGCGCCGCGACAACCGCCGCGCATCCATGAGACGCCACGATCTTCTCTTGCTCCAAGGCTGCGCTAAGTGTCGGGCCCATACAAAGGATCTTCCCGCGACCGTAGGTAGAGAGAACATTCGATTCTCCCGTTGGCCCCGGGAGCTCGGCAACGCTGAGAGGCCTCAAGCTGGCGTCGGTTGCGGCGTCGATTGCCGCTTGGAGCCGCTCTAGCGGCAGAACCGTTCCCGAGGTTAGCTCAATTTCCTCGACCTTTCCGCGTGTGAAGCGTTCCAGATAATGCGGGCCACCTGCTTTCGGTCCGGTGCCGGATAACCCTTCGCCGCCGAATGGCTGCGACCCGACGATTGCACCGATCTGGTTGCGGTTTACGTAGATGTTCCCGGCACGGACCGTCGCGGTCAGCTGTTCCACCTTCCGATCGATTCGCGAATGCACGCCGAACGTCAGACCGAAACCAGCGCCGTTGATTTCCGATACGACACCTTCAAGGTTATCAGATTTATATCGCGCCACATGCAGTATGGGTCCGAAGATCTCTTCATCCAAGTCTGCGATTGAGCCGATGGAAACCACGCTAGGGGCGACGAAATTCCCGCTTTCGGGCACTTGGCACTGCTTTAGAAGTCTGCCCTCACGCGCGGCGATCCCGAGGTATTCGGAAATACTTGATTGAGCGCTGGACGAAATCACCGGGCCAAGATCGGCGCTCAGATCCCAGGGATTGGAAATGTTGAGTTCATCCATTGCCCCGAAGAGGCGGTCAAGCAAAGCGTCGGCCACGTCCTCTTGCACGTAGAGGACGCGCAAAGCCGAACATCGCTGGCCAGCAGAGCGGAAAGCGGATTCGATGATGTCGCGGACCGCCTGCTCAGGCAGCGCTGTCGAATCCACGACCATTGCATTCAACCCACCGGTTTCCGCGATCAAAGGCGCATTGGGATCTCCGTGCGCGGCCATGGCGCGGTTGATCGACTGCGCGGTTGCGGTCGATCCTGTAAAGCAGACGCCATTCGTCTGCGGATCGGATACGAGCCTCGCGCCGATTTCGCCCCCTGCACCGGGCATAAACTGGAGCGCTGCCCTTGGCACACCTGCGCGATGCAGAAGGTCCACGGCGCGCGCCGCGATCAATCCGGTCTGTTCGGCCGGTTTTGCAAGGACAGCGTTTCCGGCGGCCAAGGCCGCAGCGACCTGGCCCGTGAAAATAGCCAGCGGAAAGTTCCAGGGCGAGATACAGGCAACCCGTCCAAGGGCCGGCCGGGAAAGCTCAAGCGCCCCGTTTGCATAATAGCGCAGAAAATCGACAGCTTCGCGCAGTTCGGCCTGAGCATCTGGCAAGGTTTTTCCGGCTTCACGGGCCAAAAGTGCAAATAGCGCACCAAAATCATTCTCATAGAGATCGGCGGCATTCAGCAACACCTTGGCACGAAGGTCAGCCGCATCTGTCCACGGCTGCGACTCTGCCAAAGCATTTGCAACGTCTTCAGCCGATGCCTGCAAAACCGACCCGACGTAATCGTCCGGCAATGCGGGATTGACTACATCGACCCTTTTGCCGCCAGTAGACGGGCGCACGGCGATTGGTCCCGCCTGCCAGGATTGCGCGCGGTACGGCGCCCGGGCCGCCAGAACTACTTCGATTTCAGACACGTCGCGTAGATCGCGGCCGAACGAATTCTGACGTCCGGGTGTAAAGATTTCCGACGGTGCCTTTACCGCCTTCATTCCAGGCACATAGGTCGTGAAAGGATCGGCGCAGATCTTATCCGCCGGCACGGACCGGTCGACGATCTGGTTTACGAAGGATGAATTTGCCCCGTTCTCCAACAGCCGGCGCACGAGGTATGCCAGCAGGTCGCGATGTGCACCCACCGGGGCGTAAATCCGGCACCGCACCTGTGACCGGGCCATGACGGTGTCAAAAAGCGACGCACCCATGCCGTGAAGACGTTGAAACTCAAAGTCACTGCGATCCCCGGCAAGCTCAAGGATGGTCGAGACCGTGTGCGCGTTATGGGTCGCGAACTGCGGATAGATCCTTCCGGCGTAGCCCAGCAGCTTTTTTGCGCAGCAGAGGTAGGACATGTCGGTCGCGGCTTTCTGGGTGAAGACCGGAAAACCGGTCAGGCCCTCGGCCTGGGCGCGCTTGATCTCTGTATCCCAATACGCGCCCTTGACCAGCCGGACCATGATCTTGCGATCCAACCCCGCCGCCAGCGCATAAAGCCAGTCGATCACTGGGCCTGCGCGCTTGCTGTAGGCCTGAACCACAACACCAAACCCGTCCCAGCCTGCCAGCGACGGATCCCCCAAGACCGTCTCGATAACGTCGAGTGAAAGCTCTAGACGGTCAGCCTCTTCCGCGTCGATGTTCAGACCAATGCCGGCGGCCTTTGCCTGCCGCGCAAGCGCAAGGATGTGCGGCGTAAGCTCTTTCATCACGCGCCGTTTCTGATCGTAGGCGTACCTGGGGTGCAATGCCGACAGCTTTATTGAAATGCCCGGGTTGTCTCGGATGTCCGCTCCTTCGCTTTGGGCGGCAATCTCGGCGATTGCGTCGCGATAGGCCGCCAGGTAGCTTTTCGCATCTGCTGCGGTCATCGCCGCCTCGCCCAGCATGTCGTAGGAAAAGCTATAGCCCTGATCGCGCGCGCCAGCGCCCCGCGCAATCGCATCCCGGATCGTTTCGCCCAGAACAAATTGCGCGCCGAGCTCTTTCATCGCACGCCCAACCGCCGAGCGGATGACCGGCTCGCCCAGCCGTCGAAGGGCTGACCGAAGGGTTGCGGCAACCCCTTCTCCATCCTGTAGCACCTTGCCCGTCAGAAGCAGCGCCCAGGTCGATGCATTGACCAGCGATGAGGCTGATTGTCCAAGATGGCGGCCCCATGCGGATGGCGCGATCTTATCCTCGATAAGCGCATCGATCGTTGGGGCGTCCGGAACCCGCAAAAGCGCTTCGGCCAGACACATAAGCGCGATGCCCTCGTCGGTCGAAAGACCATATTCGGCCAGGAACACCTCCATGAGGCCGTGCCGTTTCTCGGCACGGATATCTGACACGAGTGCAATCGCGCGATCCCGGGCAGACTCGCGGAGGCGCACACCGATGGGTGCATCGTCTTGAAGCTTCCGCACCACCGTTGCTTCGTCGGCTGAATGCGCTTTGCGGACCGCGTCGCGCAGCGCCCCAAGGGGCGTGATTTTTGGATCATGAATGGTCATATCAACCAATGTATCATACCAAAGTAAGCAATATTTACTAAATTATCTGTTTTAGTGGTTTATATTTCTAAGATTTTCGTATTACATAGATGTTATGACTGATAATATATTACATAGCAGTCAACTTGACCAGTTTGACCGTGCAATTCTTGCAGAGCTCCGCCAGGATGGGCGTCTTCCGATCACAGAGCTCGCCAACCGGATAGGCCTGTCTAATACACCCTGCCAGATACGCGTAAAGCGTTTGATTTCAGATGGGTACATCACTGGATTTCGGGCGATGATCAATCCGGGCAAGCTTGGTCTGGTGCAGGTTGCCTTTGTGGAAGTCAAGCTTGACGATACGCGCGAGAATGCTCTGGCAGCCTTCAATGAAGCAGTGTGCCAGGTGCCCGAGATCGAGCAATGCCACATGATTGCCGGCGCCTTCGACTACCTGCTCAAAATCCGGACATCCGACATGCGCAGCTATCGCGATGTATTGGGGCGAATAGTCTCATCCTTGCCCCATGTTGCAAGCACATCGACGCATGTTTCGATGCAGTCGGTCAAGGACGACGCTTTCGCGGCCTAAGGATATCCCGGGTGGCCGCCTAGACACCAACGAGGCGGCTGACTTCATCGGTCAGTGCCCCGATCTCTTCCGACGCTCTGGATTTCGGCCCTTCGCTGGCGCTGAAACCCGATCCGAGACCTTCGGCGAACGCCACGCGGTTACCAATCGTTGTCTCGGCGCGCGGTGCGTCCAGCGCGTCGAGCTCACTAAGGATTTTGGCGGTCAGGCGCGCGCGCGACGACGCCCGGTTCAGAACCAGAAGCACTGCACGCCCTTCACGCCCCGCGAGTTCCAGAACTGACTCGGTGGCCCACAGATCCAAATGCGAGGCGGCGACCGGCACGATGACAAGATCAGACGCCCGCAGTGCTGGACGCAGATCTGCGTCGATCTTGGGCGGCGTGTCTATGACGACAAAATCATGGGCCTTGATGAGTTTCTCACACTCATAACTCACGCCCCAGGCCGATGCGGTCGAAAACGCCAACCCCGTCTCACCATCCGTTTCGGCATGCCGGTTCATGAACCAGCGACCGAGCGACCCTTGTGGGTCCGTGTCCAGAACGGCGACGCTTTTGCCCCGTTTCGACAAGGCGACCGCGAGGTTTGCCGCAAGCGTTGTCTTGCCCGATCCGCCCTTTTGCTGTGCAACCGTTATGACCTTGCCGACCATGGGACATCCTTTGCTGCGTTGCAGCATATCGAGTACTGGAAGCGCGCAAAAGAGTCGATACCGATCACGGGCCATCCCAATCGACGTTTTTCGCCGGTGCGACCGAAAGGGATCCATCCGGCGCCGGCACCAGCAAGTCTTGTACCTCGTCTGCATCGCTTTTCAGGAACTTTGCGATGCTTTGGGGCTCAAGCAGAACACCCATCCGGTCATGGATATCCCGCACATCGGCATTCGGGGGACAGGTCAGCGTCGCGACCTGGGCGATGTCGCGTCCGCCTGGGGCCTGCCAGATGTCCCAGATGGCGGCAAAGCACAACAGATTTCCTGACTTGGCCTGGATCTGCCATGCTTTCTTGCGGCGGCGTTCGCCAGTCCATTCATACCATCCGCGCGCTGGAACGACCCCGCGCCGCGTGCCCGCAAAGGCCGATTTCTGAAAAACGGTTTCCGACCGGGCGTTGATTAGGGTTTCCATCACCGGCCGGCCACGCGCGTTGGTGCGCCCGACAGGCAGGATGCCCCAGCGCATGGTGTTCACCTGCTCTCCATCAAAGACGAGGATTTCCTGGCCCGGCGCGATATTCCGTCGGGGTGCCAGCGGACCGGGAAAGGCCACCCCGAAAAGCGAGGCGATCTCAGCAGGCGCTGCATCCAGGAAAAGACGACCCGGCATCCCTCACTCCTAATCCCGTGCGCAGGCTAGGCGGTCATGGGGGCCGGGAAAAGCCGTTTTGTCCGAACGATGCCGCCGCTCACCCGGCCGGAGGTTCGGACAGCGCCTCGAGCGTCGGGACAATTTTTAACCCGTCGCCCTGGGCAACAATGCAGGTCCGCTGCTCCATATCCGTGGAGATCATGATCCAGCGTCCGCCAATCGGCGAGGTCCAAATCTCCATAACGTTGAATGGTCGGTCGACGCCGTGTGCACGCCGTATTCCGCGGTATTCACGGGCGATGTAAGACAACATTTCCGCGCGCGGATAGCAGACGGTGGTCGCAGAGGCGCGTGGGGCGGCCACCACAAACGAAGTAATAAAAATACATAATATCAATGTGATACGGATATCATAGCTCCTTTATTTTCCACTTTGTAACAAGTTTGTGACAAAAGAGTCTTAACGGCAAGTCACATTAAATCGATTAACGCGATTGTTGCCGATGAGACATTTGGCATGAAATCGGTCCGCAATGTGCACGCCACGGGTGCGGCGAAGCCAAAGGGATCGCGGCAATTGCGCGGGCTTCGGGCTAAGGGTCGGTCCCATCAGCATCGTGAAAAAGCGCCAGCCAGATCGTGTCTTCACCCGGCGCAGTCCAGGTGACGCGGTGTCGGACGTGGGGGCCGAGGTAAAGGTGATCGCCGGGACCAAGGGTGCGCTCTTCCGCCTCGCCCTCGATCAGCAGCCGAGCGGCGCCCTGCACGACCATGACCCGTTCGCCCTGGGCCTGATCGTACCATTCGCCATCGGGGGTGGTGTGCCCGTGGGAGACGATACGCTCCAAACGGAGGCCGGGGGCGGTGAAAAGGTCAGCAAAATGCTCGGCAGTGCGGTCGCTGGGGAGATTAGCGAAGAGGTACTGGGTGGCGGGTGTCATGGGCGGAGCCTATGACATTCTGTCCGCGCCTTCATCCACGGCGTTTGGCCATCTATGTTGGGCAGCGCCTACCCCCCGGGGCAGCATTGCTCAATTCGACTTAACGGGATGGCACTAGTGACAATGATACGGCACTGATCCCGCATGGCAGCACTGGCCGGGCGGCGACGACTTTCGGCAGCCTCCTCCGTGCGCGATTTCGGATGTCCCGCGGTGCAGGCCACCAGCCTCAGCATATGACGATTGCACATTGATTACTCCGGCGAAAACGACCGGAATACAGAAAACAATTACTCTAATCATAACTCTCCCCTCCAAAGTTAATGAAAGTTAACAGACCTGCCGAACGGTCGGGGCGCAAGTCTGGAAAACCGGACCAACGAAGCGCAAGCCGGGAGAGCGCCTGCCTGAGGGGTCTTTCGTGCATTGCTGCGCGATGCACTGCCGACAGGGGATTGCAAGCAATCGCTGAAAGGCGCCGCAACGGTGGGGCAGCAGCGCATTATGCCAGGCAGATACATCTTTCGATTGAACGGGCGTGGAGGGCGACCAAAGCGTCAGCCCATCGCGAAGGGCATGCGCCCGCCCGACGCCTTCGGCTTGATTCCTAGCGATAACAAAGCGCAGTTTCCTTGAAAAACTAGCCGCTTAATGAAGTGTCAGACTGTCTTTAGACCATTTCGAACTGACAAAGCTATTAAAGAAGTGGAAAACGCACTAAATACCAATAGGATGTACCGGGCATCTTCTTTTTCAAGCTTTTCTCTATCTTTAAGGTGGTGTTGGATTTCACCCGATTCCGACATCTAGTCATAGAGAATTTAAAAACTGCCTCTTCGCTTCTCAAATATTCAAAATTGCTCTACGACAGCTTTGATCGGGCTGGAACTATGACGGTCTTTCGACCGAGAACATAGCTGGCGGTAGGTTCCATTTTAGAAATCGAATCTTTGATAGAGTTTCCAGAGTCCGCTTGGCTTTTGAGAACACAGTTCAGCTGCTCACCGCAGATGACCCATGAAGCGCGCGAGATCAGCAAAATTCACTTCCGTACATGCTTCGGCATTTAACCGCGCCTACTAAGCACGCAGTGTTTCAAATCGAAGCCATTTCAGTGTGAAGCGCGCCGCCACTCTCGCCAAATGGTGTGGTCTCTGCACCGAACAAAGGACAGCGTCACGTACCCACTGATGAGTGCGTGAACGATAGATGAAAGCTGCAGCGTAAATGACTTTGGACGTTTGGCGACCCTTCTACATTGAAGAGGCCAGACAGTGAAGTTAAAGAGTGCTCCCTTTAACTTTAATAGATTTTTTTGATAATTTCATATTCTGGTATAAATTATATCTAAGGTAATTCCATTAGTGCAATAGATGACGCACTTATGAAGGTAACTGGAGAAAGTAATTTTAATTATAGTCACGATATTTCTGAAGTTTTTGCTATTCCTATTATTTTGAATATTTGCAGTATAATTCTTTTGAGTACCTGATCTATTTTGTATGAAACATTACGGTTTTTTGAAAGATAGTATTTCCGAGTTAATGTAAAAATTTGAGCTCTCAGTTATGATGAATTATAATAGCGCGTAAAGAGATTTCGCAAATATCTCTTTTCTGAAAAGAAGCTCTTTTCGAATAAAAAATGCTCATACCAGTTGCATAAATATTTTGTTAGGTAGTCTTTGCATAATATCATGATCTAATAGTGCAATATGAATTTCGGCTGCGCTTGGGTTAGCAGGGACGATTGGCGTGTCCCGTTGGATGGTCGGTTTTGTGCGTTAGTGGATCGCGGACCTCGGAGCGATTAGACTGATGCTTTCAGGGGCTGTTGGACGGTAACCCAAAGCGCTGTGTGCCCGGACTGTATTGTGGTGTACGCGCCATTTGGCGATTAGGATTTGGGCGTTGCCCATACTGAAAAATAGCTCGCCGTTTACCAGCTCATCAAGGAGCCTAGCGTTGAAGCTTGCGCAGTATCTGTTTTTCCAGGGACTGCCCGGTTCGAGTTATGCCATTTTTGCGCCGACGGCTTTGATCCGATTTTAGATCGCGTACCAGTCCAGGCGACCCGGCGATGGTCGCTCAACTTTGTTTCGGATGCTTTGTCATGCGGCCGACGTTTCCGCGTGCTTTGCATCGTGGACAATTGCACCCCAGTGGCACCGGCAAAGGTCGTAGACCGATCCATATGCGGGCGGCGCATGACGCGCGCTGGACGAATTGGTAAGAAGACGGGGCAATCCCGACGTTATGGTCAGCGACAACGGCACGGAAAGGACATCGCATGGGGCGCTAAAGTGATGCCGGGAAACTGACGCCGGATGGGACTGCACCGCACCATGCAAAGCGATGCAGACTGCGTTCGTGGCCTGTTCAATGGGCGGCTGCGTCACGAATTCCTCAATGAAAACAAACTACTCGCATCGCTGGACGGGCAGACACCAACCGAGTTCGCTAAACGGCTACGTTCCACACCACCGGTCTTGCTTGAGCTGCGCAAAGGCTCTCTCAGGCCGGTCTTGACCGAAACCGCACCTGCAGAAAAAACAGCAAAGGAGCAAACACCAGAACCGCCCGGATCAAGGGGTAATGGCACGCAGCATGTCGCAGTTTTTTGCCTCTAAAGCAATTTGCCGAATTGGCCGCGCCTATAGGCGTCGACGCTGTAACAACCGCTTCCGGCAAAGACGAGATAGAGAAACACAAAGCAGTAAAGAATTGCCGCATCGCCGCCATTGTTGGTCGGGAAGAGGTCGCGGGGCGCGTGGGCAAGCCAATAGGCGAAAGCCATCGTGCCTGATGCAAGGAACGCGGCGGCGCGCGTCTGGAAACCCACAATAATCAAAAGTCCGCAAATGATTTCGATTACACCTGCCCACCAACCAAGGGTGAAGGCCTCTGTTGCGCGGTCGCTTGCCGGAATACCGATAATCTTCTGGGTTCCATGCAGAAAGAAGATCAGCCCTGCCACGGCGCGGAGTAGGCTCAAAAAAATCGGGTCATATTTGCTTAGTCGGTCTGTCAATGGCCTATCCTCTTTTGTGGGCCTCGTGTTTGCGCTAGCGTGCCAAAGGTAGGTTGAAAGCAGAGCTGACATGTCACGTAAGCATGACAGCCTATGCGTTGCCAGTACTTTTGCGACCTGCGGTTTGGTCTGTGAGGGCATACAACACAGCAAGCAACGAGGTATTTCAGATAGCCCAGCGCCCAAAGCCACTCGGCTTCAAAGGACCTGCCTTTGCCCACGCATTTGTGACCGCAGCCTGACCCGCAGACACTAGATCTCCGCTTCGCTGCCCGTCGCGAACTCATAGGACCGGCCGACAATGCGTTTCACGACCTCAAGTTCGGCCTCATCCCGGGGTGAAAAGACCATGATCAATCCGGGCGGATAGTGGCCCTGCGTCACAAGGTAATGGTCTTCGCCCCAACCCGCTGCAACGACGGCCTTGGCATCGCCAGCGGCAAGCTTCACGTGCATAGATCCATTGTCCGGATGTGGATGGATATGTGCAAATTCGCGCCCGACCATGAAGGCATCATGGTTGCAGTGCGTGCCTTCGTGCAGGACCAGTGCCCGCGCACCGGGCACTGATATGGCACTGTGTTCGTTCGCAACACTTGGCAGCGCAAAGCACCAGTGGTGAAGCTTTTGAATCACGTCATCTGGACCATGCTGCGTCAACTGCGAATGCGGCAGACGGTTGGTCGTCTCAGGCTTCGGTCCAGAGCGGGGATTAAGGATCAATGGCGCCATCATGCGTCTCTTTGAGTTGCTTGGCGCATAGTTGTATGTGTATTTCAGCAAGTAAATTGCCATTGAGCGCAAAAGAGTTTTGCATGAAAGCACAGAAAGGCCAGCGAGCGCGCAAAGCGCAAAAACTGGATTGGAGCGATGTGCCCTTCGTTTTATCGGTCTGCGAGGCAGGGAGCCTCGCCGGAGCGGCACGTAAGTTGGACGTCAATCATTCGACTGTGTTCCGAAGGATCGAAGGTGTTGAACAACGCCTTGGGGTGCGATTGTTCGACCGCCAGAGCCATGGCTATGTGATGACGCCTGCGGGCGAGGTGTTTTATGAACGTGCGATCGCGCTTTGCGAAGGCATGAACAGGATCGAATTGGAACTGGGAGGCAAAGACCTCCGGCTGGAGGGCCGGCTGACTGTGACAACAACGGATTCTTTGTTGCATGTTCTCGCGCCGGTCTTCTCACTATTTCAAGGCATGCACCCGGATGTCGATCTCTGTATCTTGTCAGATGCCCTTGCGCTGGACCTGTCGCGCCGGGATGCGGACATTGCGTTGCGACCGACCTTAAACCCGCCCCAGCATTGGGTGGGCCGCAAGTTGACCCCGGTGCTTTGCGCGACCTATGCGCGCGCAAGCCATGTCGATCGCATCAATGATACGCCCGGCGAAAAGCTTCGATGGGTGATGCTTGACGACGATCTCAACCAATCCCCGATGAGCAAGGTCACTATGCTCCGGAAAGCGGCTGTGGCGCCATTGACGGTCGTGAACACCGTCATGGGGGTTCACGATGCTGTTCAGGCTGGACTGGGGGTCGCGGTTCTTCCTTGCTACCTTGGCGATCAAAATCCGGATCTTGTTCGTCTTGATGAACCAGATCAACGGGCCGTCTGGGATCTCTGGTTGCTAGCGCACCCCGACGTGCGGCGAAGTGCCCGCGTCCATGCATTCTTTGAATTCGCCTCTCAGCGTTTCCCGAACGCTCTGCACGGCAATTGATAGGGAGGCCAGGGCCGACGTAAGATCCGTCAGACCAGACAACTGCGGGTAACTAATTCTTGCTGCTTGCTTTTATGACGTTGAACCTAGATCGGCCGCCACCCACCTAGTACGGCAGTCCGACATAATTCTGAGCAAGGACAGCCTGCGCGGCATCGTTGGTTTTCAGAAAAGAAACCTCGGCCTGCTGCATCTTACTGTCGAATTCGGACTGGTCCGGGAAGTGGTGCAAGAGCCGGGTCATCCACCAGCTAAAACGCTCGGCCTTCCAGACCCGGGCTAAAGCGCGTTCAGAGTACTTGCTGATACCCTCTGGATCGCGGTGGACGTAGTGGCGGCTCAGTGCGTCGGCGAGGTAGTAGACGTCGCTGGCGGCTGTGTTGAGCCCTTTTGCACCCGTGGGCGGCACGATGTGCGCGGCATCGCCGCAGAGGAAGAGCCGGCCCCATTGCATCGGCTCGCATACGAATGATCGTAGCGGTGCGATGGATTTCTCAATGGATGGACCCGTTTCGATCGTGTCGGCATGTTCTTCCGGAATGCGGCGGCGCAGTTCATCCCAGAAAGCCTGATCCGACCAACGCTGCGGGTCGTCAGATGCATCGCATTGCACGTAGTAACGGCTCAGCCTTTCGTTACGCATCGAACAGAGCGCGAAGCCGGCATCGGAGTTGGCGTATATGAGTTCGTCGTGAACGGGTTTGGTCTCCGAAAGGATGCCCAGCCAACCGAAAGGATAGACCTTCTCATACTCCGAACGTGCGTGTGCCGGGATCGTCTGACGGCTCACGCCGTGGAAGCCATCGCAACCAGCCACGTAATCGCAATCGATCCGCAGGGTCTTCCCACCTTGGTCAAATGTGACGTAGGGGGCATCCGATTTGGCATCGCAGATCTCCACGCCCTCGACGTCGTAGAAAACCTGTGTCTGATCAGCCTCGCGCGCGTCGTAGAGGTCTTTTGTCACCTCGGTCTGGCCATACACCATGACGGTCGTGTCGGTGTGCTTGGTAAAATCAACGCGGATCTGTTCATCATTATATGAGATGATCGTGCCATCATGGACGTAGCCTTCGGCGTCCATGCGCGCGCCCAGCCCGAGGTCGCGCAGCTGATTGACCGTGCCGATCTCTAGAACGCCGGCGCGTATCCGCCCCAGAACATAGTCCTTGGTTCTGCGCTCTAGGATAACGTTGTCGATCCCGGCCTTGGTTAGATGCTGACCCAGCAGCAACCCGGATGGACCTCCGCCAATGATCACGACCTGTGTGCGCATGGGTCAGTCCTTTCCCTTGCTCGGGCGTCCTTCCACCAAGAGCGAGGTGTAGACGGGAATTTGATTGGCGTGTTCGCGCATGAGTGTCTCCGCTCGAAACGTATCGCGCCGGGTGATTGCGTCGAGGATGACCCTGTGCTGCATATTACCGAAGCAGAGGCGCATAAGTTCCTCTTCGGCCTTGTCCTTGTTGAAGACGACAGTGCCGAGACCGAGCAGGGGAAAATGCGCAAGCCGGGCGAAGGCAAAGCGAATAAACTCGTTCTCACATTCGCCCATGATCGTTTCATGAAAGTCTATGTTGGCCTCTTGATAGGTGATCACGCATTTTTCGATCGGCACGCCTGAGCGAAGCAGTACATCCATCTCATCCATGACGCGGACCAGGCGGCTTTCCGTTTCCGGTGCGATCCCGTCGCGTGCCAAGGTGCCGGCCGCCAGCCCTTCCAGAACGCCGCGGACCTCATAGGCTTTCGAAAGATCGTCGAAGGAAAATGATTGAACCGTGAATCCACGACCGTCACGTTTTTTGATCAGCCCCTCGACTTCAAGCGTGCGCAGCGCCAGACGCGCGGGGGTTCGTGACACGTCAAACATCTCTGATACCCGGACTTCAGAGATCGTCGCGCCCGCTTCAAGTTCGCCGTTCATGATCATCTGCCGCAGAACCGTCACCAGCCGTTTGTCTGATGTCGATACTTCTTGCGCGGCGGCGGCCAACGCGGCCCCGTCATTCAGCTTCTCCATAGTCCTCCCAATCGCAGCCACCTTGGTTCTTTCCAGAATAACGTATCCAAAAATTACCAAACTGGGCGATTTGCGCCATTTTTTTCTAGCTACAAGCGCATAACGCATGCAAACTTGTGACATCGCGCCCGATTCGACAAGACGGAAAAAGCCGCTCAGCGCCGGGCCAAATCAGGGAGGAATGCATGATCCGTAGGACATTTGCGGCGCTGGCAGCGGCTGGCGTGGTGGCAACTGGGCTGGTCGCGGGAGGCGCCGCGCTTGCCGAAGGCGTTATAAAACTCGGTGCGATCGCGCCCAAGACTGGGCCTCTCGCAGGCGGTGCGGTGGTCACGCAATGGCCAAACATCCGGCTTTGGGTTGAACAGGTCAATGCTCGCGGCGGTCTCGACGTGGGCGGTGACATGATGACGATTGAACTGATCGAATACGACGACAAGACCAACCCGGGCGAACATATCAAGCTGGCTCAACGTCTGGCCGAGCAGGACAAGGTTGACTTCGTCGTGGCCCCCTATGGCACAGGCTTCAACATTGCTGCGGCACCAATCTACGGCCGCTATGGCTATCCGATGATCGCTGTCTCTGCGATCACCGACAAAATGGAAGAGCTAACTGAACGCTATCCGAACCTCTTCTTCACGTTGGGCACCACAACGGCCTTCGTCGATGGCGTGAGAGAGATCCTGGTCGAGCAGCGTGAAGCTGGTACCATCGGCAATGAGATCGCGATGGTCAACGTGGCTGACGCGTTCGGTATTGAACTTGCCGATCGCGCGCGTGAGCTTTTTGAAGAGGAAGGCTTCGAGCTCGTCTACGACAAGTCCTACCCCCTTGGCACGCCGGATCTCAGCCCGGTGATGAAGGGCGCAAAGGAAAGCGGCGCGAAGGCGTTTGTGGCTTGGTCCTACCCGCCAGACAGCTTCGGGCTAGCTGAGCAGGCCATCATCGAAGATCTTGATGTGACGGTCTATTATTCCGCGGTAGCCACCAGTTTCCCGGCTTTCGGTGGCGCTTTCGGCAATAAGATCAATAACGTTCTCGGGGCCGGTGGCACCAACGTCGACGATCCGAAGATCGCCGAGTACCGCGCAGCCCATCAAGAGGTCACCGGCGAGACCGCCGACTATTGGGCGTCGGCCAATACCTACGCTGCCCTGCAAATTCTTGAGCAGGCCATCGTGGGCGCAGGCACATTGGACCGCGATGTGGTCACGCAGTACATCAAGGAGAACAGCTTTGACACCGTCATGGGTGAGCTGAGCTTCGAGAACAACTTCTCAGACAAGTTTTGGTCCGTGGGCCAGTGGCAGGAAGGGGTGTTCCGCGGCGTAAAGGGCTCTAACGTCGACGGTGCTGCCGACGTGCGGCTGAAAGAAGGTTGGGCCGAGTAAATCCCAACTTGTGAACCCGGCGCCTTACCGCGCCGGGTTTTCTCTCCAGGATACCTTTGATGCTCGACATCCTTGTCTCAGGATTGCTGCTGTCCGGCACCTATGCGCTGGTCGCGATGGGACTGAATTTGCAATACGGCGTCGCACGCATCATGAATCTGGCCAATGGTGAGATACTGGTGCTTGGGGCGCTGGCAGCGTTCTGGCTTTACACGACCGCGCAACTTAGCCCGCTTCTGACAGTCGTTCTGGTGGCGCCCATCAGCTTCGTGGGCAATTGGCTGATCTACCGTTTCCTGCTTACGCCTCTTGTGCGCCGATCGAAGTCGCAAGGCGCGCTGGAAGTCGACAGCATCCTGGCAACTTTCGGGATGTCCTTCGTGATCATTGGTGTGATGGTTTCAATCGAGGGCGGTTTCTTTGCTTATAATTACCTGAGCGAGCCGATCTCGGTTCTGGGCTCCACGACCTCGCTCAACCGGCTCATTGCCTTCCTTATCGCCCTGGCGATTGGGACGGCTCTTTACCTCTGGCTCAACCTCAGCCGCTCAGGCGTCGCCGTGCGGGCCGTTTCCGTATCAACGGAAGCATCGGGTCTGGTCGGCATCAACGTTGCCCGCGTCTCTGCCATGGCTTTTGCTTTGGGAGGCGCAATAACCGCCGTTGGCGGAGCGCTCATTTCGACGTTCATCACGCTTGATGCGTCGATTGGTGTCGTTTTCACACTTAAGGCGCTGATCATCATCATTATGGGCGGCGTTGGTGACATCCGGGGCGCCATAATTGCCGCCGTCATACTGGGCGTTGTTGAGACAACCGTCGCCAGCGTCATTGATCCCGGCCTTACTCTGGCCGCTGCCTACCTCATTTTCATTCTCGTATTGCTGTTCCGCCCCCAGGGCCTCTTTGGGAGGAAGCCCGCTTGAAACCGGCGAGTTGGACAGAATTGGGCATCGCTGCCATTCTGGTCTTCCTGGCGGCGACCGTGCCAACCTTCGCAAACGGTTATTGGCTGTCGATTGGCGTCACGGCCATGATGTACGTGGCGCTGGCTACGTCCTGGGCGTTATTTTCGGGGCCCACACACTACATTTCGCTCGCCACCGGCGCGTTCTTCGGCGTAGGCGGCTATCTGGTCGGCACGGGCATGTCGGATTATCAACAGCCTTTCTGGTTGATGGCGGTCATCTCTCCTTTCATTGGGGCCGTACTCGCCGCGCTCATCGGCCTTGCGACATTGCGTCTTTCGGGGGTCTACTTCGTAATCTTCACCCTCGGATTGGCCGAGATGATCCGCAACGTGGTCAGCTGGGTGCAGAACAACTTTCTGGGCTCTCGCGGGCTCTACGTGCTTACCGATCTCCGGGACCAGCACATCTATTGGTTGCTTTTGGCTGTTGCGGCTTTGGTATACCTCCTGGGTTGGATCATCAGCCGGTCGCGCCTGGGCTTTTCGTTACGGATCATCGGTGGCGACGAGACAGTGGCCCGCCACGTCGGCATCAACACGGCCACGGCAAAGGTCATCCTTTTCACGACGACCGGGTTTTTCGCGGCGCTTGTGGGAGCACTCATTGCCCCGCGTTGGAGCTATATTGAGCCCAATCAGGTCTTTTCTCCGCAACTCAGCTTTCTCGTCGTCATAATGGCGCTTCTGGGCGGGGCCGGACGGCTTTGGGGGCCGTTGGTCGGCGTTATCCCCTTCACAATCCTTTGGGAGTGGGTGGCGATCCAGTTTCCCAACCAATCGACCCTTTTCCTGGGGCTCGCCTTTCTGTTGATTGTTTACGTTCTGCCTCATGGCGTGGTCGGGCGTCTGGAAGAATTGCGCGCGCGCGTCAGGGGGAACCCGTGAACGCGCGTCCGCTTCTGTCGGTGAAAGGCGTGACCAAGCGCTTTGGCGGTCTCGTGGCCGTGTCGAAC
This sequence comes from Pseudomonadota bacterium, assembly GCA_039026235.1. GTDB lineage: Bacteria > Pseudomonadota > Alphaproteobacteria > Rhodobacterales > Rhodobacteraceae > JBCCMQ01. The sequence continues at coordinate 58,918 of JBCCMQ010000005.1, forward strand.
ATGTCCTTTGACGTGGCCGTGCACGAAATGGTTGGCGTCATTGGCCCCAATGGCTCTGGCAAGACCACCATGATGAACATGATCTCGGGTGCGTTCAAACCCACCGACGGCCGGATTGCATTAAAGGGGCGCGCTATTTCTGAAATGGCTGCGCAAAACATCGCGCGTGCCGGAGTGGGGCGCACCTTTCAGCTCGTCCGACTGCTGCCCGGGCTTTCGGTTCTGGAAAACGTGATCGCCGGCGCTGTTTACGGTCATCGTCGGCGCTGGGGGCGCGAGGCTGAAGACTTTGCCCACGACATGCTTGCCAAACTGGGCATGGATGATCAGGCCGGTGCCCCGATATCCTCCCTTACGTACATCGACCAGAAACGCGTCGAGCTTGCCAGGACACTGGCGGGGGAGCCGGAAATCCTATTGCTTGATGAATGGTTGGCTGGGCTTAATCCGACCGAGCTCGCCACCGGGATCGAGTTAATTCATGCTTTGCGCGACGAGGGTCGGACAATTGTTCTTGTCGAACACGTCATGGACGCGGTCCGTTCACTATGCGACCGCTGCGTTGTCATGTCTTCGGGCGCCAAGATTGCGGAAGGTGCGCCGAGCGAGGTTCTCAGCGACCCGGGGGTGATCCGCGCCTATCTCGGAGATGACGATGCTTGAGGTGCGTGGCCTGTCCGCCCGGTATGGGCAGCACACGGCGCTTGCCGAGGTCAGCCTCAGTGTATCGCAGGGCGAAATCGTGGTCATCCTGGGCGCCAATGGCGCCGGAAAGTCGACCCTTCTCCGCGCCATCTCGGGCGTCTGTGAAGGTGTGGTTGAAGGTGGCGTCACCCTTGACGATGAGCCACTGGAAGACCTCAAGCCCGATGAAATCGTTGAGCGCGGGGTCACTTTGGTACCCGAGGGTCGAGGGATCTTCGGTGACCTGACCGTGCGGGAGAACCTGCTTCTTGGGGCCTATCCGACGCGGGCGCGCGACGATGAGGCAGGCAATCTTGAGCGGGTCTACGATCTCTTCCCCAAGCTGTCCGAGCGTGCGTCTCAAGTGGCGCGCACCATGTCGGGCGGCGAGCAGCAGATGGTGGCCATCGGGCGCGCCATGATGTCGGCACCGAACATTCTGATGCTCGATGAGCCGTCGCTGGGCCTTTCGCCGCTTCTCTGCAAGGAACTTTTTCAGAACCTCGCCCGGGTGAAATCGCTGGGCATTGGCGTGCTACTGGTTGAGCAAAACGCCAAGCAAAGCCTCGCCATCGCAGACCGCGGATACCTGCTTGAGAACACACGGATCGTGCACGAAGACACCGCAGCGCGTTTGGCCAGAGATCCTGCCGTGCAAAAAGCCTACCTTGGCGGCGGGAGTGGTTCGGCGCCGCCGGCGACCCCCAGAGACCACACCACAGCGCCGCTTACCAGGGCCGCACCCGCTGTTGCACGCCCGCAGCCCCAACGCAGCGCCGATGCACAGATAGGATTTTCCATCGACGACATCGTCGCCAAAGCAGCAACGCAGTCAAGTCAGACGGTGCGTGCAAAGCCTGCAGCCGGTGTTGGCCCTGCCGCCGATCGGCTGGCCCACGACCGCCTGAAGATCGTGTTGAAAGACATCGAAGCCGCGGCAGAAGCCGCCCGGGACATACGCGCCGCCACCCCGCGTCCGAATAACGCAAGGACCCCGCCAGAAACTGGCGCCTCCTCAGCGCCGCCCGTCATTGAGTTATACCGTCGCCCACGCGTGGAAGTGTACCGCCGCCGCCCCTCGGGCGAATTTGAAAGGGATTGACATGCTAGACCATTCCACAGCCGCGCCGGACATGAAGGGCCTCTATATTGACGGCGGATGGCATCCAACGAATTCGCGCTTTGACGATTACAACCCGTCCGATGGCTCGCTTTGGGCGAAGGTGCCGGCAGCCGGCGTGGCCGAGACGCGCCGTGCGATCGAGGCGGCCCATTCAGCGTTCCCGGCCTGGGCTGGTCTGAGGTTTCAGGAACGCGCCGAATACATGCTGAAGATAGCTGATGCTGTGGAACGGAGGGCGTCTGACTTCGTGGCTGCGGCCCAATCCGAAGGTGGGGGCTGGCACGGAAAGGGTGTTTACGAGACCAAGGCGATGCCCGAGATTTTCAAGGCGGCCGCCGGCGTTTGCTATGGGGCAATAGGCGAAGTGCTGCCTTCGCTGAACGGCAAGGTGTCCACCGCCGTGCGTGTTCCAATGGGCGCCATTGGCGTCATAAGCCCCTGGAATGTCCCTGGTATCCTTTCGGCGCGGCCGTTCTCATTTGCTATGGCGATGGGCAACACGATTGTGTTGAAGCCATCCGAAGAGACGCCGTATATGGGCGGCCTTTTCTTCGCTGAAGTGATGGAAGACGTTGGTCTGCCGCCGGGCGTGTTTAACGTAATCACCTGTTCGCGCGACAATGTCGCTGCCGTCGGTGATGAGATGGTGGACAACCCATTGGTCAAGGGCATCGCTTTCACGGGCTCTACCGCGGTCGGCCGGCGCGTGGCTGCGAAATGCGGCGCCCATCTCAAGAAAGCCTGCATCGAGCTGGGCGGCAAGGACAGCCTGATCGTTCTGGAAGACGCAGATATGGAGCGCGCGACCTCGGCGGCCAGCTTTGGCGCATTCATGCATCAGGGCCAGATTTGCATGAGCGTTGAAAAGGTTCTCGTGCAAGAGCAGGTGTATGACACGTTTCTCCAGGGTTTTGTCGCGCGCGCATCACGGCTGAAGACCGGAAACGTAGCGGACCGGGACAATGTCATCGGCCCTTTGATCAACGACCGGCAGGCGGAAAGGGTCAAGAACCAGCTTGAGGACGCCGTGGCCAAGGGAGCGAGGCTCGCCCTCGGCGGCGGTGTCAACGGTCGCTTTGTCGAGCCGACGATTGTGACCCATGTGACACCGGATATGGATATCTGGCGCGACGAAACCTTTGGTCCGGTCGCCGTTGTCACGTCGTTCAAAAACGATGCGGATGCTATCGCGATGAACAATGATACCGAGTATGGCCTGTCATCCGGCATCATCACGGCAGACGAGCATCGCGCCATGGAAATTGCGGCGCGGCTGGAAACCGGAATGTGCCACGTCAATTGTGCCACCGTAAATGACGAGGCGCACGCGCCCTTCGGTGGGGCGAAGGCCAGCGGACTTGGGCGCTATGGTGGACGCTGGTCGCTCGAGAGCTTTTCCGAAACCCGCTGGATCACCCTTGACCGCGGGCAAAAACCCTTTCCCCCGGTGTTCTGATCATGCGGGACCTCGTCAAAGGCAAACGTATCATCGTAACCGGATCCTCTTCCGGTATCGGTTGGGAGACCGCGCGCATCCTCAGTGAACAGGGTGCCGAAGTGTTGGGTGTCGATGTCAACAAGAACTTCGACCATGTGGAGGAATTTTACCGCGCGGATCTCTCTGAAAGGGCCACGCTTGACGCGCTTCTCGACGTGTTGCCCGATGGCATTGACGGGCTGGTCAACAATGCAGGACTTCCACCCACGAAACCTGCCAACCTGCTGCTGCGCGTAAACCTGATTGGCCTCAAGCACCTGACAATGGGGCTAATTCCCAAACTGAACGACGGCGCAAGCATCGTGAATGTGGCTTCCTTGGCGGGCTTTGGCTGGCCTAGTTCCATTGAGGCGATCAAGGCAGCGGACGCACTGGAATTTCACAACGTTGAAGAGTTCATCGAGCGATGGGATGTCTCCAGCGAAAACGGCCGCAGCTACTTTTTCTCAAAAGAAGCGCTGGTGACATGGACGCTGCGCAATCGTTGGACCTGGCGCGACCGCGGAATTCGCATGAACTCAGTCAGCCCCGGCCCCGTGGACACGCCGATCCTGGGCGACTTTCTGCAGACACTGGGTGCGCGCGCCGAAGAAGATCGCAGGGTCATGGATCGCCCCGGAACGGCGCAGGACATCGCGCCGGTGATCGCGTTTTTGCTTTCTGACATGACCGCCTGGATCCGGGGCACCAACATCCCGACCGACGGCGGCATGTCTTCGAACATTCTGTGCAACATGCACGGGCTTCAATAGAGGAGCGGATAAGATGGGCGCACTGGGCTGGATCATCCTCATCATTGTCATAGCGGCGATCGTGGTCGCGCTTGCGGCGTGGTTTTACGAGCGCTCCACCAACGAGGTGGCGCTGTTGCGAACAGGGGCGGGCGGGCGCAAGGTCGTGGTAGATGGGGGCGTCCTGGCGGTCCCGTACTTCCACGAGATATCACGCGTAAACATGCAGACGCTTAGGTTGGATGTGGAACGGCGTGGTGAGGCTTCGCTGATTACCCAGGACCGTCTACGCGTCGACGTTGGGGCGGAGTTTTACGTCTCAGTCATCCCTGACGAGGCGGCAATCACCCGCGCCGCCCAGACCTTGGGCAAGCGCACGTTCCAGCGCGACGAACTTCGCAGTCTGATCGATGGCATGATGGTGGACGCCCTGCGCGCGGTGGCGGCGCAGATGACGATGGATGAGCTTCACGAGAACCGCGCGCAATTCGTCAGCCAGGTCCGGCAACTATTGGTCGAAACGCTGGGACGCTACGGTCTGCAGCTAGACAGCGTCTCGCTGACCGCTCTTGACCAAACGCCTTTCGCTGCGCTGGACGAAAACAACGCCTTCAACGCTGTCGGTATGCGCAAGCTTGCCGAGGTCATCGCGGTGTCCAAGAAAGAGCGGGCCGAGATCGATGCCGACAGCGAGGTTTCGGTCCGCCGCGCAGCCATGGAGGCCTCGCGCAAGCGGCTTGAGATCGATCTTGAAGAGCGGCGCGCCGAAATTGCCCAGCAGCAAGAGATTGAGACTTTGGCCGCAGCCCAGATTGCCGAGGTCGCCAAGCGTAAAGCCGACAGTGAGCGCATGGCCACAGAGGCCAAGATCGATATGGAGCGCTCTATCCAGGCCGCCGAGGTGGCACGCGAACAGGCGCTTAGCATCGCCGAGCAGGACCGCCAGATTGCCATCGCTGCAAAATCCCAGGAAGAAAGCAAAGCCCAGGTCGAGGCCGATGCCGCGCGAGCAGAAGCTGTGAAGGCCGCCGAAGCGGTTGAGACGGCGCGCGCGCTTGCCGATGCCGAACGTCGTGCCGAGCTTGCGCGCGTTGCCGCCGAGGCCAAAGCCAAAACGGCTGCAACCGAGGCCGAGATCACGGCCAAGAGCGAAGCGGCCACCGCCAAGGACATCTCAGCTGCCAAACGTGAAGCCGCAGAAGCCGACAAGGCTGTCAAGCTCGCGGCCGCAGAGGCCGACCTTGCCAGGATACAGGCCCAAAACGCCCGATCGGACGCGCTGGTGGCCATGGAACTGGAGAAAGCCCGGCTTGACGCCATGCCCAAGATCGTGGGCGAGATGGTCAAACCGGCCGAAAAGATCAACTCGATCAACGTCAATCAAGTCTCGGGTTTAGGTCGGGACGGCCCTGGCGGCCGCGGCCCGCAGACGCCCGTCGGCTCTGCACTTGATGCAATCATGGATATGGCCGTGCAGTACCCGCTGCTGAAACGCATCGGCGAAGACATGGGCGTGTCTCTTGATGACATCAAAAAGGGCCCAGAGACCAAAAAGAAATGATCGAAGATGTCGTCGATACGCAGCTTTTTGTTGGCGGCGAGGCGCGCGAAGCAACTGGCGGTGGCCGTCTTACGGTGACCAACCCGGCAAGGCCAACCGAGGTGGTGGGTTCATGCGCGAACGCCGCGGTAGCGGATATCGACGCCGCCGTTCAAGCCGCCCACACCGCCTTTCCCGCCTGGGCCGCGAAGAGCCACGGCGCGCGCGCCGCGCTTCTGGAACAGGTTGCCGATGTTCTGGCAGCCGATGAGAACGATATCAGGTTTCGCTCGCGCCTGTTCACGCGAGAGAACGGTAAAATTGCCCGCGAGACGATGGTCGAGATATCGCGCCTGGGCGACCGGTTCCGTCAGGTTGCGGCCTATGGTCGGCAGATGGCACAGGATCAAGAGATTACAGGCGGGCCGTTTGAAACCATCGTAATACGCCAACCGCGCGGTGTGGCCGCTCTCATTGTGCCATGGAACTGGCCATTGGCACTCTTGGGCGCAAAGCTCCCGCAGGCCCTGGTCGCTGGTAACACCGTTGTGGTGAAAGTGGCAGAGACCGCTGCCTTGGCACCAACTCTTACGCTGCACAAGATTGCCGAGATGCTGCCGCCCGGCGTTGTCAACGTCATCACCGGCGACGGCGTCAGAACGGGGGATGCACTGACCGGGCATCCATTGGTCCGCAAGGTCAACTTCACCGGTTCCGTGCGCGTGGGTCGCCAGGTGATGGCCTCGGCCGCGCAGAACATCACGCCTGTGACGCTGGAACTCGGCGGCAATGATGCCGCCATTGTCCTCGAAGATGCCACTCTCAACGATGAGACTTTTGCGAAACTCTATTGGAGTGCCTTTGCCACAAGCGGCCAGATCTGCCATGCGCTCAAGCGTCTCTATGTCCATAGGAGCCGCTACGCCGAGGTCGTAGAGGGTTTGACCGCGGCGACCGAACGGGCGGTTGTCGGCGATGGACTTCTGCCAGAGACGACTATGGGCCCGCTGAACAATGCGGGCCAACTCAAGATCGTCACGGACATGATTGACGAGGCCCGCGCCGCCGGCGCCGACGTCAAAGAATGCGGGTCTGTTCCGGATGCGGCCCTTTACGCCGGTGGCGGCTACTTTCAGAAACCGACCCTGGTTTACGACCCCGACCCATCTTTGTCGGTCGTGCGTGAAGAACAGTTCGGCCCAGTCCTGCCGATCCTTCCGTTTGACACGGAAGCCGAGGCTATCGCCGCGGCCAATGACAGTGATTTCGGGCTTTGCTCTTCCGTCTGGACCGAGGATCGCGATAGGGCGCTTGCCGTCGCGCGCCAGATTGAGGCGGGCTATACCTACATCAACGGCCACGGGCCCATGGCCCAGGACGGCCGCGGCCCGTTCGGGGGCTTCAAGCTTTCCGGCATCGGCAGAAACATGGGCTACGACGGCGTGCTGTCCTTTGCAGGAACCCATGCCATTTCCGCGCCTGCAGGCTTCCTACTGGAGAACGAATAATGGCAACCCTTGGCGACAACGTCCTTGGCCAGCAAAGCGGGTCAATCTTCTACAAAGTATCCAACGCGGATGAGATCGGCATCGCCGCGCCGGACAACCGCAAGGGCGACGCCCTGCGCACCTGGGTGCGGTCGTATTCTGGCTTTCAGAAAGAGGCCCTTATCCGCTCGGCCCGCACCGGCGACACATGGCGGCTTGCCAGCGACGAAGGCGCCTATCTGAACGGATATGATGCCGCGCCCTGTCCGCTCGCCTTTTTGACTTGCGGGATGATCGCGAGCTTCATGAATGAGATTTACGCCCTTGCGAAAATTCAGGGCGTGGAAATCCGCAAGCTTAAGCTGACGCAGGACAACTACTATACGATGCAGGGATCCATGCGGGCGCGCACGATGGTGGGAGGGGCGGAAAACATCGACCTTAAGGTCGAGATTGACTGCGACCTCGACGATGCAGCTTTGAATGAATTTCTGGTCAATGCCACTTTTGCCTCACCCTTGAACGGGCTCATGCGCGGTGCCATCCCGAGCCTTTTTAAACTCGCCAAAAACGGCCAGGGACTGTCCACGGAAGAAGCACAGGAACTCGACGCGCCAATTCTGCCCGATCCGGGGGCGAGCAACGCGGCTTCCGCGCGTGTCGAGCCGGATCTCGACCTTCTCGTCAAGGGCGAGATGTCCCCAAGAAAAGAGGTGGCCAAGGGCACCGTTGCGGGCGGTTCATCGCTGACCGATCATCAGGACAGGCGCCTGAACCCCGGTGCCAGCGCGGTCATGCGAGACGATGGAGTAAAAGAAATCACCCAGGTGCTTTATTCGCCCCATGGCTCTTCGTTCACGTTCCTGAGCTCGGAAGATGGTCGGGCTCCGGATGCCGCAACACTCATCTCGGCGGGTATCGGCTTTTGCTTCATGACCCAGTTCGGCCGCTTTGTCTCGATGCTCGATCTGGACCTGCCCAAGTACAACATCGCCCAAGACACGCACTTTTCGCTCGGCGGCGCATCGGGCGGCACCGGTAAGGCGGGTGAGGCGGAACCCATTGAAACCCATGTGTTCCTGCAAACGACGGAGCCGGATGAGACCGCCAAGGAGATGCTCGACATATCTGAAAGGACCTGTTTTCTGCACGCATTTTGCCGAACGGATCTGAAGACGCGCCTCAAGGTCGTGCGTATCTGATGCGGATCGCGCTCACAGGTGGCTCGAGCGGCATCGGTGCCGCTGTCCTTGCCAAGTTGAAGGCCGAGGGCCACGACGTCACTGCATTCGATATCGCGAAACCGGCCGCGGCAGACGCTTGGATCGAGACGGATCTAAGCGATCCCGCTTCCATTGATGCCTCGCTTGCCCGGGTCACAGGCCAGTTTGATGCGCTTATCAACAACGCAGGCCTGCCGCCCAGAGAGGGGCTTGAGGTCAAGATTCTAGAGGTCAACTGGTTCGGGCTCGTGCGACTGTTTGACGGGATGCTGGACAGAATGTCCGACGGTGGGTCGGTCGTGAATGTGGCGTCTCGTGCAGGTGCTCTCTGGCGTGAAAACCTGGCCGAAGTGCAAGAGCTTCGGTCCCTGGCGCGCGAAGACACGGGCGACTTCGTCAAGCGTAAGTCCATGGACGCGACGCGCGCTTACAACCTGTCCAAAGAGGCGGTCATCGTTATGACGATTGCCCGCACCGAAGAGATGATCAACCGCGGCCTGCGCATGAACGCTGTAAGCCCGGCCGCCGTGAGTACAGGAATTCTGGAGGACTTTATGAAAGCCTTCGGGCCGCGGGTCGCCAGGAACATTGAGCGTGCGGGCCGCGCCGGCACGCCGGAGGAAGTGGCCGACGTGATCGCCTTTCTCGTCTCGCGCGACAGCCACTGGATCAAGGGTCAGGACATCGCCATCGATGGCGGCACAGGCTCGATGGCCATGACCGATATGATGGAGCTTTGATCCATGGCAAACGCCAAGCTTGTCCACCACAATGAAACGCAGTTCCATAAAGAGGTTATCGAGCTGGCCCCGGGTCTCTATACGGCGGTCGGTTACGCCGCATCGACCCAGCACATGGTGGTGGGTCAAAGTTCGGTGACGATTGTCGACACCTCGGAAAGCACGGGCGCAGCAGAGAATGTGCTGCAAGAGTTTCGTAAGATCACGGACAGGCCCGTGGCCCGGATCATTTTCACCCACAGCCACCGCGATCATATCTCCGGCGCGACGGTCTTTGCCGAGGGGCGCGAGGTGCCGATCCTCGCCCACCATGGCTTTGCATCGGATCTTGTTGGCCAGAGCGAAACGGACATCGCGCCACAGAAGGCCCTTGGTCGCAGGACACAGGCGCAGTTTGGCATCGGCTTGCGGCCAAAGGATCGGGTCAGTCTCGGCTGCGGTCCCGGGGACCGTCCGATGAAAGGTCTGGGTGCGGGCTTTCTGCCCCCGACAGACTTTATCTGGGAAGAGCAAGAAATCGATCTTGACGGGCAAAGTGCCCACCTGATCTTTGCGCCCGGTGAGACGCCGGATCACCTGGTCCTATGGTTCCCTGAAACGAAGGTTCTGATCCCTGGGGACAATTGGTACCACGCCTTTCCAAATCTCTATGCCATCCGTGGCACCCCCTACCGCGATTTCAAAGCCTGGGCCGACACTCTGGACAAGCTGGCCGATCTTGGGGCCGAGGTCCTGGCGCCGGGACACACGCGGCCGGTTTTCGGACAGGAAGCGGTACGTGAGGTGCTGAACACAACGCGCGCTGCGATCATCCACGTCATGCGCCACACGGCACAGGGTATGGATGCGGGACAGTCGCTTGATGACATCGCCGCAACGATCAAGATGCCCCCTGAGATCGCCGAAAAGCCCTGGCTGGGGGAGTACTACGGAAAGGCTTCATGGTCGGCCAAAGCCTATGCTGTAGGCACTTTGGGCTGGTACGATGGCAATCCCACGAACCTTGGCGTCATGACCACCCGTGTGCGCGCAGAACGCATGGCAAAGCTGGCGGGCGGCATTGATGCGCTTCGTACGGCCGCGGAAGAGAGCGCAGATGCGCAATGGATGCTGGAGCTTTGCGATCACTTGATTGCCCTCGGTGACGATGCGGCTTCGCTGAAAGCGGCCGCCCTGGAAAGACTTGCCGAAGACGAAATCAACGCAACTGCGCGAAATACCTACCTTTGGGAAGCCAAGCGCCTGCGGGACACCGGATAATGGACCCGAGGACCATGGCGCACAGATGTGGATCCGTCGCGGCCTTTGTTTTCACGTTGGTCATCCTGATCTATGCCGCCTCCGGGCCTCTTGGCGAGTTCGTGCGCTGGTTCATCGAGGCCACGACGCCCGATTTCGAAGAGCTGTCGCGCCGCGAACAGCGCGTCTTATACCGCGAACACTGGCTAGGCGCGGCGATGCGCAGTTTTGAGCAAAGCGTGCTTTTGCCGACGGGCATGATCCTGGGTTTGCCTTTGCTTCTGTCCTTCGCAATCGCGTTCTTGTCGATGAGCCTGGGCAAGCAGTGGATCAATTTCACCCTCGCGGGGCTTTCCACCGTGGTGTTTCTGATCTGGATTGCAAAGCTTTTCGCTGTCGACGGAGGTATTCTGCCCTCGGCCACGACGCTGGACTACCTCGTTTTCCCGGTCGCTGTGGCACTGACGCTTTTTCTGACTTGGCGCATGTTCGGCGCGTTTATCGTGCTCTTCTGCCTATTCTGGGTCATCTACTTCTTCGTTCGCGGCTGGCTGCCCGAATGGACCGGCATTCTGGCAGGTTCCGACAGCACCCCCGCACAATCCATGCGCGCCATGGTTCTCAACTTCTGGGCCCAGACCGGGGGTATGTTCGGTCAGCCGTTACAGGTGGTTTCCGGGAATGTACTTATCTTCATCGTCTTCGGTTCGGTGCTTATGGCCTCGGGGGCAGGTGGGCTTTTGATGAAGATCGCCAATGTCGCAACGGGGCGCTTTACCGGCGGCGCGGCCCATGCGGCCGTGGCGTCATCGGCCTTGTTCGGAACACTCTCGGGCGCGGCCATATCCAACGTTGTCTCGACCGGCGTCATGACGATCCCGGTAATCAAGAAGTCTGGTTTCCGTCCCAGTTTCGCGGCGGCCGTCGAAGCGGCGGCCTCTACCGGAGGACAAGTGATGCCGCCGGTCATGGGGGTCGTCGCGTTCTTTGTCGCCGGTCAGATCGGGCTTGAGTACCGCTACATCGTCGTCGCGGCCATCATGCCGGCCATATTCTTCTATTTTGGCACCTTTCTGACGGTCTATTTTGAGGCGCGCCGACAGGGCGTCGGCCCGCTGCCGTCAGAGATGCGGCCGGGGCTTTCACGGTCCGAGGCGGTGCAGTGTCTTGTCTTCCTGCTGCCGCTCGGGGTCCTGAGCTATATGCTCTTCGTGCAGCCCTCGGTCCTAAAGGCCGGGTTCTACGGTTTCGTGGTGGCGCTTTTCTCCGCGCTGATCCTTTTTCCAAGCTTTCGCGCCGTCGGGCCGGTCTGGGATGCCTTTGTGGCAGCCGGGCGCATGGCGGCATCGATCATTGTCATCGTTGCCGCCATCGGGCTTATCGTAGGGCTCATTCAAGTTTCCGGGTTTTCTGGTCGTCTTTCGCTTTTGCTCACGCAGCTGGCGAATGGGCCGCTTTTCACCACTCTTATCGTGGTTGCGCTGGGCGCCATTGTCCTGGGCATGGGTCTGCCCCCTGGCGCCACCTATTTTATCATTGTGATTGCGCTTTCCTCGGGGATTGAGGCCGTGGGCATCGCACCGCTCACGCTGCATCTGTTTGTCGTCTTCTTCGCGGTCATCTCAACGGTGACGCCGCCCGTGGCGCTGGCGGCCTTTGCGGCCGCTCCAATCGCGGGCGCAGATCCAATGCGCACCGGCTTTGAAGCTGCGCGTCTCTCGCTGGCTGGCTTTTTGATCCCTTTCGTCTTCGTCTACCACCCGGCACTGCTTTATCAGCTTCAGGATCTTTTCGGCTGGTTCGGTGGCGAACTGCCGGACAGTGGTGCGATGATCGATCTCACCACCGTGGGCTGGGTCGATTTAACCTGGATCACCATCGCGTTCGCGGTAGCGCTGTGGCTGTTGACTTCGGCGCTCGCCGGATTTGAGAAAAATCAGCTTCACCCCTTGGAACGCATCTTGCGCATCGCTGTTTGCGGTCCGCTTCTCTGGCCGAGCTTCGCCATTGCTTTGCCGGCGCTGGCGGGGTCTATTCTACTGATAGTCGGTCATCGGTTTCTAAAAGGAAAAAAGCCCGAGTTCCGAACGTCCACGTACGATAGCGCATAATTTCAGGGAGGAATCCATGCGTCACACCAGCCTTGCGGCAATTGCCATTATCGGTCTTTCCACCAGTGCCATGGCAGACGATGAAACACTTAAGATGGCGACCATCGCCCCAAGCTTGGGCGCGGCCATAACCATGGCCACGGTTGCCAACGTGATCACCAATAATCTTGATGGCATATCTGTCGAAGTCGCCGCAGGCGGCGCCGCGACAGTTCATATGGTCGAAGTCGCCAAGGGCAACCTGGACATGTCCATGACCAGCCCCGTGGTCTTCAATCTTATGGCCGGCGGCAAGGCAATGTACGCCAAGACACCCGAGGCGCCAGAGCTGTCCGAGAACCTTTCGCTCATGATGTGGTATCCCTACGGCGCCTATCACTTCGCGGTTCGCGCCGACAGTGACATCGAAGTACTGGATGACATCGAAGGTGCGACGGTTTTCCTCGGCCCCCTGGGCGGTGGCGCCTACAACGCCGCCCGCGGCTGGGTTGAGGCCACGACCGGACTGGTTGCCGGAGAAGACTACGAAGCCATCAAAGCCAATTGGCAAACGGGTTTCCAGGCATTCCTGGACGACAAGATCGATGTGTACGTCAACGGATGCCTCGATCCCTGCGGTCAGTTCATTCAGTTTACGGAAACCGAAGAAGTTCGGTTCCTTTCGCCTGAAAGCCATGAGGGTGAAGCGGTCGATAAGTTCCTGGGTCAGTTCCGTTTTCTCGCCGATGTGCCTGCCGGCCTTTATGATGGGCAGACAAACGACGCCGACGGAATGTCGTTTGACACCTCCGTCGGTATCGCCGTGCGTAACGATCTCGACGAAGAGACGGTCTATCAGATGACCAAGGCTTTCTGGGAGAACATCGGCAGCGTGACCTCCGAGGCCCCGTGGGCAAAGGCCCTAGACGTGAACTATGCTGCGACCCAAAGGGGGCTAATGAAGCTTCATCCAGGAGCTGCACGCTACTATAACGAAGCGGGTGCGATGAACTAACTGAAAGCGCCGTTCGCAATTGGCCCTTGTTTACATGTGAGATGCAGCGCGGCTTGGGCTCCCGGTGAATTTCTCTGGGTACGAGGTCGCGCCGCATGCGTCCCGAACGGCAGTGTGGGTGGCGCGCCCGACAATCAAGATATTCGCCTAATGATTGTATATAGTTTAGCCCTTGCAGCCTTGGCGAGATAAGACTGCAATACCGCAAACCATTGGAATTAGGACTCTTCGAACGGAATTCCAGCGTACGGAGTATCTTTACAAAAATAGTCGGATTTTCTTGCGTCCAGGCCACGATTTGATATCTGATCGATTCTGTCAGATAACATTGGAGCGCGTGCACAATGCCCAAAACACTAACACCTGCCCTGGCGTTCATAATGGCTGCCGGCGTGGCGGCCCCTGCCATTTCCCAGGGAGAGCTTAACCTTTACTCGTCCCGTCACTATGACACCGACGAACGCCTGTACTCAGATTTCGAAGAACTGACGGGCATCACGATCAATCGTATCGAAGGCAACGCTGACGAGCTGATCGCTCGTATGGAAGCCGAAGGCGCAAATTCGCCTGCCGACATCCTGTTGACCGTCGACACATCGCGTCTCGAACGCGCCAAAGACGCTGGAGTTCTTCAGGCTGCCGATAGTGCGGTTCTGGAAGCTCGTATTCCTGCCAACCTTCAGGATGCCGACAACGAATGGTTTGGCTTTTCGCAGCGTGCGCGGATCTTGTTCTACGACAAGGAACGCGTAGCAAACCCGCCGTCCACATACGCGGATCTGGCGAAGCCAGAATATGCCGGCATGATCTGCATCCGGTCGTCCGGGAATGTCTACAGCCAGACCATCCTGTCAGCGATTATTGAGCACAGCGGCGAAGCGGCGGCCAAGGAATGGGCTGGCGCGGTAAAGGGCAACTTTGCTCGTGACCCCCAGGGCGGCGACACCGATCAGCTGCGTGGCATCGTTTCCGGTGAATGCGCAATTTCGATGTCGAACACCTACTACTTTGCTCGCGCCATCCGTAAGGACGTCGATGGTCTGTCCACGGACCTCGACAAGATCGGATGGGTCTTCCCGGATCAGGAAGGCAACGGCGCGCATATGAACCTGTCCGGTGGCGGACTGGCGGCGAACGCTCCGAACAAAGAGAACGCGGTCAAGTTCCTTGAGTACCTTTCAAGCGATCAGGCGCAGCAGTACTTCTCGGCAGGCAATGACGAATATCCGGCCGTGCCGGGTGTGGCCATCAGCCCGTCGGTTGCGCAGCTTGGCTTCTTCCGCCCCGATGACGTCGATCTGTCGAACGTGGCAAAGAACGTGGCGGCCGCCCAAAAGATCTTTAACGAGGTCGGCTGGCCATAATCGGCTTCAGATAGAACACAAAACGCGGCCTCTGGGCCGCGTTTTTTTTTAACTGCGCCGGCTACCCACCCGGCGGCACAGCAATATGACCGGGACCAGACCGACGGCGACAATGATAAGGCTTGGGACGGCTGCGCCCTCAAGCCGTTCGTCGGCCGCCAGCCTGTGGGCCTGAACGGCAAGCGTGTCAAAGTTGAATGGCCGCATTATCAGGGTTGCGGGAAGCTCTTTCATCACATCGACAAAGACAATCAAAGCGGCGGTCATCAGGCTCGGGGCAAGGATCGGCAGGTGGATCCTGCGCAGAATGCCAAATGGCCCTCGCCCCAAAACCGATGCCGCCGCGTCGAGGTTCCGGTGTATGGTGACGAGCCCGCCTTCGTAGGCGCCAAGCGCGGCGGCCAGGAACCGGATCATGTAAGCCGCCACAAGCAACCAGATCGATCCCGTGACCAGCAGACCGGTCGACATGTCGAACGTGCTACGCATGAAGGCGTCGAGTTGATTGTCGAAAGCGGCGAAGGGCACCAGAAGTCCCACGGCAATGACGCCGCCCGGCACGGCGTAACCGAGCCGCGCAATTTGAAGCGCCGATTGTGAAAAAGGGCCCGGTCTAAGGCGGTGGAAATAGCCAAGGGCAATAGCCGCCAGCACCGTCACCAGGGCACCCGCACTGGCAAGCGTAATCGAATTGGTGACAAAGCCGATATAGCGATCAGTCAAAATATCCTGCTCGGATCCGATCCCCATAACGAGAAGAGCAGCCACCGGCAAAACCGCTCCGAAGACGACCGGCAGTCCGCAGAGCAGGACCGCTACCCATTTTGCGGCGCCGCGCAACTCAAATGGCGCGTGCTGTTCCATGCGGCGGTCCGTATGGTAGCGCGCCTCTCCTCGCGTGGCACGTTCAAGCACCACCAGCGCGAGCGCCACGGCCAGAAGCCCCAGTGCCAACTGTGCGGCCGCCGGCCGGTCCGCCAACGAAAACCAGCTTCTATAAATTCCGGTCGCGAAGGTCTGCACGTTAAAATACGAAACAGTCCCGAAATCGGCGATCGTTTCCATGCATGCTAGCAAAACGCCAGCCGAGATGGCCGGCCGGGCCATGGGCAGCGAAACACGCAGAAACGACCACCAAGCGCTATGCCCCAAAAGGCGAGCAGCTAGAAAGGTCGAGGAGGACTGCTGCAGAAACGCGGCCCGGGCCAGCAGGTACACATAAGGGTAGAGCACCAGTGTAAGCATCGCGGCCGCGCCACCAAGAGACCGAATTTCGGGAAACCAATAGTCTCGGGGGCCCCATCCGGTGATGTCCCGCAGAAGTGTTTGAACTATTCCGGGGTGGTCCAGAACATGCGTGTAGGCGTAGGCCAAAACGTAGGCGGGAAAGGCCAGCGGAAGAACCAGCGCCACTTCCAGGAAACGACGACCGGGAAAACGCGTCATTGTCACCAACCACGCAGCGCCCGTTCCCAGCAAAAATGTACCCACCGACACGAGGCAAAGCAGAGCCAGCGTCGCCCTTATGTAGCGCGGCAGAACGGTGTCCATGAGATGCTCAAGCGTCTCGGTCCCGCCACCGAATGAAGCCAGCAGAACCGCCACAACAGGCAAAAGGCAAACGCCACCTGCAAAGCCGGCGGCAATTGCCCAGGGCCTTATGCCCGTGTGAGTTCTGAGTGTTGGCGAGGACATGCACCGGATTACGCGGACTGCCGACGCCATAGCAGATGGGTCCACAGTGCGACAAGCGTGTCACCCTGATGCACCGGACGGGCGTCGTAATACCGCTTTCCTTGCCTCACCCCAGCGGCCTGTGTAACGTTTTGTCAAATGTCTATACTAAGTGCACTTGGAACCAATAACAGTGCCGTCAGGCCCTTTACGCGGAACAATGTAAGTTGAGTACTCTCTCTCAGGACAATCTGCCGATTAAGCTGAAGACGCCCTTGGGCTCAAATGATCTTGTGGCGGAATCGGTTGAGTGCACCGAGGCTGTTAACGATGACTTTCAGATTGTCATCCATGCGGCGTCTGAAAAATCCGACATCAAGATCGATGAATTGCTGGGCAAGGGCATCACCGTCACCATCCGCCTTGACGACGGAAGTGATCGCGTGATGCACGGGCTTGCCGAAACGACCGAGGCGCGCGGAACGACCAATATTCAGGCGTCGGAAGGCAAACCGATCTATCACTATTCGCTAACGCTTCGGCCATGGCTGTATTTCCTGCGCAAGACCCGCAGCTCGGTGATTTATGAGAACATGTCAGTCAGTGACATCCTGCAACAGGTGTTTTCGCGGAACAGTAAATTCGCTTCTGGCGACTTTGATATCTCGTCGACCTCGGGGCAGTTTGAGTACATTGTTCAGGATCAGGAGAGCGATTACGATTTCGCTCACCGACTGATGCAGCTGCATGGCCTGAACTACAGCTACAAGATGTCTGACGGAAGCCACGTGTTGCACGTGGGCCGTAAGAACGATGGTTTGCCCGGTGGTAGTTTCCAGGCCGAGTTCCTGCCGACCGAAGGCGATCAGGAACGTATCAGCTATTTCTCAGAACAGCTGACCATGATGCCTGGGAAAACCCGGACCACCGACTACAACTACAAGAAACCAAAATCCGGGATGGAATCTGCCGCCACCGGCGCCGGGAAAAAGAAGAACATTTCTTCGGACCTTGAGGTTTTCGATTATCCGGGCACGCATGAAGATTCCGGCGGCGGCAAAAAACTGGCCGAGGCCCGTCGTGAAAGCCTGATCACAGAAGGCTACCGCTATTTTGCCCAGGGCTACGTGCCAAAGCTCACACCTGGTGCCAAATTCAAGCTGACCGGACATCCGGTCAAGGAAATGAACGCCTCTTACGTCGTCTTGCGGTGCACCCACAGCTGTGAAAACGACCTGAGCAATATAGACGGAAAGCCGACGCTGACCTCGCGGGATTACACGGGGTCTTACGAGTTTTTCACTAATGAGGAAGACATCGCCCCAGCGCGCGGACCCGAGGTGCAGACCGCCATGGGCCTGCAAATTGGTATTGTCACCCAAGCGGCCGAGAACGACCCGGAAGACAAAGGTCGCGTGAAGGTCAAATTCCCGCATATGGAGGGGAATTCGACCTGGTGCCGCGTGACCCAACCCTGGGCGGGAAAAGAATTCGGGACGCTTTTCTTCCCGCTTGTGGGAACCGAGGTTCTGGTCGGCTTTATGTTTAACGACCCCAGTCGACCCGTCGTTATCGGAGGGCTTTACAATTTCGTCGATGTGCCCCCGCCAAACCGGATTAAGCAGCTGACATCCGGTGTGGTCACGCCGGCCGAAAACCACTTGCTCTTGAAAGACGTCAAAGGCGAGGAACTGATCGACGTCAACGCGAAGAAGGACTTTAACACAAACATCACCGAGAACCTGACCGAGAAAATCGGTAAGGACACTAAGATTGAGACCGTCGAGAACAAAGAAGAAAAGGTCGGCAAGGATATGGTGCTTGATGTTGGCACCAACCTGACCATAAAGGCCGGCAGCAAGCTGACGTTGCAAGTAGGCAGCACGAAAGTCGAATTAGACGGCCAGAACGTTAAGGTTTCGTCTTCGAACGTTAAACTCGACGCCAAGATGGATCTGAAAATGTCGGGTTTGAATGCATCGATGGAAGGCAAGGCCGACGCGAAGGTCAAATCATCGGCGACCGGGTCGGTCGAAGCTGGTGCAATTCTCACTCTCAAAGGCGCGATGACGAAGATTAACTGATGCGGGCATGCGTAACTTTGGCGGGGGCCGCGAAATGAGCGGTGCAAACAATCTTCGGCAGGCAAGCGCCCAGGGCGTGTTTGAGGACCTCAAGGACATTACCGAGGATATGGAGTCGCGCCCCAACGGCGAAGAGGGCGCGCTTGAGTTCATAGACCGGCTATCTTCAGGTCCCACGCCGGAAGAAGCAGTTACCTTTGCGGCCTACATGCTCATTCCGCGATATGCGGTTTGGTGGGGTCACGAATGCCTGCGCAGTCAGCCAGAATTGCTCGACACCCAGGATGACCGTATGTTGGGCATGGCGGCCGATTGGGCCGGTGCCCAGGACGAGGCCACCCGCTGGGCGGTGCTTAGCGCAGCGATGGATGTGTCGGTGAAATCACCGGGGGTCTGGATTGCCTTGGCCGCCGGATGGTCTGGGGGCTCCCTGGCCGCACCGGACTACGACCCGGTGCCGCCGCCGCCGTTTTTGACAAGTCGCGCCGTGAATGCGGGCGTCCTTACCCTGCTGGCGCGCGCGGCACCTGAAGACCGACCTCAGCGAATTTCGGAATTCGCGTCGATGGCCAAAGTTCTTGCTACGGCCGAGTAAGCGCGGATCTCTGAAGTATCGAGCCACTAGGGCAAAGCGAAATGAAGCTGACACTTCAGATCGAGAACATTTCAACGCTGCCGGACGGTGGGCCTACGAGCTATTCCACGGATGGTGACGCTTTTGAGGTTGGTCGCGATCCGGCGATGGATTGGACCCTGCCGGATGACACGCGCTTTATCTCCAGCCGCCACTTAGAGGTAAAGTTTCGGGGCGGTGCCTATTGGATGACCGATTGTTCGACCAACGGCACCTACAGGCTGGGCGAACAAAGCCGCATCAACTCACCGCTTCAGCTACATAACGGTGATCGGTTTCAGATCGGCGAATATGTGGTGCTGATTACGCTGGCCGCCGAGGCGCAGCCTGCCGCCGCACCACCCGACTTCCGGGCCGCCGCCGCACCCCCCATGGCGCCCTCGGCGCCCCAGCCGCCAGTCGCACCGATGCCGGGTCTCGGTGGCGCGCCGGGTTCGGGAGATCCTTGGTCGGTGGGTGGGCCAACGCCAACCCCCGTTGCAATTGACGATGTGGTGCCCGATGCCCGTCCGCGGCGCGACATTTTCGATGGTGACTTCATCGAAACACCGGCAGGCAGCCCGGTACCGTCGCCTGCGCCGGGCATTGGCGCACCGCCCTCCGGTTTGCCGCCGGCGGCGGCCGCAGGCCCGGCCGCAGGTTCGGCCGGTCTGGCGCCCTCTGCTCCGGCCGCATATCCGACCAGCATGCCCGAGGCTTTTCTTGCCCAGGTCTGTCAGGGTGCCGGCCTGCCGCCGGACGTGTTCCACGGTGCGGATACCTCTCAACTCGGATATGAGATCGGGCAGGTTCTGCGTATCGCCGCTGAGAATACCATGGCACTTTTGGCGGCACGCGCGGCCGCAAAGACATCGGTGAAATCAGGCAAGCGCACGATGATCGGCGCGACCGATAACAGCCCGCTGAAGTTCCTGCCGGACGCGACACAGGCGCTTGATGCAATGTTTTTTCACAAGCGCCCTGGCTATATGGACGGCGTCGCGGCATTCCAGGATGCGTTTAGCGATGTCAAAACCCATCAGGCCGGCGTTTATGCGGCAATTCAGCCAGCGTTGGCACGGCTGCTGGAGGATCTTTCACCCGAGGCGATCGAGGAGCGGGTCGGTGGCGGCATCATGGGATCAAAGAAGGCCCGCGCCTGGGAAACCTTCGTACAGCGCTGGGACGCGAAAACGCACCCGTACGAAAACGGCATGCTTGACGTCTTTCTGGCCTATTTCGCCGAAGCCTATGAAGCCGCCGCAACAAAGAAGGGCTAGCCGAAGGCGCGCCTTTTCGTTGATTGCTGTCGGCGCCAAATGTATGGTCGCGACACATTAGTTCAGTGGAAGGTGTGATCCAAATGCGAAAATGGTTCTGTTTACTGGCGGGCGCGGTCATTTTGCCGGGCGCCGCTGCTGCTCAAGAAAATATAGCCCAAGACGGCTATACCATTGAAGAGTTGGTGGACTTTTACGTCAACTCGGTCGAACTCGGTGGCCAGCGTGGCATCTGCATCGGGACCGAGCAGGAGTGCGCTGAGCCGGAAGAGTCCGAACCTCAGGGACTTGATATGCTGGTGACGTTCGAACTGGATTCATCGGACCTGACACCGGATGCGCAGCAAAACCTCGAGATCTTTGCGCAGATGATGCAGGATCGTCGGCTGCAGGTCGCGAACTTTGTCGTCGAAGGTCACACGGACGCGCGCGGTGGCGAAAACTATAACAAGCGGCTGTCCGAGGCTCGCGCCGTATCGGTGGTCAATTTTCTCACCCAGCTCGGTGTCGGGGCCGACCGCCTGACGGCCGTAGGATTGGGTACCACAAAGCCAAGAACCGGTGACGGGTTTGATGCTGAAAACCGCCGAGTTGAGATGCGTATCGATTTGAATTGACAGAAGACTTTGACCACAAAGCGCGTTTTGACCGCAGATCATCGAAGACCTTGGTCCAGGGGTTGACCCATGCGTTATGACAAACTCCTGGAGCCGGTTTCGCCGGACGCGCCTTGTGGCGACGACTTGCTCGATTCGGGCGACGGGGATTTTCTGGCATATTACTATGACGCCGAGGCCAAGTTGCCTCAGCGTTACGTCGACATAGCAAGCGGCGAACGCTTTGATCCCAAATCGATCGATCTGAAGGCGGAGACCAAGGCGATCGAGGGCCTTCTTGGACGCACCCGCGATCTGAGGCTTCTAGCACTGGAAGCGCAGTTCAATGCCCTTGGCGGACGCCTCAAGGGATTCTCGGAATGCGTGATCACGATGGCAGGTCTGCTTGAAGCCTTCTGGGAGGATGTCCACCCGCGTGCAGGGGAAAATCCGTTCGAGCGCCAGACAGCCATCGAAAGTCTAGAGACGCGCGCGACAGTTGTTGCGCCGCTTGACTATGTGGCGCTGTTGACGGACCGGCGCATGGGCGAGATCAATTTCCGCCAAGCCCTTGTAGCCGCCGGAGAGGCGGAAGGCCGGGAAGGCGAATCCAATTATGACGCTGCATCCCTAAAGGGCGTGCTTGGTTCACCCGACAACGCAGAAGAGGTCGAGGCCGCATTCGAACGGATCACGGGTGTGCGCGACGCCCTTGCGCGGATTGAAGCGGTCTGCGCCGAAAACGGTGGCACCGTCACCGTCGGTCTAGACAAGGTCACGGAAAAGCTCGATGCGATGCGTGCGTTCATCGCCGAAGCGCGTTCGGATCTTGAGGATGCGGGCACAGAGGCCGGCGAAGAGGGTGCCGAGGCCGGTGAAGAAGGTGAAGAAGGCGAAGGAACAGCCGCACCGCCTCCCAGCGGAACCATCGTCAGTCACGGCCATGCCAAGGCGCTTCTTGCCGCCGTCGAGACGTATTTTCTGACCAACGAGCCCTCAGCGCCGGCGCTGATCCTTGTGAGCCAGTCAAAGGATCTGGTGGGTCGGCCTCTTGTTG
Organism: Pseudomonadota bacterium; assembly: GCA_039026235.1. Classification (GTDB taxonomy): domain Bacteria; phylum Pseudomonadota; class Alphaproteobacteria; order Rhodobacterales; family Rhodobacteraceae; genus JBCCMQ01. The sequence goes on from JBCCMQ010000005.1 coordinate 80,956, forward strand.
AGGCGCTGGATCTTTTGCTTCCAAGCAATGCAGAGACAGCCCTGATCGACCTTGATCAGGATTCCGGTTTTAAGATCCCGATGGACCGGATGCGAACATTGTCTGAAAATGCGATGTACTATGCCCCGTCGCTCGACGAGAGCAACGTGCCGGAGGTGCCCGAAATCGTATCGCGCGAACACGCAATGTCCGAGCTCAAGTCGGTCGAAAGTTTTTTCCAGGCCAAAGAGCCTGCAAGCCCAATACCAGTACTGATTTTCAAGGCGCGAAGCTTCTTGAATCGTGATTTCCAGTCCATCGTGCGAGATTTAATCCCGCCACAACCAGAAAACGAATACTGACTGTGAAGTAGGTTACAGCCAAGGGTCTCAGACCACGCTTTAAGGGCGTGGATACTGTTTGACAGGACTCAGGTTTATCCGCTTCACTGTCGCTCAACAGAGGAGATGCTATAATGACTGCAAACTCAGGCTCTGGCTTCATTAAGCGTAATCGACCACCTCGCGTCAGCATCGCGTACCAAGACCCTTATGACAGCGACAAGATGATCGAACTGCCATTTGTCATGGGCGTGATGTCGGATTTGTCGGGTAACGCTTCGAAGGTCGAAAAAAAGCCATTTGCCCAACGCGATTTTACCAATGTTTCCATGGATACGCTCGATGAATACATGGAAAAGGTTGAGCCCGGTCTCGTGGCACGTGTGCCTGACAAGCTCAGCGGAGAAGAGGGTAAGTCGCTGGGTGTGGAATTGCACTTCAAGTCGATGGCCGACTTTGACCCGGCTTCGATCGCCGAGCAGGTCCCCTCGCTCAAGAAACTCCTCGACGCCCGTAAGCAATTGGCCAACCTGCAGCGCTATATGAACGGTCGTTCGGACGCGCAGGACCAGTTGGCCGCACTGCTGAAAGATCCGGACCTCATGGCTTTGGTTGATGCAAATCGCGCGGAAGCGGCGCCGGATGATGCTGCCGAAGGCGAAGAAGAAGAAAACAAGGAATAAAGCTCTGATCCGAGCGCCCCTGCCAGGCGCCGCTAGAGCAAATCCATAAAGGGGAGACATGATGTCAGCCGAAGCCGAACAGAGTCAGGAAGCCGCCGCGCCAGCCGGTGAACTTGACGACTTCTCCGCACTCTTGAAGCAGAATTTCAATCCGCGGAACGATGTTGCGGAAAAGGAAGTCAACAGCGCGGTCGAGACGCTCGTACAGCATGCGCTTGGTGACGAAAGCCTTGTCGAAGACGACATTCTCGACACGATCGACAAAATGCTGGCGGCTCTTGATGAGAAGCTGTCGGTTCAGATCAACGAAATCATCCACTGTGACGAGTATCAGGAGCTTGAATCGTCCTGGCGTGGCCTTTCGTACCTGGTGAACAACTCAGAGACCGACGCGTCCCTGAAAGTGAACGTCATGAACGCGTCCAAGGCGGAGCTGGAAAAAGAGCTTCGTATGTTCCAGGGCGCGAAGTGGGATCAAAGCCCGCTGTTCGACAAGGTCTACGAACAGGAATTCGGAACGCTTGGCGGTCAGCCCTATGGCTGCTTGGTCGGAGACTACGGATTTGATCATTCGCCTGCAGACGTCCGCCTTCTCAGAGATCTTGGCAAAATAGCCGAAGCCGCACAGGCGCCGTTCTTTACGGCAGCTGCTCCGGCACTTCTGGGCCTGGACAGCTGGAACGATCTTGGCAAGCCGCGGGATCTGTCTACCGTGTTCGACACGCCAGACTATGCCGCTTGGAATTCGCTGCGCGATGACCAGAATTCCCGCTACATCGGGGTGACCATGCCGCGCGTTCTTTCGCGCGAGGTCTATGGCCCGGACACGCTGCCGGTCGAAGGTTTCAACTTTGTCGAAGAGACCGATGGCCACACAGGCTCTAAATACGCCTGGATGAATTCGGCCTACGCAATGGCGGTCAACATCAACCGCGCTTTCAAGGAAAGCGGTTGGACCGTCCAGATACGGGGCGTCCAGTCGGGCGGTGAAGTCATGAACCTGCCGACCCACGTCTTTGACACAGGTGAAGGTGACACCGACCTTAAGTGCCCGACCGAATTCGCCATCTCGGACCGGCGCGAAGGCGAACTGTCGAAATCCGGCCTGATTGGCCTGATCCATCGGAAGAATACGGACAAGGCGGCCTTCATCGGTGCCCAGTCGCTGTACCGGCCGAAAACCTACAAGAACCCCGAAGCCACGGCTTCGGACAACCTTTCTTCAAGACTTCCCTATATGTTCGCGGTATCTCGTTTCAGCCACTATTTGAAGTGCATGGTCCGTGATCAGATCGGGATGAGCCGCACGCGCGGCCAGATCGAGACGGAGCTTCAAAGTTGGATCGCCAGCTACATAGATGCCGATCCAGAAAATTCGTCGGAAGCCGACAAAGCGAAGCGCCCGCTTGCTGCTGCGAAGGTGGAGATCATCGAAGACGAGGAGAACCCCGGTTACTACCTGGGTAAGTTCTTCCTCAGACCGCACTTCCAGATGGAAGGAATGGATATCGGAATGAGCTTGGTCTCCAAGCTGCCGACCAAAGCGTAACTATCACCGTAATCAGCTGACCCAAATCATTGAAGGGAGGGACATATGGCTGTAGACATATTCATCAAAGTGGATGGCGTGAAAGGCGAATCCGAAGACTCAAAGTTCAAGGGTGAGATTGACATCCTTGCCTGGAGCTGGGGCGTTTCCCAGTCCGGTACGATGCACGGAGGCGGCGGCGGCGGAGCCGGTAAAGCCAACTTCCAGGACATCAGCCTGACCAAGTGGGTCGACCTGTCCAGCAACACGCTGTGGCATCACTGCGCAACGGGTAAGCACATTCCGCACGCTACTCTGATCGTGCGTAAAGCTGGCGAGAAGCCGCTTGAGTACTTGACCTACAAAATGACCGACGTTCTGATCTCGTCCTACAGCACAGGTGGCTCGGGCGGTGAAGATCGCCTGACCGAAAACGTGTCGCTGAACTTTGCCAAGATCGAAACGGTCTACAAGGCGCAGGACTCGAAAGGCGTTGACGCCGGTTCCAACGGCAAAGGCTTTGACATCAAGAAGAACGTCAAGGTCTGATGTCCGGATGCGCCGCCGGCCCGGTATCCTTCGGGCCAGCGTAGCAGCCGAACGAAATTGGGGCGGCCCACTGGGCCGCCCTTGCTCGTGACCAGCGACCTATGAATGACCGCACGCGCAATTCGAAGTCAGAGGATGACTTTCAGGTTCCGCTAATGAACGTCTTCCGTTCAGCGGCGGATGCCAAGGACGTGCATGTTGCCGACGATCATGAAGGAACGGGCGATCGGGTGATTTCGCAGCGGGCAATCGAAAGGCGCCAGGGCACCGGCCACGATAAGCTGCGTGAATACCTTCTGGCCGATCTAGCAAACCTGATGGGCACCATCCATTTGGAGGCGGCTGAAGAGCTTGAAGAGTTTCCGCATGTGAAGGAATCGATCCTGAACTACGGTGTTCAGGACGTATCAAGCTTGACCATCGATCAGGTCGGCAGCCAGTCGATCCTGCGCAAGTTCAAGGAAGCGCTAATCGCCCATGAACCGCGCCTGATCGCCGATACGGTGCGGGTGCAGTACTCTAAATCGGACGCCGAAATTACCCACAAGCTCTCCTTTGATGTCGAAGCCATCATGGCCGCGCGGCCAGTTGACGTGCCTCTTGAATTTGTCGCCGAAATCGACGTTGCTGAGGCCAAGGTCAAACTGTCCAAATTGTCGGTCACTGAATGAACGAAGCGTTTCTTAGGGCCTACGAGCGCGAACTGTCGCTGCTTTATGAAAGGGGCCGTGAATTCGCGGAAGAACATCCGGGAATTGCAAGCCGCCTTGGCGGGGTTTTGCAAGGCAACCTTGACCCTGCCGTTGACGGGCTTCTGCAAGGTACGGCGTTTCTCGCCGCGCGCGTGCAGGTGCAGATAGAAAATGAATTCTCGACCTTCACATCGCAGCTGCTGGATCAGCTAATCCCCAATCTGCTGGCGCCGACGCCGGCCGCCATGATGGTTCAGGCGGAGCCGGATTTCAGCGACCCCGATCTTGCCAAGGGCCGGAAGTTCGAGGCTGGGTCTTACATCGATGCGCGCTACGTCGAACGCGACCAGCGGGTACAGTGCCGGTTTCGCCTGTCCTCGGATCTGGAAATCTGGCCGATCAAAGTCACCGGAGCGAAGTACCTCATCGGGCCGGGCCCTTTGCAGGCGCTAAACCTGGAAACGCTGGGCGAAACCGCGGCCGGATTGCAGTTGGTGCTGGAACGGCAAACCCCGGCTGGCGACGGGTCTTTCCCGATGTCTGAGTTGGGTCTTGATGGACTATCCATTCACCTGAACGGTGATTTCGGCGACGCGGTCCGCCTGTACGAGGCGATCTTTGCACAAAACTTGCGTGTCACCCTACGCTATACCGACAAACGGGGTGATCCCGTCTTCCGCCAGTTGCGGCCCGATCAGATCGTTCAGCTTGGCTTTGGGCAATCGGAGTCCTTGTTCCCGGAAGATACCCGGGTGTTCAGCGGCTTCGTACTGTTGCGAGAGTTTTTCATGTTCCCGCAAAAGTTCCTTGGATTCAGGCTGATAGGGCTACGGGATTTGCTCTCAGACGTGCAGTCCCAGGAAGTCCAGGTTCTGTTTGAGTTTGACAAGGTCGACAGCAACCTTGCGCCGCGTGTCGATCCCAGTGATTTCGGCCTTTACTGCGCACCGGCAATCAACCTCTTCGAAGAACAGGCCAGCCAAATCAAACTGGACCCCAAGAACACGGAATACCTGGTGGTTCCGACTTCAAGCCCGCTGCATCACTACGAAGTCCAACGCGTGACGGAGGTCACTGCCCAGTTCAGCGACGATGGCGGCAAGGCGCCCGTGTATCCGATTTATGGGGCGCCGCCATCGGTCGACCGGCCATCCCAGGCGCTTTACTATTCGCTGCGGACGCGCCCCCGGCGATTAAGCGCGGCCGAACGCCGACGCGGTCATTCAAAGGACTACGCAGGAACCGAGACGCTGCTCTTACTGACAGAGCCTGCCGATCTGGACGACAGTTTCCGGGCCGAGCGGCTTTCCGTTCGCACAATCTGTTCCAACCGACATCTGACCCTTCATCTGCCGATCACACAGTCGGGCACGGATTTCTTTTTGACCAACGATATTACCATCAATCTGCGCTGCATCGCCGGGCCGACCCCACCGCGAAACAGCCCGGCACAAAGCGAACGCACCGGTGCCGATGTTGATCGGCCCGGCCTCTTGCCATGGCGGCTTATCAGCTTTTTGTCGCTCAGCTTTTTGGGCTTGGATGATCGCACGGATGAAGGCAGCGCGCGGGGTTTGCGCGAACTGATGACGATCTTTGCCGATCTGAACAGCCCGGTGAACGAACAGCAGATACAGGGTGTTACCAGTCTAGAAACCCGTCCGGTGGTCCGTTCCATTCAACGGGGCGGCCGCTATCATACGGCGCGGGGCCTTGAGGCGACAGTTACGTTGGATGAACGCGTCTTTGACAACAATGCGTCGATCCTTTTCGGCGCTGTGCTGGAACGCTTCCTGGCGGAATATGCGCCGGTTAACAGTTTTTCGCAGACAGTAATCCTCTCCAAACAGCGCGGTCGGTTGAAGACCTTTCCTGCGCGCGACGGCAGGGGAGCCGCGCTTTGAAAACACGCCGCGATCTTCTTCGCAAGGAACCGTACCGGTTCAGCTTTTTCGGGCTTCTGCGTGAATTTGAACGCGGCGCAAGCGACAAACCCCGGATCGGTGCGAACCTGACGCTAGGTGAAGAGATCGTCAGCGTGGGGCAAGACCCCTACCTGGAGTTTCCCCCCTCGAACGTTTCGGCCTTTGAAGAGGCCGATGGCAAGCGCCCGGCCCTGCGCACCCGGTTCATGGGATACTTTGGACCGCAGGGTGCTTTGCCGCTGGCGTTTTCCGAAGAGGCCGCAGAATGGATGCGCCGCCGCAACAAGGCGTTCGTGCGTTTTGCGGATGTCTTTGCCGCCCGGTTTTACCAGTTGATTTACCGGGTCTGGTCAGGAAGCCGCGCAGTCACACAGTTCGACAGGCCCGATGAAGATCGGTTTCAAGCGGAACTTGGAGCCTTGGCCGGGCTGCCGACCGGCGACGACGCCATGGGCGACAGTCTGGGACCCTTTACGCGCCTGCATTTTACCGGGCTGCTGACCGGGCGCGTACGCAACCCGGGCTGTCTTCGTCAAGTCCTGGAATCCGCCCTTGGCGTTCGCGTCGAGGTTCAAGAGTATGTTCCGATGTGGATAGCGTTTGAAAAGGAAGATCTGGCGCAACTTGGCCAAAGTGGATCATCCCTTGGTGTCGATATGCATTTGGGCAGTCGCGTCCAGACCGTGAACGAAAAGATCCGCATTCGGGTGCGTACCGAGACACGGGCTCAATACGATTCATTCCTTCCTGGAGGGTCGAATTTCGATTGCCTTTCGGACCTGGCAATTGCCTATCTTGGCCCGTTCATTGATGTCGAGATTGCCCCGGCCCTGCCACGTCACCAGATTACAGGCGCGACCCTGGGCGGGTCGGGCGCGCTTGGGCGAAGCGGGTGGATCTCACCCGATACCAAGACAAATCCTGAAGAATACGTTTCAGATGCTATTTTCGCGGCGACGGACCAACGTACCAGACGCCAGAATCAACCGGCCGCAGCCTAGGACGGCGAAGAGAGGGAACAGACCATGACCGATATCAGCCTCGAGACCGTTGCCGGCAAGCTGAACCAGCTCGGGCGTGATGCGCTTATGCAGGCGCACAAGCACGCCAAGACCGAAGGCCATAGGAATATCGAGCTTGCGCATTGGCTGTTCCATTTACTTGCGACGCCCGGTTGCGATTTTGAACTCACCTTCGACCACTACAAGCTGGACAAGGGAAAGGCCGCCGCCGCCCTTGCCAAGGTGATCGGCGCACTGAAGAAGAACCAGACCGAGCTGCCGCAGTTTTCTTCTGAGATCATCGATGCGCTGGATCGGGGCTGGGTTTACGCAACGCTCCTTTTCGGGGAACCGCAGATCCGTACCGGTCACCTGCTGGTTGCAATGCTGAAAGATCAGCAGCTGAGCCGGATCGTGCGTCAGCAGGCGGCGGCCTTCAATGAGATCAACGCCGATCAGCTGGCCGGAGAGTCCCGGATCGCGTGGAAGGATTCGCTGGAAGAGGCAATGCGCCCGGCCGATGGGTCCAGTGTCTTTAGCAGCGAACCCGAAGCGGCAGACCCGGGCAGGCGTGGCACCACGGCGCTTGACCGCTTTACCAACGATATGACGGCCAAGGCAAAAGAAGGCAGCATGGATCCGATCGTCGGGCGCGATGAAGAGATCCGGCAGCTTATCGATGTCTTGCTGCGGCGTCGGCAAAACAATCCGATCCTGACCGGTGAAGCAGGCGTGGGTAAAACGGCTGTTGTGGAAGGCTTCGCTCAGCGACTTGCCGCAGACGACGTGCCGCCCAAGCTGCAGGGCGTGCGGCTTTGCGAACTGGATATCGGACTGATGCAGGCGGGCGCGTCGATGAAGGGCGAATTTGAACAGCGGCTTCGATCGGTGATCGATGAAGTCCAGGGAAGCGCGACGCCCATCATTTTGTTCATTGACGAGGCGCATACCCTGATCGGCGCCGGCGGGGCGGCTGGCACCGGCGATGCGGCCAATCTTCTGAAGCCCGCTTTGGCACGCGGTACATTGCGCACAATCGGTGCCACGACCTTTGCGGAATACCGAAATTACTTCGAAAAGGACCCCGCCCTGACCCGCCGCTTCCAGCCGGTCAATGTCGACGAGCCCGATGTCGAGCGTTGCTGCTATATGCTACGCGGCATACTCGGCCCGATGGAAGGGCACCATGGGGTGCGTATTTCTGACGAGGCGATCGTGTCGGCGGTCGCCTTGTCCCATCGGTATATCCCGTCACGGCAATTACCCGACAAGGCCGTGTCGCTGCTCGATACCGCCGCAGCGCGGGTGGCGATCAGCCAGTCGTCAACCCCGGCGCGTATTGCCGATCTGGAAGCTGAAATCGCAAGTCTGACGAAAGAAATCGAAGGCAAAACCGCCCAACGTGATTTGGGTGAGGTCAACGAAGATCGGATTGCCGAAGCCGAGGCCGAAAAGGCCAAGACCGAGGCCGAATTGGCCGAATTCCGAGAGAAGTACGAAGTCGAGAAAGCCGTGGTCGATGAGATCAACGCGCTTCGGGCGAAACTCGGCCAAGAGGTTTTGGAACCTGCCCCGATGATGGAAGAAGCCGAAGAAGTGTCGTCCGAGGACGGCGCGGATCCGGATGGGACGGAAGCGGCCGCCGAAGACGAAACAGAAGCAGAAGATGCGGATGACACGGCGTCTGCTGCGGAGCCGGTGCCAGGTGCCGAACAGGATGCCATAAGATCAGAGCTTGCGGAAAAGGTTGCGCAGCTTGAGGGTTCGAACCCTGACGACCGGATGGTCTACTCGCACGTCGATGAGCAGGCAGTGGCGAGTGTGATTTCTGACTGGACCGGTATTCCGGTGGGTCGGATGGTGACCGATGAGCTCAAGTCCATCCTTACTCTGTCCGACACACTCAAAGAGCGTGTGATCGGACAGGACCACGGCCTTGGCATGATCTCCAAGCGGATTGAGACAAGCCGCGCCAAACTGGCCAATCCGAACAAACCGATTGGTGTTTTCATGCTTTGCGGACCATCGGGTGTGGGCAAGACCGAAACCGCGCTGGCCCTGGCCGAGGCGATCTATGGCGGCGAACAGAATGTCATCACGATCAACATGTCAGAATTCCAGGAAGCCCATTCCGTGAGCCTGTTGAAAGGGGCCCCTCCCGGATACGTGGGCTACGGAGAAGGCGGGCGCCTGACCGAGGCGGTGCGTCGCAAACCCTATTCGGTTGTTCTGTTGGACGAGGTCGAAAAGGCGCACCCGGATGTCCACGAACTTTTCTTTCAGGTCTTCGACAAGGGGATCATGGAAGACGGCACAGGCCGCATGATCGACTTCAAAAACACGCTTATCCTTCTGACGTCTAACGTTGGCACGGACGTTATCATGAAGATGGCGGAAAGCGGCAATACGCGTCCGGATGTGGATGAACTTAGCGCCGGAATGAAGCCCTATCTGACCGAAGTGTTCCCGCCGGCGCTTTTGGGCAGGATCGTCACAATCCCTTACTTCCCGCTGTCCGCCGACGTTCTTGGCGGCATTGTCAAGTTGAAGCTGAACTCGATCGTGAAACGCGTCAAAGCGAACCACGGCGCCGATATGACCTATACCGACGACGTGCTCAATCACATCGTCGAGCAGTGCAAGGACCCTGATAGCGGCGGACGTATGGTGGACAACATTATCACCAATTCGATCCTGCCCGAGATGTCGCGCGAGGTTCTGAACAGGATGGTCGAGGGCGTCGAGATGAAGAAGGTCGAAATTGGCCTGAACGACGGAGCGTTCGCCTACAACATCAGCTAGCGGATCAAATGAAGGATGCGCCGTGACGATCGCCTCGTCGCGGCGGTCAGCCGCCAGCAAGCGCGGTGTCGATGGCGGTCTTGTAAGCCTGCACTTCGGGCGGCAAAATGACCACTTTGCGCCCGCCCTTGCGGCCCTGCATTTTTCGATCAGCCCAGCCTTTGATGTAGGCGACGTCGTGTCCTTCAAGAAAGTTGTTGGCCCGAATGACACCTTCGCCGAGTACGTCGATCAGCGGTGACTCATCGGGGGAACTCAGAACGACATGGGCGCCCTTGGTCCCTAGGAAATGCGCGAGATAAAGCCGTCCGGCCGTGACCCGATGTCCGCGCGCGCTGAGGTACGCCTCGCTTTCTCGGGCAAGGTTCGTGACCATCTGGTAGGAAAGCGTCTCGTCAAAGCGAAGTTCCAGAAGCTCTTCCCGGCTGAGCGACGCTGCCAGGTCCGGGCGATACGTGTTCATCATGCGTATCCAAGTGGATTCAATAAACTGGCCCAGCCCACGCGCGGTCGAATTCGGGTTGGCCGCCTGCGCATTGCCCGCAGATTCTACGCGTATGATTTGATTGACCAACAGTTCGACCGCCTCGCCCGCCAGCCCACCGCTGTCGTGAATGAACGGGTCGACGGGTATGCCGGCTTCGCGGAACTCGAAATGTAGATGCGGCACATCCGTTTGGCCGGTCGCACCCACAGTGCCGATCGTGTCACCGGCCGCAACATTGGCACCACTGGCCACGGTCGTTGCGTCGAGATGCGCATAAAAGCTCGTTGCGCCGTCCGCATGGGAAAGCGTGACCGTCGTCCCGTAGATTGGATCGTTATCCAGCGCGACAACGGATCCGGCGAGCGCTGCGCGAACCGCGGTGCCGCGGGGCGCGGCCCAATCCACACCGTCGTGCTGTTCAACCTCGCCGGTCTTTGAGTTGCGCTGCGGACCAAAGCTTGCGCGCAGAACGCCATTGACCGGCAGCGTCATATCAGCCCGCAATCGCGGCCCGCTGCCTGCGCTGTCGGACGCCGACCCGCCGTAACAGCGATACTCCCCCTCAGCCGAAGGCTGAGCAACGTAGCAAGCCAGGCGGCCGGTTTTCTTCTCGACAGCGACAAACAGGATCTGCCCGGGCCCGACTGATCCATCGGATGCCTCGTTCGTGTAGAGCATGACCAGCCGGTCGCCAGGCTGCGCAAAGGCATCAAGATCAAAGGCGCGCGACAAAAGCACCACTGCCTGCCCAAGATGTTCCGTCGGCATCCCGTTCCTTAGGGCGGTCGAATAGATCGCGTCCAATAGCCGGAACTCCTGGGCGCTCTCCACGGCCTCGTCGCCGTCGCCATTCTGGCCAAGCAGATCAAGATCGGTCCCGTACCAGGGATCGGCCGCAGCGGTCACAGCCGCGTCGTCGTCCGAGGCGGCGGCGCTGGCCAGATACCCGTCCGGACCATAGACCGACAGTTGAATGGGCCTGCGTGCGACGCCGTCTTGTTGTACGCGAACCGCAACGATGCTTCCTGGCTGAAGCGGCGCGTTGCTGTCCACGGCGGGCGCCAGAGCGGAAGAGAATTCAGGCAGCTCGGTATCGGCGATTGCGTACTCGGCCAGAATATCATCCAGTTGCCGCGCCTCGGTCAGTTTCACGATCACGTCTGACGTGGGCTCTAGCCGAAGCCGTTCGGGAACGAGTTTCAGGGATGTCGAATTCCCGCTGGATGTCGAATTACCGACACTCTCCTCGACGGGCACAGAACGCTGAGTTTGGAAGAACGCAAAGTCCTCGCGGCTTGTGGGCAGCGTGGTGACGATACGGGTGTCGCGGGTGAACATGACGTCGCGGATAAGAACCGCACCGCTGCGGCTGCGTTCCGAACCTACGCCCGCGGGCAGAGCCATCCGGCTGATATTGAGACCACTGGCTGTATCTTCGAGTTCAAGCTTTAGAGGATCCCCCGGCACATCGATGAAGGGCGACACGTAGGCAACCGCATCGTCAGGCGCCGCAGCGACTGTTTCACCAGAGGGTGCCGTATCAACCAAGCCGATAATCCCGGACCGGACCAATCCGAAACCGGCCGCGCCAAGGGCAAAAACCGTGACTAATCCCAAGAACGCGGTCCGAGCGAACCCCGTTCTTTTCCGCGATGCGGCCTTGTTCTTGGCGGCTTTGAACCGTGGATCGACTTTGTCCATGGCTCAGCCTTCCGGCGGATCGAAAAAGAGCGTCCAGCGCAAGGCGCTGCCGGTGTCGATCTCATGGAAATCGACCGCTTCGTGTCCGCGCGTGCGGCATCCTTGAAGACCCTGGATAGAAAATTCTTGCGTGCCCACGCACATCGGCACGTCACCAGCAAGCACCGGCCGGCCAAATACGTCCTTCAAGTAAACATAGATGTACCGCGCAGGCAGGTCTTCCTTGATCGGCGTCGCGCACTGGTTCGTACCGACCGTCCACCAGCCTTGGGTTTCAAAGCGTTCACCGACACTGCGCCCTATCGCGAGGTTGACCACATCGAACGAACGATTGCACACGACAAATTCTGCTCGCGCCGGGACGGCGCCCCAAAGGAACAACACGGCGGCCGCAGACAAGACACCGTTCCAAATCGTTGCAGATGAGTTTCGGCCGGTCGTCATCGTGCCGTGATCCGTTTTGCTGCTTGCCTGTGTCTTATCGTGCCACCGGCGGGTGGATGCACTCTGCGACATACTTCGCTTTGGCGGCCTTTTTTTGCAAGAACTACGCCCCTGTTGCGGCCTGAATTTCGTTGACAGCTTGGCATGTTTTTCCCCTAGTCTTCGGGCGAAACGAAAAAAGAAGCGGCGCCCGGGCGTAAGGCACGTTAAGGTTTCCGCGACGACAGGGAGGCTCGATTGATCAGACTTACCAAGACGCTATCTGCCGTTGCGATCTTCGGCTCAATCGTGGCTGGTGCGGGCGGAGCCTTCGCGCAGGACAGCGTATTCTCACTTGAACTGAACAACGCAACCGAGATCGAAGGCGGGTGCAGGTTAACCTACGTCGCGGCCAACAACACCGATATCGCCTTGACGCAGACGGCGTATGAGGTGGCAATCTTCGACGCTGCCGGGCGTGTGTCAAACCTGCTTGTTCTCGAATTTGGCGAACTGCCCCAGGGTAAGACACGCGTTGTTCAGTTTGACCTCGGAAATCAGGCATGCGCCGATATCTCACGCATCATCGTTAACAATATTGCTGAATGCAGCTCGTCCCAAGGCTCTCACGATGTCTGCATGTCCGGGCTTGCTACAAGCTCGCGGACAAATGTGGAATTCGGTTTGTAGTGCCGCAGGTGGCCGAGGGATAGCGCGCTGAGCCTTGAAAGCATAACAATCGCCGTTTTTGCGGCGCTGGGCCTTCTTTCGGTCGTTGCGACGACCGTGACGATCTACAAGATCGTACAGCTCGCCCGTTTGGGTCTTGGGCGCCGCAAGGGATTGACGGACGCCATTATCGATGCGGGCCAGGGGCGCGTCGACGAAGCCATGAACCAGGTCGGTACGGCCTCTGGGGTTGTGCCGCGCGTGTTGACCGCGACACTGGCGGCCCTGCGTCACCGCCCGGGCGACACGGATTATGCCGAAGAGCTTGGGCGCCAGGCGGCGATAGGAGAGCTTTCGGCCATGTCGCGCAACATGCGTATCCTGGAACAGGTGGTACAGGCCGCACCTATGCTCGGCTTGCTTGGTACGGTCATCGGGATGATTGACGCTTTTGCCCGCCTGTCCGAAGCGACCGGTGCGGTGGACCCCGCGCTTTTGGCCGGTGGCATCTATACCGCGCTTACCACAACTGCCGCCGGCTTGAGCATTGCGATCGTTTTCTATTTCGTGACCGGATGGCTGGAAAGCCGGATTGAAAGGGAACGTCAGGACATGGAATTGGCCATATCGTCGGCGCTTTACGGGCTTGCGCCAAGCAGCGTCTGATGGGGCGTGGGCTGCGCAGTCCGATTGCTATTCCCGGTAGGGAAAAGAGGCGCAGGCTAAGCTTTGCGCTAACGCCTCTGGCCGACGCCATGTTTCAGCTTTTGATCTTTTTTATGCTGAGCTCCAGCCTCGCCCCCTATTCCCTGATCACGCTTCGGGGCGGAGCCGCGCAAGCGTCCGAGCCAGCAGAGTTCGAGGCAGCCCCTGAAGCCGAAAGCGTGATCTGGCAGCTTGTTCGGAGCGGTGTGCGCATCAACGGCGAGGTGACCCCGCTGGATCAGCTTCAGGAACCGGCGCTGGCGCTGGCGGACGATGGCACAACCCTGGTAGTCCTTTTCGTAGGGCGCGCTGCCACCGTTCAGGACATCGCGACAGTAACCGAGACCTTGACCGCAGCGGGCATCAACGGTGTCCAACTGGTCGGTCGGACAGGGGGCTAGGCCATGGCGCGGCGTGCCCCGATCAACCTTGGGCAGACGCGTCGCGGCGGCGCCGTGGATTTTTCCCTGGCAATCGTGAACATTGTTCTTCTGCTCGTCTTCTTCTTTCTGATCACCGGCACCCTTGTTGACAGTGACGAGCTGATTGTCGATCTGGCCGAAACCGAGCAACTGCCTTTGGACCGGTTGCCCAGACCGCTTCTGGTCATGCTCCCTGGCGGTGCATGGTCGCTGGACGGAAACAGCATCTCGAAGGCTGATCTGGCAGCGGCGCTTTTGTCTGACGATGCTGACGGCGACGGACCGGTGCTGCACTTGTTGCCTGACAAGGATTTGCCCGCCAGCGAAATCCTCTCGCTTTTGGGTGATCCGGCGTTGCAGGACGTTGCGGTCAAGCTTGTGACCTTGCGCGTGGTTCCAGAGGCCGGTCAATGACGTCCGTTGCGTACCGCGATCCCGGCGTTGCCGTCTGGCTTGGAAGTGCGACAATCGCCCTAGGGCTTCACGCCGCGCTGATCGCGAGCGGCCTGGGCAACATCGATCTGTCGCTTCCGTCGGTCGGGCCACAAACCGAGATCAGTTTTCAGACGTTTGGCGAGACCTCTGCCAATACTGTCGAGGTTTCCAAAGCGGCAATTGCAAAGCCTGCAAGTCAAGCGACCGAGGCAACGACCGCGGAGCGTGCACAAGCAGCGTCGGGCAATGCCATTCAAGCCAATGATGTGGCGGCGGCCGCGCCGATATCGGCTGCCGAGCAAGCATCTGCCGCTGAAACCGCATCAAGACTAAGCGAGGTAGAGGCCAGCCAAAGCGCAGAACGTAACGAAGCTGTAACGCCGCTTAGCACTGCCCAAGCGCCAGCCTTGAACCCGACCGAACCTGTGTCGCAAGCCAAAGCTGTTGCGGCAGAACAAAATGTCGCCGGAAGACAGGACACTTTCGTAGCCCAAAGCGTCCCGAGTGCAGAAGAGCCGTCCGCCGCCGCGCCACCTCGGGTCGCGGCGGTTGCAAATGCACCTGCGCGGCCAACCGTTCAAAGCGCTCGGATTTCCGGTCAAACTGCCTCTGCCGCACCGCCGTCCGTGACATCGGGCACGGCGCGGGCGCAATCCTCGACAAACGCCCCGACTTCTGCGGGGACCGTAGCTGCCCGTGTCGGCACCGCGACCGTCGGCCGCGTGGCCGGGGCGCCCTCAACCACAGGCTCTGTGTCGGGTCGGGTGGCGGCCAGCACTGCCGTCACACGCGCTCCGGGCGCAACGGGCGCGCCGACGGTATCGGGCACATCAGTTACGGCGGCACCGGCCACATCCAACGTGGGCACCATGACCGGCGGTACTTCCGAACGACTGGCCATGGCAGCGCCACAGGCCGAACGCCTGCCCAGCTCTGGTCTGGTCGGCACCACCGGACCAATTATCGAGCCTGTAGAGATCATTCAAAGCGTTGAAGAAGCGCAGAACATCTATGAAGACGTTCTAGACGTCATGAGTTCTTATAACGGTGGCGATTGCTTTGCAGCGCTGCCCACTATTTCGGAACAAGGCCAGTTTAAATTCGAAACCTTTGCCCGGTCAGAGGACGATCTGGTCGCTTTTCGCGATACGGTGCAGGATCGGGCGGGTTCGCTGCCTGGCACGGTGATGCGCGAGATTGCGTCACCTCAATGCGATGCGCTGGCGTTTGTGCAGGCGGCACAGCAGTATCCTGAGTTCCAGATCTACTTTGAGCTCGAAGATCGCAACATCAAAAGCGGCGAGGCTCTCAAGGGAACTTTGGGCAACCTTGATCGGGGTTTCCTGTCACTTCTGATCATCGATGACGAAGGCATCGTGCAGGACCTCGGGCGCTTTTTGCGAATGCAGCAGGGCCGTGCCGTTTTCTCGGTCGGCATGGCGGTGCGGGGCAGCCCTGTCGAGACACAGCAGCTATTGATGGCGATACAGTCGCCCGGTCCGCTGGCAACTGTCGATAAGCATTCCGGAAAAAAGGCCCAAGAGTTTTTCCTGCATCTCGGGCAAGAACTGTTTCTTTCGGGCGGTGGCGAAGATATCGCCGTGGTCGCTTTTACGGTGCGCTAACCATTACAAAAAGCCTGATCGCGCTACTCTTCCAGCCGGAAGAACTGCACCGCGATATGCGCGTCGATTTCCTTTTCCCTGATCTCAGACAGAACATTGGGCAAAAGATCCTGCGACTGCGCTTCGCGCTCGGCCGCCTGGACGGTGCTTAGCGGTTGATCGCTGACCAGAAGTCCGATGACCTGCGGGGCCGGTTCGCTGTCTTCGGTCAGCCGCGCCTGGAATGAAAACTTCGCACCGCCGTCGGGCTCGCTGCGAAGCAGCGAATTCAGCGTGTGCGTCTTACCATCGCTGTCGACGAGGAAAAACCAGACCTCGCGCCCGGAATAGCCCTTTGCTTCGCCGGAAATCGTCTGACCGCTGATCAGCACGTCGCGATCCAATGTCAAATGCGGCCGGCTGTCCGGTGCCGTATCAAGATCTGACGCAAATTCCAGCACCGGACACTGTGTTGGCTTAACGATTCTGACGCCAACATCCAGCTGCGCTTCACGGGCTGATTCAAAATCGCCGACAAGGCCCTCAAATGGGTCTTGCGTGGTGCCGTAGGCAGTCAACGCAACCCGCGGTTCGGTTGCTATGGCGACAATCGTAAGGGTGCATTCGCCGGTATTGTAGGCATCGAGGAATGCCAGATGCTGAGCGATCGTCTCTAAGGGATTACCGACTGGTGCCTGTTCGCATTCTGGCCCCGCCGGCGGACAGTCTTCGGGTCCGGCGGGTGCGTAGTCTTCCGGGCCTTCTGGTGCGTAGTCTTCCGGCCCCTCGGGGGCATAATCGGCCACTCCAACGGGCGGATAATCGTCCGACCCTTCCGGAGCGAAATCCTCTTCGCCTGCCGGAGCGTAGTCTTCAGGACCTTCCGGCGGGAAGTCGTCCGGCCCGACAGGCAAATAGTCAAGCGGACCGTCCGGCGGGTAGTCTTCGGGTCCCTCGGGCGGATAGTCGTCCAAGCCGACCGGGGGATAGTCTTCCGGACCCTCGGGCGGGAAATCCACGGCGGCGACCTGTTCGGGGCCAAAAGGTAAAAGGCCTTGGGTATAGGCCACGTAACCGCCGCCGATTGCCGCAAGAAGGATGATCCCAATTATAATGCCCGGTGAGGAACCGCTTCTTTGCGGTGGCGGGGCGTCCCGCGTTGGCGGCGGTAGGTTTGTCGGACCGGTCGGTGCGGGCGCAGGTACTGCCGCGGTGGCCTGGCCAAGGGCCGAGGTCTCGGGCGGCGCACCCAACCCCGCTGGCGCACCGGTCCCCGCAGGAGGCTGGGACGATTGCGGGGGCACCGAGCTTGGCGAACCGCCCGAAGCCGGTGGCTGGCTGCTTGTTGGTGGGACCGACTGCAGCGGCATAATGATCGTTCGGTCAGGCTGTGGTGTTGCCGCATGGTCCACGGCACCCGACGCGCTCGGCCCTACATCCATGAGGGCGATCACTTCTTCCATGCTTCCGGGCCTGTTGGCGGGATCAGGCTCTAGCATGTTCGAGATAAGCGGTCGCAATCCATCGTAGACGCCGGTCAGATCGGGCACACCGCGCCGCTTGTTGACCGCTTCAACCACAGTGCTGCCCATGTCCAGGGTGCCGCCCTTGCAGGCGGCGGCCACCAGAAGGCCCAGGGAGTAAATGTCCGAGCGGGCATCGATTTCACCGCCGTAGTCGCCCAACTGTTCGGGCGACACAAAGTTTAGCGTACCGGCGAACTGGCCCTGGAGTACGGTGCCCGTGCCCATCTTGGTCGACTTCGCGATGCCAAAGTCGATGATCTTTGCGTGTTCAACCAGACCATCGGTCAGGATTACGTTGCCGGGTGTCAGATCCCTGTGGACCGTACCCGCCTTATGCGCAGCATGCAGACCACCGCCAACGCGGCGGATCAGGGCCCGCACGTCTTCTTCCGGCATCGGACCATTTTCGAGGCGGTCATATATCGACTCGCCTTCGACAAACTCCATTATCAGGCAGGGCCGCCCAAGTTCCTTGTCGAGCGTGAACGTATGGTAGCGAACGATGCTGTCGTGATAAAGGCGTCCCAGAACCTGGGCCTCTTTCTGGAACAGCGCGATAATCTTGGGATCATGTGCCAGTGCCGGAAGCACGATCTTGATCGCCACCGGATCATCGGTGTGGATATTCCGCGCACGATAGACCTCACCCATGCCACCAACATTCACCAGATGCTCGATCTCGTAAGTGTCGATGATCATGGTGCCGAGCGGCACTGTAGATTCCGGCGTTTCTCCGGAAACGTCGATGTCGTCAGTCGCCATAAGCGTCAGTTTCCAATTGACCAGTCAATGTCCGTGGGCGGAACCGTCGCCTCTGCCATTGCCTTTTTCTGGGTTTGGGGCACACAACGAACGACCACAATTGTCACGTTGTCGCGGGCGCCGCGTTCAAGTGTCATTTCGACAAGCTCTTCGCAGCTCTTTTGCGCCCCGTGCTCATTCAGAATTGCCTCGATTTCGGCATCTTCAATGTGCTCGGTCAGTCCGTCCGAACACAGAAGAAACGTGTCGCCGATCTCTAGGTTGCCGTACTTCTCTTCCAGATTTGGTGATTCTGACACGCCGATGGCGCGGGTAATCACGTTCTTGCGGGGCCAGTTTTCAGCCTGCTCGGCCGTGATCGCACCCGATGCGAGCAATTCCTGTGCTTCCGTGTGATCCACTGTCACCTGCGAAAGCCGGCCTTCGCGCATCCTATAGATCCTGCTGTCACCGGCCCAGATGCAGGCAAACCCGGCCTTGTATATCAAAAGGCCAACGACGGTCGCGCCGACGGTCGCGCCGTTCAGTTCCCGCGACCGGTCTTGGATAATGGCGTGCGCGCGACTGATCCGGTCCACAAAGCGCGCCTGCAGATCCTCGGCTGAACTGGCCAGGCCGATCGAGGTTATGCTGTCAACGATTGCTTCCGAGGCGAAATCACCCGCCTCATGACCGCCCATGCCGTCCGCCACGACCCAAACGCCAGACCTCGGCTTCCTTAGAAACCGATCCTCATTGTGATCACGGACGCGGCCTTCATGCGTGGCCGCGCCGTCTTCGAATGTAAATTCCGCGTCGGTCATGGTTTGCAAGACTGCTGCGCCCCGTTGTGTTTTTTCATGGCGACACGCCCGAGTGGTTTATGAATCCTACGCCGACTGCCCCGCAGTTGTAAAACTGCTTTCACCTAAACCTTGCAGGAACCACCCAAAAACTGCGGGCTCCGGCATGCCTGCGGCCGCGTGAATGGCCGGAACACGGGTCGCGTCACCATCGCACCACCAGTAACTGCGTCCGGCCGCCGCATGCAGGTGGTCGGCACTTTCCATGTCCTGGATCAGGGCGGCCAGACCTGCCGGGCCCCGTGTCTGTCCGACTGCCCAAAAGCCGGACGTGGGCAACGCCGGACCACCTAGCGCGTCCGGTGCCGCGGCCCCCTCGCTTAGTTGCTCGAGACCCCGATGCAGCTGATCTTCAGGAAGTGCTTGAAGCCCGTAAAGCTTGGCCCTCAGGCGGGCGTAGGGTTCGGAGTCAAATTCAACGATCGGGGGCGAAATCTCAAAGGGCTCTTTGCCGCCGAGAAAGCCCAAAGCCGGAAACCTTCTTCCGACGCGGTCCCGCGACGGCAGCATCGTGCCTGCCATTGGATGGCCCATGACCTGCGCGCCTATCCAGAAATTCCATGCCGGCGCGGTGTCGAAGACCGTCTCCCAGCCTTCGCCCAACTGATCGCGTGCCGAGGTCATCGACAAGGACAACCAATCTTCCAGTGGTCGCAGAACCTTGCGCGGAATGTTCAGCGTCAGAAAGTCGCCGGCACCCGGGAGTTTTCCATAAAGCCCCGACACCCGATCAAAGCCCTTGCGGGCAGCGGAACGAAGACAGCTCCGGCAAGGTAAAGGGGTTAGTCAGGCTGTCGAACCGGATCTCAAGGCCGATGGCGCGCCCGTCGACATTGTGCTGAAGGCTCAGCAGATCGCCCTGCGTGCGGGGATTACCCCTTTGAATGAACTCGATGATGGCCCAGGCGCCATCGAAACCGATTGAGTTGCCCTGCGTCAGGCGGGTCTTGTTAATTGTCAATTTCGCACCGCCTGCTCGCGAAGCACCGCCCCAGCTTACGGTGTGCGGGCCAGGATCGTTGCGGCGCATGCCAATCTCATTACCACTGACTTCCATGTCGACCCGTCGGATTGTGCCATGCGACGATGAAAGCGTCACCGCCATGTTCACCTCGGGCTGTGGCGATCTTGCGGGGAAGAACGCATCGCGGATCGCCTCTGCGCGCTGGAATTGACGCAGCGTGGTCGTCGACAGACGTTCAGCAATGGGACTGTCCGGATCCCATTCCCACGGGTCCTGGGTCATATCGGCGTGCCGTGCCAGATTGTCGTTGAAGAAAGTATCAAGGATACCGCCCGGTGCGAAAAGCTCTGCAAATGACGTCAGAGGCACCTGCCTGCTGACATTGTTAGAGAACGGAAAGCGCCCGTCAATTATGTCCGTGCAGACCTCGACCACATCGGTCTGGATCTGCTCGGCCAGGACTTCGAGCGACGCGGTGGCGGCATCGCCTTCGAATTCGCGGATTGCGCCCGAGATCATGCGGTTTAGAAGATCCGGCATCCGCGAAAGCGAGCTTCGCAGCAGGCCGATCGTTGCATTGCCGCCTGCCTGGGCAAGCTCTTGGTTCTGGCGTGCTGCGATGAATAGGACTTCGCGGACCTCACCGAGGTTGGTGACCAGTCCGTCGATCGGCCGCGTACCCAATTCACCATCAACCATCAGGTGGAAGTCGCGGTATTCATCAACCACGCTCTGGCCCGGAAGAAGCTGGCGGCTTGATCCGGCGCGATTGGGCGCGCGGGCGCTGTTCTTGCCGTCCAGCGCCACATTGAGACCGATTGCCGTCCATCCGGTCGAACGCCGCAAGAGACGCGCCTCTAGCCTTTGGCGCACGAGATCAAGGGCGCCATCGCCATCGGCGGGGGCGGCTTCGCCCAGGTCGAAGGCTTGGGTGAGGTTGGTTTCCGCAGCGATTTCCTCGACCAGCAGCATGATGGGCGAGGTCGTAGAAGAAGCGGCAATCTCAAGGTTGGAATATTCGGGCTTGTCCGTCGACATCGATACCAGCTTCAGGTTGTCCAGGATGCCAGCCCAGGCATCCAGGAACTCATCTTCGTACCGGTTGAGCAGGTCTTGCCCAAGCCGTCCGATCTGATCGTCGACGCGCGCGCGCTCGGCCTCTGGTCCCAGCACCCATTTATCTGATTCCAGCCTGTCGGCGACGCTCGACAGCTGTTCAAGAAAGAACTCGTTGAAGCCATCGAAGGTGTAGATGGCCGGAATTTCTAGCGACGACAGATCGTCGCCGTTGATCGCTTCGAACACCCGCGCCGCATCGCGTCCTGCACGGTCCGCCACGTTGAATGGCACAATGTCCTGAACGCTGGCTGTCTCCATGACCAATGCATAGGCGCGCTCGGCCACCGGCATGCGCGCAGCCACCGCTTCGGCGCGTGATATCAGGTCGGCATTCAGCGCGATCCTGGGCGGGACAGTATCATCCAGATCCAGCATGGCATCCAAATGCGCCGAAAGTTGCTCGCGCAACGGCCGATTGATCAGCCCGGTATAGCTGATGTCTTCCCAATCGGTCTCAAACCAGGATTTGACAACCGGATCGGTGTCTCCAATGGCCGATGGATCGCCGCCCAGAAGCTTGTAGACCTTAAGGGTCTGATATACCTCCAGCCCGTCCTCAGAGCGTACATAGGCGTCCAACTGATCTTCGACGTAAAGGGCCAAGCGTGGGCGGAACAGGCGTTCGAGCCCGTCGCGGTAGGCCGCGCGCGCCGAAGACCTCAGGCGCGCCCGTTGGCCAAGCCCCAAGCCTTCGAGGAACGGCGCAGGTTGCGATTCAGATGCGTAGCCGCCCGGCATATCGCGCAGGATCGTCAAGGGGTTCGCGACCAGCGTCAGGTCCGGGTCCGAGACGGATTCCGCCGCCAACATATCGCCGGCGGTATCCTTGTAGTCGGTGATTGCGGCATCGGCTTGTGCCACAAGCCGCTCGTTCGCGAAATAGCTGTTCGCCCAGCCGCCGATGAGGCCCGCCGACAAGAGCAGCATGGCCGAGACGGTGCCGATCCGCAGAAAACGCGACCGTTTGACTGCTCGGGCGTCATAAGACACCCATCCCTGTTCTGCAAAAATGACCTTCTTCATCAGGTCATGAAGGAAGAAGCTTTTGCCCTTGCCGGACATGCCAGCCGCGGTCGAGCCGAACCCCTGCATCGCGCCAAGAACCTGATCGATCGGATTGCCTTCCTGGGTTCCGGACGTGAAATAAAACCCGCGCAAAATGGCATTGGTTTTGTACCTTGTCGGCTCAAAGACCCGTCTCAGCAAGTCGGTGATCTTGGGTTTTAGAAGCGTAAGTTGCCCGGGCAGGCTGAAGATCGCGATCCGGCTTATGCCGTCCGGCTCTTCGCTCAGGCGGTGCAGAACTTCGTTTGACAGACGCTCGACCAGCGCATCGAACTCTTCACCCGCCCTTTCGTAGGTTTGCTCGAGCCGGTTGGATGTCTGAAAGGTTGCCCCCCAGACCTGCTTTCTGCGCGCCTCGCTATAGCCGCCGAAGTATTCGCGAAAGCCTGAAATAAGGTCGGCCTTCGTGAACAGCACATAGACCGGAAAATCAATCTTGAGCGTCCGGTGAATTTCGTCCAGCCGGGTGCGAATGGTCTCGGCATGGGCGGCCAGACTAGCGCTGTCCGCTTCCATCAAATCGGACAGTGAAAGTGCCAGAATTATTCCGTTGATGGGCTGCTTGGGGCGATTGCGCTTGAGCAGATCCAGAAAGGCGTCCCAACTCGACTTATCGGCCTCGGCGTCACTGTCCTGTGTCGTATAACGACCAGCGGTGTCGATCATCACTGCCTCTTCGGCGAACCACCAATCGCAGTAACGTGTCCCCCCAATACCAGACATCGCTGCCTGGCCTTCGGCCGCCAGAGGAAATTCGATACCGGCGTTAAGTAGGGCTGTGGTTTTGCCTGCGCCGGGCGGTCCGATAATCAAATACCAGGGCAGATCGTAAAGGAATGTGCGGCTACCGCCCGAGCGTTTCAGGACGGCAAGCGCATCGCGCATCTTTTCGCCCAGAACATCGCTGTCGTCGCCGGCGCCCTGATCTTCGACCAGTGCTTCTTCCAGCTCTTCCTGACCCTTGCGGCGTTTGCGCCACCGCAGGAACCAGACCAGCAGTAGGATCGCGGCGGCGACACCAATGATCGTCAGCCTGACCCAAAGGGCCGTGAACGGCGCTGCCCCCGCGATGGCGATCAGGGGAAGCGCAAACAGAACCAACACACAGAAACAGGCGAAGCCCAGAATCGTTAGGACCGGAGCGATCCAGTTCTTCAAAGCGTCTCCTCCCGTTGGATGACAAGTTCCACCCGACGGTTGAGGGCGCGCCCTTCGGATGTCTTGTTGCTTGCAATCGGGGTGTCTTCGCCTCCGCCAACCACAGTCAGGCGGTTTGTATCGCCCAGGAACTGCCCCAGAACGGCGGCAACGCTATTGGCCCTGGCAACGGAAAGGTCAAAGTTGTCCTTGAACCGACCCCGCCCGGAAAGCGGAATATTGTCCGTGTGACCGACGACAGAAATAGGTCCGGGTTCATTGTTGAGCATTTCTGCCAGCGATTGCCCGAGCGGTGTAAACGCCGCCTGAACATCTGCCGAGCCAGACGGGAAAAGCACGCTGTTGTTCATGCGCAGAACGATAAAGTTGCCGGTCGGTTCAACGGACACCATGCCTTCGGCGATTTCGGCGGCCATGGCCGCGTTTATCCGCTCTAGCTGCGTGGTCTTCGGTGGCGGTGGCGGAACGTATTCCGGAACGGGATCCGGGCGTTCGATGCGCACCGGCTCTTCGGGGTGAATATCCGACAGAGTTGCGGCGACCGCCGCGCTGTCTTGGCTGAGAAGTATTCTCAGGCCAAAAAACGCGCCGAATGCGATCATGCCCAGCACGCTGCCCACCGCCCAAAGCGGTGTCTGGGCAAAGCGACGTGCCCGCATCGCGACACCGGCCCACCTGGGCGAAAGCTGTTCATCGGGTCGTGGGCGTACTGATATAAGGGCGCTGTAAATGGCCTGCCGGATCCGCTGAAGCTCTACCGCGCCATTGGGCTGCGTTCGGTATTTGCCTTCGAAGCCCAGTGAAAGACAGACCAGCGTCAGCTCCATCAGGTTGGCGCGCTGTGCTGGCGACTGAAGGGCTTTGTCAATCTCGTGAAATATGCCTTCGCCTGTCGTGCGCTGACCAAAAAAACGCGCGGCCATGGAGTATTGGATCCAGATGGCCCGATCGGCACCTGGGATGTTCTGCACCACGTCATCCGCCGTCCCGCAAAGCACATACTTTGCGATTTGCGCTTCGGTCTGGTCTACACCGGCCTGTTGGACCCGGGCATCGAAGCTTTCGATCTCTCGCGTGACATGTTCCAGCAGCGGTACTGCCTGCATATCGACCATGCCGGTGCGCAGACGGCCGAAAAGGATCAGAAGATCAGAAGCGGCCGCAACGATTGGGTTCCTTCCTGCGCCCGATCCGCGGGCCGCAAGTGCTGAGCTCAGGTCGATCTTAGGACCCGGCTGCGGTGCCACCGGCTGCTGGCCCGTGGGTTGCGCGGCGCCACTGGGGAAGAAACCGCCACCGGTTTGCCCGGCACCGGGCGACTGCCCAAGACCCGGCTGACCGGTCGGCGCCTGGGGCGGCGGGCTAGCGGGCGCGCCCGTGGGCATTGGCATGATTTGTGTGCGCTGGGGCTGTCCACCGGCCGGGGGGGTCGGCGTCTGCGGACCAGTGGGAATAGCGAAAGGATCACCGGCAGCGGGCGGTGTTGGCGGCGGTGGTGCAGCCGGTGGCGGCGGCGCCGGTGCTGCCGGTTGATTGCGCGCAGAGGCGCCCCAGGCATCTGATGCACCCTGATCCAGTTCGTTTCCGGGCGTGCTGGGCGGCGGCGCAGGCGCAGGTGGCCGTGGCGGAAGCTGCCCGATAATCGTCGATTGGGGTGGCTTTTTGGGAGGTTTCTTGGCACCGCCGCCGCCCGCAAGAGTGGGTAGCGGTTTCGGTTTTGGCGGTTCCCCGTCGCCCTGACCGGTCATCCCTTCTTCTCCACGATTGCCCAAAGCTCAAGCGTCAGGTCTGGCCAATCCCCGGCAAAATGCAGGCCGATGCCTGGCGCGGTCGAAAACTCTCTCCAAAGCGGTGTGTTCTTTTCCATCAGGAAGTAGACGTTCTTTGAAACCGCGCGGATCTGTCTTGGCGGCGTCGGCGTATGCGTAAGCCCGATACCCGGGAGATTGTTGTTCACAATCTCATTCATACGGGTGTTCGGGCCGACTTTGCAAAGTTCCGGGAACTGCTGCTGGATCTCGGTCAGCGGGCGGCTTGCCTCGACCTCAACGACGAAGGTCGCGTCGCGGAAGAGATTCCGATCCTGCACCTGCGCCAGATAGGAATTGCGCTGGACCTCGCGCAGCGACAGCCTGGTTGCACGGCCCAGATCACGCGACAGCAGACGCTGAATGTCACGCAAGACGGGTTCAAAACTGTCCTTCAGATTGTCCTGATCATAGGGTTCGTATTCTGCCGCCAGTCGCTTGTCCTGATCGAAGGTCCACATCTCTCCGGAAAGCCGCAAGAGCGTCTCAAAAAGTCGTTCCGGATGCACATAGCGGGACGCGCGGTAGTGCCTGAGAACATTCACTTCGCGGTTCAGCGCCAAAAGCATGAAGTAGTCTGCTGCCTGCAGGCCGCCGCCGGCGCTTGGGTCGGCGGCATAGCGCGCCAGTGATTCAAGCTTGGTTTCGACCCAGCCAATGACGCGGTCCAACCAGCCCGATACAACCGGGTGCGCCTGACAAGACAACACAGGCGGTGCGAATGTTTCGTCAAGGATGACGGTCTTGTCGCGCACTTCCAGAACGTCGGCGATCTTCATGCATTGGTAGCCCGGCTTCGGCTTGCGGCGGATGTCCAGTTCAAGCCGGGGCTGCGCGATCTCTACGTCATGTTCCACACGCATCGCCGACGAACTGTCGGCAACGGTTTCTGCGCCAAGCGTGTACCGGGTGGAAAGCGCCTTTTCGCCCAGCATGGCGACTTCACGTTCGTTGGCCACAAGATCAGGAAGAGTAAGCCAGATGCCCTGTCCGGCGGCGTCTTCGTCAACCTCTACCGGTTCCGGCAGTAGGCTGATGCCCGGCGCGTCAAAAGGCGTACCATCGGCAAAAACGCCGGTCATTGACCGAAGACCAACCTTGCCTTGCTGAGCAAGATCCCTGTCCACGTGGATATCGGAAAATCCCCAAGGATAGGGTGTCGCATAGCGGGTTCGCGCTTCGACAAACTTCTCGAGATATCGATCGCTTTGCTGAAGGTGGTGAGGCTGAAGGAATAGGCCTTCCTGCCAGGCGACCTTGCTGTACCAAGACATGCTCTTATAGTTCCTTTTGCCGCCAGCGTGCAGACATGCGCATATCTGCGGCGGACTTTGGCGACAGCTTGGATTCCGGGCCCCACGCGGTCAAGTGCTGTAGATGACTGGGAATGGAAAACTCTAATGAGCGTGCCGAACAAACACTGTGTCGAACGAGCATTCCACCGAATGGAAGATCCCGTCGGCAATCCAAGCCCATAGATCATGAGTTTTTGCGATCCAATGACCTGTTCCGCCGATGTCTGAGCACAGCGCCCACATCTCTGCCCCGCCCGAAAATGTCTTTGACGCGGTAGAGGCACTCGCCCGCAAAAACGGTTTCGAGATTGACCGAACAAGCGCGTCGCTTGCGGTAACTGCGGCCCTTGGGCGTCTCCGGCTCGAGGCAGCCGGATCTGGGACCGAAGTCTTCTTTTCGGCAGACAGCCCTGCGCAACTTCAGATTCTTAAGGATCTTTATGCGGTTCGCTTTGCCAACATGGGTTTTGGTGACAGTTTGCGCTGGGCAACGGTTGCGGGAAACGCACCACTAAACCAGATTCTGGCGCGTGTTGTGGAAAGCCGGCGCATATCGCCGAACTTCATTCGGCTGCGTCTTTCCGGAGACTTCGCGGCATTTGCCCAACCCGGAGCAGGTTTGCACTTCCGGCTGCTGTTTGGCCCCAAAGACACCGCCTGGCCGACCCTCGATGAAAGGGGAATAACATCCTGGCCGCAGGGTGTTGAGAACTGGCATCGGCCATCTTACACGGTGCGCCAAGTAAACACCGGCGCAGACCTGATCGACATTGACGTCTACCTCAACCCGACCGGCCGCGCGGCACGTTGGTGCAAAGAGGTGACACCGGGCACTGAGATCGCGCTGCACGGACCGAGCGGATCAGCGGCGCGTGCGGCCGGATGGTTCGGCTTGGTCGGAGACGAAACAGCGCTGCCGGTTATCGTTCGCATTCTCGAAAGTGCGCCACGTGAGGCGCTGGGCCGCGCAGATATTGTCCTGCGTGATCTCGACGACGCGCAACAGATCACGGCACCGCCTGGAATTGAAATCGCGTGGCACGCGGCCGTGCAGGTGCCCATAATGTCCGATCTGGTAGGTCGTTTCGGCGAACCAAAAGACAACGGATATGCGTTTTTTGCCGCTGAACGTGCGGAGGCGGGCCGCGCGAGGGCAAGGCTTAAAGAAATGGGATGGTCGCCGCGGAATGTGACCGCCGCAAGCTATTGGACGGCCCCGGCAGGCCTGACCTAGGACCGGGACAAGCCGGTCATTCTTTCAGGTATGCGCGCAAGGTCGCTTCGCATCCCATTGCCCAGAGTGCCGAAAGCCAGTGGCCAAAAGCCTGAGAGAACGGAGAATCCTGTGCAAGGTCCCCATAGAATTGCCCTTGTTCCAGCCAGGCCGCCGGGCGGTCACGCGCTGCCACTGCCGCCGGTGCGAGGTGCTCCCAAAAGGGGTCGTTGGGTTCAATTGCGCTGCCATCTTCTCGCACGCCTGCGCACATACGGGCCCAAAGCGCCTCGACCAGTGCCAGACCACGCACTGGCGTTCCCGCGTCAAGCGCATCGCGCACAACCGGAAGGACGAAACCGGTGTGTCGAGATGATCCGTCGAACGCCACCCTGCGCGTCGTGTCGACAATGGCAGGATTGGCAAAACGACGGGCAATCAGATCAATGTAAGCGCCCGTTGAAATGTCGGGAACTGGCGCGACATGATGGGCAATCTCGTCGGTCAGAACCTTGCGCATGAAGGCCTCTATCTCCGGATGCGTCATACAGCCGGAAATGGTCTCAATGCTCAGGATCTCGCCAGGGTTCGCAATCACCTGGTGGCCCGCGTTCAGCAAGCGAAGCTTCATGGTCTCGTAGGGGTGCACGTTGTCCGAGAACGTGGCACCCGCGATGTCCCAATCGGGCCTTCCCGAACAAAACTTGTCTTCGATGACCCATTGGCGAAAGTTCTCATGGGTTACGGGCGCGGTGTCGTTCAGACCAAAGCCTTCTGCAAGCGAGATCTCAGCGGGTCCGGTCGCGGGCACGATGCAATCGACCATCGAGTTGGGAAAACTGCAATTCCGCTCGATCCAATCGGCAAGCGCCGGGTCGGAAAGCGACGCGAGCGATACTACGGTCTTGCGGGCCTGATCGCCGTTTCCCAGAAGGTTGTCGCAACTCAGAACACTGATCGGGCCGGAACCCGTGTCTCGCCGCGCGCGTATCGCTGCGATGATTGCACCGAATGCGGTCACGGGTGCATCGGGATGGGCTGCATCGTGGCGCACGTCCGGATGGTTGGCATCCAGGTCGTTTGAAACCGGATCGGTGTAGTACCCGCCTTCCGTTACCGTCATCGCCACGATGCGGATCCCGGGCGCGCTTAGAGCACGGATCAGGGGACCGTTCGTCTTTTCGACCGGCACAAAATCCACCATGGATCCAACAATCTCGGCGGAAGTCCCTGAAGGATCCAATTCAATCAGCGTAGTCAGATAGTCCTGCTCCGCCAGCCGACTTCGCATCTTGGCATCGGCGTCCCGCACGCCGGCGCCGACGATGGCCCAGTCCTGCGCAAGCCCGTCTTGCATCAATCGGTGAAGATACCAGCTTTGGTGGGCCCGATGAAAATTGCCGACGCCAATGTGCAGTATTCCTGGCGCAAGCAATGCGCGGTCATAGCTCGGCACGGAAATTCCGGGCGGCAATCGCGCGAGGTTGCCTTGCGAAAGCCGTATCAACTCATCCATTGGCCACCGTCAACATTATAGCACTGGGCAACGATGTAGCGGGCTTCGTCGCTTGCAAGGAACACGGCCATGCCGGTAAGGTCTTCGGCGATGCCCATGCGACCGAATGGAACGGCCGCGCCGACCTCGCGCTTCTTTTGTCCAGGCGCTTTGTTTTCGTATTTTGCAAAGAAGGCGTCTACGCCGTCCCAGTGTTCGCCATCGACCACGCCGGGCGCGATGGCGTTCACGTTGATCCCATGCTCGATCAGGTTCAGGCCGGCCGACTGTGTCAGGCTGATCACGGCAGCTTTTGTTGCGCAGTAAACGGCCACCAAGGCTTCGCCCCGCCTGCCCGCCTGGCTGGCCATGTTGATGATCTTGCCGCCACCGCCTCGTTCAATCATATGTCGCGCGACGCTTTGCATCGTGAAGAGCGTTCCAGCCACGTTGACAGCAAAGATACGGTCATAGTCTCGGCGTTCGATTTCACTGATCGGCGCAGCCGTAAAGAGCGCGGCGTTGTTGATCAGAATGTCGATGCGGCCAAGGCCGCCAATGGTTTCTGCCACAGCAGCATCAATGCTTTCTTGGCGGGTGACGTCCAACTCGACTGCAATTGCTGCGTGACCAAGACTTTCAGCTGCAGCGCGGGCACGGACAATATCGATATCGGCGATCGCCACACGCGCACCTTCGCGCACATAGGCCTGGGCAAACGCAAGGCCGATGCCGCGGGCGCCGCCCGTGATCAGGGACGTTTTGCCCTCAAGCCGCTTCATTCAATGCGCAAACCCTTGTCATCAAACCGGTGGATGCGTTCAGGATCGGGTGTCAAGAAGATCTTATCACCATGATGCAAATCGACCTCTCCGCCCGCGCGAACGGTGATCGGGTTCGCCTGCCCTTCGACCTGAACATGGAAAAAAGTGTCTGAACCAAGGTGTTCCGAGACACCTACCGTGCCTTTCCACGTTCCTTCGTCCGGTGACGCAGCGATGTGTTCTGGGCGGACGCCAATTGCAAAGGCGTTGTGTTTCTGTGCCTCGGACCCCTCCATAAAGTTCATCTTAGGCGAACCAATGAACCCGGCGACAAACCTGTTCCGGGGCGTGCGGTATAGGTCTAGCGGCGAACCCACTTGTTCAATCAAGCCAGCCTGAAGAACGACGATCTTGTCGGCCATCGTCATTGCCTCGACCTGGTCATGGGTCACATAGATCATGGTGGTCTTTAGGCGTTCGTGCAGTTCGCTGATTTCCAGTCGCATCCCAACCCGCAGCGCTGCATCAAGGTTCGACAACGGCTCGTCAAAAAGAAATGCTGCCGGTTCCCGCACAATGGCGCGACCGATCGCGACCCGTTGGCGCTGTCCACCGGACAGCTGACCGGGACGTCGGTCCAGATAATCGGTCAGGTTGAGGACGGATGCCGCCTGTTCGACCCTTCGGTCTTGCTCACCCTGATCCAATTTGGCCATCCGCAGTGGAAAGGCGATGTTCTTGCGCACGGTCATATGCGGATAAAGCGCATAGGATTGGAACACCATCGCAAGGCCGCGTTTAGCGGGTGGTACCGTGGTCGCTTCATTCCCATCGATCCGGATGGTGCCGTCGCTAACGTCTTCAAGGCCGGCGATTAGCCGCAGCAGCGTGGACTTACCGCATCCCGACGGTCCAACGAACACCACGAACTCACCATCGTTGATCTCCAGATCAAGTGGCGGGATGACCGTAACCTCGCCGAAGCTCTTTTCTACTTGGTCAAGTACAATGCGTCCCATGATGATCCCCTACTTCACCGCGCCGAATGTCAGGCCGCGGACCAGTTGTTTTTGGCTGAACCAGCCCAAGATGAGAATTGGCGCGATCGCCATCGTCGACGCTGCGCTCAGTTTTGCGTAGAACAGGCCTTCCGGGCTCGAATAGCTGGCGATAAATGCCGTGAGCGGCGCCGCCGTCGCAGCCGTCAAATTCAGCGTCCAAAACGCTTCGTTCCATGCAAGAATGATGTTCAGAAGGACGGTCGACGCAATTCCGGGAATTGCCATCGGCGTCAGCACGTAAAGTATCTCTTCACGCAGTGTCGCGCCGTCCATACGGGCCGCTTCCAGTATCTCGCCAGGTATCTCTTTGAAGTACGTGTAAAGCATCCAGACGATGATCGGCAGATTGATCAGCATCAGCACCAGCGTCAGACCGACCCGAGTATCCAGCAAGCCAAGCTGAATGAACATCAGATAGATCGGGTAGAGAACACCCACCGCGGGCAGCATCTTGGTAGACAGCATCCAAAGCAGGATGTCCTTAGTCCTCTTGGATGGCACGAATGCCATGGACCATGCTGCCGGCACCGCGATGATGATGCCAAGAACCGTCGAACCGCCCGCGATAATCACCGAATTCCAGAGGAACCGCATATAGTTGGAGCGCTCTTGCACGATGGCGTAGTTTTCCAGCGTCCAATCGAAGAAAAGGAAAAGCGGCGGATCGTTGATGGCCTGAGCTTCGGTTTTGAAGCTGGTCAATATTGTCCAGAGTATCGGAAAGAAGATCAGCAAACCGATTACCCAGGCCAGGACCGTATTGACTGTCTTGCGTTGTGTGGTGACTGCGCGGGCCATGTTCTTTCCTCCTCACGCGTCCAGGTTCTTGCCAACGATGCGCATTAGGAACAGCGCGACGATGTTGGCGAGTATGATGGCGTAGACACCGCCCGCCGAGCCAAGACCGACGTTTTGGCTTTCGATTACCCTTTGGAAGATCAGGTAAGTCAGCGTCCTTGTGCCGAATGCACCGCCGGTGGTTACGAAAATTTCTGCAAAGATTGCCAGCAGAAAAATCGTTTGGATCAGGATCACAATGGTGATTGCCCGGCTAAGATGCGGCAGGATGATAAAGAAGAAGCGCGCTTGCGGTTTGGCACCATCCATCTCGGCGGCTTCGAGCTGCTCGCTGTCGAGCGACTGTATTGCAGTCAAAATGATCAGGGTCGCAAACGGCAACCACTGCCAGGATACGATAAGTATTAGCGAGAAAATCGGCACATCGGTGAGCCAGACAACCGGTTCGGCCCCGAATGCGCGCCACAGATGCGCCAGAATGCCGTTCACTGGATCCATGAACATGTTTTTCCAGACCAAGGCCGTAACTGTTGGCATTACAAAGAAGGGAGAAATCACGAGAATCCGAACGATGCCTTGTCCCCACATCGGCTGGTCAAGAAGCAGCGAAAGCAGGACACCCAAGACAACCGTGATCAGGATGATGCCGCCCACCAGGACCAGTGTTGTCTGGACCGCAGGCCAGAAAGATGACGAACCAACGAAGCGCGTGTAGTTTGCAAACCCAACCCAATCCAGTCCGTTTGCCAGCGAGTCTCCACGCAGCGGCAGGTATCTCTTGAAAGAGAAGAACAAGGTCATAGAGAGCGGCACAAGCATCCAGACAAGAAGGAGGAATACCGCTGGCGCCATCATCAAACGCGCTGCCGATCTTGAATGTGCAGTAGCCATGAGAGTCACCTTTCGCGCGGGCGCAATCCAAACGCCTTAACTGATTGCTTGGCATTGAAGGTAGCAGAAGGTCCGGGGGGCAAACCAGTTGCCCCCCGGTGGGGAGGACGCTTATCGGTAGCCTGCGGCTTCCATTGCGTCATTGGCCAGCGCTTGCGCCTTTGCCAAAGCTTCTTCGACCGTTTGCTGACCTGCATAGGCCGCCGAGAATTCCTGGCTCACTTCGGTGGCGATACCTGCGAACTCGGGGATGGCCGCAAACTGGATGCCCACATACGGGCTTGGTTCGACTGTCGAGTTGAGCGGGTCAGCCGACAGGATCGAATCCAGCGTCATCTTGGCGAACGGCACTTCCTGGTAGTTGGGGTTCTCATAAAGAGAGGTCCGTGCGCCCGGAGGAACATTGGCCCAACCTTCGTTTTCGGCCACCAGCTCGATATAGTCCTTAGACGTCGCCCATTCGATGAACTCAAGTGCAGCGTCCTGCTTTTGCGTGCCCGCAGGGATCGCGAGCGCCCAAGCCCAAAGCCAGTTGGATCGCTTGCCCAACCCATTGTCCGGAGCCAAGGCAAACCCGACGCTGTCGGCAACGGTGGAATCGTTCGGATTGGTCACGAATGAAGCCGCGACCGTTGCATCGATCCACATGCCGCACTTGCCCTGCTGGAACAACGACAGGTTCTCGTTAAAGCCGTTGGTGGCATAGCCCGGAGGGCCTGACTCGCTCATCATACCGACAAAGAAATTCAGCGTGTCCGCCCAAGGCTGGGTATCGAACTGCGCATTCCATTCCAGGTCAAACCAGCGCGCCCCGAACGAGTTGGACATCGCGGTGATGAACGCACCGCCTTCACCCCAACCGGCCTTGCCCCGCAGGCAGATGCCGTTGATGTCGTTACCGCGGTCGGTCATGGCAGCTGCGGCTTCGCGGATGAATTCCCATGTCGGTGCATCCGGCATGTCCAGCCCAGCATTTTCCATGAGATCAGTCCGATACATGATCATCGAACTTTCGCCGTAGAATGGCGCCGCGTAGAGCGTCCCATCATGGCTCAGACCGCCGGCCATGGCCGGAAGCAGGTCATCGACGTCATAGTCTTCGGACAGATTGTCCAGCGCAACCAGCCAGCCATTGGCGCCCCAGATCGGCGTCTCATACATGCCGATGGTCATGATATCGAACGCACCGCCCTTGGTGCTGATATCGGTGGTTACGCGCTGGCGTAGAACATTTTCTTCCAGCGTAACCCATTCGACCTCGTGGCCGGTCTTTTCTGTGAAGTCATCGGTCAGACCCTGCATGCGGATCATGTCGCCGTTGTTCACAGTTGCAATCGTGATGGTGTCGGCAAATGCGCCGCCGGCCAGAATAACAGCCATAGCGGTCGCGGCACCGAGTGATGCCTTGCAGTACATCCTTCTCCTCCCTTTGTTCTGGATGCTATCCGAAGGCTAAGTTGAAAAGCGTCATCAAGTCAACGAAATTTTTTACGCGCGTAAAAAATTGAGATCATCCAAGTGTTAGGCAGACGCGCGCATGACGAGTTGACCAGCGAACAGCGTCGTCAGCCGGTCACTGTTTCGACCACCCGAT
Organism: Pseudomonadota bacterium; assembly: GCA_039026235.1. Lineage (GTDB taxonomy): Bacteria > Pseudomonadota > Alphaproteobacteria > Rhodobacterales > Rhodobacteraceae > JBCCMQ01. The sequence goes on from JBCCMQ010000005.1 coordinate 115,257, forward strand.
TCGATGACGGCGAATAGGGCCTCGAAGCTGCGTTCCGTTATTGCTTCGTAGTCTTGGGACACCGTTGTCAGCGGCGGGCACGTAAACCTTGAGAACGGATGATCGTCATGGCCCGCGACGCGCAGGGCAAAGCCGTTGCCGAGACCAACCCGCAATCCGCAAGCATAGGCGGCGCCGAGAACGCCAATCGCAAGGCGGTCATTGCTGCAAAGGATCGTGTTTGACTTGAAGGCTTTTCCGTTGATGGCGCTTGCGCCCTCGGTCAGACCAATGTTTTCAAAGTCCCAGCCTTCGCCCTTGGCACGCACGATATCCGGTTCATGCCCAAGCTGTTCCATGCTCTGGATGTACGCAAGTCGCCTGCGGTTTGCGTTCGGGTTCGCCGGTGTCTCCATCTCGAAAAACGATGGCGGCTCGCCGGTGCGGCAGAGATATTCAACGATCAGTGCAACGCTTTGATCATTGTCAGAGCCAACAAATGCCTCGCCGATATCCTCAAGGAAGCTGTCGAACAGAACCGTTGGAACGTCGGCACAGAATTGTTCGACCGCTTTCAGGTCGGATGCCCGGCCAAGCGGCGCCAGCAGCACGCCGGCGGGCTTGAGCGCGCGCAGCCCATCGAGAATGTCACATTCGTGAGCAGTGTCGCCGTGAGAGCTGAAAAGGATGGGTGTAAAGCCCGCCTCGATGCATCGCCATTCCAGGTTTCGGGCGATTTCCGCAAAGAAGGGATCGGCAAGGTAAGGCACCACGATACCGATGTTCTTGGTCAGACGGCGATTCTGGTTCATCGCGAAGATATTTGGGCGATAATCGTAGTCTTCCAGCGCCGCTTCGATGCGCTTGCGCGTTGAGGCCTTCACACTGTCCGGGTCATTAAAGTACTTGGATACCGTCGGCCGGGAAATCCCGCTGACCGCAGCGAATTCTTCCATATTGCGTATTTTACGTCCGTCCATCGGCACACCTTTAGCGCGACGATCGCTTTGCAGACCCGCCTTTTGGGCTGACAGCCACAAGCGCATTGGTTCGCATTAAGTTGACGCGCGAAAACTTACGAAAAGATAAGTGCGACCAATCCGATAGGTCAAGAACAGGTTCCGAGTGCACAAAAGCTGTGGCGTGCAACCTTTCTTTAGCCGATTTTGAAACGCCCAATTGATCGCCGGCCACGCTGTCCAAAAACGCCAGGCCATTGCCTTAGGCCGTGGACCCTCGACCGCGCAGGACCGGCGGCTAGCTATAGATATCGAGAGCCGCTCGGTGAAGTCTTTTATCCGGGCCAATTAGAGCGGGTTTTCCAGTTGCTCCCTATCCGAAGACAGCTTTGAAATACCCAATGCACTGGCGGAAACCTTCCTCAAAGTCCCCGTTGCCCGGGTGATAGACGCTTTCAAACGACACCACGCCGGCATATCCATCGGACTTCAAGGCCGATGCTATCGGGGCGAATTGATCGGCAAGCTGGCCTTCACCCATACGACGCACCTCAAGCGTTGCGCGCGGCGTGTCGACCAATACATCCTTGATGTGAACATGCCCAAGATAGACGTCTTTCGTCTCGTCGTATCCGTCTGGCCAAGCCCTTTCATGGCACCAGCAATTGTTGGCCGGGTCCCAAAGGATCTTGAGCGCATCTTTGGCATCAAGATCATCGATCAATTTTCGCGCTGTGTAGTTCGAGTTGACCATCGTGCCGTTGCCGGTTTCGACAACCAGCGTCACACCCTCAGATTTGGCCAATTCCACCGCCGGAGCGATTAAAGGGGCTACGGTTTCCCAGGCCCCTTTCGCAACATTCCACCTTTCGGCGCCATTTCGCCCCCAAAGGATCTGCTCTTTCTTCGGCGTCATGATGCGAACCAGAGGAGAGCCCACAACATGCGCCATGTCGATCACGCGCTTCAGGGCGTCCATGTGACTGGTATGCAGGGGATCTCCGGGACGGTTTGCTGTCGTCATACCGGCGAAAACATGGCGTGACAGGCAGGACACCGGCTTTCCGCGATCGCGCAGCAGGTTGTCGATTTCCTTAACCTCTGCATCGGAAAGGTCGCCGACTTCGGTATCGCCGACGAACTGAAGTTCCGCATACTTTAGATCAAATTCGTCCATGACATCGACGGCATGGGCCAGATCGCGGCTGATGCCGTCGCAGATAACACCTAGTTTCATCGCGCTGACCTCACCGATGCAGTTCTGCGCCGACGATCTCTTCGATCACGCGGGTGCAGATCCAGTTGTCGCCGTCCGGGTATTTGGTTCGCCCGGCATGAAAGATCTGCATGGCGCTTGAAGCCATATGCATGGGCACCCCCAATTTCTCGGCCAAATCAAGGGATATGGTCAGATCCTTGTGCATCGTGTTGATGTGGCTTCCGGTCTTCTCAAATCGGCGGTCGATGATGTTCTCAAGTGCGGTGTTGGTGCATCCGCAGCCAGCGCCGGATGCGGAAAACACCCGGTAAAGGACGTCACCGCTGACACCGGCTTTGGCCGCAAGGACAGATGCCTCAAAAGTTGCCGAGAAGATTGAACCAATCAGGGTTTGAAGACAGGACTTGACCGTCTGACCCATGCCAGCGATCTCGCCCACCCGGTGGATTGTCCCGGACACGGCTTCCATCACAGGTTTGGCAGTGTCCAAAACATCTGGGGCTCCCGCAGCCATCATTGTGAGAGTGCCCGACTGGGCGCCGGGAAATCCGCCCGATACCGGACTGTCGATCAGAAACCGTCTGCTGCCTGCCAGTGCAGCTCCGATTTCTTTGGCCTCATGCGGCTTGATCGTCGCGGTCAGCAGGATAACGCCACCTTCGGGCATGTGGGACACGAGCCCATCATCGCCCATGATCACCGCCTTTGCCTGATCACCATTCATCACCATGACAAAGACCGCATCAGCGTTGGCCCCGACCTCTGCCACATTGGCTGCGGTCTTTCCGCCCATTTCCGTAAAGGCCGCCATGCGGGCCTCGCTCAGATCGAAACCAGTCGTTTCGAATCCGTTTTCGATAAGGTTCTTTGCAAGACCGGAGCCCATGTCTCCCAGCCCAATTACACCTGCGCGTTTCATTATGTTTCCAGACTTTTGCTGCCGAAAGCAGCGCTTTTGACTTTTCGGAGCCGGTGGCTCCGGGTGAAAGGGGTTTCATACGCCGACCTGGCGCGGGGCGCGTCCGGAAGACACCCCTTGCCCGCAGCCTCATTCCTGAACGAGGCCCGAAATTCAGAGCACAGGCACAGGAAAGATGCAATTCCAGAGCGCCGCCGGAAGCCGGGCACGGCGCCGCTAAGGTGCGACCGCCGACGGGTCGCGCCTAAAGGTTCTCGGGGGTGAACAGCCTAAAGGCGACGTGCCCTGGCGGGCTGGCAGCGCGCCCTTGGCGCAGGGCGGCAGCCATCGCCCGGGTAGCGACCACCGCTATTTCCTTGACTGGAGTCTCAAGCACAAAATCTACGGTTCCGTCCTGTAAGCCGAGCGCGGTTTCTGGCCCAAGCTCATGGCAAACGTAGACAATTTCATGGGTGCGGCCCGACTCTTCAAGCGCGCGGACGACGCCGGATGTTCCACCGCCCGCGTGGTAGATACCCTTCAGGTCGCGCGCCCCGGCAATCAGTTCCGATGCCGCTTCGTAAGCCACTTCACGATCGTCGAGATAGACCACGGAATCGCGCACCGTCACCGACGGGGCGATTTCGCGCATGTAGCCTCGAAAGCCAGCCTCCAGCGCCTCGTGACCCAAGTAACGGTGTGACCCGATCAAAAGCCCGACGTTGGCGTTTTTAGGAACAAGCCGGGCCATTGCCCAGCCCGCCGTACGCCCGGCCTTGCGCCCATCAATGCCGATGTATCCTTCTGCGCCGACGGATGAGATTGGGCTGAGAAGTGAGAAGACCGGAATACCTTCGGAAAATCCGGTAATGGCATCGGTTACCTTAGGATGCTCGATGGCAACAACGCCAAGGGCATCAACCTTGGGACCGACGCGGCGTATCTCTTGTGCCAGGTCATCGGGCGAAAGGCTGCCCACGAAAGAGATCTCTGCAGTTGCCCGGACATCGGTAAGGGAGGCGGCGGATGCCGAAAGCTCTTCGGCGAGGCGCCTATAGAACCGCTTGTTTTCCTTTTGCAGAATGAAGCCAAGTTTTCGGACCGGCGCCAGGGCCGCCAGCCTTTGCCGCATCAAGCGTTGGGCATGGAAACCGAGGTCTTCCGCCGCCGACATCACGCGGGCTGCGGTTTCAGGTGTCACAGGCGCCCGCCCGTTGATGACCCGGTCGACTGTCGCCACACCCACACCCGCAGCGTGGGCAATATCCTTCAGTGTTACGCGATCTTGGTTTCGTGCCATTCTGATAGATCCTATCACGTAGTAATAACTTCTTTTGAAAGAATTGATAGAAACTATCAGCCAAGGATTGACCGAAGGCCCAAAAGTGTCGGTATCTGATATCAACCAAGCGACGAGGGTTCCGATGCCGCAGGACATGACGCCAAAGGACTACAGTCTTACCGGTACACTTTCCGAAAGCCGATTTAAGTTTTCTGACTGGTACTCTTCGCCGGTGCCGCGCAGACGGCTGAAAGAACTCATGAAGCGCTCTGACGGGGCGGCACTGAAGAATTACGCCCTGTGGCTTGCTGGTGTGTTCGGCTTCGGAACGCTGCTGATTGCTGTTTGGGGAACAGGGTGGGCAGTGCCCGTGGCACTTGTTTACGGCTTATTCTACGGGTCGGGTGCCGACAGCCGTTGGCACGAAACGGGCCACGGCACCGTGTTCAAGACCCGGTGGCTTAACGAAGTATTTTATCAGCTGGCGTCGTTCATGTCGCTGCGTAACCCCTATCTCTGGCGGTGGAGCCACACGCGCCACCACTCTGAAACGCTTGTCGTCGGACGCGATCCGGAGATTGCGTTTCCGCGACCGCCAAGTATCGCCGAATGGGTGCTAAACCTGATCTATGTGCCGGCTCTTACCAAGGAACTGGGAAAGATGGTCCGGCTGAGTTTCGGGCGCCTGACCGACGCCGAGAAATCCTTTCTGGTCGAAGCCGATCGCGCGAATGCCTTCCGCGCCAGCCGCATTCAACTGGCCATACTTGCCCTGGTCGTTGGACTGTCGCTCGCACTTCAGAGCTTTTTGCCAATCATGTTGGTCGGGCTGCCCACGTTCTACGGATCATGGCTGCACCATATCCTTGCGACCACCCAGCATGCGGGTTTGGCCGAGGACATTCCGGATCACAGGCTCAATTCGCGCACGGTTTACCTGAACCCGTTCTTTTCCTTCATCTATTCGAACATGAACTTTCATGTTGAACACCACATGTACACGATGGTGCCGTTTCACGCGCTTCCCAAACTGCATGAAGAGATCAAGGCTGATTGCCCACCTGCCTATCCGTCGCTTTGGGCGGCTTACAAGGAAATCGTGCCGGCCATCATTAAACAGCAGCACGACCCGAATTATTTTGTCCGCCGGCCGCTGCCTCCGACGGCAGCACCAAGCCCCGACTACCAGCGCCCAGCCATTGCCGCCGAATAGGACCTGCGCGATGCCATATTGGGTGCGCGCCTGCGCGAAAGACGACATTGAGACCGAAGATCTGATCCGCTTCGATCACCAGGGTCGGACCTTTGCGGTCTATCGGGGGCCGGAAGACGATTTCTATTGCACCGACGGAATGTGCACGCATGAGGCCGTGCACCTCTCTGATGGGCTTGTCATGGATTACGTGATCGAGTGTCCGGCGCACAATGGACAGTTCGATTACCGCAGCGGTCGGGCCCAACGCACACCGGCATGCGCGGATCTGAAGACCTATCAGGTCCGGTTGGAAGGCACTAATGTTCTGATCGACTTGGGTGACCATTGATGCGGCGGGTGTACGATTGGGACGCGAAGTTCCAGCTGCGAAATCTGACCGCTTCGGACATTCTTGGGCTGAAGGGGCTGAGGCAACTGACGCAGACCACGGCGAATTCGTCGGAAGAGGCCGCAGCGGCGTCCGATGCGGGCATCGATCTGATTATGGGCAACGCCCACAACACTGCCGCCGTACGTGAGGGCGCGCCAAATCTCTTCTTTACGGCTGCCCTTGGCCTGCCGGACTACCCCACAGAGGCAGATGTGCTGAAGGCGGCATTTGCTGCAATGAAGGCGGGAGCGGACTCTATTTACACGGCGCGGGGGCCGCACATAGTCGAACTGCTTTCAAGGGAAGAGATCCCGGTCATGTGCCATCTTGGCCTTGTGCCACGGAAATCCACCTGGCGTGGCGGGCTGCGCGCCATCGGCAAAACCGCGGAAGAGGCGGTGGCGCTTTGGAACGCCTTCAAACGCATGGAAGATGCCGGCGCCTTTTCCGTCGAGGCGGAAGTGATCTGCGCGGACGTCATGCGCGAAATCAGTGCGCGAACAAAGCTTGTCACAAGTTCCCTGGGTTCAGGTCCTCACGCCGACATTGTCTATCTTTTTCAGAACGACATCTGTGGCGAACAGGAAAAGTCACCGCGCCACGCCCGCGCCTTTGGCAACCTTAGTGCCCTTTACGAGCAGGCACGCGTCGAAAGACGCGCTGCGCTTCGTGCATTCTCGGACGCAGTTCACGCGGGATCATATCCATCAAAGGGGGAAACAGCCCGAATTGACCCGAATGAGCTTTCCAAGTTTCGTGACTTGATCGACTAAAAGCTGGTATCGTCGGACTTGTTTTCCGACATAGATCAACGATAACAAGTTGTTATGCTGAGTGATCGTTTCCGGTGACTGCGGCGCTGCGACTGGTAAGCCAGTGCGCCCTGATCGTCGGGTGTTCCGAATTCTCCGTTCAATCCCTCTTAAGGCCAAGGTCCATGTCTGAAGTTCTGGCAACGTTAAAGGCCGCCTGGCCGGTCCTGAAGAAGGCCATCGCTAGTGGCCAGATTGTCCGCCCACAATGCACGCTGGTGGATCCTGACCCGGACATCGCCAGTTTCTATGATGTCGAAATCCCGATGCGCGAAGGTTTTTCGCTGACTGCCAACATCTTTCGTTCCCGCAAACGGGACGCCGCTGGCGAGCCTTCCCCGGTCGTCATGTGCGCCCATCCCTATGACAATCACATTACGCCGGCCCTGAAGAAGACACCTCTTGGTGGACCACCACAACAGTACCGCCTACTGAAGCAATCCGGCGGTATTCCGTCATTCTCGACACTGACGAGCTGGGAATCTCCCGATCCGAATTTCTGGGTTCCGGCGGGCTATACGCTGATCAACGTCAATCTTCCGGGATTTGCCAACAGTGGCGGCCCGGCTTCAATCATGTCGCGCCATCAGGGGCAGTGCTACCGCGAGGCCATCGCATGGGCAGGTGATCAGGAATGGAGCACGGGACGGGTTGGTCTTTGCGGAGTTAGTTTTCTATGCATCAGCCAGTATCTGGCGGCGGCGGCACCCGATGGCGAAGCCGTGCCCGACGCCCTAAAATGCATCATCCCTTGGGAAGGCGTGTCCGACCTTTATCAAGACCTCGCCTGTCGCGGCGGTGTCGCCGACACCGGGTTTCTGAATTTCTGGTGGCATACGGAAGTGAAAGAGCCGCTCAACAACACATTGCCAGACTATCTTGAAACGGAAGAGGCGATACCACCCGATATCCTGAACCTGCATCCATTTTACGACGACTACTGGAAGGCGAAGGCGCCGCCGCTTCAGCACATAACCGTGCCTATGCTTCTGTGTGCATCCTTCTCAGATCATGAATTGCACACCTTTGGATCGTTCCGCGCCTATGAACGGGCGGCATCGGCCCAGAAGTGGCTCTATACCCACCGTAGCGGCAAGTGGACCGAGTTTTACAAGCCCGAAGTCTCGGCGCTCCAGAAAGATTTCATGGATCACTTTCTGAAAAGTCGGGACACCGGGTTCGCAGCGCTGGCACCGGTGAGAATTGAGGTCCGCGAAAGTCGCGATCAGATCAAGGATGTGCGTTGGGAACATACCTGGCCGCCAGAGCCAGCCGAGGTGAGCGCACTTTATCTTCGCGCAGACAAAGGGTTGGCTTCGGAGACCGTCGAAGAACCTGGCGCCGTTGTCTACGATGCCGTCAAGGGTCAAGCCGTCTTTGAGTACGTCTTTGACCGGAATACCGAGGTGACCGGATACATGAAACTCAAGCTCTGGGTCGAAGCCCGTGCATTCCGCGACAGCGATGTTGCGCCCGACGATCTGGTACTTTGCTGCTTTGTTGACAAGCGCGACCGTTCGGGGAACTCGGTGCGCTTTTTCGGGGCTGTGGGGCAGGACCAGGACATGGTCAGCCGCGGCTATGGGCGTGCCTCTCGCCGGGCCCTAAACGCCACACTCACAACACCCCTTCACCCAGTCCCGCTCGGAACCCAGAACGAACCGCTTGGCCAGGGCGAGGTCGTCCCGCTTGAGATCGCGTTCTGCCCAAGCAGCACATTCTATGCAGCGGGCGAAGGCATTCGGCTGATCGTGTCGCCCTTTGATGTCGTGTCGGCACCGATTTTCAAGAAAGACACCAGCGCAAATCGCGGGCAACACGTTCTACATTTTGGCGGGCGCTACGACTCTCACCTTCTGGTGCCGCAGATCCCGCGCTGACGTTTTGGGACGTTCAGGGCGGTTATGTCTCGGTGGCTTGCCCGCGATCATGTCCTCAACCGTCCTGGTTGGCGCGGACCTAGCCGGTACCCTTGGCATCGCCGGGCGCCCCGTCCAATTCATCCACCGGCACAAAACCATTTTCGGTCTTAAGGCGATGGGTGATCCGATTGGCTTGACCGAGTGTCTGTTCCACAAAACACCCCCGCCGCGCGGCGTCGACAAGAGCTAGCTGCCGTGAAAGATCGTCGGGACTGTCAAGGAAGATATCCATGTCGAAACTCTTGGGAGCAGTCTCATAGATACGGCCCTTCGGTGTCCATTGCCACCGCACGGTCGTGTCCACGCGCAGGTCATCGATCTTGACGTCCATGCGTTTTGCGAAGGCCCTAAGTTGGGTCATAATGCACCCCGTCAGGCCGCCGACAAAAAGGGCAAGCGGGGGCGGGGCCGTTGCGTCGCCGCCGTGAAACGGGCCTTCGTCGGTGGCCATCGTGAACTTTTCCTCAAACGGTTCGACCATGCGCACGTCCAGATCGTTGCGCATCTTGCCGACGGCCTGGCCGCTGCAAGAAAAGGTCACAACCAGCGGGTCTTTGGGTTGGTTTACGGACATCAGAATTTCACCCTGTCAGATCCTTTAAGGTCCAGAATTTCGCGCGCTTCATCCGGTGTCGCGATCTTGTTGCCCTGCTCTTCCAGGACGCGTTTGATCTTGGTCACCTGTTCGGCATTGCTTTCGGCAAGCCGGCCCCGGGCGATGTAGAGTGAATCCTCAAGCCCAACGCGCACATGCCCGCCCATCTGTGCCGCCACCGCGGCAAGACGCATCTGCTGTGCACCGGCACCGATTACCGACCATTCGTACTGATCGCCAAAGAGCTTGTCCGCCGTCTTTTTCATAAACACGAGATTCTCGATTTCGGCGGAAATCCCGCCCAGAATGCCCATGACGAACTGCAAGAAGATGGGCGCTTTGAACATGCCCTGGTCCAGACAGAACTTCAGATTGTAAAGGTGCCCGACGTCATAGCATTCATGTTCGAATTTCACCGAATGATCAGGTCCGCCAAGCGCATCGGCAACCATGCGAATGTCAGCAAAGGTGTTGCGGAATATGTTCCCTTCGCTAGCGCGGATATAGCCTTCTTCCCAATCCTCTTTCCATTCAGAATAGCGCTCGGCCAGCGGGTGAATTGCAAAGTTCATAGAGCCCATGTTCAGGCTGCACATCTCGGGACTGAACTGCCGAGCCGCCGGAATGCGCTCTTCCACGGTCATCAATGGATTGCCGCCGGTCGAGATATTTACGATTGCGTTTGTGTTCTGCTTGATGCGCGGGAGGAACAGATCGAAGTGTTTTGGATCGACGGACGGAGCGCCATTTGAAGGGTTTCGGGCGTGCAGGTGCAGGATGGTTGCGCCCGCCTGGGCAGCGGCGATCGCCTGCTCGGCGATCGTATCCGGTGTGACCGGCAAGGCATCTGACATCGTCGGGGTATGAATGGCGCCTGTGATGGCGCAACTGACAATCGTTTTTCCCATTAATCCTCCTCATCGATGATCGCCACCGCCCGTGTGAACCCGGCTGACGCAGCTTTGATCTTGAACGGGAAACAGGACACGGTGAAACCGTGATCGGGAAGCTGATCCAGATTGGCCAGTTTCTCGATATGACAGTACCCGATCTCCATGCTGGCTCTGTGGCCTTCCCAGATGATTGCGGCATCTCCGTCCCGCGCGAACCGTTCCGCCGTGACGGAAAAGGGTGCGTCCCAGCTCCAAGCATCCGTTCCTGTCAGCCGGACACCCTGACGCAACAGGTGCAGCGTCGCTTCGCGACCCATGCCGCATCCCTTGGAAAGGTATTCTGGTGATCCATACCGGTCTCCCGCTGATGTGTTCACCAGTACAATATCCAGAGGCCTCAGGCTGTGGCCGATGCGCCGAAGTTCATCGTCGATATCGTCGGGGGTGACGATGTAGCCGTCGTCCATGTGCCGAAAGTCGAGCTTTACCCCTGGCGAAAAACACCATTCTAGCGGTACCTCGTCTATGGTGAGGGCCCTCTTGCCACCATCCATTGTCGAATAATGATGGTAGGGCGCATCAAGGTGCGTTCCGTTGTGGGTGTAGATGGTTAGTTTCTCAATGGCCCATCCTTCGCCGCCGGGCAAATCGTCCCGGCGCAAGCCGGGGAAGAATGCCATCACTTGTTCGGCGGTCTGTTCGTGATCCAGATAGGTAATCTCGGGCAGCATCACGTCGGGATCCGATTTGATATCCGCTTCAAGTGCCACGGAAAGATCAATCAGACGTCGGGGCAACGTTTCCTCCTATCGTCCAAGCAGGCCGGTTGCGATGCCGGGCATGAAAATCACGGCGAAAAGGCAAATCAGCATCATCATGGCAAAGGGTGCTGCGCCAGCAAAGATGTCAGAAAGCGTGATGTCAGGATCGTCCAACGTCGTTTTGATGACGTAAACCGATATGCCAAAGGGCGGCGTCAGCAGCCCGATCTCGACAGCAATGACGGTGACAATGCCGAACCAGATCAGATCGACCCCCATCGGCTGCACAATCGGCAGCATTAGGGGCACCAGGATCAGCATAATCGAACTTGAATCGAGTATCATTCCGAACAGGATCACCACGACAACATAGACCGTGATCAGGCCGATCAGCGTCAGATCGGCCGCGGCAACCATTTCCCCGAATGTTCCCGGCACACCTGAAAATGCCAGCATCCGAGAGTACATCTGGGCAGCGATGATCAGAAAGCACACTGAGGCGGTGACGAGCCCGGTATCGACCAGAACTCTCCAAAGTGCAGAGAATGTCAGCCTGCGCCTTGCGAAACCGATCGCCAGCGCCCCCAGCGTGCCGACGGCGCCCGCTTCAACGGGCGTAAAAAGGCCACCGTAAATTCCGCCGAGCACGACCAAAATCAGTATCGTCAGGGGCGCGGCCTTTGCGGTTAGCTCTCGCGCCGATAGAACATGGTCACCGCCGCCGATGTTGTCACCCACGAATTTCGGAGCAAACGCCGCCATTGCAACGGTGCCAATTCCAAAAAGCGTGGCCAGCAGCAGCCCGGGACCGACACCGGCAAGAAAGAGATCCCCAACACTTTGCTCGGTGAGTAGCCCGAAAAGAATCAAGAGGAGCGACGGTGGGATCAGCATCCCCAGAACCGAAGATCCCGCGACCACACCAACCGAAAACCGCGCGGTATAGCCATGGCGGCGCATCTCAGGCACTGCGAGGCGGGTAAAGACGGCAGCCGATGCGATCGAGATGCCGGTGATCGCTGCAAAGATCGTGTTGGCCGCAATCGTACCAACCCCCAGACCGCCCTTGATGCGACGAAAGATGGAATTGGCCACGTCGAATGCGTCGCGGCCCATGCCGCTTTCACTTACCAGAAACCCCATCAAAACGAACACCGGCACCACGCCAAAAAAATACCCTGAAATGGCGTCATTGGCCGCCAGTCCCAGCATCTTGGATGCCAGAAGCGGCGATCCCTTGATCGCCCAGACCCCAAGGAAACTGCATAGAATTAAGGCGATAGGGACGAAAAGACCGAAAAGCACAAGACCGCCCATGGCGGCCAGCGCCAACAGTCCGATCTCAAAAGGTGTCAAGATGCAAAGCTCCCGTGGCGGCGCAGGATCCGGGCCGCGAATTGCAACGTAAGGACTGCCCCGCCGACGAAAAGCATGGCCTTAACGGGCCAGGTAGGCGCGGTAAAATCACCGATCGCGCCGACAAAGTCGTTCCGCGCCCATGACCGGGTTAGTATCGGCCAATGCGCATAAAGGATCGCGCTGAGGACCGCGATACCCAAGAGATCGAACACCGTCTCTAGCGCCTTTGCCGTGGCCGGCTTCCGGGACTTCAACAGGTTCAGAACGCCGTCGCTTCTGGTCAGCCGACCAGCTTTCAACGCCATCGGAGCCTGAAGGAAGACGATAGCTACAATTGACAAAGACACCAGTTCGGGCACGCCGGACAAGGGCGCCAGAAACAGGTTTCGACCGATCACATCAAGACCGATCAATAGGACGAGCGCGCAGATCAGAAGCGACCCGCAAACGTTCAGCACCTCGGTCAACCTGTCGAGCCACCGCAGCATCCGCGGCTGGCCCGACAGCGCCGTGTCAGGCTGGTGGATCACTCGTTATCCCAATCACGCAACGGCGTGGCGCCGGCTGCGCGCATCGCGTCCATATAGACTGACAGGATCTCGGAACCCGGTTTGCCGTCGCCGTCCAGCGCGGTTGCCCAGGTCTTGGCGGCATTGTCCATCCCCGCGGCCCAGGCTGCACGCATGTCGTCGCTCGCAACAGAGATTGTGGCACCATTTTCAGCCATCGCTGAAAATGCGGTTTCGACCGCACCCTCCAAAGCAGAGACATACCATTCACTCGTTGCGTCAGAGGCCGCGTGCAGGGCCTCTTGCACTGCGTCCGGCAGGCTGTTGTACCAGTCGGCGTTTGCGCAAAGCGCGCCGGCATACTGTGCGCCGAGGCCTGAGCGCGTCACGTATGGCGCCACTTCGTAAAGCTTGCCCGGCAAAGCCGCGGAAGCGAAGACGATCACCCCATCGTAAACGCCTGTCTGCAATTCGTTGTAATAGGTTGTCAGGTTACCGGACACGCCGACAGCGCCCGTTCCCGAAAGCCAGTTGATCGCTGGCCCAGGGGCCGCGATCTTGCGTCCGTCAAGGTCGTTCAGTGTCTCCACCGGAAACTTCGTCATCAGAAGATAGTCATCGATGCTGACCGGAGCGCCAAGGTAGACCACGCCATTCTCAGCGTACGCCGCCGTCATCCTCGGATCTTCCTTGTGAAGACGGTCCATAAGTGCGCCGACCACCCTGGGATCATCACTGACGAAGGGCGTGTAATAGGTCACGTTCTGTACGGCGAGCTTTGCCGGATCGAACAGACTCTGGCAGACGCCGATTTCGGCAAGACCTGCCTCGACGGTCTCCAGCTCATCGCCCACTTTGGCGATCGATCCCCCGTACTGGCCGTCGAAGCTCATGGAATGACCTGTGCCTTCAAGCGCGTCGTTCACACCGGTCACAAAGGCCTTGTCAATCATCTGGACCCAGCGGAAGACTGCCGGGTGGCCCGCGACAATCGTTGCCGAAAAATCTTCAGCGGTCGCCTCGATCGGCAAAACCGCGACACAAAGGGCCGCTGCCAAGCTGCGTTTATTCATTTGAGTTCCTCCCGTTCTTCAAAGTCTTTCTCTGTCTTCGGTCAACGCTGCTGCGCCCCCTACAACGAATGTTACGATTTTCCGGATGAGTATCTGATCGCCGAGCAGCGCGCCCTGATGGCCCATCAGACGTTCCATACGCCCGTCACGCGACAAAGCTGAAACCAGCACGCCGAGCGCGAATTGATAGACCGCCCCCGCACCCTCGATCCCCATGCCTGGGCAAGCCCTCTGGATCGCATCCAGAAAAACATGCGCCGTCGGATCATAGCATTCGCGCACAAGTTCCCGGTCATGCGCGCGGCCCACAATCATTCCGGCAAAGATCCGTGCGTATGCCTTGCCCCCGCCCTCAGGTGCCAACGCCGGTCGAAAGAGCGCCTCTAGAACTTGCGACAAAGCATCATCGCTTTCAAAATCGACTTGATCGAGTAAGGCGCGGCGGCTGTCGTTAATCTTCTTTGATCGGGCGCGAATAACTTCCGCGTAAAGTCGTTCCTTGGATCCGAAGTGATAGTGCAGAAGGGCCTGACTGACATCGGCCCGCGTCGAGATCGCCTTCATTGATGCAGCTTCAAACCCCGAAGCTGAAAACTCCTGTTCGGCGGCCCCCAGGATCTTTTCCCGCCCAGGCGATAACTCTTCCGACTGCTTTTTTGCCGCCACTCCCATCGGGGAAGAATTGCACTGACTGGTCGATCAGTCAATCATGATGAATATCCAGTGCCTACACGATCCGGGGCCTCCGTGTGAGGCGGTTGGCTCTTAAGAGATTACGCCCCTGCAACCGGGCTTGGCGCCGGACGACGCATGAAGCAAACGGAGCGGTTGCTGGCTTCAGTCGAGCCGAAGCCTCAGTATCGCGTAGCCGCACAAGACCATGCAGATCCCCGATGCCATCAGGAAAGGCGCGCGCAGTGCAGCCTCACGACCGATGGGATCCTCGAGCATCGAGACCAGCACGCCAGCGGCCATTGCACCCAAGGGCATCGAGCCCCAACCGAAGAAGCGATAAATACTGTTCACACGCCCCAACAAGGCAGGAGGTATGCGCCTTTGACGCCACGACACAGTAATCACATTCCAGACCATTGCAGCAGCCATGACCATGAAAAGCCAAACCGCCATTACAATGCCTTGGCTGCTGAGGCCAATCGCGCCATAACCGATCGCCCAGACACCGACCGACAGATAAAGGCAGAGCTGGCGGCCCAAAAGGTCGATAAGACGCGGTGCCAAGAGGCTACCGGTAATTGCACCCACAGCCGCGACGGAAAGCGCAAGACCATACGCGGCCGACGACATGTGCAGGATCTCCTGAGCAAAGAGCACCTGGATTGTAACCGTGGCCGTGGCAAGAAAATTCGCAATGCCCAGAACAATGGCCAACCGCAAGAGCAAAGCGTCGCCGCGCATGAAGGCAATCCCTTCCAGGAAAGCCTCTGAAAAACGGGCGACTGATCGTGGTCGGGACGGTATCGTCATCAGCCAGACCAAACCGGCGGCGAGGATAAGCAGAGCGAAATCGATGCCAAAGGGAATCCCAATCCCGATCGCAATGAGAACCCCGGCGAGCGGTGGGCCAATGAACTGACCGGCCAGTTGCTCGGTGCTCCAAAGCTGGCCATTAGCGGCCTCTAGATCCTTGGGCTCCACGACGGCGGGCAGGATCGTCTGGGCGGCATTGTCACGCAGCACTTCCGCTGAACCCAGAAGAAATGCAAGCGCCGCCAAAAGCCAGACCGAACCCGCGACACCCTTGTTGGTGGCCAGGACCAGAATGGCCAATACGATGGCAGCGCGCAAAAGATCGGCACGCGCGATCAGCTTCCGCTGGTCGGATTGATCTATGATTACCCCAGCCGGTAAAGCGAACAAGAGCCAGGGAAGGCGCCCAGCGGCGGCAACGAAGGCGATTGCCACGGGATCGCTGGTCATCAGTGTCGCCAGCCAAGGCAATGCAAGGACAATCAAGCCGTCGCCAAGATTGGTCAGCGCGCCGGCGGAAAAAAGCAACCGGTAGTTCCGGTTTCTAAAGAGGAGTGCCTCTGCCATTTGGGAAAACCATGCAAGTTCAACCCTTAGGATGCGATCAGAAACCTGCGGACGTCAATGCTGGTTGGCGGGTCACTAAGGCCTGGCCCATAAAGCAGGTGGCGACTAGGCGGACTTCTTTTGCGTCGCCGACAAGGCGGCCCGAAGAAAACCATCCGCACCTGTAAGAAAGGATTGAGCACGGTTCTTATCAAGCCCGGTCAGTCCCATTAGGATCGCGAGTTTCACATTGCGATCACTTTCCGCCAGCAGAGCAGCTGCCTCGTCCGGTCCGACACCTGTGGCCTCACAAATGATGTGCACAGCGCGGGTCTCAAGCTTTTGATTTGAAACGGTCACATCCACCATCAGGTTTTTGTAGGTTCGCCCGCTTCGGATCATGGTCGCAGTGCTAAGCATGTTCAGCACCATTTTTTGTGCCGTCCCCGACTTCATCCGCGTTGATCCGGTCAGTATCTCGGCGCCCACACGCGGTGCGATTGTGATCTCTGCTTCGTGCGAGATCCTGGCATCGCCAACACAGGTCAGCGCGATGGTCGTAGCACCGACTGAGCGGGCGTATTCCAGCGCGCCAAGGACATAGGGCGTTCGCCCACTGACGGAAATGCCCACTACGGCATCATTTTTGGTCAGACCAATGTCGCGAAGATCGTTCCGGCCCCAAACGGGGTTGTCTTCTGCGGTTTCGACCGAATGGCGAAGTGCGGTGTCTCCACCTGCGATCAGGCCGAGTACTGCATCCGCTGCCACGGAGAAGGTCGGAGGACACTCGGATGCGTCGAGCACGCCCAAACGTCCGCTGGTACCAGCGCCCACATAGATCAGCCGACCTCCGGCGCGGTGCGCGGCAACGATTACTTCCACGGCTTGCGCAATCTGCGGTATCTCGCGTTCGACCGCCTCGGCGACCAGTTTGTCCTCGGCGTTGATGCGGGCGACCAACTGTTGAATGGGCAACAGATCAAGATCCTCTGTCCGAGGGTTCCGTGCTTCCGAAGCGAGACGCTTCAAATCGCCTAACGTTAACTTGTCCGCCACAAAACCTACTCACAGAATGCCGCCCTGCCATTCGAGGAATTTGCGCCGGTTCCGTCAAGCAAGGCGGTATTGGAGCGCCTTTTGCAGCATCACGACGAGCGAATGCCGAGCGGTATAAACCTTTGAAAATTCTTCATAATATTCGAATTTAGCTCATAGTACGGGTCGCCGACCACTCAGGGTAGGAAGCAGCCATATCTTGAACAATCCATCTGTCTTGGCGCGATGGTTTCGCTGGCTGGAGCGTTGATGGCAAAACGCTGGCAGGGCACCGGTGACCGTGCATCCTGGAGCGCTCAGCGCCACGCTGCACCTGAAAACGGCTCTCGCGCGGAAATGGGCCGTTAACTTGGGGCTTTTGGGGGTTTGGTCAGATGCCCGGATTTAACCCATAGACGGGCGCCGTCCGGGCCGGCCAATGCCTCCAAAGGCGCATCGGGGGGAAGCCTTAGCCAGGAATTGACGCCAAACACCTCGCCGCCCTCCTCAAAGCTGCCGTCGATCACCAGGGCTTCGAACCCGCCGTGTCCTGTAGCAGAAACGATGAGAGACGGTGACCAGATCTCAATGCGGACCCGCTCGTTCTCGTCGCGGAAAAGCGGGATCTCTGACATACCGTCCGCGACCGGGCGGGCGGGCTCGGCATTTGTGTCAATCGTGACTTGATGTCGGTCATCCATATCAAACTGCCAAAGCTTGACGAAGATCGTGGCGCCGGGCTCTGAGCTCGGCGTGTGCGAAGACGTCGGCGGATTCCGCACATAAGTGCCCACTGGAAAGTCCCCGTGTTCGTCCTGAAACACGCCGTCCAGCACCAGAAATTCCTCGCCACCGGTATGCTTATGGGCAGAGAACGCGCTTCCGGGTGCGTAGCGCACGATGGTCGTGGCGCGGGCGACCTCATCGCCGATCCGGTCGAGCATACGGCGATCCACCCCCTTCATCGGCGATGCGACCCAGGGTTCCTGGTCGGCATGGACCACGGCCCGTTGGCCAAAATCGGCGTTGATATCCATGACGGTCCCCTTCTTCGCGTTCGAAGCACCCGGCGCCGGGCTATCAAATGGTGAACCACGGCATGCGACCGAAATCAATTCTGCAGAAAGCCGGGGTATCCGACGGGCGCGCTCTATATCCGAAAACTGCGTTGGGAGAGGGCTGCGCCGGCGCGAGTGATGGTTCCCTGAACGCACGCTGGCCACCGCGATTTTACCGGCTCTCTCTCAGCCAACACACGTCAGGATACAAAAGAAGGTCAGGTGGTAGCGGAGGAGGGACTTGAACCCCCGACACAAGGATTATGATTCCTCTGCTCTAACCAACTGAGCTACTCCGCCAGAAGCGACGCGGTGATTAAGCGACGCCCCCCGGGGCGTCAAGCCGAAATCAGGTCTCCAGCCAGATCGTCACCGGTCCGTTATTCACCAACTCCACCGCCATGTCCGCGCCGAACTGGCCCTGGGCCACTTGGTGCACCTGCTGGCGCATCACATGGGCGAAATGGTGATAGAGCCGGGCGCCGTCCTCGGGCGCGGCGGCAGACGAAAATCCAGGACGGTTGCCGCGCGATGTGTCCGCGGCCAGTGTGAACTGGCTGACGACCAGTGCCGCGCCCCCGGTGTCGACCAGCGACCGGTTCATGCGTCCGGCTTCGTCGCGAAAAATTCGCAGTTTCATGGCCTTGCGGGCCAGTGCCTCGGCGCTGACCTCGTCGTCACCTTGCATGGCGCACACTAAGATCAAAAGGCCCGGACCGATCTCACCAATCACCGCGCCGTCCACCGTTACGGAGGCACGGCTGACCCGCTGCAGCAGCGCCCTCACAATTCGTTGGCCCACGGCGGGTTGGCGCCGGCGCGGGCGACTGTCACTGCGGCCGCACTGATCCCAAGCGAGATGGCGGTCTCAAGCACCGGCCGTTCGATATCCGCTATGCCTGCCTTCGCGACGGCATTCTGGCGATCCAGCCCGGCCAGAAATCCCGCGTTGAACGTATCTCCGGCGCCGACGGTGTCCACGACTTCCACCCGTGTGGCCGGAACGTCGACGGAGTAGCTTTGCGTATAGGCATGGGCACCTTCGCTTCCAAACGTCACAAGAACGACAGAAGGACCGCTGCCAAGCAAAAATTCAACCGCCTCGTGTGTGGCATCGGACTTTGCGATCCATGCCAGATCCTCATCTGAGACCTTGATGATGTCGGCCGCCGCGATCATGCGTGAAAGGCGCGCACGATAGCGTGCCTCGTCCGCGATGAAACCGGGCCGAATGTTGGGATCGATCATGATCAGACTTGTCCCGGCTTCGCGCAGGCACAGTGCTTCATAGGCACTGGCGCATGGTTCAACAGCCAAACTTATCCCACCAAAAAACAGCGCTTTAGGCTTGGCTGGCAACACAGGAAGATCTTCGGGAACGAGCATGCGGCCAGCCGTATTTTCATCGTAGAAGGCATAGCTGGCATGGCCGTTGTTCAGCGTGACAAAGGCAAGGGTCGTCGGTCGGTCGGTCACGACCGACAGGTTTCCGTTGACACCGGCCTCTTCGAGCTTTTCCGACAGAATGCGCCCGAACAAATCTGATGAAAGCCCGGTGAAAACCGACGTCTCGGTACCCAGCCGGCCCAGGGCGATGGCGGTGTTGAAGACGGCGCCCCCGGCAAACGGCTGGAAAGCGTCCCCTCCGTCCTCGGTGCGGCGTGGCAACATATCGATCAGCGCTTCACCGCAGCAAAGGATCATCTGAGGGCTCCGTAAAATTGCGCCGACCCTCTACGATGCGGGCCACCGCGTCGCAATAGTCAACCCTCCATCATCGCAATCATGTAGCCCATGGCCCCGAGCCAAACCGCAGCAACGAACGCAGCAGCGGCAATCTTCCAGACAGACCATGGCCGTTCTCCCTGCACCCGGCCGGTCTGTCCGTTCACGACAAAGCGATACGACGTGCCCCGGTATTTGTAGGCCGCGACCCAGACCGGCAGAAGGATGTGCTTGAATGTCACATCAGACACTTCCGTGTTCGCCGATGTGATCTGCTGACGGTCGCCGCCGATGTCAAAGCGGATGTCCCGGGCAATCTGATTGTCCATGATCGTCCGGGCCTTCTGAAGCCCTGCCTTGACATCAATCGTATAGGCTTCGGCCCTGAAGCCCGCCAAATAGTCGACGGAATACGGCTCAAGACCGCTCAGATCCCAGGGTGGCAGCGCTTCGGTGAACCGGCCCGGCAGAGCGCTTGAAGCCAAAACAAGAACATCGTCAAAAAAGCGAGCGACACGGCCCGACACGGCGCGCCAGCGCACTTTTCTGACCACTTCGGTCTGTGTCTTGCCACCGCGCCGCACAGTTCGTGTCTCGGTGTAGACCGTGCCGCGCTTGCCGGTATAGCGCGTCTTGGTGTCGGCATCGAAGGTCCAGAACGGCACATAAACGCCCTGCATCTTGCGTCCCTTGCGGGCGTATTCTTGCAATCCGGAAGGTGCGAACCAAAGGCGCCCCAGCCATGTGTTCATCGCGCTGTGCGCTTCAGGTTCGGCCAACTGAAACGGCAGAACCGCGCGTGGCTTGATATGACGGTTGGTCGTGGTCACCACCGGCGAGGCGCAGAACGGGCATTCGGTCGAATGCGTGTCGTCACCAAGCTCGATCTGGGCGCCGCAGCTGTTACACGCGGTCACGCGGGTTTCTTCGTATTCGGTCTGATCCGGGCCTTCCAACCC
The DNA here is from genome assembly GCA_039026235.1 of Pseudomonadota bacterium. GTDB lineage: Bacteria > Pseudomonadota > Alphaproteobacteria > Rhodobacterales > Rhodobacteraceae > JBCCMQ01. The sequence continues at coordinate 135,918 of JBCCMQ010000005.1, forward strand.
ATCGACAAGAGCGATTTCGCGAATAGGCTCCGGCGCGCCAGCGTTGTCGAGCGCTTCCTCATACCCGCAATGATCGCAAGAAAGGTGGTCCGCGCCCGGTGCATAACGCAGGTTGGCTCCGCAATTCGGGCAGGGGAAACGGTGTTCGTCTATTTCATCGAGTGGCATGGAAGATGCCCCGTCGTTGCGTCGGCCTGCGCAGTAACACCTCAGGACCCGGGCGGCGGCGGCGGCAGAACCGTGAACAGTTGGGCCAACTCGGATACGTCCTCGGCCCGCATCCAACCGTCCTGGCCGGCGGTCCAGACATAGCTTTCCCGGGTCAGCGCGCCGTCGGACACCATACGCCCAAGGCGCGCCTTGGAAAAGGGACCGGTTGTCTTGCCGTCTTCGGCGATATGCCAGACATGCTCAACCGGTGGCGGGGGCGGAGGTGCTGGCGCCGCGCTGGGCGCAGGCGCTGCTGCTGGCTTCTGGCCCCAGGGTCCGCCAAACTGGCTGGCCATGGCCATGCCCATTCCGGCGCCAAGCCCGGCGGCCATGCCGCCACCGGCAGGATTATTGGCCGCTGCCGTCATAGCCTCTGCAGCCGAATACTGGGTGAACTTCCCAAGATCGCCGGCCAGTCCCATGGATGTCCGCTTGTCCAATGCCGCCTCGACCGCCGGAGGAAGCGAGATGTTCTCGATGTAAAGCTCGGGCATCTCAAGCCCGTATTCCTTGATCGTACCGCTGATCTCGGCGGCAACAAGCTTACCGAGATCAGCCGTGTTGGCAGCCATATCAAGCACCGGAATGCCCGAACCGGCGATCACGCGGCTGAATTCCTGAACGATGATGTTTCGGATCTGATAGCTGATTTCGTCCATGGTGAATTCGCCGTCCGTGCCGACAATCTCGACCAGAAACCGGGCGGGATCGGCGACGCGAACCGTGTAGGTCCCAAATGCCCTTAAACGCGTCGGTCCGAATTCGGGATCGCGGGTCATGATCGGGTTCTTGGTGCCCCACTTGAGGTCAGCAAAGCGACGCGTGTTTACGAAATAGACCTCGGACTTGAACGGTGATCGAAAGCCGTGATCCCAATGCTGAAGTGTTGTCATCACCGGCATGTTGTTCGTCTCGAGCATATAAAGACCCGGTGTGAAGACATCGGCCAATTGGCCCTCGTGCACAAAGACCGCAGACTGACCTTCGCGCACCGTCAGCTTGGCGCCGTACTTGATCTCATGACCGTGGCGTTCAAAGCGCCACACCATCGTGTCACGTGTGTCGTCAACCCAGTGCAGAACGTCGATGAATTCACCGCTCAGGAAATCGAAAATGCTCATCTGGGAACTCCTCGGGCTCAGCCTTCTACGGCGAAGAACTCGTCTGCGATTGTGGTTGCGATGGGGCGCGCTTGCGGTTCGGTCATCCCAGTCTCTAGGCGGGGGTCATAGAGTATCCGCAAGAGCAATTCGTCATGCCGTGTGAGCAGGGCGAACTCCTCGTCATCGTTGAATATCGACGGTCGAGCGCCCGGGCTGTCATTGGCCAGCCCCATGGCTTGGGCAAGCTCTTCGTGGATGCAAGACAGGCGCAGCAATTCGGGGTGTTCTGCCCGGATGACCGCTATGGCGGCTGTGTAGGATGCCGGGCCGTCTGCCTCGGAGAAGGCAAAGACCAGACAAAAGATGGACCGCGGCATCGTTGTGATCGTCCGTACCGCTTGAGGTGCTATGCCGGGCACAAGTCTTTCGAGACGGGGGCCAAAGTCTCGCCGCTCATCTTCATTCAGGATCAGAACAAAGAAATTCGGGTTGGCGTTTTCAAGCGAGATCGGAACCGACGTCAGATCCGACAGGCGCGCTCCGTAGCTTTCGATGTTCTCGACATCAATCGCGCGTTGCCGGGCCGGAACGGACGGGCCGTGGATCACACGCATGCGGATCGGACCTTCCCAACGGCGCAAGCGGCTGGCGGTCTGGTTCGCGACAAGTTCGCCGGCGGTCTGCGAATATTCGTCAAACAGGGCCACCTGGACGAAGTTCTCGGCCAGATCGTTCGGGCCGAATGGCGTGTCCGGGCCGCCCCCGGCCTGCCGCAGTAGGCCCTGGCCAACCAATTCGGTTTCAATGCGCGCGTAATAGCGTTCCAGTTCGGCGCTCAGCTCGGACTGCTGGGGTGCGGAAAGCCTTTGAGGCGGCGCGGTAGGCGGCACCGAGGCCGCATCTAGCGATTCCGTGCCAAAGGGCACGCACCCAACCATCCCCATGATCACAGCGCCGAACCCGACGCTTGTCCATAGATTGGTCCGCACACACACGCAGCTCAAGCCCGGCTTTCAGGGGCGGAATTCTGGGATGAACCACCACGCGACTTAGCTGACGCCAGGCTTTCGCGCAGCTTTCCTTCGAGCGAAATGAGTTCTTGCTCTGCCTCGGCCCGCTTGGCTTTGCCTTCGTCGGCGATGGCAAGACTTTCCTCGATCGTTCCGATCAGTTCCTCGTTTGCAGTACGCACCGCCGCAATGTCAAAGACACCGCGTTCGATTTCCTGGCGTACAGCGCGATTGGCGCTGCGGAGGTTCTTTGCGTTGGCCGTTAACAACTCGTTCGTCAGATCATTGGCATCGCGCACGGCGGCGGCAGCCTCGGATGACCGTTGGATGGTCACCGCCTGGGCCAGCTGCGTTTCCCAAAGCGGAACTGTGTTGACCAAGGTCGAATTGATCTTGGTGATCAGCGACTTATCGTTTTCCTGCACAAGACGGATGGAAGGCAGCGACTGCATCGTCACCTGGCGCGTCAGGCGCAGGTCGTGGACACGCCGTTCGATGTCATCACGCGCCGCCCGGAGATCGCGCAACTCTTGCGCAACAACGGTTTTCTCAGTTTCCGAGGCGGCATTCAATTCAGCTTCCTTCGCTGGCACCGCACCGGTTTCAACCTGCTGAATCTTGGCCTCGCCCGCTGCAATGTAAAGCGCCAACTCGTCATAGAACGCCAGCGTCTTGTCATACAGCAGATCCAGCGCCTTGATGTCCTTCATGAGCTTGTGTTCATGGCCAAGAAGGTTGTCGGTTACCCGGTCGATCTGCGATTGCACCTCTTCGTATCTGGCGGCGAATTTGGCGAAAGGCGCCAGTTTTCCGGTCATCTTTTCCCACAGGGTTCTTTTCCGGCGCACGTCCAGTTCTTCCACCGAAAAGCCACGGATCGTCGTTACGATCTCGCGCAAGCTGTCCCCGGCCGGACCCAGATCCTTGTTGCGGACGTCGGCCAGCATCGACTGGCTGATCTGCTGAAGCTCTTCCTGGGCGCTAGAGCCAAAGGTCACAATCGAAGTCGTGTCGGTGACATCAAGCTCGCCCATACGCGCGTTGATCGCCGCCTGGGTGTCGCTGTCTGCTTCGCCCATTGCGACAATGGTTTCGGAGGGTTCCACGAGCGGATTGTCCGTCAGGGCAGTGATTTCCGTACCAGCAGCAGCGGCTTTCTGGCGAATCTCGTCGCTCATTACACAGTCTCCGTGTCGTTGGTTTGCTTAGTGTCACGCGCAAGCTCGGTCTGCCGATCGGCCACCAAACCTTCTCGTGCGAGACGTTCGCGCAGAACTTCGATCTCAATATCGAGACCAGTCCGGTCGTCGGTCAAAAGACGCTCGGTCCGAGCCGAAAAATTCTGTTCCAAGTCATCAAGAAAACTCAGAAAGTCCGACTTCACCTCGGCTTCGGGACGTCTTGCGTAAAGGTCCGCGAATTTCACCGACGCGTCACGTGCGCCCGTCAGATAGACAGACAGATATTTGCGCGCAGCCGTCAGATCGCGCGGGTCGTCTTCGACGGTTCGAAACATGGCCCGTGCCGTCGCCATAAAGCGGTCGGCTGCGCCCAGCACGTCCCGGTCACCGGTCCGCTTCAAGGCGTCCTGCAGATCGACCAGCAGACCCTCGGCATTCTCCACGGCGCGCACTACGCGGTCGGTTTGCAGTCCGTCCACGCCTTCGATCCCTTTATCGCGCATCGGGTCAAGACCGAAGGCGAACGCGTGAAGGACGAGACCAAGAACACCGAAGATCATTCCTGAAAAAACTGCGCCATCAGGACCCGCTCCGGCCAAAAGCAGACCGACACCGGTGAGAACCGACCCGGCGGACTTGCGCGGGAAGGCAGGACGCCGTGCAACTTTTCGGGCGTGATAGGCTTCTTCGGCGCGCAGACCTTCACGTGTGAGCCATGCGGCCAGAAGCAGAAGCCCCAGCGCCGACAAGTGTATCAGAAGACCCAGAGGTTCCTGAAAGAAAGCTGTAACCGCCAGCGGCAAAGGTGCCAGGAACAAGAGATTTACGCGCGCGCCTGCGCGGGCGCGCTGCGCCCCAGGCTTCGGCGTCGGCGCTTTGCCGGGCTGCTGTCCATTCGCCCCTCCGGGACTGAATTTGCCGCCGAAGCGCTTTGCCATCAGCCCGCTCCGAACGCGGCAACGTAGAAGATCAGCGCCACAAGAAGAACGTAGGCAAGCTTCTGCAGACCGGTTGCCGTCATAAAAACCTCCTGGCGAAATCCGATCGCCACGCCCGATATAAGGGGATTGACTACGTGGTACTAGCGCCCGCGTCTAGAATGCTGCCGCTTTGGCAGAGGTTTTTCCCCTGCCGCGTCCAGACCCAACTGATCCCGAAGAAATTTGCGGCGCACCTCTTCAATGTGTCCCGGCGCAAGCTTGCCCAGCTTAAAGGGGCCATAGCTGATGCGGATCAATCTGTTGACCGTTAAACCGAGGGAGTCCATAGCCCGTCGAATTTCGCGGTTTCGCCCTTCACGTATCCCGATGGTCAACCACGCATTCGCGCCCTGTTGGCTGTCGAGTGTCACGGTCATGGGCAGAAAGCGTTCGCCGTCCAGCGTCAGGCCGGCACGCAACGGCTGAAAAGTGTCGTCTGATGGTTTGCCGTGCACCCGCACCCTGTAGCGGCGCATCCAGCCGGTTGTCGGAAGTTCAAGCCGCCGCTTCAACTCGCCATCATTTGTTAGCAAGAGAAGCCCCTCGGACGTCAAGTCGAGGCGCCCGACGGTCACGACACGCGGCAGATCATCCGGCAAATCGTCAAATATCGTAGGGCGGCCTTTTTCGTCGCGGTTGGTTGTGACCCGTCCCGGAGGCTTGTGGTAAAGCCAGACACGCACCGGTTCGGGCGGTTTCAGCGGCTGTCCGTCAACCGTAATCGCATCCCTTTCGGTGACGTTGAGCGCCGGGCTTTCGATGGTCTTGCCGTTTACGGCCACCCGGCCGATGGCGATCATGCGTTCAGCTTCGCGTCGTGACGCGACACCGGACCGGGCCAGAACCTTGGCGATACGCTCGCCGGGGATCTTTGGAGATTGCGGTCGGTTTGGCATCTGGCCTTCCTAAAGCTTCTGACTTGCAAAGCCACTGCTGGCGGGGCAGGTCAACCCCGTGACGCAATTCAGAAGCTATATGGAAGTCGCTCTTGCCGAGGCGCGCGCCGCCCTCGACCGGCAAGAGGTGCCTGTGGGCGCCGTTCTGGTGGATGCAAAAGGCGCAATTCTTGCCAGGGCCGGAAATCGCACGCGCGAACTTTCCGACCCAACGGCCCATGCCGAGATTCTGACAATTCGCGCGGCCTGTCAGGTCCTTCGCTCGCCCAGGCTGCCCGGTACGCGGCTTTACGTCACGTTGGAGCCATGTGCGATGTGCGCCGCCGCCATTTCTGCGGCGCGTATCGCCGGCCTTTACTTCGCGGCATCCGACCCGAAATCCGGTGGTGTTCTGCATGGTGCTCGCGTGTTCGAACATCCGCAATCCCACCACCGGCCAGAGGTTTTCGACGGAATATCGGAACCAGAAGCCGCCAGCCTTTTGAAGGCGTTTTTTTTCAGAAAAAGGGCCGGCGATTTCTAGCCCAGCGCATTATCCGACGCCCCGCCGGCGTGAAAGCCTCTACGAAGCTACTATCTTAGGGTGAAGGAAAGGAGTTCGGTCATGCGAGACTTGCGCAAGATAACTCTAATAGCCCTTTGCTTGGCAAGCCTTGCGGCCTGCACAGGCAACCAGCGGATTGGTCCGCCGCCCTGCTTTGTCGACCCAGGCGACCAGTGTGACCGGTAGATATTGCTAGATTTCGATAGTCTCCATCACCTCCGGTTCCATCACATTCACACCTGGCAGGCCCGCCTTCAGCCTGTCGGCGGATTGCTCGAGTATCGGGAAAGTTCGGTAATGGCACGGGATAACGGCTTTGAAATTGAAGTACCTTTTCGCGGCGTAGGCCGCACGTTCCATATCCATGGTGAAATGGCCGCCGGCACAAAGGATACCGATATCGGGTTTGTGAACGTCAGCCATCCATTCCATGTCTGCCATAATGTCGGTGTCTCCAGACACATAGACTGTATGGCCCTCGGCCGAGATCATGTAGCCCGCTTCGCTGCCTGAATAAAGCGGGCCTTCTGACGTGCCGATAGACGAAGAATGCACAGCGTTCACCATGGTGACAGAAACATCCCCCAGCATGATGGTACCACCCTTATTGAACCCAATGGTCGTTACACCTTCGCTGGCCTCCCAAAAACTGGCCAGATCGTAGATGCACACGATCGGAACGCCCTGTTCTTTGGATATGGTCAAAGCATCCGAGGCATGATCAAAATGTCCATGGGTGATCAGTATGTGTGTGGCACCTGCGGTGGCAGGGCCGCGCTGATTTTCAGGCAACGTTGGGCAGGTCAACCATGGGTCAACAAGCAAAACTTGATCGCTGATTTCGATCCGAAAGCTTCCGTGTCCAAGCCAGATAATCTTCATCGCTTTCCCCTATCTGCGCCAATGTGTGCGTAAACCATAAAAGGCCCATTGCGTGGACTGGACAACTACAATCGACGGCTACTGCGAACGTCTTGATACTGGCTTCTGGGCCGAGCCCATTAACGCCATGACAAACATCGCCTTTTTGCTTGCGGCCTTGATCATGGCCTGGCGGACAAGGCAGCTGCAGTCGCCGCTTTGTACCGCGCTGGTCGTCGTACTGGCCGCGATTGGCGTGGGCAGCTTCCTGTTCCACACGTTCGCGACCGTCTGGTCGGCGGTGACCGACGTCGTACCAATTGTCAGCTTCGTGATGATCTATGTGTTCCTCGCAAACCGGCACTACCTTGGCCTGTCGCTTCGATGGGCGCTGCTGGGAACGGCGGCTTTCGTCCCCTACGTGGCGATCACGGTGTCAATCTTTCAGCAGTTGCCCTTCTTTAATATCTCTTCCGGGTACTGGCCGCTGCCGTTCCTGATCGCCGGCTACGCCGTTTTTCTGCGCAAGCGACTTCCGTCCGTGGCGCTGGGCCTTTTCCTGGGATCTGCTCTGCTGTGCATATCGCTTTTCTTTCGAACAATCGACTTGCCCCTGTGCAGCGCCTTTCCGACCGGGACCCATCTTGTTTGGCACGTACTGAACGCAATCATGCTTGGCTGGATGATCGAAACCTACCGCAGACACGTGCTTGCGACCGGAACAGCCGGAAGCTAAATGCAAGCGAACCTTTCCTTTGGCACTCAGGAGCCGCGATTTGTCTATCGATCAAGAAACCGCCCGCCGTGTCGCAAAGCTGGCGCGTATCCAGGTAGAGGACGCGGACCTGCCGGTATTGGCTAATGAGTTCAATGGAATCCTGGGCTTTATCGAACAGCTGAACGAAGTCGACGTCGAAAACGTCGAACCCATGGTCAGCGTGACACCGATGCGCCTAAAGCGCCGCGAAGACATCGTCACCGACAGCAACCAGCAGAATAAGGTTCTGGCCAACGCTCCGGATCAGCGCGAAGGGTTTTTTGCGGTTCCGAAGGTGGTCGAATGACGTCCAAGCTGCCTGAGATGACCATCACCGCGGCGCGGGATGCGCTGCGCGCGGGCGATGTTACATCCGTCGCCCTGACCGAGGCTTGCTTGGCCGAGATCGAAGGCGCGACTGAACTGAATGCCTTCGTGCATCAGACGCCGGATCTCGCTTTAGAGCAAGCCGCAGCAGCAGATGCGCGCATTGCGGACGGAGACCCACCGGCCATGTGCGGAATTCCTGTTGGGATCAAGGACCTCTTTTGCACCAAGGGCGTCCCCAGCCAGGCTGGAAGCGCGATCCTGGATGGTTTTCGGCCCGAATACGAGAGCACGGTTACCACAAATCTGTTTGGTCAGGGTGCGGTTATGCTCGGCAAGCTCAACATGGATGAGTTTGCCATGGGCAGTTCGAACGAGACCAGCACCTACGGCAATGCGGTCAATCCATGGCGGCGCGGCAATGATGACGTGGCCCTGACCCCTGGTGGGTCCTCGGGCGGCTCTGCTTCAGCAGTGGCTGCGGACCTTTGTCTTGGCGCAACCGGAACTGACACCGGTGGTTCAATCCGCCAACCGGCCGCTTTTGTCGGCATCACTGGTCTGAAACCCACCTATGGCCGCTGCTCGCGCTGGGGGATCATCGCCTTCGCCAGCTCCCTTGATCAGGCCGGTCCGATGACCAAGACGGTCCGTGACGCGGCGATCATGCTGGGCGCAATGGCCGGGCATGATCCAAAGGATTCGACCTCGTCGGATTTGCCCCTTCCAGATTTTGAAGCGGCCCTAACCGGCGATATCCGCGGGAAGACCATCGGCATTCCCAAAGAATACCGGATGGACGGCATGTCCGATGAGATTGAGACGCTTTGGGCCAGTGGGCGCCACATGCTGCAGGATGCTGGCGCCAAGATTGTCGACATAAGCCTGCCGCACACGAAGTATGCTTTGCCAGCCTATTACGTGATTGCGCCGGCCGAGGCGTCGTCGAACCTGGCCCGCTACGACGGTGTGCGGTATGGGCACCGCGCCAAGCTGGCGCAGGGCGATGGCATCACCGAGATGTATGAGAAGACGCGCGCCGAGGGGTTTGGCCCCGAGGTTAAACGTCGAGTCATGATCGGCACTTACGTTCTTTCCGCCGGTTTCTACGACGCCTATTACAATCGCGCACGGCGGGTAAGGGCGTTGATCAAACAGGATTTTGACAATGTCTTTGCCGATGGGGTCGATGCCATACTGACACCGGCCACGCCATCGTCCGCATTTGGTCTTGGCGAGATGTCTGATGCCGATCCGGTACAGATGTATCTGAATGATGTCTTCACCGTGACGGTCAATCTGGCGGGACTGCCGGGAATATCGGTTCCCGCCGGACTTGACGCCCAGGGGCTGCCGCTTGGGCTACAACTGATTGGTCGGCCGTGGGAAGAGGGCGATCTGCTGAATACGGCCGAAGTCTTAGAGCGCGCGGCAGGGTTTGTTTCCAAGCCGACGAAATGGTGGTAACCCTAGCGACCGTTGACGGGATTTGGAGAGTGGTCATGCGGGTGTGTGCAGTACTCATGGCAGCGGCGCTGCTTGCGGCGTGTGATCCCTATGAGGGTACCGGCGGTGGCGTTGGCTTTGAATCCTACGGCGGTATTCCGGCCGACAGCGTGACGTCGGCGCCGGGACTGCAGCCTGAGCTTGTGATCTCGGGCGAAGGCAGCCTTACCGCCAACCCCGAAGACCTTGCCCGGGCAAGCCAGGGCGTCGACGGAGCGGTCGAAGCCGATGCCGGTGCCGCAGTCGCCGCGGAAACGGCAGCGGTCATAACTGAGCTTCCGCCGGCGTCCAATCCCGCTATTTCGGACGAACAGGATTTTGAGGCGGTCAGTAATCGCCAGTCGATCGAAAGCGACCGCGAGCGTCTGGAACAGCAAAAGGCCCAGTATCAGATCATTGAGCCGACGGCGCTTCCGCGGCGTCCAAACAGTGGCGCCAATATCGTCGCCTTCGCATTGGCCACAAGCCACGGAGTGGGAGAGCAGGTCTACCGCCGATTGCCTGCGGCATCTGCGAACCGGGCTGCGACCCGCTGCGCACGGTTCACGTCGGATGATCAGGCGCAGGAGGCGTTCCTGGAAGCGGGGGGCCCAGAGCGCGACCGGATGGGCGTCGACCCCGATGGGGATGGCTATGCCTGTGGATGGAACCCCGCACCATTCCGCCGCGCCGGCTGATGTGGCAGCGCCAGTTTGGCATCCTTCTCAGAACTTCGGTCCGAGGCGCAATGCGGCGCAGCCGGAACTCATTGTCATACACTACACGGCAATGGCCACTGCAGAGGCGGCGCTTGATCGCCTTTGCGACCCCACCGCTGAAGTCTCGGCCCATTACCTGATCGGGCGCGATGGCGCACTTTGGCAACTGGTGCAGGACCGGGATCGGGCGTGGCATGCCGGACTGGGTAGTTGGCAAGGTCTGGAAGACGTCAATTCCCGCTCGATCGGAATAGAACTGGACAATGATGGCCGAATGCCCTTCCCAGAGCCACAGATGAAGCGTTTGGAAGAGCTCATTGCGACGTTGATCGCCACGTGGCGCATTCCTCCGGTCAATGTTATTGGCCATTCGGATATGGCGCCCGGGCGCAAATCGGATCCCGGTCGTCGTTTTGACTGGTCACGTCTGGCGGCTCAGGGTTTGGCCTTTGAACCGGGCTTTGCCGCGTACCCGGAACTTGAAGCTCCAGGCGGCAATGAGCAGAGCTTCATGGATGCGCTTGCCGATTTTGGCTACCCGAAGGATGTCGATCTCGACGTCTTGCTTGATGCCTTCAGGGCGCGCTTCAGACCGTTTGCCAACGGTCCTCTGCGTCAGGCGGACCACCACTTTGCACTGGTGATTGCGAACGACGCAGCCCTTGACCGGACCCGCTCAACCGCCTAATCCGCCCACGCACTTGGTCAGCCGGACGGCCGCGGCCGCAGGGTCGAGGAAAGTCCGGACTCCAGGAAGCGACGGTGCCGGGTAACGCCCGGGCGGGGTAACCCGACGGAAAGCGCCACAGAAATCAAACCGCCGGCCTATGCGCCGGTAAGGGTGAAACGGTGGGGTAAGAGCCCACCGCGGGTCTGGCAACAGATTCGGCACGGCAAGCCCCACCGGGAGCAATGCCAAATAGGGATCCCACCGGGCCGCTTCTGCCTTGGGATCCGGGTTGGCAGCTAGATCCGGTCAGCAATGGCCGGGGCAGAGGAATGGTCGTCACCCCGCAGGGGGAACAGAATCCGGCTTACAGGCTGACCAGGTGCACTTTTGCCCGGCGCCCGCAAACGGGTGCCGCGCGCCCCATGCTGGCAGCGTGATATCAATTGCCCAGAGCGATCCCTTCGCGCCGAGGATCGGCCCCGCCGAGCAGTTCCGTTCCAATTGAGATCGCATGAAGGCCCGAGGTCAGTGCCCGCAGGTTTACCTCAAAACCCATTTCCGACAACTGCGGCGCCAGATCGGCTGCGTTCGTGCCTTCTTCCAGATCGAAGGTGCCAAACCGGTTGATGGCATGCGGCATTGAGACTGCCGCCTGCACATCCATCGACCAGTCTATATGCGCAATGATGGACTGGGCCACATAGCCGATGATGCGGCTGCCGCCGGGCGAGCCAATGACAAGGACCGGTTTGTTGTCCTGAAGGATGATCGTTGGCGCCATGGAAGAACGCGGGCGCTTTCCCGGTTCAACCCTGTTCGCAATCGGCACGCCACCGGCATGGCTGCGGAAGGAAAAATCGGTCAGCTCGTTGTTCAAGAGAAACCCGGTAGAAGTCATCAGTCTGGATCCGAAACCGTTCTCGATTGTCGTGGTCATGGACAGCGCGTTGCCAAAACCGTCCACGATTGAGATGTGACTGGTCGACGGAAACTCAATCGACGCGTCGTCGGCCCAGTTCAGCGCGTGATCAAATTCTGGCTTGCCCGGTGCCACGTCGTCCAATGCGCTGTCGGTGTTCAAAAGTCCTGAACGCGACGCAAGATAGCCTGGCTCTATAAGCCCTTCGACCGGAACCGGCACGAAATCGCTATCGGCCATATAGCGGCCGCGGTCGGCAAAGGCGAGGCGGGACGCATCACCGAGCAGGCGCCATGTCTCGGGGTTCTCCGGGCCAAGAGCGGCAAGATCATATGGCTCAATAATGCCCAGGATCTGTGCGACGGTCAGCCCGCCGGACGACGGCGGACCCATGCCGCAGACTGCGTGCCCCCGATAAGCACCGCAGACTGCAGGGCGTTCCTTCACTTCATAGATCGCAAGATCCGTGGCCGACAGGACACCGGGGTTGCCCGCCGCACCGCGCACCGCGCTTATGATACTTTCGCCTGTCTGTCCGGTGTAGAACGTCTGTGATCCGCCGTCCGCCATCCTTTTCAGCGTCTCGGCGTAGGGCCTATTGACAAGCAGCTCGCCTTCCGCAACTGGGGCGCCGCCCGGCAAAAAATACGCGGCCGTTTGCGGAAAGACCGAAAGACGTTCCGCGTCGCGCGCAACCTGTCCGGCAAGACGTGGCGAGACCCTAAAGCCGTTTTCCGCCTGGGAAATGGCGTAGGCGAACAAACGCCCCCAGTTTGCCTTGCCCCAACGCCGATGGGCCGCCTCCATCAAGGCGGGCGTCCCGGGCGTGCCGACCGAACGTCCCCCGACGACGGCATCCCAGAAACCCAAAGGTTCGCCGGCATCATTTTGGAACAGGCGCGGCGTGACAGCCAGCGGTGCGGTTTCCCGCCCATCGAGGGTCGTCACCGCACCTGTCGCCGCATCATACCAAACCAGAAACGCACCGCCGCCAAGACCGGACGATTGTGGTTCCACCAGACCAAGTGTTGTCTGCACGGCAACCATTGCGTCCGCCGCTGTGCCGCCTTCGGAAAGGATCTGCGCGCCTGCGAAAACGGCCAGCGGGTTGGCAGCCGCAACCATCCACTCGGAACCAGAGATTGGCTCACCGCGTGCCTTCGCCGCTTGCGAGGCTGACAACAGGCTGATCGCCTCGGTTGCTTCGGGTTCCGTCGACGAACCGGTTTGCGTTTGCGCAACGCAGACACCGTAGAGAATAAAACAGAACAAGGTGGTCAGGCTAAGGGTACGCATGATTGGGGCTCCTCTTGCCAAGTGATCCTAGGCTCTGCCCATTCGATTGTTTTTGCAACCGTCCGCGATGCGGTTGACTTGGCGCGCCGGGGCTGTAAAAGGCGGACTTCACGAGATTCCCGAGTGCCGTCCGATGCGGCCTCGTCAAGGAGAACGGGCATGGCGAAGCCTACCACGATCAAGATCCGCTTGAATTCGACGGCGGATACTGGCCATTTCTATGTGACCAAGAAGAATGCCCGTACCATGACTGAAAAGATGGTGGTGCGGAAATACGACCCGGTTGCGCGCAAGCACGTCGAATACAAAGAAGGCAAGATCAAGTAAGATCGCCCGATTTGGTTTTGAGGTTGGCCGCGCAGATTGCGCGGCCTTTTTTGTTGGAGGAAGACCCATGCCCGAGTTGCTGACAGTGCGCGTCGCAACACAGTTGGATATGGCGGCGGTGGACGCGCTTCTGGCGCGGTCGTACCCACGTCTTCTGCGTCGCGACTATCCGCCTTCGATGATGGTGATGGCGCTCCCACTCATTTCGCGGGCCCAGCCTCTGCTTCTTTCATCGCGGACCTACTATGTTGCCGAAACAGAATCCGGCGCGATCATCGGAGCTGGCGGGTGGACGCGGCGCAAAAGCGGCAGTTTTGCCGATGTGCGCCATGTTGTGACCGACGACCGCGCGGTAAGGCGCGGTATTGGCCGGACAATTCTGAACAGGGTTTTCGAACAGGCCAAGGCAGCAGGTGTCACCCTGCTTGACTGCAAATCCACACGTACCGCGGTGCCTTTCTATCAGGCGCTGGGCTTTGTCGCGCTGGGGCCGATCGAAGTGCCGCTTGGTCCCGGCATTGCGTTTCCCGCCATGCATATGCAACGGCGCCTCTGAAACAAAAAAGGCCCGGCAACCCGCCGGGCCCCTTCGTGACTTGCTTTGTCTGCTCTATTCGCGATTGCCGAGAAACTGCAGCAGGAACATAAACAGGTTGATGAAATCGAGGTAAAGGCGAAGAGCGCCGGATATGGCGGCCTTGTCCATCCACTCTTGATCGCCGGCGCCAGCGTGCGCGACGTATTCAGACTTGATCGCCTGCGTGTCGTAGGCCGTCAGACCGGCGAAGATCAGAACGCCGATGGCCGAAATTGCGAATTCCATCGCAGGCGATGCCAGGAAGATGTTCACGATCATCGCTACAATCAGCCCGATCAGACCCATCATGAGGAACGTCCCCATTGGGCTTAGGTCACGCTTCGTTGTGTAGCCATAAAGGCTTAGCCCTGCGAAGGCGATGGCCGTGATCAAAAATGTCTGGGCGATCGAGAAGCCTGTGAATACGATAAAGATCGAGCTCAGCGATAGGCCCATCAACACGCCAAATACGTAGAAGTAAAGCTGCGTCGCAGCGGCCGACGCACGGCTGATCATCGCGCCAAAGCCAAAGACCATGCCGAGCGGTGCCAGCATGATAACCCACTTAAGCGGCGAGACGTAGATTGCCTGGCCAAAGGCTGTCAGGTACTTGTCCGCGCCAATCTGCGCGACGGCGCCGCTGGGATCGGACGTTACGGCCATACCGGCAAATGCCCATGCTGCCAAAGCCGTAATAATCATGCCGACTGACATGGTACCGTAGACTTTGTTCATGTGGGCGCGCAGGCCCTCGTCGATTGCGGCGGTGCGGACGCCGGCACCGGCACGAACCGATTGATATTCTGCCATTGGATGCCTCCTAAACATTCAAAATCAGCGCCAGAAACCGGGTTCCTGGCGCTTCATTGGTCAATATCGGCAAGCAAAGCGGATTTTTCAAGAAAATCCGGCGTCGAAACAGACAGTTCGCTTCAAATATATTGCCGCAGGCCCATTATCGCTTCCAACCCGTCGGCACATCCCAGAACGGACGGGCGGCTTCCGCCCATGCAGCAGAGGGATCAATGCCCAGATCTTCAAGGGAATTGTGTTCGAGGCGCCGCAGTTGCCGACGCTGGCGTGCCAGCTCGGACCATTGCAGAAGTGTCGCCACAACACCAGCTTGCGGGGCGCGTGCAAATCTTCCAAACGCATACGTCGACATATCAGACCCTTTCATTGCTGATGAGTGATGACAAATTCATCACTGACATTGATATTTAGTCACCTTCTGACATATGATGCAAATGAATGTTCTTTCTGAATTGAATCAGGAAACGTGATATGTTGCGAAATCTCGATATGACTTCCTTGCGGTCGTTTGTTGCGGTCGCCGATACCGGTGGGGTCACGCGGGCCGCTGGGTTCATGAACCTGACCCAATCGGCCGTATCAATGCAGCTAAAGCGGCTAGAAGAAGCGCTTGAGGTCCAACTCATCGACCGCTCTTCGCGTTCGGTCGGGCTTACCACGGCAGGAGAAAAACTGCTAAGCTATGCCCGCCGCATGCTGGAGTTGAACGATGAGGTTTACACCAGCCTTACCCACGATGAATTCGAAGGCGAGATCGTACTCGGCATCCCGCATGACATCGTTTACCCGGCTTTGCCGAAGGTTCTGCAACGCTTCAACAGCGAATACCCGCGGGTGCGGGTAAACCTGATTTCATCATACACGAAGGAACTGCGCGATCTTTATGCCAAGGGGCGATGTGATCTGATCCTGACAACCGAAGAGCGCCCGGATGCGGGTGGCATGGCGCTTTCCGTGGCACCGCTTGTCTGGATCGGCGCGCCTGGCGGAAATGCTTGGAAGGCGCGGCCCCTACGTCTAGCTTTTGAGAACAACTGTATCTTCCGAACGGATGTTCAAAAGGCGCTCGACAGCGCCGCTATTCCTTGGGAGATGGCCGTGGAATCAAACAGCACCCGAACAATCGAGGCAACGGTAAGTGCTGACCTGGCCATACACGCTGTCATAGCGGGTCATGAGCCCCCCTATGTCGAACGCATCGCCCACGGGGGCGCGCTTCCCGAGCTCAACAAAACTGGGATCAACCTCTACGGTGCCGATTTGGTGCGCGGGCGCCCGGCGCAGGATCTCGCAGGGTTTTTGTCCCAGGCTTACAAAGCCGGCTAGAGCGACGTAACCTCGACAACGACTTTGCCGGTTGATTTTCGTTCGCGCAAAAGCGCCAACGCGTCCTCGGCTTGCCTAAGAGGGAACGTGGCACCGATGTGCGGTCGGATTCGTCCATCAGCATACCATTTGATCAGCTCATTAAGGCTATCGCGCACAACGTCGGGACGGAATTTCAGGTACCCGCCCCAATAAAAGCCCAGCGCGGAGATGTTCTTGACCAGCATTATATTTGCTGGAATCTGCGGGATATCCCCACTGGCAAATCCGATGATCAGAATGCGGCCTTCGGGCCGTGTGCACCCCAACGCTGACCTGAACAATTCGCCCCCCACAGGGTCATAGACCACGTCGGCTCCACCTAGGGCGCGGACCGTTTCCTTCAGGTCATTCGTGCTGGTGTCAATAAGGTGGTCGGCGCCAGCGGCTTCCGCCGCTTCAAGTTTTTTCTCGCCGCGCGCGCAGGCGATGACACGTGCCCCCATCAACTTTCCAATCTCGACTGCGGTCAGCCCGACACCGCCCGCAGCCCCCAGAACCAACAGGGTTTCGCCCGCGAGAAGCTTGGCCTTATGGGACAGCGCTACGTGGCTGGTTCCGTATGCGACCATAAAAGCGGCGGCATCGTTGGCCGGCATGTCGTCGGGAATGGCGACAAGACTGTTTGCCGACACCGAGGCGAACTCGGCTAGTCCGCCCTTGCCCGAAAAACAGGCAAACCGCCCGCCGATAGGAATGTCGGTTTGGCCCGCGCCGGTTGCAACCACCGTCCCCGCCATTTCGAGGCCAAGGGTGAATGGCGGAACGGGTGTATCCTGGTATTCGCCGCGGGCCATCAAAAGATCGGCGAAGTTGAGTCCGCAGGCCAGAACCTGCAAGAGAACTTCTCCTTCACCGGGAACAGGTTTTTCAATTCTGGCGATACTCGGTGATTTTGTGAAGTCAGTGACCTGAAACGCCTGCACTGCTTTCGCCTTTCTTAAGGTGACGTAGGGTAAACTTTGCTAAAGTCATTCTGAGCTTGTCTAAAAAGGTATGTTGACGGTTGCTGTGCCCCAAAGACATTATTCGCGCACAAGCAATTTTTTGCCATGAGACACACGTATAGAGCGATTTTTTCCGTTCACCTGATTTAATCGAGTACTGTAGGCGCAACGGCTTTGCGGGGAGAGTCGTACATCTGCAGGTGTATCAGTGGCGAGCCCAGATGGGTGAGCTGTCGGAGGCTGTCGGTTTGTCGTTGAGATAATACCGGTGGCGCCGGTCAAACAAAAAGGAAGTGAGCAATGAAGCATCACGTAGACGTACATGTCGGAAAACGAATCCGACACCGGCGATGGATGGTCGGAATGACCCAGCAACAGCTGGCAGAAAAAGTTGGCATCAAGTTTCAGCAGATCCAAAAATACGAAACCGGTATGAACCGAGTTAGCGCATCTCGCCTGTGGGATATATCGGATTCGCTCGGCGTGCCCGTGGGATTTTTCTTCGACGGACTTGCGAATTCCGCTGAAGCGATTGATACGCGACAATCAGATGTCCCCGGCGATATACTGGCGGACAAGGAAGCATTGGAGTTGATCCGGTCATACTACGCGATTCCGGAAAACCAGCGCCGTCGACTCTTCGAACTCGCGCGCGTGTTAAGCGACGCCGCATAGGTTCTTTGACTAATGCGCATCGGCCCGCCTGTTTCTGGCGGGCCCGAATGGTCGGCTAGTCCATGGATTCGCGACACGCCGCAAATTCCGCCGAACTCCTGAAGGTGGCCGAACGGGTGGCAGATGCTGCCGGCAACGCGATACTTCCCCATTTCCGAGCACACGGCCTTGTCATCGAAGACAAGGATGACGACGGACTTTTCGATCCGGTCACCGTGGCTGACCGCGAGGCCGAGGCGGCCATGCGCGCGGTGCTGGCCGAACACCGGCCGCAAGACGGAATTCTGGGTGAAGAAGAGGGGCACAGCGAAGGCACGAGCGGCTTGACGTGGGTACTGGACCCGGTCGACGGAACACGCGGATTTGTTGCCGGGACGCCGAACTGGGGCGTCCTGGTCGCCCTGGCGGATGCGGACGGGCCTTTTCTGGGTATCGTGGACCAGCCCTATATCGGAGAACGGTTCATAGGCGGTCCGAACATGGCAGAGTTCCGGCGCGGCACTTTTCGGCGCCAGTTGCAAACCCGAAAGACCGCTCGCCTTTCCGACAGCATCATCTTCACGACATTCCCGGAAGTCGGCGACAGCCACGAACAGCGGGCGTTTCACGAACTGGCGCCACAGACCCGGCTGGTCAGGTACGGCATGGATTGCTACGCCTATGCCCTTCTTGCAGATGGTCAGATTGACCTCGTGGTTGAAGCTGGTCTTCATCCCTATGACATTCAAGCACCCATCGCGGTGATCGAGGCCGCTGGCGGTATCGTGACCGATTGGGACGGGGGACCGGCGCACGAAGGTGGTCGGGCGCTGGCGGCGGCGAACGCCGCAGTGCACGCGGCCGCGCTAGAGGTACTTGCAGGCACCGGGTCGGGATGACAGGTGATCTTCTGCTGGCAGGCGCCGATGTCGTGGTCACAATGAACGACCAACGAGACGAGCATCGGAACACGGATGTTCTTGTCTCAAACGGCAAGATCGCCAGCATTGGCCGTAACCTGTTTGCACCGCACGCAGAAATTCTGGACGTTGCCGGGTGCGTGCTGACCCCTGGGCTAATCAACACCCACCACCATCTTTTTCAGTCGCTCACACGGACAGTGCCGGGATGCCAGGACGCGCTGCTTTTCGGTTGGCTTCGTACGCTCTATCCGATCTGGGCGCGTTTTAATCCTGATCACGTCCACGTCTCGGCACTAAGCGGACTGGCGGAACTCGCCTTGTCGGGATGTACCACAACGTCTGATCATCTCTACCTGTTCCCCAATGGTGCGCGCCTTGACGATACCATTGCTGCGGCGTCCGAGATCGGCTTGCGGTTTCATCCGACCCGAGGGTCAATGTCGATTGGCGAAAGCAAGGGCGGCCTGCCGCCCGACGGCTTAGTCGAAGACGAAAAGATGATCCTTGAAGACTGCATAAGAGTGATCGATCGTTTCCACGATCCCTGCGAGGGATCGATGGTGCGGGTCGGCGTCGCGCCCTGTTCTCCCTTTTCTGTTAGCCCAGAACTCATGCGGGATGCCGCAATTCTAGCCCGGGACAAAGGCGTCCGGCTGCACACACATCTTGCGGAAAACGATGAAGACATCGCCTATTCCGTGGAAACCTTTGGCTGCCGTCCGGGCCAGTACGCCGAAGACCTTGGCTGGACCGGTGATGATGTGTGGCATGCCCATTGCGTCAAACTTGACCGATCCGAGATCGATCTGTTCGCGCGAACGGGCACGGGCGTGGCCCATTGCCCCTGTTCTAACTGCCGGCTGGGCTCTGGCATCGCCCCCGTGGCGCAAATGGTTGGCGCAGGTCTTCCCGTGGGGCTTGGCGTGGATGGATCAGCATCGAACGATGCCGCGTCATTGATATCCGAAGCCCGGCAGGCCCTGCTTTTGCAAAGAGTGCAGGCAGGCGCAGATGCATTCTCGTCCCGCCAGGCGTTGGAACTGGCCACGCGGGGCGGCGCGGACGTGCTCGGGCGCCCGGACTGTGGACAGATTGACGTAGGGTATCAGGCCGATATCGCTGTCTGGGATGTGCAAAAGATTGCGATGGCGGGCGCTTGGGATCCGGTGGCGGCATTAGTCCTTTCCGGGCCCCATGCGGTTCGCGACCTCCTCGTGTCAGGGAACGCTGTTGTGCGTGACGGTCAACTTATGACCGTCGATCTCCCGTTACTGGTTGAGAGGCAAAGAAACCTGGCCAAAGAACTGGCGGCAACGATATGACAGGACCAACCGTGACCCACATCTATGCCCGTTTGAAAGTGCCTGCTGCCGCAGTCTTTTTGCTGGTTCTAGTCGGGTGCGCGCCTGCGCCTGCGCCTACGGTTCCACCTGAAGCGGCGCGCGCACCGACCGGAGGGGCAGTGCAGATGACCGATGCGGTGAACGAGATCCGGCAGAGCCAGGGTTTGCAGACGCTAAGGTCGGTGGCACTGCTCGATGCGGCTGCGCGCGCACATGCGTCAGATATGCGTGCACGTGGCTACTTTGATCACATCGCACCGGATGGTTCCGACCCCGGGGACCGGATTTCCGCGCAAGGTTACGAATGGTGCCGCTTTGGTGAAAACATCGCACAGGGCCAGCCGGACGCTGCCGAGGCCTTGGCCGATTGGATGGCGTCGCCGGGCCATCGCAGGAATATCCTGTCACCGCGGTTTACCGAGTTCGGTTTCGCCCGGTCCGGCGACTATTGGGTGCAAGTGTTTGCCGCCCCCTGCTGAAGGCAACTTCCCCCGATCCAAACCGCGCGTATTGCGCGATCATCGCCCATCATAATGGTTGGAAACAGCGCCTCCCAGATCGTGTCTGCCCGGGCGGACGCCTGGGCAATGGCAGGCGTGGATTGAAGATCAAGTATCGTCAGATCGGCCTCTGAGCCAGGTGCGAGCGTGCCAATCCGGTCGTCCATGCCGAGGGCACTTGCCGACCCCACCGTCGCAAGCCAAAGCAGCTGAGAGGGATGAAGCGCGTGGCCGCGCAGCTGGCTTATCTCATAGGCGGCCGCCATGGTCCGCAGCATCGAAAACGAAGATCCGCCGCCGGTATCCGTTGCAAGGCCGACCCGTTGGCCAGCGCTTTTGAGACCGGCCATGTCAAAGAGGCCCGACCCTATAAACGTGTTCGATGTCGGGCAATGGATCAATGATGCGCCAACCTCGCGCAGCCTTGCCTTTTCGCGCGGTTCCAAGTGAATGGCGTGACCGAAAAGCGCCCCTGGTCGCAGGAGTCCATGCGCTTCGTAGGTATCCAGATAGTCGCGCGCATCGGGAAAAAGAGATCGGACCCAAGCAATTTCATCGGTCTGTTCACTGAGATGGGTCTGCATAAGGCAGTCCGGGTGCTCATCCCAAAGCGTACCCATGGCTGACAACTGCTCAGGCGAAGAGGTCGGCGAGAAGCGTGGCGTTATGGCGTAACTCAGTCGGTCCTTGCCGTGCCAGCGTGCGATCAGGGACTTGCTGTCGTCATAGGCTGATTGCGCGGTGTCGCAAAGGTTGTCCGGTGCGTTCCGATCCATGGCGGTTTTCCCGGCGATAACCCGCATGCCTCGCGACTGGGCGCACGAGAAAAACGCGTCGACGCTTTCGGTGTGGCTTGTGCAATAGCTCACGCAGGTCGTGGTGCCGTTGGCCGTGATCAGATCCAGATAAAGACTGGCAATACGTTCTGCATAGGCCGCGTCCTCAAATCGCGCCTCTTCCGGGAACGTGTAGGAATTCAACCAGTCGATCAGACGCTTGCCCCAACTCGCGATGATCGCAGTTTGCGGATAGTGCGCGTGCGCATCAACAAAGCCCGGCGATATCAGGCAATCACCGTAGTCCGCCACTTCGGCTTCGGGAAAGCGCTCGCGCAAATCACGGCCATCGCCAATCTTGGCGATTTTACCCGCCTCAACCAGGACACCGCCGCGCGCGAAATGCACGGCGGCTTCTGGGCCGTCGTGGAACGGGTCGGACCTAAAATCAACTATCTGCCCCAGAACCAGGTCCATCACATCCCACCATTTCCGCAATCCAGATTAGGTACTGATTGGTCATGCGTAAACGACCGATGCATGGTGGCACGGTTTTGTGCATCCGTTATGTTCGCGCCATGAACACACCCCTGTCTGATACCGCCGAGCGCGCCGAGGAAGCCTATGAGCTGGATGCCGATCTCGTCAGCGAGGTAATCGCGGTCGTGGAAGAAAGAGACGCTGCCACGTTGCACGCCCTCATCGACCCGATGCATCCGGCTGATGTCGCTGACCTTCTAGAGCAGGTAAAGGGCGATGTCAGGCGCGCGCTTCTGGCGCTTCTGGATGTCGAGATGGACGGCGAGGTGCTGTCGGAGCTTGATGAGAACCTGCGCGAAGAGGTGATCGATCAGCTCGATCCGGAAGTTCTGGCCGAAGCCGTTCGAGAGCTTGATTCAGACGACGTCGTTGATCTGGTCGAAGATCTGGACGAACCCCAGCAAGAAGCAATTCTAGGCGCGCTTCCAGCCGCTGACCGGGCGGCAGTCGAGCAGTCGCTCAGCTTCCCCGAAGGATCTGCCGGCCGCTTGATGCAGCGCGAAGTGGTTGTTGCACCTGAGCACTGGAGCGTTGGCCAGGCCATCGACTTTATGCGCGCAAAAGACGATCTGCCGGCGGATTTCTATCATGTCGTTCTGGTGGACCCACGGATGAGGCCTGTCGGCTACGTTACGCTTGGCCGCATCATGGGCTCGCGCCGGAATGTGGATCTGAGCGACCTGACGGAAGAGAGTTTTCGCACCATACCGGCTGATCAGCCCGAAGAGGATGTGGCATACGCCTTTAATCAGTATCATCTGATTTCCGCACCGGTGGTAGACGGCGACGGACGGCTGATCGGCATGATCACGATCGATGACGCCATGATCGTGCTGGATGAAGAGCACGAAGAGGATATTCTGCGACTGGCTGGCGTGGGCGAAGGATCTTTGTCGGATTCGATCGTCGATACGATGCGTGCCCGCGTTCCCTGGCTTTTCGTGAATCTGCTGACGGCCATACTCGCCTCTGTGGTGATTTCCTTTTTCGATGCGCAAATTGCGCAGCTGGTTGCCCTGGCCGTTCTGATGCCGATTGTGGCCTCAATGGGTGGCAATGCCGGAACCCAGACGCTGACCGTAGCAGTTCGTGCGCTGGCCACGCGCGATTTGACCGACGCCAACATCTGGCGTGTTGTTAGGCGCGAAGGTGCCGTGGGCACGATCAACGGGCTTATATTTGCGGTAATCATGGGCTTCGTAGGGGCCTTCTGGTTCGACATGCCGATGCTCGGTGTGGTCATCGCACTCGCGATGGTGGTCAACCTGGTGGTGGCCGGGCTTTCGGGCGTCATGGTTCCCATCGGCATGACCCGTCTTGGGATCGATCCGGCGTTGGCATCGGGCACATTCGTGACGACGGTGACCGATGTGGCCGGCTTTCTGGCATTTCTTGGCCTTGCAACGATCATGCTTCTGTGACCACTGCGAGCCGGACTATAATTCACCGCTCAGCCGCCCTGCCCTTATGACCTTGATCTCCGACAAAAAAGCAGTCGCCCGCAAAGCTGCGTTTGCCCGGCGCAAACAGGCCCATGGTCCAGAGGCATCGGCGGCCGCCTGTGCATCCCTTCTGGATGTGTTGTCCGATCAGCGCGGCAAGACCATCGCAGGTTATTGGCCAATCCATTCCGAAGTCGATCCGCGCGCGGCCCTTCGCGATCTTGCGCAGGACAGCGCTGTCGTTTTGCCCGTGATCGAGGGAAAGGGAATGCCACTTAGCTTCCGTCATTGGTGGCCTGGATCGGAAATGATCACGGGCGCCTTTGGGGCCATGATCCCCGAAGCGGGCAAGATGCTGGTGCCGGATGTTGTCATCGTTCCACTCGTTGCCTTCGACAAGGGCCTTTTTCGCCTTGGCTACGGCGGCGGGTTTTATGACCGAACGCTGGCGGGGCTGCGCAGTCGTCGTACCGTTCAAGCAATCGGTTTCGCGTACTCAGCGCAGATGGTCGAGCGGCTTCCGATCGAAGAGACGGACGAGCCGCTGGACATGCTGGTAACCGAGGCGGGCATGTTGCGACCGCCCCCGGACGACACTTAGTGCGGCGCCGTAACCCGGGTCTACGACTTGCCGATTGGGGAAATGCGGCCTAAGCCAGCGTCATGCGAATTCTGTTTCTTGGCGATGTTGTGGGCCGTTCAGGACGGGCGGCAATCACCGAACATTTGCCCCACCTACGGGACGAGTGGAAACTCGATTTCATCATCGTGAATGCCGAGAACGCAACCTCGGGTGCCGGGGTTTCAGCCGCCCATGCCGCGGACCTGCTTGACGCTGGTGCCGATTGCCTGACGCTGGGTGATCACGCTTTTGACCAGAAGGACATGATGTCTTTTATCGACACAGAGCCGCGTATCCTCCGCCCGTTGAATTTCGCGCGCAACGCGCCGGGAAAAGGTGCCCGGGTCTTTCAGGCGTCCGGGGGTCGCAAGATTCTGGTGACGCAAGTGTTGGGTCAGGTCTTCATGAAGCGGCCTTTTGACGATCCTTTTTCTGCCATCGACGCTGTCTTGAAGTCGTATCCGCTGGGCGGCGCGGTGGCGGCTGCTGTCGTCGATGTCCACGGCGAGGCGACGTCCGAGAAGATGGGCATGGGCCATTGGTGTGATGGGCGCTGCAGTTTACTGGTGGGCACCCACACCCATGTGCCTACGGCAGACGCTCAGATCCTGCCGGGTGGTACCGCCTACCAGACGGATGCCGGCATGTGCGGCGACTATCTTTCTGTGATTGGGATGGACCGCGAGGAACCGATGCGCAGGTTCGTAACCGGCATGGGGCGGGGTCGGTTTCAACCCGCCACTGGTCCTGCGACACTTTCGGGAAGTATGGTCGAAACCGATGACCGCACCGGCAAGGCCAAAAAAATCACTATGGTCAGGTTCGGCGGTCGGCTCGAAGCGTCTCCTACAGGTTCCGTCTGATCCCCCTGCACCACCGAAGCACCGGCGTGGCCGCGACCGCCGCCGCATCTAGCTGACTTGAAGTTCCCCCGACCTTGCGGCAATCATCCGGCGAATGTCGGCTAGGAGATCTGTCCGTTGATCGATCTGACACCCGCCGGACCCACCGAGGCGATCGCCGCAGTTGTTGTCGTCGGCCTAATGTTCGCGCTTTTTGTCTCCGAAAGGCTGCCGACCGAAGTGGTTTCCATTCTGGGTGTCGCGACAATGCTGGTGCTTGGAATTTTGCCCTATGACGCGGCGCTTGAAGTCCTGTCAAATCCGGCCCCTTGGACGATTGTCGCACTTTTCATCGTTGTGGGTGCGCTGGTGCGAACAGGCGCGCTCGACAGCTTCACCAAATTCGCCGAGGCGCGTGCCGACACTGATCCGAAACTGGCCATTGCCGCTTTACTTGGCGGCGTGGTGGTGGCTTCGGCTTTTCTGAACAACACACCTGTCGTTGTGGTCATGATCCCGGTGTTCGTGCAATTGGCGCGGAAGATGGGGCAGACGGCGTCGAAAGTTCTTATTCCGCTGAGCTATGCGGCCATTCTAGGGGGGACGCTGACGCTTATTGGAACTTCGACAAACCTCTTGGTGGACGGCGTTGCCCGGGCAAACGGACTGGCCCCCTTTTCGATTTTCGAGGTTACACCGCTTGGCATAATTCTGGTTGCTTGGGGCCTGATCTATCTTCGGTTCATCGCACCCCGCCTGTTGCCCGAACGGGCCAGCATGGCCACACTGATGAGTGACCGGAAGAAGATGAAGTTCTTCACGGAAGTCGCGCTGCCCGAAGACAGCCCTCTGATCGGTGAACGTGTCCTGGATGTTGACCTGTTCAGGCGGGGCGGCATCCGGCTGATCGACGTCCTGCGGGGCGATGCATCACTGCGGCGGGATATGGGTTCAGTGGTCTTGGAAGCTGGCGACCGGGTCGTGCTTC
Source organism: Pseudomonadota bacterium (assembly GCA_039026235.1). Taxonomy (GTDB): domain Bacteria; phylum Pseudomonadota; class Alphaproteobacteria; order Rhodobacterales; family Rhodobacteraceae; genus JBCCMQ01. Next base: position 161,535 of record JBCCMQ010000005.1, read on the forward strand.
GCACCGAGATATCCGAGCTTCTCGGTCTGCAGGTAAACCCGAACGTTCGCACCATAGATAAGCTATCCAGTCGTGAGACGACGACCGTTGAAGTGCTGATATCACCCGGCTGCAGAATGGTCGGCCGCACCTTAGGGGCACTGCGGTTACGTCGGCGGTACGGTGTCTATCCGCTCGCCGTGCATCGTCGCAGCCAAAACATCGGAAGGCAGCTTGATGATATCGTCGTCCGTGTGGGAGACACGCTGCTCTTGGAAGGCGATCCCGCCGACATCCGGCGACTGGCCGATGACGTGGGCCTTGTTGACATCGCGGCGCCAAGCGAACGGGCCTATCGCCGCAGCCATGCCCCCATCGCTATTTCCACGCTGTTGGGCATTGTCGTTCTGGCCGGGATGGGAGTTGCGCCGATCCTACTGCTTGCCATCGTTGGCGTCGCAATCGTACTCACGCTTGGCTGCATTGACGCCGATGAGGCCTTCTCGTTCGTCGATGGTCGGCTTTTGGCACTTATCTTTGGCATGCTGGCAATCGGCGCCGCATTAGGTGAATCGGGCGCGGTGTCGCTCATCGCAACAAGTCTGGCACCCGCGCTCAGCGGGCTTTCCGCATTCGTGCTTGTCTGGGGTATCTACCTGATGACCAGCGTTCTGACTGAAATGGTGTCGAACAATGCGGTCGCGGTCGTCGTCACACCGATTGCAATCGGACTGGCCGAGGTGATGGGCGTGGATGCGCGGCCCTTGGTCGTTGCGGTGATGGTAGCCGCATCTGCCAGCTTCGCGACACCAATCGGCTACCAGACGAACATGATGGTCTACGGTCCTGGCGGATACAAATTCACCGATTTCATGCGGGTCGGAATACCGCTGAACCTCAGCATCGGGCTTCTGGCTTCTGCGGTGATCCCGCTGATCTGGCCGCTGTAAGGCCCGCCCGTGGCCTAAAGAAAAAGAATGATGATCTGCGCGGCGCAGAGCGGCATCAGTGCAAGAAATGCATTGTGATGAAGGCGCACGAGGCGGAAGAGCGCCTTGGAGACATCTTCCAGTTCTTCGTCGTAGGCGCCGACCTCTGCGACCTTGCGACCGGCCGGAAGGGCAACGGCTATCAGCACGGCAAGGATGATGATCAGGCCCACCATGACGAAGAGCGACGGCACGTCAAAGCTTCGCGTCACGGTCTGCCAAACGCTGAAACCTGTGGCCGCGAGCAGAAAGGGAATCAACAGATGCGGCCCGCCGTGTGATATGAATGCAGCGAGAAACGCGTGTATCCCGCGGATATCCTCTTCGTACTCGACCGCCCGTTCCGGCACCGAAAGTGCAGGCAGGATTGGACGCTCTATATAGCTGATTACAAACAGAAAACCGACGGAGAAACCCAAGCATAGGGCCGTAAGCGCCGCAACATTGAACTCCATCGATTACTCCGTTCACAACGGCCAGAACACGAGAATGGCCGGTATTGAGACCGCGACAACCAGCACCTCAAGCGGAAGACCCATGCGCCAGTAATCGCCGAACGTATAGCCGCCGGGCCCGAGTATTAGTGTGTTGTTCTTGTGGCCAATTGGTGTCAGGAACGCCGAGCTTGCGGCAATGGCGACGGCCATCAGGAACGGATCGGCGCTGACATTCAGCGCTTCGGCCATAATGATGGCGACAGGCGCGGCGACAATCGTCGTGGCAGTGTTGTTCAGAACGTCCGACAGGGTCATTGTCACCACCATCAGGACCGTCAGAATCGCCCATGCCGGAAGCCCTTCGGTAAATCCGATCAGGGCGCTGGCAATAAGCGCGGTGCCGCCAGAGCTTTCCAGGGCAGAGCCCAAAGGGATCATCGAGCCAAGAAGCACGACGACCGGCCATTCGATGTGGGAATAGACATCGCTTAGCGGCACGATACGGGCCAGAACATAGACGACGACCACGCCCCCAAGCGCGATGGGCAGATCCACCATCCCCAAGGCCGCAAGCGCGACCGCGACGGCGAAAAATCCGATTGCCAGCCAGACCTTGCCCTGATCCGTCACCATGAGGCCACGGTCGGCAAGGGACATCACGCCCAACCAGTCAGTCACCTCGCTGGCTTGGTCGGAAGGAGCCATGATCAGTAGAATATCGCCGGGTTTAATTACCGTTTTGCGGACACCTTTGGTGATCCGGCGACCTTGGCGCGCAATGCCCAAAAGAATGCTGCGCCGACGCCATGCAAGCCCGATTGCCTGGGCGGTGCGCCCGGCGATACGTGCCCCGTCGGGAACGACTGCTTCGATCACGGAAAGACCGTCGGCTTCGGCACGGCGAAGATCGTCCCTCTTGCCGTCGGAAAAAGCCAGACCCGTAGCGGCCCGGTATTCATCAAGCGTGTCGGCATGCGCCTCAAGAACCAGCCGGTCGCCGGCTTGCAGTTCGGTGTTGCGCTGCGTGCCGTAGAGTCTCTTGCCCTGCCGCACGAGGCCCAAGATGGCGACGTCGGATGCTTCAGCCGTCTCCAACAGATCTCTTGGTCGCTGGCCGATCAGCTTTGAGTTTTCTGGCACGACCAGTTCGGCAATGTATTCGGCCACGTCATCCATGACGCCTTTGCTTGACGTTTCGTCCTCCGCTACCGGGATGAACCGCCAGCCGATCAGGGCAACAAAAGCCAAACCGGCAATTGCGACGATCCCACCTACCGGTGCGAAATCAAACATCCGAAAAGGCGTTCCAAAGCTGTCTTCGCGTATCGTCGCGATCAAAATGTTGGGGGGTGTCCCGATCAGTGTCGCCATCCCACCCAGTATGGTTGCGAAGGACAGAGGCATCAGGCTTTGGCCCGGCGGCCGCCCGGCTTTGCGGGAGGTCTGAATATCAACCGGCATCAAGAGCGCAAGCGCGGCCACATTGTTCATGAACGCCGATAGGACGCCGCCGACACCGCCCATGATCGCAATATGCGCCCCAAGGCCTCTTGATGCATCGATCAGCGTATTGGTGATCAGAAAAACCGCCCCGGATCTTACCAGCCCGGCAGACACAACAAGCACCAATGCGACGACCAGCGTCGCCGGGTGGCCAAATCCTGCAAAGGCATCCTCCGCCGGCACCACGCCCAGCACTGCGGCAACAATCAGCGCGCCGAATGCCACCAGATCATATCGAAACCGACCCCACATCAGCAGGCCAAAGACCGCACCGAATAAGGCGAACAGAATTATCTGATCGCTTGTCACGGCGCGCCTTGCGATACGTGCCACTGAAGTGGCGCATCGGGCTTGTGTCTGAAGGCTGTCATATCACGGCTCTCCCTGGCGAAAGCAGAACACCGGCGCGCGCCCATGGCAAGCCCGGCAAATCCTGGGTTTGCCCGCCTTGTGTGTGCAAGGGCAGGTACATTATACCCGCGCAGAGACTGTCGTCGTCCAAGGCCGGAGGGAAAATGGCGGGCCATTCAAAATGGGCAAATATTCAGCACCGCAAAGGCCGTCAGGATGCCGCGCGGTCAAAGCTCTTTTCCAAGCTTTCGAAGGAAATCACGGTGGCCGCCAAGATGGGCGATCCGGACCCGGAAAAGAACCCACGCCTTCGTCTGGCCGTAAAGGAAGCCCGGTCAAATTCAGTGCCCAAGGATGTCATTGAACGGGCGATCAAGAAATCCACCGCCGGGGACGGGGACGACTATGAAGAAATCCGCTATGAGGGTTATGGTCCGGGTGGCGTCGCCGTCATCGTTGAGGCGATGACAGACAACCGCAACCGAACGGCTTCCACTGTGCGATCGACCTTCGGGAAACATGGCGGCAACCTTGGCGAAACAGGTTCCGTCAGCTTTATGTTCGAACGCAAGGGGCAGATCATGTACGCGGCCAGCATAGGCGACGAAGACACAATCATGATGGCCGCCATTGAGGCCGGTGCCGAGGACGTTGAAAGCGGCGAGGACGGCCATGTGATCTACACGGGCGATACCGAGCTGAACGAGGTTTCAACGGCATTGGAGGCGAGCCTGGGAGAGTCGGACTCGACCAAGCTGATTTGGATGCCAACGACGACCACGGAGCTGGATCTGGAAGGCGCTCAGAAGCTCATGAAGCTGGTCGACGCGCTTGAGGACGATGACGATATTCAGCGTGTTACCGCCAACTTCGATGTCTCGGATGAAGTGATCGCCGCGCTTGAGAACGCGTGATCCCACCCGCGCACCCGGTTTAGCCTAAATAAACTGTTCCTCGGCGCCTGCGGCCGTCGGGATAAGGTTGTCTTTTGCTGCCTGTCTGACCGCACGCGTCAGATTGGAAAGCGCACCGGCAGTCACCCGTGCTGTTTGCCAAAAGAGCGGCGTATCAAGCGGTTTGTCGGCCAGAACGACCACGAGGTTCCCGCTGGCAACATGTTCCTCGACCAAGGGTTCGGGTATCAGGCACCAGCCCATTCCACGCCGAGCCGCCTCCATCAGCGCCTGGCTGCTTGGCAGAAAATGCGTTCTGGGTGAGATCCGGTTGCCGGTGACGGCAGCGGCCCAATCGGCCTGAAGCCGGTCCTTTCGGTTGAATGTCAACGCGGGTGCCTGGGCCAGAACCGCCGCGTCGACGCCGTTCTTGAACCACTTGTCGACAAACTCCTCGCTGGCGGTCGCGAGGTAGCGAAGCGCACCAAGCCGGTGCGCCGCACATCCCGCCACCGGACCGGGGATCCCGGTAATTGCCGCAGCGACATCCCCGCGACGCAACCAATCCGCGGAATGGTCCTGATCATCGACGACGACATCGACCATGAATTCGCGCACTTCAGCCAACGCGGGAATAAGCCACGTCGCAAGACTGTCGGCGTTGACGGCCACGCGCACGACCGGCTGAGCGTCCGTGCGATTGGCGGAATCAAGTCCGATGTCCGAGATCAGGGCCGCTTCGAGCAGATCGACCTCACGCGCGTGGCGCACCAGTCTGCGCCCCGTTGTCGTGGCGGTGACTGGCTGGCTTCTTACCAAAAGCGACGTCCCGACCCGGTCTTCAAGGGCGCGAATTCGTTGCGAGATTGCTGACGGTGTGATCCCGAGTTCGGCGGCCGCAGCTTCGAAACTACCAAGCCTGTCAACAGTCGCCAGGGTGGTCAGATGATTGTAATCGATTCGCATGGCGGTGATTGAGCCAAATTAAACCAGGGCGAGAAAGTTTAATTTGACGAATGTGATTAATACCGTCAAATGCGGCCAATGACGTCTGCCTACGCCCCTGGTTTTCTGCTTGGTTTAAGCCTGATTATAGTGATTGGTGCCCAGAACGCCTTTGTTTTGAGGGAAGGAATTAGGGGCGGTCACGTTTTTGCGGTTTGTATGACCTGTGCGCTGTCAGACGCCATTCTGATTGCGGCAGGTGTGGGTGGATTCTCGGTTCTTGTCGAGACTCTTCCGTGGGTTGAACCCGTTGCGCGCTGGGGCGGGATCGCATTTCTCATGTTTTACGGTGCGCTTGCGCTTCGCAATGCCACGAAGGGCGGTGAATCGCTTGAAGCTTCAGAGGTGGACAGCGGGTCTCTCGTCAGGACGATCATGACCTGTCTGGCCCTGACCTGGCTCAACCCGCATGTCTATTTGGATACAGTCGTGCTGTTGGGCTCCATTTCAACCCAATACGGCGACAGAAGCCATATCTTCGGTCTTGGTGCGATCACCGCATCCTTCGTCTTCTTCTTTACGCTGGGTTACGGCGCGGCAATCCTGCGCCCGCTCTTCGCGCGGCCAGTCGCGTGGCGTATTCTGGACATCGCAGTGGCGTTGATCATGTGGGGTATAGCGGCCAAGCTTATTTTCTTCTGACGCACTTGCGCCCGACTGGCCGGTAGTGCCAACTGCATACATGTCTTCCCCGCAGGCCCGAACGCAGTCGCCGGTCGCTGGCGTTGTCTGGATGCTGGTCACTGGCGCAAACTTTGTCGCTGTGACGGCGATCGTAAAGATCGTAGGGGACGAGCTTCCGGCGGCTCAATCAGCTTTCATGCGTTACTTTCTGGGTCTCGTCTTCATCATTCCGATGCTGCCTTCGATGCGCAGAGAACTTCCATCGAAGGCCGAGATCCGGCTGTTCGCCGTTCGTGGCTTCGTGCATTCCATCGGTGTCATGGCGTGGTTTTACGCAATGACCCGAATTACCCTGGCCGAAGTCACGGCGCTAAATTACTTGAATCCGGTCTTCGTAACGATCGGTGCCGCCATTTTTCTTGGCGAGCGTTTGGCGATCCGGCGCATTCTGGCCGTTGTGGTGGCCTTGATGGGCGCCATGGTGATCGTGCGGCCGGGTTTTCGCGAACTCGACCCGGGACACTTATCGATTCTGAGCACGGCCCTGCTTTTTGCGGTCTCCTACCTGATCGCGAAGCATATGGCCGACCGGTACAGTCCCGAGGTCGTGGTTGGCTGGCTGTCGGTCTTCGTGACGATAGGTCTGGCGCCCTTTGCGGCCGCCGTATGGGTGACACCCTCATGGAGCGCCACGGGTTGGATATTTCTGGTCGCTGTCTTTGCAACAGCGGGCCACTATTCGATGTCAGCCGCGTTCCGCGCAGCGCCCATCGCCGTGACCCAACCGGTGACATTTCTGCAGCTTGTCTGGGCGACGCTGCTTGGCACCCTTGCTTTCGGCGAGCCGGTAGATGTCTGGGTTGTGATGGGCGGCGCATTGATCATCGCTGCTGTCAGCTTCATCACCTGGCGGGAATATGTCCTCAATCGGCGCGCCACGCCGACCCATATTCAGACCAAATCCTGACTTTCACCGGCGCTGTCGCCACGCGGATCGGCAAGCGCGGCAAGCGTGGATTCACGATTGATTTCGCCAACGACCGTGCCGTTCTCTACAACGCCAACCACAGGATCATCCCCCAGACGTTCGATAACATCCACGACCGTCGCCTCTGCTCCGATCGTTGCCGCGTATTGCGTGGCGTTTGCCGGGCGCATCAGATCCTTGGCTGACAGCACGCCAAGCGGGTTCATATGGGCCACGAAGTCGGCGACATACGGTGTAGCGGGCGCAGAATAGATCTCGCGCGGGGTGCCGCATTGCACAATCCGTCCACCTTCCATGATGGCAATGCGGTCGCCGATTTTGAAGGCCTCGTCCAGATCGTGGCTGACGAAGATGATCGTCCGCTTTAGCGTCGCTTGGAGTTCGAGCAATTCTTCTTGAAGCCGCGCGCGGATCAAAGGATCCAGCGCCGAGAATGGCTCGTCCATCAAGAGGACCGGTGCGTTGGTCGTAAAGGCACGGGCAAGGCCGACGCGTTGCTGCATTCCCCCGGAAAGCTCGCCCACCTTGGCGTCGGCCCGGTCGAACAGTCCGACAAGACCCAGTTGCGCATTCACCCGGCTGTTGCGTTCGGCCCTCGGCACCCGACCTAACTCTAACCCCAACCCCACGTTTTCTCGCACCGTTCGCCAGGGCAAAAGGCCGAATTGCTGGAAGACCATGGCAACCACATTCAGCCGCAATCGGCGGAGCGTGCGTGCGTCGGCCCCTGTGACATCCACCATCTGGTCTCCATCACGCAACTGAACGCGCCCACGCTGGACATCGTTCAGCCCGTTCACAGCGCGCAGAAGTGTCGATTTGCCGGACCCCGAAAGGCCCATCAGCACCAGGATCTCTCCGGTTTCGACCTCAAGGTTGCAGTCGTGCACGCCCAGGACCTGATTGGTCGCCGTCATCACCTCTTCGCGCGACATGCCTTCATCCATCAGTGGCAGGGCGCTGTCCGGGTCGTCGCCAAAGACGATTGATACGTTCTCAAAACGGACCGCAGTCATGACCGATCCATTCTCAGCATCCGGTCCAGAATGATGGCGACCACGACGATTATAATACCGGATTCGAAACCGAGCGCGGTATTGACCTGATTAAGTGCGCGTACAACCGGCACCCCCAGACCATCAGCCCCGACAAGGGCCGCAATCACGACCATGGAAAGGGACAGCATGATGGTCTGGTTCAATCCCGCCATGATCTGCGGAACTGCGTAGGGAAGTTCGACCTTCCACAGGGTCTGGCGTGATGTGGCTCCGAACGCGCGCGCAGCTTCAAGCAGCGCCGTCGGCGTCGAAGATACGCCCAGGTGGGTCAGTCGGATCGGCGCGGGCAGAACGAATATCACGGTGGCAATCAGGCCCGGCACCATGCCAATCCCAAAAAACACGATCGCAGGGATCAGATATACAAAGGTCGGCAGCGTCTGCATCAGATCCAGAACCGGCCGCACCACCCGATAAAGCCTGGGCCGATGGGCCACCGCAATGCCGATTGGAACACCGAGGCCCATGCATATCACACAGGACGAAAGGACCAGCGTCAGGCTTTCCGTCGTCTCTTCCCAATAGCCCTGATTGACCACATATAGCAGGCCAAAGGCCACGAATGCGGCCGTCTTCCAACTGCGCTGAAGCACATACGCAATGCCCGCAAAGATCGCGATCACGATCAAAGGATGCGGTGTCTGGAACACCCAAAGCACACCGTCGACCAGTGTTTCCATTGCCAGCGAAAGCCCGTCGAAGAACCACGCGCCGTTGTCCTGTAACCAGTCGAAGGTCGCGCTGGCGGCCTTGCCGACTGGGATCTTAAGTTCGGTCAGCCATTCCACCGCAGCCGTCCCCCAAACCGCAGGTCTGTTTTACTCAAAGGGCGAAGTATCGGCGGTCGGAAGCGCGGGCGCAATCCGACCGGGCCGGTGCATCATAGGTCCAGTGCCGCCTTTACGGCCGCAAGCCCGTCTGATCCGTCCTTGGTGGTGACATCGGCCAACCAAAGATCAAGCACCTGGGAGTTTGCTTTCAGCCAGTCCGCCGCCGCGTCTTCTGGATCTGCGCCATCATTGAGGATGGCGCCCATGATCTCGTTTTCCATGGCAAGGCTGAACTCAAGGTTTCCAAGAAGCTTACCGACGTTCGGACACGACGAAGCATACCCGGCCGACGTGTTGGTAAAAACGGTGGCTCCACCCAAGTTCGGTCCGAAGTAGTCGTCACCACCGGTGAGGTAGGTCAGGTCAAAATTTGCATTCATCGGGTGGGGTTCCCAGCCCAGAAAGACAACCGGTTCGCCCCGGCGGTCGGCGCGCGCGACCTGGGCCAGCATGCCCTGCTCGGAACTTTCGACCACCTCAAACCCTTCAAGACCGAACGCATCGGCACCGATCATGTCGATGATCAGACGGTTGCCGTCATTGCCCGGTTCGATCCCGTAGATCTTTCCGTCCAAAGCATCCCTTTGGCCCGCAATATCGGCGAAATCACCGATGCCCAGTGCGGCGCCGGCAGCATTTACCGCCAGCGTGTATTTTGCACCCTCCAGATTGGCGCGCAACGTGTCCACGGTGCCCGCGTCGCGATAGGGGGCGATATCGGCCTCCATCGTCGGCATCCAATTGCCCAGGAAAACGTCAATATCGCCTGCGGCAAGGGAGGTATAGGTCACAGGCACCGACAGGATCTTCACATCCGTCTCGTAACCGAGCGCGTCCAGAATTGTGGTCGTGGCAGCCGTCGTCGCGGTGATGTCTGTCCAACCAACGTCCGAGAAAGTGACCGTGTCGCAGTCGGCAAGGGCGCCACTTGCGATCGTTACCGCTGCGCTGGTGAAGAGTAGTGTTCTGAGCATTTATGTCTCTCCGATGCTTTTGTTGATTGACGGATCAATTAACAAGGTTAAACCCTAAGGACGCAAGCGCAATCGGAGCCGATCAGGCATGCCAAGAGTTGGGATGGAACCTATCCGACGAGCGGCGCTCGTCAAAGCGACGATTGCAGAGATCGGTGCGGCGGGGTCGCTGGACGTCACGGTGGCCGGAATAGCCCGCCGCGCGGGTGTGTCGCCTGCCCTGGCCCATCACTATTTCGGAACCAAGGACGACATTCTCGAAGCGGCCATGCGGACCCTTCTGACCGAATACCGTGACGCGGTGCGACATGCTCTTCGCGGCCAAAGTGATCCGCGGGTGCGACTGACGGCCATTGTAAGGGCAAGTTTCGCGGCGCCGAATTTCACGGCGGAAGCCATCTCTGCCTGGTTGAACTTCTACGTTCTTGCCCAGTCCGATACTGCTGCTGCCCGTCTGCTTGCCATCTATCAGAGACGACTTGTCTCTAACCTTGCCCATTGCCTGCGCCCCTCGCTTGGGACAGGCGCGGTTCAAGCGTCCGAAGCGCTCGCGTCCTTGATTGACGGAATTTACCTTCGGCGTGCGTTGCAGGCACCGTGCGAAATTGATCCCGCCACGTCGGTTCTGGCTTTCGCGGAATGCCTTTGTGCGCAAGACGCGCAACCGAATTTTCAAAACTCTGGAGAGGGCAATGACACGGCCGAACGTCCAACCTAGTGCAAGCCATTTTATCGATGGCAAATACGTCGAAGATCGGAATGGTGCCAAGATCGATGTGATCTATCCTGCCACGGGCGAGGTCGTGGGTCACGTACACGCCGCCACCGAGCAGATCATCGACGCGGCGCTTGACGCGGCTGCGCGTGCGCAAAAAACATGGTCCGCCATGGCCGGTGTCGAAAGGGGACGCGTGTTGCGCCGTGCCGCAGATATCATGCGCGAACGTAACCGCGACCTGAGCGTTGTCGAGACCATCGACACCGGAAAGCCGCTTCAGGAAACCCTGGTCGCGGATGCAACCAGCGGTTCAGATGCGCTCGAGTACTTTGGCGGCCTTGCCGGATCATTGACCGGTGAACACATTCAGCTTGGGCGCGACTTCGCCTACACCATGCGCGTTCCGCTTGGGGTTTGCGTCGGTATCGGCGCATGGAACTATCCGACCCAGATTGCCTGTTGGAAAGGGGCGCCGGCCCTGGCCTGCGGCAACGCGATGGTTTTCAAGCCGTCCGAGACAACACCGCTGTCGGCGCTGAAGGTCGCCGAAATTCTGACCGAAGCTGGAGCGCCGCCGGGACTTTACAATGTTGTTCAGGGCATGGGCGACGTTGGCGCGAAACTGGTGTCCGACAGCCGGGTCGCGAAGGTCTCCCTGACCGGATCGGTGCCCACCGGTGCAAAGGTCTATGCGGCCGCTGCCGAAGGGATCCGGAACGTGACCATGGAATTGGGCGGTAAATCCCCCATGATCGTTTTTGACGATGCCGATCTCGACGATGCCGTGGGCGGCGCCATTCTTGGAAACTTCTATTCGACCGGACAGGTCTGTTCGAACGGGACGCGCGTTTTCGTTCAGGACGGTATTCGCGCCGCCTTTGTCGCGCGCTTGAAGGAAAGGCTGGCCAAGGCGGTGATCGGCGATCCTTTGGATGAGGCAACCCAGATAGGGCCCATGGTCAGCGCGCGCCAGCTTGAGATCGTCGGGGGTTTTATTCGCAAGGGCAGCGCCGAAGGTGCAACCCTTATCGCGGGTGGCAACCGCCTGCCGGGCAGCGGCTTCTATCTGGAGCCGGCGATTTTTGATGGCGTGACCGATGACATGTCGATCGCGCGGGAAGAGATCTTTGGGCCCGTGCTGTCGGTCATGGGCTTCGCTGAAGAAGAAGAGGTAATTAATCGGGCCAATGCCACGCCCTACGGGCTGGCCGCCGGCGTGTTCACAAAAGACATTACCCGTGCGCACCGCGTCATTGCCCGGCTCGACGCCGGCACCTGCTATATCAACAGCTACAATCTTGCACCCGTCGAGGTTCCCTTTGGCGGCAGCAAGTTGTCCGGTATCGGACGGGAAAATTCCAAAGCTGCCATCGAGCATTACAGTCAAATGAAGTCAGTCTTTGTCGGCATGGGCCCGGTCGAGGCGCCATATTGACCAGCGACAACGGCAGGACGGCATGACGGGCGCAATGCGGGCCGATTATGTGATTGTGGGCGCCGGTTCCGCCGGTTGCGCCATGGCCTATCGTCTCAGCGAGGCGGGCAAGTCGGTGATCGTGATCGAATTCGGGGGCACAGACGCGGGTCCGCTGATCCAGATGCCCGGCGCGCTCAGCTTTCCGATGAACATGAAGCGCTATGACTGGGGCTACCAGAGCGAGCCAGAGCCGCATCTGGGCGGTCGAAGGCTTGCATGCCCGCGCGGCAAGGTGATCGGTGGTTCGTCTTCGATAAACGGCATGGTCTATGTGCGGGGTCACGCGCGGGATTTCGACACCTGGGAAGACATGGGCGCCGCAGGCTGGGGCTTTGCGGATGTCCTTCCCTATTTTCGCCGTATGGAGGCCTGGCACAGCGGCGGCCATGGCGGCGATCCTGCCTGGCGTGGCAGCAATGGCCCGCTCCATGTATCGCGCGGTCGTCGCGATAACCCATTGGTGCGGGCGTTTGTGGAAGCGGGGCGTCAGGCCGGATACCCGATTACCGACGACTACAACGGTGAACAGCAGGAAGGTTTTGGACCCATGGAGGCCACGATCTTCAAGGGGCGCCGCTGGTCTGCGGCCAACGCCTATCTGAAACCTGCGCTGGCCCGTCAGAATTGTAGGCTTGTCCGGGGACTTGCCGAAAAGATCACCATCGAAGAGGGCCGTGCGCGCGCCGTCCGGGTGCGGTCTGGCGGGTCCATGGTTTCGGTTGAGGCGGACCGCGAGATCATCATCGCCGCCTCCGCAATCAATTCTCCTAGATTGTTGATGCTGTCGGGTATCGGGCCCGCGAAGCATCTGTCCGAGTTCGGCATCGATGTGCTGGCCGACCGGCAAGGCGTTGGAAGCAACCTTCAGGATCACCTGGAGGTCTATATCCAGATGGCAGCATCCCAACCCGTCAGTCTTTACAAATACTGGTCGCTGGCGGGCAAGGCGTGGGTAGGCGCGCGCTGGCTTTTCTCCAGATCCGGCCCCGGCGCGTCCAATCAGTTCGAAAGCACAGGCTTCATCCGCTCAAGGGCCGGGGTTGAATACCCGGATATACAATTCCACTTTCTTCCTCTTGCGGTGCGCTACGACGGGCAAATCGCGGCCAAGGGCCACGGATTTCAGGCCCATGTCGGTCCAATGCGATCACCCTCGCGCGGGACTGTGCGTTTGGCCAGTTCAAATCCCGAAGCGCCGCCCCGCATTGAATTCAACTACATGTCGGAAGAGGAAGACTGGATCGACTTCAGGAGGTCTATTCGTCTGACCCGCGAGATTTTTAAACAGGCGGCGTTTGAACCCTATGTCGCCCACGAAATCCAACCCGGAGCAGAGGCCCAAACCGACGATGAACTGGACGACTTTATCCGGATGCACGCTGAAAGTGCCTATCACCCATGCGGCACGGCGCGCATGGGCCGGGCCGATGATCCGATGGCCGTGGTTGACCCGGATTGCCGGGTGATCGGCGTAGATGGGCTCAGGGTGGCGGACAGCTCGGTCTTTCCCCAGATTACCAACGGTAACCTGAACGGGCCGTCAATCATGGTCGGTGAAAAGGCCGCTGATCATATCCTTGATCGCACACCGCTGCCCCGCGCGAACGATCAGCCGTGGATCCACCCTGAATGGCAGCGCAGCCAGCGTTAGGCAGCGGCAAGCTCTACGGCCCTTTTCCGGACGTATAGGATTGAGACGAGCGCCATTGCCGATGAGCAGAACATAATAATCTGCAGTGGGGCGCTCGTCGTGCCAAACTTAAGGGCGAAGCCCGCAAGAGCAGAAAGACCAGCCCCACCGCCGATCAGAATGGCGCTGCCGAGACCCGAAGCCGTCCCTGCCAGCTTTGGGCGGACAGACAACATGCCCGCAGCCGTATTCGGCATGACCAGACCATTGCCCAGCCCCACCGTCGTGCAAGTACCAAAGAACAAGACGGCGGAATCGAAACCCAAAAGAACAAGCGTTAGCCCGCCGGCCATGCCGATCGTTGTCGCCAAGGTTCCATAAAGGATCATGGTGTTCACGCCGACGGTTGTGGAATAGCGCCCGGATAGAAAGTTCCCGAATGCATAGCCGATGGCCGGCGCGCCAAACCCCACGCCCGACCAAAAACTGGACAGGCCAAAGACTTCGGAGGCCACATAGGGTGCGCCGCCAAGAAACGCGAAAAAGGCACCTGCTGCGAAAGCGGCCGCAAAGACGTAGCCCCAAAAACGGCGCGACCGCAGAAGCTCTGGGGCCTCACTGAATTGTTGCGCAAAGCTTGATGCCTGGCCCGAGAATGTCTCACCCTGATCCCAATAGGCGAGTACGAGAACCGCAAGACCGATGGCCAGCATAAAACCGAATGTTGCATGCCAGCCGAACAATTGATCCAAGGCCCCGCCGATCATCGGAGCGAACATGGGCACCAGCGCCATGCCCATAGTGACATAGCCGATCATCGATGCCGCTTGGTCCTGGGGAACCATGTCGCGCACGATGGCGCGGGACAGGACCAGTCCAACGGCGACCGCACCTTGCAGCATACGGAAAGTCAGGAATATTTCAGCCGTGGGTGACAGCATGCAGCCAAGCGTCGCCACCAGAAAGATGCCAAGGCACACCAGCATGACGCGGCGCCGTCCAAACCGATCCGACATCGGGCCGATAAAAAGCTGAAGCCCCGCCGTCATCGCCAAGTATAGCGACACAGACAATTGCATCACCGCATAGTCCGTGTCGAAGTAAAGCGTCATCGCGGGAAGCGAAGGCAGAAGCACGCTCATATTCATCGCGCCGACACCGGCGAGCATGACAAGTGTCACGATGTGCGGGGGCGTGGTTCGGTCGAGAAAAATGACTTTTGGGACGGCCGTCATGGGCCTGACCTATTCACAGTGGCTGGTCTTGTCCATGTGCGTCAGGGCAGGGGCATTGTCGATTTGTGCAACCGTTGGGCAGGATCGCAAAACCCGAACATGCCAAATGGTGGCGCAACCACCGCATCCCCCTGCCAAATCCGATTGTCCCCCTTGCGCCTAAACCGCTAAGGATGGGCGAAGTATGGGAGGTTTCGCGGATGCAACATATTCTGGACGAACTGGAAGCCCGCCGAGCAGCAGCCCGCGCAGGGGGCGGCGAAAGGCGCGTGGAAGCCCAGCATGCAAAGGGCAAACTGGTTGCGCGCGAACGCATTGAACTATTGCTTGACGAAGGAAGCTTCGAAGAATTCGACATGTTCGTTGCGCACCGTTGCACGGACTTCGGCATGGAAAAAGAACGCCCGGCCGGTGACGGGGTCGTAACGGGTTGGGGAACCGTGAACGGGCGGATGGTGTATGTCTTCAGCCAGGATTTTACCGTCTTCGGCGGATCACTGTCCGAAACGCACGCCCAGAAGATATGCAAGATCATGGACATGGCCGTGCAGAACGGTGCACCGGTCATCGGCTTGAACGACTCCGGCGGTGCCAGGATCCAGGAAGGCGTGGCGAGCCTTGCTGGCTATGCCGAAGTGTTTCAGCGCAACGTGCTTGCCTCGGGCGTGGTGCCCCAGATCAGCGTGATCATGGGGCCCTGCGCCGGCGGGGCCGTCTATTCGCCCGCGATGACCGACTTCATCTTCATGGTCAAAGACACCAGCTATATGTTCGTCACCGGTCCGGACGTGGTCAAGACCGTCACCAACGAACAGGTGACCGCCGAAGAACTGGGCGGTGCCAGCACGCACACAAAGAAGTCGAGCGTGGCAGATGGCGCCTTCGAGAACGACGTCGAGACACTGGCCGAGGTGCGGCGCCTGATAGATTTTCTTCCGCTAAACAACCGCCAGAAACCGCCGATCCGCCCGTTCTTTGACGAACCCGCCCGTGTAGAGACCAGTCTCGACACGCTGATACCGGCCAACCCCAACACGCCCTACGACATGAAGGAGCTGATCCTGAAAGTGTCGGATGAGGGTGACTTCTTCGAACTGCAGGCTGACTTTGCGCAGAACATCATCATTGGCTTTATCCGGCTAGAGGGTTCAACCGTGGGCGTGGTTGCGAACCAACCCATGGTCCTCGCTGGCTGCCTGGATATTGACAGCAGCCGAAAGGCCGCCAGGTTCGTGCGTTTTTGCGACGCCTTTGAAATCCCGATCCTCACCTTTGTCGATGTGCCGGGTTTCCTGCCCGGCACCGCCCAGGAATATGGCGGAGTGATCAAACATGGCGCAAAACTCCTTTTTGCCTATGGCGAGGCAACGGTGCCAAAGGTCACGGTTATCACCCGCAAGGCCTATGGTGGGGCCTACGACGTCATGAGTTCGAAACACCTGCGCGGCGACTTTAACTATGCGTGGCCCACGGCCGAAATCGCGGTGATGGGCGCCAAAGGCGCGACCGAGATCCTTTACAGGTCGGAACTGAACGACGCTGAGAAGATTTCCGCCCGCACCAAGGATTATGAAACGCGGTTCGCCAATCCTTTCGTGGCGGCCGAGCGGGGCTTCATCGACGAGGTGATCCAGCCCCAGTCAACCCGGAGGCGCGTCGCAAGGGCATTTGCCAGTTTACGCGGCAAGAAGCTCGCCAATCCTTGGAAGAAACACGACAACATCCCGCTTTGACCCGAAAGACCCCAATCAATTTCGCCCCCGCGGCGGCCCGCACGCGCGAACCCCGTTCGGGGTCCGGCACCGATACGCCTAACCGGCTGCGGTGGCGCGACGGGTGCCCAGATCCGAACATTCAACCCGAGAAAGCGCCGTGACTGAATTCCACATGATCGCGCGCGGGCCACGTCCTGTTGCGCCCTTTTCTCATGCGACGGAAGCGGACGGCTGGGTGTTCTTGACCGGCCAGATGCCAACGGATCCAGACGCGCCGGACGCGGCGCTTCCCGAAGGCATCGAAGCGCAGACGCGCCGCGTTATGGCGAACCTTGAAATCGTTCTTTCCGGTCTGGGCATGAGCTTGGCGGACGTTATCCAGTGTCGGGCCTATCTGACCCAGTTTGAGCGCGACTACGCGCTTTTCAATGACACGTACCGGGCCCATTTTGCTGAAGGTAGGCTACCGGCCAGAACCACAATTGGGGTCACCGCGCTCGCCGTGGGCGCATTGGTTGAGGTCGATTGCATCGCGCGGCGCCCCGAGAATGCAGGGTGACGATTTGTTTCGGGTCCTTGAAACCTCACAAAGAAACGTGATTTCGCAATCTACGCCGATGTTCTGGGCAAATACCCGCCTGCCTGTGGTAAATCGGTTTCACGGAACCGCTTTTTCGCCGTACGTCCGCCGAAAATTAGCAAATCCGCACAATCATATCTGTTCATTGCAAAAAAATGCCAATAGGATTCCGCGTGGTCGCAGGTCTGTGGCCAGTCAGACGTCCGAGGGACAGTTCGAGTCAGTTCGCCTGACGAGGCCCCGGCACACACTATTAAGGAGACGAAGATGTCCAAGA
>JBCCMQ010000006.1:0-177831 GCA_039026235.1 Pseudomonadota bacterium
CGCACGTCATAGTCGTCGAAACCCTTAAGTTTCGGCGTGGTCGAATCGACAGACGGCTTTTCCTGCCCTGCCATCGGTTCTGCCTCGTATCCTCTGTCCCCAAGAGCGGTGGACGATTCGCGTCTCCCCCACCTTGGGTCAAAAGTTACCACAACCCGTTAACTAATGCACTGACCTTAGGTGGCTTTATGCCGACGCTGCCATTCGATTGAGCGCGCAATGTGACCAAAGATTGTCCATTGCGCGGATAAGGGCATTCATTGCGTCCGGACCGTGAACAGGCGACGGTGTGAACCGCAGGCGCTCGGTACCGCGAGGAACGGTTGGAAAATTGATCGGCTGAACGTAGATCCCATACTGCTCCAGCAGCATGTCGGACAGCATTTTGCATTTCACCGGATCGCCCACATGGACAGGAACGATGTGGCTTCCGTGATCGATGAGGGGCACGCCCATGGCCTTAAGACGCATCTTCAACGTCTTTGCGTTGGCTTGATGTTCTTCACGTAAGGCGTTGTCATTTTTCAGGAAACGGACAGAAGCAGCGGCGCCCGCCACCACTGCCGGAGGCAACGAAGTCGTAAAGATGAACCCTGGCGCGTAGGACCGGATCGCATCGCACATGGCCGCGCTGGCGGCAATATAGCCGCCCATTACGCCATAGGCCTTTGCAAGCGTGCCGTTGATGATGTCGATCCGGTGCATGACACCGTCACGCGCCGCCACACCCGCGCCGCGCGGGCCGTACATGCCGACGGCATGGACCTCATCAAGGTAGGTCAAAGCGCCGAATTCTTCGGCAAGGTCACAAATTTCGCGCACGGGCGCAAAATCGCCGTCCATGGAATAAAGCGACTCGAAGGCGATGACCTTGGGCTGCTCAAACGGCAGGTCCTGAAGCAGGCTGCGCAGGTGATCGAGGTCGTTGTGGCGAAAAATGCGTTTCGTCGACCGACCGTTGCGGATACCGGCAATCATCGACGCGTGGTTCAGCTCGTCCGACAGGATGACAAGGTCGGGAAACAGCTGCGGCAAAGTCGATAGCGTAGCGTCATTGGCATTGTAGGCGCTGGTGAAAAGCAGCGCGTCCTCAGCCCGGTGCAAGTCGCTCAGCTCAGCCTCAAGCGCCTTGTGGTAGATAGTCGTGCCCGAGATGTTGCGCGTGCCGCCAGAGCCTGCGCCAGCGGCGTCTAATGCCTCGTGCATCGCATTCAGCACGACCGGATGCTGGCCCATGCCAAGGTAGTCGTTGCCGCACCAGACGGTGACCGGGCTTTTGTTGCCGTCCTGACGGCTCCATACGGCATTCGGAAAGGCGCCGCGGTGGCGCTCGATATCTATAAAGGTCCGGTAGCGCCCTTCGTCGTGAAGCCGTTGCAGGGCGGCTTCGATCCGATCGTCGTAGTTCGTTTCCAGGTCTTCCAATCGTCACTCCGTCAGCCAAGTCAGCCCGTGCGCGGCCGCACGCAATGTAGGCCCTTCATGTCCGCCTTCGCTGCGCGAATTGACGCGGCAATTACCGGCGCCCCACTGCCATACAACACACTTAGAATGAGTCCAACCTTGATCCAGATCAATGTTGGCTTGTAAGCAAAAAGCGGGCTGCTAGGCTTTACCAACACAGTCTTAATGGAATCCCCATGTCTCTGACCCCTGTTCTGGACCGGCTTGATCAATCCTTGCCGCACGCCATCGACCGTCTGCTTGAATTGCTCCGTATCCCCTCGATTTCGACCGACCCGGCCTATGCGGCCGATTGCAGCGCCGCCGCCGACTGGCTGGTGGCCGATCTGCAGGGCATCGGGTTCAGCGCCGAAAGCCGTCAGACCCCCGGGCACCCCATGGTCGTCGCCCATATCGATGGACCCGGGCCACACCTGCTCTTTTACGGCCATTACGACGTGCAACCCGTTGATCCAATTAACCTCTGGGATAAGCCCCCTTTCGAGCCCACGATCCAGGATACGCCGCGCGGCCAGGTGATCCGGGGCCGTGGCGCCTCGGACGACAAGGGCCAGTTGATGACCTTTGTCGAGGCTTGCCGGGCCTGGAAAGCAGAACATGGCAGCCTGCCAGCGCGGATCACGCTCTTGTTCGAAGGGGAAGAAGAATCCGGCTCTCCCAGCCTTGTCCCCTTCATGAAGGCCAATGCCGATGAACTGAAATGCGACCTCGCCCTGATCTGCGACACCGGGCTTTTTGACGCGAACACGCCAGCCATCACCACGATGCTGCGCGGCCTTTACGGAGAAGAGATCACCATCACCGGGCCATCGATGGATCTGCACTCGGGCATGTATGGCGGCGCGGCGGCCAATCCGATCCGGGTTCTGACGCGGATCCTGGCCAGCCTTCACGACGACACCGGCCGCGTGACCATTCCGGGCTTCTACGACGGTGTCGCGGAAGTGCCGGACAGTTTGCGGGCGCAATGGGACGCGCTCGGTTTTGACACGGCTGCGTTCTTGGGGGATGTCGGGCTGAAGCACCTGGCAGGCGAACAGGGGCGGTCCGCACTAGAGCTGATCTGGGCGCGCCCGACCTGTGAATTCAACGGCATCACCGGCGGCTACACCGGTGACGGCTTCAAGACCGTGCTGCCGTCAAAGGCGTCGGCCAAGATCAGCTGCAGACTGGTCGGCGCCCAGGATCCGCTGAAGATACGTGAGAGCTTTCGCAAGATGGTCAGTGACATGGTGCCCGACGATTGCACCGTTGAATTCACGCCCCATGGCAACGGACCGGCCAGCGTGATGTCCACCGACGATCCCGCCTTCGAAAAGGCCCGCCACGCGCTTAGCGACGAATGGCCCAACCCAGCGGCCTTTGTGGGCTCGGGCGGATCTATTCCCATCGCCGGATACTTCAAGTCGCTGCTGGACATGGATTCGCTCTTGATCGGCTTCGGACAGGAAGACGATCTGATCCACAGCCCGAACGAGAAGTATGACGTCCGGAGCTTTCACAAGGGAATGCGCAGCTGGGCCCGGGTCCTGCACGCCCTGGCCAGTTGAGATTGCGCGTGGCGCTAGGCTTGTTTGGCTGCCGCCTCTTTCAAGAGCCCGATGGCCCAGTTCAGAAACGGATTGTTTTCGTCCCGCACATGGCGGGCGGCTGAACCCGAAAACGGGCGCACATCGATGGGCGGCGGCGCCCAGACAAGCCCAAAGCGGGACGCATGGGCCCGGACGAAACGGGACGGCATCGTTGCAATCAGATCGCTTTCCGCCAGAAGCGCGAGCGCCGGCAGAAACTGCGGGACGACCACGGCGATCTGGCGCTCGTGCCCCTGACGCGACAGCGCCCGGTCGACGATGCCGCTCAACTTGCCCGACGGTGAGACTACGAGATGTCGCGCCTCCAGAAAGCGCTCAATCGTGAGAGGCGCCTGCATGGCAGGCAGGTCGGGTCGCCCCACCACCAGATAGTCCTCGGTCAACAGCGGCGTGATCAGAATGGCCGGTGGCACGCGCCACAGATAACCGAGAACGAGGTCAATTGATCCTTCGCTGAGCGTGTCGAAGATCGTGTCGCGATCCAGCCCGCGCACGGACAGCCGGACCCCCGGTGCCTCGACCGATAGCCGCCGGACGACCTGCGGAAGGATTGTCGCGATCTCGTAATCCAGCGCCGCAATGCGCAAGACGCGCTCTGTATCGCCCGGAATGAAAGGCCCGGCGGGCTCAAGTGCGGCTGCAAGCTGTTCCACGGCGGCGCGAATGCGCGGCTCTAGCTCGCGCGCGACAGACGTGGGTTCCAGCCCGTGGGGACGACGCAGAAACAGCGGATCATCGAAGATGTCGCGCAGACGCCCTAGGGCGTGGCTGATCGCTGGTTGCGACAAACCCATCTCTTGGGCCACCCGCGCCGCGCGCCCGTGCCTGACCAGACCCAGAAAAATCAGAAGAAGCGAAAAATCGATCCGTCTTAATTTCAGATTATCAAAATCAGTCATGCATTTAATTCAATAGTGCGAATTTTGCACGACAGCTAGGGTGCGTATCGAACCAAATTTCCGCCAACGCGGCCCTAAGGATTCCCTCAATGACCCATGTACTTTTACTTGCCTCGAACCCAGCGACATCACCCGTTACGGGCTGGCCGATCGGATTTTGGTGGGCAGAGCTGTCCCATGCCTGGCTGGCTTTCCACGACGCCGGCTATGATATCACCATTGCCTCACCCGAAGGTGGCGAGCTTCAGGCGGATCCGTGGTCCGATCCCGATCACGAAACGGGCTATGCGGCGCATGACGTCATCTCGGCCGGGTTCAAGACCGCGCCTTTAACCCGCGATCTGATCAAGGCAACTCCAAAGCTGGCCGATCTGAGCCCCGATACGTTCGATGCCGTCTTTGTCGCCGGCGGCCAGGGCCCGATGGTCACTATGATCGATGATACTGCCACGCAGGACTGGATCGCACGCTTCTACGAAGCCGGCAAGATGACCGGGCTTGTCTGCCACGGCACCTGCCTTCTCTTGAAGACGAAACTTTCCGACGGCTCTCTTCTGGCAGAGGGCAAAACATGGACAGGATTTGCGGATTCAGAAGAGCAATACGTCGAGCACGCGGCCGGCATGAAAATTCAGCCCTTCTGGATTGAAACCGAAGCGCAGAAGATCACAGACACAAACTTCATTACCGGTGGCACAATGGTGCCCTTCGCGGTGCGCGACGGCAACCTTGTGACAGGTCAGCAGCAGCTTTCTGCCGCCGCCGCGGCATCCAAGATGATCGCCGCCCTTGGCAGTGCAAACTAAAGCCGTGAAGCGACCGGGCAAAGCTTTCTCGTATAGCAATTTCTGGAACACGATTTGGCGCGGTTGACGGGGCTCGAACCCGCGACCCCCGGCGTGACAGGCCGGTACACTAACCAACTGAGCTACAACCGCGCAGGTATCTCTGGCAGCAGTGGCGCGGTTGACGGGGCTCGAACCCGCGACCCCCGGCGTGACAGGCCGGTACTCTAACCAACTGAGCTACAACCGCATGCTGCGACCCGGCAGTCGCCAGGCGTGCGAGGTGTCTTAGGCGGATGGCCTGAACGCGTCAAGCGGCAAAGCCGCAATTCTTCAGGTTCCGCCCTGCCCCGCGATCCGGCCAAGATCGGACCAGTGGACAGGCACTGTCCGCACCGGGTTTCCGTAAAGGCTTTCGGTCATTTCCGGCCCCTCCTTACCACCCATCCGGGTGTAGAAGGCGCGGGCCCGATGGTTTGAGACGATAACGGTCAACCAAAACCCATTCTGACCGCCCAGTGTCAGGGACCGGACAACGCCCGCCACCAAACCGGCGCCAATGCCCGACCGCCAGTGTTCCGGATGCACGTGCAGATTGTCGACATAGGGTTTGCCGTCTTTTTCGATGACATTTGCAAAGCCGTCGGGCCCGCCTTCGCCGTCATGGACCAGAACGCAGTGGGCAGCCTCGGGCAGGCTGCGCCACTTTTCCTCCAGAATACCGGGCAGCTCTTGCTCCAGAAACGCGGGCGGCAGCACATCGCTGTAAGCCGACCGCCAGCTTGCAAGCTGTATGTCGCGGATCGCCGGCAAATCGCCGGCGTGGGCGTGACGGACACCCGAAGACATCAGCGCGGCGGGAGCGGAATGAACTCTGCGTTGTCACCGGGCGGAAGCTGGAAGCGACCGCTGGCCCAGTCTTCGCGGCGCCAGGCCTCTTTGGCCTCTTCGATACGCTCTTTGGACGATGCCACGAAATTCCACCAGATGTAACGCGGCCCCTCCATAGTCGCTCCTCCAAGCAGCATCAACCGCGCGCCGGTCTCGCCTGCCTTCATGGACGCGCGATCACCCGGACGAAACACCATCATCTGCCCGGCGGCGTAGGTCTGGCCAGCCACGCTGACCTCGCCTTCGACGACATAGACGCCGCGATCCTCGTGATTGTCGGGCAGCGGGATCTGCGCCCCGGCCTGCAGCACCGCATCGGCATAAAACATCTCGGACGCCACTTCTACGGGCGCGGTCTCACCATAGGCCGAGCCCAGGATCAGCCGAACTTCCTTACCCTCCCCTTCCATGAAAGGCAGGGCGTCTCTGGGCGCGTGCTCGAACGCGGGGGCGCGGTCTTCATGATCCTTGGGCAAGGCGACCCAGGTTTGGATGCCAAAGAAAGGCATCGGGTCCTTTTGCGTTTCGTCATCGGTGCGCTCTGAATGGGTGATGCCGTGACCACTGACCATCCAGTTGACCGCACCCGGTTCGATCCAGCTGTCAGTGCCGAGCGAATCGCGGTGGTGCATGCGCCCCCGGTAGAGGTAACTGATGGTGGCCAGACCGATGTGGGGATGTGGACGCACGTCCATTCCACGCGACGGCAGAAACTCAGCCGGGCCCATCTGATCGAAGAAGATGAAAGGGCCGACCATTTGCCGCTTGGGTGCCGGAAGGGCGCGGCGGACTTCGAAACCACCGAGGTCTCGGGCACGCGGGATGATCACTGTGTCAATCGCATCGACTTCGTCACCCGTCGGGCAATGCGGATCAAGTGCGGGGTTCCAACTCATTGGCGTTGCTCCTTGCTAGCTGCGATGCCCATCAGATAGGACTTGCACAGATGCAATAAACGCCGATCAAAGTAGGTTTTTGGTGCGAAAATGCACAGACTTCCAGGTCAGATGCTTCCTATGCGCGCGACGCATGGACAGTCTTGTCGGGAGCTGTCGGACGCCCTTTCAAGGCAGGCTGCCAAGCTTAGCAGCTCTTCCAGACGACCCGGCTTTGAAAAAGGCGCCTGATCGAATGCCAAATCCTCGACCAGACGCGCAGCAATGCGCAGGCTCGTTTCGGCCCGATCACTACCCGCAAGCTCCTGCAGCGAATTGCGCAGAAGTCTCTCTAAACTCGCGACTCGGCGCTCGGTGCGCGCCGCACTTAACTCACCATGACTTTTCATTGGAAAACCGCAAAATGCTGCGTTTGTTAGCGCAAACTACAGTAATTTCGGGCCAAAAACCAGTCAATTCCAGATTTGTGACGCAGGGTTATTCGGCGCCAAACCCTGGCATTCGGCCCTGAAGGGGCCCCACAAACAAGGATCATCTGCAACACCATGAGGGTTTGGTGGGTGATGAGAGACTCGAACTCCCGACATCTTCGGTGTAAACGAAGCGCTCTACCAACTGAGCTAATCACCCGACCGGCGCGACCTACCTTCCTGTCGCCGGAAAATCAACCGTCTGCGGGTCAGAAAAGAACAGGCTTCTTCGTTGCGCCCAGCATTTCCTGAGACGGGCCGAGCGGGGGTCCTCCAGATCGTCTCTCTTCTCGACGAAGACACTCGGGAGAAATTCTCAGAGATCCAGCGGCTGAATTATCCTCTGCTGAATTGGCCGGCAGGGACGTACCGGGTAAACTCGCCTCGACGTCAGGGCGCTCCGAGAGTCTATCGACTCGCGACAAGTTAACGGACAAAGGCCGCTTGCCGCTTGACCACGACTGACCGAGCCCCGATAGACCGCTCCCGCAGTGGGTGCCCACCAAGAGGACGCCAAAGTTAGCCCTGCTGACATTGGCCTTTCAGCAGGCAGGGCAATAGGCCACGCCATGCATGGGGCGGACATGCAGGGCTCGCCCCTACTCCCATGCGGGATGCGGTGTATGGGCTGAACTTCACCGAACTGCGAAAAACAGAGGCGTAGGATCAATTAAATGGCGCGCACGGCGTGTATGCGGTGCCCGTCGAGGAACATACTTATCTTAGCAATGGGCTTGTGGTGGGTGATGAGGGATTTGAACCCCCGACATCTTCGATGTGAACGAAGCGCTCTACCACTGAGCTAATCACCCGGTGGCGGGCTGGATAGCGTCAAGAGGATGGGAACACAAGAAGCCGAAACAGAGAAAAGGGGCGCTAGAGTTGGCGCCCCTGTTTACCACTCAGAAGCCCTTTTAATGCGCGGTCGCGCCAGTCGGTGCGTCCGGGGTGGCCGCCGCTGCCGCGGCCGCCGCGGCTTCTTCTGCCGCCTCATCCCATTCGATGCTGTCAGGCACACCCACAAGCGCCTGTTTCAGCACATCGGACACATGCGACACGGGCACAATCTCAAGCCCGTCTTTGACGTTATCGGGGATCTCGGCCAGATCCTTCTCGTTCTCCTGGGGGATCAGCACCTTGGTAATGCCACCCCGTAGCGCCGCGAGAAGCTTCTCCTTCAAACCGCCGATTGCCAGCACGTTGCCGCGCAGCGTCACCTCGCCCGTCATCGCGATATCCTTGCGAACCGGAATGCCGGTAAGAACGGACACGATCGATGTCACCATGGCGATACCCGCCGAAGGGCCATCCTTGGGTGTTGCGCCTTCGGGAACGTGGACGTGGATGTCGATCTTGTCGAACTTGGGCGGCTTCACCCCGATCTCGGGGCTGATCGAACGCACGAAGCTGGACGCTGCATCAATCGATTCCTTCATGACGTCGCCCAGTTTGCCCGTGGTCTTCATCCGGCCCTTGCCCGGCAGCCGCAAAGCTTCGATCGACAACAGGTCACCGCCGACCGATGTCCAGGCCAAGCCGGTGACAACGCCGATCTGGTCCTTCTCTTCGGCCAATCCGTAACGGAACCTTTTCACGCCCAGAAAATCTTCGAGCTTGTCGGGTGTTACGGTGACTTTCTCATCCTCTTTCTTGATGATCTTCGTCACCGATTTCCGCGCCAGTTTTGCGATCTCGCGTTCGAGGTTCCGAACGCCCGCCTCACGGGTGTAGGTACGGATGATTTCGGTCAGCGCCTCGTCGGTCAGCTCGAACTCGGACTTCTTCAGACCGTGGTTCTTGACCTGCTTGCCGATCAGGTGCTGCTTGGCAATCTCGCGCTTTTCATCTTCGGTGTAACCCGCCAACGGGATTATCTCCATCCGGTCCAAAAGCGGCCCGGGCATGTTGTAGGAGTTCGCCGTGGTCAGAAACATCACGTTCGACAGATCATATTCGACCTCAAGATAGTGATCGATGAAGGTCGAGTTCTGTTCCGGGTCCAGCACCTCCAGCATCGCTGACGCCGGATCACCACGGAAATCCTGACCCATCTTATCGATTTCATCGAGCAAGATCAGCGGGTTGGTCGTCTTCGCCTTCTTCAGGGCCTGAATGATCTTGCCGGGCATCGATCCGATGTAGGTGCGGCGGTGGCCACGGATCTCGGATTCGTCGCGCACGCCGCCGAGTGAGATACGAATGAACTCTCGCCCCGTCGCGCGGGCGACCGACTTGCCAAGGGACGTCTTGCCGACGCCCGGAGGCCCCACAAGACAGAGAATCGGACCCTTCAGCTTCTTGGAACGCTGCTGGACCGCCAGATATTCGACGATCCGCTCTTTCACCTTCTCAAGGCCGTAGTGGTCGTCGTCCAGGATCTTTTCAGCCCGGCCCAGATCCTTCTTGACGCGAGACTTCACGCCCCATGGGATCGACAGCATCCAGTCAAGGTAATTGCGCACCACAGTGGCCTCGGCCGACATCGGCGACATCGACTTCAGCTTCTTGACCTCGGCATCGGCCTTTTCCCGGGCCTCTTTGGACAGCTTGGTCTCGGCGATCCGTTCTTCCAGTTCGGCGATCTCGTTCGATCCGTCCTCACCGTCGCCCAGTTCGCGCTGAATGGCCTTCATCTGTTCGTTCAGATAGTATTCGCGCTGGGTGCGCTCCATCTGGCTTTTGACGCGCGTTTTGATCTTCTTCTCGACCTGCAAGACACTCATCTCGCCCTGCATCAGGCCATAAACCTTCTCAAGCCGTTCCGGCACAGGCAGTGTTTCCAGAAGCTCTTGTTTCTGCGCGACCTCGACGCCCAGATGGCCGGCCACAAGGTCCGCCAGTTTGGCGGGCGTGCGGGTCTCGGACACGGCGGCCATGGCTTCTTCGGGTATGTTCTTTTTGACTTTTGCGTAGCGTTCGAATTCCTCGCCGACCGTCCGCACCAGGGCCTCGACGGTGGCGTTGTCTCCGGGCAATTCGGTCAGCGGGGTCGCGCGCGCCTCAAAATAGTCGGGGTTTTCGAGATAATCCGTGATCCGCACCCGCGACCGGCCTTCGACCAGAACCTTCACGGTCCCGTCGGGCAGCTTCAAGAGCTGAAGCACATTGGCCAGCACCCCCACGCTGTAGATGCCATCTGGTGTCGGGTCATCGACCGACGGGTCGATCTGTGACGACAGCAGGATCTGCTTATCGTCCTGCATCACCTCTTCCAGCGCCCGAACCGATTTTTCGCGCCCTACGAAAAGCGGCACGATCATATGCGGGAAGACAACGATGTCGCGCAGCGGCAGAACGGGAAAACTTTGGCTTAATTGCTCGGTCATTGTTTTTTCCTTTTTACGCAAAACGGGATCCGCCCCGCTTTGCGGCAGCATCGACCCGTTTCCATTCTCGGCAGCTATACTTGGGGCTGAGGCCGTTCGCTTTCAAGCAAATCTGCGTGCACTCTGCATGCAGTGCGTGGCGGACACAAGCGTATGACGCGCCACCGGCCCGGAAAGACGCGGCCGATGGCGCTGACACAGCGAAATCCTTCCCCTGATTGCCTTTGTCGACAAGTCAGGTTCAATTGGGCGCAACGCCGGACCGAACCGGCGGGCCAAGGTAGCGTGCGCCGTGCATTGCACGGTGCGACAGGGGGGGCAGATGGCCGTACGGTGGCGCGTTCTGGGCGTGCTCTTCTTGGTGCGCACGGCGATGGCGTTCCAGTTTCAGGCCTCGGCCGCCTTGGCGCCCTTCGCCATGGAGTACTACGGCGTGGGACTGGCCGAGACCGGCCTGATCTTCGGCCTGTACTTTGCGCCCGGCATCGTCATGGCACTGCCCGCCGGCGCGATGGGCGCGTGGCTGGGCGATGCGCGGCTGGTGCGCTGGGGGCTTTGGCTGATGTGCGCCGGCGCCGTGATCATGGCACTTGCGCCTGAGTGGAACACCCACATGGCGGGCCGCCTTCTGGCGGGCGTAGGCGGGATCACCCTAAACCTTTTCATGTCCAAGATCGTGGCAGACACCTTTGACGGGCATGAAGTCGGCACGGCTATGTCGGTCTTTATTGCCTCATGGCCAGCCGGCATTGCGCTGGCTCTGTCGGTCTTGCCAAGGGTGGCCGAAAGCCATGGGTTTACCACGGGGCTTTGGGTAACTGTGACCATCGTGTTGCTCGGCCTTCTCTGCTTTGTTCTCTCAGGGGCGGGATCAAAAGCAACGGCCGTGTCGGCACCAGGGCAAATCTGGCCTCGCGGCCGGATCCGCGCGGCCACGCTGGCCGCCGGGACGCTCTGGGGGCTCTACAATGCCGCGTTGGCTATGGTTTTTGCCTTTGGCGCGCTTATCCTCGTGGAACGGGGCTGGTCGCTGGCGCCAGCTTCGGATGCGGCCGGGTCAGCTCTTTGGGCACTGGCCCTGACCACACCGCTGGGCGGTATTCTGGCCGACCGGACCGGACGCAACGACGCCGTCATTCTGGTCGGCTTGGTCGCGTTTTTTGCGCTGATGACGGCCGCTTCGCTTGGCTGGCTGCCGGGCATTTTGTTTCCCATAACGGGCCTCGTGGGCGGGCTTGCCGCCGGTCCCATCATGACGCTTCCCGCACGCGTTCTTCCCGTCGAGACCCGCGCCACGGGCCTCGGCCTGTTCTTCGCGATCTATTATCTGTTGATCGTAACCGGCCCGATCATCGGCGGCTTTGTCGCGGAACTTGCCGGCACGACCCTGGCGACCTTCTGGCTCGCCGCCGCCATGCTTGCGATCTGTGTGCTGATCCTTGGGCTCTACCGCTTCTGGTCATCCGATCAAAGCGGCTCAATGTCGCCCTCCGCGCGGAGCTCGTGAAAACGCGCCTCGAACTCTGCAAATGTGCCTGCCGCAATCGCGCCTCGCATATCTGACATAAGCTCCTGATAGTAATGCAGATTATGCCAGGTCGTGAGCATGGACGCGATGATTTCGCCGGACCGGAACACATGATGCAGATAGGCACGGCTATAGTTCTGGCATAGGGGACAGCTGCAGGCCTCATCCACCGGGCGCGGATCGTCCCGATGACGCGCATTCTTGATGTTGACGACACCGCGCCGGGTGAACAACTGGCCGGTCCTGCCGGAACGGGACGGCAGGACGCAGTCCATCATGTCGACGCCCCGTTTGACCGCGCCCACGATGTCATCGGGTTTGCCGACCCCCATCAGGTATCGGGGCTTGTCGGCCGGCAACATGCCGGGCGCTGTATCGAGACAGGCAAACATGGCCTCTTGGCCTTCACCCACCGCCAACCCGCCAATGGCGTAACCATCGAACCCGATGCCACGCAATGCCTCGGCGCTTTCTGCGCGCAGATCCGTCTCAAGCCCGCCCTGCTGAATGCCGAAAAGGGCATGGCCCGGGCGGTTACCGAAGGCCTGCCGCGACCGCGCCGCCCAGCGCATCGACAAATGCATGCTTTCAGCGATTGTGTCCCGCGGCGCTGGCAGCGCTGGGCATTCGTCAAAGCACATGACGATGTCGCTTCCAAGAAGGCGCTGAACCTCCATGGAGCGCTCAGGCGTCAGTAGATGGTCTGAGCCGTCGATGTGCGATTTGAAGCGCACGCCCTCTTCCGTCAGCTTGCGCAGCTCAGCAAGGCTCATTACCTGAAAGCCGCCGGAATCCGTCAGGATCGGCCTGTCCCAATTCATAAAACGGTGCAGTCCGCCCAGCCGGGCGACCCGTTCCGCACCCGGGCGCAGCATCAGGTGATAGGTGTTTCCCAAAAGGATATCGGCACCCGTCGCGCGGACGTTTTCCGGCAGCATCGCTTTGACCGTTGCGGCCGTACCCACCGGCATGAAGGCCGGGGTGTGGACCTTACCGCGTGGCGTCGATATAACACCGCTGCGCGCGGCGCCATCGGTCGCCAAAAGGTCAAAGCGAAAGCGTTCGGTCATGGCCGCTATTCGTCACGGCCCAGAGACGGTGTCAATCGGCGATCACGGCCTTACGACCCGTCAGGGCGCCAGCCCGGCCGACCGAATATCACCCGCAACACCTCACCCGCCCCTTTCGCGGCACGAAGATCGCGGACCATGCCGGGCAGTTCGGAGAACCACACGCGCACCGGGTTCTTGCTGTCGAAATCACCCTTCAGCCCGTAACGCGGGGTCTCTTCTTCCACCTGAAATGACCCAAACATCCGGTCCCAGACGATCAGAACCCCGCCATAGTTGGTGTCGAGGTACTTGTCCTCGCTGCCGTGGTGAACGCGGTGGTGCGAGGGCGTGTTCATCACCCATTCGACCCAGCCAAGCTTGCCGATCAGCTCGGTATGCAACCAAGTCTGATAGGCCAGAACCGCCAGTGAACCAAAGAGGATCATCTCGGCCGAGAACCCCATCAGCACCATGGGAAGATGCGCGATCAGCGCCCAGACGCCCTCCAGCGGGCCAAACCGGATCCCGGTGATGATGTTCATGTCGCGCGAGGAATGGTGCACGGCGTGCTGGGTCCAGAGGATGCGCACCTCGTGGGCGATCCGGTGTTCCCAGTAGTAGAAGAAATCGGCGACCAGTATGGCCAGCGCGATACCTGCCCAGGTGGCCGGCACCGACCAAGGCACCATATCGGCCAGCACAAAATAGATCGCGTAAGCGCCCGTCATGATGAAGATCTCGACAACCAGATAGGGGATCTGGGTCGAGGCGCTGACCAGCATTTCGGTCAGCGTGTCCTTGAAGAGCGTGCGCTTGAAGGCGGCCTCGATCATCTCGATCAACAGGATCGCGCCGCCGATCAGAAAAAACACTTCGTCTATCTGGGTGCCCAGGCGTTCCAGTGCGGATGTCGTCAGCTCCATGGGGTCCTCCGGAAAACGGGTTTTACGGTACGTCGGGCGCGGTGCCGCGCGTCAGTGTGCGCCAGGCCAGATCGGCGGCCTGCGCTGCGGTCAACTCTCCGTCGCGCAAGGCTTCCCAGGCGGCAAAAAGCAGCGCCTCATAGCTCTTGACGATCCAGTCGGTGGGGATGTGGCGCTCGAATGCGCCCTCTTCCTTGGCCGCATCGACGGTTTTGGCCAGTTCGGCCAGATCGTCGCGGTACCGCGCTGCGATCTCCGGGTCGCGGTCCACGGGCTCAGAGGCCAGAAAAAGCTGCCGGTCGCCCAAGGGGATCATCGCCGCCAGCCCAAGACGCAGCGCTTCCGCATAAGACGCCGCGTCGCGGGTGGCATCGTCAAAGGCGGTGTCCAGTTCTTCCATCGCTTGGTGGGCCAGCGCCACCATCAACTCATCCCGCCCGGCGAAGTGGCGATGCAGCGTGGCGCGACCCACGCCCGCTGCCTCTGCCACGTCAGCCAGGGTCGCCGTAGGGCGCGCGCTGAAGGTCGCAAAGGCCGCCTCGATGATGGCGGCGTAGGATTTGGGTGAAATCGTATTCATGAGACACACATGTCTCATTTGAGACTTAAGTGTCAAGTCTTCGGCGTGATTTTTCCGCGCCCGGTCCTTGCCGCAGACCCCGGCCCATGCAACTCTGGCGACATTGGATCAGGCGTTTTCCCGTGCAAAACCTATACGTTAAACGCAACAACAGACCTCGGCGTTCGCCCGGCGGCGCGCCCGACCCGATTGAGCGCATCGATGCCCTGACCCGCGCCGCGCGCGGCACATGGTTCAGCCTGATCGCCTATCTCGCCTTCGCGGGCGTCACGCTTCTGGGCGTGCAGGACATCGATTTCTTTCTCGACAGTCGCCAGACGCAATTGCCCCTGGTCGGTGTCTCGATCCCCACGCGGGAATTCTTCCTCTTCGGCCCGATCCTCGGCGCGGCGCTTTTCATCTACCTGCACATCTATCTGACAAAGCTCTGGGACGCGCTGGCCGCCGCCGAGGCCCGCCCAAGGGGCCGGGAGCTATCGACCCAGATCGCCCCGTGGCTCGTCAGCGATTTCGGCCTGACACTGCGCGGTGGCGGGGCCATCAAGCTGCGGCCCATCGACTTCCTGAGCCTTTTGGCAACCTTCACTTTCGTCTTCGCCGCAGGCCCGGTGGTGATGTTCTACTTCTGGGCCCGCTACTGGCCGGTGCACGATCTTCCCGTGTCGCTCCTCTCTGGTCTACTCTTCGCGCTCGTACTGCTGGTGGCGCTCGGATGTCTGGCCAATGCGTTCGGTCGGCTGCGGGGTGCCCCGAAGAAGATCACTCCCTTGCAAATCGCGCTGGCCGCCTTACGTTCAGCCATCGTTTTTTTGGCCGTCCTGTTTCTGACCATCGCCAAAACCGACGGCCCGGCAAAACTGGCGTTCCTCGGGTTGCCGACTTCAGTTTTCGAAACGGGGGACGGTTTTGATCTGGCCATTGCCAGTGCCAACCTGCGCGAGGTGGAACTGACGGAACTGCCCGATGACTGGCTGCCCTATGACACCGCGAAACGCCGGTTCCGCATAGCCTGGTGCGGACGCGAGGGGCTGGACGAAGCCGTCTGCGGCCCGGCGCCCTTTACCGGTGTCGATCGCACACCTCACCTGCAAGACTCGCGGGATGTCTGGTGCGAAGAAGACGGACACTACCCGGGTGATTCGAAAGGGTGCGAGGCCTACTTCGACAGCATCGAAGCCCGCTTCGAGGCCGACTGGGCCAGCGAACGCCGGACCCGTGTGGGCGCATTGCCTCGCTGGAGCCACGGCACACCCGGGGACCACTTAATGCTGGGTGATGCGCAAAACAGGGATTTCCGCCGAGCGGATTTCTCCGGCGCAATCCTGACAGGAGCCGACCTTCGAGACGCACAGCTAGAAGCGGCAAACTTCAGCGGCGCGCAGATGGAAGGGGCAAACCTCAGCGACGCTTGGATGGACCGGGCGGACTTGCGTAACGCACAGATGGAAGCCGCGATACTCCGAAACGCGCAAATGAAAACCGCAATCCTCCGAAGCGCCCAGATGGAAGGGGCGGACCTCCGCGACGCCCAGATGGAAGAGGTGGACCTTCGCAGCTCGCAATTGGAAGGGGCGGACTTTCGGAATGCACTGATGAAGGGGGCGATCCTGCGTAACATGCAGCTACAAGGATCAGACTTATCCTTTGCATTCATGGAGGAAGCGGACCTTCGCGAAGCAAAGTTGGAAGGGGCGAACCTTAGCGGCGCACAACTCGAAGGAGCGGACCTTCGCGAAGCGCAGTTGGAAGGGGCGAACCTAAGCGGCGCGCAGATGCAGAGAGTGGACTTCCGCAGCGCACGGATGGTCGGGGCGGACCTCAGCAGCGCGCAAATGGAGGGTGCGGACTTCCGCTTCGCGCAGATGGAGGTGGTGGATCTCAGCAGCGCGCAGATGGATGGGTCGGACCTCCGCTTCGCGCAGATGGAAGGTGCGGACCTCTTCCGTGCGCAGATGGAGGGCGCGGACCTAAGGTTTTCATTGCTTTCCGGTAGTCAGGGTGTCGATGTTGTGCTTTCGGCTACGAACCTCAGCGCTGTGACCTATGATGGTGGCGCTCTGAGGTACGTGGACCTGGTCGGCAACCTTTACAACTTGACCGAATGGGATGCCCTAACCGATTTTCGCAATGCGTTTCTGGATGGATCGGTGAAACGGCGCCCCTCGTTCACCGCGCAAATGGGCGACCCTTGCCAGTGGATCGACGAGGTTCTGGACGATGAGACTTTCTTCGGCCTTTGGCGCGCCTGGAATGAGCGCGAAGAAGGGTTACTAGGATGGACCATTCTTGCACCCGCCGAATGGCGCCACCACACCCTCCCCCAGGACGTCATAGACCAATACCTCCCGCCCGACTGCCAGTGGAAGACCGGTCCGATGCCGGGCGCGGGCCCCTGACCCGTCACGGCTGATCTGGACGCCCCAGCGCCCTGCCCTTATATCTGATCCAACCAGTCACGTGAGAGACCGCATGGACGCCCCAACCGACAGCCAGACCGAAGGCCCGATGGAAGGCACGCCGCTGATCCGGCCCTCCAGCACCGAACATCCGCTTTATGACAGCGTGGTAGAGGCCTGCCGGTCGGTCTACGACCCCGAGATCCCGGTCAACATCTATGACCTGGGGCTGGTCTATACCATCGACATCTCCGAGGCGGGCGCCGTGGGCGTCGTCATGACCCTGACCGCGCCGGGCTGCCCCGTGGCGGGCGAGATGCCGGGCTGGCTGGCCGAAGCCATCGAACCCCTGCCCGGCGTGCAGACCGTCGATGTGGAGATCACCTGGGATCCGCCCTGGGGCATGGACATGATGTCCGATGAAGCACGGCTTGAGCTGGGCTTTATGTAGCTTCAAGATCACCGGGCAAGGGCTTGACTGAAAAAGAGAAAATGATCTCCGGTGATTTCTATCGCCCGGGCGATCCAGAGCTTGTTGCGGCGCGCGAGAAGGCGCAGCGGCTGATGCGGGCCTATAATGCCACGGTCTACGGCGAAAGCGCAGAGCGCGCGCGGCTGCTGGGCGATCTCTTAGGCGGTTTCGGCACCGGCTGCGCCATCCGGCCGCCGTTCTACGTGGACTACGGCGCCCATATCACTCTGGGCGATGACGTGTTCATGAACTACGGCTGCGTGATCCTTGATGTCTGTCCGGTCCGGATCGGATCAGGGACCCAGATCGGACCCTATGTGCAAATCCTTGCGGCCGACCATCCGCGTGACCCCGCCCAGCGCGCGGCGGGGCTCGAGAACGGGCAGCCCGTGTCGATCGGCGCCAACGTCTGGATCGGCGGGGCGGCCTTGATTCTTCCCGGCGTCACCGTGGGCGATGACGCAATTGTCGGCGCCGGCGCCGTCGTCACCCGCGATGTGGCCGCCGGAACAACGGTGGTCGGCAATCCGGCGCGGGCGCGCTAGGCGGTCTTGTCCCCCGATGGCGCCCGGTGCACGCTGGCTGCATGAGTGCGGAAATTCTCGTCATAACCGGGGATATCGTTAAATCCCAACAGCTTGCCGAAGGCAGGCTCGGCGCTGCCTTCGATGCGCTGGCGCGGGCGGATGCCGCAGTGGGTGCGGCCCAGGGCAGCGATGCGCGTCTCAGCCGGTTCCGGGGCGACGGCTGGCAGATGGTTTTGTCACAGCCCACCCTGGGCTTTCGGGCAACGGTTTTGATCCGGGCAGCACTTCGCGCCGCAGACCGCGATTTCGCGACGCGGATCGCACTGGGCATCGGGCCAGATACGCTGAAGGGGGCTGGCGATCTTGGCGGCGAAAACGGCCCCGCCTTTGTGGCCTCGGGTCAGGCGCTTGACGGGCTTCCCGCCCGCAGGCGCAGCGCCCGGGGCAACGCGCCCGCCGCGCTGGCGGTGGCGCTGCACCTGGGTGATGCCATCGCCGATGGTTGGACCGAAACCCAGGCGGCGCTTGTCTTCGAAGCGCTGGGTAGCGGCCGAAAGACCCAGGCCGAGCTTGCCCGGGGCCAGGGCATCACCCAGCAAACCGTCCAGCAGCATCTTGAGGCCGCACGGTTCGATCAGATTTCGGCTGCGTTGTCCTGTTTTGAGCGCTAGGATGGCAGCAACCAAGAAGATGCAGGAAAACAGGCTTATTAAACTGTATACCAATATTACAGTCTTTTTGTGCTGTTTCCAATGGGCACGGTTCGCGAACCTGCGCCCCATGCCCTTGGCACGATCCCCGGGGCTAAGGCGACCCCACGCCCATGATTGAAACCGGTCTCGCGCTCTTGTTCGCTCATGTGCTGGCGGACTTCGTCTTTCAGACCAGCTGGATCGTGTCGAACAAGCGCAACCCGGTCGTTCTTCTGCTGCATGGCGCCATTGTCCTTGCTCTCAGCTACTTTGCGCTGGGCGGCAGCCTTGCCGTGGCGGCCTATGTGGCGCTGGCGCATCTGGCGATGGATAGCTTCAAGACCTACGGCCTGCCCGATACACTATCGAGCTTTATGGCCGACCAAGCGGTGCATCTGACGACCATCGTGATCGCCGCCGTTCTGGCGCCCACGGCCTTTGAAAGCGGCTTCTGGGCCGACGTGCATGTGCTTTGGATGCATATCGCGCTGCTGGCCTCGGGCTTCATCCTGACCGTTACCGCAGGCGGCTATGCCATCGGCCATCTGATGCGGCCCTACCAAGGTGTGGATCTGCCCAAAGGGCTTCGCGGCGCCGGCATGCTGATCGGGCGGCTTGAACGCGGGCTCATCTTCATCATGCTTCTGGCCGGGCAGCCCACCGCCGTGGGCTTTCTGATTGCTGCCAAATCCTTCTTGCGTTTTGACGCCGCCCGCGATCCGAAGGCGGGGGAGTATGTGATCGTCGGGACGCTGGCCTCTTTCGGCTGGGCGCTTGCGGTCAGCTGGGCGACGCTCTACCTGCAAGATCTGTTACCACCGCTTGAGATCGGGGCCACAAACCCTTAGCTTTGGCGCGAAGGAGAGCGCGATGTTTGCAATACCCGGGAAGCAGGCCGTCACGATAACGCCTGCCGCCGCCCGCCAGATAAGCAAACTGATGGGCCAGCGTGGATCGCAGGGTCTGCGCATTGGCGTCAAAAAGGGCGGCTGCGCAGGCATGGAATACACCATGGACTACGTTGACGCGATCGATCCCAACGATGAGGTGGTCGAACACGAAGGCGCCCGAGTGATGATTGCACCCATGGCGCAGATGTTCCTGTTCGGAACCGAGATCGACTATGAAATCGGCCTTCTGGAATCAGGCTTCAAATTCCGGAACCCGAATGTCGCCGACGCCTGCGGCTGCGGCGAATCCATAAAATTCAAGGATATCGCTGAACTTGAAGCCGCCCGCTCAGGCGCGCAAAGCTGATCAGCGTCTGATCCGGGCGGAGAGCAGAAGACGATGTCAGCCCCCAAGTTTGCCATAGGCAATTGGAAAATGAACGGGCTGCGCGCTGACCAACGCGAAATCGATGCCCTGATAGCGGCCCATCCGGACCCAGGCTGCGGCGTGGTCATCTGCCCGCCCGCGACCCTGATAGCCGATCTGGCCCGACAAAGCGTGGATAGCAAACTGTCCATCGGCGGGCAGGACTGCCATGCTGATGCGATCGGTGCCCACACGGGCGATACCTCGGCCGAAATGCTTGCAGATGTGGGCGCGGCGTATGTGATCCTGGGGCACTCAGAGCGCCGGACCAACCACCGCGAAACTGACGCCGAGATTGCCGCGAAAGTGACTGCAGCGTGGCGGGCGGATCTGGTCGCTGTGCTCTGCGTGGGCGAAACCGAAGCGGAACGCGACGCCGGCGCAACCCTTAGCGTACTGTCGCAACAGATCGCGGGGTCGCTTCCCGCCGGCGCCAATCCGGCGCGCACCATCATTGCCTACGAACCGGTCTGGGCGATCGGCACCGGCCGGGTGGCCGAAACGGCGCAGATCGCCGAAGCCCATAAAGCGCTGCGCGACGATCTTACCAAAAGCCTTGGCGCGGCAGCCGCCAGCGCCATCCCAATCCTTTACGGCGGCTCCGTGAAACCGGCCAACGCGGCCGAGATCTTTGCGGTTCCCAACGTAGACGGTGCGCTTGTGGGCGGGGCTTCTTTGAAGGCCGCCGACTTCGGCGCAATCATTGCTGCACTGGAAGGCGCCTGAACGCCGCCCTTTCGGCCCAAAGGGCGTTGTCTAGGCAAGGGGCAAGAAACCGCGCATAAATGCCGCGATGACCCGTGCCGTGACCAACTCTCCGTCCCTGCGCTGCGAAGTATCGCTTTTGGTTTGCGCCGTGGTGCTTTTGCTGGGAACGGCCCTGTCGTTTCTGCCGCGCTTCGAGCGGCTTTATCAGGAAAGGGCTGGCGCCCAGGGTCAGGCCACTTTGCGACTGGCGGTCGACGGGTTGAACGGCGCCCTGAGGCGGTTCAAACCGTTGCCGGCCCTTATCGGCCAGAAACCAGCTCTCGAAGACTTTCTCCGCGACCCGGGCAACGCAGCGCTTGAGCAGACGGTCAACGAAGACCTGACGGCAACGGCCGAAATGATCGGGGCTTCGGATGTTTACCTGATGGACCGCACCGGGCTGACGCTGGCGGCCAGCTCCTATCAGAAAGAGCTGTCTTTCGTTGGCCGCCGCTTTGCCTTCCGCCCGTATTTTACCGAGGCGCTGGCCGGAGGAACCGGTCGCTATTTCGCGCTGGGAACCACTTCCGGCGAACGCGGTTACTTCTACGCCGCCCCGGTGCGCCCGTCATCGGCTGCTGCTGCGACTTCCGAGACGGATGTGCTGGGCGTGATCGCCGTCAAATTCACAGTCGACCAATTTGAAGAGGCCTGGCGCGGCAATAGTCAGGATATCATCGTAACAGACCGTTTCGGCGTGATCTTCATGTCGAACCGTACAGAGTGGCATTTTCAGACGCTGCGGCCGCTCAGCCCGTCGACAATTGATCTGATCGGTGAAACCAAACAGTACCCGCTTGACCGGCTTACGCCACTCGATGTCTCAATCGAAACTAACCCCAATGGGCTGGAGATCGTGTCCATCCGAACCGGATCTGAGAGGCACGACTACATCTCAAATGCGTCCGCGCTGCCCGATGCCGGGTGGCAGGCCCGCACCTTGGTGCCACTGGCACCGGCCCGGACCCAAGCGCTGGTGACCGTCGGCGCCCTTGTCATGGCGATCCTGATTGCCGGACTGATTGGCGCCGTCCTGGTGCTGCGCCGTGCGCGGATGCGTGATCATTTGCGCTCGCGTGCTGCGGCACAGGCCGAACTGGAAGAACGCGTCCGCGCCCGGACTGCCGATCTCAATCAGGCCAACGCGCAACTCAGGACCGAAATCATTGAACGCACGACCGCCGAACAGCAGCTGCGCAAAACCCAGACCGAGCTGGTTCAGGCGGGCAAACTGGCAGCACTCGGCCAGATGTCGGCGGCCCTGTCCCATGAGATGAACCAGCCGCTGGCCGCGGTGAAATCCTACGCCGACAATGCAGCCACCTTTCTGGATCGCGACCGAACCGCCGAGGCGCGCGACAATGTCCGCCGGATCTCGGACATGGCGGACCGGATGGCCACGATTGCCGCGCATCTGCGCAACTTCGCCCGTCGTCCGCAAGACGGTGTGGGCCCCATTGAGGCCGTGTCTGTGATTGATGAAGCGGCGGCCATACTTGACGCTCGTCTGCGCCAGACCGGCGCCACGGTAGAATTCCAACGCCCAGACACACCGATCTGGGTGCGCGGCGGGCGGCTTCGGTTGCAGCAGGTCATCGTCAACCTTCTCGGCAACGCGTTGGATGCGATGGATGACCAGGATGCACCCAAGGTCTTGGTCGCCATCGAGCGGCCAGGCAAGGATCGGGTGGAAATTATCGTCCGCGATAGCGGACCGGGTCTGCCACAGGACGTGCTCGAACAGGCATTTGATCCCTTCTTTACGACCAAACCCACCGGGCAGGGTCTGGGTCTTGGTCTGTCGATTTCCTACAATATCGTCGAAGACTTCGGCGGCCGGCTTCGGGCGCGCAACCGGCCAGCGGGGGGCGCGGAATTCGCCGTTGAACTGATCGCCTCGGACCCGCCGAGCGCGACGCAGGCAGCGGAATGAAATCCGACGCCGAGGTCCTGTTCGTTGATGATGAGGAACATTTGCGACTGGCGGCCGAACAGTCGCTTTCCTTGGCGGGCCTCAGCGTTCTGAGCTTTGCCGAGGCGGCCACAGCCCTTGAACACATCAGCCGCGATTGCCCCGGTGTACTGG
Organism: Pseudomonadota bacterium; assembly: GCA_039026235.1. Taxonomy (GTDB): domain Bacteria; phylum Pseudomonadota; class Alphaproteobacteria; order Rhodobacterales; family Rhodobacteraceae; genus JBCCMQ01. The sequence continues at coordinate 22,644 of JBCCMQ010000006.1, forward strand.
TGAGTGACATCCGAATGCGGGGAATGGACGGCATGTCGCTGATGCGTCGGGCCCTTGAGATTGATCCCGAACTGCCGGTCGTGCTGATCACCGGGCACGGAGATGTGGCACTGGCGGTGCAGGCGATGCAGGAAGGGGCTTATGATTTTCTGGAAAAGCCCTTCGCGCCCGCTCGGCTTGTCGGTGCGGTGGAGCGGGCCCGCGACAAACGCACCTTAACCCTTGAAAACCGGGCGCTGCGCCGCGCGATCGGCCATGTCGACCCTGTCGAACAGGGCCTTACCGGCCGAAGCGCGGCCATGATTGCGCTGCGCGCGCAACTGGGCGCTATAGCAGATACGGACGCGGACGTTCTGATCACCGGGGCGACAGGTACCGGCAAGGCGGTCGCGGCCCGCGCGCTTCACGATGCCAGCGCCCGCGCAAAGGGCCCCTTTGTGCTGATCAATTGCGCCGCCCTGCCCGAACATCTGGTCGAAAGCGAGCTATTCGGGCACGAGGCCGGCGCCTTTCCCGGCGCCGTCAGACCCCGTTTCGGAAAGTTCGAACACGGGCGCGGCGGCACTGTTCTTCTTGACGAAATCGACAGCCTGTCCCTGCCCCTGCAGGCCAAACTCTTGCACGCGGTGCAGGATCGTCGCGTGACCCGGCTTGGGTCCAATGACCCCACTGATCTCGACCTGCGGTTCATTGCGGCGTCCAAGGCGGATTTGGAGAAGGCCAGCGCCGAAGGCACGTTTCGAAGCGATCTCTACTACCGATTAAATGGTGTCACACTGCGCATGCCCGAGCTTTCCGCGCGCCGAGAGGACATCCCGGAACTGTTCATGCAACTGGTCGCCGAGGCGGCGCTTCGTAACCAGCGCACCCTGCCCGAGGTGCCGGGTGCCGTGCTCAGCGCCCTGGCCGCCAAGGACTGGCCAGGCAATGTACGCCAGCTCAAGAACGTGGCCGAACGTTTTGCCCTGGGTCTGGATCTTGAGATTGGACCGGCGCGCAACCCCTCCACCACCGGCACCTTGACCGAAAAGCTCGCCGCCCACGAAAAAAGCCTGATCGCCGCGGCAATCACTACCCATGGCGGCAGTCTGAAGGCGACCTACGAAGATCTCGGCATCTCGCGCAAAGCGCTTTACGACAAGATGCAGAAATACGGGCTGTCGCGGCGCGATTTCACGTCCGAGGGCTAGGCTAAGCCATCTTGCGGGCAGCCATCTTTTCCAGCGCATCACCAAAAGCGGCAGAGTTCATCCCCGAACGAACCGCCGTGGCCAGAAGCGCCTGTTCAGTTTGCGGCGCCAGCCCGCCTTCCGGCGGGTCGCGGTCCAGATTGGTCGGAAACGAATAGCCTTCACCGGTCGCCGCGATCACCGCGTCCAGTTCGGCATCGGACAGATCACCGGCCGACCAGGCCGCCGACAGTGGCGCAAACACCATCTTGCACATGGCGGTCCTATCAACCGTTTCCATGGCGCGCCCGAAGGCCGAAGAAATCTGAAGAAGGTTGACCATGCGGTGAATGTCGGCGCTCGTGTTCTCGCCCGCCGCGTGAAAAAGCGCCGGGTTGAAGAAAATCGCATCGCCCTTTTCAAGCGGCAACTGCACGTGGTGTTCTTCGAAATGCGCGCGAAAATCAGACCGGCGCCAGGCCGCGTAGCCCGGTCGGTAAAGCTGCGAGAAGGGCAAGAGCTTCGTGGGCCCGCTTTCGATTGGCATGTCGCAATGGGCGATGCCCCCCTGCAACGTCATCAAGGGTGACAAGTCGTGCACATGGGCCGGATAAAGCGCGCTGACATCGGCCGTTTGAAACCCCAGATGGTAATCGCGGTGGGCCTGCTGGGCCTGGCCGCCCGGGTGCACCAGATTGATCTGGGCCGTCATCTGATAATTTGGCCCCAGCCAGGCCTCGCAGGCCGCATCAATTGCCGGGTTGGCAAAATAGGACACGAATGCCGCTGGCGATGCGGCGCAAAGTTTCTGCAGTGAATTCCAGATCCGGTCGTTGCTGCCTGAGGCTGCAAAATGGTCCGCACCGCTGCTGTCGCCGGCCTTTTCATCGGCGATGATTTTTTCGTAGATCTCGGTCGCCGCATCGATCGGTCCGGTGTCGGCATAGGCGTGCTTCAAAACGAAGACGCCCGCCCCCTGCCCGAGAATGCGCGCCCATTCGGCCAAAAGAACGCGGCGGTGGGCAGGCACGCCTATATCATCGCGAAGCGCGGCCATGTCATAGACCGGCACGTTTCGGGGTGCGCCGGTCGCATTCGGGGCTTCGCCCAAATCCACCGTGCGGCCGGTCAGCGCGGCGAAATCGCTCAAGCTGCAGTGCTCTTCCGCGTAAAAGCCGGTCTCAGCCTTGGCTGCGATGTTCATTGGTTAGGTCCTCCCTTTGGGTCCATTGATAGATCAGATCGGCCTTGTCACTGAGTGAAAAAGCCATCAAAAACACATCAAATGACCCATCGCTTCCCGATCAAGGAAATTGCCCGGCAGGCCGCGCTCGGCACCGCGACCGTTGACCGGGTGCTGAACGGACGGGCCCATGTCAGCGCCCAAACCAGAAATCGGGTGGTGGCGGCGATCACCGAGTTGGAGTTGCAGGAACAACAGCTCACGGCGCGCGGTCGGCGGATGTTCGTGGACATTGTCGTCGAAGCACCGCGGCGCTTCAGCGATGAGATCAAGCGCACGACCAATGCCATTCTGGACACGGTCACGGCAGGTGTTTTTCGACCGCGCTTTGTCTTTCAGGAAACCATGGGCGCCGGAGAGATCGAGGCGGTACTGGCCCGCATCGTCAAACGCGGCAGCCACGGTGTTTGCCTCAAGGCCCGCGACACGCCCGATGTGCGAGACGCGATCAATGCCTTGGACCGTGCGGGTATTCCGGTGGTGACTCTGGTGACGGACATTCCGGCTTCGCGCCGCGCGGCCTATGTAGGTGTCGACAACCTTGGCGCCGGGCGCACCGCCGCCTTTCTTGTCGCCAAAATGCTGGGCCAGTCAAAGGGCACGGTTTTCGCGACGCGCAGCCAGGACGCCTTTTTTGGCGAGGCAGAGCGCTTGCGGCAATTCAGCGAAACACTGGGCCAAAGCGCGCCGGGCCTGAAGGTCATCGACATTGTGGGCGGCGCCGGGCTTCCGGGAAAGACGGCCGATCTTTTCAACCGGGTGCTGGCGAAGCATGGGCCCCCGGCGGCTATCTACAGCATGGGTGGCGGCAATGCCGCCATTTTCGATGCCCTGGCCGCGCGCACCCTGTGCGATCTCGTCTTCATCGCCCATGACCTCGATGCCGAAAACCGCCGTCTGCTTGAGAAGGGCAAGCTGAGCTTTGTTCTGCAGCATGATCTAAAGACCGACATGCGCCACGCCCTTATGGCCATTGCCGCGCGGCATGGGCTGGCACGGCCGGCACCCGAGATCCTGACCAGCGATCTGCAGATCGTGTCACCCTTCAACATGCCGTCCTGATGCGTGGGCCGCCCGCCCCGGCACCAAACCACCCCATGTGTCGCCCGCCACCCATGCCTTTGACCGAATGTCACCCTTCTCACCCCTGCATCGCTAAAATCACGCCCAAACCTTGATTTTCTTCGCCCGCGCCCTTGCTTTCCGGCTGGGGCCGCCAACACAACGGCGCCGCAGACACCGCGCCGCTTCGGAGGAGGACCGGAGCCGGACCGACTTTGGTGGCGCACGCTGCAACAGGGATCCGGCCGAAATCTCGGCCACTTATGGGAGGATATCCATGACCAAATCCGTCATGACGGCCATTGCTGCCGTTGCCGTTTCCACGACAGCCGGCTGGGCCGGCGGGCATCTGGACAAAACCGGCTGGCCGGAAAGCTTCACGGTCGGCACCGCATCGCAGGGCGGCACCTACTTCGCCTACGGTTCGGGCTGGGCGAACCTTGTCGCCGAAGAACTGGGCCTGTCGGGCGGCGGCGAAGTCACCGGCGGACCCATGCAGAACATGGCCCTGGTTCACACCGGAGACGCTGCGTTCGGCATGACCACCATGGGTCCGGCGGCAGAATCGCTGGGCGGCACCAACCCGATTGCCCCCGGCCTCGAGATGTCCGGCGCCTGCGCGATGTTCCCGATGTACCAGACGCCTTTCGCAGTCACGACGCTTGCCTCGACCGGCATCACTTCGATCTCGGACATCCCGGATGGTGCCAAGATCGGCTTCGGCCCGGCCGGATCGACCTCGGACACCTACTTCCCGCGCATGATGGAAACCCTCGGCGTGGAGTTTGAGCGTCGCAACGGCGGATGGAACGACCTCGCGGGTCAGCTTCAGGACGGCCTGCTGGACGTCATTGCTTTCGCAGCCGGCGTACCAACCCCGGCCGTCAGCCAGCTTGAAGTGCAAACCGACATCAACTTCATCGCCTTTACGCAGGAAGAAAAAGACCAGGTGCTGGAAGCTTACCCGGTGTCCTCGTTCATCATTCCCTCTGACACGTACACGACGATGGAAGAAGACGCGCTGTCGGTTTCGATGTGGAACTTTGCGATCGCCAACTGCGACCTGCCCGAGACCTTTGTCGAGGCTGTTGTCGATGTCATCATGTCGGACAATGACCGCATGGTGAACATCCACAAGGCGGCCCGTTCAACCGTGCCCCAGAACTGGGACAAGAACGGTGTGCTGATGTGGCACCCCGGTGCGGCCAAGTGGTTCAAGGAAAACGCGGGCGCCGACATTCCGGATGACATGATCCACGGCATGTAATCTCCCACGCCGGGCTGCCCCTGCGGTGGCCCGGCCTTCGACCGGGCAAGCTCGATCCGGTCATCCGTAAGACAAGAGTTAATGCAACTTGCCCGCTGGTGCACCTCTAAGGCGCTGAACCGCGGGGACGAGAAGCCCCGTTACAATCGGAATCAGGACCAGTCCCAATGCCAGCCCGATGACCCCGTCCATCGCCGCGATGGCCATCCACTCTGCGAAGCCCTTTGCCGTCGGGACTGACGCGGTCAGAGACTTGGCGACGCCGTGGATCGTGTCGTAGGGCCAGTGCCAGCCAAGATCGTGCAGACCATGAACGATAATGTTGCCCCCTACCCAAAGCATTGCTGCCGTGCCGATCGTCGATATAAAACGCATCACACCGGGCATTGCCTTGACGATACCGCGCCCCAGCGTCCTGACCGCCTGACCGGCGTCCGACTGGCTCAGCCGCAGGCCGAAATCATCCGCCTTCACCAGTATGGCGACGGCGCCGTAGACCAGCGCGGTGATACCGATTGCAACCACCGCCAGCACCAGGGCCTGTATGACGATGCTGTCAGAGGTGATCGCCGCAAGGCTCAGCGTCATGATCTCAGCCGACAGGATGAAATCGGTCTTGATAGCACCTGCCACACGCTCTTTTTCCAGCCGCGCGGCATCGATGGTCTCGGGTCTTTTCGCGCCGTGATCCGCGTGCGGGGAAAACAGATGCCAGACCTTTTCGGCCCCCTCAAAGCACAAGTACGCGCCGCCCAGCATCAGAAGCGGCGTCAGAAGCCAGGGCAGGAACGCGCTGAGCAAAAGCGCCGCCGGAAGCAAGACGACCAGCTTGTTGAAGAACGACGCCCGGGCAATCTGCCAGACAATCGGCAATTCACGCGCTGCGGGCAGCCCGGTGACGTATTTCGGCGTGACCGCCGCGTCGTCGATGACGATACCGGTTGCCTTGGCACCGGCCTTGGCGGCGTCATCGAGGACCGCCCCACCGATCTTGGCGCCGGTTTTGACCGCCTGCGCCGCGATATCGTCTACCTGTGCGGCGGCAAGCTTGGTCAAAGCCGCGACATCGTCCAAAAGCGCAAGAAGTCCGCTCATCGCTTGCCACCAGATCAGGATACCGTTGGACGCAGTTAGAGCGATTCGGCACGGAACCAAAAGCCGCTATAGGATGTTCGCCGCCAGCGCGGCTTGGGGCAAAGCCGCCCGGAAAGGGATCAGAAAATGAACGAGGCAACCCAGATTGAAGATCGCGTGATCGCCGAAGGCGTCGATGATGAACCGGCGGAAAAGAACCGGCGACAGTTCGCTGGGCGCAGTCTGGTGCTGGTCGCGACGCTGGCCGGGCTTTACGCTGCGTTCCACATGGCGGCGCTGAACGGGGTGTCGATCCGCGAATACATCGGCATCACAGTGCCTTTTCTGCCGACATTCCCGCTCGAGACCTGGAACTTCCGGATCGTTCACGTGGCGGGCGCCCTGTTCCTGGGTTTCATCATGTTCGCGGCCTATGATTTCCGGGGCGAAGAACGCCCCGAAACGCCGACCCTGGGGCTGGTCGGTCTGGCGTTGATGGCGCCGGCCATTTTCGCATGCTGCACGGCGATCTACTTCTCGACACAGATCGCCGGCGGGCTGGCCTGGAACGGGATCGATCCGACGATCAAGTTCAATGAACAATGGCTGTTTGGCGCACCGCTTCTGGTGGCGACGGTGGGCGGGATCGTCGTCGGATGGTTCCACCGGCGAACGCGCAGCGGTTTTTCATCGGTGGATCTGGTTCTGGGTGTCTGCGGTATCGCGGTCGCGATCTACCTGATCACAATCTACGGCACGCTGATGCGCAATTCGACAGGCACACCCTTTGCCCCCATCGGCATATCGCTGGCGGCCCTTGCCGGCACCCTGCTGATCATGGAGATGACGCGCCGGGTGGCCGGGCTGGCCCTGGTGATCATCGCCACGATTTTCCTGATCTATGTGTTCGCTGGCCAGTACATGCCCGGGTTTCTGAATTCACCGGCCATATCTTGGCAAAGGTTCTTCAGCCAGGTCTATACCGATGCGGGCATTCTGGGCCCGACGACGGCCGTCAGTTCGACCTACATCATCCTGTTCATCATCTTTGCGGCCTTCCTGCAGGCCTCGAAGGTGGGTGATTACTTCGTCAACTTCGCCTTCGCCGCCGCCGGGCGTGCCCGTGGCGGGCCGGCCAAGGTGGCCATCTTCGCAAGCGGTCTGATGGGCATGATCAACGGGACGAGCGCCGGGAACGTGGTCGCCACCGGCTCGCTTACCATCCCTTTGATGAAGAAGGTGGGCTATCACAAGAAAACCGCCGGCGCGGTTGAGGCCGCCGCCTCGACGGGCGGTCAGATCATGCCACCGATCATGGGCGCGGGCGCCTTCATCATGGCCGAGATCACCGGCATCCCCTATACCGAGATCGCCGTCGCCGCGATCATCCCGGCCGTTCTTTACTTCGTCTCGGTCTATTTCATGGTCGATTTTGAGGCCGCCAAGCTCGGCATGCGCGGCATGTCGGAAGACGAGTTGCCGAAATTCAACCGCATGGTCCGGCAGGTCTACCTGTTCCTTCCGATCATCATCCTGATCTATGCGCTGTTTTCCGGCTATTCGGTGATCCGGGCGGGCACCTTGGCGACGCTGGCAGCTGCGGTGGTCAGCTGGCTGACGCCCCACCGGATGGGGCCGCGCGCCATCGGCAAGGCCTTTGAGCTTGCGGGCACCATGTCGATCCAGATCATCGCGGTCTGCGCCTGCGCCGGGATCATCGTTGGCGTAATCAGCCTGACGGGTGTCGGCGCGCGCTTTTCGGCGCTGCTTCTCGGTCTGGCCCAGGCCAGCCAGCTTCTGGCGCTGATCTTCGCGATGTGCATCGCCATTCTATTGGGCATGGGCATGCCCACCACAGCCGCCTATGCCGTCGCCGCCAGCGTCGTGGCGCCGGGTCTCGTCCAACTGGGAATCCCGCTGCTGACCGCACATTTCTTCGTCTTCTATTTCGCCGTCTTGTCGGCGATCACGCCGCCTGTGGCGCTGGCGAGTTATGCGGCCGCCGGCATATCGGGCGCAAACCCGATGGAGACATCGGTGGCGTCATTCAAGATCGGCATCGCCGCCTTCATCGTACCCTTCATGTTCTTCTACAACAGCGCCATCTTGATGGACGGGTCTTGGTTTGAAGTGGCACGGGCGGGCGCGACGGCTGTCTTTGGCGTCTTTCTCTTGTCGGGCGGGGTTCAGGGCTGGTTCATGAAAGGCCGCGCGGCCTGGTATCTGCGGCTCGTTCTGATCCTGGCGGCGCTGTTCATGATCGAAGGGGGCGGCGTCACCGATCTGATTGGCATTGCGCTCGCGGCCGCCGCCTTCTTCGTCCAGCGGGTCATCCGCCCCGATCCTGATGCGCAACTTCGCGTCCGAGGCGCCGACTGAGCCGGGTCACCGGATCGCGCCAAGGCGCGGGTTGCAACCGCCCCGGGGCTGGCTGACCATGGGCGGGCCAAGCTAGGAATGGCCGATGTCCCTCGCCCGCGTCAGACAGTCACCCGTGGACCCTGCCTTTGTGCAGGATCCCTACCCGTTCTACGCACGGGCCCGCGGCCTGGGCGATCTGGTGTTCTGGGAAGACTACGACCTCGTCTGCGCCACCACGCACCGCGCCGTGCAAGAGGTGCTGCGCGACCGGCGCATGGGCCGCGAACCTCCCGCCGGGTCTGAAATCGCCGTCCCGGATCATGCGACTGCGTTCTATGACATCGAAGCCCATTCCATGCTGGAACTTGAACCACCGCGTCACACGCGGCTGCGCGGCTTGGTGCTGCGCGCCTTCACCACCCGACGGATTGCAACGCTCGCGCCAGAGATCGAAGCGCTCTGCCATGACATGATTGACGGCTTCGGCAGTGACCAGGTTGACCTCTTGCCTGCCTATTGCGCGCCCCTGCCCGTGACCATCATCGCCCGCCTTCTGGGCGTGCCCGAGGACATGGGCCCGAAGCTATTAAATTGGTCCAACGCCATGGTCGCCATGTATCAGGCCCGCCGTACAGAAGACATCGAACGGGCCTCCGCCGCGGCCGCCCGGGACTTTGCCGATTTTCTGCGGGGTTATGTAATCGAGCGACAGTCGCAACCGGCAGACGATCTGATCACGCATCTGATTGCCGCCGAAGAAGACGGCGCCCGGCTGTCGACGGACGAACTTATCTCGACCTGCATACTGCTTCTGAATGCCGGGCACGAAGCCACTGTTCACACGCTGGGAAACGGCATTCGGGCCCTGATAGAGCACCGCGCCACCGCGTCTGTTGTCGGCACGGAAGACAGATGCAAGGCCGCTGTCGAAGAGGTGCTGCGCTGGGATCCGCCGCTTCATATGTTCACCCGGTATATCTACGAAGAGATGACTATTTTCGGTCATACGTTCAGGCGCGGCGATCAGGTGGCTTGCCTTTTGGGTTCGGCCAACCGCGATGATACGGTCTGGCCCGATGCCGCGCGTTTCGACCCGTCCCGGGCGGTCACGACAAACTCGGCGTTCGGCGCCGGACGGCATTTTTGCATTGGCGCGCCTCTGGCCCGGCTAGAGCTACAGATCGCCCTGCGCGTTCTGTTTCAGCGCCTTCCGGCGCTCGCCCTTGTCGGACAGCCCGAATTCGCGGATCTCTATCACTTTCACGGCCTCAGCGCCTTGCCCGCGGCCCCGATCGGCCACGCCTTGGCGGGCTAAAGCGGCAGCATCGTGGTCGATTTGATCTCTTCCATGGAAAGCAGGGCGGTCACGTTGTAGATCCGCACCTCGGAGATCAGCGCCTGGTAGAAGACATCATAGGCCCGCGCGTTCTCGACCCGAACCTTCAGGATATAGTCGATCTCGCCCGCCAATCGGTGCGCTTCCAGCACTTCAGGGCGGGCGTTCAGCGCGTTCAGAAACTTCTCCTGCCACTCTGCCTCGTGCTCTGACGTCCGGATCAGGACAAAGAAACATGCTTCAAAACCAAGCGCTTCGGCGTCCAGAAGAACCGTGTTCTGGCGGATCACGCCCGCCTGGCGCAGTTTCTTCACGCGGTTCCAAACCGGCGTTTTCGAACTGCCGACCGCGCGGGCGATATCATCCAGTGACTGCCCCGCATCCTCTTGCATCGCCGCAAGAATTTTCCGGTCCGTTTCATCGATGCGAACATTCATTCCTGCCTCCGCCTGCCAATGGTCGTTTTGTTCCTACTCACAACGCTGATAGGACATTTGTCCTTATTTAGTCTGACATATGGGCCTTGAAAAGAAAATTGTCCTATATTGAGCTCAATAAATTGCGGAGAACCATCCATGCAGCATTTTCCGATCTTTCTGGCCGTCGCTGGTCGCCGGATCGTGGTCTCGGGCGGCGGCGAGGCCGCGCTGGCCAAGCTGCGCCTGCTCTTGAAGACCGAAGGGCGGATCACGGTTTTTGCCGAACAGCCCATGGCCGAAGTCCGGGAACTGGCCGATCGGGGTAAGATTCACCTGGTCGAACGCCGTCTGGCGCCCGGCGATGCGATGTGCGCCGCGCTGTTTTACGCCGCCAACGACGACGCCGACGAAGACGCCCGGGTCACCCGGCTTGCCCAGGCGGACGGCGCCCTGACCAATTGGGTCGACAATCTGGCCGAAAGCCAGTTCATAACGCCGGCCATCGTGGACCGGGATCCGGTCACTGTCGCCATCGGAACCGAAGGGGCGGCACCGGTTCTTGCCCGGGCAATCAAGCGCGATCTGGAAGAGCGTCTGCCCGTTTCTCTGGGTCTCTTGGCCCGCATCGGCAAGCTGTTCCGGGACCGGGCCGAGGCGCTGCCCTTCGGGCGAAAAAGAAGGGACTTCTGGTCCGATTTCTATTTTCGCGCCGGTCCGCAAGCGCTTGAAAGCGGGGGCACCGATGCGGTGCAACCCGCGCTCTCCGATCTTCTCGAGACGCACTTGCAGACGGACGCCCGCCACGGCGCCGTGGCCCTCGTGGGCGCGGGCCCCGGCGATCCGGAGCTTCTGACGCTGAAAGCGCGGACCGCACTGCACGAGGCCGATGTGGTCATCCACGACCGTCTGGTCGCGCCAGAAATCCTGGAACTGGCCCGGCGCGAGGCGAGGTTGATCGCCGCCGGAAAGGAAGGTTTCGGTCCGTCAGTCAGTCAGGAAGACATTAATGATCTGATGATTGCCCACGCCCGATCGGGCGGACAGGTTGTTCGGCTTAAGTCGGGGGATCCGGCGGTATTCGGGCGGCTTGACGAAGAGATCAGCGCACTTGATGCCGCGGGCGTTCCCTGGCGGATCGTCCCGGGCATCACCGCCGCCAGCGCCGCCGCCGCCGCAATCGGACAAAGCCTGACCCAGCGCGGCCGAAACTCGGCCCTGCGGGTTATCACTGGTCACGACACCAAGGGGTTTGCCGACCACGATTGGCGCGCCCTCGCCCGCCCGGGCGAGGTGGCGGCCATTTACATGGGCAAGCGCGCGGCGCGTTTCTTTCAGGGCCGGCTGATCATGCATGGCGCCGATCCCGCAACGCCGGTGACCTTCATCGAGAATGCATCGCGCAGCAGCCAGCGGATCGTGTCGACGACGCTGGCGGACATGGCGCGGGAACTTGAGCATGCAGGCCTTGATGGCCCGGTTCTGACCTTCTTCGGCCTGGCGCCCCGCGCAGCGATGGACGCGGCCGAGCACATTCAAACCAAAGAGGCCGCGCTATGAGCAGAAAGTTCACACCCAAGGTGCTGACCGGTAACAGGCTGCTTCAAGGCGATGTCGTCTGGATGGCCAGTGACGGCACCTGGACAGAACGCATGGCCGCAGCGCGGCTGTTCCTAGAGGCCGAAGACGCCCAGGCGGCGCTGGATCAGGCCGAGAAGAACCAGCAGGACCAGATCGTCGGCGCCTATCTGGCCGATGCCAGCCCCGGCGGCGCCGGGCCGGAACCCACCCATTTCCGCGAGGCATTCCGGCGGCGGGGGCCGTCGAACTATGCCCACGGCAAACAGGCAGAGGGCACCCATGTATAAATACAATCACTTCGATGAAGCCTTCGTGCGCGAACGCGTGGCGCAGTTTCGTGCCCAGGTCGAACGCCGGATCGAAGGTGCGCTGACCGAAGACGAATTCAAACCGCTTCGGCTGATGAACGGGCTCTACCTGCAGCTTCATGCCTATATGCTGCGGGTCGCCATCCCCTATGGCACGCTCGCCAGCCGGCAGATGCGCCAGCTTGCCTATATCGCCGAGCGCTGGGACAAGGGCTACGGCCATTTCACGACACGTCAGAACATCCAGTACAACTGGCCCAAGCTGCGCGATGTGCCGGATATGCTCGCCGCGCTCGCCGATGTGGAAATGCACGCCATCCAGACCTCGGGCAACACGATCCGGAACGTCACGGCAGACCATTTCGCTGGCGCCGCCGCCGACGAGATTGCCGACCCGCGCCCGGTGGCGGAACTGCTGCGGCAATGGTCGACCGACCATCCGGAATTTCAGTTCCTGCCCCGCAAGTTCAAGATCGCGATCACCGGTTCGCCGAACGACCGGGCGGTGACCAAGGCCCATGACATCGGTCTGCGCATGGTGCGCAATGATGCGGGTGAGGCGGGTTTCGAAGTGATCGTGGGTGGCGGGCTAGGACGCACGCCCATGGTGGGCAAGGTCATTCGCCCGTTCCTGCCGGCCGCCGATCTCTTGCCCTATGTCGAAGCCATTGTCAGCGTCTACAACGTCCTTGGCCGCCGCGACAACAAGTACAAGGCCCGGATCAAGATCACGGTGCACGAGAACGGCATCGACACGATCCGCGACCGGGTCGAGGAACGTTTCCGGGAACTGCGCGCGGAATTCTCGGGCCAAGATCAGGATCTTCTAGCGGAAATCGAAGCCGCCTTCGCCCCGCCAGCGTTCCGCAATGCGCCGCTGGATGGATACACGCTGGCCTATGACAAGGACCCGGTGTTCCGGTCCTGGGTCGACACCAATGTCGCCGCGCACCGCCAGGCAAACTACGCCATCGTCTCGATCAGCCTGAAGTCCCACGGCAAGACGCCCGGCGACGCAACGGCCGATCAGATGCGCGTCATGGCCGATCTGGCCGAAAAATACGGGCATGATGAGCTGCGCATCAGCCACGAACAGAACGTGATCCTGCCCCACGTCCACAAGTCGGATCTGCCCCAGATCCATGCCGAGCTTCTGGCAGCGGGCCTTGGCACTGCCAATGTGGGGCTGATTTCGGACATTATTGCCTGCCCGGGTATGGATTACTGCGCGCTGGCCACGGCCCGTTCGATCCCGATTGCGCAAGAGATTTCGACGCGCTTCGACGAATTGAAGCTAGAGCATGAGATTGGTGCGCTGAAGATCAAGATTTCGGGCTGCATCAATGCCTGCGGCCACCATCATGTGGGCCATATCGGCATTCTTGGTCTCGACCGCGCTGGCGTCGAGAACTATCAAATCACGCTGGGCGGTGACGGCACCGAGACCGCCGCCATCGGCGAACGCGCGGGACCCGGGTTTTCCGCCGATGAGATCGTTCCAGCAGTCGAACGGCTGGTCTATGCCTATCTCGACCTGCGCGCGGACCCCGAAGAGACCTTTCTCCAGTCCTATCGCCGACTGGGCGCCGCGCCCTACAAGGCCGCGCTTTATCCCGAGACCAAGGCCAATGCCGCTTGAGCTTCCGCCGCTTTCGGCCGCGGAACGGGCGGCGGCGCTGAATGCCCGGCTGCGCCACCATTCCGCGGCCAGTGTTCTGGAACGGGCGCTGACCGACCCCCAGGTGGGCCGGACGGCACTTGTCACCAGCTTCGGGGCGGAATCGGTCGCGCTCTTGCATCTGGTGTCGGTGATCGACCGTACGTTGCCGGTGATCTTTCTTGAAACCGAGATGCTGTTTCCCGAAACGCTGGCCTATCAGGCGGAGGTCGCCCGCTTCTTGGCGCTAGAGGATGTGCGCATCATTCGACCCTCGCGCACCGAGGTCTTTGCCGAAGATGTCGACGGTATATTGCATCTGGCTGCGCCCGATGCCTGCTGCGATCTGCGCAAGACCCGGCCCCTGGCACGGGCGCTTGAGCCGTTTGATGCATGGATCACCGGGCGCAAACGTTTCCAGGGCGGCGCGCGGCAACACCTCGACTTCTTCGAGGCGGACGGCGAAAAGCGACTGAAGATCAACCCGCTGGCCTTTTGGAACGCACAGGATTTGCAGGACTACATGACCAACAACCGGCTTCCGCGCCATCCGCTGGTGGCGCGCGGTTATCCGTCGATCGGCTGCACACCTTGTACGAGCCCTGTCTTCGAACATGAAGATCCGCGCGCAGGCCGCTGGCGCGGAAACGAAAAAACCGAATGTGGAATTCACTTCAGTGGTGGCAAGGCAGTGCGCCCACCCGCGAACGAAGGAGATGCGGCATGACAGTTATCGTCACCGACGAAGGCTTTGCCGAAGACGACTGGCAGCATGGCTTTACCGAACTGGACGCGATGCCCGCCAACACCGATATGCCGGCGCTGGCGGTCCATGTGCCCTCTGACGCCGATCCGATTGTTCTGCGGGACAGGCTCGGCGACATCGATCTGATCCGCGTCGATTTCCCAAGCTTTGCCGATGGCCGCGGCTTTACGATTGGTCGCGCCCTGCGTCTGATGGGCTTTGTCGGCCGGCTGCGCGCCGGCGGTGCTCTGGTGGCCGACCAATACGCCATGGCGCGCCGGTCGGGCTTTGACGAGGTGGAAATCGACGCTGCCATGTCCCAACGTCAGCCAGAAGACCAGTGGCGCGCCCGCGCTAACTGGCGTGACCACTTTTACCAGGCGCGCCTTGGCCGAGCGGACCAGAGGTCGCACCGCACAGGCTGAGCCGGCCCTTTAACCAAGCGAAACACTCAGATAGAACGGGGGCAAGGTGTAAGCCTTGGCTGACAGTATGAATGACATGAACATCGCAACAGAGTCGAAATCCGCGACACCCGCCCTGCCCGACGCCCAGACCGTTACGGCGGTCAAACATTATACCGACCGGCTTTTTTCGTTTCGCGTGACGCGGCCACAGTCGCTGCGGTTCCGGTCCGGCGAATTCGTCATGATCGGGCTGATGGGCTATCCGGACCCCAAGACAGGGCGGCAAAAGCCCCTGCTGAGGGCCTATTCCATCGCCTCGCCGTCCTGGGACGATGAACTGGAGTTTTACTCGATCAAGGTGCCGGACGGGCCGCTCACATCGAAACTGCAGCACATCCAGCCCGGCGATCAGATCATTCTGCGCCCGAAACCGGTGGGCACGCTGGTCCATGATGCGCTTCTTCCGGGCAAGCGGCTTTGGTTCTTCTCGACCGGCACCGGCTTTGCCCCTTTCGCGTCGTTGTTGCGCGATCCGGAAACCTATGAACGCTTCGATGAGGTAATCGTCACCCACACCTGCCGCGAGGTGGCGGAACTGACCTACAGCCGCAATCTTGTCGACGCAATCCGGAACGATCCCTTGTTGACCGAACTGATCGGGGCCGAGAACCTGGCCAAGCTGCGTTACTATCCGACGACCACCCGCGAAGACAGCGCCAAGATGGGGCGGATCACCACCCTTCTGGGTGATGGCACGGCGTTCAACGACCTTGGCGTCGACACGATTTCACCCGACCACGACCGTGCAATGGTCTGCGGCTCGCTGGCCTTCAATCTCGATCTCAAGGATCTGCTGGAAGGCTACGGCCTCGTCGAAGGCGCGAATTCCGATCCAAAACACTATGTTGTCGAAAAAGCATTCGTCGGCGACGGCGTCTGAACGCCGCAATTGACCCGGAATGGCACGGGCCCGTAGGTTCGGCACAACGATCACTTCGGGATACCGGCCAATGAAGCTCTGGCCTCGGCTTTCGCGCATTCTGTTTTGCATGGCTTTGCTTTTGCTGGCGGCGGTCCCGGGCATGGCGTCGGACCGCATCGCCTTGGTGATCGGAAACGCCAAGTACAGCGCCGCACCCGACCTCAGGAACCCCTACAATGACGCCCGAGCCATCGCCGGGGAACTGAGGCGTATCGGCTTTGAGGTGATGCATCTCGAAGACACCACGCGCGCCGCCCTGACCGAGGCGCTCAAAGAATTTCGGCATGCGAGCTTCGGCAAGCGACAGGCCGTCGTCTACTATGCCGGCCATGGCATCGAGATCGACAAGCAGAATTATCTGGTACCCACGGACGCCACGCTGAGAACCGATATCGACGCGGCATATGAGGCGGTCCGGATGGATCTGGTCCTTGAATCGACCGCCGGAGCGTCCGAGCTGCGACTGGTGGTGCTCGATGCTTGCCGCGATAACCCCTTTATCGAAAACATGGCCCGCGCTGACAGCACTCGGTCCCTTGGGCGCGGGCTGGCCGATATCGAGCCCACCACGAACACGCTTGTGGCCTACTCCGCCAAGGGTGGCACAGTGGCCCTTGATGGGCGCGGCGACATGAGCCCCTATGCCACGGCTTTTCTGAAAGCGCTGCGGACACCCGGCCTTGAGATCGGAAAGTTCTTCCGGCAGGTGCGCGATGATGTGCTTGCCGCAACAGCCACCCGGCAGGAGCCGTTTCTCTACGGGTCCCTGTCGGCGCGGGACATCTTTTTGTCGCCTGTGAATGAAGCGCCGGCACCGGCGGCGGCACCGGCCGCCACACCGGCGGCCGATAGCGCCCTTGATCTGGCGTTCTGGCAATCGGCCGAAGCCAGCGGCAACGCCGGCGACTACCGCGATTACATCGACCGTTTCCCCAATGGAACTTTCCGGTCGATGGCTGAACGGCGGCTGGCGGCTTTGGATACCGCCGAGCGTGGCGTGACGATCCTGGAACCCGATGGTTCGTCCGTGCCTATCCGACCCGCGCCGGATGACAGCCCGATCACGCGTTCCGAACTGCGCGAGATGCAGGAACGGCTGAACGTTCTTGACCTGGATGCGGGCCCCGAAGACGGGCTGATCGGCCCGCGCACGCGCACGGCAATCCTCAACTTTGAGAAAAGCGCAGGCTTGATTGCCGACGGCGATCCGGACCGGACAATGCTGTCCCGCCTGGCCAGCGCCGTGCCCGAGGCCGACCTCGCCGCCTACCGAAGCAGCAAGGCGGCCGCAGCGCGGGTGACCGCCAGCGCGCCCAATCCCCTGTCGGGCATGTCGGGCAAGTGGTGTCTCTGCGCCACCTATTTTCACATGCGCACCGAAGACAACCGGGTCTTCATCCGCAATCAGGCCGGCTTGTCGTACTATGAGGATATCGTCGTGACCGGACCGTCGACATGGACGTCGGCCGGTGTTCCGATCACCCGCCTTGATGCCAATACCATGCGCGCCGATCGGCTGCTTTGCCCGATGATGCGCCGCTGCTAAGCGCTGGCGCCCATCCCTGGGCGGCCGACGGGCACCGAGACGACACTTGAGCCCCCGCACAAGACGCATAGGCGACCGGCCCAAGGCCGCCTATACTGCGGATGCAAATCATTTCTTCAAAGGTGATCCCATGGCCGCCACCCCTTCTGTCTGCGATTTCGGCTGGAAAGCCCGGTCCTTTGAGCTGCCAGCGACCGATGGCAAATCCTACGGCCTCGGCGATATTGCCGGTCCCAAGGGCACGCTCATCATGTTCATCTGCAACCACTGTCCCTATGTGCTTGCGGTCAAGGACCGGATCGTGCGCGATGCCCACGCGCTGATGGACATGGGTGTCGGCGCCGCCGCCATATGTTCAAACGACGCGGTCAATTATCCGGCCGACAGTTTCGACAACATGGCCAAGCTTGCTTTGGCCGAAGGCTTTCGCTTTCCCTATCTGCACGACGAAGATCAATCGGTGGCGCGGGCTTATGATGCCGCCTGCACGCCGGACTTCTTCGGCTTCAACAGCGCGCAGGAGCTGCAATATCGCGGGCGTCTGGATGCGTCGCGCAGCACCGCTGGCCCGACCGATTTGCGCAGGGACCTTTTCGAAGCCATGCGCGAGGTCGTGGACTCTGGGCGAGGTCCGTCCGATCAGATCGCCTCTATGGGGTGTTCAATCAAATGGAAGGCGGCTTGAGGGCTTGAAATCATCCGACGGATCTGCCTGCCAAATCCTTGACTTTCGGTACTTTTAAATCATACTCCATGGTGGTTTTAGCCTCTGGGGGGCTTATCGTGACATTATTGGAAAAGGGCCGGCTTTTCGGCCTGTTTGTTATTTTTGCGGTGTTTTCAACCGCCGCCTTCGCCTCGGGGCGTGTGGCGCTGATTATTGGCAACTCTGATTACGGGTCCGTTCCGGATCTGAAAAACCCGGCGAATGATTCCGTCGATATCGCGGTAGAGCTGGAAAATCTGGGCTATGAGGTCACGCTGCTGCGCGATGTGACCCGCGCGCAGATGGTCGACGGGCTGCGCAGCTTCCGCAACGCGAGCCTCGGGGCCGAGCATGCGATCATCTACTATGCCGGCCATGGCATCGAGATCGACAAACAGAACTATCTGGTGCCTACGGATGCGGCGCTGAAGACTGACCTTGACGTGGAATACGAGGCGGTGCCGCTGGATCTGGTCGTGGGCGCGGCATCGGGCGCGACCAAGCTTCGGCTGGTGATCCTTGACGCCTGCCGTGACAACCCGTTCCTGAAAAGCATGACGCGCTCGATGTCGACACGCTCGATCGGGCGCGGTCTGGCCAGTGTCGAACCCTCAAGCAACACCCTTGTGGCCTATGCAGCCAAGGACGGAACCGTGGCCAGCGACGGCGAAGGGCGCAACAGCCCCTATGCCAATGCGTTGCTGGCCGGTCTGCGTACGCCCGGCCTTGAGGTGGGCAAGCTTTTCCGCCAGGTCCGAGATGACGTGCTGAAAGCGACCTACAGCCGGCAGGAACCGTTTGTCTACGGATCGCTTTCGGCCGAGGATGTCTATCTTTCCCTGCCCAAGGCCCCGACCCGTGGCGGTATCGAAATCCTGCCGGTCACGGGCAACAGCGATCAGCCCGTCGACCAAACGCCTCCGGCGCGCACCGACAGCTCGGCCGAGATCGCGTTCTGGGACTCGGTCAAGGACAGCGACAACCCCGCCTACATCCGCGAATTCCTGCGTCAGTTTCCGAACGGTCTCTTCGCCGGGATCGCCGCGATCAAGCTGGAAGAGCTTGAGGATCGGCCGAACGGAGAAACCGACAGGGTGGCCGCACTCGACACGACACTGCCCGACCGCGCCGACAAGCCCGCGGCACCGGCCGTGACCGTCACACCAACTGTCATCCGCAAGGTCCAGGCGCAGCTCAATATCCTCAATCTCAATGCCGGCACGGCCGACGGCGTGTCCGGCGCCAACACCCGGGCCGCGATCCGCCGCTATCAGGAACGTGTGGGCCTGCCGGTGAACGGAGAGATCGACGGGGAACTTGTGGCTGCGCTCGATGCCGAGGTCAGCGACAGTGCCGTTCAGGCGGCCCTCAACACCGCCAACAATGCGCGCAGTGCGTCGACCCAGCGCGGCGGCAACGACAGCGGCAAGCAGTACACCGGTTTCTGCAAGGTGATCGGCACCAAGATCCTGAACCAACCCGGGGTGACCGCCGACAGTCCGTTCTGCCTGCAGCCGGTTATCCAAGACGGCAAACTGACCCATCTGCGCTGGTACGTGGCCGACCGGGCCTACGTGACCGAGGTGCAGACACTTGGTTTCGGCGTCTACACCACCCGGGGGCTGCAGGTTTTTCACTATAACGGCCAGTCGATCGAGCCTGTCCTTGGCAACCGCTACAACCGGACGCAATTCTCGCTGACCCAGTAAAGGTCTGCTAGAACCGGCACCACGCCGCCACCCAAGCGTCAATTCGCACCGCTTCGACGCAGAAGGCGGTTGAATGCCCTCGCCTATAGCTCTATTTTTCCGTCACCTTTTCAACGGCTACAGGAGAACCAACATAGCCCGCAGACCTCACAACGCCCCGCCTCAGCGGGACACCGGCCCCCGCGTTAACGCACGTATAAGGGCCTCAGAAATCCGCCTGATAGGCGCAGAAGGCGAAAATGTCGGCGTCGTGACGCCGGAACGGGGCATGGCCCTGGCCGAAGCGGCAGGATTGGATTTGGTCGAAATCTCACCCAATGCAGCGCCACCCGTCTGCAAGATTATGGATTTCGGCAAATTTAAATACGAACAGCAAAAGCGCGAAAGCGAAGCGCGCAAAAAGCAAAAAACCATTGAAGTCAAAGAAGTAAAGTTTCGGCCCAACACCGACACGCATGACTATGACGTAAAGATGCGCAATGTGCTCAAGTTTCTTGAACATGGCGACAAGGTCAAAGTTACGCTGCGTTTCCGGGGGCGCGAAATGGCTCACCAGGATCTCGGGCGCAACCTGCTCGAACGTGTGGCCGATGACGTCAAGGAAATTGGCAAGGTAGAGAACATGCCGAAGATGGAAGGCCGTCAGATGGTAATGATGATTGGCCCGTCCAAATAGGCACCGACCACCCCGTTAGGACCGAACGGCCTGCACCCGCCGGTGCGGGCCGTTTTCGTCTTTGGCCTTCAGGCGTCTGCATCACTGCCGGTCAGCGGGTCTGACCGGTCAAGAAAGCGCACCGGCACGCCTTCTTCGCGCGCATCGCTGGCGGTGTACTTGACCCGGTCAATGCGCTGCTGCGTCGGATCGAACAGCATCAGCGTGCCGCCCCTGTTGCCCAGCATCAGAGGCGTCACGGGCATCAAACGCAACGCCTCACCCGGCGCCAAACCGCCCGACAGGGGCAGCGGCGCGCGCATGGTATCCGACAGGCTCCACCCGGACAAATCGATCGGCGCGGATGACACGTTCAGAAGCGTGACCCATTCCCCATCCCGTTCCTTGCCCTTGGGGTTCACCATGGCCAGAACGATCCTGAGCGCGCCATCATCGACGACGAAATCGCGCGGACGATCCGCTGCGACCACCTCGGGCGGGCTGTCCACCTCGATCCGTTCGGGAAAGTGAGAGATGTTCAACCGTTCGGCCGCATCCTCATTTTCATTGAAAAACAACGGGTTCATATCCGGTAAGACCTGCGGGAACAGCAATCCCGTGCGCTCCTCGATCTCGGTAACCGAGACCTGGTAGCGCTGATTGTCGAACATCTGGCGCCCGCGCTTGTCGCGAATGGCGGCGGCATCCTGGGGCATGATAAAGGCCCGCACCTCCAGCTTTCCACCTGCGACAAAGCTCACCACCTTAAAATAGGCCGAGGGGATCAGCGCCGTACTGCGTCCCTGCGGGGTGATCGAGCGAGGATGGTCGCCAAAGATTGGTCCAGAGACCGAATTGATCCGGTCGGTGTCATCCTCGGACAAGTCCTGCACCCAGTCTTCAAGCGCGAGCCACTCGTCCTGATTGAAATTGGCATGTTGGAGCGAGGCATTGGCGTAAAAGAACGTGTCATCCGATGCGTGCTTGGCCTCTCGCGCCGTCGCGCCCCAGGCCGCCGTCGACCGGCGTGCCAGATGGCCGCGATCCCACGGGTTGTTGCGGTAGTAGTCGTTGTTGAGTTGAAACTCGGCCCCGATGCGGCTGTCGATCCGCCAATTGTCGGTGCGTGACACGCTTTTGATGGCACCCTGATCGATGTTGAGCGCGGCAAAGACCGCCGTACGAAGCCCCCCATGCATGGCAATGGTATAGTTCACATAATCGGCGAATGTTCCGTCGCGCAGTTCCGGGCGATCAACGATCAGATCAATCAGTTCGGGGCCAAACTCGGGCAGCGGCACACAGAACTCGGCGCCCAGAAAGTCAGGATCATAACCCCGTTTGGACGGAATCCGTCCGGCTTGGTAATTGGCTGGCATGGTAATCTCACAGGTCAAACACTTGAATGAATGCGCGCGAGCCTATCAGATGGGCGTTGCCGCCTCGACTTCTTTCGCCACCGCCAGAGGGGACTGCCGCAACACGGCAATCAGTTCGGCCAGGATCGAAACGGCAATCTCTTCCGAGCTTTGCGCGCGGATATCAAGACCGACGGGCCCAGAAATGCGCCCCAGATCAGCGGAATGCGTACCCCGTTCCCGCAGCCGGCCAAGACGCCTGGCATGGCTTTGACGCGATCCCAGCGCTCCAATGTAGACGACATCCGCAGCTAGTGCAGCCTCGATCGCCGGGTCATCGATCATGGGATCATGGGTCAGAGTCACCACCGCCGTATGGGGATCAAGGCCGATATCCGACAGTGCAAGGTCCACCGCGCCAGTCGCGATCCGGTGATCGGGAAAAGGCACCGGCGCTTCACCCAATGCCCGGGGATCGACGATGTGGATCTCGAACCCCGCCATGGACGCCATGCTGGCCAGGGTCTTGGCAATGCGCACGGCGCCCACGATCACAAGTCGCAGGCGGGGGACGTTGAGGGCGACAAAACGCGTGCCGTCAAAGCCCGGCTTGCCCGAGATGAACCGGCGGCGCAGATCTTCGTCCGAGGCCCCGCTAGATGCCGCCGCAAGGCGGGCCTGCCACGTGCCCGTATCGGTGATCAGCGCGACCGCCCGCCGGGCCCGATGGGCCGCGACCAGATCGGCCAGCAACGCCTCGGTCAGACCGGACGCCCCCACGGGCTGCAACATCACACGGATCGCACCGCCGCAGGCCAGACCGGCAGCACGGGCTTGCCCATCCGTTACGGCGAAGTCCCGCATCTCAGACCTGCCCACCGCCAGGCACGCCAGCGCCGCCTCGGCCACCTCCGGCTCAATGCAACCGCCTGTGATTGCGCCAAAAACTGCACCCGTCCCGTCGACGGTCAACAGTGTTCCAACGGGCCTTGGCGCTGAACTCCAGGTCTCGACCACGGTCACCAGAACCGCGCCCAGCCCCTGCCGGTGGGCAGCAAGGGCGGTCTCAGCAGGGGTGTCGAAGCCAGGGGTCATATTTGGAATGGAAATTGGCACATCATGCCCGAAATCAACGGCAATTCGGCCTTGGGTGCAACCGCGAGTGCCCGATCGGGCAAACGGCGACACGCGCGGGCATTATCGCCGCCCGGGCGCCAATAGGGGCGGCCAAGGCACATCGTTCCGCTTAGATCGCCTCTAAGTAGCAAAAATTGATCACTGACTTGTGCCCGGTGCTGCGCCATGCCTAAATTCGTGCCGAGGGGCGTGTTATGTACGAGTTGTCTACCAGGTACGGCTATGTTGGATTTTTCGTGCGCGCACGCAGATTGGGCCAGTCGGAGCCTGCGTATGATTGAGCGTCGCGCGACGATCACCACATCTCTTGCAGGTCTGACGCGCGCCGATTGGCTGGCCAAGGTGGATGAGATCACCGAGGACGAAGGCTATGTTGAGCCTGTCGGACGCAACCACACGGCCGTTTTCATCGACCGCGAACCGACCGTTCTGGTGGTCACCTTCGAAGAATTCGACACGGTCCGGCTGTCCAACGAAGACGGCCATCCCTTGGGCTTTCGCCTGGCACAGACCCAGGGCTGGTCGCACCTTTGCCTGATGGCGCATGGCGAGACCTGGTTCCGCGATCCCGCCATCACCGGCTACATGGACCGGCTGACCGACGAAGGGTTCTTCGAGGACTTCGAACATGTGATCTTCTACGGTGCCGAGATGGGTGCCTATGGGGCGGCCGCCTATTCGGTCGCGGCGCCGGGATCGGATGTGGTTCTGGTGCAACCCATCGCATCGCTTGAGGCCGCCCGCACACCCTGGGATCCGCGGTTCCGTGACAAGCGGCGGTTGGATTTCACCTCGCGCTATGGTTACGCGCCAGAGATGCTGGAAGCAGCGCGGCGCGCGTTCATCATCTACGATCCGCGCGAGCATCTGGATTCCATGCACGCCGCCCTGTTTGATCGAGAAGGCACCGTGCATCTGCGCTGCCCATTTCTGGGCGACCGGATCGAGCAGGATTTCCTGCAGATGAAGATACTGCATCAGGTCCTTGAACTTGCAGGGGAAAAGCGCCTGGATAGAAGCTCGTTCTTTCGCATGTACCGCCGCCGGCGGGATAGCGCCGCCTATCTCAGGCGACTGCTGAGCGCGCTGGAAGAGGCCGACCGGCCATGGCTGGCCGCCCTGCTCTGTCGGAATGCGGTCGAACGGCTGAACAGGCAACGCTTCCGCGACGGGCTGCGCAACGCGCAGTCCCAGTTGCTGGAAAAGGGGATTACCTTCACCTGGCCGCGTCTGGTCAAGATCAACGGCGCTGGACGGTAAGACCGTTGGACGGCCGAACCGCCGTCACAGCCCACCTTCCTCTTTCAGGAAACGGACGATCTCGGGCACGCCCTTGCCGGCCTTGAGCGAGGCCATCACAAAGGGACGCTCGGCACGCGCGGCCGCCGCATCCTGGGCCAGTTGCTGGCGGTCAACGCCCACGTGCACTGCCAGATCGGTCTTGTTGACCACCAGAAGATCGGACCGGGTCAGCGCCGGTCCTTTCTTGCGCGGAATGTCCTGCCCGGCGGCGGTGTCTATGACGTATATGGTCAGATCGGCCAGTTCCGGGCTGAAGGTGGCCGACAGGTTATCGCCACCGGATTCGATCAGGATAAGATCCAGATCGGGAAAATGCGTTCGCAGATCGGCCACGGCCGCCAGGTTGATCGAGGCATCTTCCCGGATCGCGGTATGGGGGCAGCCCCCCGTCTCGACACCGCGGATTCTTTCCTCTGGAAGCGCCTGGGCCCGCATCAGGTACTCGGCATCCTCACGCGTGTAGATATCGTTGGTGATCACGGCCACCGAATGATCGGCGCGCATGGCCCGGCAAAGCTGTTCGGTCAGCGTGGTCTTGCCCGCCCCGACCGGCCCGCCGATCCCCACCCGCAGGGGTCCATTGGGCGACGTCATCGCCCGGCCTGGCGCGGCAAGGGGATGCAGATACTCATGTCCGGAAAACCCTTGTCTCCATCGTTTCATGGGCCATTGCCGCCAGATCGGCGCCAAAGGATGCGTTCTCAATATCGTCGAGACCCGCGCTGACGGCCGCCTCGGCCACCGCACTGATCGGCGGATGCAGCGCCTGCAGGATCTTCTGGCCCTCGGTCTGACCCAGCGGGATAAAGCGGACGCCCGCTTGCACCAGATTTGACGCGAAGGCCTGCAGATAAAGTGCGACCACGCTGGACGTGTCGAGCGACAGGCGCCGGCTTGCCCGACCCACCGCCACGGGCAGGGCCATGGGCGGCTCTGTCTCGCCAAAAAGCGCGTTTGTCGTCTCGGTGAATGCGGTGCCCTGATCGATTGTCTCTGCCCATCTTTCCCGGCTGGCCGCCAGGGCCTGGGCTTCGGCCTGAAGCGTGGCACAATCAAGCTCGGCCCGGTGAGCCAGGGCCAGCAGGATGGCATCGGACCGCCCCGATCCCTGGGTGATCACGGTCAGGATCCAGTCGTGCAGCCCTTCACCAGACGACACGTCGCCCACTGCGACAGCCTGTTCCAGCCCGTGGCTATAGGCGAAAGACCCCAGCGGAAAGGCCGGTGACAGCCATTGGGTCAGCGCCAGCAGATCAGTGTGCATGGGGCAGTGTTCGGCCGTGCCCATAGGCGCCGCCCTCGGGGTCGAAGGTCGACCGAAAGGGAGATACCTGACCGCCGATTTGACGGACCATGGCGGCAATCACCGGATCGTTGCGGATCAGCAGATATCCCGCTTCGATCTGGCAAGGGCAATGGCGGTTGCCGATATGCCAGGCGATCCGGATTAGATCGGCGCCCACGATGCGCAAGAGCTGCTCTTGCGCTGCCCGCACCGCGATACGGGTGCCATCGGGCAACACGAAAGCCTCGCCGTCACGAAGGCTGGCTGTCTCGGGAAGATCGACCAGAAAGACCGTGCCGGAGGCGCTTCTGACGCGCTTGCGTCGCATCATGCGCCCGTCATAGGTAAGTTCGACGAAATCCTCGGCGGGCGTGCCGCTGCGATCGATTTCGACAACGCGAGGCAGGCTCATGGGCCCGCCCCGGCGTCAGTGTTCAGTAGGCAAAGCCCAGCACATAGCTGCGCACCAGCGCGTCGCGGTTGTAGCCGTGCTTGGCCAACTCGTCGTCCGTCATGGACAGAAGCGGCTTTTGCCGAACGGCCATGCGCTTGAAATCGCTCCGAAAGGTAAACATCACGCGCCTCGCTCAGATATGCACGAAGTTGCGCATCAGATAGCGCGGAAGATCTTCGCGGTTCAGGCCCTGTGCTGCCAGTTCTTCGTCGCTCAGCGACAGAAGGAATTCGGCTTCTTTTGAGATCCGGCTGGCCTCGGCGGTTGCGATCAGCATGTCCCAGAACGCGCGAAACGGCGCTGCGACGATTTTGGAAAGTCCCAGAGGTTGGGGCTCGCTGTGGGTCAGGAAAGCCATGGTGCACCTCCAAATGCGTTAGCTTTTGAAACTCTGTTGCTAACGAACATGGGGTATGCTGCAGCGCAGAACAATCGCCATATCGGAAACCCCGCCTTGCAGGTTGTGCATGGCTCGGGCCGGGAATCTTACGGGTGTTCATGGTCAGAACATGAAGTAGCGTTGCGCCATGGGCAATACGGCCGCCGGTTCGCAGGTCAGAAGCTCGCCGTCGGCGCGCACCTCATAGGTCTCCGGGTTGATCTCCATGGCGGGCGTGGCGTCGTTCAGCACCATGTCGGCCTTGCCGATGGTGCGGGTGTTCTCGACCGCCTCGACCGTCTTTCTAAGTCCCAGCGCCTCGCCGATCCCCTCGTCCGCGGCGACCGCCGAGACGAAGGTGACCGAGGATTGTTCCTGCGACCGCCCGAAAGCGCCGAACATGGGCCGTGTGTAGACCGGCTGCGGCGTGGGGATCGAGGCATTAGGGTCGCCCATCTGGGCCACGGCGATGCTGCCGCCGACCAGCACCATCTCGGGTTTCACGCCGAAAAACGCCGGGTTCCAAAGCGCGAGATCGGCGCGCTTGCCCACCTCGATCGATCCGATATGGGCCGAAAGCCCATGCGCGATGGCGGGGTTGATGGTGTATTTGGATATGTAGCGGCGGACGCGGTGGTTGTCGTTCTCGCCCTGCTCTTCCGGCAGGCGCCCGCGCTGAACCTTCATCTTATGCGCCGTCTGCCAGGTGCGGATGATGACCTCGCCCACGCGCCCCATGGCCTGACTGTCCGAGGCGATGATCGAAAACGCGCCCATGTCGTGCAGGATGTCCTCGGCGGCGATAGTTTCCTTGCGGATGCGGGATTCAGCAAAGGCCACATCCTCGGGAATCGATTTGTCGAGGTGGTGGCAGACCATGAGCATATCCAGATGCTCTTCCAGCGTGTTGACCGTGTAGGGGCGTGTCGGATTGGTCGACGAGGGGATGACATGCCCGTGCTCGACCACTTTGATAATGTCAGGGGCGTGCCCGCCGCCGGCGCCCTCGGTGTGGAAGGCGTGGATCGTGCGGCCCTTCATGGCGGCCACGGTGTTCTCGACAAAGCCGCTCTCGTTCAGCGTGTCGGTGTGGATCATCACCTGCACGTCGTATTCGTCGGCAACGCCCAAACAACAGTCGATGGCGCCGGGGGTCGTGCCCCAGTCTTCGTGCAGCTTCATGGCGCAGGCACCGCCCTTGACCATCTCGACCAGCGCATCGGGGGTCGAGGCATTGCCCTTGCAAGACAGGCCGAAATTCATCGGAAACGCGTCGAGCGCCTGCAGCATCCGCCCGATGTGCCATGGCCCCGGCGTGCAGGTGGTGGCAAGCGTGCCGTGGGCGGGCCCAGTGCCGCCGCCCAGCATGGTGGTCAGCCCCGAGTGCAGCGCATCCTCGATCTGCTGGGGGCAGATGAAATGGATATGGGCATCGAACCCGCCCGCCGTCAGGATCCTGCCCTCGCCCGCAATGGCCTCGGTGCCCGGGCCGATGATGATGTCGACGCCGGGCTGCGTGTCGGGGTTGCCCGCCTTGCCGATGGCGGCGATCTGCCCGTCCTTTAGGCCCACATCGGCCTTGTAGATGCCGGTGTGATCGACAATCAGCGCGTTGGTGATCACCGTGTCGACGGCACCGCCCGCACGGGTCACCTGAGACTGCCCCATGCCGTCGCGGATCACCTTGCCGCCACCGAATTTGACCTCCTCGCCATAGGTCGTCAGGTCGCGTTCCACCTCGATGATGAGATCAGTGTCAGCGAGCCGCACCTTGTCGCCGATGGTGGGGCCGTACATGTCGGCATATGTCGCGCGGGAGATTTGGGCGGGCATGGCGGGATCCTAGTTCTTGGGCTCTTCGATTAGGTCAACGAGGTATGCGGTGCGATCGGCGGCAAGTCGGTCAACGCAGCGCGCACGGCGCCATTCTTTAAGCGTCCCGCGCTCGTAAATCAGTGCGTCCGCCTCGCAGGCGGTGCCTATATAGCTCTCCCAATCCTTCTGGGATTGCTCGAATGCACGCAGGAAATCTTTGCTTCGGTCGACGGACAACTCCGCCTTGGCATCCTCGAATATGCGATCCATTTCGACCCTGGATTCAGTGGCCTCAACTAAGGCGCATCTTACCATAGCGAGGCTCGCCGGCAGTTCCTGCTCGGCCTTTTCAAGGCAAGCGTCGGCTTGGGCGCTTAAGGTCTCCGAAGAAATCAAGAACAACGCTAGGATTGGAAGCATCGCCCGGCGGGAACCGCCGGGCCGCGCCCGACCCGTCCCCCAAGGGCGGGCGCGATTGCGCCCACCCTCCGGGCCGGGCGCGTCCGTGTGTTCTGTCATGCGACCGATCACCTAAAGCACCCTCCGCATCGATACGATCTGCGGGTTCGCGCGGGCGTAGACCGTCGGCTCCGGGTCAGGCCCGAAACCAAGTTTCTCGTAGAGCGGGATCGCCGGGATGTCGCGGTTGAGCGTCTCAAGCCGCATCTCGGAAAACCCCATGTCGCGTGCCAGATCCATCAGCCGTTCGCAAAGCGCGCGCCCGACTCCCCGGCCCCGGGCCGTGTCGCGCACCCACATCCGGTTCAGCTCGCAAAGCCGGTCCGAGATCCGCCGCATCATTACCACGCCTGCGGGGGCGCCGCCGATCCGCGCCAGCAGACATTCGCCCGAAGGCGGGGCAAAATGGGTCGTCAGATCAGCCAGTTCTCCGGCTACGTCATACGTCGCCAGATAGCGATCAATCTCGCCCCGCTGTGCTGGAAAGGCCGCCTTCAGGTAGGCGAAGAACTCCCATACCAGATCGGTCACAGCGGCCACGTCCGCAGCCGTACGGACCCGGGTGAGTTCCACCGCGCTCAAGCCGGGGTACCCCTGAAGACCTGCCGCAACGTCGTCATTCGTCCTTGGCGGCCGGTGTTTCCGGCGCGGGCGCCAGGGTGACGGTCTTCTTGCGCGGCGCGCGCTTGGCGGGCGCGGGTTTCGTCGTCTCGGTTTCGGGCGCGGAGGCTTTGGCCACGACTTCGGCCTTCGGTGCAGCCGGTTTCTTAGCGGGCGCGCGCTTGCGCGGGGCGGGCTTCGGTTTTGCGTCTTCGACCGGTGCGACCACCTTGGCGACCGGCGCCTTCGCCGTGACAGGCACGGCTTTGGGGGCCGGCTTCGGCGCCGTCTTGGGGGTCGGCGCCGCCACCTTGGCAACCGCCGGGGTCGGCGCCGCCACCTTGGCAACCGCCGGGGTCGGCGCCGCCACCTTGGCAACCGCCGGTTTCGGCGGCGGTTTAGGCTTTGGTGTCGCCTTGGCGGGTTTTGCCACCGGGGCCTCGGGCGCGGTCACCGGATAGCCAAAGGGCGTGAAGGCCAGAAACGCCCGGGCCATCTCGGCCTGGGTTTCGACGATCTGGCACCAGGCATGCACGTTCCGGGCCCAGATATGGAGAGGCATATTTGCTGCGAACATTTTATCCATCCTTTACATGGGTCTGCGGGATGACGTTAAAGCGGCCCCATGACCGCCTGATTGAATCCATAGACGGTGCGCTTGCCGCCCAGCGGGACCAGCGTGACCTCGCGGGTCTGGCCGGGCTCGAACCGCACGGCGGTGCCCGCCGCGATATCCAGCCGGTGACCGCGCGCGGCCTCCCGGTCGAAATCCAACGCGCTGTTGGTTTCCGCAAAATGGTAGTGGCTGCCCACCTGCACCGGCCTGTCGCCAGTGTTCGACACTGTCATCGTGACGGCGGATGCGCCTTCGTTCAGCGTTATCGCACCCTCGGCGGGAAAGACTTCACCTGGGATCATCAGAGGCCTCCTGCTGGCGCCCTCGCCGGGCGTTGGACCAAGTTGGTGGCGGCGGGACCCAGCCCGCGCACGTCAAAGGCAGAAGGATGCAGTTCCGAATGCGTCCCTGCGGCCCCTTCCACCGGCGCCGCGCCGCCTGGCACCCCGTCCGGTCGGTTCCGACCTCTACCGATCATTCGTCAAACCCCATCCTTTTGCTGTGCGTCATGGCGTCACCACCCCGCCCTAACGGATCGGATGATGGACGGTGACCAGCTTGGTGCCATCCGGAAACGTGGCCTCGACCTGCACATCATGGATCATCGCGGCCACGCCCTCCATGCATTGATCGGCCCGCACGACACCCGCCCCGGCGGCCATAAGATCGGCCACCGACCGCCCATCGCGCGCGCCCTCGACCACGAATTCCGTGATCAGGGCAATCGCCTCGGGATGGTTCAGCTTCACGCCGCGCTCCAGGCGGCCGCGCGCAACCATTGCCGCCAATGAAACCAACAGCTTGTCCTTTTCGCGCGGGGTCAGGTTCATGCGTCTTCTTCCGTAAGTCTATGTCTGCCAGACGCGTGGAACGGGCGCCCCACGCAAAAGTTCGATCAGGCGCGCCACGGCCCGCTTCAGGGGGAAACCGTCGTCTGCCGTCGCGCGCACGATCAGCCGCCCGTTCCAGGCCGAGGCAAAGGCCCGGACCGTACCCGCATCCAGCAACCGGCGCACCGGCGCCAGCGCATCCTCGGCGCCCGGCGCGAAAAAGGCCACCGTCGCGATGGCGCGTGCACCTGCCAGCCCCGCAGAACCGGCCGTCAGATCGGACGCGTTCAGCACCACCGGATCGCGCCAGTCGGTCACACCGCCGCGCACCACACGGCGCCGGTCTGACAGCTGGCACCGGGTCACGGTCTCGCCCATGGCGGCACGCCCCAAGACCAGGATCTCCGCCATCAGAAAACTGTCATCCGATCCCATCTCGACATCGGTTGTGCGGTCGATACTGGCGCCCTCGAATATGATCGTCTCCTGGGGCAGCCAGGATAAAAACCCCCGTTCCTTGACGCCAAGCCGCACCGTCACACCCGCCGTTCCGTCCAGCGCGCGATAGGCGCGTTCGGCGGTCTGCGTGGTGGCGACGGCCGTGCCGGCGGTGACATCCAGCCGGTAATCCAGCCGGTCGCCGCCGGTCAGACCCCCGGCCGTGTTCAGAAACACGACCTCCGGCGCCGATGCGTGCACACGGGGAAGAAAGGCCTTGGCCGCGCCCGACTGGCGCAGGTCGCGCAGATGGCCCTGCCGCAGGGCAACGCGGGCGGCGCCGCGCGTCCGCTGCATCTGCGGGGGCAATTCGGGGACAATGGCCAGGGCCGAGTCGCGCATTCTTCGTCCTTCTCGCCGTCGTCTTACGGGTTTGAGGCCCCGGCCCACAATGGAGGCCGGGCAGAAGCAAGGCCACAGCACCCATTTTATCCGCATCTGCACAAAAAATATGCGGTGGGGGCGGATAATTTCCCCGTACCATGCGCCCGCGAGGTCGTGTAAGCGACATCGACATGAGCAGGGAAATCACCATTCGGCAGCCCGATGATTGGCACCTTCATCTGCGCGATGGCGCCGTCTTGCGCGCGGTGCTTCCAGAGACCGCGCGCCATTTTGCCCGCGCCATAATCATGCCCAATCTGGTCCCGCCGGTGGTATCGGCCGCCGATGCGGCCGACTACCGCGACCGGATCCTTGCCGCCAAGCCGGACGGCTCAAAATTCCAGCCGCTGATGACGCTTTATCTGACCGAACAGACCGATGTGCGCGATCTGCGCGCCGCGGCCGAAATCGGGCTGATCACCGCCGTCAAACTCTACCCGGCCGGGGCCACGACCAATTCCGCCTCGGGCGTGCGCGACATGTCCAAGGTCATGCGCGTGCTTGAAAACATGGCGCAGATCGGCCTGCCGCTTTGCGTGCACGGCGAGGTGACGGACCCCGAGATCGACATCTTCGACCGCGAGGCGGTGTTTATCGACCGGGTCCTTGATCCGCTTCGCCAACGCCTGCCGGACCTGCGCGTGATCATGGAACATGTGACCACGCGCGACGGGGTCGACTATGTGCGTTCGGCGCAGGAAAACCTCGCCGCCACCCTGACCACGCATCACCTGATCTTGACCCGCAACGATCTTCTGGTTGGCGGTATCCGCCCGCATTACTATTGCCTGCCCGTCCTGAAACGGTCCGAACACCGCACAGCGCTGCGCGCGGCGGCAACCAGCGGCGACCGGCGGTTTTTCCTCGGAACCGACAGCGCGCCGCACCTCGATCCACTGAAGGAAACCGCCTGCGGTTGCGCCGGCGTCTTCTCGGCCACCAACACGCTCAGCTGTGTGGCCCAGGTCTTCGAGGAAGAAGACGCGCTCGACCAGCTCGAAGCCTTCGTTTCGCTCAATGGTCCGGCCTTCTACCGGCTGCCGCCCAACGACCGGACAATCCGTCTGGTCAGGGGCGATCCGGTGGCCTATCCCGAGAAGGTAGACACCGAAGACGGCCCACTGACCGTATTCGACCCCCGGACGCCACTTTACTGGCGGGTCGAGATGGATGGCTGAACGCAGTCGCGGCAGCCGTGCCGGGACCAGGAAGGAGGCGCTCAATTGATCACCACAGCCACCGCCGATACGGATGAAATCGCCCGGCGCAGCGCCGCTATGCTGCTTGAGGTGCAGGCAGTTCACTTTCGCCCGGACGAGCCCTTTATTCTGGCCTCGGGCCTGCCGTCGCCCACCTACATCGATTGCCGCAAGCTGATCTCTTACCCGCGCGTGCGCGCCGCGCTCATGGACTATCTCACGGCCAAGATCTGCGCCGATGCGGGCTATGAGGCCTTTGACTGCGTGGCGGGCGGCGAGACGGCCGGCATCCCGTTTGCCGCCTTCATCGCTGAACGTCTGGGTCTGCCGATGACCTACGTGCGCAAGAAACCCAAGGGCTATGGCAGAAACGCCCGAATCGAGGGCGTGATGGCGCCCGACCAGCGCGTTCTTCTGGTCGAGGACATGACCACGGATGGCGGATCAAAACTCAGCTTCGTCGATGCGATCCGCGAAACAGGCGCCACCTGCCAGCACACGGCGGTGATCTTCTCCTACGGCATCTTTCCTGAGATTACCGAGACCCTGGGCCAGCACGATGTCGTGCTGACCCATCTGTGCACCTGGTGGGACGTCCTGGCCGAAGCTAAGCGCCGGCAAAGTTTTGATAATGCCAGTCTGGCGGACGTCGAAACCTTTTTAAATGATCCCCGTGCCTGGCAAGAGGCCCGAAAATAATTGTGGAAAGTGACCAGAATAGTTTGTGCACGAATCCGGCCACATGGGCAGGGCGGCGGAATGCACTGTCAACATCTGGTCAGGCTTGCATTTCCACGCACAATATTTTGATTTAGGCTCGGTGATATGTTAAATTTATGTGAATGTCGCACAGGTTTATCCACCATCATATCCCGATAGGAACCTGCGCAACGAAACGCTATCCGGTCACTCTAACGAACACGGGGCAGGCATGAACAAATTGGCGGCGATCGGGGGGAACAACCCCGACGGCAATGCGGGCGACACGGCGGCGGACAGCGTCCTGCCACAGAACATCGAGGCCGAGCAGCAGCTTCTCGGGGCGATCCTGACGAATAATGACGTCTTTGATCGGGTCTCGAACATTGTGCAGCCGGGGCATTTCTTTGACCCGGTGCATGCGCAGATCTTCGAAGTGGCGGCAGCGCGTATCGCCAAGAACGCGCTGGCGTCGCCGGTAACGCTGAAGGCGTTTTTCGAGGACGACGAGGGGCTGAAGGCACTGGGCGGGCCGGAGTATCTGGTCCGGCTCGCCGGTGCCGCCATCTCCGGCTTTGCCGCGCGCGATTACGCCCAGCTGATCTATGATCTGGCGGTGCGCCGCGAGCTGATCGGACTGGGCCGCGAAATCGCAGACAAGGCCGGGCGGGTCGAGGTCAGCAGCGAACCGTCCGATCAGATCATCGAGGCCGAACAGCAGCTTTACAAACTGTCCGAACAGGGCCGGGTCGAAAGCGGATTCCAGTCGTTTCTGAAAGCGGTGACCGACGCCGTGAACGTGGCAAACGCCGCCTATCAGCGCGACGGCGGCATGGCGGGCATCGCCACCGGTCTGACCGATCTGGACAAGAAACTGGGCGGGCTTCACAAATCCGACCTTCTGATCCTGGCCGCCCGTCCCTCCATGGGCAAAACTTCACTGGCCACCAACATCGCCTTCAACATCGCCAAGGCCTATCGGCACGGCGAGCTGCCGGGCGGCGCCACAGGCGCCGTTCAGGGCGGCGTCGTTGGCTTTTTCAGCCTTGAGATGAGCGCCGAGCAACTGGCGGCGCGGGTTCTGTCCGAGGCCGCCGAGGTTCCGTCGGAAGATATCCGGCGCGGCGCCATGGACGAAGGCCAGTTCCGCCGCTTCGTCGACGCGGCCAAAACGCTTGAGGCCTGCCCGCTCCATATCGACGACACCCCGGCCCTGCCGATCAGCCAGTTGGCGGCGCGGGCCCGGCGGCTCAAGCGGACCCATGGGCTCGACGTACTGATCGTCGACTATCTGCAACTGGTCCGGCCCGCGTCGGCCAAAGACAGCCGCGTCAACGAGGTTTCCGAGATTACCCAGGGCCTGAAGGCGATCGCCAAGGAACTGGACATCCCGGTCATCGCGCTCAGCCAGCTGTCCCGCCAGGTCGAACAGCGCGACGACAAGCGCCCACAGCTTAGCGATCTGCGCGAATCCGGCTCGATCGAACAGGACGCGGACGTCGTCATGTTCATTTTCCGCGAAGAGTACTATCGCGAGCGGGAAAAGCCCGGCGACCACGACCTCGAGGCGATGGCCAAATGGCAAGAGACGATGGAACAGGTCCATGGCAAGGCCGAGTTGATCATCGGCAAACAGCGCCACGGCCCGATTGGAACGGTCGAGTTGAGCTTTGAGGGCCGCTACACCCGCTTCGGCAATCTGGTGAAGCCCTGGCAGCAGAAGAATGGTGCCGGTTTCTGACACAGGCGGCACATGCCGTCGGCTGACCGCTTTGCGCCAGAGATTGGCCTGAAATCACAAGCCACACGGCCCAGTCTGTCCGATATCTGCCGGGAAGGAGCCTTGCCATGCCCCATGACCCGCAAGAACAGGGACCGGAAGTCCCCTTTTGGGCGGTGGTTGCACTTCTGCTCAACCTTGTCGTCCTTGTGGCGATGCTGCGCTAGCCGGTACCGATGTTTCCCCCCTTCCCGGTGCCATGCGCTTAAAAGTGAGTGGACGGGCAAGGCGCCTTCCTTCAGCCTGCACCCATGCGCTTTGTTGTCGGACTATTTCTTTCTTTTGTGATCGCCACCGCCGCCCGGGCCGATCTGCTCCACGAGGTCGATGTCGAGCTTTTCCTGGCGGTCGATGTCTCTCGCTCGATGAGCGTGGGCGAGCTGGAGCTCCAACGGAGGGGCTATGCCGAGGCCCTGTCGAGCGAGGCGGTGGCCCAGGCCGTGGCCAACGGCCTGATCGGACAGGTCGCCATCACCTATGTCGAATGGGCCGGAAGCTATTCCCAGCGGGTCGTTGTGCCCTGGACACTGGTGGAAACCTCCGATGATCTGCAGCGCTTTGCCGATCAACTGGTCAATGAATTCAGCACGTCGCTTCGCCGAACATCGATATCCGGGGCGCTGCTTTACGCGGCCGAGAGCTTTGAGGACAATTCCTATCACGGCCTCCGGCGGGTGATTGACGTCTCGGGCGACGGGCCCAACAACCAGGGGCGGCCGGTGCTTCGGGCGCGCGAGGCGGTGCTGGACAAGGGCTTTATCGTCAACGGCCTGCCGCTGATGACGCGCGAAGGGATTGGCGGGCAGTTTCATCTCGATGATCTCGACCTCTACTACGAGGCTTGCGTAATCGGCGGCCCGGGGTCCTTCGTCATCCCGGTTCGGAACTGGGAAGAATTCGCCCAGGCCGTGCGCCGAAAGCTGGTTCTGGAAATCGCCGCCGTCCCGCCGCCCCTGGTCTGGCGTGCCCAATCGCGCGTGCGCCCGGACTACGACTGCCTGATCGGCGAAAAAATCTGGGAACGGATGCAACGGGATTGGGGTGTGCCCTAGGCGCACCGGATTCGCGCTTGACCTCATCCATTCGTCAGTCGAAACCGGGGCATGGGCACGGGCAGTCTGCACATCGATCTCGCGGCGATCGCCGGGAACTGGCGCGCTTTGGACAGCCAAAGCGGCGCCGGGGTGGTCACCGCTGCCGTCGTCAAGGCCGACGCCTACGGGCTGGGCCTGCGCGCTGTGGCCGAAACACTGGCCCACGCGGGCGCGCGCCAGTTCTTCGTGGCCGTGACCGAAGAAGGCGCCGCGCTGCGTGACATCCTGGGCCCGGGCCCCGAGATCTTTGTCTTCTCGGGCCACATGGCAGGCGACAGCGACACCATCGCGGCCGCCGGGCTGATCCCGCTCTTGAATTCAACCGACCAGATTGGCCGCCATTTTGCCGCCGCGCCCGGCCAGCCCTTTGGCATCCAGCTTGATACCGGGATGAACCGTCTGGGGCTTGAACCGGCGGACTGGGCGGATGTGGCACAGCAGGTGCAGGACGCCGGCCCGGCCCTTGTGATGAGCCATCTGGCCTGCGCCGACGAAGCGGACCACCCTCAGAACGCCGCCCAGCTTGACGCCTTTCGCGCCATGACCGACGGGATCAGCGCGCCCAGATCGCTGGCAGCGACCGGCGGCATTCTTCTGGGTGCGGATTATCACTTTGACATGACCCGCCCCGGCGTCGGGCTTTACGGCGGCCTTCCATTCACGCAGGCCGCGCCGGTCCTGCGCCTCAGCCTGCCGGTCATTCAGATCCGGCAGATCGCGGCGGGCGAAACCGTGGGCTACGGCGCCACATGGTCGGCCGCCTCCCCTCGCCGGATTGCCACCGTGTCCGGTGGTTATGCCGACGGTCTTATCCGCCGCATGGGCAACCGGGCATCGCTTTTCGCCGGATCGGTCCCCTGCCCGCTGGCCGGGCGGGTCTCGATGGATCTTCTGACCGTGGATGTCACCCATCTGGAGGATGACCCCGAAGCGCTCGACATTCTGGCGCCCGCGCAGGGCGTCGATGCGCTGGCCGATGCGGCGGGCACCATCGGATATGAGATCCTGACCTCACTCGGCGCGCGCTACAGCCGATCCTATGGCGGAGTGGCCGCGTGATCCTGCTTTCGCCCCTTGCCGGGATCGGCCGGTCAACACTTGCGCTTTTGGCGGCCATCGGACGGGTGACGCTTTACGCGGGCCTGACGGTCAGCCATTTCATCCGGCCGCCCTTCTACCCGCGCGAATTCTTCTTCGCGCTCCTGAACATCGGGTATTTCAGCCTGCCCGTCGTGGGCATGACGGCGCTTTTCACGGGCGCGGCCCTGGCGCTGCAGATCTATGACGGCGGATCGCGGTTTTCGGCCGAGGCGGTGGTGCCATCGGTCGTGGCCATCGCCATGGTGCGTGAACTCGGGCCGGTTCTGGGCGGGCTCATGGTGGCCGGCCGGGTCGGCGCCAGTGTCGCCGCCGAGATCGGCACCATGCGGGTCACCGAACAGATTGACGCCCTGGTCACACTTTCGACCAATCCGATCAAATATCTGACCGTGCCACGGGTGCTGGCCGCAACGCTGGCCATGCCGGTTCTGGCGCTGGTGGGTGACATCATCGGCATCATGGGCGGCTATCTGGTGGGCGTCACCCGGCTGGATTTCAACGGCGCCGTCTATCTGAAGAACACGGCCGATTTCCTGGAAGCCCGCGACATCATCTCGGGCCTCGTCAAATCGGCGGTCTTCGGCTTTCTGGTGGCGCTGATGGGCTGCTATCACGGCATGAACTCGGGGCGCGGCGCCCAGGGTGTCGGACGCGCAACCACCAATGCGGTTGTGTCCTCCAGCGTGCTGATCCTGGCCTCCAACTATTTGCTGACGGGGATATTCTTCGGCGGATGATATCGCTTCAGCAGGTTCATAAGTCCTTCGGCCCAAAAGGTGTCTTGCGCGGCGTCGATCTTGAGATCGGCCAGGGCCGGTCGATGGTCATCATCGGCGGGTCTGGCACCGGCAAGTCGGTGACGCTCAAATGCGTGCTGGGTTTGATCAAGCCCGACAAGGGCCAGATCCTGGTGGACGGCGCCGATGTCACCAAGGTCGAACGGGACGCCTTTCTGGCGCGCTTTGGCATGCTGTTTCAGGGCGGTGCGCTGTTCGATTCCCTTCGGGTCTGGGAAAACGTGGCCTTCCGGCTGTTGCGGGGCTCGCTCAAACGCCCGAAATCCGAAGCCAAAGAGATTGCCGTCGAAAAACTGCGGCGCGTGGGTCTGACGCCCGATGTGGCCGATCTCTTTCCGGCGGAACTGTCGGGCGGCATGCAGAAACGCGTGGGGCTGGCCCGGGCCATCGCCGCCGAACCCGAGATCATCTTTTTTGATGAGCCGACCACCGGCCTTGATCCGATCATGGCCGGGGTCATCAACGACCTGATCCGCGAAATCGTGGTCGAGATGGGCGCCACGGCCATGACCATCACCCACGACATGTCGAGCGTGCGCGCGATCGCCGACGAAGTGGCGATGCTGCACGGCGGTGTGATCCAGTGGACGGGACCGGTTTCCGAAATGGACGGCTCGGGCGATCCCTATCTGGAGCAGTTCATCAACGGCCGCGCCGAAGGCCCGATCGAGGCGGTGCGCTGACCCGCCCTAGCTGCGCCGCACAAAACGGGTGGCGTATTTCCACGGGTAACGGAACACGCGGTTCAACTCTGCCTCTAATGCCTGTTCACGGGGCGTGACGACCATTTCATCTTCCTGCGGCAGGACAAAACTCGCCGCACTCTCTTCCAGACTATCCCAGTCCCAGTCCGGCACTTGCAGATAATCCGCAACTTTTTCGGCCGCCTGTTCGGCCATCTGATTTGGGACGACCTTTTCGTTGCGCACGGTTATTTTGGCGTCGGCCGCGTTTTCCACCCCAAGTTCTGCCAGAAGCATGGGCAGAGATCCGGGATCACTGGTGACCCGGTCATAGGTGGTGCGGACCATGGGCACGCCGACAGCCTCGCCAACCGCATCGACGAAATCGTTCTCGACCAGCCGGGTCTTGGCAATCCGGACCACATCGGCCGGATCAAGCACCTCCAGAACCTCTTCATGGGTGTTGTGGGTCTTGCCCTCGCGGCGCTCAATGCGACCTTCAACATAGTTGTGCAGGTACCCGGTCCTTACCGAGAAATAGGCCGATATGCCCTGCTGCATAGCGTTCCGCCGCAGCACGATGATGCCAGCGTCGTCGAAACCGTCGAACAGATCCCGCAGAAACCGAACCGATATGGCATGCTGGCTTTCCGCTTCGGTCCGTGCCGGCTCGGCGTAGTAGTCGGCTGCTACGGCTGGCAGATAGCTGGCCATAAGGGTAAAGCCCGCGTTGCCGGACGCGTCACGCGCGTTTCGCAAACACTGCAGGAACCCGTGCGGTGACGTGTCATAGCGCGTATCCAGACCGGGCAGTCGTACGAACCGTGTGAAGTGCTCTTTAAAGTAGCCCAGCATCTCGGTGCTGCTCAGGCAGCCTTCCAGAAACGTCGTGCCCGACCGCTGCGTGGACAGAATCACCGTACACCTAGCCATACTCAGTCCCTTGCTTTCCCCCGCGCGTGGATCGCCTTTTGCGTGTGCTTTTTCGGCGCCCTCCCCAAGACCGCCATCGCACGCAGGTGCATCCTTCGATGCCACTCTTTGAAGGGACCGGCCTTTCTGTGTCAAGGCACCCAAGATCCGGGCGGTTCCGTGTGCACCGAAAAAAAGCGCGCCCGGAAAGAGAGCGCGCGAAAATGACAGTCCGGATGCAAAACCACCCGGAACGGTTTGCGGCCGACGCTGCCCTGTGATGTATCTTGGGGCGGGCGTCGGCCCGCTGGACCGAGAAATGACAACGACCCTGAAGTATCTCAACATTTCGCTGCTGATCCTCTTTCCCGTCTCGTGGTTCGCACCGCTGATGCGGGCCGGGCTTCTGCCGCTTTTCGGGCTGTCAGAGATCAGCGTGATAAGCGGGCTGCAGGCGCTTTGGAGCGAGGACGTGATCCTGGCCCTGCTCGTCACCTTCTTCGCGATTGTCGCGCCCTACCTGAAAACCGTGGGGCTCGCGCTGATCCACTACGGAATGCTGCGGCGGCGGGTGCTGCCGGTTCTGACCTTCATGGGCAAGCTCGCCATGGCCGATATCTTCCTGATCGCGCTTTACATCGTGATCGCCAAGGGCGTCGGCGTGGGCCGGCTTGAAACCGCCTGGGGACTTTACCTTTTCACGCTTTGCATCCTTGCCTCGCTGGCCGTCAGCCTGTTGTCTGGCAAGGCCGGAAAGTAGACCCCGCCCATGGCCAAACCCAAGAACTTCGTCTGCCAATCCTGTGGCGCCAGCTTCTCCAAATGGGCCGGCCGCTGCGATGCCTGCGGCGACTGGAACTCGATCGTGGAAGAGGCGCCGCTGTCAACCGGGCCGTCCGCTTCGGGTATCGGTGCCGCGCGGGGCGCCGCGCTGACCGTCACCCGGCTTTCCGGAAACGAAACACCGCCCAATCGGACCCGATCGGGGATCGACGAATTCGACCGGGTGCTCGGCGGCGGGCTGGTGCCGGCATCGGCCCTGCTTCTGGGTGGCGACCCTGGCATCGGCAAATCGACCTTGCTTTTGCAGGCTGCTGCAGCTTTTGCCGGTAGAGGACTGAAAACGCTTTACATTACTGGGGAAGAAGCCCGCGAGCAGGTGCGCATGCGGGCGACGCGGCTGGGGCTGGCGGATGCCGATGTGGGTTTGGCAGCGGCCACCAATCTGCGCGACATCCTGACCACGCTGGAATCCGACGCGCCCGATCTGGCGGTCATCGATTCGGTCCAGACGCTCTGGTCCGACACCGTCAGCAGCGCCCCCGGCTCCGTGGCCCAGGTCCGCGCGGCCGCCCATGAATTGACCAGCTTCGCCAAGCGCAAGGGCACGGCCATCGTGCTGGTGGGTCATGTCACCAAGGACGGCCAGATCGCCGGACCAAGGGTGGTCGAACACATGGTCGATACGGTGCTCTATTTCGAAGGCGAACACGGCCATTCCTACCGGATCATCCGCGCCGTCAAGAACCGCTTCGGCCCGGCCGATGAGATCGGCGTCTTCGATATGACCGGCCAGGGCCTGGTCGAGGTGCGCAATCCCTCGGCCCTGTTTCTCAGCGAACGCGACGCGCCGGCGCCGGGCTCGGTCGTCTTTGCCAGCATCGAAGGTACGCGCCCCGTTCTGGTGGAATTTCAGGCGCTTGTGTCCCCGACACCCCATTCCCAGCCGCGCCGGTCCGTGGTTGGCTGGGACAGCGGCCGCCTGGCAATGATTCTCGCGGTGCTCGAAGCGCGCTGCGGCATTCCGTTTACCGGGCTCGACGTCTATCTGAATGTTGCCGGAGGTATGCGGGTGGCCGAACCGGCCGCCGATCTGGCTGTGGCAGCGGCGCTACTCTCGGCCAGAGAAGACACCGCGGTTCCGCCCGAGACTGTGGTTTTCGGAGAAATCAGTCTATCAGGAGCCTTGCGTCCGGTCACGCAGTCCGGCGCGCGTCTGAAAGAGGCCTATAAGCTTGGTTTTTCGGCGGCAATTGCGCCGGCAGGGGCTGACGAGGTCGCGACAGGCGGTATCGAGGTACGGAAGATACCCGATTTGGTGACGTTCGTGGGTGACGTTTTTGGGGCAGGATAAAAAAGGAACCGAGGAGTAGGTTCATGGAATTCACGGCAGTGGACGGCATTGTTGCCGCGGTTACGCTGGTCTCAGGCATTCTTGCCTATGCACGGGGCTTCGTGCGCGAAGTTCTGGCCATTCTGGGGTGGGTCGTTGCCGCCGTTGTCGCCTATTATCTGGCGCCCGAAACCGAACCGCTGGTCAAAGAGGTCCCCGTCGTCGGCGAATTCCTTCAGGACAGCTGTGAACTGGCCATCATCGTGGCCTTTGCCGTCGTCTTCATCATCACGCTGATCGTGGTTTCCATCTTCGTCCCGCTGTTCTCGGGCGCGGTCCAGCGGTCTTCCATAGGCATTGTGGATCAGGGGCTGGGTTTCCTTTTCGGTGTGGCCCGTGGCCTGCTGCTCGTGGTGATCGCGCTCGTGATCTACGACCGCATGATCACCGACCAGCCCTACCCGATGATCGACAACAGCCAGACCGCCCAGATTTTCGCCGGCGTTCAGGATGACCTGAACCAGGAAATACCGGTGGAAGCGCCCCAGTGGATCACCGACCGCTATGAAGAGCTGGTCGGCGATTGCGGCGCACCGTCCGGTGCTCCGGTCGACGCCACTCCGCCCGAAGGTGCCGAGGGCACAGGCGAAG
This sequence comes from Pseudomonadota bacterium, assembly GCA_039026235.1. GTDB lineage: Bacteria > Pseudomonadota > Alphaproteobacteria > Rhodobacterales > Rhodobacteraceae > JBCCMQ01. Next base: position 65,014 of record JBCCMQ010000006.1, read on the forward strand.
AGGCCGGCGGTGAAGCAGGTGGCGAAACGGGCGCGGCGACTGAATAATCGTCACCCCGCTCCGGGCGGTAAATTCTCGGCGCATTTTTCAGGATAGTTTGGTGACAAAGGCGCCCTGACCGACTATCTGGGCAGTGAGCATCCGGGGGAATCGGAGAACACGGCCAGATGGCGCCTGACACGCCGCCCGCCCAAGATTTCGACACCGACAGGCTTCACGACGAGTGTGGCGTATTTGGGGTAATCGGGCTTGCCGACGCGGCGAATTTCGTCGCTCTCGGCCTTCACGCACTGCAGCACCGGGGCCAGGAAGCCGGCGGCATCGTGACATACGATCCCGTCGAAGGGTTCAGTTCCGCCCGCCGCTTCGGGTATGTGCGCGACAACTTCACCAGCAAGGGCATCATGAAGACCCTGCCCGGCACCATCGGTGTGGGGCATGTGCGCTATTCGACGGCCGGATCCAAGGGCCACACCCAGATCCGCGACGTCCAGCCCTTCTTTGGCGAATTCTCCATGGGCGGCGCCGCCATCGCCCATAACGGCAACCTGACCAACGCCATCGCGCTGCGGCGCGAACTGATCGATCAGGGTTCGATCTTCGCCAGCGCCTCGGACAGCGAATGCATCGTGCATCTGATGGCGCGGGCCTCGGGCGAGACCATCCCCGAGCGCATGAAAGAGGCGCTGCGCAAGGTCGAAGGGGCGTTTTCCATCGTCGCCACGACCCGCAGCAAGCTGATTGGTGTGCGCGATCCGCTGGGCATCCGGCCGCTGGTCATGGGCAAGCTGGGCGAGGCGCGCATCCTGGCCAGTGAAACCTGCGCGCTCGACATCATCGGCGCCGACTTCGTGCGCGAGATTGAACCGGGCGAGATGGTGGTCATCACCGAAAACCACATCGCCTCGTTCCGGCCCTTCAAACCCACGCGCCCGCAGCCCTGCATCTTTGAGCATGTCTATTTCAGCCGGCCGGATTCAATCATCGGCGGGCGTTCGGTCTATGAGACCCGGCGCCAGATCGGCGCGGAACTGGCGCGCGAGGCACCCGTTGAGGCGGACATGGTCTGCCCCGTGCCCGACAGCGGCACACCGGCGGCCATCGGCTTCAGCCACGAAAGCGGCATCCCCTTCGAGATGGGGATCATCCGCAACCAGTATGTGGGACGCACCTTTATCGAGCCGACCGAACAGATCCGCAACATGGGCGTCCGGCTGAAGCTGAACGTCAACCGTACGCTGATGCGCGGCAAACGCGTGGTTCTGGTCGACGACAGCGTCGTGCGCGGCACCACGTCGCGCAAGATCAAGGACATGATCCTGGATGCCGGCGCCGCCGAGGTGCATTTCCGCGTGGCCAGCCCGCCCACAATCTGGCCCTGCTTTTTCGGCGTCGACATGCCCAACCGTGACGAGCTTCTGGCCGCCACCATGTCCGAGACCGAGATGCGCGACTTTCTGGGCGTCGATTCGCTCAAGTTCATCTCGATCGACGGTCTCTACCGCGCCGTCGGCCAGCCCGAAGGCCGCGATCCGGACAATCCGGCCTTTTACGACGCGGTCTTCACCGGTGACTATCCGATCGAGCCCAAGGACATGATGGACCAGGGCTTTAAGCTGAAGGCGGCGGAATAGGCCGCCAGACAGGTCGGACCTGGAATTCAGAAAGGCATGTGACGGATGGGCGTAACCGCGGCATTCGCGGTTCTTCACGTGACGCAACTTGATCCGGCGATGGCTTTCTACACCGGGCCGCTTTGGTTGATCATGGACTGGCGCGAAGGCGACCGGACGGCTGCTGTGGGCGCGAACGGCCACACGCTTTTTCTCAAGGCCGCCGACCCCTCCTTCGGGCCGGGTGAGGCCATCTTGAATGTCGACGACGCCGATGCGGTCCACGCGGCCTGTGTCGCGGCCGGTGCGTCGGTCGAAGGCCCGCCCGAGACCAGGCCCTGGGGCATGCGCGAATTCCGCGTCCACGATCCGTCGGGCAACCTTTTGAACATCGGCCATGTCGATGAAAGCGCGGCGGACTACAGCACCTTCGAAGGACCGGCCTTAGACGCCTGATCCCCCTTGACCTTGGCCGTCCGGCCCCGCAAACCCTGCCCAATGACGAAAATCGCGCTGATAACCGGGGCGTCCCGTGGCCTGGGATATGCTCTGGCCACGGCCCTGGCACCGAGCTTTCATATCGTCGCCGTGGCGCGCACGGTCGGCGCGCTGGAAGAGCTGGATGACCGGATCCGTGCCGCCGGCGGACAGGCGACACTGGCGCCGATGGACATCACCGATGACGGCGCCATGCAACACCTTTGCCATGACATCCATACGCGCTGGGGCGGTATCGATCTTTGGGCGCATACCGCGGTCTACGCCCCGCCCCTTTCGCCGGTGCCCCACGTGGGCGGCAAGGACTGGGACCGGGCCTGGGCCACCAATGTCGACGCAACCCGCCGGATGATCGGTTATGTCACGCCGCTCTGGCGCGATACGCAGGCCGGTCGCGCGTTGTTCTTCGACGACCCTCGGGGCGGCGAGAAGTTCTTTGGCGGATACGGCGCCACAAAAGCCGCACAGATGGCGCTGGCGCAAAGTTGGGCGGCCGAATGCATGCGCACCGGGCCCCGGGTGTCGATCCTTGCGCCCGCTCCGATGCCAACGGCCACCCGCGCCCGTTTCTACCCGGGCGAGGATCGCAGCGTATTGGCCGCCGCCGAAGACGAAGCCCGCCGGCTGCTGGGCGATCTCGACCTTTGAGCGTGACGCCGCCCAAGCTGCCCGATCACATCGGTTGGGATCTGGTGCGGGCGGCGCGGCTGTGGGAGGCGCGCCTGTCGGCCCATATGGTGGCCGCCGGTCACGGCTGGTTCGGCGAAGCCCGCGGTCGGCTGATCGAACACATCGCCCGGTCCGGCACCTCGCAGGCGACCATCGCCGCCCGGGCCGGGATCTCGAAACAGGCCGTGGCCAAGCACCTCGATGCGCTGGTGGCGGACGGCATCGTCGAACGCATCGCCGACCCCCGCGACGCCCGCCGCGTGGACATTGGCTATACCGCGCGCGGTCGCGCCGCCCTGGCCGAAATCGACCGCGCCAAGGCCGCCATCGAAGATGAGGTCCGCGCAGAGATCGGCCAACGCCGGCTCGACGCCCTGCGCGACGCGCTCAAATCCTGGGTTGAATGAGATTCTGTCAATTTCATTGACTATTCCGACCAGGTATATTATTCGTCAATTAAGTTGACAATAAATGAAACTGGTCGGACCCACATATGGCATTTGACATCACCGTACCCCGGCGCCCGCATGCGCTTTGCGCTGCCTATGATCAGGCGGCGCAGTCCTGGCAGGACACGGTCAGCCGCTTGGGCTATCCGGCCGCCTATCAAGAGATGTTCGACACGCTGCCGCCCCGGTGCGACGGACCGGCCATCGATGTGGGCTGCGGGCCGGGCACCTTTGCCCGCGCCCTTCTGGCGGCGGCGCCGGGTGTCCCGCAGCTCGATTTACTGGATCCTTCGGCACCAATGCTCGAAGCGGCGGCCCGCGCCATGGGTCGTTCGGGGCCGACGCAGCTTCGCTTCACCCAGGCCGGCATCGGCACGGATCTGATCCGGGGCGGATACCAAAGCGTCCTTTGTGCCCATGTGATTGAACATCTGGACGATCCGCTTGACGCGCTCGGATGGTTGCGCAGCCTGCTTGCGCCCGGCGGACAGCTTTATCTTGTGGTCAGCCGGCCCCATTGGTGCACGGTGCTGCTCCGCTGGAAATGGGGCCACCGTGCCTACCGAACGGGCGAGATGGCAAAGATGCTGACGGTGGCGGGGTTCGCCACCTGCCGCACCGTGACCTTCTCGGCCGGCCCGCCAAGCCGCACCAGCGCCGGCTATATCGCGCGCTGATCGGCCATCGCCGGGCGCGCGGCCCAGGGGGAAACCCAAGGCGGCCACGGCACATCAAGGGACAGACCCTGCCCAGTTCCGTGCCAAAAAACATCCGTGTTGCACAGAAAACGGTCATTTGCTCAGCGGCGCAGCTTCCGCGGCCCGGCGGCGTTTTCAAAACCGGCCCCGGCCCGTAGGCCTTGTGTCCAGCAGGGTGCTTAGGGTTCCGCCCGGACCGGTCAACGTCCGAGGGTCTGGTCCGAGAAGCACCGCCGAGGCGGCAAATTCCGTCCGGTACACGGCGGGCCAAAATCCCGGGAGATCCACTGCGCAGCTCTCGTCCGTGCCTCAACACATGTTCCGTCCGCGGGCCAAGCTTCGTGATTGGCGGAACGGTACACGGGGATGACGACGATGCTGAAGAAACTCTTGCTTGCAACTGCAATGACCGCCGCCGCAACAGTTGGCGCCGCAGCCCAGGAAAAGACCGAATTCCGTGTGGCATGGTCGATCTACGTCGGCTGGATGCCCTGGGGCTATCTGGAAGACTCCGGCATCATGGACAAATGGGCCGACAAATACGGCATCGACGTCGAGATCGTTCAGATCAACGACTATATCGAATCGATCAACCAATACACCGCCGGCGCCTTCGACGGTGTGTCGGCCACCAACATGGACACCCTGTCCATTCCGGCCGGCGGCGGCGTCGACACCACGGCGCTGATCGTGGGCGACTATTCCAACGGCAACGATGCGGTGATCATTAAAGGAGACGGCGATCTGGCCTCGCTTGCCGACAAGCCGGTCAATCTGGTCGAACTGTCGGTGTCGCATTACCTGCTTGCCCGGGGGCTCGACAGCGTAGGTCTGAGCGAGGCGGATCTGGACGGTGTGATCAACACCTCGGACGCCGACATGATCGCCGCCTTTGCCACCGACGATGTTGAAGCGGTGGTCACCTGGAACCCGCTGGTGTCATCGATCCTCGAAGACCCCGGCGCCACCAAGATCTATGACAGCTCAGATATTCCGGGCGAAATCATCGACATCATGTTCGTCAACACCGAAACACTTGCCGCCAATCCGGACTTCGGCAAGGCCATGGCCGGTGCGTGGTACGAACTGATGGGGTTGATGGCCGCCGGCGACGAAGAGGCGCTGACCGCCATGGCCGAAGCCTCGGGCACCGATCTGGCGGGCTACAAGGCGCAGCTTGCCTCGACCGAGATGTTTTATGATCCGTCCGAAGCCGTGGCCTTTACCGCCGATGCCGCGCTCAAGACGACCATGGTCGAAGTGGCCGAGTTTCTGTTCGACAAGGGCATCCTGGGCGAAGGCGCGCCCGGCCCCGACTTTGTAGGCGTGGCCTATCCCGATGGCTCGACCACGGGCGACCCGGCCAACGTGAAGATGCGGTTCGATACGACGTATATGCAGATGGCCGCCGACGGCGCGCTGTAGACCCGATAATATGGCCCGCCCCGTGCCCCTGGTGCCGGGCGGGCCCACGCCATGCGCCTGATCAACCGATCTCCTGGCCCCGCGCTGCGGTGGTTCTTGATGCTCCTCCCTTTCGCGGCGGTCATCTTGGCCTATTCCGTGGCCTCAGAGATCCGGCTTGAGGCCAATCCGGCCGACAAGCTTCTTCCGGCGCTGTCGACGATCTTCGACACGGCAACCCGCCTGATCAGCGAACCCGACCGGCGCAGCGGCCGGATCCTGTTCTGGCATGACACGGCGATCAGCCTGCGCAGGCTGGCCACCGGTGTCGGGCTGGCCAGCCTGACAGCCCTTATCTTTGGCCTGACGATCGGGCTCTTACCCCATGTGCGGGCAGCCTTCGGGGGCTTCGTCGCGGTCCTGTCCATGGTGCCGCCCCTGGCCATCCTGCCGATCCTTTTCATCATCTTCGGGCTGGGAGAGGTGTCGAAGGTCGCGCTGATCTTCATCGGCATCACCCCGTTCCTGATCCGCGATCTGGCCCAGAGAACCGTCGAGATCCCGCGCGAACAGATCGTCAAGGCCCAGACGCTGGGCGCGTCATCCTGGGTGATCACGCTGCGCGTGGCGCTGCCGCAGGTGCTGCCCCGGCTGGTCCAGGCGGTGCGTCTGTCGCTTGGACCCGCCTGGCTTTTCCTGATCGCCGCCGAGGCCATCGCCTCGGATCTCGGGCTAGGCTACCGGATCTTTCTGGTGCGACGTTATCTGGCGATGGATGTGATCCTGACCTACGTCATTTGGATCACGCTTCTTGCCTTTCTGCTCGACATGCTTCTGCGTGCCCTGTCGCGGCGCGCCTTCGCCTGGTCCGAGGTGTCGCTATGACGGGTCAGGGCGGCAGTGCGGGGGGCACCGGTTCATGAGCTTTGTCTCCGCGCGCGGCATCTTTCAAAGCTACGGTCGGTTCCGCATCCTCGAACGGGTGGACCTGGATGTGGACGAAGGCGAGTTCGTGTCGATCGTCGGTGCGTCGGGATGCGGGAAATCGACCTTCCTGCGACTGCTTCTGGCCCAGGAACAGCCGACCCGCGGCGAGATCCGGATCGCCGGGTCGGAACCGGCGCGCGAACCGGGGCTTGAACGCGGCGTAGTCTTTCAGCGCTATTCGGTCTTTCCCCATATGACCGTGCGCGAAAACATCGTGGCGGGCGAAAGCCTTGCCCGTCCCTGGGGCCGCTTTTTCGGCGCCCGCCGCAAGGCGGCGCTGGCCCGGGCCGACGACACCCTGGCCCGGATCGGCCTTGACCATGTGGCGCACCAGTATCCGGCAACGCTTTCGGGCGGCATGCAGCAGCGTCTGGCCATTGGTCAGGCGCTGACGGCCAAGCCCCGCGTGCTGCTGCTCGATGAACCCTTCGGCGCCCTTGACCCGGGAACCCGTCTGGCCATGCATGATTTCCTCATGGAACTCCGCCAAGAGACCGGAATGACAGTGTTCATGGTCAGCCACGATCTTGAAGAGGCCTTCAAATTGGGGGACCGTGTGATCGTATTCGACAAAATCCGATGGGATCCCACCGACCCGAGCGCATACGGTGCCACGATCACCTATGACTTCGACGCCCGCGACGGGGGAATTCCCTTCCAGCGACTAAAGGAGGAGACGCATGTTCTTCGCGCGACCTGAGCGCAGCCGGTCCCACCATCCGGCCGACCTGCGGCGGGATGGCCGGCGCCATCACCACCCGGACCTGACAAAGTTGCAGGGATGGAGGGCGATGCGGGCCGAGGCCGATATTCCGGAAGGCCGCTGGGACGAAGAGCGCCGCTGGGCGCTGAAGATGGGTCTGACCGGCGCGGATTCTCTGGAAGACAAGTCGATCCCGACCTTCGCGCGGGGCGAACTGCCCCATTACGCGGGCATCAACACCTTCCTGAAGGCACCCTATGCCGAGGATGTGGCCGATGTCGGCCATTATGACGCGACCGTGCTTGGCATCCCCTTCGACGGCGGCACGACCTATCGCCCCGGCACCCGCTTCGGCCCCCAGGGCGTGCGCCGGATCAGCGCGCTTTACACGCCCTACAATTATGAAATCGGCGTCGACCTGCGCGAACAGATGACACTCTGCGATGCGGGCGACGTCTTTACGATCCCGGCCAACATCGAAAAGAGCTTCGATCAGATCAGCCGCGCGGTCAGCCACGTCTGTTCGTCGGGCAGCCTGCCGATCATGATCGGCGGCGATCACTCGATCGGCTTTCCCTGCGTGCGCGGCATCGCCGAGTGCACATCGAAAAAGATCGGCATCGTCCATTTCGACCGCCACGCAGACATCCAGGAAAAGGATCTGGACGAACGCATGCATACCACACCGTGGTTCCATGCCACCAACATGCCCAATGTCCCGGCCAAGAACCTGGTGCAGGTGGGCATCGGCGGCTGGCAGGTCCCGCGCGAAGCGGTGAAGGTGGCGCGCGAACGCGAAACCAACATCATCACCATGTCGGACATGGAAAAGATGGGCGTCGACAAGACCGCTGAAATGGCGCTCGAAATGGCCTGGGACGGCGTCGACATGGTCTATATGTCCTTCGACATCGATTCCATCGACTGCGGCTTTGTGCCCGGCACCGGCTGGCCCGAACCGGGCGGGTTCCTGCCGCGCGAAGCGCTGGCGCTGGCCTCCAAGGTGGCCGCCGAAGGCATCTGCGGCATGGAACTGGTCGAAGTCAGCCCGCCCTATGACACATCCGACATCACCGCGCTGATGGGCACGCGGGTCATTGTCGATGTGCTGGGCGCGCTGGTGGCCAGCGGCAAACTTGGCGCGCACAAGGCCCATATCGACAAGCCCAAGGACATTCCGGCGGGCGACTTCGAAGGGCGGAGGTGGTCCAATGCCCCATGACGCCCCGCCCGCTCCGGGCCACAATCATACCGCCGTGGATCACCTGCACAGCCACCCCCACCAGGACGAAAGCGCCGGCGACATCCAGGTGCTTGCCAGCGAATTCATCGAAGGGTTCATGGGCGCCAAGGACAAGTCGGCCTATCTGGAACTGGCCGGCATCCCGCGCGAAATCGCCGACACCCAGGGCGGGCCACCCCTGAAACTGGTCGACGTGGCCCTGACCACCGAATGGCAGGTGGGCACCGCATCCCCCTCGTTCGGATCGAGCGAACTCAGCTATCTTCCGTTCCCCGGATCGATGGTACGCGAACGGGCCAACATGGGCTTTGTCTATGTCTCGCTGGGCCGCAAGGTCGTGGTCGACCTCAGAACCCAGCTGGCTGACCGGAAAAACCCGGCCTGACGGCCCTTTTTCGGGGGTCGCGGCGCTGTAATCCCGCCGCTGACGCGCGGCGCCGGGTTGCCGCGCCAAGGCACCTGCCATATGCAGTTTGCAATCGGCAAAAGGCATACGGGCGATGAAAATCCTGATCACCAATGACGATGGCATCAACGCGCCGGGCCTTGAGGTCCTGACCCGCATCGCCGCCGATGTGGCCGGACCGGACGGCACCGTGTGGACCGTGGCACCGGCCTTTGAGCAATCGGGCGTGGGTCACTGCATCAGCTATACCCATCCCACCATGATCGCCGAACTTGGACCCCGCCGCTTTGCGGCCGAAGGCAGCCCGGCGGATTGTGTGCTGGCCGGCATTTACGAGGTCATGGACGGCGAAAAGCCGGACCTTCTTCTGTCGGGGGTCAACCGGGGCAACAATTCGGGCGAGAACACGCTTTATTCGGGCACCATCGGCGCCGCCATCGAAGGCGCGCTGCAGGGCGTGCCCTCGATCGCCCTGTCCCAGTTCTACGGCCCCGAAAACGCGGGTCTTTCCGACCCGTTCGACGCATCCCGGGACTGGGGCGCGCGGCTGGTGCGGCTGCTTCTGGACAAGGGCGTCTGGACGCGCGACGCCTACGGCATCTTCTACAATGTCAACTTTCCGCCGGTGGCGGGCGATGCGGTCAAGGGCGTGCGGGCCGTGGCCCAGGGGTTCCGCCCCGACACCTATTTCTCGACCGAGGCCCATTTTTCGCCGTCGGGGCGCAAGTTTCTCTGGGTGAAAGGCGGCGCGCAGGCCGTGCCGACCGGCCCGGGCACCGACGTGACGGCCAATCTCGACGGCTATGTCTCGGTCACGCCCATGCGGGCCGATCTGACCGCCCATGACGTCCTGTCGGATCTGGACAGCGCGATCCGCACATGACCGGGGGCGAGGCCGAGCGCAAGATGCGCTTTCTCTTTCAGGTCCGAAGCCAGGGGGTCACCGATGCCCGGGTGCTGGCGGCCATGGAAGCGACCGACCGGGGCCCTTTCGTGCGCGGGCTTTTCTCGGAACGCGCCTATGACGACACGCCGCTGCCCATCGAATGCGGTCAGACTATCAGCCAGCCGTCAGTTGTGGGCCTGATGACCCAGGCGCTGGCGGTCCGGTCGCGCGACAAGGTGCTCGAGATCGGCACAGGTTCGGGCTATCAGGCGGCGGTGCTGGCCCGGCTGGCCCGGCGGGTCTATACGATCGATCGCCACAAGAGCCTTGTGAGCAAGGCAGAGGCACGTTTCACGCGCCTCTCGATCCCCAATATCACCGCCATTCACCGCGACGGAAGCCACGGTCTGCCCGATCAGGCGCCCTTTGACCGGATCCTTCTGACCTGCGCTGCCGAAGACCCGCCCGGCCCCCTCTTGGCGCAATTGGCCGAGGACGGTATTATGGTGTTGCCCGTGGGGCAATCCGATGCGGTGCAACGGCTGATCAAGGTCAACCGCAGCACCGCCGGTTTTGACTATGAAGAATTACAACCGGTGCGATTTGTACCCCTGGTCGAGGGGCTGGGCGCAGCGGATGACTAAAGGCCCGACACAAGGGTCTGGCACAGAGGAAAAGAGCAATGGCTTCCAGAATTCTACATCCGGGCGCCGCGTTTTTGCTGGCGGGATGCCTGTTGGCAGGCTGTGAAGCGGCGGTGAACCTGGACCGTTTCGGCGGCGGCGCACCGACCCAGAACACCGCCCAGACAGGCATACGGCCCGCCGCGGACGCAAACGGCATCATCAGCTATCCCAACTACCAGGTGGCGGTGGCAAGCTCGGGCGACACGGTCGGCACGGTCGCGGGGCGCATCGGATTGCCGGCGGGCGAACTGGCCGCCTTCAACGGGCTTCCTGAAGGCGCCACGCTGCGCGAGGGCGAGGTCCTGGTGCTGCCGCGCAAGGTCGCGGTCGCCGGAGCGGCCGGCGGCATCACATCTGCCGTCATCGAACCGGCCCCGGGCAGCGTTGATATCTCGGCCATCGCGGGACCCGCCATTGATCAGGCCGAGGCCACGACGCCGTCCCAGGCACGCACAGTGACCGCCGGGCCGGAACCGATCCGGCACAGGGTCAATCAGGGTGAGACGGCTTTCACCATCGCGCGCCTGTACAACATCTCGCCGCAGGCATTGGCCGAATGGAACGGCCTTGGCCCCAATTTCGACGTGCGCACCGGTCAGATCCTGCTGGTCCCGGTGTCGGCCGACAGCCTGCCCCAGCGCACCGAGACGCTGGCGGGCGACGGGCTCGGCGGTGGCGAGGCCGCCGCCGCGACGGCGGCGGGCGCCGGGGCTGCGACGGCGGTCAGTGCACCGGGCGCAGGCTCTGCTACGCCGACACCGCCCAGCGCCACACGCCCCCTGCCCGATCCTGAAGAGGTGGCGACACCCGAGGTGCCCGCCCAGTCCGACCGCAGCGCCGAACAGACCGCGGCATCGGATACCGCGCGCCTGCTGTTGCCGGTTCAGGGCAGCATCTTCCGCGCCTTCCAGAAGGGCACCAATGACGGCATCGATATCTCGGCCGCCGCCGGTGCGCCGGTCGCCGCCGCCGATGCCGGCACAGTGGCCGCAATCACCCGCGACACCGAAGACGTACCGATCCTGGTTTTGCGCCACGCCGACGGGCTGCTGACGGTCTATGCGGGCATCGACGACATCAGTGTCTCGCGCGGCGACAGCGTGCAGCGTGGCCAGCAGATCGCGCGCGTGCGCGACGCCGATCCGCCGTTCCTGCACTTTGAAACCCGTCAGGGCTTTGAAAGTGTCGATCCGATGGATTTCCTGAACTAGGCGCGCCCTACTGGCAGCCGCCTTCCGCCCAGACCTTCAGGTTGCGCTTGAAGGCGCCGCCAAAGGGGTGCGGCTTGTCCAGGTTTGCGATCCCGGCCAGCGTCGTGTAAAACTCGGCCTGATCGCACAGCGTCGCCTGGTTCCACTGGTGGCAGTTGGCGCAGGTCTGTTCCTGCCAGATCTCAGGCGGCAGACCCTCAATCGGCGGATGCAGGGGCGAGGCGGAAATCAACTGCTCGATCGTCTGTCCCTGCAACTCGGGCGGCACCTCCATCAGCGGCGCACCGAAATAGATCGGGCCGCGCGGTTCCATCGCATCGACGATGACAATGCCCTGGGCCAGCACGATGGGTGCTTCTGCGGCGTCTTCGGTGGTGCCTTCCGCGACCTGCGGTTGTGCCGGAGAGGCCACCGCAGTGACCCGGTCAAAACTGACCGCTGCCAAAGCCAGAAGTGCCAGCAGACCAAGCGCGCGTTTCATTTTTTCTGCTCCGATTTTCCCGCCCGGTACCAAGATTGGTTGGACAGGCCACAATACTTGCCGCAAAATGTCCAACAATTGCTACGGAAGGAAGTAATTGTCGCGGTCGTTCCATGTTGATTCTGGGGCGTTAAGGTGGCCTTACCGTGCTTCCGATCTTTTGCAGTCCAAGGAGCCGCACAATGTTAAATACTTGGAAAACGATAGTTCCTGGCGCGTTATGCGCGCTTTGGTTGCCGGCCGCAGCCTCGTCACAGGTGCTTGAAAACCCATGGGATCTGGATGGTGAGACATCCAATATCCGGTTCCAGTCCGTAAAGAATCAGACCGTCGTTGAATCCAGTTCGTTCGCCACTTTCTCGGGCACGCTGGGCACCGATGGCGCCGCTGAGGTCCGCGTGGCCCTCGATTCGGTCGATACCAAGATCGATCTGAGAAACGTGCGGATGCGGTTTCTGTTCTTTGAGACGTTCAAATACCCCGAAGCGGTGGTCCGGCTGAATGTCACGCCCGAGATGCTGGACGGCCTTGCCGAGACCCGGCGCAAGTCGTTTGAATTGCCGTTCACGCTGGATCTGCACGGCCAGACCAAAGAGATGATGACCGAAGTTGCGGTCACGCTTTTGACCGATGATCTTGTCTCGATCGCCTCGGCGGCACCGATTTCCATCGCCGTCGCCGATTTCGACCTGACCGAGAACATCGGCAAGCTGGAAGAAGCCGCCGGTGGCATCAGCATCATTCCGTCCGCCACGGTGACCTTTGATTTCCTCTTCAACGCCCGCCAGGAAGGCGAAGAAGCGGTCGTGCTGGCCGCTGCTGTGCCCGGGGCCGCCGCGCTTGAGGCCGAAGGCGATTTCTCGCGCGAGGCCTGCGTGGGCCGTTTTGAGATCCTGTCGCGGACCGGCAATATCTACTTCAACACCGGCAGCGCACGGCTCAGCCAGCAAAGCGACGCCCTGTTGTCCAGCCTTGTCGATATCGTTCAGCGCTGCCCCGATCTGGCGATCGAGGTGCAAGGCCACACCGATGCCGTGGGTTCCGATGCCGCCAACCAGCGCCTGTCAGAGGCGCGCGCCAACAGCGTCGCACGCTGGCTGGGGGATCAGGGCATCGCGGCCGATCGTCTGCTGGTGACGGGCTACGGTGAAGCGCGCCCCGTGGCCGACAATGAAACCGCCGACGGACGGGCCAAGAACCGGCGCATCGAGTTTGTCGTCATCAACTGACGTCGTCGGTAGCTTCAATCCGGATCCCGCGGCGCCCCGCGAGATCGACGAAAAACTGCCAGGCCACGCGACCGGACCGAGCGCCGCGCGTGGCCTGCCATTCAATGGCCTCGGCCCTCAGCACGCCATCGTCGATCTCAAGGCCATGGGCCGCACAGTAGCCTGCGATCATGGCCAGATAGTCATCCTGACTGCAGGGATGAAAGCCCAGCCACAGCCCGAACCTGTCGCTCAGCGATACCTTCTCTTCGACCGCCTCGGACGGGTTGATCGCGCTTGAGCGTTCGTTTTCGATCATGTCGCGCGGCATCAGGTGGCGACGGTTCGACGTGGCATAGAAAATAACGTTTTCGGGCCGCCCTTCGATCCCGCCGTCCAGCACCGCCTTCAGCGACTTGTAGTGCTCATCGTCGTGGCTGAACGACAGATCATCGCAGAACAGCAGGAACCGCTCGGCCCGCCCGCGCAGGTGGTTCAGCAGGCGCCCGATAGACGGCAGATCCTCGCGCTGGATCTCGACCAGCTTCAGCGGCAGGCCCTGACCGGTTATGGCGCCGTGCACCGCCTTCACCAGCGACGATTTCCCCATGCCCCGTGCGCCCCAGAGAAGCGCATTGTTGGCCGGCAACCCCTTTGCAAAGCGTTCGGTATTGGCCAAGAGCGTATCGCGCGCCAGATCGATGGCCAGAAGCAGGGGCAGCGCCACGCGATTGACCCGGGCCACAGGGTCCAGACGATCCGGCGCAACATGCCAGACAAAGGCCTCGGCGGCGGCGAAATCCGGCGCGGCCAGGGGCGGCGGGCTTACACGCTCCAGCGCCTCGGCAATACGGGTCAGCGCATCCTTGTCCATTGCCTAGTCGGTGCCGGTCAGGCTTTCGTCATCATCCAGAACGCCCTCTTCGCGCAGCTGCGCCTCGCGCTGGCGCTCAACCCGTCTCACCAGCTGGATCGACACCTCGTAAAGCCCGTAGACCACGACGAACAGGATCACCTGGGTGATCACATCGGGCGGCGTCACCAGCGCCGCCAGCACAAGGATGCCGACGACGGCGTATTTGCGCACATTGCCCAGCCCTTCCGAGCTGACCAGCCCCGCCTTGCCCATCAGCGTCAGCAACACCGGCAACTGAAAGCAAAGCCCGAAGGCCACGATGAACTTGATCGTCAGGTTCAGATATTCTTGCGCAGATCCCTGAAAGACAACGCTCAGCCCCGGCTGGTTCTGGGGATCACCGGACGGCACGGCGCCCCCGTCCTGACCGAACTGCTGGAAGCCCAGAAAGAAGTCATAGGCCAGCGGCGTAACCACGTAGAACGCAAAGGAAGCTCCCAGCAGAAACATGAAGGGCGATGCCAGAAGAAACGGCAGGAATGCGTTCTTCTCGGTCCGGTAAAGGCCCGGCGCCACGAACCGCCACATCTGCATGCCGATATAGGGGAAGGACAGGATGAAGCCCCCCAAGAGCGACACCTTGATGGCCACAAAGAACCCCTCTTGCGGGCTGATGAAGATCAGGCCGCAGTCCTGCCCGCGCTCGCCCAGTTCCTGACACAGGGGGCCGGTCAGAAAGTTGAAGACCGGCGTGGCCACGGTAAAGCAGATCACCATGCCGATCAGGAAGGCCACGACCGACCGGATCAGGCGGGTGCGCAACTCGGCCAGATGTTCGATCAGCGGGGCCGAGCTGTCTTCGATTTCGTCAGTGTCGGTCATGACGCTTTGGTTTCCGGTGGCTCGGCGGCGCTGGCGACATCGGCCTCGGGCGCTGCCGGGGTGGCGTCGGCTGCCGGTGCCTCGGCGGCAGTTCGGCGCTCTGCCTCTTTGCGGGCAGTGGCCTCGTGGATCTTGCGCGCCGCCTCGGCCCGTTCAGCAGCCAGCTTGGCGGTCTCGGAGCCCATGGCGCGGGGTGTGTCATCGGGCGACCAGTCGGCCATATCCTTGGTGACGTCCTTCACCGCATCCATGCCCGCCTTCATCGGGTTAGACGCCTTCTTTAGGTCGCTCGCCACATCTTTGACGCCGGCCTCATCCGCTGCCTGATCCATCGCCCGCTGAAATTCGCGCGCCATGTTGCGCGCGCGGGCGGTGAACTTGCCCAGCGTGCGGAACATACCGGGCAGGTCTTTTGGCCCGACGACGATCAGGGCCACTATTCCGATCACTAAAAGTTCGGTCCAGCCGATGTCGAACATGGCCGCAGCCCCGACCCCGGCCTAGGCCTTGGTGTCGGTTTCTTCCTCGGGCGTGATATCGCGCGCCGCCGCTACGGCGTCGTCTTCGATTTCCTTCTTGCCGTCGCTTACGCCCTTCTTGAAGGCGGTGATGCCCTTGCCGACCTCGCCCATCAAAGACGAGATCTTGCCGCGACCGAAAAGGACCAGAACGACAACGGCGATCAGCAGAAGACCGGGAAGGCCAATATTGTTCAGCATGCGCGTTCTCCATTGCGCACGGGCGGTTTGCGCCCGGCTCTTGTCATCTGCGTGTATGTATTGGGGCCGGCGGCAAGATCAAAGGGCGAAATGGCCCAAACCGGGCCGAATTCGTCCGGTTTTGCCGTTGAAGGAAGAATTGTTGCCTTCCCTCGGGATCAACTGACAGGTTAGTGTCAGTTGGTGTACGTCATAAAGAGCCTCCAAACCACGAATCGGAGACCCCAGATGACCCCTTTCTACCCTGTCCTGACCGTGGGCATGCTGGCCCTTGGCGCCGGTGCCGAAACGGCCCGCGCCCAGCCGGATGTCACCGCCCGACCGGTGGCTGAAATCGTCACCTTCCGGCTGGCCGACGGCGTCACCGAGGCCCAGTTTCTGGCCGCCGCCGCACTGAGCCACGGCTTTCTTCAGCGCCAGCCCGGTTTCATCCGGCGCCGCATGTCGCGGGCCGACAACGACCAGTGGACGGATTACGTCGAATGGCGCGGGATGGGCGATGCCGAGGCTGCCGGCGCGGCCCTGATGGAAACCCCGGCCATGGAGCCGTTTCTGCAAGCGCTTGATCCCGCCTCGGTCCGGCTCCGGCATGAGACGCTGGTCTGGGCCCTTGACGGTGATGCCGAGACACCTGACCAGTAGCCCATGCGACGCACCGACCGGCTGTTTGATTTGATCCAGATCCTGCGCGACGGGCGGCTGCACCGCGCGCAGGACATGGCCGACCGTCTGGAAGTATCGGTGCGCACGCTTTACCGCGATATGGACACGCTCATGGCCTCGGGCATCCCTGTGGCGGGGGAACGGGGTGTGGGGTACATGATGACGGCCGCGATTACGCTGCCGCCCTTGAACCTGACGCTGACCGAGCTTGAGGCGCTTCATCTGGGCATGGCCGTCGTGGGCGAGGCTGCCGATGACGAGCTGAAGGGTGCCGCCGCCAGCCTGTCGGCCAAGATCGACGCGGTTCTGCCCGAAGACCGCAAGGCGCCGCCCACGGGCTGGGGTTTTGCCGTCTACCCCTTTGCCGACGCCGCCAAGGGCTTTCGCCACATGCCCAAGATCCGCGCCGCGATCCGGGCCCGCCAGAAGCTGCGCATCACCTATGACGCGCTGGACGAAGAACAGACACGCCGCACCATTCGCCCGCTTCAGATGGAATACTGGGGCCGGGTCTGGACCTGCACAGCCTGGTGCGAGATGCGCAAGGATTTCCGCGTCTTCCGGGTCGACCGGATCTCAAAGCTGCGGGTGATGCCCCAGCTTTTCGTCAATGAAAAGGGCAAGAGCCTGGCCGATTTCCTGGCCCGCGAAGATCCGGTCAGTTGAACAGCGGCATGCCCCAGGCCGATCCCACGGCGCCCACGAGGATCGGCGAGACGATGGCCAGAACCGACCGCAGCGCCTGGGCGGACCCGGGATGGGACAGATCGAAATCCTCGGTGATCGGCTCGGTGACCGCATCATCGCTCTTGCCCAGCGCATGGTTGAAATCACGGATCCGCTTCAGCAGCACCAAACTTGTGGGCAGGTAAAAGCTGAGGATGATGACCGAGAAATATATCCCCCGGAACAAGGCGACCGACATCACCAGCTCGCCGTAGGCATCGGCCGCCGTGCTGTCCTCGATCAGACCGTGGGGCCATTTGATATAGGCCAGCAACTGGGCCATGCCGATCGTCAGCATCGCACCGGTGCAATAAAGATAACGCCGCACGGTCAGCTGCGCCTCGGCCAGGGCGCCCGCTTCGTCCCGCAGCCCCTCGGGCGTGGTCAGCGCGGGGGCACCCTCAAAGCGCGACAGCGCCAGAACCATGCCCAGGATCAGGGCGATGACGCTTGCCACATTGGGCAGATCCATCGCCCCCTGCAGGGTCTCCAGAACGAACCACGCACCTTCCAGATCGCAGCCGTCCCGGAACGGAAACGACCCGGTGCAGGCATCGACCCTGCGTTCGGCCAGAACCGCATCGAAAAGATCCGCCCCCATCAGTTCATAGGTTCTGTAAGACGCGACCCAGGGCGGCCGGTTGATGGACAGCAAGACGAAGATCGCAAAGGCAACCACCCCGGCGCCCGCCGCCATCAGCCGCGAATAAAGCCCGTGCCGCGTCAAAAGATCGAACAGAAAGAGCCCCAGCACCCCGATCGCGACGGCCCAGTAAAGCAGCGTGGCGGCCACATAGCGCATCCGCGCCGCCAATTCGAGCGCGTCCACCTGGCTTTTCAGTGCGACCTCGCCGAAAACCAGCTGAGAATTGCCCAGGGCCGTGGGCAACATGTCTCCGAAGTAAAACACCGCCAGCGGGCCAAGCAGGATCAGAAAGGCCCACCAATGCACCTGCAGCCGCTTTTCGCTGACGTGGCTCGCGTCCGCCATGTCGTCCCTCCCAGACACCGTTGAAGTGCATCATGGCCGGGCCGCGGGACCGGGTAAAGTCAGTCGCTTTGCCCGGGAAAGACAAAGGCGCGGTCGCGGCGCACGCTCAACCAGAAAGCGCGACCCTTCTCGGGCAGAAAAACCCCGGGAACCGATGCGGTCAGCGGCGCGCCGCCCGCATCGAGACGAAACTCGATCAGGCTTTCGCTGCCCATGAAACGGGCCCGCTCGACCATGGCGCGGGCGGGCGTGCCCGCGTCCTCCGTGGGCGCGGGCCCGCGCCCGCTGCGGTCGAAATCGATGGCGATATGCTGCGGCCGGATGGCAACCTGCACCGGGTCGCCATCGGTGGGACCCGCCGCGGCCGGGAACGGACCAAAGACCGTGTCGGCCACGCCCGCCCGGAACCGGCCTTCGACCACGTTCAGATCGGAAAAGAAGGCCGCTGCGGCCAGATCAGCGGGCTGGGTGTAGATCTGAAAGGGCGCGCCCGTCTGCACGATCCGCCCGTCCCGCATCAGCGCGATCTGGTCAGCCATCCGCATCGCCTCTTGTGGATCATGGGTGACCAGCAGGACCGCCGTGCCCGCGTTCTTCAGGATATCGAGCGTCCGGTCACGCACCTCGTCGCGCAACCGCTCATCCAGGCCCGAAAAGGGTTCGTCCATCAACATGACCCCGGGTCCCGGCGCCAGGGCCCGCGCCAGCGCCACGCGCTGCTGTTCGCCGCCCGACAGCTCGTGCGGGTACTTGCGCCCGTAACCCGTCAGGTCGACCTCGGCCAGAAGCGCATCCACTCGTTCGGCCCGCGCCGCGGCATTGCCCCGCAGGCCAAAGCCCACATTGGCGGCGGCGGACAGATGGGGGAAAAGCGCGAAATCCTGAAAGATCAGCCCGACCTGCCGGTCCTCGGGCGGCACATCGTGCCGATCGTCGCAAACGGTGCGGCCATCGATCCGCACCGATCCGCTGTCCGGACGGTCGACGCCAGCGATAATGCGCAGCGTCGTCGACTTGCCGCAGCCCGACGGCCCCAAAAGACAGGTCACCTGCCCCGGATCCAGTTGCATCGAAACACGATCAACAACGGTCTTGCCGGAAAAACGCCGGGAAATCTCGGTCACTTCAAGACGCGGGGTGTCGTCCAAACCGCTCTGCCTCAGCCCGTCACAAAACCGACCGGCCAGACGCCCGGTCAGGGGTCGGTAACAGGGCGCGGGTTGGGCTTCAAGCCCGGCGCCGGGAATCACCGGACCGGCATCTGTCAAGGAACGTGACGGCGCACCTTTCACCCTTGGGTTGAGCGCTGTTGTTTCTGCGCTACGCCGCACTTGCAAACAGCGTTGAAATACGCCGGAAACCAGCGCTTTTGGGAAAAAAATACCTTCGTCGCGCCTCCAAACCGCCTAAAACTCTATGCAAAACGTGATCATGGATTCATGAAATGTCACGCGTCGGGGCGTAACTGTTTCGGAACCGTAAAATGAGGTTGGGCCAGGTGTTTCATGGCCGTGTGAGGAAAGACGGGCAGCACGTATGCAGCGGCTTGAAAAACCAAGTGTAACGACCGGCATTCTGGCCCTGCGGCCGGCCACCGATTTTCGGGTGTCAGACGGCATATGCGTTGGCGCAAGCCTGGCCGAAACCCGCGACCTGTTTCTGGGCGAAACCTACCGCGCCCATCAGTCCCAGATCATGGAAATCGCCGTGCGCCATGACGCACTGGGCGCCTTGCGTCTTGACGGGCCCGGTTGCGGCAACCGTTTGCGCCGCGCAGCGCGGCTGCGGCTGCAGGACCGGGAAGGTAATCTTCACACCCTTTGGCTGGTGATTGAAACGCATGCGCGCTCTGGTCAGGTGGATGGCGTTTTCATCGACGGCGACGCCGGGCTTTCCGGCGCCGGTCTCGTTCTGATCGATATGACCGATTGCGCACCGGAATTCCCTGCACCCGGCGGAACGGATTTCCTGGTAACCGCCGAAACGCTCTTGCTGGGCACCGACGGCGCGCTGCAACAGGCAGGATCGCTTACCAAGGGTACTGTCCTGCAGGGGCCCGAGGCGCTCACCTACCGCGTGAGCGCCGTGGAACACGGCATGACGCGCACCGCCGATATCATCGGTGTCGAGGCGGGCGCCGTCGCCAACCACGGACCGTTGTCGCTCTTTGCGGCTCAATTGGTGCTGCTGCCGGGCACCGTGCGTCCGCGCCCGGCCTCCGCCCTGTTGAATGGCACCACCGTCCAACGCGACGCAGGCGGCTGGACTGAACTTGTCCGTATCAGCATCGGGGCCGAAGCGATCCTGCGCACCGACGGCATGATGCTGGTGTCGGACCACACGCCGTTCCGGCAGACACCGTCCCAGACGGCGACCGCCCGGCAAGAGGCCGGATAGCACGCACCGGCAACGAATAGCCGTTTGCGCCGCCCCCGGCCCCTGACTATACCGCGCCCATGCTAGAGCGCACTTCAAACAGACCCGACCTGCCACCGGAAGTGGCCCGGCGCCGAACCTTCGCCATTATCTCGCACCCCGATGCGGGCAAGACGACGCTGACCGAGAAATTCCTTCTCTACGGCGGTGCGATCCAGATGGCCGGTCAGGTCCGTGCCAAGGGCGAAGCGCGCCGCACCAGATCGGATTTCATGGCGATGGAAAAGGACCGGGGCATCTCGGTCTCGGCCTCGGCCATGTCATTCGACTATGGCGACTTCCGCTTCAATCTGGTCGACACCCCCGGCCACTCGGATTTCTCGGAAGACACCTATCGCACGCTGACCGCCGTCGACGCCGCCGTCATGGTCATCGATGGCGCCAAGGGCGTCGAAAGCCAGACCCGAAAGCTGTTCGAGGTCTGCCGCATGCGCGATCTTCCGATCCTGACCTTCTGCAACAAGATGGATCGCGAAAGCCGCGAAACTTTCGATATCATAGACGAAATTCAAGAAAATCTGGCAATAGACGTGACCCCGGCGTCTTGGCCCATCGGGCGCGGCCAGGATTTCATCGGCTGCTATGACATCCTGCGCGACCGGCTGGATCTGATGGACAGGGCTGACCGGAACCGGGTCGCCGAAAGCATCAAGATCGAAGGGCTGGATGACCCGAAACTGGCTGAGCATGTACCGGCAGAGCTGCTGGAGGTGTTTCTTGACGAGATCGAGATGGCGCGCGAGCTTTTGCCGCCCATCGATGCCCAGGCGCTGCTCGATGGAACGCTGACGCCGATCTGGTTCGGCAGCGCCATCAACAGCTTTGGGGTGCGCGAGTTGATGGACGGTATCGGGCGCTGGGGCCCCGAACCGCAGCCACAGCCCGCCGACGGCCGCCAGATCGCGCCGGAAGAGACCAAGGTCGCGGGCTTTGTCTTCAAGGTGCAGGCCAACATGGACCCGAAACACCGCGACCGGGTGGCGTTTCTGCGCATGGCGGCGGGTCATTTCAGGCGCGGCATGAAGCTGACCCATGTGCGCACCAAAAAGCCGATGGCGGTGTCAAACCCGGTGCTGTTCCTGGCCGCCGATCGGGAACTGGCCGATGAAGCCTGGGCCGGAGACATCATCGGCATTCCGAACCACGGCCAGCTGCGCATCGGCGACACGCTGACCGAGGGAGAGATGCTGCGGGTCAGCGGCATTCCCAGTTTCGCGCCAGAGTTGCTTCAGTCGGTGCGCGCGGGCGACCCGCTGAAGGCCAAACATCTGGACAAGGCACTGATGCAATTTGCCGAAGAAGGCGCGGCCAAGGTGTTTCGCCCGATGATCGGATCAGGCTTTCTGGTGGGCGTCGTGGGGCAGCTTCAGTTCGAGGTTCTGGCCAGCCGGATCGAGCTTGAATACGGGCTGCCGGTACGCTTTGAGGCCACGCAGTTCACCTCGGCGCGCTGGGTCAGCGGGCCGCGCGATCCGCTCGAAAAGATGGTCGGCGCGAACAAGGGCCACATCAGCCACGACCACGACGGCGACGTGGTGTTCCTGACGCGACTGCAATGGGATATCGACCGTATTGAACGTGATTTCCCCGATCTTCGGCTCAGCGCTACCAAGGAAATGCTGACCTAGGCCGGCCCGGGGCCTGTGGATAACATAGTGAGTCTTTTGTTCCATCGGAGCATCCGAAAAGTCGGTGGCGCGCTGGCACGCCAGGCCACATCTCGCAACCCTTTTGGTGACAAATTCCGGACCTGCAGGACCATCGATCTGCCGAGTGCGGCGCAAATGCCGCATACAAGCAAAGGTTGAAGAGTGCCGAGAAGCAGGGACTTGCCTTTTCCAAAAGCGCAGTTTCCACGCGGATGCACAACCTAAGCGCGATTCGAATGACCACGAATGCAGCGATTACCGCTGCAAGCGATCAAGGATCCGGCAATGGGCGCGCAACAACCCGCCGTTTGCCTTGGGGCCGATTGACCTTAAATCCCAATTCAAGTATCCGAGCCGGGCAACGCAACGGGTGTGTATAACCCGAACTCGGCATACGGCCGAAAACCGATGCAGCCAGGAAACGCGCTGCAAACAAATGTAAAGCTGCATGACGTCATTTAGTGAACTAAATCTCGACCCTCGGGTTCTGGCTGCTGTCAACGATGCCGGGTACGAAACCCCAACCCCGATTCAGGCGGGCGCCATTCCCGCCGCCCTTCAAGGCCGCGATGTCCTTGGAATAGCCCAGACCGGAACCGGCAAGACGGCCAGCTTCACGCTGCCGATGGTCACGCTTCTGGGCAAGGGCCGTGCCCGCGCGCGGATGCCGCGCAGCCTGGTTCTGGCGCCAACCCGCGAACTGGCCGCACAGGTGGCGGAAAACTTCGACACCTACGCAAAGAACACCAAACTGTCCAAGGCGCTGCTGATCGGCGGGGTCAGTTTCAAGGAACAGGATCTGCTGATCGACCGGGGCGTCGACGTGCTGATCGCCACGCCGGGCCGCCTGCTGGACCATTTTGAGCGGGGCAAGCTCTTGCTGACCGGTGTCCAGATCATGGTGGTGGACGAAGCCGACCGCATGCTCGACATGGGCTTTATCCCGGACATTGAGCGAATTTTTGAGCTGACGCCCTTCACCCGGCAGACGCTGTTTTTCTCGGCCACCATGCCGCCTGAAATCGAACGGCTGACCAACACGTTCCTGTCCAACCCCGAAAAGGTCGAAGTGGCACGCCAAGCCACGGCATCAGAGACGATTGAGCAGACCGTGGTCATGTTCAAGGGCAGCCGCCGTGACCGGCAGGCCAAGGAAAAGCGCGCGCTTCTGCGGGCCCTGATCGACGGTGAGGGCGACGCCTGCACCAATGCCATCGTGTTCTGCAACCGCAAGACCGATGTCGATATCGTTGCCAAGTCGCTGAAGAAATACGCCTATGACGCGGCACCCATCCACGGCGATCTCGACCAATCGCAGCGGACCCGCACGCTGGATGATTTCCGCGATGGGCGGCTGCGGTTTTTGGTTGCGTCAGACGTGGCGGCGCGGGGCCTCGATGTGCCCTCGGTCAGCCATGTGTTCAACTTCGATGTCCCCGGTCATTCCGAAGACTATGTTCACCGCATCGGGCGCACCGGCCGGGCCGGACGTTCGGGCAAGGCGATGATGATCTGCGTGCCCCAGGACGAAAAGAACCTGGGCCAGATCGAGGCGCTGATCAAACGCGATATCCCGCGCATCGACAATCCGCTGACCGGCGTGGCCGACGAAGCCGTGGCCGTGGCAGAAACGGCGACCGAAACGCAGGACAAGCCGGCGCGCCGCAGCCGGTCACGGTCAAAGGCGAAGCCCGCCGAGGCCGGCGATCAGGACCGCAAGGCCGACACCAATGGCCGCGCGAAGCCGGCCCGGGGACGCGGTCGGTCTGGCGAGGCCACCGTCGGCATGGGCGACCACCTTCCCGGCTTTATCGCCATGAGCTTTGAAGAGCGGATGGCGGGCTGATCCGCCCGCGGAACTTCCCCAAGAAAACCGAACCCGGGCGGCGCGGGTCGACACAGGCCACGCCAGTCCCGCTTGCCATCCACCCGCCCTTTGTCTCCTAACGTCTCGGGTAAAGCCCGCCGCCCGCCAGCGGCTGCCTGCGCCCGGGCCCTCCCTGGACCGCACCGGGGAATGGTGGCGCCCCTGACCCGGCGCGTGTATACTTTCGCCTAAGCAGTCATGACATTGGCAGACGGACGCATGGGTGACGGACAGACCCCCCGAATGGAACTTGCCGCGCCGGTCTTCTCTGTGGCCAATGCTGTCAGCGCGCGCGACTATTACGTCACGTGCCTTGGATATGAGGTTCACTTTGAATGGAGCGATCCCGGCGCGGAGGCGCCGCGCCACGTGATCCTTCGCAACGGTCGGACCGAATTGCATCTGACCGAAGGCACGCCCCACCGCCCCTCGGTCGCCTATGTGTTCGTCAACGGCGTAGAGGGTCTTTACGAGAAGATCCGCCAGACCGACGCCAACATCACCGAACCGCTGACAGATTTCCCATGGCAGATGCGGGAATTCGAAGTGTCGGACGCCGATGGCAACCGGTTGGTTTTCGGCGAACACCTCAGCCGTATCGAAGACGCTGCCACTGCCTGAGCACCGGGTCGTCAGGCCAGACGGCTGACCACCACGATAACCTCGGGCTTCTTGCCGATCTCATCCATGGCCACCTGCCGGACCCGGCGGCGCACCGCCTCTTCCAGCGCGTCATCGTCAAGGATCGTGGCGGTTTTGGCCCGCCCGATCAGCTGGGACAGATCGCCTTCAAGCACTTCGGCCAGCGGCGCGCCCGAATTGCCGATCTCGGCAAGCCCGCGCACCTCGCACCAGGGATCGCCCAGGGGTTCGTCGTCTTCATCGATGATCAGCGTCACGGTCACATGGCCGTTCATCGCCATTCGCAGGCGGGCGCGGACAACGCCGTCCAGCGCCCCGATCTGGCTTGACCCGTCCAGATAGGTGCGCCCGGTCTCGACAAAGTCGACCACCTTCGGCGCGTTCCCCGTCAGATCCGCCACGGTGCCGTTGGGCACCAACAGCGCCTGACGGCCCAGCGATGTGGCCAGCGCGCTGTGGGCGCGCAGATGGCGGTGTTCGCCGTGCATCGGAATGACCATCTGCGGGTTGACCAGATTGTGCATCCTTTCCAGATCGGGCCGGTTGGCATGGCCCGACACGTGGTAGATACCGGCACTGTCGTCGACCACGTCGACGCCCTTTTCGCTCAGATTGTTGATGATCCGGATCACCGATTTCTCGTTGCCGGGAATGGTCTTGGATGAAAACAGGAACAGATCGCCCTCGGCCAGTTCCAGACCAAGGTACTTGCCCTGGCTCAGTTGCGCGCTGGCGGCACGGCGTTCCCCCTGGCTGCCGGTGACAATCAGCATCACGTTCTCGCGCGGGATCTGCACCGCATCCTCTGGCGCGATGGTGGACGGGAAGTCGGTCAGAATGCCCGCCTCGACGCCGGCTTCGACCATACGCCGCATGGCCCGCCCCAAAAGGCAGATCGACCGGCCCGCCGCCTGCCCCGCCTCGGCCAGGGTCTTCAGGCGGGCGATGTTCGACGCAAAGGTCGTGGCCACCACCATGCCGGTCGCCCCTTCCACCAGCTTGCGGATCTCGGGGCCCACAACCGCCTCGGACCGGCCGGCATGATCCACGAAGACATTGGTGGAATCGCAGACCAGCGCCCGCACGCCCCCGGCCGACACCTGGCGCCAGGCCGTCTCGTCAAAGGGCTCGCCCACGCCGGGCGCGGTATCGAGCTTGAAATCGCCCGTATGCAGCACCCGGCCCGCCGGCGTATCGATCACCACGGCACTCGATTCCGGCACCGAATGGCTGACCGGCAGGAACCCGGCGGTGAAGGGACCCGCTCGGGTTGTCTCGGGCCAGGGCGCGATGACGCGGATCGCATCATTTGGCAGCCCCAGTTCATCGAACTTCCGCGCCAGCACATTGGCGGTGAACGGACGGACATAGACCGGCGCCTTGAGCCGGCGCCAAAGATGGGCCACCGCGCCCACGTGGTCTTCATGGGCGTGGGTGACGAAAATCGCCTCAAGCCGGTCGGCCCGTTCGGCCAGCCATTCGATATCGGGAAAGATCAGGTCGACCCCCGGGGTGCCGTCCATATCCGGAAAGGCGACGCCCAGATCGACCAGGATCAGGCGTTCCGCATCCGGCGCACCCCACCCATAGACATAGGCATTCATCCCGATTTCGCCGGCTCCGCCCAGGGGCAGATAGATCAGGCGATCGCCGCTCATCCGTTTGTCATTTCCTTGTTGTAACGGTGGATGACCACAAGCCCGTGCATGGTCAGGTCATCTTCGATGACATCAAATAGCACATCGCCCTGGGCGAACAATGGGGCCAGGCCACCGGTGCCAATGATGCGCATGGGCGTGTCATATTCGCCCTTGATCCGGTCGCAGACCCCCCGGACCAGCCCGACATAGCCCCAGAATATACCCGACTGCATGCAGGCGACCGTATTGGTCCCGATGACTGCTTGCGGTTTGGTCACATCCACATGGGGCAAGGCGGCGGCGGCCTGATGCAGCGCCTCAAGGCTCAGGTTGACGCCGGGCGCGATCACCCCGCCCACATAGGCGCCGTCGCGGGCCACCACGTCGAAGGTCGTCGCGGTGCCGAAATCGACCACGATCAGATCACCCCCGTGCCGGTCGAAGGCCCCCGCCGCATTGACCAGCCGGTCTGGACCCACCTGGGTGCCCTGATCGACGCGGGGATCGGCCGGCAGCAGGCAATCGGGCTTGCCCACCACAACGGGGCGGCAATTGAAGTAGCGGTCGCAAAAGACCCGCAGGTTGAAGACAACACGCGGCACCGTGGACGAGATGATGACCTCGTCGATATGCACCTCAAGCTTCTGAAAATGCATCAGCGTCGACAGCCAGACATAATACTGGTCCGCCGTGCGCTGATGTTCGGTCGAGGTCCGCCAGGTGGCCAGGAACGCCGTTCCATCCCAGATCGAGAACACGGTGTTCGTGTTGCCGCAATCGATCGTCAAGAGCATGGGCTATCCTTCCTCGAAATAGACCTCGGCCGCTGCAATACGCTGCTTTCCTGCCGATGTCCCGAGTAGCAGCGCGCCGTCAAGGTCAATTCCCTCGAAAATGCCGCGCTGGCGCCCTGCGCCGCTGTGAACGGTGATCAGCGCACCCATTTGCGCGGCCCGTTGGGTCCAGGCCTGGCGAAGGGGGGCGAAACCCGCCTCTTGAAACCGGCCCTCCCAAAGGGCGAAGGCGGCGGCCAGGCGGTCGAGGAATACTGTCGGCGCCACGGGCGCGCCGGTAACCTCGGCCAGCGATACCGGCGGCAGGGCGCGGTCTTCCAGATCTGCCGCGTCGGGCACGGCGGCCAGGTTCACGCCGATGCCGATCACCAGATGGGCCACATCGCCCCCGCTGCTGCTGCTTTCAAGAAGGATCCCGGCCAGTTTCTTCTGGTCGAGCAGTACGTCATTGGGCCACTTCAGGCCCAGACGGGCCGGATCGGCCCCGCTGTCCACCAGCGCATCGTATAGCGCCAGCGCCGCCGTGAAGGACCGAAGCGCCGCCCGTTCGGGCCCGCAGCCCGGCGCCATGATCAGACTGGCCGCGAAATTGCCCCTTGGCATGCGCCAGGCCCGGCCGCGCCGCCCACGCGCGGCGCTTTGGCGATGCGCCAGAACCCAGCTTGGGCGGGCTAGATCCGGTGCAAGGCGCCAGGCATGCGCATTGGTGCTGTCCGTTTCTTCAAGGACAAGCCGGTCATAGCCCGCGGGCCAGACGGCACTGCCGTCAGTCGACAAGTGCTTCGGCCGCCACGGCCGCGAGCCCGTCGACACCGAACAGGTTCACCACGCCCAGGACCATCGCTGTCGCCGAGAACAGAAGGAATGTGAAAAGAACAGCGCTGCCGCCCTTGTCCAGGGGCTCAACCTCGTCCCCGAAATACATGAAGTAGACGATCCTGAGATAGTAGAACGCGCCGATCACGCTGGCGATCACCCCGGCCACGGCGAGCCAGGTCATCCCCGCATCGACCGCCGCCAGAAGCACGGCGTACTTACCGAAGAACCCGACCAGCGGCGGCACCCCGGCCAGGCTGAACATCAGGATCAGAACCGCCAGTGCGCGGGACGGATCGCGCGAGGCAAAACCGTTCAGCTTGGCGATATCGGTGGCCTGGCGTCCGTCGGTGCTCATCGACAGGATGAAGGCGAAGGTGCCGATGTTCATGGTCACATAGATGGCCAGGTAGATCAGCATCGACTGCACGCCCTGCACGGTGCCCGCCGACAGTCCCATCAGCGCATAGCCCATGTGGGAAATCGACGAATAGGCCATCAGCCGTTTGATGTCGGTCTGCCCGATCGCCGCCACCGCGCCCAGAAACATCGAACAGACCGCCAGGAAGGCGATGATCTGCTGCCAGTCGCTGACCACCATGCCAAAGCCGTCATGGACCAGTCGCGCGAACAGGCACATGGCGGCGATTTTCGGTGCCGTGGCAAAGAAGGCCGTGACCGGCGTGGGCGAGCCTTCGTAGACATCCGGCGTCCACATGTGGAAGGGCGCGGCCGACACCTTAAAAGCCAGCCCGGCGGCCAGGAACACCAGCCCGATCAAAAGCCCGATGGACCGTTCCTCACCCGCCGCCTCGAAGATGCCCGAGAAAAGCGTGGTGCCTGCAAAGCCGTAGGTCAGCGATGCCCCATAAAGAAGAAGGCCCGAGCTAAGCGCGCCGAGCACGAAATACTTAAGGCCCGCCTCTGTCGATTTGACACTGTCACGGCGGATGGCGGCCACCACGTAAAGCGCCAGCGACTGCAACTCCAGCCCCATGTAAAGCGCCATCAGATCCCCGGCCGAGACCATCATCATCATACCGACCACCGCCAGCGTGATCAGCAGCGGGTATTCGAACCGCAACAGATTGCGGGTCGCCATGAATTCGCGGCTCATCACCAGAACGGCGGCCGCGGACAACAGGATCGCCACCTTGGCAAAGCGGGCAAACTCATCATCGATGAACATGCCGCCAAAGGCCTCGACCGTGCCGACGGGCTGGATGGCGATGTAGAAGGCCGCGACCGACAGCGCCGCCGCGGTCAGCCAGACCACCCGGTTCGCGGTGTCATCCTTGCCGTTATAGACCGCCACCACCAGCGCCAGCATCGCATAAAGCGACAGGCCGATCTCGGGCAGTAGGATGTTTACGTCCAGAAGCGTCATGGCCTAGTTCCCGGCCATGCGCAGCGCGCCGCTTTGCAAAAGCGCGGTCTGGTGATCGGCCACCAGCGCCGCCACGGACGGGCCGATGATATCGGTGACCAGCGACGGGTAGACCCCCAAAAGCAGTGTCATCACCACCAGCGGCGCGAAGATCCAGCGCTCACGCGCCGTCATGTCGGAGATGGAGCGCAGGCTTTCCTTGATCAGATCGCCCATCACCACCCGGCGGAAAAGCCAAAGCGCATAGGCCGCCGACAGGATCACGCCCGAGGTCGCGACCAGTGCGATCCAGGTATTGACCTGGAAGACGCCCATCAGCGTCAGGAACTCGCCCACAAATCCGCTGGTGCCGGGCAGGCCCACATTGGCCATGGTGAACAACAGAAAGATCAGCGCATAGGCCGGCATCCGGTTCACCAGCCCGCCATAGGCATCGATCTCGCGGGTATGGATGCGGTCATAGATGACCCCCACGCAGAGAAACAGCGCGCCCGAGATGAAGCCGTGGCTTAGCATCTGAAAGATGGCGCCATCGATGCCCTGCTGGTTGATGGCGAAAACGCCCATCGTGACATAGCCCATATGGGCGACCGATGAATAGGCGATCAGCTTCTTCATGTCTTCCTGCATCAGCGCCACAAGGCTGGTGTAGACAATGGCGATGGCGCTCATCCAAAGAACCAGCGGCGCCAGAAGATCCGACGCGATCGGGAACATGGGCAAGCTGAAGCGCAGGAAGCCATAGCCGCCCATCTTCAGCAGCACCGCCGCCAGCACCACGGATCCGGCCGTGGGCGCCTGGACATGGGCATCGGGCAGCCAGGTGTGCACCGGCCACATGGGCATCTTGACGGCGAAGCTCGCGAAAAAGGCCAGCCACAGCATGGTCTGAAGCCCGCCGATGATCTGGATGCCCAGAAGGCTGAAGGTCTCGGACCCGAAGCGGTGGTTCAGCAGCGCCGGGATGTCGGTTGTGCCCGCCTCGACATACATGACGACCATGGCCACCAGCATCAGAACCGATCCAAGGAAGGTGTAGAGGAAGAACTTGAAGGCGGCATAGATCCGGTTGGCGCCGCCCCAGATACCGATGATCAGGAACATCGGGATCAGCCCGCCTTCGAAGAACAGATAGAACAGCACCAGATCCAGCGCGCAGAACACGCCCAGCATCAGCGTCTCAAGCAGAAGAAAGGCGATCATGTATTCCTTGACGCGGGTCTTCACGTCCCAACAGGCCGCGATCACCAGGGGCATCAGGAAGGTGGTCAGCATCACGAAAAGCACGCTGATGCCATCGACCCCCATCTTATAGCTGAGCCCCAGCAGCCATTCGCCCTCTTCCAGGAACTGGAAACCGGTGTCCTGCGGATCAAAGCCGGTCAGCACGAAAAGCGAGACAAGGAAAGTCGCCGTGGTGGCGAAAAGCGCCACCCATTTCGCGTTGGCCCGCGCCGCCGGATCATCGCCGCGCAGGAAGGCCGCCATCACGAAGGCCGCGACGGTCGGCAGGAAAACCATGATGGACAGAAGATTATCCATCATTCCGCTCCGGAAGACAGCATGAACCAGGTGACCAGAACGGCGATGCCAAGGACCATGGCGAAGGCGTAGTGGAACAGATATCCCGACTGCAGGCGCCCGGCGAGACGGGTGAAATAGGGCACGATCATATAGGCGATCCCGTTGATCCCGCCGTCGATGACCGCGCCGTCACCCCGCCGCCAGAAGAAGGTGCCAAGCCGCATGGCGCCGCGTACGATCACCCAGTTATAGACTTCGTCGAAGTACCATTTGTTCAGCAGAAACAGATAAAGCGGCCTTTGCTGCGCGGCCAGCCGGCCCGGCAGCGTCGGGTTGAGGATGTAGAACCAATAGGCCATGCCCAGCCCCAAAAGCATGGCGATGAACGGGCTCCAGACCACCCATCCGGGCACATGGTGGGCATCATCCAGCACGTGGTTGTCGGGATGCATGTAGATCGCGCCTTCGCCCGGGGCGGCCGGGGGTCCACCGTGGGCATCGTCGTGGCCGTCTCCGTCAGCCGCCGCACCCTCTTCGGCGGCAACCGCCGCCATAAGCGGGACCCGCGCGGCATGATCTTCAGCCGCGCTGTGGGCGCTTGGGATGCCAAAGAAGGCTTCGACCTTGGCATGATCACCGAAGAAGGGTTTGTACCAGACCATGCCGGCCAATACTGCGCCAATGGCCAGAACCCCCAGGGGCACCAGCATCACGCGCGGGCTTTCATGGGCATGTTCATGGGTGTGCTTGTCGCCCCGGGGCGTGCCATAGAAGGTCAGGAACATCAGCCGCCAGCTGTAGAAGCTGGTCAGCACCGCCGCGACCACCAGAAGCCAGAAGGCATAGCCCGCCCAGGCATTGGTGCCGGCATAGGCGCTTTCGATGATCGCATCCTTCGACAGGAAGCCGGCAAACCCGATGGGCGTGTCCCAAAGCTTGAATAGCGTGGCCGGGATGCCCACCCCGGTGATCGCCAGCGTGCCGATCATCATCGCCCAGAAGGTATAGGGGATCTTTTTGCGCAGCCCCCCATAATTCCGCATGTCCTGTTCGTGGTGCATGGCATGGATCACCGATCCGGCGCCCAGAAACAGCATCGCCTTGAAGAAGGCATGGGTGAACAGATGGAACATGGCCACCGAATAGACGCCGACGCCGGCGGCCACGAACATGTAGCCAAGCTGTGAACAGGTCGAATAGGCGATCACCCGTTTGATGTCATTCTGGACGAGACCCACGGTGGCGGCGAAAAACGCCGTCGAGGCCCCGATGAAGGTCACAAACGCCAGCGCTTCGGGCGCATATTCGAACACCGGCGACATGCGGCAGACCAGAAAGACACCCGCCGTCACCATGGTCGCGGCATGGATCAGCGCGGAGACAGGCGTCGGGCCCTCCATGGCGTCCGGCAGCCATGTGTGCAGGAACAGCTGCGCCGATTTCCCCATGGCGCCGATAAACAGAAGGAACGCGATCAGGTTGGCCGCGTTCCAGTCGCGCCAGAGGAAGGATAGCTCGGTCTCGGCCAGTTCCGGCGCGGCGGTGAAGACATCGTCGAAACTGATGGAATCGACCAGAAAGAAGACCGCGAAGATGCCCAGCGCAAAGCCGAAATCGCCCACCCTGTTGACCACGAAGGCCTTGATGGCGGCCGCATTGGCCGAAGGCTTGCGGTAGTAAAATCCGATCAGAAGATAGGATGCGACGCCCACGCCTTCCCAGCCAAAGAACATCTGCACCAGGTTGTCCGATGTCACCAGCGCCAGCATCGTGAAGGTGAAAAAGCTGAGATAGGCAAAGAAGCGGGGCTTGTAGACCTCGCCCTCGCGCCACTGCGGGTCGTCGTGCATATAGCCGAAGCTGTAGAGGTGGACGAGCGCCGACACGGTGGTGACAACGATCAGCATGATCGCCGTCAGCCGGTCGAGCCGGATGGCCCAATCGGTCGAGAGCGACCCGCTTTCGATGAACCGCAGGATCTGGATGCGCTCCATCTCGCCGTCATTGCCCAGAAACACGATCCAGCTTAGAACGCAGGCCAGAAAGAGCAGGCCAGTCGCCGTCCACATCGCCGCCAGTTCACCGATGATCCGCCAGCCGAAGCCGCAGATCAGCGCGCCGACCAGCGGCGCGAAAAGGATCGTGGCTTCCATGCCTGGTCAGCCCTTCATCACGTTGACGTCTTCCACGTCAATAGTCCCGCGATTGCGGAAGAAACAGACCAGAATTGCCAGCCCGATCGCCGCCTCGGCGGCGGCGACGGTCAGCACGAAGAGCGTGAAGACCTGCCCGACAAGATCGCCGAGGAAGGCCGAAAAGGCGACCAGGTTGATATTCACCGCCAGCAGCATCAACTCGATCGACATCAGCAGGATGATGACGTTCTTGCGGTTGAGAAACAGCCCGAAGATGCCGATCACAAAGAGCGCGGCGGCGACGGAAAGGTAGTGTTCCAACCCGACGGTGATCATAGACGTTTTCCCATAGTTTGGGTTGCTTGCTCGTGTTCGGTCATAGGAGTGCCTCACAAAACAGGCGTGAGTAGGCGACAATCTCAAAATCGCCCTCAAGGCGTTCAGAAGCAGCGAAAACGTTGATCACAGAATAATCCGGGGATCGGGCTGCCGAAAAATTGGTCCAAGTCAATGGGTCGCACTTCAGGCGATGAAAAACGTACTCCGTCTCGCCCGAAACGTATCTACGCGTCACGACAAAAAAAACTCCGACACCGAGTTCCGTATAACAGACGGAGGCGTAGTCTTTCGTTGATACCACCAGGCGTTCCGCGTCGGAGCACGCTGTATTCTCCAGGTGTTCACTGCCACCCGCGTTGGCTGCTGAAAACAGAGCAGAGGCGCCAACGATCGCAAGTAATTTGAAGATCACAGCCCCTGCCCCGGTTTGACGTCCTTGAGTTCCATCGCCTCGGCCGGGTCGCGGTACATTTGTTCCAGCACGTCCTGGCGTTTGATGTCTTCGCGGTGGCGCAGGGTCAGCACGATGGCGCCGATCATCGCCACCAGCAGGATCAGCCCGGCCAGTTGGAACAAGAGGATGTAGTCGTCGTAAAGGATCATGCCCAGTTGGGCGGTGTTCTCAAGATCGCCGGTGATCGGGTGGGCCAACTGCGCCTCGGCCAGATCGGCGACACGCCAATTGCCATAGACCATGCCAAGCTGCATCAGGATCACCACGCCGATCAGCAGGCCAAGCGGCAAGTACCTGGCCATTTCGGCCTTCAGTTCGGCGAAATCCACATCGAGCATCATCACCACGAACAAGAACAGCACCGCCACCGCGCCCACGTAGACGATGATCAAGAGCATCGCCACGAACTCTGCCCCCAGAAGCACGAAAAGCCCCGCCGAAGACAGGAACGCCAGGATCAGCCAAAGCACCGAATGGACCGGGTTGCGGCTGATCACGGTGAACAGCCCACCGGCCAGCACGGTGACGGCGAAGGCGTAGAAAGTGACGTCGGCCACGCTCATCTCAGCTCTCGGTCCCTTCTTCGGCTTCGAAGACTTCAAGCGCGGCGTTCAACGCGTTGATGGCAGACGGAAATCCACCGTACATTGCCATCTGAAAGATGATCTCGGCGATCTCTTCACGGCTGGCCCCGGCGCGGCGGGCGCTGGCCACATGGACCTTCAGTTGCGGGCGGGTCTGGCCGCCGAGCGCCGTCAGCCCGGCGATGGTCGCCAGAAACCGGGTTTTTTCGTCGACGACGCCGCGGTTGTAGAAATGACCCCAGGGCACCTCCACCATGCTGCGGGCCATTCCGGGCAAGAGCGCGTCATAGCGGGCGCGGAGCGCATCTTCGAGACCCGGGTTATAGGTCTCGGAAATCGGCTTGCCGCGCACGTAGGCGTCCTCTGGGGTCTGGCCGCTCATCTGTAGGGCGCATCCATCTCAAGATTGCGGGCGATCTCTGCCTCCCAGCGGGCGCCGTTTTCAAGGAGTTTCTCCTTGTTGTAGTACAGCTCTTCCCGTGTCTCGGTGGAGAATTCAAAGTTAGGGCCTTCGACGATGGCATCAACCGGACAGGCTTCTTGGCAGAAGCCGCAGTAGATGCATTTCGTCATGTCGATGTCGTAGCGCGTGGTGCGGCGGCTGCCGTCCTCGCGCGGCTCGGCGTCGATGGTGATGGCCTGGGCGGGGCAGATCGCCTCGCACAGTTTGCAGGCGATGCAGCGTTCTTCGCCGTTGGGATAGCGGCGCAGCGCATGTTCGCCCCGGAAGCGCGGCGAGAGCGGGCCTTTTTCATGCGGGTAGTTGAGCGTGGCCTTCGGCGCGAAGAAATACTTCAGCCCCAGCCGGAAGCCGGCGAAGAAATCGGCCAAAAGGAAATAGCGGGTCGCACGGGTGTAATCGATCTGAGTCATAGGAATTCCTCCTCGACGGTAACCCGGCAGGAACAAAGGATCGCGCCGGACCCGAGGGGGGGCGCGTCGCGCCCGCCCTGGGGGACGGGTCGGGCGCGATCCGGGGCATCCGCCCCGGAAAAAGACTGCGCGCGATATGTGCCCACCATCACCCTCATCCCCCAATCGCCCAGCGGGCGTAGGCGCCGCCGAACATCTCGAATTTCGCAAAGAAGGCCACCAGCACCACCCAGCCCAGGGACATGGGCAGGAACACCTTCCAGCCGATGCGCATCAGCTGATCATAGCGGTAGCGGGGGGTGATCGCCTTGACCATCGCGAACATGAAGAAGCACAAGGCCATCTTGAGCACCAGCCAGAAGATACCATCGGGCAGGAACGGCACCGGCGACAGCCAGCCGCCAAAGAACAAGAGGCTGATCAGCGCGCACATCAGCACCACGGCCATCAGCTCGCCGATCATGTAAAGCAGGAAGGG
Source organism: Pseudomonadota bacterium (assembly GCA_039026235.1). GTDB lineage: Bacteria > Pseudomonadota > Alphaproteobacteria > Rhodobacterales > Rhodobacteraceae > JBCCMQ01. Next base: position 100,611 of record JBCCMQ010000006.1, read on the forward strand.
CGTCGAGGAATACTCCACCTGATAGCCGGCCACCAGTTCCGATTCCGCCTCGGGCAGATCAAAGGGCGGGCGGTTGGTTTCCGCCAGCGCCGAGACAAAAAACAGAACGAGCATGGGTAGATGCGGCAGCCAGTACCAGGAAAACAGCCCGTAGGCCCCATCCTGGGCCCGGACGATTTCCGACAGGTTGAGCGAGCCCGAAGACAGCACGACACCGATGATGATCAGCCCGATTGAGACCTCATAGGAAATCATCTGCGCGGCAGAGCGAAGCGAACCCAGGAACGGGTACTTCGAATTGGACGCCCAGCCGCCCATGATCACGCCGTAAACCTCAAGACTGCCGATCGCGAAGATATAGAGGATCGCCACGTTCAGATCGGCGATCACCCAGCCGTCGTTGAAGGGGATCACCGCCCAGCCGATCACGGCCAGGATGAAGGCGATCATCGGCGCCAGGAAATAGACCGCCCGGTCGGCCCCGGCCGGCACCACGATTTCCTTGACGATGTACTTCAGGAAATCGGCAAAGCTTTGCAAAAGGCCGAAGACACCGACGACATTGGGCCCGCGCCGCATCTGCACAGCGGCCCAGACCTTGCGGTCGGCGTACATCAGGAAGGCCAGCGAGACGAGCACGCAGACCGTCACAAGAAGGCACTGGCCCAGGATGAACAGCGCAATTCCGGTATTGGTCTCGGTAAAGAACTCGACCATGAGCTACTCCGCCGCCAGCGCCATGTCGCGCCGCGCCTTGGCCAGCGCGGACAGCTCGGCCATCAGCTCCGAGGCGCGGGCGATGGGATTGGACAGGTAGAAATCGTTGACCGCTGTGCCGATCTCTCCTGACCCAAGCGGGCCTCCGAATGGGATTTTCCATTCGTTTTCAGATACTACACCGATCTTTTTAAGGTATGGCACCTCACCGATCAGCGCCGTCCGCAGCGCCGCCAGACTGTCGTAGGGTAACGGTTGACCAAGCTGTCCGGACAGCGCCCGCAAAATGGCCCAGTTCTCTTTGGCCTCGCCCGGCGGAAAGCCTGCGCGCATGGCCAGCTGCGGGCGGCCTTCGGTGTTGACGAAAAGGCCGTTTTCTTCGGTGTAGGCGGCCGCCGGCAGAACGATATCTGCGCGGTTCGCACCCCGGTCACCGTGGCTGCCTTGATAGATCACCAGCGGCCCGTCCGGCAGCGACATCTCGTCAGCACCGAGGTTGAAGATCACATCGGCGCCGTCCAGCGCGGCGCCAACTCCGCCGTCCGTGACCGCGCCCACATCCATCGCGCCCACCCGCCCGGCGGCGGTATGCAGCACCAGAAAGCCCGAATTGCTACGTTCGGCGAATTCCATGGATTTCCGCAGAACGGCCGCGCCATCGGTGCCCCTAAGGGCGCCCTGTCCCACGATCACCACGGTATTCTTGTCGAGCACGTCATCGACCCGCTCGTTTTCCAGCCGGGTCAGCGCCGCCCGGTCGCTGCCGTAGTGAAAGTATTCGTAAGTCAGATCGACCGCAGGGCCGACCACACCGATCTTGGCGCCGGCCAGCCAGGCCTTGCGCAGGCGGGCATTCAGCACCGGCGCCTCGTCGCGCGGGTTTGCGCCGATCAGCATCAGATGCGTCGCGGTGTCGATATCCTCGATGGTCGCCGTGCCCACATAGCCCGACCGGTTGCCGGCGGGCAGCGCGGCGCCGTCGGTGCGGCATTCGACCGATCCGCCCGCGCCCTCGATCAGCGCCTTGAGGGCAAAGGCCGCTTCGGTCGGTGCCAGATCGCCCACCAGGCCCACGGGTTTGGTGGCGCCCTTCAGCGCGGCCGCGGCCTTCTCCAGCGCTTCGCCCCAGCTAGCCGGCCTGAGCCTGCCGCCGTCGCGTACATAGGGCCGGTCAAGCCGCTGACGGCGCAGCCCGTCCCAGACAAAGCGGGTCTTGTCAGAGATCCATTCCTCGTTCACGCCGTCATGGTTGACCGGAAGAAAGCGCATCACCTCGCGCCCCTTGGTGTCGACCCGGATGTTGGCGCCCAGTGCGTCCATCACGTCGATGCTTTCGGTCTTGGTCAGCTCCCAGGGTCGGGCGGTAAAGGCATAGGGTTTCGACACCAGCGCGCCCACCGGGCAAAGGTCGATGATATTGCCCTGCATGTTGGAGTTTAGCGTCTCGCCCAGATAGCTGGTGATTTCGGCATCTTCGCCGCGCCCGGTCTGACCCATCTGGGTGATGCCCGCGACTTCGGTCGTGAAGCGGACACAGCGCGTGCAAGAAATGCAGCGCGTCATATGCGTCTCAACCAGCGGGCCAAGGTCCAGATCCTCGCTGGCGCGCTTCGGCTCGCGGTAGCGGCTGAAATCGACGCCGTAGGCCATGGCCTGATCCTGCAGATCGCATTCGCCACCCTGATCGCAGATCGGACAGTCGAGCGGGTGGTTGATCAGCAAAAACTCCATGACCCCTTCGCGGGCCTTCTTGACCATCGGGCTGTTGGTCTTGACGACCGGCGGGGCGCCTTCGGGCCCCGGGCGCAGGTCCTTCACCTGCATCGCGCAGGAGGCGGCGGGTTTGGGCGGGCCGCCCACAACCTCGACCAGGCACATCCGGCAGTTGCCCGCAATCGACAGGCGTTCATGATAGCAAAAGCGCGGGATCTCGACGCCGGCCTGTTCGCAGGCCTGGATCAGAGTGAATGCCGGATCGACCTCGACCTCGTTATCGTCGATGATGATCGTCCTAAGGTCGGCCATTTGCTTTTCGCCCATGCAGCACGGCTTTACCGGATGTTACCGCCCTTGCAAGCCCGGTGACAGGGGGTGCGGCAAATCTTCTGTGAATTCAGATCTGAAGGCGCTAACGCGATCGTGTTCCGGGACCCGAAGCGCGGGCGTGGGAAGGGTCGGTTTGCTGGCGTTTTCGCATCGGCTACTCCGCGGGCTCGGGGGTGCAGGATTTCGCAATCCACTGCTGCGCATCCGGCAGATGGGACCAGCCGAACGCATGATCGGTATCACCGTGTCGGCGCCGATGATCAAGCCTGTTCATCGCCTCATCCAACGTGGGCCGATGGCCCGGGGGCACCCACCACATGACGAAATGCATCTCGCCCAGAACCTGAAACCATTCGGCGCGCCGTTCATAAAACTGCCGGTGCACCGTGTTCCAGACGAAATTCCCAAGGGTTTCAGCATCTTCCCAGACGGTCAGGTTCGCCACGAACCGGGGATCGCCGTCAAGACAGTTCTCGGTGTTGCCGGTGCCGGGCTCGCCCGAGCCCTGCATCATCCAGACAAAGCCGGGCATTCGTCTGCCCAGCCCGTTCACACGGTCAAGCGCGGCCATGAACTCGGCCACACGCGGGTCAGCTGTATCGGCCACCAGCCGCCCGACGTTCAACTCTGCCAGATGCATAGGTGCCTCCGCTTCGGTGCCTACCCGAACCAGCATGGCACGGTCGGTTGCGGAAAGCGAGGCACGCCAGGCGGCCCGGGTCACTTTGCCAAGTGCCGGGCGCTGCCTTGAGGGGCGCAAGTTGGGCCGGAAAGGCCGTGGGGGGATGCCAAGCCCCCCGGATCCTGCGTGCACTTCGGACCCGTCCCCTTGGGTGGGACCGGCCTGCCGCAAGCTGTCCAATTGGCGCGCGGGCCTGGGCCCGGCGAGTCGACTAAACGCAATCTTCACCGACAGGGCTTACCACCACCCTGCCAAACCGTACGGTGGGCCGCGCTTTTTCCTTGACCTAGCCGCCGGGGCGGGGTGCCTTTGGGGGGCGATAGGGGGACAGATATGAACAAAAGCATGCAACCGGCGGCAGCCTGGGCTGTCGCGGCTGTGTTGGCCAGTGTGAGCAGCGGTCCGGCCACGGCCTGCGACGTGACCTGCCTGGCACTGGATCCGCTGGCGGCCGCCCGGGGCGCGACGACAGAGACAACTTTCACCTTCGGCAGCGGCACGGGCGACAACACCAGCGCCGAGTTTATCCTGCGTCCGCGCGCCTATCTCGACATGACCGGCGGTCAGTTTGCCTTTTCGGGCGATCTGCCGATCGCCACCGCCGCCGCCGGCGCGGTTCTTCCGCCCAGCTACCCCGATGCCAACGGCGGACAGCGCGCGACAGGCACCGGCGATCTGGTGGTGCGGGCGGCCTATGTGTCCGAGGGGTCGCTGCGCTGGACCACGGGCCTGGCCTTCACGGCACCCACCAACAGCAAATCCGGCCTGTCCGGGCCGGGCTGGGGCGCCGGGGTGACGCTGGGCCTGACCGGCCGGTCCGGGCGGCTGACATGGGGCGGGACACTGGAACAGATCTGGGGTGAAGACGGCCATCAGGAACTGTCGGTGCGCCCGGTGCTGTTCTACAGCTTCGAGAACGGCTGGTACACGGGCTATGACGGCGTCATCGCCTATGATTGGTCTGCGCCCGAAGATACCAACGCCGGGCTTTTCCCGGCCGGTCTGTCCGTCGGGCGCGCGATGCCGTTGTCCAGCGGCCGCGTCATGGATTTCCGGGTGGGCTATTACGCGCTTCAGAACGGCCCCGAAGGCAGCGGCGACGGCCAGCTTCGGTTCGGCTTTTCCCTGCTCAGGGGCCGCTAGAGCGAAAGCCCGGCCCGTCAGTCGGTCGCGGCCCTGAGCCCGGACCGGGCAGGCCAGGCCAGACCATCCGCGCCGCGCTTTGACGTCGAACCGGATCGCCGAGCCGAAGTCCTCCGCCTGCGCGACAAGCGCTCTGTCACCAAGGATTTGTCGCTGAAGTACGACCGCAAGCGCATACGGCTTGAAGTGAACGATCTGACGCGCGGCTTGGTCTGCAAATATGTTGATGTCTATGAGATGCCCGACGGGCGCATTCAAGTCCGTGCCAAGGGTGTCACCCTGCCCTACGGTATCTTCGATCCGCACCAACAGCGCGTGACCCATGCAGCGATCACGGGAAACAAACACCTCAGCGCCGTCCTGGCACAAATCAAAGAGGAACAGGGCAAGGCCGCTCTACCGCCAAAGGTCAAACCCGTCAGCGCAAAGAACGGTTATAAGAAGACAGGCCGCCGCCCGCCTGGCCGCCCCTCAATGATGGAGGCATACTATGAACGCAGGCGCGCTGAACGAACTGCTGAAGCCAAGCAATCGACGGAGGCCACTTCGTCGGGTTTTTGAGGACAACACAATTGAAAATCATACTGTTCTTAGCAGGCGTCGCCATCGGAATTGTGGCTGCAACCATATACAAGATGCCTTCTGACTACAGGTTGCGAGTGGAAACCGCCGAAAGAGAATGCGACTTCTTTGTCTTGTCCGATCCGTCGTCCAACTTGGCACCAGAGCAAATCAACTGCACCTTAGTGCACGACGATATTCTGCTCAGATTTCAGGTGGATGCAGAAGCGACAACCTTCGTCGATTGCGATCAAGACCACGGCAATCTGAGACCACCTGAACCAACAAATTGCACCTTGTACCTCCAATAGCCGCAAGGCTTTTCAGCCCTGCGGTATTTGAGGTCTCCGCCCTTTTAGGCTTTGCTACCGTCGCGCCCTGTGGTGACACTTCTGCTTTGCAAACCCGGTGACAATTCTACCTGGCAGCTACGCCTGGAAAGGTCCATGGTTTGGCGATTTCGGTCCTGATCAGGCCGATGACAATCGCGAAGACCGGCAGCTCGAACACCGCCACCGCGACGGCGCCAATGCGCTGCATCGGCGTTTCGGGCGCGCACCCCGAGAGAGATATCAGCCATCGCCTCAGCACCTGTCCCGCCTCAAGTTGGATCGCGGGACTTCCTAATCGAAATCGCGGAAGATCAAAAGCAGTGCGGCGCAGGTCGCGGCGCCGGTGACGATGCCGGCGATCAGAAAGGCGCGGGTCCACCATGTGCCCGCGTCCGGACTGGTTTTGAGAAGAAGCCGGGTGAGAAAGATGCCACCGATAACCATCGCCAGTGCCGTCAGCAGAACCGCCTTTTCGTCCGGCGAATACCACGTGTGGTGCCACAGATCCCGCAGGCTTTGCCTGATCCACGCAAACATAGCGGGCCTGGGTCGCGCTATTCGGCGGCCACGGCGCTGAGTTTTCCGGTGCGTTTGGCCGCGATGCGGTCTTCGATTTCATCGCGGAAGTGGCGGATCAGGCCCTGGATGGGCCAGGCGGCGGCGTCGCCCAGGGCGCAGATGGTATGGCCTTCGACCTTTTTGGTCACATCGAGCAGCATGTCGATTTCTTCCGGTTCGGCCGCGCCCGTCACCAGACGCTCCATCACCCGCATCATCCAGCCGGTGCCTTCGCGGCAGGGCGTGCACTGGCCGCAGCTTTCGTGCTTGTAGAATTTCGACAACCGCCAGATCGCCTTGATGATATCGGTGGAGTTGTCCATGACGATCACCGCCGCCGTCCCGAGGCCCGAGCGCTGTTCGCGCAGCCAGTCGAAATCCATGATCGCATCCTTGCGCATAACCTCGCCCGGCAGGCAGGGCACCGACGATCCGCCCGGGATCACCGCTTTCAGATTGTCCCAGCCGCCGCGGATGCCGCCGCAGTGCCGCTCGATCAACTCATCGAAGGGGATCGACATGGCCTCTTCGACGACGCAGGGGTTGTTGACGTGGCCCGAGATCGCGAAAAGCTTGGTGCCGGCGTTGTTGGGGCGGCCGAAGCCCGCGAACCATTCCGCGCCCCGGCGCAGGATCGTGGGCACGACGGCGATGGATTCGACGTTGTTGACCGTGGTCGGGCAGCCATAAAGCCCTGCGCCGGCCGGGAACGGCGGCTTCATGCGCGGCATGCCCTTCTTGCCCTCAAGACTTTCCAAGAGCGCGGTTTCCTCGCCGCAGATATAGGCGCCAGCGCCGTGGTGGAGGAAAAGATCGAAATCCCAGCCCGACCCGGCCGCGTTCCGGCCGATCAGACCCGCGTCATAGGCCTCATCGATGGCGGCCTGCAGCGCCTCGCGTTCGCGGATGTATTCGCCGCGAATGTAGATGTAGCAGGTGTGCGCGTTCATCGCGAAAGACGCGATCAGACAGCCCTCGACCAGCGTGTGCGGGTCGTGGCGCATGATTTCGCGGTCCTTGCAGGTGCCCGGTTCGCTTTCATCGGCATTGACAACCAAATAGGCGGGCCGTCCGTCGCTTTCCTTGGGCATGAAGGACCATTTCAGGCCGGTCGGAAATCCCGCGCCGCCCCGGCCGCGCAGCCCCGACGCCTTCATCGTGTCGACGATCCAGTCGCGGCCCTTTTTCAGAATATCGCCAGTGCCGTCCCAATGGCCCCGCGCGCGCGCACCGGCCAGCGTACGGTCGTGCATGCCGTAAAGGTTCGAAAAGATCCGGTCCTTGTCCTGCAGCATGGCCGCACAGCTCCTGTGGTCGCAGCCGGACGCACCGGCCCAAAGGATCACTCCTTGTGACGGTTACGCCAGATTTGCCAGGTCACCACAAGGGCCCAGATCATCGCAGCCATGGCGGCAAAATCGAACAGGAACACATAGCGCGCGGGCAAGCCGAGCAGGCCGCCCAGCCACTGTGCACCCATCCAGAGCACCATGGCAGCCGCGATCACAATCGCGACTGTGCGGGGGCCGGTGGCGGATTTTCCAGGCTGCCGGGCCATGGGGTGTCAGTAGACGCCGCCTTCGTCCACTTTCTTGGAAAAGGCGGTTTCTGCGCCGGTTGCGAGCGTCTTGGCCTGATCGACCCAGCCATCGCGGGTCACCCGGCCCTTGAAACCTTCCAGGTTTTCATCGACCCAGGCAACTTCATCGGCGCTCCATGCGGCGATCTGATCGTAGTGATAAAAGCCCATGGAATGCAGCAGCTTCTCAAGCTTCGGTCCGACGCCCTTGATCTTTTTCAGATCGTCGGCCCCGCCGTCCTTGGGGGCGCTGAGCGTCTGGGGTTTTCCGGGGGCGGCGGGCGCCGGTGCCGGTTCGGGCGGCGCCGTTTCGACCTCTGGGGCCGGTTCGGGCGCGGGTGCGGGCGAAGGCGCCGCGGCAGCGGGTGCCGGTGCCGGTGCCGGTGCCGGGGCCGCCGCAGGCGCGGCTACCTTCATTGCGGGCTTCATCCTGCGGTGGAAGCCGATCATAAGGACCACCGCGACGATAAGAAAGATGGCCAGCGCAATTCCAAACGCGCCGGCAAAGCTCATCCCGCCGATCACCATCATTGCAACAAAGGCAACCAGCCCGACCGTGGCGGCGAGTGCGCCCACCATGGTCATGGTGCCTTGGGTTTGCTTTTCGTTCATTTCCGCGCCTCCTTAGGCGTCCGTTTTCACAGGGGTGGGCGCACGATGCATGCCAATCACAAGAACCACCGAGACCGCCGCAAAGACAGCGAAAGCAATTCCGAACGCGCCCGCGAATGCGTATCCGCCGATGACCATCAGTGCCACAAAAGCAACCAATGCAACAGTGGCCGCGAGAATTGCGCTGAGAAGCATACTGCCCGGGGTTTGTCTCGGTTCCATGTCGAAGCTCCTTTTGGTTCAGACCGATGCGCGACAATGCGCCACAGCCTTTTAACGCGAAATTAAGCGCCTGTCTTGTCCGTATCCAAGAGCGCCCGCGCCTGGCCCACCCAGTCGTCGCGGCTGGCCCGGCCCTTGAAGCCCGGAAAGGCGGTATCGGCCCAGGCGATATCGTCTTTTCCCCAGGCCGCGATCTGGTCGATACCCTCGACCCCGGCGGCGATCAGAAGCGTCTCTAGCTTGGCCCCGATGCCCTTGATTTTCTGCAGATCGCCTGCCCCGCGGGCCGGTTTTGAGACGGAAAGGCCGCTGTGCTGCCACGGCGCGCGCAGGGGCACCTCGGTCCCGTCGATCCGCTTGACGGTGTCGGCGATTTCCACCGCAAGATGGGCCGAGGCGTTGTACTGTGTGCGCCCGGAATCGCGATCCCGCAGCGATGTCAGCCCTTTCAGCGGCTCGGACGCATAGCGCCCGTTCTGGGGACCCGGCACCGGCACATCGCCCGTGGCCAGCCGGTCGATGAGGTCACCCAGCCGTTCCGAAGTCAGGTCTTCGTAGTAATCCTTGCCGATCTGGGCCATGGGTGCGTTGGCGCAGGCGCCCAGGCATTCCACCTCTTCCCAGGAAAAATTCCCGTCCTGGGACAGCGCATGGGGCGCATCCGATATCTTGTCCCTGCAGACGGCGATCAGATCCTCGGATCCGCAGATCATGCAGGACGTCGTGCCGCATACCTGGATATGGGCAATCTTGCCAACGGGTTGCAGCTGAAACATGAAGTAGAACGTGGCCACTTCCAGCGCCCGGATATAGGCCATGTCGAGCAGTTCGGCGACATGTTCGATCGCCGCCCGGCTCAGCCAGCCTTCCTGTTCCTGGGCCCGCCAGAGAAGCGGGATGATGGCGCTGGCCTGGCGGCCTTCGGGGTATTTGGTGATCTGCGCCTCGGCCCAGGCCTGATTGGCCGGAGTGAAGGCAAAGCTGTCGGGCTGGTCGGGATGCAGGCGGCGCAGCATTCAGAATTGTCCTTCGGCAAGCAGGCGGCATCCTGTGAATACCGAGTATTGGGCGCCTAGAAAATCGCTTAATCGGGCAAAAACCTCGGCGTTTTCTTCATCGGTCGGATCAAAGCGCATGGGGCTGATGTCGGTCAGCTGTTTCGACAGCCCGCGAAGCTGCTGCGCCAGATAGCCCCGGTACTTGTCGAGCCCGCCCAGAACGGAGGCTTTGGTCAGGCCGGCCTCCAGCGCATCCAGTTCGGGCACCACGGCGTCCCGCAGGACCCAAAGCTGCGACGGCGTCTCGATCACCACCATGGGCGGCCAGACGTCCTGCATCTCCATGTTGGGCACGGTCTGGCGCAACACCGAATCCAGCGCCGCCGCCTGATCGAAATTGTCAAAGCAAAGATCCAGCTTGCGCTCAAGCACCCGCGTCGCCTCACCCTCGAGGAAGGATGTGCGCGCGTACCAGGCCTGAACGGCAACAAATATCGCTGCCAGAAGCGTCCCCGCCGCCAGGATGTAATTGGACGTGTTGCCGCCCGTGGTCACGGCCTGGCTCCCCGGGTCATGACACGCCGGCGCCGATGTGGGCGGCATAGGCCAGACCGGCGGCCACCGTATAAAGGACACCGGCGAAAAGATGCTTGCCGTATCTGTGGCCCTTCCGACCATAGATAGCGGCATCGATATAGCCTGCGGCCGCGACGACCGCCAAAAACCATGTGAGAAGCCACTTATCGCCCCAGACCACGACCCCGAGCAAAAGAAGCGCCGTGCCAATGTAGCGGTCGGACATGATCAGGGGCAGCATTTCCAGCCGGTGCTGGGCGGCGTCCAGACCTTTTTCGGCGTTCAGCGCAAAGATAACGCCCAGGCACCCTGTCATCACCAGACAGATGACGGAAAGAACGACGGCGGCGGTTTCAGTCATCGGCAATCTTTTTCCAGCACCATAACGCCGTCGCGCACATAGGCGCGGCCGTCGTTCTGAAGGCGCATGCGGTAAAGCGATACATCACCGGGGCCGATCTGGGCCTTGGCCAGATCCGCGCTCAGACCGGGCGGGGTCACATCGCCGCCATAGCGCCCGCCGTGCTGGCAGACGATCCGCGCAAATTCGGCCGTGCGCGCCGAGACGTTGGCGCCCTGATCTTCGGCCGCCAGAGGGCCGGCCACGGCCAGGACAGCGGCCGCCAACAACAGTCCCGGACTGCCTGTGCGCGGCGATCTGATCATTAGCCTTCCCCGTCTTTTTTGTTTGGGAGCTGGTCCCTAAGGGCACTCAGTTCGCCTTTGGTTTCCGTGAGCTCTTGTTTAAGGCCCTGGAGTTCTTTTGCAATCGCCTCGGTCAGGGCTTCGACGCGCACCGCTTCGATATGCGACCGTAATTCCACAATTGTCTTGCCGATCTCTGTGTTCGGGCCCGCGTCCGGTCCGGGCTGCAATTCAATCCGGAGCCCCGCGCGGCTGTTTTCGTCCGACTGGTCTGAGCGGTTGAAATACGCGCCCCAGGTGACGCCCAAAACCGCGATCGTGGCGCCGACCCCGGCCTGCCAGGGTGTCAGCACGGCGTACCAGCCTTTCACAAGGGGCGTGCACCCATCCAAACCCGGGTTCAGGCTACCAGCATTTGACCAGACGGGGTCGTTGCACTGCGCCACCGCCGCAAGAATGACGATGATCGCGGCAATGCCCGCCGCGAGGAGCGTGCCGAAAAGCCACCGGCCACCCACCGGGGCCCAGGGTGTGTCCGCGCCCTTTTTGGGCACCACCACGCATTCGTACCGCAGCCAGCTGGCGGCCAGGGCCGCGATCGCAAAGCCGCCGAAATAGGCCACAGCGCCCCATCCGCCGAGGATGCCACGCTGATAGCTGCCGCCGAAGACCTGATCCAAGACGAGAGACGCCAGCAGGTAGAGCGCCAAACCCCCGGTGAGGACCAGGATGGCAATCGCCAGCCATGAGTTCACGCTCACCGATCGATCTCTCCAAAGACCACATCCATGGTGCCTATGATGGCCGAGACATCGGCCAGTTGATGGCCCTTGGCCACGTGATCCATGGCCTGCAGATGCAGAAATCCCGGCGCCCGCAGTTTGGCGCGGTAGGGGCGGTTGGTGCCGTCGGCCACAAGGTAGACGCCGAATTCTCCCTTCGGGGCCTCGACGGCGGCATAAACCTCGCCCTCGGGCACGTGGAAGCCTTCGGTGTAAAGCTTGAAGTGATGGATCAGCGCCTCCATCGAGGTCTTCATGTCGCCGCGCGTGGGCGGGGCCATCTTGCCCCGGGCCATCACATCGCCCTGGTTTTCCGGCTGCTTCAGCTTTTCACAGGCCTGCAGGATGATCGAGGTCGATTCCCGCATTTCCGCCATGCGGCAGAGGTAGCGATCATAGCAGTCGCCGTTCTTGCCAACGGGGATTTGAAAGTCGAATTCGTTATAGCATTCATAGGGTTGGGAGCGGCGCAAGTCCCAGGCCAGACCGGACCCGCGCACCATGACACCCGAAAACCCCCAGTCGAGAATTTCCTGTTCCGTGATGACGCCGATGTCGACGTTGCGCTGTTTGAAGATGCGGTTTTCGGTCAAAAGCCCATCGATATCGTCAAGCACCGGCGGGAAAGCCAGCGCCCAGGCGACGATGTCATCGATCAGTTCCGGCGGCAGATCCTGGTGGACACCGCCCGGGCGGAAATAGGCCGCATGGAGGCGCGCGCCGCAGGCCCGTTCGTAGAAGATCATGAGCTTTTCACGTTCTTCAAAGCCCCAGAGCGGCGGGGTCAGCGCGCCCACGTCCATGGCCTGGGTGGTCACATTGAGAAGGTGATTGAGAACCCGGCCAATTTCGGAATAAAGCACCCGGATCAGGCTGGCCCGGCGCGGCACCTCGGTTTTCGTCAGCCGCTCGATCGCCAGGCACCAGGCGTGTTCCTGGTTCATGGGCGCCACATAATCCAGCCGGTCGAAATAGGGCAGGTTCTGCAGATAGGTGCGGCTTTCCATCAGCTTCTCGGTGCCCCGATGAAGCAGCCCGATGTGCGGGTCGCAGCGTTCGACGATTTCACCGTCCAATTCCAGAACCAGCCGCAGCACGCCGTGCGCCGCCGGGTGCTGGGGCCCGAAGTTGATGTTGAAATTCCGGATCTTCTGTTCGCCGGTCAGGGCGTCGTCGAAATTGCCGTCCATCATGACCGCAGACCCCTAGCCTTCCAGCGCCGGTCCCTTAAGGGTCCGGAACACCTTGGTGATCAGTTGCCAGCGTCCATCCACCTTGAGAAACCCCAGGTGATCTTCGTACCGACGGGGCGGCACATCGACCCAGAGCTTGACCCGCGCGATCTGATCTCCGCCCACATCGATGTCGAGGATATCGTAGGATGGCGCGCCCGGAAACGGCGCCCGACCGGCCACGCGTTCCAGATAGGCCGCCTTGTTCCAGAAGACCGGCGCGCCCGAGCCGGCAACGGCCGTCATCAGAAAATTCGGATGGCACATCTCTTCGAAGGCCTCAGGGCGTGAAAAGTGAATGCCCTCGACATAGGCCACGGTCTGGGCGCGGACGGCTTCGTCGTCGGTCTGAACTGCGGCGTCCATCATATGCCTCTTTCCGGTCTGGCCGGGCGGGGCGCCGTCATGTCCCCTGCCCCTGGTCCTTGAAGGCGATGATCCAAAGCAGGATCACCACGCCCACCGGCAGCACCGCCAGAAGCGCCCACATGGGCGACAGCCCGTGCCGCGGCATGATCTTGATCAGCGGGTAGACCACCAATGCCGTGAAAAGAAGATACCATATCAATCCGCCGCTCATGGTTTTGACACCTCTTTCTCATCGCCGGGCAGCACATAGTCCGCCCCTTCCCAGGGGCTCATGAAATCGAACTGCCGGTATTCCTGAACCAGGTTCACCGGCTCATAGACAACCCGCTTCTGCGCCTCGTCATAGCGCACTTCGGTATAGCCGGTGGTCGGAAAATCCTTGCGCAGCGGATGGCCACGAAAGCCGTAGTCGGTCAGCAGGCGGCGCAGATCCGGGTGGCCGGAGAACAGGATGCCGAACATATCGAACACCTCGCGCTCGAACCAGTTGGCCGAGGGATAGACACTGATCACCGATGGCATCATCTCGTCTTCGCGCAACGCGACGCGAACCCGGATGCGGTGGTTCTGGTACATGCTGAGCAGGTGATAGACCACGTCAAAGCGCTGGCCGGGGCGTTCCGGACGGTCGACGGCCGTGATGTCAACGAGGGTCGAGAACCGGCACGCGGGATTGGTGCGCAGGAAGTCGATGAACCCGGTGATCGAGGCCAGCGTGGCATCGATCGTCAACTCACCCAGCGTCACCTGCCAGGACAGCACACAGTCCGGCCGCTTGGCCTCGATCAGCGCGCCGAGTTCTTGCAGGGCTTCGGACATCTCAGTTGTTCCTGTATTCCGGGCCGGATCCTAGCGCACAATCGTGCCTTCGCGGCGAATTTTCCGCTGCAATTGCAGAATTCCGTAAAGCAGCGCCTCGGCGGTGGGCGGGCAGCCCGGCACGTAGACATCGACCGGCACGATGCGGTCGCATCCACGCACGACCGAATAGCTGTAATGGTAATAGCCGCCACCGTTGGCACAGGACCCCATCGAGATGACATAACGCGGCTCGGGCATCTGATCATAAACCTTGCGCAGCGCCGGGGCCATCTTGTTGGTCAGGGTGCCGGCGACGATCATCAGATCCGACTGGCGCGGGCTGGCGCGGGGCGCGGTGCCGAAGCGTTCGAGATCGTAGCGCGGCATCGAGGTGTGCATCATCTCGACGGCGCAGCACGCAAGCCCAAAGGTCATCCAATGAAGCGATCCGGTGCGGGCCCAGTTGATGATATCGGCGGTCGATGTGACCAGAAAGCCCTTGTCCTGCAATTCCGCGTTCAGCGCGCGGGCCTCGGCGTCCCGGTCGGGGCCCGCGAATGCGGCGTCAGTGGCTACGGACATGCGTCCCGGCTCCTCACAATTGACCTGGCCGGACGCGCGGAGCGCACGGCAAGCCAGACCTAATCCAAGACAGGACCGAATTCAACGCGACATGCTGGTGTCGGCTGTTGGCGGGGCGGCCGCTTCATGGGCCGCCGGACTGGTCCTTCTGGCTGTCACCATCAACGAGAAGCGTGAAATACCGGCGCAGCATGGCCCGGATTGCTTCGCGTTCGTTATCGGTTTCAGGCTCTAGGCCGAAGATCCGGAATTTGACGATCAGGCCAGCCATCTGGGTTGTCAGAAGCGTTGCACGCGCCGCTGTGTCAGTGCCGTTCATGGCCTTTGACAGGGGATCGAGCGCCTGGCGCTTCAGCGCCTTAAGAAGAACCGGGCCCGCCTCGTCGCTGGCAACTGACCGCAACAGAGTGACAAAGGGATCAAAGCCGTCCTTTGGTCGGGCATCGACATAGAAATCGGCCATGCGAACGCCAAGCGTTTCCAGCGGACCCTCCAGGAACGGCTCTAGACTGAGAACGGACACGACCGCATCTTCGAAAAGACCGAGCTTTGATCCGAAATAGCGGTTGATCAGCGCCACGTTGACATGGGCGCGATCTGCGATTTCCCGTGTGGTGGCAAGATCATAGCCCTTTTCGCAGAACACGAGACGCGCGTGCATCCTGATCCGATCGGCCGTTTCACCGGCGTCGCGTTTCGGTCCATTCCTGGTGGCCATCTCAGGTCATTCCCATGTAATCGCTTGTTGACTTAAGGGGCGGATGCAACCTAAGTAAGCGCGTGTTTACAACCGCGCGCCCGGTCCATCAACCCAATGGGTAGCACTTGCGCGCCGTGTCAGGGAGAGATCAGAAATGACCAGCCAGACCGAAACGCCATCGGAAAGCGCCGTCACCCGCAGACACGTGCTGGCGGGATCGGCTGCGACGCTTGGCGCCGCGTCCTTTGCCCGGCAAGCTGGCGCGCAATCGCAGGACCGCGCCTTCGCCGGAAAGACCGCTTTTGTCACCGGCGCCGCGCGCGGCATCGGTCGCGCCTGCGCGGAAGCGCTGGCCGATGGCGGTGCCAATGTCGTTCTTTTTGATATCGCCGCGCAGATACCCGACGTGCCCTACCCGCTGGCGACGGCCGAAGATCTGGCCGCCACCAAGGCCGCTATCGAAGCCAAGGGCGTCGGATGTCAGGCGGTCACCGGCGACGTGCGCGATTTCGACGCCCAGGCGGCGGCAATGGACGCGGCCGTGACCACATTCGGCAGCCTGGATTTTGTCATCGCCAACGCGGGCATCACCCAGTTGGGGCCAATTGAGAGCTTTGGCGAGGCGGCGCTGTCGCTGGTCATCGACATCAACCTCAAGGGTTTGATCAAGACCATTCAGGCCGCCACACCCATCCTGCGGGCCCAGAACAGCGGCCGCATCATCACCATGTCATCGGTCACCGGCCGCGCCGGAAGCGCGAATTTCCCGATCTATTCGGCCACCAAATGGGCGGTGATCGGCCTCGCCAAAAGCACCGCCCTGGCGCTCGGCAAGTCGAATGTGACCTGCAACGCGGTCTGTCCGACGCTGGTCAACACCAAGCTTCTGATCAACGATCACATCTTGTCGCAGATCGTCCCGGGCCAACCGCTGACGGCGGAACAGTTCGACGAAGGCGCCAGGGGCCGCCATATCCTGCCGGTCGGCCTTTACGAGCCGTCGCGGGTGGGCGACACCGTGCGCTTTCTCTGCAGCGATGCGGCCGCGCTGATTTCGGGTGATGTCTTTGACATCGGAGCCGGGCTGAACGCCCAGTTCCCGGCCTGAGCCTAAGCGCGCCCCATACGAGCCTTCGCTTCAGGACCCCTGTGCTGCGTCGCCAGCAGCGGCGGCCACAACTTTGCCACCAAACGGACCTAGGACCAACCGGGGCGCATCGCAAAGACGGAGGCCGTAATGGGGTCATGGAGCGCGGGCAGTTTCGGCAATGACACGGCGCTTGATTTCGCGGGCGGGCTGAAAAGCTTTGGCGCGGTTCTGCAGACTATCTCGGAGGTCTCAGAGACGGCCGCGGAAATGGATGCCGATACCGCCAGCATCGCGCTGGCGGCCTGCGATCTGATTGCCGCCGGCATCGGCCGGCCACCCGGCGATCTGCCGGAGCTGCCGGATGAGGTGGATTTGCAGGCCGCGGAGGTCCCCGCCGAGATACTGGACAGCGCAAAGCGGCTTGTCGCGCGGGTGCGAAAGAACTCGGAACTGGCCGAGCTTTGGGCCGAGGAAGACGCCGAGGAATGGCTGTCTGAGCTGGACGCGCTGGTCGTCCGCCTTTCCCCGTCCCTGCCCTATGATCCGCCCGAAAAGCCCAAGCAGCCGGAACTGCCTGACGATTTTCTGGGCTATTGCTATGTCTGTTACGGCATGGTGACCGAGCGCGACGGTCTTCTGTTCGAACATCGCGTCGAAGGCGGTGGAACCCTTTCGACCCATCCGCATCGCAAGTGCATTGAAGAACGCATTGGCGGGCCCGGACCCTTCTGGCATCCCGACGGCGCGCCCACGGAGGTCGCACGGCGCAAGCTGATGGAGGATATGGGGTACGAATTCTAAGCGGGTCCCATTGCCGCGACGGGGTCCACGCTTTTCGCTGGCAAATGGGCCTTTGAACCGATGCCGGCCGACGATGCCACCGGCCGTCACTGGCCGCCCGGGTCGCACGCGCGTCGGTCACGGGCCAGTCACGCACCCCGGGGCCGAATGGTGCAGATTGGCCCCGGGGGGTCCCGGCGCAGATACCAGTTTGGGGGATACGGGCCCGGCTGGGCCCGCGCGCTGGCTTAGGCCTGGGCTGGGGTAAAGTTCAGGCTGGCGCCGTTGATGCAGTGGACCTGGAAGCTGTCCACATTCAGGATGTGGCCCAGGTGGCTGCCGCAGCGGCGGCAGTGGACTTCGACGAAGGTGGCGAATTTGCCCAGGATACCGGAATCGTCCGGAACCGTGCCGTCGATGCCGGTCAGAACCGCATTCTCTTCCGAGTGGATAAAGAAAACCCATCCCTTGTCGAGATCGACCTTCCAGAAGCTGTCATAGAGTTCCAGCCCGCAGCCCTTGCAGGTGTAGATACCTGCTTCGTTGCTGTTCCAGTAGGGCGACGATTTCGGCACCTCGGTCCCGCCATCGCGCATGACACGGTATTCTTCCTCGTTCAGCATGGCGCGCCATTCGGCGTCGGTCCGATTGACCTCATACTTGAAGTTACCGCTGCCAGCGACCCGTCCGGGCGAATAGGCAAGCGCGGGGGCGGCAGGAAGCAGCGCCAGACCGGCGATAATCTTGCGGCGGGTTGCGAGGGGCAGTTCCATAGTTTCGTCTCCTGGCTTGAACGTGTGACCCACCTTAGCGGGTTTTCGGTGTAACAGCCGTAAATCCTGCGAGAGAGCCCGTGAACGGCCCGTCCCCTGTTTTGTGGGGACTTTGGGCCGCACTGCCGGGCCCCGCGCGCCGCAAGCGGACAACGCCCCTAACAGGCCATCACAGGCAGGAGACCGGATATCATCGGCACGTGAGGCTGCAAAGCCACCAGTTGCGCGGGGGGAAGGCCCGCGCCGCGGTCACTCTCCGGGGACGGGGCTTTCCGTCTCTTCGGCCGGTGGCGCGCCGTGGATCCGTTCGCGAAACCACTGGGCGGCGACGTAGAGCGATGGAATGACGAAGATCCCCACCAGCGCGGCGGCGATCATTCCCGCAAAAACCGGCGTGCCCACGCCCCGTCGCGCCAGTTCCGATGCGCCTTCGGCTGTCACCAGGGGATAGAGACCCGCGATAAAGGAAAGTGATGTCATCATCACCGCCCGGAAGCGCGCGACCGCGCCCTTGATGGCGGCCTCGGCAATGGCCATGCCCTGTTCGCGGCGCTCCATGGCAAATTCGACG
The DNA here is from genome assembly GCA_039026235.1 of Pseudomonadota bacterium. Classification (GTDB taxonomy): domain Bacteria; phylum Pseudomonadota; class Alphaproteobacteria; order Rhodobacterales; family Rhodobacteraceae; genus JBCCMQ01. The sequence goes on from JBCCMQ010000006.1 coordinate 118,962, forward strand.
ATCAGAATGGCGTTCTTGGCCGCCAGAGCGATCAGCACCACAAGCCCGACTTGAGCGTAAAGATTGTTGTCGAGCCCGGCAAACCTGAGCCCCAGCATGGCCCCGGTGACCGCGAAGCTGACGGATAGAAGCACCGCGACGGGAATGGTCCAGCTTTCATAAAGCGCCACCAGGAAGAGGTAGGCAAAAAGCACCGCCAGCGCGAGCACGATCTGTGTGGTTCCGGCAGCCTCTTTTTCCTGGGCGGCGGTGCCGGTCCATTCATAGCCGTAGCCGTCGGGCAGGTTCACCTCGGCCAATTCTTCGACGGCGGCAATGGCATCGCCCGACGAATAGCCGGGGGCAGGACCACCGGCGATGGTCACGCTTCGGTAGTTGTTGTACCTGACAAGACCCTGGGGCCCCAGCCGAAGCTCGGGCGAGACGACCGCCCGGACCGGTACGAGTTCGCCCGCGTTGTTCCGGACGTGCAGGCGGCTGATGTCTTCGACCTTGTTCCGGAACGGCTCATCAGCCTCGATGTTGACCTGCCAGGTGCGCCCAAAGAGGTTGATGTCATTCACATAGTACCCGCCGAGATTGGCCTGCAGCACAAGAAACAGGCTGTCGAGGCTCACGCCAAGCGTCTGCAGCTTTTCGCGGTCGATGTTCAGGAACAGCTGCGGCGTGCTGGCGTTGAACGTGGTGTAGACGCCGGACAGGCGGTCATCGGCGTTCGATGTTCCTACGAAGCCGAAGGCGCTGGCGCCCAGTTCGATCGGGTCACCACCCTGCAAATCCAGAAGCTGGAATTCAAAGCCTGCCCCGGTGCCCAGTCCGATGATCGGCGGCAGGTTGAACGGGATGCCGATGGCCTGCGGCAACGCGTAAAGCTGTGCCCGGGCATTGGCGATGGCGGTATCGACCGACAGCGCAGGGTCGGTCCGGTCCTCGAAGGGTTCCATCATCGCCACGGCAAAGCCGCCGTTGGATTTTGCCAGCCCATCAAGGAAGCTGAACCCGGACACGGTCGAGACATCGGCCACGCCGGGCACATTGGCCAGGATCTGGCCCACCTGATCCATCACAACCTCCGTCCGGTTGAGCGATGCGCCTTCCGGCAAAACCACTTCGGTGAAGAAGACGCCCTGATCTTCCGTGGGCAGGAAGCCCGAAGGCGTGGTGCTCATCAGCCAGCCGCTGGAGGCCATGGCGGCACCGACCAGCGCGATGCCCAGGACCGCCCGGCGCGTGATGATGGCGACGATACTGCCATAGCCGTCCCGAAGCTTGTCGATCTGCCGCGACACCCAGGCCAGCGGGCCCTTCTTTTCGCCGTGTTCCCGCTTGAGCAGGAGGGCGCAGAGCGCCGGGCTGAGCGTCAGCGCGTTGACGGCGGAGATCAGCATCGAGAAGGACACGGCGACCGCGAACTGCTGGAACATCGTGCCGGTGATCCCCGGAATGAAGGCCGTGGGCACGAAGACCGACAAAAGAACCAGGGTTATCGCGATGATCGGCGCCGTGATCTCTTTCATTGCCTCGGCGGTGGCTTCGGCCACGGTCAGCTCAGGCCGTTCCGCCAACAGTTTTTCGACGTTCTCAATCACCACAATCGCGTCATCGACCACGATGCCGATGGCCAGGACCAGCGCGAGCATGGACACCGTATTCAGTGACAGGCCCAGCGCCATCATGAAACTGAGTGCACCGATCAGCGATACCGGAACGGCGATCACCGGGATCAGGGTCATACGGAAGCTGCCGAGGAACAGGTAAACCACAAGGATCACAAGAATGAAGGCCTCGCCCAGGGTCTTCAGCACCTCTTCGATACTGGCCTCGACAAAGGTGACGGTGCTGTAGGGGATCGACCACTGCACGCCTTCGGGGAAGCTGGCCTCGAGCCGTTCAAGCTGACCTTCGATGGCGTTGGCCGTCTCAAGGGCATTGGCCCCGGGCGCGAGATAGACACCGATCATGGCCACGGGGTCGCCGTTGAATTTGGCGGCGCTGTCCGAGGACTTTGCCCCAAGTTCCACCCGGGCCACATCGCGGATGCGGACCAATCCGCCGTCGGCGGTGGCGCGGATCACGATGTCTTCGAATTCATCCACGGTCGAAAGGCGGCCCTGCGTAGACAGCGTCAGCTGGAACGACGGATCTTCGGACAGGGGCTGGGCACCGATCCGGCCCACGGCGGCCTGGGTGTTCTGCGACTGGATGGCGGCGATGATGTCGTCGGGCGCCATTTCGAGCTGGGTCATCCGGTCGACATCCATCCAGATGCGCATCGAATAATCCTTGGCCCCGAACATCGACGCGTCGCCGACCCCGATGGTGCGCTTCACACTGTCGAGTACGTTGATCGTGGCAAAGTTCGACAAGAACAGCTGGTCATGGGTCGGATCGTCGGACGTGATGGTTATGATCATCAACAGCGCCGAGGATTTCTTTTTCGTGCTGATGCCCGCGCGGGTCACCTCTGTGGGCAGGGCGCTTTCGGCCAGGCTCACCCGGTTCTGCACGTTGACCGTGTTCAGGTCGGGATCGGTGCCCGCGGCAAAGGTGACGCTGAGGTTGTAGGACCCGTCCGCGCCGCTGGTCGATTTCATGTAAAGCATATCACTGACGCCGACGACCTGCTGTTCAATCGGCTGGGCGACGGTCGCTTCGACCACATCGGCGCTGGCGCCCGGGTAGAAGGCCGAAACCGAGACCTGCGGCGGCACCACGTCGGGCAGCTGTTCCACCGCCATACGGGTCATCGAGATGGCCCCGGCCAGGGTCAGGACGATTGAGATGACCAGCGCCAGGCGCGGGCGCGAGATGAAGAGCTGACTGATCATTGACCGACAGCTCCGGCCTCGGTCACCTGCACCGGCTGGCCGGCGCGTACCTTCTGGATACCGTCAACAATGACCATATCGCCTTCGCTAAGGCCGCTGGCCACAGCGACCAGGGTGCCGGTCGTGCGCGCAATCTCGATCGGTGTCTTCTGGGCGGTACCGTCGGCGGCGACCGTAAAGACAAAGTACCCGGCCTGTTCCCGCTGCATGGCCTGGATTGGAAACGTCAGGCTGGCGGCACGGCCATCGGCAATCAGCTCAATCGTCACCAGTTGCCCGTCCCTGAGAAGACCGTCGCCATTGGCGAATGAGGCGCGCAGCAGGATCGTGTCGGTGCCGGTCTGAACCACGGTGTCCACCACCTCGACAGTGCCGGTTTCCGCGTATAGGTCGCCGTTGGCGAGCGTGATCTGCGCCTCGGGCGACATCCCTTCACGGCCTTCGGCCTGCCGGCGTTTTCGCACGTCCAGCAACACGGCCTCGGGCACCGGGAAGGTCACATAGATCGGATCGATGCTGGAGAGCGACACCAGCGGACCGGTCTCGGCACCGACAAAGGCGCCCACGTCGATGTCGGTCAGACCCACCCGGCCGTCGAAGGGCGCCGCGATCTTGGTGTAGGAAAGATCCAGTTCCGCGTTCTTGAGCGCACCCTGAAGTTGCAGGATCTGGCCGTCGATCTTGCCGGATTCGGCCTGGGCCTGCTGTACGGCCACCTCGGCCACGACATCGCGGTCGAGCAGGTCCGTCTGGCGGTCGAGCTCGATCCGGGCAAGGGTGCGTTCGGCTTCTGCGGAAGCGATCTGACCCTCGATCTGCTGGACGGCCGCATCATAGGCGTCCGGCTCAATTTCAAAGAGGATATCCCCCGCCTTGACCGACTGACCTTCGTCAAACCCTATGCTGTCGATGAACCCGGCCACGCGGGCCAGAACATCCACGTGCTGGATTGCCTCGACCCGTCCCGTGAAGGTGGCGCTTTGGGTCAGCGTCTGGGACGTGACCGGTGCAACCGTGACCGTGGGCGGCGGTGTGTTCTGCTGTGCGGAGCCCGCGACCGGAGACAGGACCGCGACCAGAACAGGAAGGACGAGGGTTCGAAGCTGCACCATGGGATCGCCTTTGAAGTGTTTTTCACCGGCACCTTTACACAGCCAAAAGATCCGCGAAACAGGCAATTCCGACCGAGATTTACCACGCGGACCCGGTCACGCGTGGGTGCTTGGGCCACCGGTGCAAAGGCTTCTTAAGCTTCCGGTCGACACTGACCCAAATTTCGACCAACACTTTGTCCAAAAACACCCGGTGGAGACGAAAATGACCGACAGCGATGACACGTCTGAGAAAACCTGTGGTGACGACAGCGTATACGGATCGGACTATCTATCGGCGCCCCTTGCCGCGCGCGGCTTTCCGGGCGGCGAGAACGACCCCCGAAAGGTCTATGCCGCCATTCGTGACGAGCTGATGCTTGACGGCAATGCCCGCCAGAACCTCGCCACCTTTTGTCAGACCTATGAAGAGCCCGAGGTGCATCAGTTGATGGACGGCTGCATCGACAAGAACATGGTTGATAAGGACGAATATCCGCAAACCGCCGAGATCGAGATGCGCTGTGTGCGGATGCTGGCCGACCTCTGGCACGCGCCTTACGCCGAAGAGGGCACCGGGTGTTCGACGACCGGCTCAAGCGAGGCCGCGATGCTGGGCGGGCTGGCCATGAAAAGGCGCTGGGAGGCGCGACGCCGCGCCGCGGGCAAACCGACCGACAAGCCCAATCTGATCACCGGGCCTGTGCAGATCTGCTGGCACAAGTTCACCCGCTACTGGGACGTCGAGCATCGCGAGATCCCGATGGAGGACGGGCGGCTTTTGATGACACCCGAAGAGGTGCTGGCGCGCTGCGATGACAAAACCATCGGTGTGGTGCCGACGCTGGGTGTAACATTCACCGGACACTACGAGCCGGTCGAAGCGGTGGCCGCGGCGCTGGACGGGCTTCAGGCAAAAACAGGTCTTGATGTTCCGATCCACGTCGATGGGGCGTCGGGTGGCTTTCTGGCGCCCTTTTGCGCGCCCGAGATCACCTGGGATTTCCGGCTGCCACGCGTGAAATCGATCAATGCCTCGGGCCACAAATTCGGCCTGGCCCCACTTGGCGTCGGCTGGATCATGTGGCGCGAGGCTGCGGATTTGCCCGATGATCTGGTGTTCTGGGTGAACTATCTGGGCGGAAACATGCGCGACATCGCCCTGAACTTTTCGCGCCCGGGCGGCCAGGTGGCCTGCCAGTACTACAACTTCCTGAGGCTAGGGCGCGACGGCTACGCCAAGGTCCACGGCGCCTGCTATGACACGGCGCGCGCGCTGGCGGAAGCGATCGCGGCGCTAGGGCCCTTCGAGGTTCTGTTCGATGGCGATCCGTCTTCGGGCATCCCGGCCCTGTGCTGGAAGCTGAAGCCGGGCGTCGATCCCGGTTTCAACCTTTTCGATCTGGCGGACCGGCTGCGGGTCTACGGCTGGCAGGTGCCGGCCTATGCGCTGCCGGCAAATTGCCAGTCGACCGCGATCCAGCGCATTCTGGTGCGCCAGGGTGTCAGCCGGGATCTGGCCAGCCTGCTGATCCGCGACATGCAAAAAGCCATGGACCATCTTGAACAGCACCAGGCCGGACCATCGCTGGACGCCCGCGCGGCGTCCTGCTTTCACCACTGATGACAGACACTGGCGCGGCGCCCGAAGCCATCACGTCCAGGGGCCCCGGCCCGTTTGTAACCGAGCGGCACTATCAGTTTCAGGGCCGCCGCCATGTCTGGCGGTCCCGTGACCACAGGCGGGGCCTGCGCCGTGCCTTTCGTCCCGGTGGCATGCCGGAATGGCGCCCGGAGGTTCTGAACACGTGGATCGGTCTGGGCTTTGCCCTGGGCTCTGCCCTGTTCATCACTGGCTCGGTGCTGGCGCTTGGCCCGTCGCTTGCCGCGGCATTGGGGCTGAGCACGTTCCAGGTCAACGCGGTCTTCTTCATCGGGTCGATCTTTTTCACGGCCGCCGCCTATCTGCAGCTTTACCAGGCGGCCAACGCGCCAGACGTGGCGGCGGCACGTCCCGCCCCTGCCCGGCCTGCACTTATCGGATGGCTGCCCCATGAGATCGGCTGGCTCAGTTCCTTCATGCAGTTCTGTGGCACGGTTCTGTTCAACATCAGCACCTTGGCCGCGCTTTGGGTGTCGGGCAGCTGGCTGCGAGAGGATCTGACAATCTGGATACCCGACATTTTCGGGTCCATTCTGTTCCTCCTGTCCGGCTATCTGGCCTTTGCCGAGACGGCCCACGCCTTTTTCGCATGGCAGCCCAGTCGGCTTTCCTGGTGGGTGGTGGCGGTGAACCTTGCCGGGTGCGTGGCCTTCATGGTTTCGGCCATCTATGCATTCGTGCCCAGTGGCGGCGCGTCACCCGACATGGCGGCCAGGGCGGTGCTTTGGACCCTTTACGGCGCCAACTGCTTTTTGATTGGCGCAGTGCTGCAGCTTTTCGAGGAGACATTCGAGCAGCCCTAGGCCACCGTGGCCGTCCCGGGGCTGTCCCGTGGTTATCCCGGGGCCGTGTGCCATGGAGGACGGTGGTTAGCCGCCGCCCGCTGCCATCGGGGCCGGTCGGTGGACCGCGACGCCAGCCATCACCAGCGCCACGCCAAGGATGTCCATGGCCGTGGGGATCTGGCGAAGGACGACAAGCCCGATGACTGTCGCGGTCGCCGGCAGAAGCGCCAAAAGCAAGGCGAAACTGGCCCGTGGCAGGCGCGCCATGGCCAGCTGATCGCAAACGTACGGAATGACCGACGAACAGATCCCGACGCCAATCCCCGCCAGCACCAGCATCGGCGCACCGAAAGCCCCCACGGCCTGAACGAAGCCAATGGGCATCACGAAGACGAAGGCCACGGTCATGGCGGCGCCCAGCCGCTCGACACCGCCGCCTGCGTTGCCTTGCGAAATCCGGTGGCCCAGGACGATGTAGACGACGAAGAGTGCCCCGTTGAGCACGGCCCAGAACAGACCCAAGAGGTCGGTCCTGCGCACCGACGCCTCGACCGCAAGAAGCGATGGCAGATCGATCAGAAGACCGACGCCCAGAAGGGTCACGCCCAAGGCCAGCAAATTCCGCAGGGTTCGCAGACCCCAGAGCGCGATGCCAATGGTGCCGACGAACTCAATCGCCGCCACGAGGGCAATCGGCAGCCGGTCCAGGGCCAGATAAAAGGCGCTGTTCATCACAGCCAGGCAAAGGCCCAGCGCCACAAGCCATGCCCGTTCGCGGTTGGACGATCTGGCAAAGGTCCGCCACGGCCGGGTCAGCGGGATGAACACAAGCGCCGCCGACGCGATGCGGAACCAGGCGACGCCCAGAACCCCGACCACCGGAAAAAGCAGCACGGCGCAGGCCGGCCCGAGGTAATGGAACACCGCCGAGACAGCGAACCAGACGTGGGGCGGCACCGTCCGCGACAGCCGTGACAGACCGATTGCGCCGGGTGCCGCAGTCTCTGGGGGTTGATCGCGCATCCGATCATATTGCAAGGTAAATCCCATTAGATATATGGAGATCATCTATGGTTTCGACCGCAGAATCTTTGGATAGAAAGGTAAAGTCGAAAGAAAGCCTTCGAATCGCAGAAACCGGGATTGACGCCATTGACGCGGCGATTCTGCGCGAACTGGCCGCGGACGCCCGCATTCCGCGGGCGGCGCTGGCCCGGCGCGTCGGCCTGTCGGCGCCCAGCGTTGCCGACCGAATACGCCGGTTGGAGGGGGCCGGGATTATCACCGGCTATGGCGCGCGCATCGATCCGTCTCGTCTGGGCTATGGGCTGACAGTGCTGATCCGGGCGAGACCGCTGCCGGGCGAGATGGGCCGGATGATCGAAGCGATCCGGCAGACACCGCAGATCGTGGCCTGCGACCGCGTGTCGGGTGAAGACTGTTTCGTGGCCCGCGCCCATGTCCGCGATGTGGCGGAGATGGAAGCCGTGATCGACCGGATCGTGCCTTTCGGAGCGACCAATTCATCGATCGTGCAATCGTCACCGGTGAAAGAGCGACTGGTCGAACTCTGACAAGCCGCCGTGGTACGCGGCTGTCCTCCGGAAGGCCGCGCCGATGCAATCAGCCCGGATTGGCATCCTTCGCGACCGGCACCTGATCGCCCGCAGGTCTCAGGAAGCCGACCGCGACAGCCGAGCAGACGACCATCGCGGCGGCGCAACCAAGCATGAGTGACAGCCCGCCGATCTGGTAGGTCAGGCCAGACAAAAGCGTGCCCAGAAGCCGCCCCGCCGCATTGGCCATGTAGTAAAACCCCACGTCCATGGTGACCCGGTCCGCCCCGGTGAAGGACAGGATCAGGTAGGAATGCAGCGATGAGTTGATCGCGAAGATCGCTCCAAAGACCAGCAGCCCCGCGACCAGGGTGACCGTCAGCCATATCTGCGGCTGACCGGCGGCGACCGAAGCCAAAGCGAGCGCCGCCGGCACCAGAGCAAGCGACCCGGCCCAGCCCCGGGCGGCCCGGACAAGATCAGCTTCGGGCCGGGATCTCGCCCGCAGGATGCGGGGCGCAAGGGCCTGGACCGCCCCGTAAAGGATCACCCAACCGGCCATGAACGCCCCGATCAGGAAGAAGGCCGCGCGATTTCCGCTGACGGTTCCGTCCGAGAGGACGGCGTAGAAATAGATCGGGATGCCGACGACGAACCAGACATCCCGCGCCCCGAAAAGAAACACCCGGGCGAGGCTCAGCCAGCTGACGTTGGCCGAGGTCGGCAACACCTCGGCGAAGCGGGCGCTTTTCCGACCCCGGGGAAGCCCCGGCGGCATGGCCAGCAAAACCGCCAGAAGGATGGCCCCCAGAAACGCCGCCATGCCGAGAACCGACCAGCCGAAACCGACCGTGGCCAAAAGGGCCGCACCAAGCAGGAATCCCAGCCCCTTGACCATGTTCTTGGACCCGGTCAGCAGCGCGACCCAACGAAAAAGCGCCCCGTCCGCCGCCGGCGCCAGCAGTTTCACCGCCGATTTGGAAGACATCTTGGCAAGGTCCTTCGCGACCCCGCTTGCCCCCTGAACAAGCATGACAAAGACAACGGAGGCCGCAAGCGCCCAGCCCGGGTCAAGCTGGGCCAGCGCCAGAAGAGCCAGAACCTGAAGGCCAAGCCCCGCGTAAAGCGTGGCGGCAAGCCCGAAACGCGCCGCGATCCACCCTGCGCACAGATTGGTGACAACGCCCGCGATTTCATACAGCACAAAGAGATAGGCCAGCTGGACCGGCGAGAAGCCCAGCGTATGAAAATGCAAAAGGACCAGCATGCGCAGCGCGCCATCGGTGAGCATGAAAGCCCAGTAGGACGCCGTGACGGCGATGTAGGCGGGCAGGCCATCGGGCCGTGCCGTGCTGTCCGTCACAGGCTGTCTCCGACCATTGCGGCCACATCGACCAGCCGGTGCGCATAGCCCATCTCGTTGTCGTACCAGGCGTAGACCTTCACCTGCGTGCCGTTGACCACCATCGTGGACGGGGCATCGATGATGCCCGACCGGCTGTCGTTGGTATAGTCGGCCGAGACGAGCGGGCGCTCTTCATAACCCAGGATGCCCTTGAGCGGCCCGTGGGCGGCGGCCTTGAAAAACGCGTTGACCTCTTCAGCGGTGGTCGCACGTTCAACTTCAAAGACACAGTCGGTCAGCGATGCGTTCAAAAGCGGCACGCGTACGGCGTGCCCGTTCAGCCGCCCCTTGAGTTCCGGGTAGATCAGCGTGATGGCCGTGGCGCTGCCGGTCGTGGTCGGGATCAGCGAATTCAAAGCCGACCGGGCGCGGCGCAGGTCCTTGGCGGGCCGGTCGACGATGGTCTGCGTGTTCGTCACATCGTGGATTGTGGTGATCGCGCCGTGCTTGATCCGCAGGTTTTCGTGGATGACCTTGACCACCGGCGCCAGGCAATTGGTCGTGCAACTGGCCGCCGTCACGATGCGGTGGCGATCCGCCTGATAGGCGGTCTGATTGACACCGTAGACGATGTTGACCGCATCCCCGTCCTTGACCGGGGCCGAGACGACCACCTTCTTGACACCGGCTTCGAGGTAGGGCGCGATCATGCGGTCTGATTTGAATTTGCCGGTGCAGTCGATGACGACGTCGACGCCCTTCAGCGGCAGATCCGAGAGGTCGGACGTGCCGATGAACGGCAGGCGCTGACCGTCGATGGTCACGCTGTCATGGTCATGTGAGAAATCGGCCCGCCAGCGTCCGTGGACGGTGTCGAATTCAAGAAGATGCGCGTGCATTTCGGGACCGCCCAAAGCGTCGTTGATCCAGGCGATGGTAGTGCCGCGGGCGAGCAGCGGTTTCAGGGCGAGCTTGCCGATGCGGCCCAGGCCGTTCAGGGCGTAGACGGTCATCGGGCCCCGGTGTCCGCTGTCTGGCCGATCTGATCCACGGCGCGCTGCAGCGAGATCCGGTCAAGTGACGCGAACGGCAGCGCCGCAAAGGCGGCGATGCGGTTTTGCAGGGCGCCGTAGGTCTGATGAAAGACCAGGTTCTTTTCCGCCTTGGTGCCTTCGACCTTGGCCGGGTCGGGCAGGCCCCAATGGCCACTGATCGGCTGACCCGGCCACGGCGGGCATTCTTCGTTGGCGGCAAGGTCGCAGACGGTGAACACGAAATCGAAGTCCGGGGCGCCATCGCCCTGAAATTCGGCAATGTTCTTTGGGCGCAGGACCGACACATCATGGCCGTTCAGGGCCAGAACATCCAGCGCGAACGGGTTGAGTTCCGACCCGTGTTCCGTGCCCGCTGAACAGGCGACAAAGCGGTCGCCCGCCGCGTCGCGCAAGATGCTTTCGGCAAAGATCGAGCGCGCCGAATTGCCGGTACAGACAAAGAGAACGTGATACTTGCGGTCGGCCGCCCGTTCTGGCTCGGGCTGGCCGGCCGGGGCGTGCGTCGTGCAGATTTCAGGGCGGCCCCGGCAACAGTCGCGGAAGAGAAAATCCATGGTGTCGCGGGCACTGTCCATGTCGATGGCGTAGCGCAGAGATGTGCCTGCGCGTTCCTGCGTCAGGAGCCCGACCTGCATGAGCGCATTCACATAGGTCGAAAGCGTGTTCGGCTTCAGCGACAATGCGCGGGCCAGTTCGGTCGCCGGAACCCGGTCGGGATAGCGACGCATCAGAAGACGGAACAGGGCCAGCCGTTGCGGGTGGCCGAGCGCAGACAGACGGTCTGGAATCGTTGTTTCCATAATTCATGAATATATGAATTAGTAGGGATAGGTTAAGTGAAACATTTGTAAAACCCGGCACCGGTATCTCCGGGCAAGGTGCCTGCGGCGGGATGGTCCGGTCGGGGGCCGACCGCGTCTTGTCAGGGGATCTGATCGGCCATGATGCGGGCGTAGATGTCCGGGTCGGTGATGCCCTCGGACCCGATCAGCAGAACGCGCGACTGATCATCGAGACAAAGCTTGTCCCAGAGCGCGGGCAGCCGCGCGACCTCCAGCAGCGCGGCGAGCCCCGCAACGCCGCTTTCCCCGCTTTCGATCGCCGGATCGTCACCGCATGGACGGGCAAGCAGCCGGACGGCAGGGGGCACCAGCGCATCATCAATGGCCAGAAAGTCAGACGCTTCGCTGGCCAGGATCGGCCAGGCCATGGGAGAGGGCACGCCACAGGACAGGCCGGCCATGATGGTTTCGTCGGCGATATCGACGCTGGTCGGCGCGTCCTGACGTGCGCTTTCGAACAGGCACGCGGCGCGCTGGGGTTCAACGATGCAGACCAGCGGCGCAACCGGACCCCAAAGCTGACGCAGCGCGGCGGCGACACTGGCCGCAAGGCCGCCGACCCCGCCCTGCAAAAAGACATGGGTGGGCGGCACGTCGACCGCATCGAAGATTTCGCGCACCATCACGCCGTAGCCCGCCATCACGTCGCGCGGCGGGTCCGAGTACCCGGGCCAGGACGTGTCCGAGACCACGAACCAGCCATTGGCGGCTGCCTCGTCCCGGCAGAGCGCGACGGATGCATCATAATCACCGTCGATCCGGACCACTTCGGCCCCGAAGTCGCGCATGGCCCGGGCGCGGCCGTCGCTGACCTCGGCATGAATGTAGATGCGGCAGGGCACGCCGAACCTTTGGCATCCCCAGGCGAGCGATCTTCCGTGGTTGCCATCGGTCGCCGAGACCAGGGTGATCTTGGCCACCTCGTCTTTCCAAAGGCCCGCCCGAATGTCGGCCAGCGCCACGTCGGCGCCGGTACGCCGGGTGATTTCGCGCTGCAGGACACGCAGCGCCGCATAGGCGCCGCCAAGGGCCTTGAAGCTGCCGATGCCGAAGCGGGGGCCTTCGTCCTTGTAGTGGATGCGGGTCACGCCCAGATCGGCCGCAAGGGCCGGCAGCGACCAGAGCGGCGTGGGGCTGTACCCTTCCCAGGCGGTGATCTCGGCCGCAGCACGGTCAAAGTCATCTTCCGTCAGGACCGACCGAAACTCGGGACCGAAACGGGGTTGGCCAGGCTGATGCAGGATTGCCTCGGTCATGTCCGGACCCTCCATCTAGGCGCCCTTGGGAAGCCGCTGGCGCACCAGCTCTGCCCAGAGATGGGCGCCCAGGGGCAAAAGCGCGTCGTTGAAATCATAGTCTGCCGAATGCAGCGGGCGGCCGTTTGCGCCTTCGGTGCCATTGCCGATCAGAAGAAAACAGCCGGGAACCGCGGCGGCAAAATGCGCGAAGTCTTCGGAAAAGGTCATCGGAGGTCGGTCGCCGTCGGTTTCCATCCCCAGGGACTGCGCGGCGTCCATGGCCCAGCCGGCGGCGTCGGCGTCGTTCAGCGTCTCGATAAACTCGGTCCGGAAACGCACGTCGATCTCGACATCATGGCTGGCGGCGATCCCGGCGGCAATGCGGCGCATATGTGCTTCGATCAGACGCCGGTGGTCGGGCGAAGCGGCCCGAGCATCGCCCCTGAGCAAGGTACGGCCCGGCAGGACGTTTCTTTGCCCGTCTGTTGCAAATTCGGTGACCGAGACAACGGCCCCTGCCGATGGCGGCAGTTTGCGGGACACGATGGTCTGTATTGCCAGGACCAGCTCTGCCCCCGGTGTCAGGGTTTCGCGCCCTGCGTGGGGCATTGAGGCGTGGCCGCCCTGCCCCCGGATCTCGATCTCAAAGAGGCTTTCGCTGAAACAGATCACCCCGGCGCGGGTCGAGACGCGTCCCACGGGCTCACCCGGCAGGTTGTGGGCGGCATAGACCTCATCAATCGGGAAATCGCGCAGCACGCCTTCATCGATCATGGCGCGCGCCCCCAGACCGTGTTCTTCATTCGGCTGGAAAAGAAAAACCACGGTGCCGTCGAAGTCCGGGGCGTGTGCCAAGAGCTGTGCGGCGCCGAGAAGCATGGTGGTGTGACCGTCGTGGCCGCATGCGTGCATGACGCCGTCATTGGTGGATCGATAGGCGAGGTCGGTCTTTTCGGTGACCGGCAGGGCGTCGAAATCGGCGCGGATGCCGATGGCGCGGTTGCCCTGCCCCGCCCGCAGAATGCCCACCACGCCGACGCCTTCATGGGTCTCGACGCCGCAATCGTGCAGCACGCCGGCAATGCGGGCCTTGGTCCACTGCTCTTGAAACCCCAGTTCCGGGTTCCGGTGGAAGTCGTGGCGCAGGGCGCGCAGGTCTTCTGCAAAGGCAGACACCGGCCAGTTTCCTTTCCGCTTTGGCGCATCGGCCGAACCCAATTCCGGGGGTTTTATTTCATCTTGGCTGAAAATTGGCATGAATTTGGGCCTAGTTTGTGCAAGTTTCTTTCACATGCACCCGCTTGATGACTTCGATCGCGCCATTCTGCGCATTTTGCAAAAGAACAACCGCACCCCGCAGAACAAGATCGGAGAGGCGGTGAACCTGTCGGCGCCATCGGTGCAGCGCCGCATCCGCCGGATGGAGGCCGACGGTGTGATCGCCGCCAATGTCGCCATGGTGGACCCGGCGGCGCTGGGTCTGCCCCTGACGATATTCGTGGCGCTTGAGCTGATCAGCGAAACACCGGATGAGATCGACAGTCTGAAGACGACGCTGGGCGCGGCCCCCGAGGTGCAGCAGTGTTTCTATGTCACCGGAGAGGTTGACTTTATGCTAGTGCTCGTGGTCGAGAGCATGGCGGCCTATGAGGATTTCACCCGCCGGATGTTCATGGCCAACGGCAATATCCGGAAGTTCAGAACCTTCGTGGCCATGGATACCATCAAGTCCGGTTCGGCCATTGGGATCTAGCTGCCCGGCCAGGGCCAGCGTTCCGAGGCGGGCGACTGCACCGGGCCCTAGCGTACCTTAAGCGTGGCCAGTCCGATCAGCGCGAGGATCAGCGAGATGATCCAGAAGCGGATCACGATCTGCGGCTCTGCCCATCCCTTTTTTTCAAAGTGATGATGGATCGGCGCCATCAGGAACACCCGCCGGCCGGTGCGCTTGAAGTAGGCGACCTGAATGATCACGCTGAGCGCTTCGACAACGAAGAGCCCGCCGACAATGGCGAGCACGATTTCGTGCTTGGTGGCCACGGCGATGGCACCAAGTGCGCCGCCCAGGGCCAGCGAGCCGGTGTCGCCCATGAAGACGGCGGCAGGTGGCGCGTTGTACCAGAGAAAGCCGAGCCCGCCCCCGATCAGGGCCGAAGTGAAAATCAGGATCTCACCCGTACCGGGCACGTAGTGGACGTCGAGATACTGGGTGAAGTCGACCCGCCCCACGGCGTAGGCGATCACACCCAGCGTGCCGGCGGCGATCATCACCGGCATGATCGCCAGCCCGTCGAGCCCGTCGGTGAGGTTGACCGCATTGGCAGCGCCCACGATGACGATCATCGCGAAGGGGACGAAAAAGAACCAGAGATTGATCAGAAGGTCCTTGAATACCGGGACGGCCAATTGATTGGCGAGTTCCGGCGGATGTACGAATGACGCAAAAACCGCCGCCAGAGCCGCGATCACCAGCCCGATACCGAAGCGGATCTTGCCCGAGACGCCTTTGGTGTTGTTCTTGCTGACCTTTGCATAGTCGTCGGCAAAGCCGATCAGGCCGAAGGCGACGGTGACGAACAGCACCATCCAGACATAGGGGTTGTCGAGACGCGCCCAGAACACCGTGGCCACGGTCAGCGCCCCAAGGATCAGAACACCGCCCATGGTTGGCGTGCCCGCCTTTTCAAAGTGCCCCTCGGGCCCGTCATCGCGGATGGGCTGACCCTTGCCCTGACGTCGCCTGAGCAGGTTGATCAGAGGCTTTCCGAAAAGAAACCCGAAGATCAACGCGGTAAAGAACGCCCCTCCGGCACGGAACGTGATGTAGCGGAACAGGTTAAACGCGTCCCCGCCATCCGAAAAAAGGGTCAACCAGTAGAGCATTTCATTCGCTTTCGGAAAGTTCCGGCGCATCGGTACGCGCATTTTTGACAAGCGCATCGACCACGCGCGAGACGTAGATGGATTTGGACCCTTTCACGAGCACCGTGTCGCCGGAACGAAGCAAAGGCGGCAGGGCTGCGGCCAGGGTATCGGCCTCAGCTTCCCACCGGCCCCGCCGGTCTGGGGGAAGCGCGTCAAATAGATGGCGCATCAGGGGACCCACGCAATAAACCAGATCGATGGCCGCCATGGCCGGATCGTCTGCCAGCGCCCGGTGCAACGCGGCGCCACTGTCGCCCAGTTCCAGCATATCGCCCAGAACCGCGATCCGCCGGCCGGACGCCGGTGTCGCCTGAAGAACGCCAAGCGCCGCGGCGACCGATGCCGGGTTGGCGTTAAAGGCATCGTCGATCAGTGCGATCTCGACGCGCGCGCCGCCTCGGCCGAAAACCAGCGGCTGGCGCGTGCCCCGCCCGGGCGGAGGGCGCCAGTCGGAAAGCGTCCGCGCGGCCCGGGACGCATCGGCGCCCAGCACCGCCACTGCGGCCAGAACGGCGGTCGCATTCTCGGCAAAATGGACGCCGGTGCAGGACAGGTGGAATTCAAGCGGACCGAGCGGTGTGGCCAGATGCCCCGTTGTCTTGTCCGGGCCCGGTGCGACGGACAAGAGCCGCCAATCGGCAGCGCCCGACCGGCCAAACGACACCTGGGACAGGCCGAAGCCGCGCGCGGTCTCAGCCAGGATCGGCGCTGTGTCGATATCTGCCGGACAGATGGCCGTTCCACCGGCCACGACACCGGCAAAGATCGATGCCTTTTCGCGGGCGATGCCCGCCAGATCGTCAAAGGCCTCAAGATGGGCGGCGGCCACCGTGGTCACGAGCCCCACATGGGGTTGGGCGAGGCGCGTCAGCTGATCGATTTCGCCGGGATGGTTCATGCCGATCTCAATGACCGCGAAATCGGTATCGGGCGGCATCCGGGCGAGCGTCAGGGGCACCCCCCAGTGATTATTGTAGCTGGCTTCGGCCGCATGCACGGCACCCTGGGCGGCCAGCACCGTGCGCAGCATCTCTTTGGTCGAGGTCTTGCCCACGGACCCGGTCACACCGATCACGCGGGCGTCGCTTCGCGCCCGGGCCGCGCGACCCAGATCCTGCAACCCGGTCAGGACATCATCCACCAGAAGCAGGGGCGCCGACGGATCCACCCCCTCGGGCAGGCGGCTGACCAACGCGGCGGCGGCGCCGTTGGCTAGGGCGTCGGCCACGAATTCATGCCCGTCGCGGCGGTCTTTCAGGGCAACGAAAAGATCACCCGGTGCCAGCGTGCGGGTGTCGATTGAGACGCCACTGACAGACCATTTCCCGGTTGCGCGGCCCCCTGTGGCGGCGGCGGCGGTGTCACTCGTCCAGAGCGCCGTCACAACCGTTGGCCATCCAGCGCGGCGACCGCAACGCTGGCCTGTTCGGCATCATCGAAGGGAAAGACCTGATCGCCGATTGTCTGGCCCGTTTCATGGCCCTTGCCGGCAATCAAGAGAACGTCGCCCGCACCCAGCGCATCAACGCCGCGCAGGATCGCCTCGGCCCGGTCGCCGACATCGGTCGCGCCGTTGCAGCCTGCCATGACCTGGGCCCGGATCAGTGCCGGGTCTTCGCTGCGGGGATTGTCATCGGTCACGAAGACCACATCGGCGTTCTGCGCCGCCGCTTCGCCCATCAGCGGGCGCTTGGCCTGGTCGCGGTCGCCACCGGCGCCGAAGACCACGATCAGCCGCCCCAGAACATGGGGCCGGAGCGCGCGCAGCGCTGTCTGAAGCGCCGCGGGCGTATGCGAATAGTCGACGAAAACCGCCGCCCCATTGGCGCGCCGCGCCGCCAGCTCCATCCGGCCGCGCACCGTAGAAAGCTGTGGCAACGTGTTGAAAACCTGATCGGGATCGGCCCCCGCACCAATCGCCAGCCCCGCGGCCGTTAGCGCGTTTTCGGCCTGAAATCCGCCTATCAGCGGCAACCGGACCTGACGCGGCATGCCCTGCCAGTGGAACCGAAGATCCTGGCCCGTGCCGTCGAACCGCTGGGCCGTGATGCGCAGGGCAGAAGCGTTATTGCGCCCGACCGTGACCACATCGGCCCCGCGTTCGTCGGCAATTCGCACCACATCGGGTCCGCGTGCATCGTCGAGATTGATCACGGCGGTGCCATCTTCGGGCAGCACATCGAGGAAGAGCCGCATCTTGGCGGCGAAATAGGCATCGAAGGTTTCGTGATAGTCCAGATGATCCTGGGTGAAATTGGTGAAGGCGGCGGCGGTCAGGCGCACGCCGTCGAGCCGTGCCTGGGCCAGCCCGTGGCTGGAGGCCTCCATCGCCGCATGGGTGACACCCGCATCGGCCATCTCGGCCAGAAGGCCGTGCAGCGTCAGCGGATCGGGTGTCGTATGGGCCAGCGGCGCGGAAAAGGCGCCCTCCACCCCGGTGGTGCCCATGTTGGCGGCCGAGATGCCGAGACTGGACCAGATCTGGCGCGTGAACGTGGCTACCGAGGTTTTGCCGTTGGTGCCGGTCACCGCAACGACGGTTTCGGGCTGCTGCCCGAACCAGAGCGCGGCGGCATAGGCCAGGGTCTGGCGCGGGTCTTCGGCAATCACCACCGCCGCGCCACTGTCCGTAAGGCTGTCCCGCGCAATGTCTGCGCCGTCGCGATCCGTCAGGATGGTCGAGGCACCCATACGCAGCGCATAGGAGATAAATTCGGCCCCATGAAAGCGTGTGCCCGGCAGGGCCGCAAAGAGGTTACCATCCTTGACGTCGCGACTGTCGATGGCAAGACCGGTGACCGCCACCACCGCGCCTCCCGGCGCGTGGAGGCCCAGATCCGCAAGGCTGACTGCCTTTCCTGTGTTCGCACCGGCGCCCGACACGTTCCGCTCTGCCCAACCCAAATCAGTTATTCTCCTAGCGATACCTTAATCTCGGACCCAGGTTCAATCTCGGGACGCACGCCAAGAAGCGGTGCCGTCCGCCGAATGATCTCGGCCGCCACCGGAACCGCCGTCCAGCCGCCGGTACGGCGGGGCTCCAGGCCGGATGTTTCAACGGGTTCGTCCAGCATCACTACCAGCACATATTCCGGTGCGTGGCTCGGGAAGGCGGCGGCAAAATTGGCGATGACGCGATCGTCATGGTATCCGCCGTTCTTGCGGTCGGGCTTGTCGGCCGTGCCGGTCTTGCCGCCAACCGCATAGCCGTCGACCTGCCCGAAGGACGCGGTGCCGCGCTTGACAGTTTCCCGCAGCATCTTGCGGATCGCCAAGCTGGTTGTCTCGGAAATCAGGCGCGGCCCGTTCTGGGGCGTGTCGCGGCGCAGGACCGTCGGCCGCACCAGCGTGCCGCCGTTCACCAGTGCCGCGTACCCGGCTGCCATGTGCAGTGGACTGGTCGATAGCCCGTGGCCGTAAGAAATGGTCATGGTCGAAATTTCCGACCAGTTCGGAGGCAAGAGCGGCTTGCCCGAGGCCGCTTCGGACAGCTCGATGGGGCTGACATCCAGAAGACCGGCCGATTGAAGGAAGTCCCGCTGCCGCGCCGCGCCGATATCGACCGCCATCCGCGCCGTTCCGATGTTGGACGACTTGACGATGATGTCGGTCACCGACAGCTCGGGGCCGTAGTTGCGGAAATCGCGGATCCGGTATCGACCCCAGATCAGCGGGCCCTTAGTGTTGATCATTGTGGCGGGGGAAACCAGCCCCAGTTCAATTGCCTGGGCGGCCGTGAAGGGCTTGAAGGTCGATCCAAGCTCAAAGACGCCCTGAACGGCCCGATTGAACATCGGATTGTCGGCAGGATCCTTGCCGGTCAGGTGCACGGGACGCTTGTTGGGATCGAAATCGGGCAGGCTGACCATCGAGATCACCTCGCCCGTGTGCACATCCATCAGGATTGCGGCCGCCGCCCGCGCATTCATCAGTTTCATGCCGCCGTGCAGGACCTGTTCGGTCGCGGTCTGGATCGACAGATCAATCGAAAGCTCGAGCGGCCTGTCGCCCCGGGACGGATCACGCAGGGCATCGTCAAAGGCGCGCTCAACCCCGGCGGTCCCAATGACCTCGGCTGATTGCACGTCTTCGCGGCCGAAGGATGTGCCACCCAGAATATGCGCCGCCAGGCGACCGTTCGGGTAAAGGCGCATCTCGCGCGGACCGAACTGTAGGCCGGGCTCGCCGATATCATGGACCTGCTGCATTTGTTCAGGTGATAACGTTTTGCGAATCCACAGAAATTTTCGCTTGCCTGTGAAGTCGGCCAGAAGTTTTTCGGGATCGAGATCCGGGAAGATCCGCGCCAGTTCACTGGCGGTGCGCGCCTTGTCCACCATGCGGGGTGGCTGGGCATAAAGCGAATGGGTCCCGATGTTGGTGGCCAGGATCCGGCCCCTCCTGTCGACGATATCGGCGCGTTCGGACAGGATGGACGCCGTCGAGGCGGCGGCCCGCGGTTCAACCGCTTCCGAGGAGGCCAGAACGCCCATGCGTGCACCCACCGCCGAGAAAGCGACGAAAAACATCACGCTTAGGACCAGCAGGCGCCCTTCGGCCCGGGACCGCGCCGCGTCGCGGATCACCTCATGGCGGGCGCGCAGGTTCTCGCGCTCGATCGCGTCGGGGTTTTCGCCCTTTTGTCGGGCCGCCAAAACACGCGCCAGCGGGCGCAGAGGGATCCGTTTCACGGGCGGGCCTCCTGCGTGTCGTCGGCCCTTCCCGCCAGCCAGATGGCATCCCAGTCGCGCGGCAGAACCGGACCGGGCATGGCAATCGCATCAATCTCACCGAAATGGTCGGGCGTGATCGGCAGCAGGCCCAGACGGTCGAAGTTCATGAACGCAAGTTCTCGCAGGCGTTCCGGACGGTTCAGGTAGGCCCATTCCGCGCGCAGGATCGACAGCCGTTCGCGTTCATGCCCGATGGCAACATGCAGCTTTTCCACTTCGCGCAGGGCGGCCTGGGTCGCATAGTTCTGCTGGTAGGCCCAGACAGCGAGTGCCATGACGGTGAGGGAAGCGATGATATACATCAGCGACCGCATGATCTAAGCCCCTTTATTCATAGCAATTTTCGGCAATCCCAGCGCGGCGCGGTCGGGCGGAGAAGCTGGCGCATCGGTGCGCCGGGCGATCCTGAGAAGGGCCGAACGGGCGCGCGGGTTTGCGGCCAGTTCCTCGGCATCGGGCGCCACGGCGGCGCGGGTCACCCGCGTCCAGGTGGGACGACGCGCATCGCCTGGCAGAGCCGGCGCGTGGCGGTTTTCGCCGCCAGCGGCACCCGCCCCCTGCTGCATGAAGCGCTTGACCACCCGGTCCTCCATGGAATGGAAGCTGACGACAGCCAAGATCCCGCCCGGACCCAGTGCACGCTCTGCCGCCTCCAGACCCCGGGCGAGTTGACCGAATTCGTCATTCACCGCGATCCGGAGCGCCTGAAAGCTGCGCGTGGCCGGGTGGGATTGGCCCGGTTTGGCCCGCGGCAGGCAACGTTCGACAATGGAGGCAAGGGCGCGCGTGCCCGCGATCGGCGCATCCGTGCGCGCCTTGACAATGGCGCGCGCGATGCGGCGCGATGCGCGCTCTTCACCGTAGTGGTAGAGGATGTCGGCGATCTCGGCCTCGGCTGTATTGTTCACAAGGTCGGCCGCCGTTGGTCCGCTGGCGCCCATGCGCATATCAAGCGGCCCGTCGCGCATAAAAGAAAACCCGCGTTCAGCCTGATCAAGCTGCATCGAGGATACGCCGAGATCCAGCACGACGCCCGCTGCACGTTCGGCATGCCGGTCCAGATGATCGAAGGTATCCTCGATCAACTCCAGCCGGTTCCCAAAACCTGCCGCCCAGGACGCCGCCAAGGTCAGAACGGACGGATCCCGGTCTATGCCGATCACGCGTTCGGCGCCCGCGTCGAGCAAAGCCCGCGCATAGCCACCGGCGCCGAAGGTGCCATCGACCCAAAGGCCCGCCACCGGTGCGGCCAGCCGCAGGATCGGTTCCAGAAGAACGGGGATATGGGGGCGATCATCGGTCTCTTGGGACGCCGATGCCGCCATCTCAGCCGTCCTGCGACTGATCGAGCAGGATAAGAGGGTCGAAGTCTTCCGGCAGATCTTCGAGCCAGGCCTCGGTCTTTGAAAGCTCTTCGGCCTCATAGGTTTCAGGCTTCCAGACCTGAAATGTGTCGCCCGCGCCGATAAAGAAGGCCTCAGCTTCCAGCGCAATCTTGGCGCGCAGCTTGGCGGGCAGAACCAAACGGCCGGTTTCATCGACGTTGGTTGGGAAAGAGTGTCCGTGAAACAGGCGCTGCAGCATCTTGCGCGCCTGGCTGCCGCGCGGCAATGCCTCGATCTTGGCATCGACCTCGGCAATCGCGTCGATGGTATAGCATTCGAGATAGGTGCGGCGGTGATCACCGTAGACAATGACCAGGTTGGGGTTCAGGCCTTCGGTCCATTCGGGATCTCCCGCCTCGAGCACGCGGCGAAACGAGGCCGGAATCGACACACGGCCTTTCGTGTCCACCTTGTGGTGGCTTTCACCTCTGAACCTGCGAACCACTGTCCCGCGGCCTTTTTCCTTTCACCCCAGGCCAATTCCAGGGCCCAGAACGGACAACGGCGGATTGGGCTGCTGCCAAGGCCCAATCCGCCGCCCTGTCCCATTTCTGGGTGTCCGGCTGCGCGCGCCACCTGGGGGGATGTCTGCTCGCCCGCGCGCCGGATCTGTCTTGGATGAAGCGGGTGCCTGTATGAAACCTGCACTTATTGGGGGGATGTGCTTGTCGGGTCTTAATCGCCCTTTGGCCCGTCCTCATCGTGCTAAAGGGATGCCATGGGAATTTATGGAAATCAACGGTAAATTTGGGAAAGCAAGGGAAGTGGTCGGCCAGAAAGGCTGCAATCAAGTGTATTTTTCCGTAGACTGCCGATATATGGGGTCACTTACATAAGTGAACACACTATATTGAGATCAGCGGCTTGAGAGATTTTTCCCATGGGATCCCAGAAAAATGTCCCGCTGAGCCGTTTTTGCATTTCCCAGGCCGAAAAATCCAGTCGATTGACCCAAAAGAGATAGGTTCTTCAGCGTCGATTCGGTGGTGCCCCGGAGCTTTCCCGTGATTTCCCGTGTGCCACCGGGGACGGACCCGCGCTTAGCCCATGCCCCCGTCGATCAGCCGCGCGGCCAGCCGGTCAAAGGCGTCTGCCGCACCACCCGGCTGCAGCGCCGCAGGTTTTCCGGCGTCACTGGCCAGACGAACGTCCAGTTCAAGCGGCAGCGCGCCCAGGAACGGCACGCCGATCCGTTCGGCTTCGGCCATGACACCGCCGTGGCCGAAAAGATGTTCCTCATAGCCGCATTGCGGGCAGATATAGACCGACATGTTTTCGATAAGCCCGAGGACGGGCGTGCTGAGCGTCTTGAACATGTCGAGCGCCTTGCGCGCGTCAAGAAGTGCGACATCCTGCGGGGTCGAAACGACGATGGCGCCGGTGACATGGGTCTTCTGGCAAAGCGTCAGCTGCACGTCGCCCGTGCCCGGCGGCAGATCGACGAGCAGCACGTCAAGCTCGCCCCATTCCACCTGGGTCAGCATCTGCTGCAACGCGCCCATCAGCATCGGGCCCCGCCAGACCACGGCCTTTTCAGGCTCGACCATCAGCCCGATGGACATGCAGGTTACGCCATGGGCTTTCAGTGGCCTGATGGTTTTTCCATCGGGGGACGATGGGCGCCCCGAGAGCCCCATCATGCGGGGCTGGCTAGGCCCGTGGATATCGGCATCCAGCAGCCCGACCCGGCGGCCGCGGCGGGCGAGCGAGACCGCAAGATTTGACGTGACGGTCGATTTGCCCACCCCGCCCTTGCCCGAGCCGATGGCGATGATCCGGTCCACGCCCGAGACCTTCTGGGGTCCCTTTTGCGGCGTCGGATGGCGGCCGATCTTAAGATCCGGCGGCGGGCCCGCAGGACGCGGAGGCGCCTTGGCCCTGGCCTTGGCCGCACCGTGGGCTGTCATGACCGCACTGACCGTGTCAACACCGGCCAGCGCCGCAACGGCCGCCTCGGCGGCAGCGCGCGCCGGCTGCCAATTCTGAGCATCGGCGGCGTCAGCAACCTCGATCACGAATCGCACCGACCCGCCGTCGATGGCCAGGGCACGGACCACATCGCGCGACATCAGATCGCCGCCGTCCGGCGCCGCGACGCCCTGAAGCGCCTTTTGAACCTGTTCCGGCGTTACAGCCATCTTCGTCTCCCGCACGGTTTCGCAGCATAGTTGGCCTTGTGCGCCCAGATCGCAAGCGCAGCAATCATTCACTGCCAAACATCGCAGCAGTCGGCCTTAATTTTCAGCAGCTTAACGTTTGCATTTTCTGCATAGCAGCATTGCGCAGCTTTCTATTGTGCAATTGCAGAAAAATGCCATCTTAGGAGGGCAGCAACGGTCGATACGGCATCTGCTGCAGGATTTCAGTTCAGAAGGCCCTTCCTCCTCCCTGGGTTTTCTGCATTTAGCGGCGGCGCCTCTCCTCCTCCCTGGCGTCGCCGCCTTTTTTTTGGCCCCTAGAAAGGGACGTCGTCGGCGCCGTCCGCGGCGGTGACAAAACGGGCCACGACTTTCTTTGCGCCCGCCTTTTCAAACTCGATGTCGAGTTTGTCGCCTTCGATCCCGCAGACCAGCCCATAGCCGAATTTCTGATGAAACACCCGGTCGCCTTCTTCGAAGGCGGAAACGGCCGTGGCGTCGATGACCACGTTGCGCCCCTCTTGCGGTTGGGTCATGCCGCGCATGCCCTGGCGTTCCTGAAGCCGTCTCCAACCGGGGGAGTTGTAGACGTTCGAACTGGCGGCCGCGTCTTCGAGGCCCGACCGGGGTGCCATGGCCGCCGCGCCATAGCCGCCGCCGTAAAGCCCCGGCGGCGTAAGAACATCGACATGGTCTTCCGGCAACTCGTCGATAAAGCGCGACGGCATCTGCGATTGCCACTGACCGTAGACACGGCGGTTGGCGGCGAACGAGACGGTACAGACCTCTTCCGCGCGTGTGATGCCCACGTAGGCCAGCCGGCGCTCCTCTTCGAGCCCCTTCAGACCGCTTTCGTCCATGGACCGTTGCGACGGGAACAGGCCATCTTCCCATCCCGGCAGGAAGACCATGGGAAATTCCAGCCCCTTGGCCGCGTGGAGCGTCATGATCGACACCCGCTCGCCCGCTTCGTCCGAGGCATTGTCCATGATCAGCGAGACGTGTTCGAGAAAGCCCTGCAGGTTCTCGAACTCCTCCAGCGCTTCGATCAGGGACTTGAGGTTTTCGAGCCGACCCTGCGCCTCAGGCTTTTTTTCGTTCTGCCACATCTCGGTGTAGCCGGATTCTTCGAGAAGTAACTTCGCCAGAAGAACATGATTCCCTTGAAGAATTTCAACTTCTTGCAACAGAACTGACAACCTGGAATGTGCTATTTCCAAATCGCCTCGGGAGTCTGATGAAACATCGGACAAGGCAGAGAACGCGGCCCTAATTAGTTCGAGAGCCTTCTCGTCGTCCTTGATCGCTTCTTCCTTGATCGATTTTCCCAAAAACTCGTACACCTGCCTAGCAATTGCAAAACCGCTTGCGATGCGGACTTTGATTTCATCTGCACTCTTGAAGTTGCGACACAAGAAGCTGCGATACTCTATTAGGCGGCTCAATTGAGCGAGCGCTTTCCCGCCCGCCCCCTTGATCAGGCCCTGTTTCAAGGCAAGCGACGATCCGTCAAACAGGCTTACACCGTTGGCACGTGCCGTCTGCTGGATTGTTTGCTGGGCCTTGTCGCCGAGGCCTCGTTTCGGTGTGTTGACGATGCGCTCGAAGGCCAGATCGTAATCGGGGCTGACAGCAAGGCGGAAATAGGCCATGGCGTCGCGGATCTCCATCCGCTCGTAAAAGCGCGGGCCGCCGATCACCCGGTACGGCAGACCGATGCTTAGAAACCGGTCCTCGAAGGCGCGCATCTGGTGCGAAGCGCGCACGAGGATGGCCATCTCATTCAGGCCCATCGGTCGCACACCCCGGGTGCCCTTTTGCGCGGCTTCGATTTCCTCTCCGATCCAGCGCGCCTCTTCCTCGCCGTCCCAGTGGCCGATCAGGCGGAGTTTTTCGCCCTCGTTCGCGTCGGTCCAGAGCGTTTTGCCAAGACGCCCTTCGTTCGCCGCGATCACGCCCGAGGCGGCGGCGAGGATATGCGGGGTGGAGCGATAATTCTGTTCCAGCCGGATGACCTTGGCGCCCGGGAAGTCCTTTTCAAAGCGCAGGATGTTGCCCACCTCGGCCCCGCGCCAGCCGTAGATCGACTGATCGTCATCGCCCACGCAGCAGATGTTCTGATGCCCGCCCGCAAGCAGCCTGAGCCAGAGATACTGGGCGACGTTGGTGTCCTGATATTCGTCGACAAGGATATAGGCGAACCAGCGACGGTACTGTTCCAGCAGATCGTCGTGGGTGCGGAAGATGGTTAGCATGTGGAGCAGCAGGTCGCCGAAATCGACGGCGTTCAGTGTGCGCAGACGGTCTTGATATTGCTGATAAAGTTCGGCGCCCCGATGGTTGAACGCCCCGGCGTCTGCAGCGGGCAGCTTGTCCGGCGTGAGCGCGCGGTTTTTCCAGCCGTCGATCAGCCCGGCGAGCTGGCGTGCTGGCCAGCGTTTTTCATCGATGTTCTCGGCGAGGATGAGCTGCTTCAGAAGCCGCACCTGATCATCGGTATCGAGGATCGTGAAATTGGTCTTCAGGCCCACAAGCTCGGCATGCCGGCGCAGGAGCTTCACACAGACCGAATGGAAGGTGCCGAGCCAGGGCATCCCTTCGACCGTCTGCCCAAGAAGGTTCGCCACCCGGATTTTCATCTCGCGCGCGGCCTTGTTGGTGAAGGTCACGGCAAGGATTTCGTTCGGGCGCGCGGTGCCGGTGTTTAGAAGATGCGCGATGCGGGTCGCTAGCGCCTTGGTCTTGCCGGTCCCGGCCCCGGCGAGCATCAGGACCGGGCCATTCAGCGCCTCGACCGCCTCGCGCTGCGCGGGGTTCAGATCGTCCAGATAGGGCGCCGGGCGCGCCGCCATGGCGCGGGCGGCCAGTGACACCTGCGCGCCGGCCTCGAATGCGTCGGCGTCCTCGAATTCGCTCATGGCGCAAACCTAGCCCGTCCGGACCGGAAGTTAAAGGGTTGTTCCTGATATGTTCCACAGGATTCCCTTGCGCCGCCGCCCCTGCCCCCTAGAAGGAACGCATGGAACTCGACGACAGATACCCGGCCATTGCCGATCTGCGCCAAAAGGCGCGCCGCCGCATTCCCCA
Source organism: Pseudomonadota bacterium (assembly GCA_039026235.1). Classification (GTDB taxonomy): domain Bacteria; phylum Pseudomonadota; class Alphaproteobacteria; order Rhodobacterales; family Rhodobacteraceae; genus JBCCMQ01. The sequence goes on from JBCCMQ010000006.1 coordinate 145,633, forward strand.
TTTCGCCTTCGAATGGCTCGACAGCGCCACGGGAGACGAAAGCACCCACGCGCTGAACCAAAGCGATCTGGACCGGGTGCGGCTGAAAACCGATGTGCTGAAGGGCGAGGTGCCGGTCGATTTGACGACCGAGTTTATGGGACGCAGCTATAAGGTACCGTTTGGCGTGGCGCCCATCGGCATGTCAGGCATCATGTGGCCCAATGGCGAGGCGATCCTGGCCGGGGCGGCGGGCCGTGGTGGCTGGGCCTATTGCATGTCGACGATGTGCGCCGCCTCACCCGAGGAACTGGGGCCGATGATCGGCGATATGGGCTGGTTTCAGCTTTATCCGCCGGGCGATGAAAACATCCGCAAGGACCTGTTGGCCCGGGCCCGCGACACGGGCTTCCATACGCTGGTGTTGACGGTCGATGTGGCGGTGGCCAGCCGGCGTGAACGCCAGCGCCGCGCCGAGATCACCCAGCCCATGAAGATTACACCGCGTGTTGCCTTTAGCTGCGCGCTCAGCCCGTTCTGGTCGGTCGCCATGCTGCGACGGCTGCAAAGCCATGGCTGGCCGCGGATCGAGACGCTTGAGAAATACGCCGACGTGCGCGCGGCGCGTCCGGGCACGGATCACATTGGGTACGAGCTGCGCATTGCGCCCGATCTCGACTATCTGAAGTGGCTGCGCGATCATTGGGACGGCCCGATCATTGCCAAGGGCATTCTGCACGGCGAAGACGCGGCGAGCTATCTTGCCGCGGGCGCGGACGGGCTTTGGATATCGAACCACGGAGGGCGCCAGTTCGCGGCCGCCCGGTCGGCCATCGCGGCCCTGCCCGAGGTGCGGGCCGCCGTCGGGCCGGATGTGCCGCTTGTCTTCGATTCCGGCGTACGGTCAGGGACCGATGTCCTGCGGGCCATCGCCCTTGGCGCCGATTTCGTCATGCTGGGGCGTGCCTGGCACTGGGGTATCGCGGCGCTTGGACCCGAAGGCGCAGACCATGTGGCCCATATTCTGTCCGACGGAATGGTCTCGGACATGGGTCAGATGGCGATTTCGCGACCCGTTGAGACGCGCACGCGCCTGCTGGCCTAAGCACCTGAGAGAAAGACAGATTGCGTCCCATCGCTTTCGTGTCATAGAAAATGCTGCAAGTGCGAAATAGACGGGTGCCCGGATGGCCGAATTCCAGAAGATCCTGATTGCCAACCGCGGCGAGATTGCCATCCGCGTCATGCGCGCCGCCAACGAGTTGGGCAAGCGCACCGTGGCCGTCTATGCCGAAGAGGACAAGCTGAGCCTGCACCGCTTCAAGGCGGACGAGGCCTATAAGATCGGCGACGGGCTGGGGCCGGTCGCAGCCTACCTGTCGATCGAAGAAATCATTCGCGTGGCGCGCGCCTGCGGCGCCGATGCGATCCATCCGGGCTATGGCCTCTTGTCCGAAAACCCCGAATTCGTCGACGCCTGCAAGGCAGCCGGGATCACCTTTATCGGGCCCAAGGCCGAGACCATGCGCGCCCTGGGCGACAAGGCGAGCGCGCGCAAGGTGGCGATCAAGGCAGGCGTGCCCGTGATTCCGGCGACCGAGGTTCTGGGCGATGATATGGACGCCATCGCCAAGGAGGCCGAAGAAATCGGCTACCCGTTGATGCTGAAAGCCTCTTGGGGTGGCGGCGGGCGCGGCATGCGTCCGATCAATGGGCCCGAAGAACTGGCCGAGAAGGTGCTGGAAGGCCGGCGCGAGGCCGAAGCCGCCTTTGGCAATGGCGAGGGCTATCTGGAGAAGATGATCGCCCGGGCACGCCACGTGGAGGTTCAGATACTTGGCGACCAGCAAGGCAACATCTACCACCTGTGGGAACGCGATTGTTCGGTCCAGCGCCGCAACCAGAAGGTCGTCGAGCGCGCCCCGGCCCCCTACCTAAGCCCAGCCCAGCGCGAAGAGATCTGCGGCCTGGGCCGCAAGATCGCCGAACAGGTGAACTATGAATGCGCCGGCACCATCGAGTTCCTGATGGATATGGCCACCGGCGCCTTTTACTTCATCGAGGTCAATCCGCGCGTGCAGGTCGAACACACGGTGACCGAAGAGGTGACCGGCATCGACATCGTGCGGTCCCAGATCCTGGTGGCGGAAGGCAAGTCCCTGATCGAGGCAACGGGCGTGGCATCGCAGTATGATGTCAAGCTGGACGGGCATGCCATCCAGTGCCGGATCACCACCGAGGATCCGCTGAACAACTTTATTCCGGATTACGGGCGCATCACCGCCTACCGGGGCGCCACGGGCATGGGCATCCGTCTGGATGGCGGCACCGCCTATTCCGGCGCCGTGATCACGCGCTACTACGACAGCCTTCTGGAAAAGGTGACGGCCTGGGCGCCCACGCCCGAAGCGGCCATCGCCCGGATGGACCGGGCGCTGCGCGAATTCCGTATCCGGGGCGTATCGACCAACATCGCCTTCGTGGAAAACCTGTTGAAGCACCCGACCTTCCTGAACAACGAATACCACACCAAGTTCATCGACCAGACGGCCGAGTTGTTTGCCTTCGCCCCGCGCCGCGACCGCGCCACGAAGATCCTGACCTATATCGCCGACATCACTGTGAACGGGCACCCCGAGACCGCCGGGCGACCGCGGCCGCCCGAGGGCCTGCGCACGCCCCTGCCCCCGGCGCCCACCAAAGATGCGTTGCGACCGGGCACCAAGACGCTTTTGGACGCGCAAGGACCAAACGCGGTCGCGGACTGGATGCTGGCGCAGAAACAGCTGCTAATCACCGACACGACGATGCGCGACGGGCATCAGTCGCTGCTGGCCACACGCATGCGGTCCTTGGACATGATCCGCGTGGCGCCGAGCTATGCCGCCAACCTGCCGGAACTCTTTAGTCTGGAGTGCTGGGGCGGCGCGACTTTCGATGTGGCCTACCGCTTTCTTCAGGAATGCCCCTGGCAGCGGCTGCGCGATATCCGTGCCGTCGTGCCGAATGTACTGACCCAGATGCTGCTGCGCGCCTCGAACGGTGTGGGTTATACCAACTATCCGGACAATGTGGTGCAGGCCTTCGTCAGGCAATCGGCCGAAACCGGCATCGACGTCTTTCGCGTCTTCGACAGTCTGAACTGGGTCGAGAACATGCGCGTGGCGATGGACGCAGTACTGGACACCGACCGCATCTGTGAGGCGTCGATCTGCTATACCGGGGACATCCTTGATCCGAGCCGAGCCAAATACGACCTGAAGTATTATGTTGCCATGGCCAAAGAGCTTGAGGCCGCGGGCAGCCATGTCCTGGGCCTGAAAGACATGGCCGGTCTGTTGAAGCCGGCGAGCGCCCGGATCCTGTTCAAGGCCTTAAAGGATGAGGTGGGCATCCCGATCCATTTCCACACCCACGACACCAGCGGCGCCGCCATCGCCACGGTTCTTGCGGCCACCGAGGCGGGGGTTGATGCGGTCGATGCCGCGATGGACGCCCTTTCCGGCAACACGAGCCAGCCCACGCTGGGCACCATCGTGGCGGCTCTATCGGGCGGGCCGCGCGATACCGGTCTGGATATCGGCGCGATACGCGCGATCTCGAACTACTGGGAGGCGGTACGCGAACACTACCGCGCCTTTGAATCTGGCCTGCAGGCACCGGCGTCCGAAGTCTACCTGCACGAAATGCCGGGTGGGCAGTTCACCAACCTGAAAGCCCAGGCCCGCAGCATCGGTCTGGAAGAACGCTGGCACGAGGTGGCCCAGGCCTATGCGGACGTGAACGCCATGTTCGGCGACATCGTCAAGGTAACGCCGTCATCAAAGGTGGTGGGCGATATGGCGCTTCTGATGGTTGCGCAGGGCCTCAGCCGGGCGGATGTCGAGAACCCGGACAAGGATGTCGCCTTTCCAGAAAGCGTCGTGGACATGATGCGCGGCGCCATCGGGCAGCCGCCCGGGGGCTGGCCGAAAGCACTGCAGAAGAAAATCCTGGGCGACGCCGCAGGTTCGACGGACCGACCCGGCGCCGCGCTGAAACCCGTTGATATTGAGGCCACCCGTACCGAGATCGAAACCACCCTGGGTCAGAAGATTGATGACGAGGACCTGAACGGGTACCTGATGTACCCCAAAGTCTTTTCCGACTACGCCCTGCGCCATGAGCTTTACGGCCCGGTGCGCACACTGCCCACCCAGACGTTCTTTTATGGCATGCGGTCCGGAGAAGAGATCAGCGCCGAGATTGATCCCGGAAAGACACTGGAAATTCGCTGTCAGGCGGTCGCCGAGCCGAATGAGGAAGGCGAGGTCAAGGTTTTCTTCGAACTGAACGGCCAGCCCCGGATCATCCGGGTTGAAGACCGCAAGATTTCGTCCGCTCGCCCCAATAGACCGAAGGCTGAAATCGGAAATCCGGCCCATGTGGGCGCGCCGATGCCCGGTGTTGTCGCCTCGATCGGCGTGACGGCCGGGGCCAAGGTCAGCGCCGGTGATCTGCTGCTGACGATAGAGGCCATGAAGATGGAAACCGGGCTCCATGCCGAGCGTGATGCGACGGTCGAGGCCATCCATGTGGAAGCCGGTGCACAGATCGATGCCAAGGACCTTCTGATCGAGCTTGGATGACGCCCCGCCCGCCCACTGCGCAAATGCGCAGAGAGGCTTGTGCACCCGCGCAAGTCAGAATTTGCAAATAAATTCATAGCTCACCCTTGCGGCGACGAGCGACCGGCATATGTCTCAATCATCAGAAGTGAACTGAACAGTTTAGTTTCTGGTGACTGGCTCGCCGTCCCCACATCTTCGGCACCCCCTTTGCCGGAGCATCGGCAAGCTTTGAAAAATCACGCCGATAGTCGCAGAAAATAGCGGCTTAGGCGCCCCCACCGGCGATCCAGGTCGTCGTCCACCCGGCCGTTCGTCCGGGACATGAAACGGAGAGAAAAGATGACACATCTTACCTTGGCAACCACACTCGCACTGACACTTGCCGCGCCTGCCGTGGCCCAAAGCCAGCTAGAGATGTCGCTTGGCGTACCGGCCGGCGTCTATACCCAGCAGGAACTGGCGCTTATGGTCGCGAAAGCGTCCGAAGAAGGCAACGAAGCGCGTATGTACTTGGGCAACGATCTGGCCACACGCGGCATCACGGTCGATATCGCCAGCGACTTCCAGTCGCGCCTTGCCGCGGAGGCCGAAGATTCACGGAGCAAGGTCTACGGCGTCAACTCTGACCCCGACGGCAAGGTATTCGCCGTGGCCTTTGACCGGCTGGAGTCGCTCGACTAACGCACTGTTGGGCAATGTCTCCCCCTCGCAGGCCAGACAGAGACTGCGGCGCGCACCCTGCGCGCCGCATTTTTTATGTGGCCAGCCCGAGGGACTGAAGATGCCGCATCGATGATGCGATCTCGGCATCGTCTTTCAGTTCCAGAACCAGATGCGGGGTCGCGCCCGTTCCGCGCAGCGCCTCGAAGAAAGCCGGCCAGTTGACCGTTCCGCGCCCGAGACCCCAGTGCCGGTCGGCATATCCGTCGGCGTCCTGAAGATGAACGTGGGCCAGCATATCGCCCGCCGATCTGACAAAGTAATCCACCGGCGGCGCACCACCCGAACAATGGGCGTAATGGGCGTGGCCGGTGTCGATCGACACCTGAATGGCGGGTGCGCCAAAGCTTTCAGCCAGCGCGCGTCGGGCGCCCGGATCGATATCTTCAATGTTTTCAATCACCAGAACGACGCCCAGAGCCTCGGCCCGGCGCACGACGGGATCAAGGGTGCGATGGACATCCTCCACCCTGGCGGCGCGCGCGCCCGGCCGGTCATCGAGATTGTTGTGATCCCAGAAGCTGTAGGGCGAATGCAAGACCATCTGCGTGGCCCCCAGCTCCGCGCAGATATCAAGCCCCTGATCCAGCCGCTTCTGGACCACGGCACGGATCAGATCATCCACCGGATCCAGGCTTAACCCGTAAAACGGCCCGTGAACGCCAAGCCTTCCCCGGAACCCGTCAAGCAGCCTCTTTGCGCTTTGCACCCGGTCCTTCCAGTCGCCGTCAAGAACCGCGGGGTCAAAAAAGTCCTGGATCTCAAGATCTCGGTGCCGATCGAACAACCAGTCCAAGTGGGCGCCGAGCTGCGCCACCCGCAATGCGGCACCGATTACGTAAGGCTCGTCGCTCATGGCCGTCCCCGACATCCCTTTGTTACGCCCTTAGTCCTAGCGGCAAAGGACGCTACAGGCCCAGTCTTCCTACCCTCCAGCCCGGCGCGTTCCGCATGCATTTTTCACTTGCGGTGCCCGCCGGTAGTTTATATCCACCGCCTACCCAAGGAAGCGGGCGTAGCTCAGGGGTAGAGCATTACCTTGCCAAGGTAAGGGTCGTGAGTTCGAATCTCATCGCCCGCTCCAATCTTCAAGACACTAGATTTTGGCGGTGGCGTCGGTTCGGCAGCGCTGCCAAGGTGTTCGGTGGGTGTCGATCGAATGGGCCGCAGACCTTCATCTGGTCGCGGCGCAGGCAAGAGAGCGTTCCTTGTCGTCCTTGGGCTGGATTAAGCCAATCGGTGGCCAATTCTCTGAGGTGTCATGGACTTGCACAAGCCCTGTCCGGCAGCGCACGCACGGCACCACCTGGCCCCAAAACCGCTCAAGATTTCTGCGGCTTCTGGCACGAAGTGGCCAAGGCATCCTGCTGACGATGGCCAGTAGGCGCATTGATTTAGCGCTTGTTGTCGCAGCTGTTTGACTGATAAACCGACCGGCGGAGACGTGGCCGAGTGGTCGAAGGCGCTCCCCTGCTAAGGGAGTAGACGGGGAACCGTCTCGAGGGTTCGAATCCCTTCGTCTCCGCCACCCACGATTTTTGTCTATATTTTTCATATAGATACCGCAAAATGAGGGCGCTTGCAACTTGTGCTGCTACAATAGGTTGCTACAATAAATGTTGTGAGCCCACGTGTATCTGTGCCCAAAATCTTCCAACGCGGTAGCCGTTGGTATGTGCGTGTACAGGTGCCTAAATCGATGCAAGCGAAGCTAAAGCGCAAGGAATATTGGGTTTCGCTACGGACATCCGAACGTTCCGAGGCGCTTCAACGGGCAACGGCTGAAACTCAGAAGAAACGCCGAGATATCGCGGCAGCGTTCCGAAGGTTGTCCGACATCAGGCAAACTTTATACGAACTTTCACCGGATCATCAGGCTGCTCTGGGTCGTGAAGCTTATGCAAGACACGTTGCCGGGCGGGCCGACCTTATCGTGGAATTTGCGTCCAGCGACTTTGAGTCGCTGAAGAAGTTCACAGAAGCTCGTGCGGTAACAGTCGAAGATTTGGTGGCAAGACTTCGGATCGTTCGTGCTGATACGCCTCACAATAGGTTATCCCTGCATGGTGGTCTCAGACAATGGCACAGAACTTACCAGCAATGTGATGCTGAAATGGCAAGAGGACCGCAAAGTCGGCTGGCATTACATCGCACCAGGTAAACCCATGCAGAACGGTCTCGCAGAAAGCTTCAACGGGCGGATGCGCGAGGAGTGTCTCAACGAACATCTGTTCCCGTCTTTGCGCCATGCCTGCCGCATGATTGCTGCATGGCGCGCTGACTACAACCACAACCGGCCCCACTCCAGCCTCGCTGGTCTGACGCCAAACGAATATGCCAGCCGGTCAAAGGAAGACCAAAACCTGAACAGAGCTAACCCATAGACGCGGACTTACAGGGGAGCAGGTCAACGGGTGCATTTCCCAGCGGTTGTGCATACGCCGCCCGACCACGTAGTCGTCAATGACTGGTTTTAAGATTTGGTCGGGTTGGAGTGGGCCAAGCTTCTCTTTCAGTCGCGCTGTTTGTTAGCGCAGCAAAGTGTGTTGTTTCGGCGTCTTTTCGTGCTTCTTGTCCTCAAGATACGTGTCAATGATCCAGCCAACTGGGAGGTTTGGTTTGTTTTGCGTCAGCCACGATTTGCGGAAAAAGCCGCTCCGCTTCTTTCCCGTCTCGTGTCTGAGTTGATCTTCTGCGAGGCAGGCGTTTGGGGTTACTAATTTCAGTCCAAGCGACTTCCCAGATGCCATCCGGTCGGGTCCTCAAACGGAAGTTCTCATCAAGATTTTTCGGACGTCTCATGTGCCAATTCATGCACAAAGCAACGGTTTTCATGCAACTTGCATGAAAACGCCGCGCCGTCGATTTTTGGCGGCGCTGGTCATATTCTGTGCGGGCATGGGCGGGCAGCGTCATCGCAAGGCCAACCGCCGGTTGGCTGGGGTGCCCGGCGCCAGGCGTTGTCAAAAAAAGGCAATGCGGAATTCCGAACGACGCGGGGCGAAGTAGTGCTATCCTCGGGCTGCCCGGACAAGACGCCACAACGGAATGCAACCGCCGCTGGATCCAATGCCTGATTTGCCGCCATCCCTTTTGCACGCTGCGCATTTTCCCAATGGTCGGAGCGCCAGACAGAGCTTTCCGAGGTGCAGGCCCGAACGCTCAAGGCAACTGAACCAATGGGTGCCCCGCCCTGCCCAATCAACATGCGAAAGCGACGGATAGATCCTGGATGACGACGGCCGATCTGTTACTCGCCACCTTCGGCATCGTGCTTGGCGGTTTTTTGAAAGGCGCGACGGGCGCCGGCACGCCGGTTGTGGGCGTTCCGATACTTGCCATCGTCTTTGGTGTGCCCAAAGCGGTCGCGATCTTTTCTGTCCTCAACCTTTTCTCGAACGTCTGGCAGGCCTGGTCCTACCGCAACGCGCTGGCACGGGCGCGGTTTGTCGCCGTATTCGCAATAGCGGGCGCATTGGGCGCGGCGGCCGGATCGGTTCTTCTTGCCTCTCTTCCAACCGATGTCCTGATGGGTGCGGTGGCGACCATCGTGTTCCTTTACGTGGGCGTACGGCTTGCGCATCCGGACTGGAAAATCGAAAGGGCCTTGGGCGAGGCACTGGCCGGACCCGTCGGCTTTGTTGCCGGGATCATGCAGGGTGCGGGCGGCATTTCCGCTCCGGTATCAGTAACTTACCTAAACGCAATGCGGCTTGACCGGCCGGAATTCGTTGCCACGATCTCGGTCTTCTTCTTTATGATGTCGGTCCTGCAGATCCCGGCACTTGCCGCCCTGGGCGTTCTGACATGGGAACGCGCAGGGCTGGCATTTCTCGCGGCGATCCCCCTTTTCGGGGCCATGCCGCTTGGTGAAATGGCCGCGAAAAAGGTCTCGAAAGAGACGTTCGATAAGATGATCATCGCGCTGCTTGTCTTGGTGGCGCTGAGGCTCGGCTATACTGCCTTAGCCTGACACGCAGTATGGGAGGACAGAGTGACAGATACAGCACCCGCCGTTGACCTTGGTGCCGCAGAGGCCGAAGTTGATCTGCCAGAGATCGGCGATCAAAGCCGGTACGAAGCACTTATGCAGGTTATCCGCAACCGCGTGACCGTTCGAAAGTTCGATCCCGATTTCGTCGTTCCCGAAGATCACTACAGGCTGATCATCGAGGCTGCGCGCCATGGCCCTTCGGGCGCGAATGCCCAGCCGTGGCAATTCATCGTCGTAAGAGACACCAACCTGAAGCAAAAGATCGCAGACTACTTCGTGGCCGAACAACGCTTCCGCGCAAAGGCCAAGATGAAGTTCCCGACGCCCGACTACCGCGGCCTTGCGACGGCACCCGGTTTTGTCGTGGTTTGTTCGGACATGCGTTGGACAAACGCATTTCCGGTGCTCAACGACGGATCCGATCTGGACCGGATGTATCACGAGAATGCCGAACGCATCCTTCTTCAATCGGTTGCCGCGTCGACCATGTCGGCCCATCTGGCAGCCGCCGCCTTGGGCTATAACGTGTGGTGGGTCACGGCGATTGGCCAGGAGGAAGCGCAAGAGGCGATGCGGCCACTTCTTGGCATCCCAAACGAAATTTCGGTTTTGGACATCTTTCTTTTCGGACCCCCGGCGGCCAATCCCTACAAGCGGTGGCGGCGTCCGCAGGAAGAAATATTGCACTGGGATCGCTATGACCCGAAGCATTTCATGACCGAAAAAGAACTGGATGAATGGATAAAAACGCGCCGCCACCGGGTGATGTACAAGGACGCTTCAAAAATCGACTGATTTGCCGGCCGAACACACTAACCGCAGTGTCGCTGGCTTTCCGCAGACGACACGCGCCGGGAAAGCACTTCGCCTCGCAACGGTCGTCTTGCATACAATTTTGCCAGTACAGCGACACTATGCGCCTTTTTCGCTGATCTTGACGCATTTCTGTATACAGAATAGGTGTGTTGGGGATGCGGCGCCACAGCCCGGCCCCGTGTCGTGGGAGGATGAATGGGCGATACAGACCGCATTTCGCAGGTCGAAAAAGCAATCATTGGATTGCGCGGCATGATCATGTCGGGCGATTTCATCGCCGGCACCCGCCTTCCCGAAACAGCACTGGCCGAGCGCCTTGGAACGTCCCGCACCCCGCTGCGTCAAGCCATGGACCGGCTGGTCACCGAGGGGCTGCTAGAACGCATGACCAACGGCGGTTGCCGTGTGGCGAGTTTCAATCTGGACGACATAAATGACGCCATCGAACTGCGCGGGGTGGTCGAGGGGACCGCAGCAAGACTGGCGGCCGAGCGCGGCCCGGATCCTGATCTGATGGCCGAAGCGGAGGCTGTGCTCGGCGATATCGACATCGCGGTCAGCGACCCCGATCAGATCGACTTTGATGCCTATGTGCGGCTCAACGCAAAGTTCCATGAAATCCTGTCCGCGCTGGCGGGCAGCCCTGTCATCCGCCGCGAGGTCGAACGCATCAGTAATCTGCCTCTTGCCTCGCCCAGCGCATTTGTCAGGGGCCAAGAGCTGATCCCGGACTTCATGGCGTCGCTGATCCGCGCGCAAGGCCAGCACCGGGCCCTGCTCGAAGCGATCTCAGGCCGCGAAGGCGCGCGGGCCGAGGCGCTAGCGCGGGAACATGCCCGCCTTGCCCGTCTGAATTTCGCTTTTCTGAAGGACGCCGACCCGCGGTTGGCGACCTGCGTGCCCGGTCTGGCGTTGGTGACGTCCAGCTAAATTGAAATCCAAGGAGACCGGCCGATGCCAAGCCTCAACGATGCGATCACAAGATACAAAAACCCCGTCGAGATGCTTCGAAACTCGCAGATCGGGATGTATGTCTACCCGGTCGTGACGCCGGAGTTTGCCAACTGGCGCGATGAACAGCGCGCCTGGCGGGAAACGGCCGTGTTGTTCGATCAGTCGCACCACATGGACGAATTGATGGTCGAAGGGCCCCAGGCAGAGGAATTCCTGGCCTACCACGGCGTCAACGGCTTCGGGAATTTCGACCCGAACCGTGCCAAGCATTTCGTTCCCGTGACCCCGGCGGGCCACGTAATCGGCGATCACATCATATTCAGAGAACGCCAGGACAAGTTTATCCTTGTGGGTCGCGCACCCGTGTCGAACTGGCTTCAGTTTTGCGCGGCCTGGGGCAAATGGAATGTTCGGATCAAACACGATCCGCGTTCCAGCTCACGACCCGAAGGCGAACGCGTTCTGCGCACCCACTACCGCTATCAGATACAAGGCCCTGACGCTCCGAAGATCTTCGAGCAGATGAACGGCGGACCGATCCCCGACATTAAGTTCTTCCATGTCGACTGGATCAACGTGGGCTCAAAGCGCGTTCAGGCACTGCGTCACGGTATGTCCGGTGCGCCGGGCCTAGAAATCTGGGGGCCCTACGAAGACAAGAGCTACATCCTGTCGACGATCCTTGAAGCGGCCAAGGCCGCCGGCGTGAAACTGCTGCGCTGCGGCAGCCGCGCCTATTCAACGAATACGCTGGAATCGGGCTGGATCCCTTCTCCGCTTCCCGGCATCTACACCGGCGACGGAATGCTTGCAGACTATCGCGACTGGCTTGGCACCGAGAGCTATGAAGCCATGGGCGCCATCGGCGGCAGCTTTGTCTCAGACAATGTCGAAGATTACTATGTGAACCCGTTCGAGCTGGGCTACGGCTTCTACATTGCCTGGCAGAAGGATGAATTTGTTGGGAAAAGCGCCCTTGCCGCGATGAAAGAAAGTCCCTCGAACCGCAAGAAGGTGACATTCGAGTGGAATGCCGAGGACGTGGTCAAAGTGATCGCGTCAGCTTTCCGACCCGGCGAAGATCACTTCAAGTGGATTGACTTCCCACAGCCGAACTACGCGTCCTCATCGGCCGATATGGTGATGGATGGCGACAGGATGGTCGGTATGTCGATGTTCAATGGTTTCAGCTACAATGAGCGGTGCATGCTGTCCCTTGGCATCGTCGATCAGAGTGTCGCGATCGGCGACGTTCTTACCCTGAAGTGGGGAGAGCCTGACGACACGGCCAAAACCTCGACTGAGAAACACAAACAGGCGGACATCCGCGTCCGTGTGTCGGACACGCCCTATTCGACCGAGGCGCGCGAAGGCTATGCCGCCGACAGCTGGCGGACGAAGGCCGCATGAAACAGGGCTGCAAAAGTGTCAGGCCAGTGGCCTTAAGACGATCAATAGTTGCCGCACCGAGGGAACGCCGCCAGAAGCGGCATCTTCCGGAGCGGGGTACTGCTATGTCCGTGCTGCGGAAACGTGCAAGACGGTCGGCCCGGCCTTTTCCCCTGCTCGGGCCCTATCTACCGCGCGCGGTATTCGCATGAACCACGGCACCGGAAGCGCACCATCCTTCAAGGTTGTACGCCGTGGCGCATTGGACATCGATGGGCGCCGCGCCCGTCGATGGTGCGCGAAACTGGACAAGTCGCGGCCAACCCACAAAAAATTCTCATGACCCAAGGGTGGATCGGGGAACGTTCCAGGAATGGCAGCGCGCCACGGCTGAAAACGGATGCCGGCGTTGGCTACCATCCTGGCGAACCGGTCGCACAAATCCAACGGCGCCATCACGCCCCGTATGCAGCCGTCTTCCGGCTTCGGCAAACCAATGCGCGGTCCGCGGCACGGCAAAGTGTTTCGCGGCACTTGAGCGGCATCCGAACGGGCGGACCTCTGACGCACATACCTTGGTCTTCCGACCCATGTGGTCGCAAGGCGTCAGATTGACAAGATCACGCACTTGGAAGGAAAGTGTGCAACAGCCTGTAAACTCGGCCAAGCAGCCGGGAATAGGCAACGTAGGGAGGAAGAAAAATGACTTATTTCCATGGCTTTAGTGCGAGTTTTGCCGCCGCCTCGATCGGGGCCGCCCTGGCCATCGGGTCAACCGCGGCTTCGGCGCAGACCGAATTGCGGCTGCATACTTTCGTGCCGCCCGGGCACATCATCTATAGCCAGATCATCGAACCGCTGGCTGATCAGATTGCAGCCGAAACCAATGGCGAATTGACCCTTACGCCCTATCCGTCAATGCAACTGGGCGGCAAGGCGCCTGAGCTGATGCGACAGGCCCAGCAAGGGACCGTCGACATGGTCTTTACCCTGCCCGGATACACGGGTGCACAGTTTCCGCGTCTCCAGATGATCGAACTTCCCGGCCTGCGTGCCGATGGGATGGCGACCACCGAACTGATGTGGGATCTTCACGAAGGCGGACATCTGGGCCCCGAATTCGATGGATTGAAGGTGATCGCGCTTTGGGCTGCCGATGATGCCGGTCTTTACACGCGCGACAAGCCAATCCGGTCCGTCGAAGATGTGGCGGGCATGCTGCTGCGGACACCCTCGGCACCACAGGCTGCCCAGATCGAGAAGATGGGCGGAACACCGGTCGCCATGCCGATCCCTCAGCTTTATCCGCAGCTTGAGCGGGGGGTGATCGACGGCGCAATGGTGCCCTTCACCACCATTCTCGACTTCCGCACGCATGAGGTGGCGAACTATTTCACGATCACTGGCCCGCTTTTCGGCCGGTCGCAGTTCACCATCGTGATGAACGAGGACAGCTTCAACGGTCTTTCGGACCAACACCAAGCGGTTATCGCAAAACTGACCGGCGAAGACCTCAGCCGGAAAGCGACGCAGATCTATCTGGACCGGGCCGAGGAATCGATCGCCTTTGTCCGCGAAACGCAAGGCAAGGAAGTGATTGAGTTCTCGGGTGAAGAGCAGGCAAAGATCACCGAAATGCTGCGGCCAATCTACGCCGAGTGGGCGAAGCAGATGGACGAGCAAGGCATTGACGGAGCGGCCCTTCTGACTGCTGCCGGCGTTGCGATCAACTGATCCAAGGATGCTCGACGCATTCGAACGCGGCTTCGAGCGCTTTCTCAGGCTCTTGGCGTATGCCGGGGGCCTGGTTCTTACGGCACTGGCGATCCTGGTGCTGTACGAGATCTTCATGCGCTATTTCTTCGGGCGTCCATTCAGGGGCGGGTTCGAGATGACCGAGGTGGCAATGTCAGTAATTGTCGCCTGCGGGTTGCCATACACGGCAATCAAGGACGGGCATGTGGCGGTTGATCTTTTCTCGAAGGCGCTCGACCGTCCGGCGCTGCGCTGGTTGAATTTCGCGGTCTACGCACTTGGTGCGGCAATACTTTTTCTGCTGGCATGGCAAAGCGGGAAGCATGCGTTTTCGGCGCTCTCCTACGGCGACGTGACCAATATGATGCGGATCTCACTGTTCCCGTTCAAATTGGGCATTTCGATTTCAGCCGCTCTGTTCGCGGTTGCCGTTTCAATCAAGGCGTTGAAAGCACTTCGGACAGCCACCGTCCCCGAGGAAACTGCATGACCCCAACCTTGGCGGGCATTCTGGGCTTTGTCGCGCTCTTTGTCCTTCTGGCGGTTCGCATGCCCATTGGGCTAGCGATGATGCTGGTGGGCGCAGGCGGGATCGCGATCCTGAATTCCACGACCGCCGCGCTGAACAACCTTGGCTCATTCGCCTACTCCTACTCGGCCGTCTTCACGCTCAGCGTCATCCCGCTGTTTGTGCTAATGGGTGCTTTTGCCAGTGTCTCTGGGATGGGCGCGGACATGTACCGCACGGCCTATGCCTGGGTCGGACATCGGCGCGGTGGACTTGCGGCAGCAACAATCATCGCATGCGCCGGCTTTGCGGCGCTTTCGGGATCGTCCATTGCAGCGGCAGCAACCATGGGCAAGGTGTCGCTTCCGGAAATGGAGCGCTATAAGTACAGCCAACAGCTTGCCACAGGTTCGATTGCCGCGGGCGGGACACTGGGCATCTTGATCCCGCCATCAACTGTGCTGATCGTCTACGCTTTGCTGACCGAGCAATCGGTGGGCCGTTTGTTCCTTGCTGGTTTCCTGCCCGGGTTACTTCTGACGGTACTTTTTGTCGCCACCGTATTTATCGTTGCCACGCTGAACCCGCATGCCGGCCCGCCGGGAGAGCGCATACCGCTAGGCGAACGGGTCAAGGTGCTACTCAATTCGGGCGCGCTGGTCTTTGTCGTTCTGATCGTGATCGGCGGCATCTATGCAGGTATTTTTACCGTCACCGAAGCGGCGGCAGTAGGCGCCTTCCTGACTTTCCTGCACGCGCTCTGGACACGCCGGTTGACCATCGCGAAGTTCTTCGACGCGCTTCTCGACACGATCAAGACGACGGCGATGGTATTCTTCATTCTGATCGGCGCCCATTTCTTTGCGCCGTTTCTCGCGCTGACCCGGATCCCCGTGAACCTTGCCGACGCCATCGGCGATCTGGCGATCCCCGCCCTGGCGGTGCTTTTGGTTATTATCGTGGTCTACATCATCCTTGGCACCTTTATGGAAGGGTTTGCAATGATGGTGCTGACGGTGCCCATCGTGCTGCCGATCATCACCACCCTGGGCTACGACCCTATCTGGTTTGGGATCATCATGGTCCTTGTGCTTGAAATGGGGCTGATCAGTCCGCCGGTCGGGTTAAACGTTTTCGTGGTCAAAGGAGTGGCACCCCACGTGCCGCTGGGACAGGTTTACCGCGGTATTCTGCCGTTCTGGCTAGCCATGGCCGTCTGCGTGGCAATCCTGGTGGCATTCCCGCAGATTGCTTTAATCCTGCCCGATACCACGTTGGGCCGCTAGTCTTACGCGCCCTTCGCCCTCATTAGTTTGCCCCTTGGACTACGTGGAACCGGTACGGGCAATTGCGATGTTAAGCAGCACCTGCCGCCTCTCCTTAGTTGCGACGGCAATTGCGCGATCAAGCGCGGCGGGCAGGTCCGAGCCATTTGTGACGTTTTCGGCGTAGGCGCGGCTCGCCTCGGCCGTCTTGGTGAAATCGGGACTGGGTTTGAGCGAGGTCATGGGAACATCGTTCGATTTTGCCGCCCTGCCGCCTTTGTAAAGACCTTCGACGGAATGACGCACCGCGCCCCATTCTTCGTTGTTAAGGACAAGCGTGATGACTGGCAATTTATGCGCTTCTGCCACCTGATGGCACGCGACCGGGTTTGCAAAGATGTAAGAACCGTCACCCATGGTGGCGAAGATCAGACGGTCCCGGTCCGCCAGCTGCGCGCCAAGCGCGGCCGGCAAGCCCCAGCCAAGCCCGCCGGAATGCGGTTCCTGAAAATAGCTTTGATGGTGGCTAAGCTGAAGCGGCGGCAAAGGGCACCCAAGCTCGTGAAACACGGACGCGCTGCGGTCTTGCGCGGCGATGGCCCGCCCAAGGCAAAGGCTGACCCAGTCCTTGGTGATCGGACCCGTGCCGCCCTCTTCCGCGATGGCGACAACGCGTTGCCAATGGGCTTCAGCCCGCTGGGCGATGGTTGCGCGCCGTCCGTCTACGTCGGCGGGCTTTTCGTACGCTCGCACCGCGCCGATCAGGGCAAGGATCGTCTGCGCGGTTTCGCCGACAAGGGAAATGTCCGCTCGAAAGTTTCGGATCGGCGTGGACCGCGCGAAAAGTGGATCGGGCCCGAGGTGGATGATCTTTGCGTCCGGACCGGGGGCGGCTTTGTCGGGCCACCACGGTGCGAGAGCATCAAGCACAAGGACCACATCAGCTTCCCGCAGCAACGCATCGGGCGCCCATTCGACGTGGCAGGGCGACGACGTGGGAATGGCAATCTGGTTTGCCCAATAATGGGAAAGCGGCATGGCCCAGTCTTCGACAAAGGATGCCAGCGCCGAGAAGGCTTCTTCCGATCCTGCCCCCCGCTGGGCGATGATCAGGGGACGTTCGGCATTTGCCAGAAGCCGGGCTGCTTCGGCGAGCGCGGTTGGATCCGGTGCAGCCTTGACCGGCGCCATCCTGGAAGGAGCGTCGACCTCTGACGAGGGGCACGGCTCGCACAAGACCTCTCGTGGCAGGCTCATGTAAACCGGGCCCTTCGGCGTGGAATTTGCGATCGCCCAGCCCCTGTCAAACATCTCTGGCAATTGCTCGGGGAAGCGAAGTTCATAGTCCCATTTGCAGGCTTCGCGCACGAGTGCTGTCTGATCGCGCATCTCTTGGCCCCAGCCGATAGGCACAGTGCGGGCACCAAAACGGGCCCCTTCCGTGACCGGAGTGCGCCCAGACATCAGCAGCATCGGGATCTGGTCGCAGGCGGCATTGATCGCGCCGGTGGCACCGTTCGACAGGCCCACATTGGTGTGCAGCATCACGGACTGGGCTTTCCCAGTAATCTGATAGTACCCGTGGGCCATTCCGACGGCGACATGTTCATGGGGCACGGTCACCGCGGTCGGCAGATCGACGCCCTTGTCGCGCGCCTCGATCAGCCCTTCGATGATCGGCGGAAAGTCCGTGCCGGAATTGGCAAAGACATAGTCAATCCCAAGCGCCTTCAGCTTGCCGAAAAGAGCACCTCCCGCGCTGATTGAGGGAATTTCAGGTTGATCGTCGGGCATAGGTGCCTCCCTCGAAATCTCTCTTCCGGCCCGGTCAGACGGGGAAATGCTACTTAGGACCTTCGACGGTTGTCCAGCATGGTTCGGTGAATTCTGCGATGCCTGCCGTGCCACCGAACCGACCGTCGCCCGGCGCCTTCACAACGCCGAAATGCGTCTGCGCCTCATCCCCCACCGTTGGGCCGTTAAAGTTCGCAATTCCGGTCTCAAGCCATTTGGCGATTTCAAGCTGCCGCATCACATCACGCGTTTGAACGGCGGCAGGCAGCAGGTATTCCCCATCATTGGCAGTCGCAACCGCGTCGTCTTCGCCCTGCGGCCGGATGAGCGTAGTGACAGGGCCCAAGGGTTCCACCTTGCAGATCTGTATGTCCGATGTGACATCGGACACGACCCTGGCAGGCATGATCATTCCCCCATCCGGCGCGCCGCCTGCCGACGACGTTGCGCCGGTCGCAACCGCATCATCAATCCGGCGCGCCACGTGATTGATTGTGTCCCGGCAAACCACCGAGGTTAGATGCATCTTTTTCTCGACAGCAGTCTCTGCGCCCCCACCGGTAACACGTGATTTCCGGACAATGGTACGGCGCGCTGCAAATGGCATTTCCGCACCGTGGATCAGCGTCCCTTAATCCATTTGTTCAGAAAATCGCGTCGTCCATACCCAAAACGTCAAGCCTGGCGGCAAAAGACCACAGTCTGGCGATCAGGTCTATCGGCGCGGATACTGCCCGCCCTGCTTTCCAAAACTGCAGGATCTGCCGCTAACGGCCCAGAATTGAGTATTCCGTTTGCCGATTAGTACGAAAAAGACATGGACCCATCCCGAAATTGCGGACTAGCCCTGATCGCCGCCCGCTGTGTGGGCACCGATGACGCTGTCGAGCCAGCCAAGATCCATCTGCGGAACCGAGGCAATCAACTTTTCGGTGTAGGGATCGAACGGCGGACGAATGGCCTGGGACTTTGGACCATACCGCAAAACGCGACCTCGGTGCATGACGGCAACGCTATCGGCGATGCTCTCAACCGTCGCCAGATCGTGGGTGATGAAGATCATCGCGAGGTCTTCGCGGGCCTGAATGTCCAACAACAGACGCAGAATGCCATCCGCCACAAGCGGATCAAGGGCTGATGTCACCTCATCGCAGATCATCACATCGGGATCGGCGGCCAAGGCCCGTGCGATGCAGATCCGCTGGCGCTGACCGCCAGACAATTCACCCGGTGTGCGCGAAGCGAAATCGGGTGGAAGGGCAATCTTGTGAAGCAGGTCCTGAACACCCTCGATCAGCGCCTTGCCGGAAAGGCCGTGGTAGAATTGCAGAGGTCGCCCGATGATGGTCGCAACGCTCTGGCGCGGGTTCATCGCTGTTTCGGCCATCTGATAGATCATCTGAATGCGGCGCCGATCTTCTTTGCTTCGACGGGCGAGATCCGGCGACAGCGCCCGCCCCTCGAAGGACACGTCACCTGACATAGGCGGCAAAAGCCCGGTGATGGCGCGCGCCAGTGTCGACTTGCCCGACCCGCTTTCGCCGACAACGGCCAAAGTCTGGCCACGCGCGACGCCCATGCTGACATCATCAAGGACCTTCAGCCCGCGACCATAGGCGGCCGTCACACCCCTCACGTCCAGGATAGGGTAATCCTTGGGCATTTGTTCTTCGTGTTTGACTGAACGCACCGACAAAAGTGCCTTGGTGTAGTCTTCGTTCGGCACCTCGATGATCTGGCGCGTGGGACCGTATTCCACGGTGATCCCGTCTTTCAGCACCATGATGTCGTCGGCCATCTGTGCGACAACGGCCAGATCATGGGTGATGTAGATGGCGGCCACCCCGGCTTCGCGGATCGCGTGCTTCATTGCTGCTAGGACATCAAGCTGGGTGGTAACATCAAGTGCCGTCGTCGGCTCGTCAAAGACCACCAGATCGGGGCCCGGGCAAAGGGCCATGGCGGTCATCACCCGTTGCAGCTGTCCACCCGATACCTGGTGGGGATAGCGTTCGCCGATGGTGTCGGGTTCGGGCAAGCTCAGGTCGGCGTAAAGCGCCCTGGCGCGGGCCACGGCGTCCTTGCGCGACATCAGGCCGTGTTCCAGCGTCGCTTCGATGGTCTGGTCGATCAGCCGCTGCGACGGGTTGAAACCTGCGGCCGCTGATTGAGCAACGTAGCAGACCGTCCGCCCCCGCAGCTTATTGAGCGCGCGTTTGCCGCCCGCCAAGATGTTGTGGCCATTCAGGATTACCTCGCCCCCGGTGATTTCGACCTCACCCCGCCCGTAGCCAAGCGCCGAGAGACCAATGGTCGATTTGCCTGCACCGCTTTCACCGATCAGTCCAAGGACTTTGCCCTTCTCAAGCGTTGCCGACACACCACGGACCAGTGTCACGGTTTCGGTGCGGCCCGTCTGGCGGACACCGATTTTCAGATTGCGGAACTCAAGCAGATTATCCTGTGGCATGGCCTGCGCCCTTCAGGCTGCTCGTACGGTTTAGCACCCAGTCCGCGATCAGGTTCACCGAAATTGCCAACGCCGCGATCATGCCGGCGGGGATCAGCGCCGCAGGGATGCCAAAGACAATGCCCGCCTTGTTCTCTTTTACCATTCCGCCCCAGTCGGCCTGTGGCGGCTGTACCCCAAGCCCTAGGAAGGACAGTGCCGAGAGAAACAGCACCATGAAAATGAAACGCAGGGCAAACTCGGCTACCAGCGTGGACAAGGCATTGGGCAGGATCTCTCGGGTAATGATCCATACCCGTCCTTCCCCGCGAAGACGGGCGGCCTCGACATAGTCCATCACACTGATGTCAACCGCAACCGCGCGGGCCAGACGGTAAACACGCGTAGAATCGAGGATACCCATTACAAGGATCAGGGTCAGGATCGTTCCCGGCATGACGGACAGCACGACCAGCGCAAAGATCAGCGTTGGGATCGACATCAGAAGATCGATGAAGCGTGACAGAAGCTGGTCGATCACCCCACCGGCGGAGGCCGCGAGCATTCCAAGGGATGTGCCCAAAAGAAACGACACCAGCGTCGCCAGAATGGAAATCGAAAGCGTCGTTCGCGCACCAAAAAGAAGCCTGCTCAGAAGGTCACGGCCAAGATTGTCGGTCCCGAGCCAATGTGCGGCCGATATCGGATCCCAGACCCCGCCCACCACAGCGTCCATGGCATGGGGCGACAACCAGGGGGCAAACACGGCGCCAATAACGATGATGCCGGTGACACCAAAACCGATGAGGGCCGTTAGGGGTATGTTCATTGCCCTGCCCCCTTCATTTCGGATGCAAAAGGCGGGGGTTCGTCAGGATCGAGACGACATCCGCAAGGAGGTTCAGGGAGATGTAGATGGCAGCGAAAATCAGGCCGCAGGCCTGCACGACCGGTACGTCGCGCTTGGCGACATGATCGACCAGGTACTGCCCCATGCCCGGGTAGACGAAGATGACCTCGACCACCACCACGCCGACAATCAGGTAGGCCATGTTCAGTGTCACCACATTGACGATCGGGGCCACGGCATTGGGCAGGGCGTGTTTCCAGATGATCTTGAAACGGCCCAGCCCCTTCAACTCTGCCGTTTCGATATAGTCGGATTCGATTACGTTCAGGATTGCCGCGCGCGTCATCCGCATCATATGCGCCAGCACCACAAGCATTAGTGTAAGCGCGGGCAGGATGATTGCCTGCAGACGCTCCCCAAAGCTCATGCCATCGTTGATGACCGAAACGCTCGGCAGCCAGCCAAGTTTGACGCCGAACACGAGGATCAGAAGGTAACCGATGAAGAATTCCGGCAAGGATATGGACGCCAGCGTCGCACCGGAAATCAACCGGTCGGGAAAGCGGTTTTTGAAGCGGACCGCGATCAGACCCAGCATGATCGCAATAGGGATCGAGAAAAGAGCGGCCCAAAACGCCAGAAACAGGGTGTTCTGAAGGCGAAAGCCGATTGAACCGGCGATGTCGGCGCCACTCGACAACGCTGTACCCAGATCCCCGCGCAGAACACCGCCAAGCCACGCAAAGTAGCGCGTGACCGCAGGCTCGTTGAGCCCCAGTTCCTCGCGCAGGTTGGCAATGGCTTCCGGTGTCGCGGATCGACCGAGGATCGATTGTGCGACATCTCCAGGCAGAACCAATGTGCCAGCGAAGATCAGCACAGACACCAGAACCAGCAGCAGGCCACCCAGCGCAACGCGCTGGATGACCAAAAACAGGGCCGTTCGCACTATGCGACGACCCACATTTTGAGCGGCGCATAAAAGTTCATCATGTCGAACCCTTTCGACGGGCCCCAGCCCGCGATGTTCTCCGAGGTTGCGTCGATGAAGTTGTTGAACATCGGACAGATCAGGCCGCCTTCATCCCGCAGTATGACACTCATATCGCGATACATTTGTTTGCGAACGTTCTGGTCAAGCTCGGCGCGCGCGGCAAACAGAAGCTGATCGAACTGTTCGTTGAAGAACCTCGTGTCGTTCCAGTCGGCGGTCGATAGATACGCAGTCGAGAACATCGCATCCTGCACCGCACGCCCACCCCAATAACTGGTGCAGAACGGCTGTTTGTTCCAGACCTCGGACCAGTAGCCGTCATTGGGCTCGCGTTGGATCTCGAGTTCGATCCCTGCGGCGCCAAGGCTTTGCTGGTAAAGCTGTGCCGCATCGGGCGCGCCGGGGAACGAATTCTCCGACGTCCGCAAAAGAATTGGGCCATCGTGCCCAGAGGCGGCGTAATGAAATGCCGCCTTATCAGGATCATAGCTGCGCTGCTCGATATCATCCGAGAATAAAGGGTATGAGGCATTGATCGGAGTATCGTTGCCCATCGACCCGTTGCCGAACAGGATCTTATCCACCATCTCTGCGCGGTTCATGCCGTACTTCAACGCCAGTCGCAGATCCTTGGACGCAAAAGGATCCGAATTGGCATGCATGATAAAGACATAATGGCCGGCGCTTGGCACCGAGTGCACCGTCAAATTCGCGTCGCGCGCAATCAGGCTGGCGAGCCTGGGCGGTACGCGATTAACGATGTCCACTTGCCGTGACTGAAGCGCCGACATACGCGCGGTGTCATCGTTTATTACCAGCATCTCGATTGTTGCCGCATAGCCCAGACCATCCCGCCAGTAATTGGGGTTCTTCTCGAATACGGTCCGCACGCCGGGCTCATGGTCCGCAACGGTATAGGGTCCGGTCCCAACCGCTGCGTTCGGGGCATCCTTGCCACCGTTCGGCTGGATCATCAGGTGATAGTCAGTCAACAGATACGGCAAGTCCGCATTGGCCGTGTCGAGTGTAAACACGACGTCCTGCCCATCGAGGCGAATGCCTGAGATACCCCTTAGAATGCCCAGCGCGCCCGACTGGGTCTCTTCGCCTGTGTGGCGTTCAAACGTGGCCAGAACATCGTCGGGCGTCAGGGTTTTGCCGTCCGAGAATGTGACGCCCTGGCGGATGCGGAACCGCCATGTCATTGCGTCTTCGGATGCGCTGAATTCTTCGGCAAGGACCGGCTCTAGCCCGCCATCAGCAGTCAGCTCCAACAGCGGTTCGCCCCACATGCGCAGGATCTGCGTGGCCGTGGAATTGGTGGCGGTCGCCGGATCAAGGCTGTCGGTCGAGGATCCGCCCTGAATGCCGACCTTTAGCGTGCCGCCCATACGGGGACCCTCGGCGTGGACCGACCGTGTCAAAAGGGCGGACGCGGTCAGGCTTGCGATACCCAGCGCGGACGCGCGTCCAAGAAACTCCCGGCGCCCCATGCGGCCTTTCGCGGTTTGGCTCAAAAAGTACTTCAGTTGCCTATCCATGGTCCTCTCCATTGGTCTTCTTTGGGTTCGGGCCGCCATCAATAACGGCGCTTTGATCGATCTCGCGTGGAACTACACTGCTGAAATCACGGGTGAATATGCGCTCACCTTCATTGAAGGCCTCCAGTCGACCCCACAGGTGAATGTTCTTTGCGTCGGCCCGCATGCGCGCCTGCCATACCGTCTCGGTCGAGATCTCATGGCTGTCGATGGAGCCGCGCCAGGTCACGTGCATCTGGGCCGATGCCGGGTCATCGGGGTCGACGCTCATCTGTTCGGACATGCTGCCGCCACGGATCAGTCCGCTTTCGGAAAATGCATGTCTTCCGGTGTCAATCCTGCGATCGCGGACAATTCGATCGCCGTCACGGAGCCAGGTCGTACTTAGGTCAGGCGGACTGAGTTCATCCACCACGGCCGAAGCGGTTGGAGGGACATCGAGACCCTGAAACGTCCCGACTTCAGAGCCTTCGAACACTGGCAGCGTCACCGCGCCGCCGTGCAAAGTCAGTTGCGTGACACGCCCTACCGGCCAGATGAAAGGCCAATAGGAGGACGAGACGGCGACACGAAGCGCGTGGCCTTTCGCCAGTTTGTAGCCCACGCTGTCGAAGCGCAGCGAGACGGGTATCACCTCACCCACCGGCACCGGGCGCGGCGCATCGAGCCCCTGCCGGTAACTCAGATCAAGC
The DNA here is from genome assembly GCA_039026235.1 of Pseudomonadota bacterium. Classification (GTDB taxonomy): domain Bacteria; phylum Pseudomonadota; class Alphaproteobacteria; order Rhodobacterales; family Rhodobacteraceae; genus JBCCMQ01. Next base: position 169,943 of record JBCCMQ010000006.1, read on the forward strand.
GCGCCCATGGTGATCAGGCGCGACCGCCCGTCGGGCGACACGTCGCTGAGACGCACCACGATTTGCCCGACCGGGCAATCGCTTGAAAGCTGCAGGGCGATTTCAGGGTCACCGAGCAGGATCGTTGCGGCATCAAAGGGCTTGCTGTCGAAACAAAGCGCCGCCAGATCGTCTTCGAACTGGTCAGCCGGATGCAGGTCGGGCGCGCCGGAACGGCTGAAAAACTCGCCCGCCGCCGCGCCGCAATTCAGGTTTGGGCGAATGGGTGCCTGAATAGGTTGGGCCGCCTCCATCAGTCCGCCATCGGCCAGAAACAGCTGTTTTTGCCGGACAGCATCGCTTGGCCAATCCCGCAAAGAGGTCCATTGGCCCGACATCAGCCGTTTGTCGGCTGGTGCCGCGCCATCCACCACAAAGATCCTAAGGGCCGGATCGTCCGAAACGCCCCGATCCATGCCTTTCAGCCAGTGATCCCACCAACGCACCGCAAGATCGGCAAAGTCGAGCCACGGCCCAAAAGAAGAAATGTTGGGATAGTTGTGGTCCCAAGGGCCCAGGATTGCCTTGCTGTTCGGGCCAGCGGCCGACAGCAGATTGCTGGGCAGATTGCGATACCCATCGCGGTGACCGGCGATGGCCAGAACCGGGATGTCGATATCGCCGGGCTCAAGGGCGGTACGGGACCAATAGGGGGTTCGCCCGGCCCCATTAGACCAAAGTTCTGGCAGGAAAACGGTTTGCCCCAGCCGATCCTTCCAAACCTCGAGCCAGTCTCCTTCAACCGTGGCCGGGTCGGGCGGCAATGACAAAACCGACATGGCTTGCGCCGCCCAACCAAAGTTGGATGTCAGTTCGCACCCCCCCTTGAAATGGATGTCCTCGTCGAACCGGTCGAGCACGGCGGCAGCCGCGATAACCGCTTTCAGCCCTTTTGGGCGCCGAGCGGCAGTTAGCAGCGCGTTGATCCCACCCCAAGATATTCCCATGATCCCGGCCGCACCGTTCGACCAACGCGCGGCCACAGCCCAGGCCACCACGTCTTCGATATCTTCCAGTTCCTGTTCGGAGTATTCATCGTCAAAGAAACCCGCTGAAGATCCGGTGCCGCGCAAATCGACGCGAAGACAGGCATACCCTGCCTTGACCATGATCCCGTGCGTGCTGGCATCGCGCGCAACCGTTCCGTCGCTTTTCCGGTAGGGGATCGCCTCGATAATGGTCGGAATGTTGGTTGCAATTGCATGCGGCAACCACAACCTGGCAGACAAGGTGATGCCGTCCCGCATGGGAATCCGCACCGTCGTGTCGGTGACACCCATCAGATCCTGTGTTGTTTTCCCGTCCATGGCACCCATAGGAAACCAGCAGATCGGGAAATCGAAAATTTCGCTCTTTTGCTCTGTTTTATGCTAAATTACGCACGTACGTGGTTAAGGAAGCGCGATTACATGCGGCAGGACGCCGAAACAGAGGCCTTTGCAGAGACACTGAGGACGCTTTGCCAGCAACGTCGGTCGATCTCGGCCGTCGCCCGGGCCATAGGGGTCAATCGTCAGCAATTTCAGAAGTACATCAACGGTCAAACCTTCCCATCCCCTAACATGCGCCTGCGTATCGCCCGCCACTTTGGCGTGCCGATGGAAGACTTTCTGAATCCTGACACGCTGCCAAAGCTCTCACAGTCGGCGTACCAGCCCGAAGATGAGACCCGTTGGGGAGAGAAGGCATGGGACGGTGAACTGAACAGGCTCCGGCAATACAGCGGGATATACCACGTCCACTTTATAACGCCCGCATTCGCCGATTTCGTGCACGTCGGCGTGTGCAATATCCGCGAACAGAACGACGCGATGCAGACGGCCTTTTTCATCCGCAGTCGAGATCCGAAAACCGGCCTGCTGCACAGATCACATCTGGTCGGCACGTTGAATTTGCGGAGTGAACGACTTTTCATCGTAGAGCGGTCAAAGAAAGCGCGGGACCGTTTTTCGCAAACGATCCTGCTGCCCACACATGGCGACAGAATGCGGTATCTGAACGGGATCAGCCTTGGCCTGACATGGCATCCCGCCAGCCGGCCCTATGCGTCACGAACGATCTGGCGGCGTGCGCGTACATCGTCAAGTCTACGGGACGCAATCCGAACCTGCGGTCTTTTCCCTATCCGCAGCCCGTCCATAGACGCCCAGGTCAGGAACTTTTTTCTAAGCGTTGGCAGTGACTTGTCCGAGAACCTTCTAGCTGTCTAGAGCCCGGCGTTACCGCATCGGCTCGGTGCAGGCCGCGCCGTCGCGGCTCAGTTCGCCGATGGACCGGCCATCGCATTTGGATCAAGAAAGACGGTAGCCTGAATTACGAGGCAAAGGTCAGTACACATCCCGTTGGTAACGATGCTCTGTTGCCATCCGGTCCAGGTACGCTTGGGCGCCCGCGCCATCGACACCGGCACCCTTGCCGATGATCCGAAGCAGCGTGTGTTCAACGTCCACCGCCATGCGACTTGCGTCTCCGCAGACGTAGATCGCGGCGCCGTCTTCAATCCAGGCAAAGACCTCTTCACCGCGTTGCTCCATAAGGGTCTGCACGTACACTTTCTCGGCACCGTCGCGGGACCACGCCAGCGAGAGCTCGCTTAACAATCCGGTTGCCTGCCACGCCTCGATCTGATCGCGGTAAAGATAGTCGCAGCCTTCATGCTGATCACCGAAGAAAAGCCAGTTCTTTCCCTTGGCGTTGCACGCTTCCCGTTCTTCAAGAAAAGCGCGGAATGGGGCGACGCCCGTACCGGGGCCAATCATGATCAACGGCGCGGCGTTATCCGCCGGAGGGTGAAAATGGGCCGACTTCTGCACATAGACACCCAGCATGCCCGCCTCGCCCAGCCTTTCGCCCAGGAAGGTCGATGCCACGCCTTTGCACGGTCGGCCGTTCAGGTCATAGCGCACCTCGCCGACGGTCAGATGAACTTCCCCGGGGTGCGCCTTTGGGCTGGATGAAATCGAATAGAGCCGCGGCTGCAAGGGCCGCAGCCCGTCGACCAATTGCTGCGCCGACAGATTGGACACGGCACCGAGAAGATCCAGAACCTGCGCATCTTCCAGGGCCTTACCCAACCCGAAAGCTTCCAGGGTTTTGGGGGTCACCGTCGCCAGGTCCAACCGCGTCATCAGCGCCGCACGCAATTGCGCCGGCCCAGTTTTTAGCGTGACTGTCTCGCGACCTGTCAGGTTCGCGGCCTCAAGCATGTTCTTGACATCACCCGGGCAGTTGACCGGCCAGACACCCAGCGCATCCCCTGCCCCGTAGTCGAGATCAGCACCGCCTCCGGCCAGGGAAATTTCGATATGGTTCACGCATTTGGCGCTTTCTTCTCCGCTGAGCGGTTCGCTCAACAGAAGTGAGGCCATGAAGGGTCGGTTCTTGTCGAACATCGCAACGGGTTCGGCGTCGATGATCTGCGGTGCCGCCACACCCGGGGATGCGTTCGCGAAGGGTTCCGAGGCAAAAACCGCCGTCTTCCAGGCAGCGTAGTCGTCATCGAAATCCACATCGCATTTCACCAGATCGACCGCCCGGGTTGCACCCAGTTCAACTAGGCGCCGGTCGATGTCTTCGGCGCATTTGTTGAAATCGGCGTAGCTGGTATCGCCAAGCCCGCATACGGAGAAGTTCAGGCTCGCAGGCAGCGGCGGGCAGTCTTCGGACATCAGCGACTGAACGAACTTCGCCGCGTTGTCCGGCGGATCGCCTTCGCCGAACGTCGAGACAACGAATACGGCATGTTCCATCTCGGCAAGGTCGGCCGGTGCAATGTCATTCAGCGGGGCCACGTCGGCCTGAAACCCGTATCCGCCAGCGGCCTTGCGCAGATCTTTCGACAGCATTTCGCAGTTGCCCGACTGCGATCCGAAAAGCACGTGCAGAGGCGCCAGCGCCGCCGCCTCTTCGCTACTGTCCGCGGCGGCCGACGCCGCAAGGGCGGACAGACCGGTAAGCAGGCCGTTCAACCACTGCCGTTGCTCGGCATCAAAAGGTGCATCTTCGGGCACCAGTTCCACTTGCGGCTCTGATGCGTTGATCGCAGCCTCGATGGTTTTGGCGATGAGCGGGTTTTGAACGTTCATTTTGTCTGTCTCTTTAGGCCGCTTGAACCAGTTCTTCGGGCAGCAGGGTTTTCAGTTCGTCGTCGTTGAGCGAACGCACGAAGGCAAGGAAGGTCTGGGAAGGTGCCGAACGGGCCACATAACAGGCGATGACATGTTCGATGATGCCGTAGATGTCGCCGGCCGCGACTGGACCCACCAGTGGCCGCGCGAGGCCCTGATCCAGATCGGACCCGCCGCCCAGGACGATGTTGTATCCCTCACCACCACCGGGCGCCGCAGCACCCACAAGGCCGATATCGCCGATGTAATGCTGTGCGCAGGAATTGGCGCAACCGGTCAGATGAATGTTGATCGGTGACTTCAGATCGAACTTCTTTTCCAGATGCCGCACCAGTTCCAAGGCATCCTGCTTGGTGTAGGCGGCGGCAAGTTTGCAGCCCCAACGGCCCGTGCAGGCAACGACGCCCGCCTGGAAAGCCGATGCGCTGACCGTCATGCCTGCGGCCTCGATCTCGGCCGAGGCCGCCTTTACCTGCGTGTCCGGCACGAAAGGGATCAAAGGGTTCTGCCAGACGGTCAAGCGAATGTCGCCGTCGCCGTATTTGTCCGCGACATCGGCCAGAACACGCATCTGTTCGGGCGACATCCGTCCAAGTTCAAGCGCCACGCCGATGTAATTCAAACCAAACTGTTTTTGCGGGTGCACACCGATATGGGCCTGGCGGTCGACTGGGGTGCGCGGCTCGGTGGCCTCGGCGCCGAGACGGACAAGCCGCACGCCCGAGCCGAACGCGTCGAGATGTTCCTGTGACCGCTCAAGAAACCACTCTACCCCGTTCTTTTCCAGCAGATACTTCAGGCGCGCCTTCTTGCGGTTGGTGCGATCACCATGTTCCACAAAGACCCGCAACATCGCTTCGGCCACGTCGACTGTTTCTTCAGGCCGACACATCAGCCCCGTATCACGGGCGAAATCCTTGTGGCCGGTTATCCCACCCAGCGCGATCCGGCACCAAATTCCGGGTTCTGCACCTTGGTCGTTTTCCTTCACGACGGTCGCCAGAAATCCAATGTCGTTGGTGTCAGACAGACAGGACAGGCGCCCGGCGTTGTCGAAAGAGATATTGAATTTGCGCGGAATGCCCTGCAGCGCGCGCGTGCGCAGGATCCGCAAGGACAGCCTTTTGGCCTGGGGTGTCATATCGATCAGTTCATCAAGGTCGAAACCGGCTGATGGCGTGACCGTCAGGTTCCGCGCGGAGTCCGCGCCAGTGCCCATCGAGGTCAGGCTGGCCTCCTGCATCGTCTCGATCATATCGATCACCGAACGCGGGCGTATTTCGCGCAACTGAAGGCTTCCGCGCGTTGTGACATGGGCGTAGCCGCCAGCATACTCTTCGGCGCAGCGGGCCAAGTTGCGAAATTGGTCTGCTGTCAGCTGATTGCCGGGCGCGCGCAGGCGCATCATATAGCCCTGGCTGTTCGGCTCGACGTTGAAGAAGCCCAGGTGGCGCAGCAGGAACTGGTCAAGCCCCTCTGCGATCTTGTCAGCCCGTGTCCATTCCTCAAGCTGGCGCCAGATGTCCAGCGGATGGGTCTTGTACTTGGCCACCTCCTCCTTGCAGAGATCTTCAATCGGCACGCCATAGACCGTTTCCGGTTCCGGCTCTGGCGTGGCTTGCTTGGAGGGTGACGCAAAAGCCCGGTGCAGACCCGCGTCCATAATCACCCTGGCCAGATAAATCTGTTGTTCGCGTGTAAAGCCGGAGCTTTTGCTGGTCATGTGTTTATCACGCCCCTAAAAGAGCGCCCGCGTTCAGATGCTGGGAGTGATAAGCACGACGTTGTACTGTTTCAGGCTTGCGATCGCTTGCCCAGAGCCCCGTTGCTCACGCAAGACGGTAGTGCATAGGCTCAACGTTGCAATACACCAGCGTGCTCGGACGATCTGTCCGTTGGATTGACAACCCATGTGCCTAGCTTTTGGGCAGAGAGAGCCGTGTAAGGGCATGACGGTTGCATCCACGGCGTGCTCTCTCAGCCGAGCGATATCAAATTCTCTCCCGATTCTGGCGCGCCTGGCTTTCAGGGCGCGCATGCATGATACGTCTTCACAGGCGGCGGCCACGCGCCGTCACGTTCATTTCGGATCGTAACCACCCTGTCTTGTTTGGGCTGGTTTTTGCGGAATCCGGGTCGTCGCGCAGATTCAGAAACCGAGCATCCGCTGACCCGCCAAAAGTCCTTGGCAGCCAATCGGACCTTTGGCGCCAGCGGACCAAAGGCTGCCACTCAACGCCTTTCACAACATACGTGAAAGGACCCCAAGAAACCCCGGCCGCTGAAATCACGCCTTGGCGGTGGGCATTCGGTCGCCGTGTTCGTCCAGCCTTTGTGCTTGGCAACTAGCCCGAGGTTTCGCGCAGGTGTGCCAGCAGGGCATCCCGCGCCTCTTCAACCGGCGTTGCCCAGTCGCATACGGCCGGTTGACGGAACAGGCGCATTGTCGGGTACCACGGCGTCGTATCGCCATGGAAGCCGTAGTGCCAAAAGCTCTGCGACGACAAATGGTTCCACACCGGTTTGCCAAGCGACGCGGCCAGATGAACGAGCGTTGTACCGTTAGATCATAAGATCAAGCGCCGAACTCAGCGCGGCTGCGTCGGCCAGGTCGGCGTTTCTGCAAAAGGCATCGAGAATTAGGCCACCCATGCAGGTCTCAGCCAGTCGCGCGACCGCCAGGCCCTTCGTTAGTCTGACGAGCCGCGTTCCGGGAACCGAAACCAGCGGCAAGAACCTGTCTGGGCGCACCGAACGCAGTTGGTTGCACGGAAAGCCAAGATTGCCGGTCACGGCGACGTCTATCTTGAAGTGATCTTTGAACGCCGCAGTACGGCCCTTAGCTCGTGTTCGGGTATCATCTGGAATGTTCAACGGCCAGGGCGCGGGGATGGGCAATCGGCAATGTTGATGAACCTCACAAGGTCATCGGAAGCGCGTTGGATCTGGGACTAGTCCAGGTCCAATTCCGTGAAAGCCCGTTGCAGTGTGCGGCGATCAGAACCCTTCTCGAAAGGAAAGGAGTTAAAGAAAAGGTCCTGAGACAGCTTGGATCTTTGCCTCTTTGCCGTCTCAAGCTGAAGCACCGCGGCCCTCCGATCCCCGCTAAGCACGTTCGCTGCCGCCGCAATCATCCGGATATAGAAATGCGCGCTTGGAGACTGAAGGGCGCGGTTGGCCAGACTAGCGGCGCGATCATAGTCTTCGTCTTGCATTGCCGCCAGCGACTGCGTGCTGAGCATGGCATAGCGCAGCGGATCCAATGGGCTGAGCGAAAGTGCGGTGCTCGAGGCGGAAACGCCTTCAGCCGGGGACCCGCTAAAAACTTGCAATAGGCCCTGATTATAGTGTGATTGCGCGGAGTTCGGGTTTATCTTTAACGCCCTTCCCAACCAATCAAGGCCGGCCGAGATGTCGCCTTCAAGCCATTGAACCCGGCCCAAACTGAATGCGGCGAATGGGTCACTTGGGTCCAGCAGAAGGGCCTTTTCGGCTTCCTTGGCGGCGGCGCGTATGAAACCCGTCCTCCCTGAGCCAAAATTCATGAACGCATTCTGCCAATGGACGAACGACTTGCCCGAGTGCGCCCGAGAGAAATCCGGGTCCAGTGCCAGCGCCGCGTCGAAATGATGCGCGGCCAGATGATTGTTCTGTTCATCAAAGCGGTAGATGTGCGCCAGACCGATGTGAAAGTGTGACCATGCGTCGAATTCCGTGTCTGAC
>JBCCMQ010000007.1:0-167554 GCA_039026235.1 Pseudomonadota bacterium
AATGGTGCGGTCGAGAAGACTCGAACTTCCACGGGTGTTACCCCACAGCGACCTCAACGCTGCGCGTCTACCAATTCCGCCACGACCGCACGTGTCGAAAACCCGGGTCTGATAGCCGACCCCTTTACTGACACGCAAGGGCTTTTTGACGGCGGCGGGCCAACTGCCGTTGCGGCTTGTCTTCGGACACGCCAGCCGCTAGGCAAGGTGCCTTGATCCGGGACATTTGGCATGCCGACCTGGCTAACCTCTCAGGAACCTGTGCGCTACGAAGACGCGGTCGGCGAAATGGAGGCACGTGTTGCGGCGATTGCCGAGGGGCGCGCGTCTGAAGCTGTTTGGCTGCTTGAGCATCCGCCGCTTTATACCGCCGGTACCAGCGCGAAGCCCGAGGATCTGACCAACGCGCGGGGTCTGCCGGTTTATCAGTCCCGGCGGGGCGGCCAGTATACCTACCACGGGCCGGGCCAGCGTGTGGCCTATGTCATGCTCAATCTCAACAGGCGCGGTCGCGACGTGCGCGGCTTTGTCTCAAGCCTCGAAGCCTGGGTACTGGCGGCTCTGGCCGAGTTCAACGTGGCTGGCGCCGTGCACGCCGATCGCGTGGGCGTCTGGGTGCCCCGCCCCGAGAAGCCCGCGACAGCCGACGGCAGCCCGCACGAAGACAAGATCGCAGCCGTCGGGCTGCGGATCAGAAAGTGGATCAGTTTCCACGGCATCTCGCTGAACGTGGAACCAGACCTGTCACATTATGACGGAATCGTGCCCTGCGGCATCCGCGAACACGGTGTTACCAGCTTGGTCGACCTTGGACATCCGGTCACCATGGACGATGCAGATCTGGCACTGAAGGAAACATTTTCGCGGATTCTGCATGATTAACGCAAGTCTGTGAACAAGCTCACATTTTTGACAAATTTTTTGTATGACGTCGCGTCGCGGCTGCATCGCAGTCGGCGTAAACCAGAATTTACTTTTTATTAAACATAGACTTAAAATTAGTCCGCAGTTGTTAGTTCGAAGCTTCTTTCGTTCGGAATGTTGCTTGCAAGAGACCAAAACGGCCACTTGCCGGATGCAGAATGTGTCGAAATGTTGACATTGTATCAGCGATCGCTCATTAGGAAGCCACGGGGATGCAAACGGGCTGTATGGCCCCCTTTTTGTCGGGTTGACATCATGTATCGAGTACTTCCAGCCGCCGCTCTAGCGGCAGTAGTTTCCAGCGGATCCGCAATCGCTGGACCAATCTATGACCTGAGCTGGAATGCCACGGTCTTCACCTGGACGCTCGATAACAACGTCCCTGTTCTTGATTCACCGGGTATGGAGTTTTCCGCCAGCGGTTTCGTTGAATTTGACGAAGCGGGCGTCGCTGATGACACTTTCGACATCAACGACGTTATTGATTTCGGATTGACCGTAGACGGGAAAGAGTTTGTCATTGACAGCACTGGCACGTCTTTCGGTGGCGACCTTTCGTTCACCTACGACTTCGATGACCTTGGCGACAATGATGTTTTCGAAGGCGTGTTGAATAGCGACGGTTCGGCTCTGATCAGCGATATCTTTCTCGTTGCCAACAATGATGAGTACATTTTTGGCTGCAATTCCTTCGCAGGGGATTGCGGGATTACTGACGGAATTAACATTCTCGCTTCCCCGACATTTTTCCCGGCAAACGATCCTGCAACACAGAATTTACCGGGCGCGATTTACGATACACCGCTGCTTGCACGGGAGTCGTTTGAGTTGACGCTGCGCGAAGTTGCTCCCATTCCAGTGCCCGCCGGTCTGCCGCTGTTACTGGCCGGTCTCGGTGGTTTCGCGCTGTTGCGGCGCAAAAAGGGCTGACACGGCCCACAGCTTCTTTGGAAAGCGCCCCTCGGGGCGCTTTTTTCGTTTTGGCGCCCGCCTGACTGACAGATACACGCGACACTTTATCCCCCTGTGCGGCGCCCTCACGCATTGCCCATTGGCGAAATCCCGCATACGAGGGACATCTAGACCAATGCGGGGACACCGCAGCAAAGACTGACCCTTGGAGGCAACGCATGGCGGACGCAGCCGTTCACGGCCACGAACACGAAGACCAGCGCGATTTCTTCACCCGGTGGTTCATGTCCACCAATCACAAAGACATCGGGATCCTGTACCTGTTTGTATCCGGTTTCGTCGGCTTTATCGCCGTCGCCTTCACCGTCTACATGCGGATGGAACTGAAGGATCCCGGCGTCCAATACATGTGTATGGAGCACCTGGACAAAGGGCTCTTCTCGGGCTTTATCTCGTCGCTTTCGGCGTCGCTGCCCAGCGAATGCACCCCTAATGGCCATCTTTGGAACGTCATGATCACGGGCCACGGCATCCTGATGATGTTCTTTGTGGTGATTCCGGCGTTGTTCGGGGGCTTTGGCAACTACTTCATGCCGCTGCAGATCGGCGCGCCTGACATGGCGTTCCCGCGTATGAACAACCTGAGCTTCTGGCTTTACGTTGCAGGTTCGTCGCTGGCCGTTGCCTCGGTCGTCAGCCCCGGCGGCAACGATCAGCTCGGGTCAGGTGTTGGCTGGGTCCTTTATCCGCCGCTCAGTGTCAATGAAGGCGGCATGTCGATGGATCTGGCGATCTTTGCGGTCCACCTGTCCGGGGCCTCATCTATTCTTGGCGCGATCAACATGATCACGACCTTCCTGAACATGCGAGCGCCGGGCATGACCTTGTTCAAGGTGCCACTGTTTTCCTGGTCGATCTTCGTCACAGCGTGGCTGATCCTTCTGGCGCTGCCGGTGCTGGCCGGAGCCATCACCATGCTTCTGACCGACCGGAACTTCGGCACGACCTTCTTCGATCCTGCCGGCGGCGGCGACCCCGTGCTCTACCAGCATATCCTGTGGTTCTTCGGACACCCCGAGGTGTACATCATCATCCTGCCAGGCTTTGGCATCATCAGCCACGTCATAGCGACCTTCGCGCGCAAACCGATCTTTGGCTACCTGCCGATGGTCTGGGCGCTGATTGCCATCGGCGGCCTGGGCTTTGTCGTCTGGGCGCACCACATGTACACGGTTGGGATGAGCCTGACACAGCAGTCCTACTTCATGCTGGCCACCATGGTGATCGCGGTGCCAACGGGCGTAAAGATCTTCAGTTGGATCGCCACCATGTGGGGCGGCTCGGTCGAGTTCAAAACACCGATGCTCTGGGCATTCGGGTTCCTGTTCCTCTTTACCGTGGGCGGGGTGACGGGCATCGTACTCAGCCAGGCGGGCGTCGACCGTGCCTATCACGACACATACTATGTCGTGGCGCATTTCCACTACGTGATGAGCCTTGGTGCGGTCTTCTGCATTTTTGCCGGCATCTACTTCTACCTGCCCAAGATGGCCGGTCGAAAGATCCCGGAATGGGCGGGGCAGGTCCACTTCTGGGCTATGTTCATAGGTGCAAACATCACCTTCTTCCCGCAGCACTTTCTGGGCCGTCAGGGTATGCCGCGACGCTATATCGACTATCCAGAAGCGTTTGCCTTGTGGAACGAAGTGTCGTCTTGGGGCGCTTTCCTAGCCTTCGGATCCTTTGTCTTCTTCATCGTGATACTATTCAGGACGCTTCTGGCGCCCATGAACGCGACCGAGAACAATCCCTGGAACGAGCATGCGGACACGTTGGAGTGGACGTTGCCAAGCCCGCCGCCCGAGCACACGTTCGAGATCCTTCCCAAGCAGGAAGAGTGGGACAAAGGTCAGGCGCATTAGATCGCCATGCCCTGTCACTGGCTTACAGAACCCGCACTTGAGGATTGTAACCGAAGCGGCCCTTGCCATGCCGAAGGATCTGAACCCGTCGCGCGGGTTCAGCTTTGGCCGCACCAATCGCTTTCACCCCACGGCTTTGTGGTGTTTGTCGGGCTGACGGCCATCTTCCTTGCCATACCGCTGGTGGGCCTTCTGGGAACGCCGGCGCTCTGGTGGGTTTTGTTTCCCTTTGTCCTGACCCTAGGCGCGCTTTGGATGAGCCTTCGGAAAAACTGGAACGACCGTCGGATCGTTGAAGAGTTGTCGATCTGGCCGGACCGGATCGAGCTCGTCCGCCAATCGCACCGGCAGCCGACGCAGCGCTGGGATGCCAATCCCATGTGGGTCAGCGTGGCGCTGCATGAGAACGTGGGCCCAGTCCCTTACTACGTGACATTGACCGGCGCCGGCCGAGAGGTCGAGATCGGCTCGTTCCTGAGCGAGGATGAACGCAAGAGCCTTTATTCGGATCTGAACGAAACGCTCAGAAAAATCCGGCTATAGATCCGGCCCAACGCACCGCCTTCCTGTTCCCATAAACAGCTTGCCTATGCGGTCAGTTGCAGATAGGGGCGAAATCCTGCGCTAAGCTCTCTGCGGTGCGGAAAATGTCCGGAAGGAGCCCAGACCTCTCAGATGCTGCGTCTAGCACCAAAGGCTGCCTTGGCTAGCTACCGCATGGTTGTTAGGCTGCCATCTGCCAACAAAGCTTCCACGTTACTGCCCGGGTTGGCGAGCAGTTGGGCGAGTTCCTTAGCCCGAACAGATTTTCGATGTGAGATACCAGTTACCCGCATCCCCGCATCCGCGCCTTCCAACGAAAGAAGGACGATGTCATCCCGAGCCTCTGCATGCGAGGCGGGGACGAACGCTACCCCTAACTCTACAGAGACGAGATCCAGCAATTGATTGTCGTTTGTCGCATGAGCCGCAAAACTGATTCCGCCTGCGCCTAGTTCCAACCGATCTGCACTAGGACAATATGGTCTTTGAATGAGCGGGAGTTTGCGAAGGTCCTCGACCTCAAGCGTGCTGGTTGTGGCGATCGGATGGGATCGGGCAACAGCCAAGTAGAAACGCTCTTCTTCTGTTGGAAGAAAGTCGTGAGCTTCTGGCACACATCGATCCGAAACGTAAGCCAGATCGCTTTCTCGCACTTCTTCAGTGAAAGTGAACTCCAAGTTGGCGAACCGGCGGTGTAGGCTGTTCAGCTTAGGCGCGAGCCTTCGCACCAACATGTCGGGAGCACAATAAACCCGAATGGATTGCACTGGTTCGGAAAGCAAACGTGTTTGCAGCGAAGCCAGATGAGTAACGTGGTCAACCACGTCGTGGTAGAGCCGTCCTGCAAAGGGTGATGGTTTGAGCCCTGCCTTTGATCGTTTGAACAAAAGCACTCCGAGCCGTTCTTCCAGCTTCTGTATGGCAGCCGACACTGTGGGTTGGCTCACCCCGTTCAACCGGGCCGCATGACTAAATGTACCTGTCTCGTAGGCGCTCGTGAAGTAGCGCAAGGTGTTCAAATCTATCATAGGCAAAGGCTATACTAAAAATAGTTGAAATCGCAATTTCCTTTTACGATGTCGCGCTCCAAACACGCAGCATCAGTCATTCAAGGAGTAGAGACGATGCAACCGATACCCGTAACCGCCAGTGACACTGTGATTGGCCAGGTTCTTGCGAAATTCGCGGGTGGAGACCCCTCACTATTCGAACTGATCGCCGAAGACATTGATTTTCGGATAGATCACTTCCGCGATGAGGTTGATACGGAATGGCAGAATGCTGATACGCGCGATGCCTTAATGTCGTTGGCAGGCCGCCTTGGCGAAGAGATTTTCCCGAAAGGTACTGAAGCTTTGGGCATCGACAGTTTTGAACTCGGCAAGGGTTGGTACCTAACGCGCTTCAACCAACGCTACTTTTACGGTGTGCGCCAGCAGCTCGTGACCAGCCTGACCTACATCGTCTCGCACGAAGAAAACGGAGCATTGGACTACTTCCGTGAGAACGTGACGAATATCATGGATGTAAAGTAGAAGCGCCAAAGGAAGCGAGGCTATCGTACTAACAAGGAACGGTGACAATTGGCCGAACTGAAAGCAGACCTTTGGAAATGAGTGTCAAAGGTCTGCAAAGTCCGCACAGCCGACCCCCGCTGCCCCAACTGAATGACTGTCTGTCTTGGCCAAAAATGCTTTAAGGCAGATCAAGCGCGTGCGGGTTGCGTTATCCTGCAAGTTCAATTGGGAAAGACCGCGAAATTGCTGAGCGCGGGATTTCGCCCCTATCTGCAACCGACGCGTTATGCGCCCAATCGCAAGCAGGCCGGACAGGCCCTAAGATGCGTCAGGTCGTGTTGCCTGGCCCAACCAAGGCCGCGAGACATGAGCGCCGCGACCTGCGCTATCCCAGCCTGTCCTTCACCATGGGACCGACTCTGCCAAAATCCATCTGGCCGGCATATTGGGATTTGAGCATGCCGATGACGCGCCCCATATCGCGCATGGATTCAGCGCCAAGCTTACTGATTGCCGCTTCAATCGCGTCCGCAACCTCTTCCTCGGTCAGTTGCTTGGGAAGAAACACCTCGATCGTCTTGATTTCCTCAAGCTCTTTGTCCGCAAGTTCCAGGCGCCCGCCTTCTTCGTAAACCTGCGCGCTTTCCCGGCGCTGCTTTACCATTTTGGCTAGAAGCGCGAGAATTTCATCATCGCTAACGCCTTCGCCCTTGCCCTCGCCACGGGCGGCAATGTCGCGGTCCTTGATGGCCGCGTTGATCAGGCGAAGCGTGGAAAGGCCAAGCGTGTCCTTTTCCTTCATGGCCAATTTCATGGCGTCAGTGACGCGGGCTCGGATGCCCATATGGCGACCCCTTTGATTGGTCCGGAAACCCACGAGCGATACCAAAATCAGCGTTCTGCCGCAACTGTGATCAGGAACGGACAGCGGGTTGACGCCCCCCAAAATGGCCCGTAGACACCGGTGGATTTTTCAGCCCTTCTGACGGAAATACCCGGTCCGATGCAATTTGGAAAACAGCCGACTGCCTGCCTCGCGCTTGCCGACGGGACGCTGTTTTACGGCCATGGGTTCGGCGCAACCGGTGTGGCCGAGGCAGAGCTTTGCTTCAACACGGCGATGACCGGCTATCAGGAAATTATGACCGACCCGTCCTATGCGGGGCAGATCGTGACATTCACATTTCCGCATATCGGCAACACCGGCACCAATCCGGATGACGACGAAACGGCGGCGCCCTTTGCTTCGGGAATGGTCGTGAAATGGGATCCGACAGGCGCATCGAACTGGCGAGCGGTGTCGGAGCTGTCCGAATGGTTGGCGCGGTCTGACCGGATCGGCATCGGCGGCATCGACACGCGCCGTCTGACCCGGGCCATCCGGCAGCAGGGCGCCCCCCATGTGGCGCTTTCCCATGCACCCGACGGAAATTTTGACATTGAGGCCCTGATCGCAAGGGCGCGCAGCATTCCGGGCCTTGAAGGCATGGATTTGGCCAAGCGCGTTACTTGCGCCCAGTCCTATCGTTGGAGCGAAACACGCTGGGCCTGGCCGGAAGGCTACGGCCAGCTGGATGGACCGAAACGCAAGGTCGTCGCCGTCGACTATGGGGCCAAGCGCAACATACTGCGTTGCCTCGCATCAACCGGTTGCGACGTGACCGTGGTGCCAGCCGAAGCTACCGCTAATGACATTTTAGCCCACGCACCAGAAGGTCTTTTCCTGTCAAACGGTCCCGGCGACCCGGCGGCCACCGGCGCCTATGCCGTGCCGATGATCAGGGAGATCCTCGACAAAACGGAACTGCCGGTCTTTGGGATTTGCCTGGGTCACCAAATGCTGGCGCTCGCGCTCGGTGCCCAGACCATCAAGATGAACCACGGCCACCACGGCGCCAACCATCCGGTGAAGGATCTGGAAACTGGAAAGGTTGAGATAACCTCGATGAACCACGGATTCACTGTGGACAGCCAAAGCCTGCCCGAAGGTGTGGTCGAAACCCATGTTTCACTCTTCGACGGCTCGAATTGCGGCATTCGCCTGACCGACCGGCCTGTGTTCTCGGTTCAGTATCACCCCGAGGCGAGCCCCGGCCCGCAGGACAGCTACTACCTTTTTGAACGGTTCGCGGCGGCGATCGACCGGCGCCGCGTGACATCATCCTAGCGGCCACCGGCTGTCGGGGCGCATTAACCGACCATTAACCTTGAAATGATCAGGTGCCGGAAACTGTGCTGGGTTTCTGGTGGTACATTCGTCTGCTTCGTTGCGCCTCGTATCGACGGCGCCTGTCTCGCCGGTTTCGCGCCGGCCTGAGATCCCTCGGCGGACCCTTTCGTACGTGCTTCGCGAGATGGGCGCGATTTCCAAACAGGATCTTTCTTTTGCCGAGCAACGGGCGCTGCGGTCGGCCTGCACTCTGTCCACTGTTCTTACCAATCTGGAACTGATCGACGAAGCGGATCTTCTTCGGGCCCAGGGCATCGTCTGGCAAGCGCGACCCGTGGACGTAAAGCGCGACAGTCCGGACAGCCGGCTTCTCGACGAACTCGGCGCGGGCTTTTGCCTGCGGCACAGCCTGCTTCCCTGGCGTCGCATTGGTGCGGCAACAGTGGTCGTGACCAGTCAACCAGAAGAGGTGGAACGGCTGCAACGAAACGGACAGTTGGATCTGGGCCCGGTACTGATTGCCCTCGCACCGCGTGACGATATTGCCGGGGCGATTGTCCGATTGCGTTCGCGTCAGATGGCGCGAGCAGCCGAAACGGCACTTGAAGACCGCTTCAGTTGCCGCCGTTGGCCCATTGCCGAAGTGCAGCGCTTTGTTCCCGCCGCCCTGCTGCTTTGTGTCAGCTTCGCATTCGTCGCGCCGCTCATGTTTGTGCAAATCGTCCTGGCCTTAAGTCTGATCACGCTCGTTCTTTCCGTTGCGCTCAAACTAGCAGCGGCCATCATTCATCTGATGAGCCCACCCAAGCCGCCGAATGTGCCGCACGAAAGGATGGCAGCGCGCCCGACGATATCGATGCTCATCCCGCTCTTAAAGGAATCAGAGATTGCGGACAGGCTGCTCGTCCGGCTTACGGCCCTTACCTATCCCAAGGAAGCGCTGGATATCTGTCTGGTCGTGGAAGAAGGCGATCAGACCACGCTGGACGCGCTGGACCGCACGGACTTGCCGCCCTGGATACGCGTGGTCGTGGTGCCCGAAGGCAGCGTTCGGACAAAGCCCCGTGCGCTTAACTTTGCCATGGAGTTTTGCCGGGGCAGTATTGTCGGCATCTGGGACGCCGAGGATGCACCGGAACCCGGACAGCTTGAGATTGTCGCCAGCGCCTTCGAGACCGCTGATCCCGATGTCGCCTGTCTTCAGGGCGTTTTGGACTACTATAATCCGACAACAAACTGGCTTTCGCGCTGCTTTACGATCGAATACGCAACTTGGTTCCGCATCATCCTGCCGGGCCTGCAGCGTCTTGGATTCCCAATTCCGCTTGGGGGAACGACGCTGTTCCTGCGCCGGGAGGCAATCGAAAAGGCAGGCGGCTGGGACGCCCATAATGTCACCGAGGACGCCGATCTGGGTGTCCGGCTGGCGCGGCGGGGGTACCGAACCGAAACCGTGTCAACTGTGACAATGGAAGAGGCCAACTGCCGCCCATGGCCCTGGATCAAACAACGCTCGCGCTGGCTGAAGGGTTACGCCATGACCTACGCGGTCCATATGCGAAGCCCGCGCGTCCTTTACCGCGACCTCGGCGCCTGGCGGTTTTTTGGCATCCAGGTGATCTTTCTTGCCGGGCTTACACAGTTTCTGATGGCTCCGCTTCTATGGAGCTTCTGGCCGGCTCTGTTCGGGTTCTGGCATCCTTTTCAGGGTCTCTTGGCAACCCAAACGCTTTTCTGGATCTCACTCGTCTTTGTAGGATCAGAGATCCTGTCTTGGCTTGTAAGTACGCTGGCGATCTCGCGGACAAGGAACCACTGGCTTTGGCCTTTCGTGCCAACGCTGGTCGCCTATTACCCGCTCGCGGTTCTTGCGGCTTACAAGGGCTTCGCCGAATTGGCGCGCACCCCTTTTCACTGGCACAAGACCGAGCACGGGGTCTTTCAACCGAAGGCGAGTGTTGCGTCTTCTGATCAGGACACGCCCGAAGCGGCACCGCTTGTTCCGGCCGAATAACGTGACAACCCCCTGCGGTTCAAATGGTCGACTCAAATCCTGTTGCGTCTGCCTTTAATCTGGTCTGGAATGCATTGCTGATATGGGCCCGAAGAGCCTCGGCCGCCTTGTCGCCCCGGCGTGCGGCGACCGCTTCGACCACCTGGTCGTGCTCGTCTAGCGCCACCTCTCCCCGCCCTTCAGCCGCGAGAGACGTCGTGGCCATCAGCGCCATGGTCCGGTAGACAAGGTCGAGCTGCTGCACGAGGTAGCGGTTGTGCGACGCGAGGTGCACCTGCTTATGAAAGCGCCGGTTGGCGCGGGCAAGGGCACCGGGATCATGCACGATCTTGCGATCCGCCTGCACCATTTCGCGCAAGACCAAGATTTCCTCTTTCGTGGCATGCTGGGCGGCGAGCCGGGCCGCCAGACCTTCGAGTTCGGCGCGTACGACATAAAGTTCAGCCATCTGATTGTGATCGAGCGAGGCAACTATCAGGCTTCGCCCGTCGCGGGCCAAAAGCGATTGTGTCTCAAGCCGCTGAAGGGCTTCGCGGATCGGCGTGCGCGACACGCCGAAGCGGTCTGCGAGTTCCGATTCAACCAACCGGTCGCCGGGCGTGTAAACGCCCACGTCGATGGCTTCAAGGATCAGACCGTATGCGTCCTTGCCCTGGGTTTTTTCGTCTTGCATTTCCGGCTCCGTATCTTTTTCGCGCATACCTAGCCAACCAACGGCCCAACGATCAAGGAAACCAGAGCTTGCAGCCGACGCCCGGGCGCGCTAGCGCGGCCGTCATGAACCGGCAATCCTTCAAGACAGTTTCGCATTGGGTGTTCGACCTGGACAACACACTTTACCCGCCAGAGGCGCGGCTTTTCGATCAGATCGAGGTACGTATGACGGACTATGTCATGCGGAGCCTTGATGTGAACCGCGCCGAAGCGGACCGGTTGCGGCGGCATTACTGGAAAACCTATGGGACTACCCTGGCCGGGCTCATGGATGAACACGGCGTTGACCCAGCGCCTTATCTTGACGAAGTGCACGACATATCGCTTGAGAGCCTCGCACCGGACACGGCGCTGGCATCGCGCATCAACGCTCTTCCAGGGCGCAAGATCGTCTACACTAATGGCTGCGCGCCCTATGCGGAAAGGGTCCTTGCGGCACGAGGCCTTGGCGATGTCTTTGATGCGGTATACGGCGTCGAACACGCTGGTTTCCGACCGAAACCAGAACGGTCCGCTTTTGAAAGGGTCTTTGCAAAAGATGGTATCGAGACCGATATCGCCGCCATCTTTGAAGACGATCCGCGCAATCTGATCGCGCCTGCTGAAATGGGCATGACGACCGTTCTCGTCGGTCCCGAACCTGTTCTAGGTGACCATATCCATCATCACACGGCCGATCTTTCGCGCTTTCTGTCGCAGATCCGTGATTGATCTTGGCCCATGGCCCCAGCGGGACTAGGTCAGCCGCATGGGTAGAGAGAGTTCCGATATTTTCGTCTCTGGCGGCGGTATCGCCGGCCTGATGGCAAGCGCCATTTTCGGACGGGCAGGGTTCTCTGTCATCTGCACCGATCCGACGCCTCCGATCCTTTCGGTCAGTGAGCCCAACGCAGATCTGCGATCAACCGCGTTTCTTCAGCCAGCCAAGACGCTGTTGGCCGAAACGGGCATCTGGCCGGTTCTGTCCGACCACGCAACCCCGCTACAGGTCATGCAGATCGCCGACGCAACCGCGGCGGCATCTGAGCCGCTGGTGGCGCGGGCCTTCGATGCGGCCGATATCTCGACCGAACCCTTTGGTTGGAATGTGCCGAACTGGCTGCTGCGCCGCGAACTCGTCGGTCTGATGGAAGACCTGCCCGAGGTCACGTTTTTGCCCGACGTTGCGACGGAACGGGCGGTTGGACGCCAGGACGCCGCCTATGTTTCCCTCTCGAACGGTCGGCGGATAAAGGCGCGCCTGGTCGTGGCGGCCGATGGCAGAAACTCCCCCCTGCGCCAAGGGGCCGGCATCTCGGTTCACACACGGCGGACGGGCCAGAAAGCGCTGGCTTTCAGCGTCGCGCATACCAAACCGCACGAGAACGTGTCGACCGAGATACACCGGTCAGGTGGCCCATTCACTTTGGTGCCTCTGCCAGATCACAAAGGGCAGCCCCGTTCAGCGGTGGTTTGGATGGAGCACGCCGCCAAGGCGCGCGGTCTTTATGAGATGGCCGAGGCCGATTTTGAAGCCGCGCTCAACGAAAGGTCAGCCGGCGTTCTGGGTCAACTCAGCCTCGTCGGCCGGCGCTCAATCTGGCCGATCATCCTGCAGTTGGCAGACAGGTTTCATGCCCGAAGGCTTGCGTTGATTGCCGAAGCGGCCCATGTCGTGCCACCGATCGGCGCGCAAGGGCTAAACATGAGCCTTACGGATATCGCAGCGTTACGCGACCTGGCCGCCGCGCGCCAAGACGGGCTTGGCGACGCCCAGATGCTGAATGCGTACACAGCCGCGCGCTGGCCGGATGTGGCGGCGCGCGTGGCCGGTATCGGGATGTTGAACGGCATCAGTCAAACGGGCGGGCAGCGCTTTGGTGCCGTGCGGGCCGCCGGCATCCGGATGATCCACGATCTGCGCCCCGTCCGCATAGCGTTGATGCGCGCCGGTCTTGGACGCTCTGGCTAAATCACGCGGTCAAGCACGGTCTTCAGCCGGCCAACGGTCCCGTCGACATCGTAAAGCTTGTCGAGACCGAAAAGACCAAGTCGGAAGGTGCTGAAATCGGCCGGTTCGTCGCACTGAAGGGGAACGCCGGCGGCGATCTGCATGCCTTCGCGCGCGAAGGCACGACCGGACTGAATTTCTGGATCAGAGGTGTAAGAGACGACAACGCCCGGCGCACCAAAGCCGGGCGCCGCAACCGAACGCACGCCTTTCTTGGCAAGTATATCGCGCACAGTGTCGCCAAGGGCCCATTGCGCCTCTTTCAGGCGGCCGAAACCATAATCGCGGGTCTCGACCATCGTGTCGCGCAGTCCGCGCAGCGCATCCGTGGGCATCGTGGCGTGATAGGCGTGGCCGCCGTCTTCGTAGATTTCCATGATTGAAAGCCACTTACCGAGATCAATGGCAAAGCTGTCAGACTGGCGCTGTTTCACGCGATCACGTCCCCGCTCGGACAGCATGACCAAACCGGCGCTAGGGGAGGCCGACCACCCTTTCTGGGGCGCCGTAATAAGAACATCGACACCGGTCTTTCGCATATCGATCCACGCCGCGCCAGACGCCACACAATCAAGCACCATGACCGCACCAACGCTGTGGGCCGCTTCGGACATCGCCTGCACGTAGGTGTCGGGCAAGATCACGCCGGCCGACGTCTCGACATGGGGCGCAAAAACAACGTCCGGCTGCACCTCGTCGATTTTTGCAACAACCTCTTCAATCGGTGCCGGGTGAAATGGCGACTGCGCATCGTTGCCCTGCCGGCGGGCTTTCAGGACGGTGGTGCCGGCGGTGAATGCGCCGGCCTCGAAAATCTGGCTCCAACGGTACGAAAACCAGCCGTTGCGCACGACCAACGCCTCTGCACCGCCGCCCAGTTGGCGCGCTACGGCCTCCATCGCAAAAGTCCCGCCGCCGGGCACAACTGCTACCGCGTCGGCCCCATAGACCTCTTTCAGCATCGTCGAGATATCGCGCATGACGCCCTGGAACGCAGAGCTCATGTGGTTTAGCGACCGGTCGGTAAAAACCACCGAGAATTCCATCAGACCATCCGGGTCTACGGTGTCGATAAGGGCAGCCATGATCGTCGTTCTCCCAGTTCACTTTGGACCGTGGCTATTGGAATGCGCGCCGCCTGCCAAGTGGAGGAAGCCCGGCCTGAGGCCATCGGTCTCAGGCAATGACAACCCGCAAGACCCGGGCGTGCACCCGATGGGGCCTCCTCAGCCGATTGGTCCAGGTAGAAATTCCTCGCTTAGAAGGACATTGGCCTCGACATCGCCGACACCCGGAAGCGCCATGATCCGGCGCCGCAGAACGCGTTCGAAATCCACCAGATCGCGCGCCACGACCCTCAGTCGGTAATCATAAAGTCCAAGGACGTGCTCTACCGTTTGCACCTCGGGAATGGCGGAGACAGCCCGTTCAAAGTCCTCAAGGCTGACCCGCCCCTTTGTGGCGAGTTTAACGCCGAGAAACACCGTCACGCCAAAGCCAATCCGGTCAAGATCGAGCCTAAGTTGCCGACCGCGCAAAACACCTGCTTCCTCCAGCCGGCGGACCCGGCGCCATGTCGCCGGCTGGGACAAGCCAACAGCGCGCCCCATCTCGCCAGCCGATTGCGTTGCATCCGTCCAGAGAAGCCGCAAAAGGCGGCGATCAATCGCATCAAGATCAACGGTCACAGCGGCACTCCGCCCGCGGACTTGACCTCGGTCACATGCATCAGCGCTTCGATATCAGCGATGTGCGGCAGGTTCAGAATACGGTCACGATAGACCATCTGGTAATGCGGCATGTCGCGGGCCACGACTTTCAGGCGGACATCAACACGCCCCAGGAACGTCTGAATCTCCAGAACCTCCGGCACCTTGCGCGCGGCGGCAATGAAGGCGTCATGGGCACCGGGCACCGATTTCTCAATATTCACCCTGAGCGACACCGCCACGTTGTATCCCAGCGCCGGCCAGTGAATACGCGCCGATTGACCGCGCAAGATCCCCTGCCCCATCAGCCGGTCAAGCCTGCGCGCGCATTTGGTCCGACTGATCCCGACCCTTTCAGCCAATTCAGACGGATTCTGAGCGGGATCGGCCTGCAAATGGCGCAATAGGCTGCGGTCGGTATCATCAAGCATGGTTTGTGCAAATATGACAATTCATATGAATAAGATAGGCTATTTTCCTTGTTTTTTTGCGTAATTCATGGCTGCAGCTCATTCATATTCACCTAGTATTCGCCGCAATCATTTCTGCCGAAAGGACACAAAAACATGCGCGTTTACTATGACCGCGACTGCGACATCAATCTGATCAAGGACGCCAAGGTCGCCATATTGGGCTATGGCAGCCAGGGGCATGCCCACGCCCTTAACCTCCGCGATTCGGGCGCCAAGAACGTGGTCGTCGCGTTGCGCGAAGGCTCGGCCTCGGCACAGAAGGCAGAGGCCGAGGGCCTTCAGGTCATGGGCATTTCCGAAGCGGCCGCCTGGTGCGATCTTTTGATGTTCACGATGCCGGACGAGCTGCAGGCGGATACTTGGAACCGCTATGTGAAAGACCACATCCGCCCCGGTGCGGCGATCGCCTTTGCGCACGGGCTTAATGTGCACTTCGGACTAATCGAAGCGCCCGATAGTGTTGATGTCGTCATGATGGCGCCCAAGGGCCCCGGCCACACCGTGCGGGGCGAATATGTGAAAGGCGGCGGCGTGCCCTGCCTCGTGGCGGTTCACAACGATGCCTCAGGGAAGGCACTTGAGATCGGCCTGAGCTACTGCTCGGCCATCGGCGGCGGTCGTTCGGGTATCATCGAGACAGACTTCAAGGAAGAATGCGAAACCGACCTCTTCGGCGAGCAGGCGGTGCTGTGCGGCGGCCTTGTCGAGCTGATCCGGATGGGCTTCGAGACGCTGGTCGAGGCAGGGTATGCGCCCGAGATGGCGTATTTTGAATGCCTGCACGAGGTGAAGCTTATCGTCGATCTGATCTACGAGGGGGGCATTGCAAACATGAACTACTCGATCTCGAACACAGCCGAGTTCGGCGAATACGTTTCGGGCCCGCGCATTCTTCCCTATGATGAGACCAAGGCCCGCATGAAGGGCGTTCTTGATGACATTCAGTCCGGGCGTTTCGTACGCGACTGGATGACGGAATGCGCAGTGGGTCAGCCGTCGTTCAAGGCGATCCGGCGCAACAACGATGCGCACCAGATCGAGGCTGTGGGCGAAACGCTGCGCGGCATGATGCCATGGATCTCAGCTGGCAAGATGGTCGATAAATCGAAGAACTAGGCCAGTACAGCCTTTCTGCGGCGGATGCCGGCGTCTTTCGCGTCGGCATCCCGCTTACTCTGCTGCTTGTTCCTCGAACACACCAACAAAATGCACGCCCAGAACAAGGGCCCAGCCACCATCATAATTGCCGTGCACCTTTTCAGCTTGATCCCCCAGGGTCTGCCATCCGTCATGGACCAATGTCACCTCGGTGGTCCCAGCATCGGATGCCGCAAAGGCGACTGAGACCCGGGTACCCTCGGACGCATCTCTGCCTGGGTGCCAATTCAGTACAAAGCCTTCTCCGGTTTGGCATTCGAGAACCTCGGCCCATGTGCTTTCGGTGCCGTCCGGCATGACCTCATAGACACGTCCGCCGGTGCTGACTTCAAAGACGACGGTGATTGGTACGCCTGATTGACCGGCAGAGACCGAGAATTCTTCGACTGGCCACCAGTCTGCGATCTTCCGCGTGAAAATCTCAAACGCCCTGTCGGGCGACCCCGGAACGCGGACAGTTTTGCAGATAGGGTCAAGCATCTTTGCCGTCCTTCATCATTTCCGCTTCAAAGCGGCTCAATACCTCGCTCCATAGGGTGTCGAGGTATTGGCGGAGATCGGCAATCGAAGCTGGTTCTGCCTGATAGATGTTATTGCGCCCCGAGGGACGCCGCGTCACCAGACCAGCGTCCATCAGGACCTTCAGGTGCTGCGAAACCGCGGGGCGGCTTACCGAAAGTTGTGCGGCGATGCGTGTGACCGGATGCGGGCCCTTGGCGACAATTTCAAACACCGTCCGGCGGGTAGGATCGGCCAGCGCTGTAAATTTGGGCTGAACACTTTGGAGATTCGCGTAAGTCACAACTTACCATTTCATATTTTCGCTTCGCCGGCAAGAATTAGTAAAACAGGTCCGGGGAAGGGTTTCCCGCAATGGCATCTGCGACTAACAGAAGGGAATGACGGCCCCCTCACCAGACGCGCCCGGTTCAAGAAACTGGTTTCTTATCACGGTGCTTGGCGTAATCTGGGGATCGGCGTTCATGGCGACAACGGTTGCGCTGGAAGGTTTCGGATCGTTGCAGGTTGCCGCTGGACGGGTCCTTGTGGCGGCCATAATCCTAAGTTGCCTAAGGCCGATTTTAAGATCCCAGAACGGCCGGATCGAAGGCGCCCGCGCCTGGGCCTTTGCCCTTATTATCGGGACGGTGTCGACCGCGCTGCCCTTCCTGCTCTTGTCGGTCGGTCTTCAGTATGTGCCCTCTGCCTTTGCAGGGATAGCGATGGGTGCGGTGCCGCTTCTGGTGCTGCCACTTGCCGCGCTGTTCCTACCCGACGAAAATATCGGGCCGCGCCGGATTGCAGGGTTGAGCATGGGCTTTGTTGGTCTGGTCTTTCTGATGAGCCCGTCCCTGACAAGCGGCGGATCTGAAACGGAACTCATTGGGCAGTTGGCCTGCATTGGCGCGGCCTTTTGTTATGCGACCGGGTCCATCGTGACGCGGCGCGCACCAAAGATGCCACCCTTTGCCTTTGCCAGTACAACGCTTTGGACCGCATCTGTGGTTCTGGTGCCTGCGGCACTGGTGATTGAGGGCCTGCCCGCGACGTGGGACATGCGTGCCGGGTTGGCGTTAATCTACGTGGCCGCCTTGCCGACGGCCGCTGCTGCCGTGATCCGGATACTGGTGATCACCACCGCCGGATCGCTATTCATGAGCCTGACAAGTTACATGGTTCCGGTCTGGGCGGTGATCTTTGGCGTCGCACTTCTGGGCGAGCAGATCACACTGAACGTGCTTGTTGCGCTGGCCGTCATTCTTGGCGGCATTGCCCTAGCGCAGTGGTCGGCCGGGGTGCAGCGCAGGCGCTCAAAGGGCTGAGGCGCCAGCGGCTTCGACCTCGGCTGCAATCGCGCTGGCCAATTGCTCCATCACCTGTTGGTCCTCAGCCTCGACCATCACCCGGATCAGCGGTTCGGTGCCTGACTTCCGGATCAAAACACGACCGTTGTTACCCAGAACAGCCTCGGCTTCCGCAATCGCGTCCTTGACCGGGTTCGCCGCTAACGGATCCGCGCCAGCCGCAAAACGGACGTTCTTCAGCATCTGCGGCACCGGATCAAACACCCGTGCAAGCGCGCTGGCCGACTTATCAGATTCGACCATCGCCGCCAGATACTGAAGACCCGCGATCAACCCGTCTCCGGTTGTTGCATAGTCCGTCATGACGATATGGCCCGATTGCTCACCCCCCAGATTGGCGCCTTGGGCGCGCATCGTCTCCACGACATAGCGATCGCCCACACGGGTCCGGTGCAAATCAATACCGCAGCCGCCAAGGTAACGTTCAAGCCCGAGGTTTGACATGACGGTCGCCACTATCGCGCCGCCGGTCAGCCGTCCCGTTTCCGCCCAGCGGGTCGCCAGAAGCGCCATGATCTGATCGCCGTCGGCAACGGCACCCGTCTCATCAATGATCATGACCCGGTCGGCATCGCCATCAAGGCAAATGCCAAGATCTGCGCCAGTCGCGACAACCGTTTCGGACGCAAGCCGGGTGGCGGTCGACCCACAGCCATCGTTGATGTTGACCCCATCGGGCGCCACGCCGATTGGAACGACTTCGGCGCCAAGCTCCCAGAGCACCTGCGGTGCCGCCTTATATGCCGCACCGTTGGCACAATCGATCACAACCTTCAGGCCGGAAAGCTGCCCCCGGGCAGGGAAGGTGGTCTTGGCATATTCGATGTAGCGTCCCAGCCCATCGTCAATCCGCTTTGCGCGACCGATGTTTTCTGGCTTTGCTGGCGTTATCTCGCCTTCCAAGATGGCTTCAATTTCGGCTTCCGCTCCGTCTGAGAGCTTATATCCGTCACGGCCAAAGAATTTAATCCCATTATCCTGAAACGGGTTATGAGACGCGGAAATCATGATGCCAAAATCGGCCCGCATGGAGTGTGTCAAAAGCCCAATCGCAGGCGTTGGAATGGGGCCGAGAAGCAGAACGTTCATTCCGGTCGAGGTCAGACCTGCCGTCAGTGCATTCTCAAGCATGTAACCTGACAGGCGCGTATCTTTGCCGATGACGACGCTGTGTCGGCTTTGGCCGTCACGGCGAAAATGCCGCCCGGCCGCCGCACCGAGCTTCAGCGCCGTGTCAGCGGTCATGGGATACGCATTGGTCAGGCCGCGCACGCCGTCGGTCCCGAAGATTTTTCTGGTCATAAAGTTCCTGCCCAATCACACACGCGTGCCGCTTTACTGCCCGGCGCACGCTACAACCCTCTAATGTTGATGCTCGGACGTGTCCGGACGTCAACGACGGTTTGAATGACAATAGCACAGCTAAAATGCCGCCGCATCCTTGCTGTGGGCGGTGTTGTCCCTAGGAAGACGCAGGCGCGCGGTAGAAATGGTGAACGCCAATGATCGCGGTCTGATCGAACGTTTTCGCCCAGCGCGGGCTCACATGTTTCGTGTGATAGTGGGTCGCGCCACTGGTCAGGCGTCTGTCTGCGCCGTCGAGAAGGATGCGGGCAACCTTTGCGACCCTTTCATAGGCCAGTTGTTCGTTGAACACCTCGGCCTGACCGTCGCAGTTGTAGGTAAATTGGCACTTGTATTTGCCGCGACCGGTCCCTTGTTGAACAACGCCACAAACAGTGTCCGGAAAACCAATTGACGCAACCCGGTTCAAGATCACCTCGCCGACCGCGAACTGGCCCATGAGACCTTCGCCCCGCGCTTCAAAGTAGAGCGCCTCGGCCAGACATTCCCATTCCGCGCCGCCCGACGCGGCAGGCATGAGCTTAAGTACCGATGCATCGAATCCCTGAAGGGCGGAAACGGACAAAACCGGCGCATTCAGAAATGCACTGACGCGTTCCACGTCTTCCTCGCTATAGCCCGAACGCTCAAGGATCAACAGTTCTGCAAAGCCGGGGTCCACAACGCCACGCGGATCGTTCGACGTACTGAGCATTGCATCCGATGCCGCCGAAACGGTCGAAAACAATACGAAAAAAAGGGCCGCAGCCCATGATTGGAAAAGATACATGACAACCCTTTCGCACCAAGATTCGTCGTGAGACGGGCGGTGCGCCCAGCGCGAAAGCTGCTATCTTTTGCGTTCGAAAAGGTCCAGACCCATCCGGTCTTTGTGTGCTTAATCGGCAAAAATGCACCTTGCTGACGCCAAATTAGGCAAAAATTTGCCGACAATTGGACCTAATCAGGGCAGGCTAATTTGAGCTGCGCTGCCGCCAGTTTCGCAACCGGCACGCGGAAGGGCGAACAGGACACGTAGTCAAACCCTGCATCCCGACAAAAAGAGATCGATTCCGGATCGCCGCCGTGTTCCCCGCAGATCGACAATACGATACCGGCGCGACCGCGGCGGCCCCGGTCGGCGCCTATTTTCAAGAGCTCTCCAACGCCATCCAGATCAAGCAGGTGGAACGGATCTTCTCGGTACACCCCTTGCTGAACATAGGCGCCCATGAACCGGCTGGCATCATCTCGGGACAGCCCATAGGTCATCTGTGTCAGGTCGTTCGTTCCAAAGGAAAGAAAATCCGCATGAGCGGCGATTTCCTCGGCTCGTAAGGCGGCGCGGGGCGTCTCGACCATGACGCCAAGGCTGTATTCGAAATCGATGCCGCGTTCGATCCGGACGGCCGCAGCCACCGCGTCAATCCGAGTTTTGACCAATTCGACCTCGCGCTTTGCACTGACGAGCGGGATCATGATTTCCGGCACCACGGGTGCGCCCTTGGCGCTGGCGTCTATGGTTGCCTCAAATATCGCATGCGCCTGCATCTCATAGATTTCGGGAACAGTGATTCCAAGGCGTACGCCGCGCATCCCAAGCATGGGGTTGAATTCGGCAAGCGCCTCAACACGGCGGCTTACATCCGGAACGGGCAAGTCGAGCGCGCTGGCAAGTTCCAGGATACCTTCCTTGCTGTGCGGCAGAAATTCGTGCAACGGCGGGTCGAAAAGACGAATGCAAACGCTGTGACCCTTCATGATCTCGAAAAGGCGCCGAAAGTCATTGCGCTGCATCGGAAGGAGACGGTCAAGCGCGGCATGGCGGTCTTCGCCGGTTTCCGCGAAGATCATTTCACGCATTACAGTCAGCCGGTCTTCATCGAAGAACATGTGCTCGGTTCGGCAGAGGCCAATGCCCTCTGCGCCGAAGAGCGCCGCGTTGCGCGCCTCGTCCAGCGTATCGGCGTTGGCGCGAACGCCGATATCGCGTTCGTTGTCCGCCCAGCGCATCAACTCGGCAAATGCGTCATCCAGTGCCGGTTCCAGCAATTCCGCCGCCCCTGCCAAAACCTCGCCGGATGACCCGTCAAGCGTGATCAGATCGCCCTCTTCCATCAGGCGGCCATCGTTTGTCTGAAACTGTTTCTTCTTTTGGTGCAATTGTATGCCAGACGCGCCGACCACGCAGGGAACGCCAAGGCCGCGCGCGATCACGGCGGCATGGCTCGTGACGCCGCCGCGTTCGGTCACGACACCCTTGGCGGCATGCATCCCGCGGACGTCTTCGGGCGCAGTTTCGCGTCGAACAAGTATGCAGGCTTCGCCGCGGGCGGCGCTGGCCTGCGCGGCACCAGAGGAAAAGACGATACGCCCGGTCGCCGCCCCGGGGCTGGCCGCGATGCCCTTGAACAGCACATCTCTTGCTAGGCCCGGGTTCACCTGAGGGTGAAGGAGTTCCGGAAGCGAGGCGGGATCGACACGCATCATGGCGTCGGCCTTGCTGATCACGCCGCTCTTGGCCAGATCGACGGCAATGCGCACGCCGGCACGCGAATTCCGCTGCACCGGTAGGGCATCCAGAACAAAGAGACGCTGGCGATCAATTGCGAACTCTAGCTGCATTTCTTCGCGCAAGGCGCGGCGGGCATTCTGACCCTGGACCTTCAGTTGCTGAAATACCTCGGGCAGTTCGTCTTCAAGGGCGGGGCCGCGCGCGTCGCGCGTCAGATAGAGCGTGCCTTCATCGCGGTTAAGCGCCTCGCGACCCTGACTTTGGCTTTTGTAACGCCCTGTAATCTGGGGCCTGCCGGTTGTGCCCGACACGAACTGAATAACACCCGACCCGCATTCGCCTTCCCCGACGCCCAGGGCCATTTGCTGGACCACCAGCCCCAGCCCCGCGTCAGGCGGCGCGCCCTTGGCCTGGCGCAACAGCCGCGCCGTCGTGCTTTCCCAGGCCCGGGCCATCGATTTCAGGATGTCGGCCAGCTGCCGTGCAGGGTCCTGGGGAAAGGGGTCATCGGCTTCAAGCTCGTAGGCTTCAAGAAGGGCTTTCAGTGTCTTCGTATCCGGTTCGTTCGGATACGCGAACGGTTCGGGATCAAGACGCGAAACTTGGATGGCAAAGGCCGAAATAAACCGCGCGTAAAGAGCATCCGCAGCTTTCGCGCCGCGCTGCTTTGCAATGGTCGCATGGGCAATGTCATTCATGCCGATGTTCAGCATGGCGCCCGGTCCGCCCCATTCGGTGCTTTCCGACGACGGGCGCACCGATATCAAACTTTGTGGTTCGAATTGATCCAAAAGCGCGGCAAGATCCGGTCCACGGCCAACCGCAAAATCAGCGACGGTCGAGAAATCGATCGCAACCGTTTCCGGAACCGGCATGCTAAGACGGATCAGGCGCTGCAGGCACTTTGCGCGGGCTCCGTGGTGCGACAGATGAATTGGCGCTTTGTCAGTCACGCGCGTGAAGCCAGAGATATTGCTTTCTTTCTGCACTGCAGCACTCCCCTTTCGGGCAGCAGAATACAGCGGCTTCTAATCCGGGCAAGACCTTCCGCTGCGACAGATTTTAGCTCTGAATGCGTGTCAGATCGGCAACGCTGCTGCAGGTTGCCCGTATCTTATGCAGAATGTTGAGCCTGTTGCGGCGCAGCATAGCGTTGTTCGCATTGACCTGAACGGCCTCGAAAAATGCATCGATCGCCGGGCGCATCGCCGCCATGGCGGCCATTGCCCGGGCGAAATCCTCGCTGGCCAGCGCAGGACCAATGGTGCGTTCGGCTTCGGCCAGGGCCGTAAAAAGCGCTTCTTCCTCGGGACCCTCGGCCAGTTTCGGATCGGGTCCATAAGAATACTCAACCCCGTCCTTGGCCTCGGCCTGGCTCAGGATGTTGTTGGCACGCTTGAAGCCCTGAAGAAGGTTTTCACCGTTGTCCGTACCCAGTACATCCTGCAGAGCGCGGGCGCGCGCCACCAAAAGGCTGAGGTCATCGCCGCCCGGCATGGCAAGGCTGGCGTCAATCACGTCGTGTCGCACACCTTCTTCCCGAAGCGAGACCTTAAGCCGGTCATGCAGGAAGGCCAGAAGATCACCTGAATACCCCTCGGCGCGCCAGTCTTCCGGTACGGCGCCCTCAAGCAACCGACCGGCATGCGCAATGACATTGGTCAATGAAATACGTAGCCCGTTTGACAGGATGATCCGTGCAACGCCCAAAGCCGCGCGTCGCAGCGCATAGGGATCCTTTGAGCCGGTCGGTTTTTCGTCTATCGCCCAAAAGCCAGTTAGGGTGTCGATCTTGTCAGCCAGGGCGACGGCCACTGTCACCGGCGCATCTGGCACATCATCCGAGGGACCAAGCGGGCCCCAATGATCGCGCGCGGCATCGGCAACGGCATCCGTTTCACCCGCCTCAAGCGCATAGTAGCGGCCCATCGTTCCCTGAAGTTCCGGAAACTCGTAAACCATGGCCGACGATAGATCGGCCTTTGCGAGGCGCGCGGCACGTTCGGCTTCGGCAGGCGTGGCACCGGCGTCAGGCGCCAACTGGCGCGCAAGCTGCGCAATGCGATCAATACGGTCAGCCTGG
Source organism: Pseudomonadota bacterium (assembly GCA_039026235.1). Classification (GTDB taxonomy): domain Bacteria; phylum Pseudomonadota; class Alphaproteobacteria; order Rhodobacterales; family Rhodobacteraceae; genus JBCCMQ01. The sequence continues at coordinate 23,854 of JBCCMQ010000007.1, forward strand.
CTGCCGAGTTTTGCATGAAAGGTGACTTCGCTGAGCACCCTCAGCCAGACCTCGATGTCGGTGCGGGCGTCGCGCAGATCGTTTTCCCAAAAGAACTTGGCATCCGAAAGCCGCGCGGCAAGGACCTTGGCATTCCCCTTCAGAATGGTCGCGCCGTGGTCGGCCGCCTGTCTGTTAGCAACCGTTATAAAACGCTCGATCCGCCCGCTTGCCGGATTGCGAACCGAGAAGAACTTCTGATGTTCTCTCATCGACGTTTGCAAGACCTCGGACGGCAGTTCTAGGAACTCTGAGCCGATGTCGCCCATAAGTGCAAAAGGCCACTCGACCAACCCCGCCACCTCGGCCAGAAGCCCTTTGTCCGCGACCAGTTCGAGACCGGCCGCGAAAGTGAGGTTTTCAGCCTCGTTCCGGATCTGGTTCTGCCGTTCGGCCGGATCAAGCATGACCCAGGCGGCGCGAAGCTTGGCCGTGTAGTCGTCAAATGATCGGACCGGGAATGGTCCGGGCGCCATAAAGCGGTGCCCCTCGGTCAGGTCCGACGATTGAATTCCGTCGATATCCACAGGCACGACCTGCGTGGCACCTTCGTCGGACAAAATGCAGAGAACACGATGAAGCGGACGCACCCACCGCAGATTACCGCTGCCCCAGCGCATTGCCTTTGGCCAGGGAAAGCTGCGGATCGTGTCTTCCAGCACCTCGGCCACGATCTCGGCCGCCGCCCTGCCCGGTCGCTCAGTTTTGGCGAACCAGACCGACCCCTTGGATGTTTCCCGGGCTTCAAGCTGATCGACCGCAAGCCCCGTCGCACGCAGAAATCCCTGCAAAGCCTGATCGGGCGCGTCTACGCGGGGGCCTTTGCGTTCTTCGATAACACGGGGGCTTTGGGCTATGACTTGCTCGACTGACAGGGTCAGACGGCGCGGCGTGGCAAACGCGCCGGCGCTGGCGTACGTCAGGCCCGCGTCAGAGATCCCGTCTGTGACCCGCTTCTTCAAATCTGACGCAGCGCGGGCCTGCATCCGCGCCGGAATCTCTTCCGAGAATAGTTCGATCAGCAAGTCGGGCATCGGTTGCGGCCTAGAAGCTCAAGATGGTCTGGATCACGCCGGAGTTGGCCAGATCCACGAAGAAAGCCGATACCAGCGGAAGAATGACGAATGCAATGGGCGACGGACCATAACGCTTTGTGACAGCGTTCATATTGGCAATGGCCGTCGGCGTGGCACCCAGGGCAAAGCCTGCAAATCCTGCCGCCAGCACCGCCGCGCGGTACTGTGCGCCCATGGCGAAAAACAGGACTAGGATCACGAATGCAACCGCGGCAAGCGTCTGCGCCACCATTGTGAAGACCATGAGGGACCCAAGCCCGGCCAGCGTCCAGAGCTGAAGCGCCATCAGCGACATGGCAAGAAAGGTGCCAAGGGCAAAGTCCGACACCAGCGACAAGGCCGGGGTCCGCGAAACGGGCGGCAGGCGCGGCAGGATTATGGGCGTTAGATTACCCACCAGAATTCCGATCATGAGGCACGGAACGAAAGCCGGAAGTTCAAGACCAAGACTGGCGATGCCTTCCGAGGCACCATAGCCCACGATGATCACGCAATTCAGAACAAAGAGCACGCGCATCAGGTCAATATGCGTGATCGGCACATAATGCTCGTCGGCGAATTCGATACCAACCGTGGGGTGTTCTTCCGGATTGCTGGATTGGAGGCCCCGGCTCTCGATCAGGAACTTGGCAATCGGACCGCCGACGAGGGCCGCCATAACGAGGCCAAGCGTGGCAACCGCGACGCCCAGCTCTTCAGCCTCTTCAATGCCGGTGATCTCGGCAATCTCAGGCGCCCAGGCAATCGCGGTGCCATGCCCGCCAATCAGGGCCGCCGACCCCAGAAGCACTCCCATCTGCGAAGGCAGCCCAAAAACGGTTGCAGATAGAATTCCCACAGCATTCTGGATGACAATAAAGGCCACAGTCAGAACCAGAAGGATTGCAAGCGGCTTGCCCCCGGCGGCCAGATCCGTAAAGCGGGCGTTCAGCCCGATCGCTGCAAAGAAGACAACTAAGAGGTAGTCGCGCGCCGCAAGTCCGAAAGTGATCTCGAGATCAACGAACACAAAAAGCGCGTAAGTAATCAAGGCCGCGATAAGACCACCTGACACCGGTTCGGGGATATTGAAATCGCGGAGCAGCCGAACGCTGCGGGTCACCTGTGCGCCCACCAGGAACACCAAGAACCCGAGCGTCGTCGCAATAAAGTCGGACACATGGATCGGGATAGGCTCCATCCGGTCACTCCGTGAATTTTTCGTTAAGCTGGTGCCAAGCATACGCTTTGCCATCGCCAAAGACAGCAATGACCCGGTCCACACCGTCGGTGATGTCGCGCTGCGAAAGAAACGCAATTGCCTCGCCGGTCTCCAGCGCCTCGCCAATGCGGGTTGCATCGAAACATGGCAGACCCGGCGGCCCGACAAGGGGCACGGCCCGCTCGTAAAGCTCATAGGTCTCAGTCAGCATCGCAAGGCTCATCGGTGTCTGAAAACACGCCCGGTACCGGATAGGAGAGCTGGTGGAGTCAACGGCTTCAAAATCCGACAGAAGAAACCGTTCTGATTGACCGGTTGAAATACTGACCAAGGCAAGCTCTGCGGCACCGGCTTCGGCAGGTACGGGCTCATAAAACGCGTAGAGCTGCAGCCAATAAAGCGCCCCGCCGGCGACTGCTGCGCAGGCGACTAAGAGAAAGGCGACAATTTTTCCGCTCATCAAATCTACCCTGGGCGTCTTAGTCTATAGCCGTTTCGTTTCTATCCCGGATCTTCGACGTCCGTGTTGACCGCACCAGACACTGCGGTCGGCCGCAACGGCGATCGACAAATCCACGACATCACGGTCTGTTCGCCTATGCGGCCCAACCCCCTGCGTCGGTTTCCACAAAGGCGTCGGCACAAAGCTTTGCGAGCGCGCGCACGCGACCGATATAGGCCTGCCGTTCGGTCACCGAAATGACGCCCCGCGCATCGAGCAGGTTAAACAGATGGCTGGCTTTGATACATTGGTCATAGGCCGGGTGCACCATGATGATGCGTTTGCCGGTTTTTGGGTCTTCCATTGGGGCTTGCAGAATTCGGGCGCATGCCGCTTCGGCATCTTCAAAGTGCTTGAAAAGCTTTTGCGTGTCAGCCGTGTCGAAGTTCCAGCGCGAATATTCCTGTTCGGTTTGCCGAAACACGTCGCCGTAGCGCAGCGGGATGGGTGCATCGGGGTCGTTAAAGGGCATTTCCATCACGTGATCGACCCCAAGCACGTACATGGCAAGGCGTTCTAGTCCATAGGTAAGCTCACCCGAAACAGGTCGGCAATCGTGCCCACCCACCTGCTGGAAATAAGTATACTGACTGACCTCCATGCCGTCGCACCAAACCTCCCATCCAAGCCCCCAGGCGCCAAGTGTCGGGCTTTCCCAATCGTCTTCGACAAAGCGCACGTCATGCATCTCCATTTCGATACCGATCGCATCGAGGCTGCCCAGATAAAGATCCTGCAAGTTCGGTGGACTTGGTTTGATCAGAACCTGAAACTGGTAATAGTGCTGCAGGCGGTTGGGATTCTCGCCATATCGGCCATCTGTTGGACGTCGGCACGGCTGCACATAGGCGCAAGCCCAGGGCGCGGCCCCGATGCTGCGCAGCGTAGTTGCGGGGTGAAATGTCCCGGCGCCGACCTCCATATCGTATGGCTGCAAAATCGCACAGCCATTATGGGCCCAATAGGACTGGAGCCGCAGAATTATCTCTTGAAAGCTTCGGGGTGTGGTCATCGTCCAATCCAGCCTCGCGCGCAACGGCTTGGTATTATGGCGGGTGGGACGGGCGGTCAATCGCTCCGCGCGGATCCAAGGCATGCCATATGCGGCGACAAAGCCCTTGTTAGGTGGCAGGCCGGGGTGCGACAGTGGGCGGAACCAGGGACAGTCAAAACGAATTTCCAATGCAGAAGTCACTGCGGACGCTTCTATCGGGCTTGAAAGCCCTTTTGGTCGCCTTTTCCATTGCAAACCCTGGCGCAGTGCAAGCCCAGGAACTGACCTGGATCCAGATCGAGGCGCGCCCGACCCTGGCCCTGGCCAGCGAGAGGTTGCGGGCCTTGGCCCCAACAATCGACAACCTTGGCGGGTACCAGATGCGTACGGGCTGGTACGCGCTGGCCTTGGGCCCTTTTTCGCGCGAAGTGGCCGAAGCCCAACTTGCGGGCCTGCGGGGCGCGGCGCGGATCCCGCAGGACAGTTACCTGACAACCCGTGACGCATACATCCGTCAGTTCTGGCCCGTCGGCCAAAGCTCACTCGACAGGCCCGAGCCCGTCACCGGAACACTTGCAGCCGCTGCCCCTCCTGCGCAGATCACGCAGACCTTGCCAGACACCGACCTTGAGACGCCGGCCGAGGCCCGGGCAGCGGAACGGCGCCTGACCGGCCCCGAACGGGAAGAGATCCAGAATGCGCTTGCCTGGGAAGGTGCGTATGGAGGCGCCATCGATGGGGACTTTGGCCCGGGCACGCGACGGGCCATGGAATTTTGGCAATCAAACCGCGCTCTGGCGGTAACCGGCATTCTGACGTCCGCCCAGCGCGCGCGCCTTCTGGGCGACTACCGTGAGGCCGTCCGCCGGTTGGGAATGGCGCCTTTTGAGGACAATGCCGCAGGAATCTCGCTCATGCTGCCCCTGGGGCAGGTGGCAAAGGACCGCGTGGATGCACCGTTTTCTCATTTCACAAGTACATCAGGTGACGCACCAAAAGTGATCCTGATCAGCCAGCCCGGTGATCGTCAGACCCTGGCGGCGCTCTTCGAGGTGCTTCAGACCCTCGAAATCGTACCTCTTGGGGGACCGCGGGCGCTGACGGCCCGGAGCTTCGAAATCACAGGAAGTGACGAGAAGATCGTCAGCCACACCTTCGCAACCTTGGCGGACGATGCAATCAAAGGGTTCACACTGGTTTGGCCGCGTGAAGACAGCGCGACCGCCGAACGAGTGCGCCAAACAATGAGAAGCAGCTTCCAGGCTATACCCGGCGTGACGCTCAGCCCCGCCGCATTCAACCCCGATCAGGGCGTGGATCTGATGGCAGGTCTGGCCGTACGGCGCCCGTTGCGCTCGGCATCCGGCGTTTTCGTGGACAGTGCAGGTTCTGTGCTGACTGCCTTGGGCCCGGTCGCCGGGTGCGGGCGGATCACCATCGGTGATGCCTTCGAGGTGGCGCTTGCATCAGAAGCGCCGGCTCTTGGTCTGGCGTTGTTGCGCCCGGTTGCCGATATTGCGCCGCCAGGAACGGCGCGGTTCCGCGCCGGTCCTGCGCGCATTCGGTCCGATATCGCACTGGCGGGGTTTTCATACGGCGGAAGGCTTGGCGCACCTACCCTGACATACGGGCAGGTTGCCGATCTGTCCGGACTGACGGGACAGACCGCCTTTGACAGGCTTCAGATCCTGCCGGAGACGGGCGACATCGGCGGCCCGGTTCTCGATGCATCCGGTGCTGTCGTGGGCATTCTGCGCCCACCGCCAACGGAAAATGGCAAGAGCCTGCCGCCCGAGACCCGCTATTCCGCCGACAGCAGCGCGATACTGGCGGCGTTCCCGGACGAGGACCTTGCAGTGTTCGATGACGGCGACCCCACGCTTCTTGGTCCCGAGGATATGCGTGACCTGGCATCGGACATCACGGTTTTGGTGTCCTGCTGGGAGTGAAAACAGGGCCCTTTCAAGCGCGCCAGAAAACCCTTGTCAGGATCGCGTAGACGACCAGAAGTTCAAGCCGCCCGACAAGCATCGCCGCCGACAGGAGCCATTTGGCAGTGTCCCCGATCCCGGCATAGTTGCCTGCGGGGCCGATCTGGTCACCAAGCCCGGGACCGATATTGGCAAGCGCCGCGCTGGCCCCCGAGACAGAGGTCACAAAATCCAGCCCGGTCATGCTGAGCGCGACGGCCAGTATGACCAGTGTCACCAGGAAAAAGACAAAAAAGGACATGACTGAAGACAAGACATCATCGGAAACGGGCCTGCCGGCAAAGCGCGCGGTAAAGACGCCATGCGGGGAATGGATGCGCCGGATCTGTGCGCCGATGGCCGAGATGAGCAGCTGATAGCGGAACACCTTGACCGAGCAGCTGGTAGAGCCAGCACAGCCGCCTATCAGACCGGCAAAGAAGATCAGCGTCACTGGGAAAGCACCCCAGGTGTTATAGTCGGCGCTTGCGTAGCCGGTGCCTGTCAGGATCGAGACCGCGTTGAAGGCCGCCGTCCGAAGGGCCGGTTCGATCAGAACACCGTCGGACAGACGCGCCAGGGTCATCAAAGATGCCACCGACAGGGCGAGCAGCAGAAACGTGCGCACCTGTGCATCGACGAAGAGCGGCTTTGACGTCCCGGAAATCAACTGAATGTATCGAACGAAGGGCAAGGCGGACAGGATCATGAACAGGATCGCCGCGTATTCGACCGACGTAGGGAAGACGGCGAAGGATTCATCGTAGTTTGCAAAGCCGCCTGTGGCGACCGTTGTCATCGCATGGACGATTGCGTCGAAGGCGGACATGCCGCAGATGGCATAGGCAATCGCGCAGATCCCCGTAAGCCCGACGTAAATCACCGAAATCTGCTGGGCGATCTGGCTGGCCCGGGGCAGGATCTTACCCAGCGTGTCGAACCCTTCGGATCGGAAGATCTGCATGCCGCCGATGCGCAACTCGGGCAGGAAGACCATTGCAACAACGATGATCCCGATACCACCGAACCACTGCAATAGACCGCGCCAAAGAAGCAACCCAGCAGGCAGTTCCTGCAAACCGTCAAGAACCGTTGCACCCGTGGTGGTTAGCCCCGACATCGCCTCGAAGAATGCATCTACATAAGCCGACTGGGTTTCGCCTAGCCAAAACGGCAAGGCACCGAAAACAGGCAAGGCCACCCAAACGCCCGTTGTCAAAAGAAATGTCTGCTGGATGCTTGGTGTTTGGCCGGCCGTGTTGGCCGTGCTCAGGGCCACCAGGCCGCCCAACAGAATTGTCGTAAATGACGAAATAAGGAAGACGCGCCAATGCGGATTTCCCTGGGCAAAATCGACTGCCATCGGGATCAGCATCGTGGCGCCAAGCGCAGCGACAAGCCAACCAACCACATAGGCTACCGGGCGCAAATCGAACATGGCAAAGGCTTGGCGACGGCTTGGGCGTGTGTCAAGCAATCCGGCGGCAACGGTGCCTTGCGGCGCCCACGCGCGGCCGGATTACATGGGCCTGTCAACCGACATGGAAAAGCGACTGGAACAGCCTTGGCTCAAGGCTGATACCGGCAAATGTGTCGCCCTCAATCAGTACGCTGACCGCATCGTGACTATGCAGGCTTTCCTGATGGCTTGCCACGACACGAAAATCTCCGACGCGCGGGTCCTTCTGTAACTCAAGCGCAAAACTGCGCGCCGCGTCTTCGACGAAGATCGGATTGGCGGCATTCAGTTCGGCAAAGGCCTGTTCGTCTTCGCGCTTTACCATGACCTGGGTTTCGGTCGGAACGGCCTCGCGGCACATCCCTATGATATCCTCGAACCAAAGCGCGTCCGACCCTTCCGCTAGGGCCACGGACAGGCGTGCGACGGAACGTTGGGAATGCGGCGTCGCCAGTTGCCCGCGCTTTGACCGGGCGTGCTCAGACAGCTCCAGCGAGCAGGGGCATGTCGAGGAATAGACATAGTCAATATGGACAATCTTCTGGCGGATCCCGCCCTGTTCGACCAGTTCAAGCGCGATGTCGTAGTACTGAAAACCACTCAAGCCTGACCGCAAAGACGCTATGCGCACGGGAAAGCTGAACCGCATCTGAATGCGCGCATCAAAGCTGCCAAGATCCTTTTTGTAAGCGCCCAGTGCCGCCTCAATCACCTCGAAGCTGAAGGTTTCGTCGGCGTGGCGGTAAAACGTCCGCATGATGCGGCTCATGTTTATGCCTTTTTTGTCGGCCTCAAGGCTGACCGTTCCGGTAACCGAGGTTTCAAGAGACAAGGGTTCTCCATCACGCGTCAGGTAGCGAATTGGCAGCCGGAAGTTGCTTATGCCAACGTGTTGAATGCCTCTTGGCGCACCGCGGATCAAGCTGGCGGGTCCATTCTGAAGATCTGGTAGCCCGGATTTGTAAGCCGGATCGACATCAAAATCCGACGGGTAAGTCCGTGAAAACTCGGGGTAGTCGGAGACCTGCCGTTCGTTCAAAAGGGATGCGATAGCCGGGTCGAGACGGCTGATTTCAGACGCATCAGCCGTTGCTGCCCAATCACGCAATACCGCAAGTGCCTCGGCTGCGTCATCGCTGTCCGGGGCGCGCATTGGGGCTGGCGTGTGCACGTTCATGGGCGGTCTCCACTGCTAGGAAGCCTGAGATAGGACCCGCGTACTGCGTTTCAACGCGCAAACGTATGAGACACTGTCGATGAAGTTTGGTCGGTCGCCCAGCTAGGCCTTCTCTAAGGCATCGCTCAGGTCCGACAAAAGGTCGCCCGGATCTTCCAATCCAACACTCAGCCGAACGAGACCCGGCGTAATCCCAAGGCTAACGCGCGTCGCTTCGGACAGCCTTTGGTGCGTGGTTGTGGCGGGATGGGTTATGATACTCTTAGAATCGCCTAAGTTATTGGAGATAATAATAATTTCAAGTTCATTCAGAAACCGAAAAGCCGCCGCCTGACCGCCCTGCAGCTCAAATGCGATGACCGTCCCTCCACCGGACATCTGATCAAGACAGACCCCGTGATTGGGGTGCGTGGGCAAACCCGGGTAGAGCAGGTTTGAGATCTTGGGGTGTGCCTCAAGCTGCGAGGCGATGCGTTCCGCGGCAGTGGCCTGAGCGCGGATGCGCAGCTCCATGGTCTCAAGCCCCTTGAGAAGTACCCAGGCTGTAAAAGGCGACATCGCACCGCCTGTATGCTTCATGTACGGCTCAACGGTTTTGCGGATAAACTCATTGCTGCCCAGGATGACGCCGCCAAGGACCCGGCCTTGACCGTCGATGTGCTTTGTTGCCGAGTAGATGACGACGTCGGCGCCAAGTTCCATGGCCTTCTGAAAGACCGGTGTCGCGAACACGTTGTCGACGACAACAGTCGCACCAACGGCATGGGCAAGACCGGCCACTTGCCGCAGATCAATTATCTCAAGCGTCGGGTTCGATACCGATTCAAGAAAAACGGCCTTTGTGTCGGGGCGAAGTGCGGCCTGCCATCCCTCAATATCGGTTCCGTCGACGAAGGTGACGTTGACACCAAACCGCGGCAGGATGTCTTCCAGAATGTAAAGGCAGGACCCGAACAGGGCGCGCGCTGCCACCACGTGATCACCTGCGCGCAACATTGACATCAAGGCGCCGTTCACCGCTGCCATCCCGCTTGCGGTCGCAAAAGCCGCCTCGGCCCCCTCTAAGCCAGCAATGCGATCTTCGAACGTGGCCACCGTCGGGTTTCCATAACGGGCGTAGATAAATTCGTCCGGGCCAGCTTCGATAAAGCGGGCCTCGGCGTCTTCTGCCGTGTCATAGACGAAACCCTGCGTAAGAAAGATCGCTTCCGACACCTCACCATACTGGCTGCGGCGCGTCCCGCCGTGCACGGCCCGGGTTCTGGAAGCTCGTTCTTTCTGACCCATTTCTGTGCGCCTTCCGCATAAAAAAGCCCCCACCGCTTCGAGCGTCGGGGGCAAGGCCCTGACCTCTTTAGCGGCATATTTAACGTGGCCCGCAATCCGGTGAACAAATCGCCACGGTTGCGTCGGACTAGCGCCGTTGCAGGGCGCGGTCAAGCACCGTCACGGAGCTGTAAGCAAGGTTTTACCCCAATGTCGTATGTTCAGAGTATCGGCCCGATACAAGATGTAGTGGGACGCCTAATGCCGCTCATGCGTGTAACCGCAGACGGGTCTGTGCCCTTGTTGCACAACAGCACCGACCCGGTCGCTTCAGCCCTTCGGCTTCATCTGTCGGCACTTGGTCCGAGTGCGGCGATCATCGTTCTGGTACATGGCTTCAAGTATGCACCCAACGTCCTTGGAAAAGATCCACACAAGGCACTTCTTGCTTTGAGCCCTGTCCCGCCAGCTTTGCGTAGGGTGGTGTCCTGGCCACGCCAACTTGGGTTCGGGCTTGGCAATGCAAATGAAGGTCTTTGTATCGCATTCGGATGGCAGGCCCGGGGTCGCCTTCGCCACGTATTCGAAGCTGCCCCCGAGGCGGGGATTGCCTTGGCACGGCTGGTTCAGATGATCCAGGATGTCTGTGGGCGCTCCGTTCACATTATGGCCCATAGCATGGGTGCGCGTGTCGCCCTGTCGGCACTGCCTTTGGTCCCGCGCGGCTCGGTCGGACGTCTGGTCATGCTGTCAGCCGCCGAGTTCAGATCAAACGCAAAGGTTTTCATTAACTCTCCCGCCGGTGCATCGGCCGAATTCGTGAACGTGACATCCCGGGAAAACGACCTGTTCGATGTCCTTCTGGAATGGGGGATCAGGCGTCAAAACCGCGACCGGACCCTGGGACAGGGTCTTCCCACGCCCGCGCCCAACTGGATCGACATTCAAATCGACTGCGCCGCAACTCTTCGTGCCCTCGACGACATCGGGTTCCGAATTGCACCAGCCCAGCAAATCGTTTGCCACTGGTCGACATACATGCGCCCTGGCGCTTTGGAATTCTACGGGACCATGATGCGCGAAGCGCCGAACCTGTCGCTGGCCTTTCAGAACGCGCACCTGCCGCGCGCCAATGCGCCCAGATGGTCGCGTATTCGTGCATGTTTGCAATGCACTGGTGCCTTGCAAACCTGGTAAAGCTGGCCAAAGTTCTTTCCAACCACGAAAGGACACCCCATGCCTCAGCCGATTGAACTTTATTACTGGCCAACACCAAATGGATGGAAAATTTCCATTGCGCTGGAAGAGATGGGTTTGGCTTACGAGTTGAAACTGGTCGACATCGGAAAAGGCGATCAGTTCGAAAGTTCGTTTCTCAAGATAGCGCCCAACAATCGCATGCCGGCGATTATTGACCCCGACGGTCCTGACGGTGCGCCCATTTCAATTTTTGAATCCGGCGCGATCCTGCAGTACCTCGCCCGCAAGACCGGCACATTCTACGGCGCCTCCGAGCGTGACCGGATCGCGGTCGATCAATGGCTGATGTGGCAAATGGGCGGCGTCGGGCCGATGGCGGGCCAGAACCATCATTTCATCAAGTATGCCCCTCAGATGGAGCCGCCCCAGGTCCTACCCTATGCGCAAAACCGTTACCGCAACGAAACCGGGCGCCTTTACAAGGTCCTGGACCAGCAACTGGCCGAAAACGAATGGATGGCAGGTAATTTCTATTCCATTGCCGACATGGCGACCTGGCCCTGGGTTCAGAATTGGGAAGGTCAGGAACAGACGCTGGATGACAAACCGAACCTACGCCGGTGGCTTGACGCAGTATGGGCCCGCGATGCCGTCAAGCGTGGCAAAGCCGTTGCCGCAGATGTCCGGGACAAAAAGCGGACAGCCGAGGAAGAGCGCGAAGCCCAGAAAATCATGTTCGGCTTCAACAATCGCTAGGCGCAGCAGGCTGGCTGTGTCCTGGCCTTGGGTGGGCAACATGCCGGTGCCGCATTGCGGCGCACGTCCGCCAACGGTTTGCAAACGGCACTCTCTTGGCCCAATCGCAGCGTGACACGATCGGCTCGCGTGACGATTTCCGCGATCTGATACACACCAAGGCTTTCGTTGTTCGGCCCAAATTCCACGCGCAAGGGCGATCCGGGCAGGTCAGGAATGGCCCGGATGCTTTGGTCCAGGATCTTCAGGAACCTGCCCACGGCCATGGCTTTGCCGCCGTGTCCGTCCAAAAGCTGCATTGTCGCCTCGGTCCAGTCATCACGCCTTCCGCCACAGTCAATCGACTGAACGCGCGCGGATTTGAATTCGGTGACATGAAATCCGTCACCGATGGGACCACCGTCATGCTCAAAAACAAGATCGGCATCCGGTGCGAGGTCAAGAAGGCGTTCTTGAAGCGTGGTCAGGTTCATCTCACAATTCCTCATTGTTTCAAGTCTTCTTGAAGTGATGTATAGATTGATTATACAAACACTTCAAGGGAATTTGAAATATGGATGATACGCGCGCACTTGCGGCCTTTGCCGCCCTGTCCAATGGCGACCGGCTTGCCATTGTAAGGCGGCTGGTGCGCGCAGGAGATCAGGGAGTGCCCGCAAGTGAATTGGCCAACGCGGTTGGCGCCAGCCCTTCGCGCACGTCTTTCCACTTGTCGGCCTTGTCCGAGACCGGGCTGATCGTCGCTGAGAAAAGATCCCGCCAGATGATCTATCGCGTGAGTTTCGAAACGATGGGGCACTTGGCCGGATTTCTTCTGACAGACTGCTGCGCCGACAATCCGGTGGCACGATCGTGCTGTCAGTAACGCGTAAAGGCGCTCATTCGTCGTTTGCGCCGGAAGTCTCCGCCTCGGGCTCGATTAGGTATTTTTGAAGGCTGACAATCTGAAGCCAAAGAAAGACGAACAAAACGGCCGGAAAGCCAAAGGTTTCGATTTTAACCCAGGCATCGGTCGACATGGTCCGCCATACCAATTCATTGGCCAAAGCCAACGCCGCAAAAAGTGCGGTCAGGCGTCGTGTCAGGATCATCCATCCAACGTGTTCCATCGGCAGGAATTCTGACATGACCCAGGCAAGGTAGGACCTGCCCTGCAACAGACCAAGCCCGAGAATTCCAGCAAAAACGCCGTATACGATCGTGGTTTTGATCTTGAAGAAAGTCTCGTCATTGAACCAGACTGTCAGGCCGCCGAAGACCACGACCAGCACAGCCGTGAATACCTGCATCCGGGACAGTTTGCCTGTCAGCCGCCAGAGGACAGCAATACTGACCAAGAGGATCGGCACAAAGGCCGCAGCAGCGACGATGAAGCCATCGTACTCGGTGCCGCCGATCAAATAGGTCTCGTCGCGCACATAAAGATAGGCCGCAAAGAATGCCAGCGGCGGCCCAAGCTCCAGAACCTGTTTAACCACCGGGCTGACCTGGCGTTCGGCCATCAAGCGCTCCTCCTAACCGCCCGCTTCCACTACCACAGCTCCTGCTGCGATCAATGCCATTAAGAACAGGCGCCGCGGGCCGACCCTTTCGCCAAGAACCGCCCAGCCGATCAAAGCCGCGAAAACCGTCGATGTCTCGCGCAAGACGGCCGCTTCGCCCACCTTATCCAGACGCGTGGCCAGCATGATGGACCCGAAGCTGAAGTAGGCGATTATGCCGCCAAGAAGTCCCCGCGCCAGAAGGGGCGCAATCTCTGGCGGATTGTCCATGGTGAACCAACGCCGTGCCGCGATTAGCGGGAAAAGGATGCCATCTATAAAGAAAAACCAGGCAAGAAAGGTGAAGGGGTCGGCCGTCGCTCGAATGCCGTAGGCATCATAGGTGGTGTAAAGCGCCACGAGAAACCCGGTCGCAACCGCCAGCACCAACGCCGGAACAAGCGTGTCTCGATCCACGGTAATGTGGATCAGATTGTAGACAGCCAACCCGAAAATGCCGGTTACGAGCAGTCCCAATCCGACAAACTGCACCGCAGAAAAGGTTTCCTGAAAGATAAGGAAGGCACCCAAGACAGTGACGACGGGCCCGGTTCCGCGCACAACGGGATAGACCACTGTAAAGGCCCCCCGGGAATAGGTCATAGCTTGCAGCGTCTTGTAGGCAGAGTGGATCACAAACGCCCCGGCGAAGATGGGCCACATATGCGGCTCGGGCCAGGGCACAACGAAAAGCGCAAAGGGTAGCGCAATGAGCCCATAATTGGCGTCGATCGCACCCCGGCTGAGCCATGGATCGTGACGGCCCTTTTGCAAAGCCCCGAACAGGGCATGTAGAACGGCCGCCATCACAGCAAGACCGAGGGCCAATTGCCGACCCGCATCGGTGCCTTCAAGCGAAACGAGCCATTCACCCATGCGATCTGTCCAACCGGCACACGCGTCTCAGCGACGTTCCACGCCTCGCAGCTTGCGACGCCATGCGCCTAACCGTCGGTACCGGTCAGAGCGCGGGCGAAATCATCGGGATCGAAGGGGGCCAGATCGTCGATTTGCTCACCCACCCCGATGGCATGAATGGGAAGTCCGAATTTGTCCGCCAGCGCCACAAGCACTCCACCTTTCGCCGTGCCGTCAAGCTTGGTCATGACAAGGCCCGACACATCGGCCAGGTCGCGAAAAATCTCGACTTGTGAAAGGGCATTCTGGCCTGTTGTCGCGTCCAGCACCAAAAGTGTGTTGTGCGGGGCGTCGGCATCCTTTTTGCGGATCACGCGCACGATCTTGGCAAGCTCTTCCATCAGATCCGCGCGATTCTGCAGGCGGCCAGCCGTGTCGATCAGCAAAAGATCGGCGCCGTCAGCCTCGGCCTCGGCCATTGCATCATAGGCGAGGCTGGCCGGGTCGCTTCCTTCGGGTGCCGTTAGAACGGGCACACCTGCCCGGGCGCCCCAAACCTGAAGCTGTTCCACTGCGGCAGCCCGAAACGTATCGCCGGCGGCGATAACAACGGATTTTCCAGCTGCGCGGAACTGGCTGGCAAGTTTGCCGATTGTGGTTGTTTTTCCCGAGCCATTCACACCGACCACCAGAACAACCTGGGGCTTGCGCGGATAAAGCGGCAGAGGTCGGGCCACGGGCTCCATAACCCGCGCAACCTCTTGCGCCAGAAAACCTTTGATTTCATCCGTCGAAAGCCTTCGACCCATATGTTCATCGGCAATGTTGGCCGTCACACGCAGCGCCGTATCAACTCCCATGTCCGAAGTGATCAGCAGTTCTTCGAGCTGCTCCAGCATCTCGTCATCCAGGACACGGCGTTGTACCGCCGCATCTGTGTTTCGGCCCATCATGCGTGCGATGAAGCCGGGACGCGACTGCGCGGGCGCATCATCGGTGGCGTTCGCCGGACCGGAGGCTTCCTCGGCTTGACCATCCGGCTCTGCTGTCCGTTCCACCGGCTCTGCGATTTCTTCGATAGGCGGATGCGATACGGCTTCTTCCGTGTCCTCCGCAGGCTCGGCGCCTTCTTCTATGATGGCGTCGAGACCCTGTTCCAACTTGGAAGAAGACTTGAACAGTCTTTCGCGGAGTTTCGAAAAAAGCGCCATCGCCGCCACCTGTGCTTCTTTCGGCACCTCTATCGTGGTCGGGCAGCGGTGGAAAGGGCGGCCAGCTGACGCAAGGGCGCGGATGTGCTAGGGATTCTTCATGGGTTTCGCCAGATCTCTTGCGACCTTGCACATTATCTTCGTCGCCACGGGCGCCAATGCGTCCGAGGTGCTTGACGGCGACGCTTTCCGCCAGGCCACAGAAGGTCAGACGATCGTCTACAGCAATTCAGGCGGTGTCTATGGAATCGAGCAGTATCTGCGTCAAAACCGTGTGCTATGGCAGACCGCACCCGGAGAATGCCAATTCGGACGCTGGTACAGCGATGCGGGCGCCATCTGTTTCGAATACGAAGATCGAACCGCGCCGTCCTGCTGGACAATGACACGCGAAGCGAACGGGTTGGTCGCCCGTCTTGTGACCGAAGGCGAGAGCTTTGTCTTGCGCGAAGTTGGTCGTCAAACGGAGCCCCTTAATTGCCCCGGACCCAAAGTAGGCACATGAACGCCGACCCTTGCGAAGCACCGGCGCTCGGGCGATAGATACCCATGGCGCTTTTGCTGAGATCCGCTTTTGCGTGCCTTCTGGCATTGACCCTTTGCAGCCCGGCCGTTGGCCAGGCCCGTCCGATGACGGCCGAAGAGTTCGAGGAATTCACGATGGGTCAGACGCTGATCTACACAGATCGATCCGGCTGGTCAGGCTTTGAACAGTATCTTACGGGAAGACGTGTCATCTGGCGCGAAGACGGTGGCCTTTGTAAATTGGGTTACTGGTATGATGAAGGTGAACGTATCTGTTTTGTCTACGAAGACAGCGAGGAACCGGTTTGCTGGGCGGCCTTCATGACCGGCGAAGACAGCCTGACCGTGATCGCATCCGATTTCGGAGCCATTCAGGATGTGACGTCACAGACCGATTTGCCGCTGAACTGTCCCGCTGAGGGCGAAGATACCTGAGCCGCCAAGACGCTTAGAACAGTGACCCCTGATCGGATCCGTCCGCCTTCGGGGTACGGCGTTTCGGCGCCACCGCAGATGCACCAACCTTGACGCGGCCGTCCTGAAATTCGATCTCAAGATCTGTCGCGCCCTCGGCCGCGGACTTGTTCGTGATAACGTTGCCGTCGCTGCGCACGACTGCATAACCGCGCCGCAGCGTTTCCATATAACCTACCGACTGGCGGATGCGGTCAATCGCGGCAAGTCGGTCCGCCCGACCTTCCTGCGCCGCGCGCATTGCGTTGAAAAAGCGTGACGACAGACCTTCAAGATCACGCCCCATCCGAATGACTTCACGGGCCAGAACCTTGGGCTGAAGCCTGTCGGCCTGCCGATCAAGTCGCAGCTTTCGGTCGTTCAAAATCCGCGACAACAGCAGCGGACGAAGCGCGCCACGTTCGGCAAGATGGACGCGTTTGCGCTGGGCGGCGGTTCGCAACGCACCGGGCAGACGTCCATCCAGAAGGTCGAGTTTTTGCCGGGGGCCGCTCAAAAGAGCCTCGGGCCGCGGCAGCAGACGTGACAGATCGCCGGTGCGCTGGCGCCGCCTTTCCATGGACGACAAAAGGCCCCGCGTCAGGCGTTCGCCCTGCCCCTGGGTCCAGGCCAGCAACTCGAGCCGGACAGGAACCGCCATTTCAGCCGCAGCCGAGGGCGTAGGCGCCCGCCGGTCGGCCACATAGTCGATTAGCGTGGTATCGGTCTCGTGGCCGACGGCCGAGATAAGCGGTATTTCACTTTCATAGGTCGCCCGCGCAACGATTTCTTCGTTGAAGCCCCACAAATCTTCAATGGATCCGCCACCCCGCGCAACAATCAGAAGATCCGGCCGCGGCAGACCTCCTCCGGCTGTCAGCGCGTTAAACCCCCGGATAGCGGCGGCGACTTCGCCTGCGCTGCGTTCACCTTGAACGGCAACGGGCCAGATAAGCACCCTGCGCGGAAAACGGTCACGCAAACGGTGGAGTATATCGCGGATGACCGCTCCTGAAGGCGATGTCACAACACCGATAACGTCGGGCAGATAGGGCAGCGGCTTTTTTCGGGCCGTATCGAAAAGCCCCTCGGCCTCAAGCGCTTTTTTGCGCTTTTCAAGCATCGCCATCAGCGCACCGACACCGGCAGGCGAAATGCTCTCGATCACGATCTGATACTTCGATTGCCCGGGGAAGGTGGTCAGCCTTCCAACAGCCACAACCTCAAGCCCCTCTTCGGGCTGGGTGACCATGCGCGCCGCGGCACCCTTCCAGATCACTCCTGCCAGAACGGCCCGGTCATCCTTTAGATCCAGATAGACGTGACCCGACCTGGGACGGCTGACACGGCCGATCTCTCCACGCACGCGGACGATAGAAAACTCACCTTCGATCGAGCGTTTGACCGCCCCGGAAATCTCCGAGACCGTGAATTCCGGAGCATTGTCTCCGGGCCCTGTATCTTCGATCAGATCGTCCATGTCCGGCCTCATTCGCTGGGCCAGCACCGTACCCCGGAGATTTCACGGCGCCAAGGACCTGCCCTTGGGTTCTAACATTTCGGAAAGCCTTTGTGAGATGTTATTCGCGGCCTCGCTTGTAACAGTCAGAGGCCTTGGATATCTCGAAGGTGGTTGGAACCTCGGAGGCGCTGGTGAATATCCTGATTATTGGAAGTGGCGGTCGCGAGCATTCACTGGCCTGGGCGATCCAGCAAAATCCGAAATGCGACAGGCTTATCGTGGCCCCAGGAAACGCAGGCATTGCCGAAATTGCCGAATGTGCGGCCCTGGATATTCTCGATGGCGCCGCCATAGCAACTTTTGCAGAAGAAAACGCCGTTGGGTTCGTCGTGGTCGGCCCCGAAGCGCCATTGGCCGCAGGCGTCACGGATCGCCTGCGCGAAGCCGGCATTCGCTGCTTTGGACCTTCGGCCGCGGCCGCGCAACTGGAAGCGTCGAAAGCATTTACAAAAGAGCTTTGCGATGCCTGTGGTGCACCCACGGCCGCTTGGGCCAAGTTCACCGACCGCGATGCGGCCGGTGCCTATGTGGCCGATACCGGTGCGCCCCTGGTGGTCAAGGCCGACGGGCTGACCGGCGGCAAGGGCGTCGTGGTCGCGATGACCGAAGCCGAAGCACTGCAGGCGGTCGACCATGTGTTCTCGGGCGCCTACGGCGGATCATCGGCCGAAGTGGTCATCGAGGAATTTCTGGAAGGAGAAGAGGCCTCGTTCTTCGTTATCTGCGATGGAATGGAGATTTTACCTCTGGGCACCGCACAGGACCACAAAAGGGCAGGTGACGGCGACACGGGCCCAAACACAGGCGGGATGGGTGCCTATAGTCCGGCGCCGGTCATGACGCCGGATGTGACCCAAGCGGCAATCGACCGTATCGTCCGGCCCACCCTTCAGGAAATGGCGCGGCGCGGCACGCCATTTTCGGGCGTTCTGTTCGTGGGACTGATGATCAAAGATGGCAATCCTCGGCTGGTCGAATTCAACGTCCGTTTCGGCGATCCTGAATGCCAGGTGCTGATGCTGCGCCTTGGTGCGCAGATACTGGATATCCTTTTGGCGGCGGCCGAGGGTCGGCTGAAAGAGGTTAGTGCCAACTGGGCCGACGACTGTGCCATGACAGTCGTGCTCGCCACACGGGGCTACCCGGGCCCCTATGGCAAGGGCAGTGAAATCAGAGGCGCAGACGGATTGTCGATGTCGAGCGACGCGCAACTCTTTCATGCTGGAACCATCCGACAGAACGGCAGCTTAAGGGCTTCGGGGGGTCGGGTTCTGAACGCGACCGCGCGAGGGACAAGCCTGCAAGAGGCCCGCAGCCGTGCCTATGCCATGGCCGAAAGTATCAACTGGCCGGACGGCTTCTTTCGCACCGATATCGGCTGGCGCGCGCTTCCGGACTAGGTTGGCCACCGAAGGCCGTCCTCGGTCGGAAAGACTGCGAACCCAGGCGGCGCCTAGGCTTCTACTTCAGCCAAACCACGGCCGCGCAACAGCGCGTCGGGCCCGGGCATCCTGCCCCGGAATTTTGTATAAAGCTCATCCGCCTCAGCCGTGCCGCCCACCGACAAGATGAAGGTTTCAAGCTTTTCGGCCATCAAGGGATCAAATGGGCCGCCGGCCTCTTCGAATGCCTCAAACGCATCGGCATCCATGACTTCCGACCACATGTAGCTGTAGTAGCCAGAAGAGTACCCGTCGCCAGCAAAGACGTGGGCGAAGTGGGGCGTCGCATGGCGCATACCGATGGCCGCCGGCATCCCGATCCGTTCCAGCACCTCGGCCTCGCGCGTCATCGGATCATCCGGCGCCGCCCCATTGTGAAAGTCCAGATCGACAAGCGCGGAGGCGATGTATTCCACGGTTTGAAAGCCCTGATCGAAGTTCTGCGCTTTGCGCAGCCGATCCAGCAGATCGCCAGGCATCGGGTCGCCGGTTTCTGCATGGGTGGCAAATTCTTGAAGAATTTCGGGCACTTCAAGCCAGTGCTCATAAAGTTGACTGGGAAGTTCCACAAAGTCTCGGGCGACCGAGGTGCCCGAGACGGATTCAAACCGAACGTTCGACAACATTTGATGCAAGGCATGGCCAAACTCATGAAACAACGTCCTTGCATCATCGTAGGACAACAGGGCCGGGGCATCCGCGCTCGGTTTGGCAAAGTTGCAGACGTTGACAACGATGGGACGAATATCGCCGGCGAGCTTCTGCTGCTGGCGCATCGCCGAACACCACGCGCCGGATCTTTTTGAGCCCCGCGCAAAGTAATCGCCCACAAAGACCGCAAGATGGTCACCGTCTCTGGTCACGTTCCAGGCCCGCACGTCCGGGTGATACCAGTCGCGCTCAATCGGTTCGAACGAAAGACCGAATAGGCGCTTGGCGCAGGCAAATGCCGCATCAATCATCTTATCAAGCTGCAGGTACAATTTGAGCTCGGCTTCATCGAGATCGTGCTCGGCCTTTCGGCGCTTCTCGGCATAGTAACGCCAGTCCCAGGGCGCGAGATCTTCATTGATGCCGTCGGAACGCAATAGTTGCGTCAGATGTGCCTCTTGCGCATCCGCCTGCCGCTTTGCCGGCTTCCAGATTTTCATCAGCAGATCATCGACAGCACCGGGCGTCTTCGCCATTTCGGTTTCAAGCTTGAAGGCGGCAAAATTCGGATAACCCAAGAGTTTGGCACGTTCTTCGCGCAAGTGAAGAATTTCGCCTACGATTTCGCGGTTGTCGGTTTTGCCGCCGTTGGCCCCCCGCGCTGCCCAGGCCGTGTGCGCCTTTTCGCGCAGATCGCGCCTTGGTGAGAATTGAAGGAAAGGCACGATCAGCGAACGTGACAGCGTGACAACCGGCGCCTCAAGACCCTTTTCAGTGCCCGCCGCCCGGGCGGCTTCGACAACGAATTCGGGCAACCCTTCTAGGTCCGCCTCGCTCAATTGCAGGTACCATTCGCGCTCGTCTGCCAGCAGGTTCTGCCCAAACTCTGTGCCGAGGACTGCAAGCCGCCCTTTGATTTCCTTCAGGCGGTCGCGGGCGGCACCCTCAAGACTGGCGCCCGAACGCACAAACGACCGATGGGTCAGGTAGAGCACGCGCGCCTCTTCCTGGGTCAGATCCAGCGTCTCACGGGTCTCGTACAGCGTTCTGATGCGCGCAAAAAGTGCCTTGTTCATGGTGATTTCCGAACCGTAAGCGGCCAATCGCGGCGAAAAATCACGCGCCAGCGCCTCGCGCTCAGGGTTCGTATCCGCGCCGTTCAAATTATAGAAAACCGACAGCACACGACCGAGGCCGGCGCCTGCAAGTTCCAAGGCTTCAATGGTATTTTCGAATGTCGGTTGTGCCGAGTTTTCGGCGATCCTTTCGATCTCAGCCCGTGCGTCGGCAAGCGCGGTCTCGAAGGCAGGCGCGAAATGGGCGTCTTCGATTTTGCCAAAAGGGGGCAGATCGAAAGGTGCCTGCCAGGGTTCGAGCAATGGATTTGTCATGCGAAGGGTCCCAAAATGCTTTGCGGTCGCGTTGCACGTAATTCCGTCGGGGCCATCGCGCCAGTCCTGCGCGGTGATATTCACAACCAGAACCTAGTTTTCAGCGTCGAACCCTTGCGCGGCTGCTAGATTCCGCCGCAGACGGTGCAGTCCGCGCGGCGTTTGATGGCGATCCTTCGACTTTCGCCGTGGAGCGCATCGTAGATCGCCATCTGACCGCGCAGGGATGTGCCGGCGCCGGTGATTTCCTTGATCGCCTCGACCGCCATCATTGCACCCACCACGCCGGGCAAAGGTCCAAGCACGCCCGCCTCGGCGCATGTCGGCACCAGAGACGGATCGGGGGGCGTCGGGAACACGCAGCTGTAGCAGGGCGCACCGCCCGCCGGGTCGAAAAGACTAAGCTGGCCTTCCCATTGCGTCAGGGCAGCGGCGATCAGCGGTTTGCCCAAGGCGACGCAGGTCTCATTCACCAGATAGCGGGTCTCAAAATTGTCAGAACCGTCGAGCACCAGATCGTAATCGCGGATCAGATCTTCGGCGATGTCGGCCGTTAGGCGGCGATTGTAGGGTCTGACGGTAACGAACGGGTTCTGCGCCTCGATCGCCTTTTGTGCCGAGAACACCTTTGGAACGCCGATGTCGGCGTCTGCGTGAATTATCTGCCGCTGTAGGTTGGAGTTTTCGACCACGTCACTGTCGATAACGCCGATCAGACCCACGCCGGCGGCCCCAAGATAAGACAGCGCGGGGCTGCCCAGTCCGCCCGCGCCAACAACCAGCACTCGGGCAGATTTCAACTGGCCCTGACCCGGGCCACCAATCTCGCGCAGAAGAATGTGGCGCGCGTTGCGTTCCAGTTCGACGCCCTGACCACTGGCCGCTTGAGGAACGTCATCTGCAGTGACCTGGGCCGCCCGGTGCTTAAGGCCGCGCACGGCGCGGAAATAAAGCACCACCGCGGCCACACCGACACCCAGGACCAGCCATTCGGCAAGGGACTCTCCCAAGAGAAGGCGCACCGGATGTCCATCCGGCAGGATTACCTGAAGCGCCAGTACCACCACGTAGACCAGGGCAATCATCAAAAGGCGCGCCTGCACCGGTGTCTTGGTAAGCACGCCAAGAACCCAAAGGCCCAGTACAACGGCAAGAAAGAAAAGCACTGCGTCAGTCCCGCCCGGTGGACCCGAAACCGCCAGCGGCGCGCGTTGTCTCGCCCAACGCCGGGGCATCGACGAAATCGGCGCGGATTACTGGCGCAACAACCAGCTGCGCAATTCGGTCGCCATGATTGATCTGAAAGTCTTCATGACCGGTGTTGAGTAGAATAATGCCTAAAGGCCCGCGATAGTCGCTATCGATGGTGCCGACTGCATTGGCGAGCGTTATCCCGTGTTTCAGGGCCAGGCCGGAACGGGCGCGCACCTGAATTTCGTATCCCGACGGGATCTCCAGTTTCAATCCGGTTGGAACTAGAAGACGCCGCCCCGGCCCCAGCGTCAGGCCTGGGATACGCGCGTCGGCGGGCAAATTGGCGCGCACATCCGCACCGGCCGCGCCACCAGTTGCATAGACCGGGCCCGGCAGGGTCGGATCTGCATCGTTAGTCCAAAGAAACGGGACCGCCACGGTCATTCAAGTGCCTTGGCTATTCGTGCGGCAAGCTGGGCCGCGACCCGGTCCTTGGGCGCACGCGGCCATGTTTCGGCGCCATTCTCGGTTATCAGCGTGATGGCGTTTTCTTTTCCACCCATGATCCCGGTCTCCGCTGAGACATCGTTTGCGACGATCCAGTCACAGCCCTTGCGCGCAAGTTTTTTCGTGGCGTTGGCCAGCACATCATCGGTTTCAGCCGCAAATCCAACGACGAGGCGCGGGCGGTCTTTTTCAAGCTGCGCCACGGTGGCGAGGATGTCAGGGTTCTCAACGAATTCGATGGCCGGCGCGGCGGCCGCCCCGTGCTTTTTCATCTTGCCCTTTGCTGGCTCGGCGACGGCCCAATCGGCAACGGCGGCGGCAAATACGGCCGCCTCTGCGGGCAAACTAGATGTCACGGCATCAAGCATGTCGCGGGCGGTTTCCACCGCGTGCACTTCGACGTTGGGTGGCGGCGGCACATCGGCGGGACCGGTGACAAAGGTTACTCGGGCACCCATTGCGGACAGAGCGGAAGCGATGGCGGTGCCCTGGGCACCGCTTGAGCGGTTGGCGATATATCGCACGGGATCAATGGGTTCGTGGGTCGGGCCGGACGTCACGATGACGTGGCGACCCGAAAGCGGCCCGGACGACAGGGCGGCGCCGATGGCAGCCACGATCTCATCGGGCTCTGCCATCCGGCCGGGACCGTATTCACCGCAAGCCATATCGCCTTCACCCGGTCCGACGGTCAGGATGCCGTCCGCCCGCAGGTTTTCCAAGTTGCGAACGGTGGCGGGGTGTTGCCACATGCGGACATTCATTGAAGGTGCAATCAGCACCTTCTTGTCCGTTGCCATCAAAACGGTCGAGGCAAGATCATTCGCATGCCCCCCAGCCATTTTTGCCATCAGATCTGCCGTCGCGGGCGCCACCACCAAGAGATCAGCGGCACGGCTGAGCTCAATGTGGCCCATCTCAGCCTCGTCCGTCAGATCGAAAAGATCGCGGTAGACTTTCTCTGCCGCCAAAGCGGAAACGCTTAGCGGGGTCACGAATTCTTCCGCGGCGCGTGTCAGAACCGGGGTGACACCGGCCCCTTCCTTGCGCAGACGCCGGATCAGCTCTTGGGCTTTGAAAGCTGCAATGCCACCACCGATGATGAGAAGAATGCGTTTGCCCGCCAGCATGTCTGCCCTTTCCAAAGGCGCCCTGCTCTGATGTCTTAGGCACAGTTAGGGGGAAACTCAAGAAAGGCAGGTCTGTGCGACGAGCCGGGAGAGCCGGGTTAACGGACCAAAGCGGAGGAGTGGCATGAAGATTGGCTTTATCGGCGCGGGCGCCATGGGTGCACCGATGATCAAACGCTTGGCAGGGGCATTCCCCGGCACCGTTTACGCCTATGATCCGAACACCGCGCTTTTGGCAGATGTGGCAGAAAAGAGCGGCGCCGTGGCCACCGGTTCGGTTGCAGAGCTCGCTCGGGACAAAGACGTCATCATGTCATGCGTTCCAAACAATGACACCGTGCGCTCGGTCTATTTGGCCGACGACGGTGTCGGCGCCGTAGCCCAAAGCGGCACCGTGACTGTGGATTGTTCAACCGTCGGACCCGATGCCACCGTCGCGGTGTCCGAAGCGCTTAAGGAACGGGGAATCTACCACCTCGACGCATCTATGCTTGGATCCGTCAAGCAAGCCAACGAAGGCACAATCAGCTTTGTCGTGGGAGGCGAGGAAGAGGCACTTGGTCTGGCGCGGCCCGCGCTGGCAGCCTGCGGCGAAATGATCCGTTACTGCGGCCCATCCGGATCGGGCAACCGGATGAAGCTGGTGCACCAAACACTTGTGGCGGGGCACGCCGTGGCGGTGGCTGAGGCACTTGGCCTGTGCAAGGCGGGCGGGATCAACGTCGGAGACTTTTTTGACATTGTCACCAAGGGAACGGGTTTTGCGTACTCGCGCTATTTCGAAAATCGTGTCCCCAGGATTACCGACGACAACTTTTATCCGCTGTTTATGCTGCGGTTCATGCTCAAAGATGCGCGGCTTGCTCTTGAGATGGTTGAGGCGGGACCCAGCAAGATGCCAGCCCTTCAGGCCGTTGTCCGCAGCCTTGAAGAAGCCGTCGATCTCGGGTGGGGAGACGCTGATTTCTCAGCCGCCTATAAGGCCGTAGAGGCGCGTCTCGATCCCTAGTGTTTCCGCGATCAGCCCAGGAAGTTGCGCACCTCGCGGTCCTGAGATTCAAGGCTGCGACGCATTTTTGTGAACGCCACGGCTTCCAACTGGCGGACCCGCTCTTTTGACAGACCCAGTTCCTGGCCAAGGCTTTCAAGGGTGCGCGGCTGCTCTCGCAGCTTGCGCTCGCGCACGATGAAACATTCGCGGTCATTCAGGTTCTGCATTGCTGAGACCAGCCAACCACGTAGCGTTGCCATGTCGTGCTCGCGCTCAACGGTTTCCGCCGCCTGATCGCCGTCGTCTTCCAACGTCTCGATCCATTCGCGACCATCTTCGTCCGTTGATTGGGTCGCGTTCAGGGAGTAGTCAGAACCGGCGAGCCGACCTTCCATCATTTCGACGTCGTGCAGCGGAACACCGACTTCCGTCGCGATCAACTGCCGCAACTGATGGCTGTCCAGCTTATCGCCCCTCGATGCGGCTTCGCGTTCAAGGCGTGCCTGAACCCGACGCATATTGAAGAACAGAGATTTCTGGCTAGAGGTCGATCCGGTGCGCACCATGGACCAGTTGCGCATGACATAGTCCTGGATCGACGCCTTGATCCACCAAACGGCGTAGGTCGAAAACCGTACCCCTCGGTCCGGGTCGAATTTGTCTGCGGCCTTCATAAGGCCAAGACCCGCCTCTTGGATAAGGTCGTTCATCGGGGCGCCGTAGCGTTTGAACTTCGC
This sequence comes from Pseudomonadota bacterium, assembly GCA_039026235.1. Lineage (GTDB taxonomy): Bacteria > Pseudomonadota > Alphaproteobacteria > Rhodobacterales > Rhodobacteraceae > JBCCMQ01. Next base: position 49,647 of record JBCCMQ010000007.1, read on the forward strand.
CGCCATCGAAATTGCTAATCGCATGTAGGCGGTAATGAGACGGTGCAGCGCCTCTTCGTCACGCTCATCGCGCCAAGCGTATGCCAACCGCAGTTCTGTTTCTGCGTCCAGCAGCTCCGCTTGCATTGCACGACGCGAAAGGGATTGATCCGAATAGCCGTCAAGTGCCATGTACTTCCCCTGTTTCTGAGGTTGCGGCGATTTTCCCGCTGTTGTTTCAGGAACGGATACGAAGCCGGAAACAATTCGGATCAAATAAAAGGTGGGCATTTCATTGCCAAAATTCACTCTGGTGCTAGGCGGCGCGGGTTCAGGAAAATCTGCCTTTGCTGAAGCCCTTGTTCTCAAAAGCAGAAACAGCGCCACTTACATCGCGACAGCACAAGCATTCGACGATGAAATGCGTGAAAAAATTTCGCAGCATCAGGCGCGGCGCGGCGACGAATGGATCACGGTCGAGGCGCCTTTGGAACTGGCAGACGCAGTTGCCGGGCTTTCTTTGCAGCGTCCAGCCCTGTTGGACTGCGTGACCCTTTGGCTTTCGAACCAACTTCTGGCAGAAGCCGAAATCGAGGTTGAAGAAGCTCGGCTTCTTGCGGCCATCGACGCCTGCGCCGTGCCTTTGACGGTGGTCAGCAACGAAGTGGGCCACGGCATAGTGCCCGAGAACGCGCTGGCCCGCCGGTTTCGGCAAAGACAGGGCTGGCTGAACCAAGCGCTCGCTGCGCGCGCCGACACCGTTGTAATGGTTGTGGCTGGACTTCCGCAGGTGCTGAAGGGCGATGTGCCCGATGGCTGACATCTATTGGGTCCGCCACGGGCCGACCCATGCCAAGGCGATGGTCGGATGGTCCGACCTTCCGGCGGACCTTTCCGACACGTCGGCCTTGGCGCGACTTTCCGAATACCTGCCGAACACGGCCAAGATCGTGTCATCAGATCTTGCAAGGGCGCGCGCGACGGCGGATGCGATCACAGACGGGCGCAACCGCCTGCACCACGATCCTAACCTGCGGGAAATGAATTTCGGCGACTGGGAGATGTGGGGCTTTGCCCAGGCGACGGATGCGGAGCCCGAGCGTGCGTATGCCCTTTGGGATCAGCCCGGCGAGGTTCGCCCGCCTGGTGGAGAAAGTTGGAACGCGCTCACCACACGCGTCAACCATGCGGCCGAACGTCTGATCGGACTGGCCCGAAAAGATCCTCTGGTCATTGTGTCTCATATGGGTCCAATCCTGACACAGCTGCAACGCGCGCTGGACGTCCCGGCCGTCGAAGCATTCGCGCATAAGATCGAACCGTTGTCCGTGACGCACATTCGTTTGGGCCCGCGTTGGGAGTTGAAAGCCGTCAACGTCCGACCCTAGCCAAGAGACTTGGCAGACACACTTTTGCTTGCGGCAAATTTGGGCTAGGGCGCCCCTATGACTTACGTGCTAGCGATCGGCGATTACACTTATTCCAGCTGGAGCCTTAGGGGCTGGTTGCTGTTCGAAGCCTTCTCTATTCCGTTCAAAACACAACTTATCGACTTCTCCGCCGCGGCTGTTGCCGACCAACTGGGCGCGTTCAGACCCGCCCGAACGGTTCCCGCCATGAAGCTGGCGGACGGCACTGTGATCGGCGACTCGCTAGCGATCGGCGAAGAGCTTGCGTCGCGGCACCCTGAACAGGCGTACTGGCCCGCGGATCCAACCGCCCGTTCAATCGGCCGTTCGCTGGCAGCAGAGATGCACTCTTCTTTCACGGGCCTCAGGTCTTATTGTCCGATGAACCTCAGGCAAGCCTATTCAGACGTGCCGGTGGACGACGGTGTGCAGGATGATCTGAAGCGGCTGGAGCAACTTTGGTCTTGGGCCCGTGCGGAAACCAAGCCAAACGGACCTTGGTTGATCGGAGACTACTCCATCGCGGATGTATTTTTTGCGCCCGTCGCCGCGCGGATTGCCGGCTATGGTCTGCAGGTGGGTCCAGAGGCGCAGGCCTATGTCTCTGCACATCTCGCGCATGCGCCCTTCCGGCGCTGGCGCGCCATGGGCTTTGCCCGGGGTGCCGTGCTGCCGCGCTATGCCAAACCCTATTCGGTGGCCCCTTGGCCAGGCCCCAAGACACTTGCGGCTGAACCAGTCACCTCTGGGCCGTCTGAGAACGCGCTGTGTCCGTATTCAGGCACAGATGTGACCCATTTCCTGCAGGTCGACGGACGCGTCTTTGGGTTCTGCAACGCATTCTGCCGCGACAAAACGATCGCTGACCCTTTGGCTTGGGACAGCTTCAGGGGCATTTACCAGTCGTAAACCAAGTTTGCCGTATTCGTTAACCAGTGGGTAACGGCAGGCGGTGCGATGGTGACGCGGACCTATTCCGTGGCGTTCGAAGGAATCGAAGCGCGATTGGTTGAAGTGCAGTGCGCGGTCAGTCCCGGTTTGCCTGCGTTCTCGATCGTTGGCCTGCCGGACAAGGCAGTGTCCGAAGCGCGCGACCGGCTTCGTGCCGCCCTGGGTGCCATGGCCATCGCCCTGCCTTCCAAACGCATAACCGTCAATCTGTCGCCGGCCGATCTGCCCAAAGAAGGGTCTCACTTTGACTTGCCGATCGCACTGTCACTGCTTGGAGCACTTGGCATCGTACCCGCAGAAGAGGTCGAAGGAACGTTGTCGCTGGGTGAGTTGTCTTTGGATGGAACGATTGTGTCGGTGACCGGCGCCCTGCCCGCCGCCATGGCATCTGCCACCGAAGGCCTGAAACTCCTTTGCCCGTCTGCCTGCGGCGCCGAAGCGGCCTGGGTGGGTGCGGCGGACGTCTTCGCGCCAGCAAGTCTGTCAAAAGCGGTCGCACATCTGTCCGGTCAAGCGCCCCTGCCACCTGCGCAGCCGGGTGAGGTCTCGCGCTTTGTCGCTGGACGAGACCTGCGCGACGTCAAGGGGCAAGAGCGGGCCAAAAGAGCTTTGGAAATCGCGGCCGCAGGCCGCCACCATACGTTGATCACCGGGCCGCCAGGGTCAGGAAAGTCGATGCTTGCGGCGCGCCTGCCGGGGCTGTTGCCGCCGCTTTCTGCCGCCGAAGCGCTTGAGACGTCGATGATCCATTCACTGACGGGGCTTTTGGACGAAGGCGGGATATCGCGCGAAAGACCCTTTCGAGAACCCCATCACACCGCATCTATGGCCGCAATCGTCGGTGGTGGGCGCGGGGCGAAACCGGGCGAGATATCGCTGGCGCACAACGGCGTCCTTTTCATGGATGAGTTTCCAGAGTTCCCGAGAGCGGTCTTGGAAACGCTGCGCCAGCCCATCGAGACCGGCGATGTCGTCGTGGCAAGAGCCAACGCGCATGTGCGTTATCCCTGCCGGTTTCTGTTGGTAGCCGCCGCCAACCCCTGCAAGTGCGGTTACATGACGGACCCGGAAAGAGCCTGCGCGCGTAACCCGCAATGCGGTCAGGATTACATGGGACGGATATCGGGGCCGCTGATGGATCGCTTCGACCTGAGGATTGAAGTGCCACCCGTCGCCTACACCGATCTCGACCTGCCGGAAGCGGGGCCAAGTTCGTCCGAGGTGGCCGAAAACGTCCACCGCGCCCGCGAAGTGCAAAACGTGCGGTTCGAAGGCATCGAAGGTGTCCGGGTGAACGCCGATGCCGAAGGGAAGCTGTTGGACGAAATCGCGCAGCCGGACGCGGAAGGACGCGATCTTCTCGGGCGCATGGCTGAGCGGGTCGGATTGACGGCGCGCGGATATCACCGTGTCTTGCGGGTAGCCCGCACCATCGCGGATCTTGCCGGCTCCGAGACCGTGCGCAAAACCCATGTGGCCGAAGCTATCGGATTTCGCATTGTCGGTGCGCGGGCCTAGCCCCGGCGCGCCTCGACGGCTTCCCAAATACGCTCCGCGATGTTTACGCCGTCGAAACGTTCAAGCTCTTGAATGCCCGTGGGCGAGGTCACGTTGATTTCGGTCAGATAGTCACCGATCACATCGATGCCTACGAAAACTTGCCCGTTTTCGCGCAGCGTAGGCCCGATCGCAGCACAGATCTCGCGGTCGCGGTCGGTCAGACCGACCGGTTCGGGTCGGCCGCCCACATGCATGTTCGAGCGGGTCTCGCCCGCCGCCGGAATGCGGTTGATGGCGCCCACGGCCTCTCCGTCCACCAGTATGATGCGTTTGTCACCATTCTCGACATCCGGCAAAAACTGCTGAGCAATTAGGGGTTCGCGGGACAACCCGGAAAAGAGTTCATGCAGCGAGGCCAGATTGCGGTCTTCGCGCGTAAGGCGAAACACGCCCGCACCCCCGTTTCCGTAGAGCGGCTTCAAGATTATGTCACCGTACGCCTCCTTGAAAGCCTTCAGGCTTTCTAGGCTCCGCGCGATCATCGTCTTAGGTGTGAGGTCAGGGAACCGCAGCACCAGGAGCTTTTCGGGAAAGTTCCGCACCCAAAAAGGATCGTTCACGACCAGGGTGTCCGGATGAACCAGGTCAAGCAGATGCGTCGTCGTGATATAGCCCATGTCAAACGGCGGATCCTGACGCAGCCAGATCACGTCAAAGCCGGAGAGGTCCCTTTCTGTGACAGGGCCAAGACTGGCGTGCTCTCCCTGCTTGCGCTGAACCGTGAACTCGCTGCCGCGCGCCAAAAGACTGCCTGAATGGTAGGTCAGCTGGTCAGGCGTATAAAAGAACAGGGAGTGCCCCCTTGTTTGTGCTTCTTCGGCAAGACGGAATGTTGTGTCAGCGTTAATGTCGACGGATCCGATTGGATCCATCTGGAATGCCACCCTGAGTGGTTTGATCATTGGCTACCTCGGAAACATGAGCCCCCTAAATGGCGCTGGGTGCGCGCGAAGGCAAGCGGGCTTCAGGCCGAAATCACGCCTGTCAGAACCTCAAGCATGCCTTTGTCATCCAGAAGCGCGACGTCGATGCGCACATCGCTGGACTGGCCCGCCGGCAGCATTGCCATGTACTCGGACACTGCGGCGAGGATGCGTTCGATTTGGCGGGGCTTAAGGCTTTCGGCGGCGCGTTCCAAAGACCGGCTTTTCTTGACTTCCACAAAAACAGTCGACGCACCGCGACTGAAGACGAGATCCAGTTCACCCGACTTTCCGCGCCATCGGGATGCGGCGATCTGATAGCCCTGCGATGCGTAGTGGTTTGCCACAATGGCCTCCGCCGCCTGTCCAGCAAGGTGGTTGCGGCGTCCGGCATGGGATGCCTGCGATTCAACCGACATCACCACCCGCCTTCATCGTAAGGGCCATCTGATAGAGTTCTCTTTTCTTCAGGCCGAATGCATCCGCAACATGCGCTGCCGCGTCCTTCACCGACATTTCGCCCAGCGCCGCGGAAAGCGCCTGTCTGATCTCTGCCGGGTCGGCAACTTGCGCCCGTCGCTCTTCCAAAAGGACCACGCATTCGCCTCGGGGCGGATCACTTTCGACTTGGGCAATAAGATCTTTGAGTTCTCCGCGGCGCACATCTTCGAAGCGCTTGGTCAGTTCCCGGCACAGACAGCCAGCGTGGTCGTCACCAAAGACTGCGCAGAGATCTGCTAAGAGACCCCTAACCCGGCGCGGGCTTTCAAAAAGAACGATTGTGCCCGATCCATGAGGCAAACTGCGCAGAAATGTCCGACGCGCCCCGCCGGATGAAGGTGGAAAACCAACAAACAGGAACCTGTCCGTTGCTAACCCGGACACCGACAGCGCGGTCAGGACTGCCGAAGGGCCCGGAAGCGTCGAAACGCTAAAGCCCGCCTCGATCACCGCACGGGCAAGTTGGAAACCGGGATCCGCAATCAGCGGCATGCCAGCATCCGAGACATAGGCCACCGACGCACCCGCACCGATCGCATCCAGGATTACCGGACGCGCTTGAGGTCCATTATGATCGTGGTAGGCGATGATGCGGCGGCCCTGGCTTGGAATTCCGTGGATATCCAGCAGCCGGCGGGCGGAACGCGTGTCTTCGGCGGCAATCATTTCGGAAGACGCCAACGTGTCCAATGCGCGAAGTGTTATGTCCCGGGCGTTTCCAATTGGGGTCGCGACCAGATAAAGACCGCTCTCAAGCCGCTGGGTCTGGAAATTCAAAGCTGGACCTGTCTTATGTGGCATCTACAATGCGGGCGTCGCGAAGATGCGCCCGCGACCCGACAGATTAGGAATAAACGATGTTCTCTGGATTGGATAGCATCCGCCGCCGGTCACTGGTGATTGCCGGTGCGATTTCCATGGCGGCTCTGGTCGCATGCGATCAGATAACGGCACCCGCCGCACCGCGCGTGGATGCGGGTGAGGCAACGACGGTCGCGCTTTTGGTTCCCAGCGGGTCCGGCGACGGTGGTGACGCGGTCCTGGCACAAAGCCTCGAGAACGCAGCACGCCTTGCCATGGCCGATCTGCCGCCGGAAATCGTGATTGACCTGCGTATCTACAGCACAGCCGGCGATCCGGCGCTTGCCCAACAGGCCGCCTTGACCGCTGTTTCCGAAGGCGCCAAGATCGTGCTGGGTCCGGTTTTTGCCCAGTCGGCAAATGCCGCCGGCGCGGCCGTGCGCGACAGTGGTGTGAACGTGCTGTCATTTTCAAACAACACCGACATCGCGGGTGGAAACGTCTTCGTTCTGGGCGCAACGTTTCAGAACACGGCAAACCGGCTGGTCGGGTTTGCCCAGTCGCAAGGGCGCGGCAACATCGCAATGGCCTATGCGCAAAGCACGGCCGGCCAAGTGGCGGCACGGGCCGTCGAAAGCGCTATACAGCAGTCCGGGGCAACGCTGACAACCCGCACCACCTACGCTCTGTCCCAGGAAGATGTGATTGCGGCGGCACCAGCCGTCGCCGACGGGGCGAATGCGTCAGGCGCCACGGCACTGATCCTGACGGGGGATCCGTTTGGCGAGCTTCCCCTGCTAGCGCAGCTTTTGCCTGAAAACGGGCTCGATCCGGCAAACGTTAAGATGATCGGTCTGACCCGCTGGGACGTGCCAGCAAGCACGCTTTCACTGCCCGGCCTTCAAGGCGGCTGGTTTGCCTTGCCCGATCCGGCTTTGCAGGCAAACTTCACGTCGCGGTATAGCTCGGCCTTTCAAAGCGCACCGCACCCCATAGCGGGTCTGGCATACGACGGGATGGCCGCAATCGGTGCTTTGATTGCGAGCGGACAGGCAAATGCACTTTCCACTTCAGCACTAACCCAATCTCAGGGTTTTGCCGGTGTAAACGGCGTCTTCCGGCTTTTGTCCGACGGGACGAACCAACGCGCCCTGGCCGTCGCCGAAATCCAAGAAAGTCAGGTGGTTGTAATTGACCCCGCGCCAAGATCATTCTCTGCTGGCTTCTGAGCGAGCGACCGACCAAGGACATTCAGACGATCTTGTTCTGGACCCGGTTCGGATATTCGATACCGAAGCGGTCCAGAAAGTGTTTGCATCGGACCTTTCAAAAGAGGCTCCTGCCCGGACAACGCGTGGGCAGGCCGTTGCAATCCTGAAGTCCGAGATCGAGCGTGGGCTGGCTGAGATCGCCAGGGCCGTATCCAAGGATCCGATGAATTCCGGGCCAGTCATCCGCTCTTACGCCCATCTGACCGATCAGGTGGTCAGATGCGTGTTTTTGGTTGCTACTGAATATGTTCACCCATCCGACAGCCGGTCGGGGCGAGAGCAGATTTCCGTTCTTGCGGTCGGCGGATACGGGCGCCGCGAAATGGCGCCCTTTTCCGACGTAGATCTGCTGTTTCTCTTCCCATACAAGGTCTCCGACTGGGCAAAGAGCGCGATCAAGTCGATGCTCTATATGATGTGGGACCTGAAGCTAAAGGTTGGCCACGCAAGTCGCACGATCCGTGAATGCATCAAACAGGGGCGCGACGATTATACAATCCGCACGGCGCTTCTTGAAAACCGTCTGGTCTGCGGTGATGCAGGTCCCGCTGAGACGCTTCAACAACGGCTTTGGGACGATCTTATACGCGGTTCAGCATCCGAATTCATCGAGGCGAAACTGGCCGAGCGCGCGGCGCGCCATAAGAAGCAGGGCGGACAGCGCTATATGACCGAGCCCAATGTAAAGGAGGGCAAAGGCGGCCAACGCGACCTGCAGTCACTGTTCTGGATCGCGAAGTACATTCACCGGGTAAAGTCCGTTGACGAGCTGCAGCAGCTGGGGCTTTTCAGCGCCACGGAATTCGGTCAGTTCAAAAGGGCCGAGACCTTTTTGTGGGCCGTTCGTATCCAGCTGCATTTGATTGCTGGACGCGCTCTTGAGCAGCTGACATTCGACATGCAAGTGGTGATTGCAGAGCGCCTGGGATATACAGACTATGGCGGCAGGCGTGCGGTCGAGCACTTTATGCAGGACTACTTCATCCACGCCACAGCGGTTGGCGAATTGACGCGAATTTTCCTCACAGCGCTTGAAGCCAGCCACGTGAAGATCGCGCCGTCGCTTGTGGGCTTTTTCCAACGCCGGAAGCGCGTGCGCGACGGCTATGCGATCAAGCAGAACCGGCTGACCTTTGCGGATGAAGGCGACTTTCTGTCAGATCGGCTGAACCTGCTCCGCATCTTCGAAGAGGCGCTGCGCACCGGGTACCTTTTGCATCCCGACGCCATGCGTCTGATCTCGGCAAACCTGCAACTGATCAATGACAACATGCGCCGCGACCCCGAGGCGAACAGGATCTTTCTGGGTTTGCTGCTGAAGCACGGCAATCCCGAACGGGCACTGCGGCGTATGAACGAGCTTGGCGTTCTCGCCACGTTTATCCCGGAGTTTGCGCCAGTCGTCGCGATGATGCAGTTCAACATGTATCACCACTACACCGTCGATGAGCACACGATTCAATGTATCTCGACGCTGGCTCAAATCGAACGGGGCGAACTGGTCGAAGAGCTGCCAGTGGCCAGCCGCATCCTTGAAAATGGGATCAACCGCCGGATCATCTACCTGGCCCTTTTCTTTCACGATATCGGCAAGGGGCGTGATGAAGACCATTCGGTGCTTGGCGCCCAGATCGCGCGCCGGGTTTGTCCGCGTCTGGGCCTGAGGGCGGAAGAATGTGAAACCGTCGAGTGGCTGGTCCGATACCACCTGCTGATGTCGGACATGGCCCAGAAGCGCGATCTGTCGGATCTTCGCACGGTTCGGGATTTTGCCAAGGCGGTCCGCACGGTCAAACGGTTGGATCTGCTGACGGTGCTAACGGTCTGCGATATCCGTGGCGTGGGTCCCGGCACATGGAATAACTGGAAGGCGATGCTTCTGCGCCAGCTGTATCGCGAGACGGCAAGCGCGCTTGAAACCGGGCTGGAAGAGGTCAATCGCGAAACCCGCGAGACCGAAGCAAAGAAGGCGCTGCGCAGTGCACTGGAAAGCTGGCCACGGGCGGATCTTCGTGCAGAAATCGCGCGCCACTATGGACCCTACTGGCAGGGCATGCCAACCGAGACCCATATCATCATGGCTGATTTGCTGCGCGACGTTGGTGAAGGTGATGTCAGGATCCAATTGGCGCCCGACGAAGACCGCGACGCGACGCAGGTCTGTTTTGCGATGTCCGATCACCCGGGGATCTTTTCGCGGCTTTCGGGGGCTTTGGCACTAGTCGGCGCCAATGTCGTCGACGCGCGTACCTACACCTCAAAAGACGGATATGTCACGTCGGCCTTTTGGGTGCAGGATGCCGAAGGGAAGCCCTATGAGGCTGAACGCCTGCCGCGGCTGCGCACCATGATCGAGAATACCCTGCATGGCAAGGTCGTGGCGCAAGACGCGCTGCGGTCGCGCGACAGGTTCCGCAAGCGTGAGAGCGCCTTCCGCGTGCCGACCTCAATCAGCTTCGACAATGAGGGATCCGAGATCTACACGATCATCGAAGTTGATACGCGCGACCGGCCCGGGCTTTTGTTTGACGTGACCCGCACCCTGGCGAACGCGAACCTCTACATCGCCAGTGCGGTAATCGCGACTTACGGCGCCCAGGCGGTCGACACTTTCTACGTGAAGGACATGTTCGGCCTGAAGGTCCATGCCGAGAACCGCCAGAAAGCACTGGAGAAAAAACTCCGGACGGCGATAGAGAAAGGCGTCGAGCAGGCGGTCGAGGGATGAAAGCCATACGGCTTGGGAGTGCGTTTCTGACGGTAGGTGTCTGGACGCTCGCCAGCCGCGTGTTGGGTTTTTTGCGCGATATTCTGATTGCAGCGTTCCTGGGGTCAGGGCCCGTCGCCGAGGCGTTTCTGATTGCTTTTGCCCTGCCCAACATGTTTCGCCGCTTCTTTGCCGAAGGCGCCTTCAACATGGCATTCGTTCCCATGTTCTCGAAGAAACTGGACGGGCGGGAAGATGCGCTCGGGTTTGCCGAAGATGCGTTTTCGGCGATGGCGGCCTTTCTGACGGTCTTCACGCTTATTGCCCTCGCGCTGATGCCCTGGCTGGTGCTGGCCATGGCTGGCGGGTTTGCCGGTGACGGCCGGCTGGAAATGGCGACGTTGTTCGGAAGAATTGCCTTTCCCTACATCCTGTTCATTTCCCTTGCCGCCCTGCTCAGCGGGGTTCTGAATGCCAGTGGCCGGTTTGTGGCGGCAGCAGCGGCCCCCGTCCTTTTGAATGTGATTTTTGTGGTCGTGCTCGTCGCGGCAAACAGCTTGGACTGGTCGATCGGTCTTGCGCTCAGTTGGGCCGTGCCTTTGGCCGGCGTGGCGCAACTGGGTTTGGTCTGGCAGGCGGCCGCGCGTGCCGGCTTTGCCCTTCGCCTGAAGCGCCCAGCACTTACGCCAGATCTGCGTCGGCTGGCAATCATTGCCGCGCCGGCGGCGCTCGCCGGGGGTGTGGTACAGGTCAACCTGCTGATCGGGCGGCAGGTTGCCAGCTTCTTTGACGGCGCAATTGTCTGGTTGAGCATGGCCGACCGGCTATATCAGCTTCCGCTGGGCGTTGTGGGCATCGCCATCGGCGTTGTGCTTCTGCCCGATTTGTCCCGGCGTTTGCGCGCCGACGACACCGATGGGGGTCGCCGGGCCCTTGCGCGCGCGACCGAGATATCGATCGGACTAACGCTTCCAGCGGCTGTCGCATTGGCAGTCATTCCCGAAGCGCTGGTGAGTGTGCTTTTTGAGCGCGGAGCCTTTACCACGGCGGACACTGCGGCGACTGCTCTTGCTTTGGCCGTTTACGCTGTGGGTCTGCCCGCGTTTGTCCTGCAAAAAGTTCTGCAGCCGCTTTTCTTCGCCCGCGAAGACACTCGTCGGCCGTTTTACTATGCGCTTGCCGCTATGGTGATAAACGCTGGCGTTGCCATCGGTCTGGCACCGATGATGGGTTACCTGGCCGCCGCGCTTGGCACCAGCGTGGCCGGGTGGGCCATGGTCATTCTTCTGTGGCGTGGCAGTCGCGGGATGGGACATGCGGCCGAAATGGACACACAGGTATTTCGCAGACTTTTCCGAGTACTTGTGGCGTCAATTGTCATGGGTGCAGCGCTTTGGCTTGCAGAGTTTGCCTTGTCGGATTGGCTGGTGCGGGAAGGCGCTCGGTATATCGCGCTGTCCGTGTTGGTCGCCTTGGGGGTTGGTGTCTATGGGGCTGTTGCGATCGTGCTCGGCGCCATTTCACCCTCTGAGGTGCGCGCCGCGATAACGCGCTAGCGCCGCCGTATCCGCTGAAGCAGCCGACCCCAACCGCCGGGGCTGAGAACAAACGACAAAGCGAAGCCCGTGGCAAAACCACCGATGTCGGCCACCCAATCGTTGCCCGTACCGAAGAGCACCGCAAAGAGCAGTTGGATGCCCATAAGCATGCCAATCAAAGTGAATGCGCGGTACTGGTTTTCCCCGACGGCACCAAAGCTCAGCCACAGAATGAAGCTGTAGGCCCCAATCAGACCGTAGACCGCCGGAAACCCTCCAACCAGCGGAAACGGATCATCCAAAGCGATAGCATAGAGAAGCGCGCCGCCCGCAGCCGAACCAAAGAATAGCCCGATCAAAGCCAATGGGCTGAACACCCGCCCCACGATGTTCCCAAGCGCCAACAGGAAAACCACCACAAACAGCATCTGGGTGAAGCTCAGGTGCACGAACGGATAGCTGAAGAATCGAACTATTAGGCCCGACGGCGCGGGGCCATCGCCAAGGGCCATCTGAATGAGGACCGTGAAGAAACCGAACTCTTCAACGGCCATCTGGCGCCAGCCAATGGCGTCCGGCCCGCCGATCAATCCCTGCGCACCCGCTGTGAAGATGACTTCGATGCCGAATATCACCAGCGCCAGCGCCGCAACCACCGGCGGAAGAGGGTTAAACGGCGATGGAGGAGGATTATCGGACATTCAGGGAGCCAGGGCCTTGGTTGACGCTAATTGGTCGTGGGGATATGCGACGCGGGCCGAAAAATCCATACGGGAGACAGTCCTTGACACTCGGTGAAGAAAGCTTTCCGCAGGGAACTCCCGGTTTCACACCACGGGTCTTCTCGGGCATCCAGCCATCCGGCGGTCTGACACTTGGAAACTATCTTGGTGCGATAAGACGGTTCGTGGACATGCAGGAGAGCGGTTTTGAGACCATCTACTGCATGGTCGATCTTCACGCGATCTCGGTCTGGCAGGATCCCGACGCACTTCGCCGCAGCACGCGCGAGGTGGCAGCGGGCTTTATGGCGGCCGGTCTCGACCCGACCAAGTCAATCCTGTTCAACCAAAGCCAGGTGCCCGAACACGTCCAGCTAGGCTGGGTGTTCAGCTGCGTGGCACGCATGGGCTGGATGCAGCGAATGACCCAGTGGAAAGACAAAGCCGGGAAGAACGCTGAGAATTCCTCTCTCGGGCTCTTTGCCTATCCCGCACTGATGGCAGCCGACATTCTGGTCTACCACGCGACCCATGTGCCCGTGGGCGACGACCAGAAACAGCACCTTGAGCTGACACGCGATATCGCAACCAAGTTCAACAATGACTTCAAAGTGGATTTCTTCCCGATCACCGAACCGGTGATACGCGGGGCAGCAACACGCATCATGAGCTTGCGCGACGGATCCAAGAAGATGTCAAAGTCGGATCCGTCGGACATGTCACGTATCAACATGACGGACACCGCTGATACGATTGCCAAAAAGATCCGCAAGGCAAAGACCGACCCTGATGCCTTACCGTCCGAGACGGCCGGGCTAGACGACAGGCCGGAAGCCCGGAACCTGGTGAACATCTATGCTGCGTTGTCTGACGTGTCCCTTGATGCGGCGGTCTCCGAAGTCGGCGGGCAGCCATTTTCCGTCTTCAAGCCCAGGCTGGCAGATCTTGCGGTGGCAAAGCTCGCACCGATTGCCGGTGAGATGGCGCGCCTGATGGAAGATTCAGCTCAGATCGACCGCATTCTGAGTGAAGGCGCAGAACAAGCGCGCGCCGTCGCGACACCGATTTTGCGGCGCACCTACGAAATTGTAGGAATGCTGGGCACATGAACGAACCCTGGCCACCAGAGGTCGTCCTAAGTGGGCAACATGTAGAACTCCGCCCCTTCATCCGGACCATGCTGAGGCCCTAAGCGCCGCATCGGCCGACGGCGATCTTGACCGTCTTTGGTACACGAGCGTGCCGTCCCCTGCTGAGGTCCCAGTCGAAATTGCCCGCCGCCTTGCGCTGCGTGCGAAGGGTTCCATGCTACCGTTTTCGGTCTTTGACCCGGCGTCAGGTAAAGCGGTCGGAATGACGACCTACATGAACATCGAAGCCGAGACACCGCGACTGGAGATCGGATCGACGTGGTACGCCAAATCTGTCCAGCGCACGGCACTGAACACGGAATGCAAAATTCTGATGCTAACCCATGCCTTCGAGGAACTGGGCTGCATCGCGGTCGAATTCCGCACGCACTTCATCAACATGCAAAGCCGTCGTGCAATCGAAAGGCTTGGGGCCAAGCTTGACGGTGTGCTGCGGTCGCATCTCGTGATGCCCAATGGCACGCTCAGGGACACCGCAGTCTACTCCATCGTTGCCAGTGAATGGCCGACCGTGCGTGCGCATTTGCAATGGATGCTTGAAAAACCCCGATATTAAGCGCCTATGTGCGATTGCGCACCGTTATTGGGCTGTTTTTTGGACTTCTTGACTCTGCTGGGTTCCTTATCTGTTGGCGGGAAGGGAGCCACACCATGCGTTATCAAGCCCCAAAGGACATGCGGATCGGGCATGTCCATCTGCGTGTGTCCGATCTCGAACGGTCGATTGCATTCTATAGAGATGTCATCGGCCTGGACGTCGTCCAGCGCTATGGAGCTCAGGCCGCGTTTCTGTCCGCCGGCGGCTACCACCATCACATCGGTCTGAATACGTGGCAAAGCAAAGGATCGGAACCCGCGCCGAAACGGTTTCCCGGTCTCTTTCACGCGGCATTTCTGTTCCCGGACCGTGCGAGCCTTGGTCTGGCGGTGGTGCAGGCCATGAACCAGGGCGTTGCAATTGATGGCAGCGCAGATCACGGCGTGTCCGAAGCCGTTTACTTTGACGACCCGGACGGAAACGGCATTGAGCTTTACCGCGACCGGAACCCAAGTGAATGGCCAAGGAACGAAAACGGCGATCTAGTGATCACCAATTCCCGTCTCGACCTAGCGGCGCTTTTGCGCGAAGCGCGGGGGCTGGACCCTTCCGCAGCCCGGCCCTAGTCTGCCCGAACTTTTGCGGAGGCTTTGATGGCGGTCGGTACCAATATTCGCACATATTTTGAGGGCGCTTGGCACAACGAAGATCTGATGATCATGCGGGCGGCCGATCATGGCAGCTGGCTCGGGACATCTGTGTTCGATGGTGCGCGGTATTTTGAGGGTGTGGCACCGGATCTGGAAGCGCACTGCGCACGCGTGAACCGGTCTGCCGAAGCCCTGATGATCACGCCGACCGTATCGACGGCTGATATGGTTGCTTTGATCCAAGAAGGTTTGGCCAGTTATCCCAAAACCGCCGCCGTCTATATCCGGCCCATGTACTGGGCCATCGCCGGCGGGGAGCTGGCGGTAGCACCAAAACTGGGAGAAACCGGTTTTGCCATCTGTCTGGAAGAGATCCCCATGGCTCGGCCCGACGCGACGGCAACCCTGACCCGGACCCAGTTTAGGCGCCCGGTGCTCGAAGACGCGGTCGTCAATGCCAAGGCCGGATGTCTCTATCCGAACAACGCTCGGATGCTGCTCGAGGCCAAATCCAAGGGTTACAGCAACGCGCTGGTCGCCGATGCTGCCGGCAATGTCGCCGAGACCGCGACAGCGAACATCTTTATGGTTCGGGACGGCGAAATCATGACACCGATTGCGAACGGCACGTTTCTTGCCGGGATCACCCGTGCACGCCACATTGAAAACGCGACGGCCGAGGGGATGACCGTAAAGCAGACGGTTCTGAGTTTCGACGACTTCAAAACCGCCGATGAGGTCTTCACGACCGGAAACATGAGCAAGATCGGCGCCGTGACCGAGTTCGATGGCACGCACTATCAGGTTGGGCCCGTCACCCGCCGCCTGCGTGAACTCTACTGGGATTGGGCGCTAAGCGGCCGCTAATCGCTGTTTGAGCGCACGTTGATATGCCACCCAAAGCTTGGGCCGATCAACAAACGCCAATGCCGAACCGGCTTGCGTGCTGGTTCGTGAGCGGCCATGATTAGCTGGCAGCGGAGGGACCTATGCGCAAGTTTCTGGTTGTTCTGGACGACAGCCGCGAATGCCTGAACGCCATGCGATTTGCGGCCATGCGCGCGGCACACACCGGTGGAGGCGTCGAAATACTGTCGATCATACCACCGGACGAATTTCAGCATTGGATCGGTGTCGGGAACCTGATGCGCGAAGAAGCGCGCGAGCGCATCCATGCCCACTTTGAAGTATTCGCGAAATGGATGCGGGACAAACAGGGTGTAGATCCGGAGCTTGTCATACGCGAAGGCGAGGCCGTGCCGGAAATTCTGTCGCAAATCCGTGAAGATACCGATATCGGCGTCCTCGTGCTGGGCGCCGGCACGGAAAAGTCGGGGCCGGGGCCACTGGTGACCCAGTTGTCAAAGGCTTCGGGGACGCTTCCTGTTCCGATCACCATCGTGCCGGGCGATCTGTCCAAGGAAAGGCTGGAAGCCATTACGTGACAGCAGTTTAGAATTATTCCAAACCATTGACAGTCTAGCTGTGGCTACGCATATCAGGCTCAGAGTGAAAGGAACCGTCCTATGTTCATCCAAACCGAGTCGACCCCGAATCCGGCGACGCTGAAGTTTATTCCCGGAAGCACGGTTCTTGCCGCCGGCACAGCCGATTTCCCAACCGAAGAAACCGCCGAGAAATCGCCTCTGGCCCAGCGTATCTTTTCGGTGACTGGCGTAGGTGCCGTTTTCCTGGGAACGGACTTTGTCACCGTAACCAAGACCGATGATGCCGAATGGGATCACATCAAACCCGCGATTTTGGGTGCGATCATGGAACACTTCCAGTCAGGCCTTCCGGTCATGACTGGCGATGAACCTGTGTCGGACGGCCATGCGGAACACGACGGTCCGGACGCCGAGGTGGTTGGTCAGATCAAACAGCTTCTGGATACCCGCGTCAGGCCTGCAGTTGCACAGGACGGCGGAGACATCACGTTTTACGGTTTCGACAAGGGCGTCGTTTATCTGCATATGCAGGGCGCATGCGCGGGGTGCCCATCTTCAACCCTGACGCTCAAGATGGGCATCGAAAACCTGCTTCGTCACTATATCCCGGAAGTGGTCGAAGTCAGGCCAGTGGCCTAACCACCCGGAACTACGGACTGTCCACTGTCGAACCTTCTGGCATTTGACACTTCGGGCCCGTACTGCGCCGCCGCGGTTTCGCGCGCGGGCGAAGTCACCGGCACGTGCGAAGAGCCCATGCAGCGGGGACAGGCCGAACATCTGATACCCGTCTTAGAGGGACTGCTGGCGAAACAGGGCTTAACCTGGCAGAGGCTCGATGCGATTGGCGTTGGAATTGGTCCCGGAAACTTCACCGGAATACGTATCTCGGTCGGTGCCGCGCGGGGTCTCGCGCTCGGCCTTGGAATCCCTGCGATCCCTATCAGCATGTTCGACGTTCTGGTCGCCGAAAGCGAACAAACCGGTAAAGGTTCGCTTCTGGCTAGCGTCGCGGCGCCGCGCGGGCAGGCCTATGTGCAAGCATTTGACCACGGCATGCCCGTTGGCAAACCGTTCCTGATTGATCCAGCCAACCCCATAGGCCTGGCCGAGGTGGCGGAAGCTGATCGTGTCTACGGCTACCGGGCCACTGAGATTGCTCGGATGCTTGGCATAGCGGGCACGGAAGGCGAGCCCAGGAATATCGCTGCACGGATGGGCTGGTTATCCGCAACTAAGCTCCAAAGTAGAGATTTCGGCGGCAAACCTGCGCCACTTTATGTCAAGCCCGCAGATGCCGAACCACCGGCCCAAGCGGGTCCCAAGATCCTCATATGAGCCCGGAAGAACTGTGCGAACTGCACCATGCTGCCTTTGACTATCCGCGGCCTTGGACGGCCTTGGAGTTTGCGTCGATCTTGGATCAGCCAACAGTCTTTTTGGTCTCTATCGGCAAGGGCTTTTTGATCGCGAGGGTCCTTGCGGATGAAACCGAGCTACTGACACTGGCAGTGCCGATTGCTGAACGACGACGGGGCATTGGAAAGACATTGGTACAGGAGTTCCTGGCTGAAGCGTCCCATCGGGGTGCGGAAACGGCGTTTCTCGAAGTTGCCGCGGACAACGGGCCGGCGCGCGCGCTTTATGGCGCGACAGGCTGGGACACTGCCGGAATGCGCAGCGGATATTACCGCAAAAGGGACGGAACCCTGGTCGACGCCCTCATCATGCGGCGCGGCGTCCCCTGATTTCAGCAAGGTTCAAGCCTAATACTTGGGCGAACGCCAAAACGTCGATCACCAACCGCCAAATAGCTATTGACCGTGCTGCGGCGCTGCGGTCTGATCCGGGTTGATCTATCACTGATCTCTTCAGACGACCGGTGCGCCCAGGGTGGGGCAAGTGCCGGCAAATCAACCGGGAGACACAAATGACCCTAATGAAATACTTGCTCGGTGCCGCTGCTACGGTTGCACTGGGCGCCGGCGCTGCGCTTGCCGAACCAGCCCTGATCTTCGATCTGGGCGGCAAGTTTGACAAGTCATTCAATGAGGCCGCATTCAACGGCGCTGAGCGCTTTGCCGGGGAAACCGGCAGCACCTATCGTGACATCGAGCTTACATCGGAAGCCCAGCGCGAGCAGGCGCTTCGCCGCTTTGCAGAGCAGGGCTTCAACCCGGTCATCACCACGGGCTTCGCCTTTGCCGGCCCGGTCGAGGCTGTGGCCAAGGATTATCCGGAAACCAAGTTCGTCAACATCGACGGCTTCATTCCTGACATTCCCGACAACGTGCTGATGATCAGCTTCCAGGAACACCAGGGATCGTATTTGGTGGGGATGTTGGCGGCCATGGCATCGGAATCCGGCACCATCGGCTTTGTGGGCGGGATGGACATCCCGCTGATCCGCCATTTCGGGTGCGGCTACGCGCAGGGCGCCAAATCCGTGAACCCCGACATCAACATCGTCGCAAACATGACCGGCACAACCCCGGCAGCCTGGAATGACCCGGTTAAGGGCAGCGAACTGACGAAGGCACAGATCAGCCAGGGAGCGGACGTGATCTACGCGGCTGCCGGCGGCACCGGTGTGGGTGTTCTTCAGGCGGCAGCCGACGAAGGCATCTTCTCGATCGGCGTGGACTCCAACCAAAATTACCTGCACCCCGGCTCGGTGCTGACATCGATGCTGAAGCGCGTGGATGTTGCGGTTTACGAGGCCATGAAAGCCGGAGAAGATCTGGAAACCGGCAGTTTGGTCCTGGGATTGGCTGAAGAGGGCGTCGGCTATTCAGTAGACGAGCACAACGAAGCGCTGCTGGACGATGAGATGCTGGCAGCGGTGGAAAAAGCGCGGAGCGAGATTATCGACGGAAGCCTCGATGTGGTAGCCTACTACGCCAACGATAGCTGCCCGGCGCACGACTTCTAAGGCATGGGCGACGCCATCACGGATTCGGGGCAGCCGGCTGCGGCTGCCCCGTACGCATCGGGCGCCACAGTTGACCCGGCGGCCCCAGCCATTGAGTTAAAGGGCATTTCAAAGGCATTCGGGCCGGTTCAGGCCAACAAAGACATCTCGATCCGCGTGGCGCGCGGCAGGATCCACGGGATTATCGGTGAAAACGGCGCTGGAAAGTCGACGCTGATGTCCATCCTCTACGGCTTTTACAAGGCTGATGAGGGAGAGATCCTGATCGGCGGCAAGCCGACCCAGATACCGGACAGCCAGGCGGCAATCCGTGCCGGCATCGGCATGGTCTTTCAGCATTTTAAACTCGTCGAGAACTTCACCGTTCTCGAAAACATTATTCTTGGTGCCGAAGACGGGCCGATGCTGCGTCCTTCGCTGGCCAAGGCGCGTCGTACCCTCAAAGAATTGTCCGATGAATATGAACTCAACGTGGATCCTGATGCGCTGGTTGAAAACCTGAGTGTCGGACACCAGCAACGGGTGGAGATTCTAAAGGCGCTCTACCGGCACGCCGACATCCTAATACTGGACGAACCGACGGGTGTTTTGACCCCCGCCGAAGCAGATCACCTGTTTCGAATTCTGCGCAATCTGAGATCCGAGGGCAAAACCATTATTCTGATCACGCATAAACTGCGCGAGATCATGGATGCGACCGACACCGTCAGCGTGATGCGACGGGGCAAGATGACCGCTACGGTTAAGACCGCCGAGACCAGCCCGGAAGAGCTGGCCGAACTTATGGTCGGCCGCAAGGTTCTGCTGCGCGTCGAAAAGTCCGCGCCCGAACTCGGTCGGGTCATCATGGCCTGCAACGATTTGCGCGTGGTCGACGAAAAAGGCGTGGAACGTCTGAAGGGCGTGTCGCTTTCCGTACGCTCTGGCGAAATCCTTGGCATTGCCGGCGTTGCTGGAAACGGGCAATCGGAACTCTTAGAGGTTATTGGCGGTATGCGCCCGGCCGACGGACGGCTGAGCATCTCGGGCGAAGAGGTCGACCTAAGCGGCAAGCTGAGCGACGGCCAGACCAGGCGCAACGCAGGCATCTCTCACGTCCCGGAAGACCGTCAGCGCGAAGGCCTGATCATGGAATTCGCCGCGTGGGAAAATGTGGCCTTCGGCTATCACCACGATCCCGCCTACAACCGCAACCGCTGGCTGATGGACAACGCTGCCCTTAGAAGTGATGCCGAAGGAAAGATGTCGCGCTTTGACGTCAGGCCGCCGCACCCGCATTTGTCGGCAAAGAACTTCTCTGGTGGTAACCAGCAGAAAATCGTTCTGGCGCGAGAGATAGAACGCAACCCAAACCTCTTGCTGGTCGGTCAGCCAACCCGCGGGGTCGATATTGGTGCAATCGAATTCATACACCAGCAGATCGTTGCGCTGCGAGATCAGGGAAAGGCCATACTTCTTGTGAGTGTGGAACTGGACGAGATCATGTCTTTGTCGGACAGGATCGCGGTCATGTTCGACGGCAGGGTCATGGGTGAACGGCAGCCGGACAAAACAGACGAACGCGAATTGGGCCTTATGATGGCCGGCGTCGCGGAATAATGCGAAGGGGACTCAAATGACGGCTTTGCCCAGGTGGGCTGACGTTTTTCTGATCCCGCTGATCAGCCTGGTGATCGCCTTTGTTCTTTCGGCGCTAGTGATTATGGCGATCGGTGAAGACCCAATTGAAGCGGTGCGCACAATGGTCACCGGGTCGCTCATGTCGACCTATGGTTGGGGCTATACGCTTTACTACGCAACCAACTTCATGTTCACCGGTCTGGCCGTTGCGGTGGCCTTTCATGCCCGGCTTTTCAATATCGGCGGCGAGGGTCAGGCGACGCTGGGTGGATTGGGGGTGGCTCTGGTTTGCCTGTCGCTGCCATGGCCCCATTGGTCCATTGCACTGCCTGTGGCTATGGTCGGTGGTGCGATCTTCGGCGCGGCCTGGGCCGCGATCCCCGCCTATCTTCAAGCCCGGCGGGGTAGCCACATCGTTATTACGACCATCATGTTCAACTTTATCGGTGCGGCGCTGCTGAATTACATGCTGGTCAACGTTCTAAAGCCTCAAGGTTCGATGGAGCCCGCAAGCGGCAATTTTCCAGCCGGTGCGCATCTGCCTACGTTTCAAGACTTTTTCGCCCTGTTTGGCGTGACCGCCTTTCGCGGCGCACCAGTCAATGTCACTTTCTTTGTTGCTATACTTGCCTGTTTTCTGGTCTGGCTTCTGATCTGGCGGACCCGCCTCGGTTATGAAATTCGCGCTTATGGTCAATCAGAACCGGGGGCCGTGTACGCCGGCATATCACCTTTCCGAATTACCATGATCGCGATGCTAATTTCGGGCGGACTTGCCGGCTTAATGGCCATCAACAATGTTATGGGTGAGGCCGAACGCCTGGTTCTGAATTCGGTCGAGGGCGCGGGTTTTATCGGAATTGCGGTCGCACTGATGGGCAGGTCCCATCCATTCGGTGTCTTCCTGGCGGCGTTGCTGTTCGGGTTTCTTTACCAAGGGGGGGCAGAGCTTAGCCTTTGGTCCAGTATCCCGCGCGAATTGATTGTCGTGATACAGGCGCTTGTCATTCTGTTCACCGGAGCGCTGGACAACATGGTCCGAATGCCTTTGGCCCGGCTTTTCCTGCGCTTTCAGAAGGGCGCCGGTTAATGGACCTTGCAACCATTCTGCAGATCCTGGACTCCACGATCCGCCTGGCCACACCGTTGCTGCTTGCCTGTCTTGCCGGACTTTTTTCCGAGCGTGCTGGAATATTCGACATCGGCCTCGAAGGTAAAATGCTGGGCGCGGCCTTCTTCTCAGCCGCCGTCGCGGTGTTGACGGGTTCGGTTTGGGTCGGCCTTTTGGCCGGAATCCTGGCCTCGGTTGTTTTGTCGGTGGTGCACGGGTTGGCGTCCATCACCTTTAGGGGCAACCAGCTCATTTCGGGCGTGGCCATTAACTTTCTTGCGGCGGGCCTGACGGTTTTGATCGCACAGGATTGGTTCCAGCAGGGCGGCCGCACACCCAGCCTTTCCGGCGGAGAGCGCTTTTCTGCGATCAACCTTCCGCTGTCCGACACATTTGCATCGATTCCGATCTTTGGCCCCGTTTATGATGAGCTTATCTCTGGCCATACAGTTCTGGTCTATGTCGCGCTATTGGCTGTACCGCTGAGCTGGTGGGTCCTGTTCCGCACCCGGTTCGGCTTGCGGCTGCGAGCAGTTGGTGAAAACCCGGGCGCTGTGGATACCGCCGGAATTTCGGTTACACGGTTGCGTTATATTGCCGTGATAATTTGCGGCGTTCTTTGCGGGATCGCCGGGGCCTATCTTGCCACGGGCCTCGCTGCGGGCTTTGTCAAAGACATGAGCGCCGGGCGCGGGTTCATTGCTTTAGCGGCGCTGATATTTGCCAAATGGCGGCCGTGGTATGCGCTTTATGCCTGTTTGCTGTTCGGGTTCCTTGAAGCCATCGGGAACAGATACCAGAACATCGAAATCATCGGATTCACGTTGCCCGTTCAGTTCATGCAGGCCCTGCCCTACGTCCTCACAGTCGTCATTCTTGCCGGTTTCGTCGGTAAAGCCGTGCCGCCAAAGGCTGGGGGCGAGCCCTATATCAAAGAGCGCTGAGGCTGGACACGTGCCGCGATGCGGCATAAAGCGTACACCACTCTCGTAACCGGCAATTCCTGACCGCGTTGCTTTTTCAATCTACCTGGAGCGGGCTACGAAGGTATGCTCATTTACCTGCCCATTGCCGAAGTCTCAGTAAACGCGTTTTTATTGCTGGGTCTCGGGGGGCTAGTGGGCGTTCTGTCGGGCATGTTTGGCGTGGGCGGCGGTTTTTTGATGACGCCGCTCTTGTTCTTCATCGGTATCCCTCCGGCGGTTGCAGTCGCAACAGAAGCCAATCAGATTGTTGCGTCGTCCTTTTCCGGTGCCCTGGCACATTTCCGAAGGCGGACCGTCGATCTCAAAATGGGTACCGTCCTGTTGATCGGCGGCCTTATCGGTGCTGCCTTGGGTGTGCAGGTCTTCAATTATTTGAAGTCGCTGGGTCAGGTCGATCTTCTGGTTCGGCTTTGCTATGTGGTCTTTCTGGGTATCATCGGCGCGCTGATGTTCGTCGAAAGCCTGCGCGCACTTCGAAAGTCCCAGACCCCAGGCACTGGCCCGCGCGAACGCAAGAAACACGGCATCGTCCATGCCCTTCCTTTCAAGGCGCGCTTCCGTACGTCCGGTCTTTATATTTCGGTGATACCGCCGGTTCTGGTGGGCATCTTGGTCGGCATTCTGGCAGCCATCATGGGTGTTGGCGGCGGCTTTATCATGGTGCCGGCCATGATCTACATCCTTGGGATGCCAACGAAGGTGGTTGTGGGGACATCGCTTTTCCAGATCATCTTCGTCACCGCTTTTACTACGCTTTTGCATGCCACAACGAATTTCACCGTCGATATGGTGCTGGCAGTGCTTTTGCTGGTCGGCGGCGTGATCGGGGCACAGATCGGTACGCAGATAGGCGTACGTCTTCGCGCTGAACAGCTACGCATTCTTCTGGCAATCCTTGTACTTGGAGTTTGCGGGAAGCTGGCACTTGATTTGCTTCTTCAGCCCGCAGAGCTGTACTCAATCGGCGCCCTGGAGGGACATTGATGCTTCGGCTCGTGTTTGCTCTTTTGCTTGCGGCGCTACCCGTCTCTGCCGAGGAAGTCGTGGCCGGCCTGTCGCAAAATCGGGTCTCTATCACCACGAACTTCGATGGCTCTGAAATCCTTATTTTTGGTGCTGTTAAGCGCGAGTCCCCAATTCCCGATAGCGGAGCGCTCGAAGTCATTGTGACAGTATCGGGCCCCGCAAAACCACTGATTGTACGCAAGAAGGACCGCCGCTGGGGCATTTGGGTAAATACATCCGCCATTGAGGTCGATCTGGCGCCGTCCTTCTATGCTGTCGCGACCAGCCGGCCCTGGGCCGAGGTGATCTCGGACGTAGAAGACCTGCGCCATAAGATTTCGGTTGCGCGCGCGATACGACTTGTCGGTGCGACGACCGAGACCGAAAACGCCGTTGATTTCATGGATGCCGTAATTCGGATTCGCGTTGAAAACGGTCTGTACAGCATGCGCGAAGGCACGGTGAACATCACCGATCAGACCTTGTTTAATACTGCCGTGGCGCTTCCAGCGAACCTGACCGCTGGCGCCTATCAGACTCGCATTTTCCTGACCCGTGACCGGCAGGTCGTCGACGCGTATGAGACTGTGATCGATGTTCAAAAAGTCGGGTTGGAGAGGTGGCTCTATGCCCTGGCCCATGAAGCTCCGTTGCAATATGGCCTGTTGTCTCTCGCCATCGCGATCCTTGCGGGCTGGGGGGCTTCGGCCTTTTTCCGGTATATTCGCGGCTAAGCGACGGTCTGGTCGGGTGGCTCGAGTGTCATTGCCGGTGACCCGGCTAGAAGGTCGCTGGTATCGAGCGTTTTCTCAGGCCGCGCCAACCTGTTCCGCACCACCCAGTGAAGGCGATGTTCGGCGCGCGTGACAGCGACATAGGCAAGGCGCTTCCAAAGCGGCAGGCCTGCCTCGGTCCGCCCGGACCGGGCGGCCGCGTAAAGATCCGGCGCGAATACCTGCACCTCGGGCCATTGGGATCCCTGCGCTTTGTGGACGGTTACGGCGGCGCCATGCAGAAATGCCGCACCCATCGACGCCGCAAAAGGGATAAACGGCTCTTCCTGATCGGGGTGCTCGATCTTGATGATCGAAGCGGCGGACAGGCGCGGATCTTCGGCGCCAAGCACATGCAGGCGTGAAAAGCCTGGCTTTTTGCCGCTGCCAATATAGACCACTTGCGCCCCTTTAATCAGGCCGCGCGCTTCCAGATCGATCCTTTTCCGGCGGTGTTTCAGGGGCAGCTCAATGCCATCGCATATCAAAGGCTCACCCGGAAGCAGACTGTCCGGCGGCGCATCATAGGCTCGGCGGAAGGCTGAAATCAGCCGGATGCGGGTGGCGTTCCGCCAGACCAGAACGGGACTGCGCGCCATCATGTCCGCACTCACGCGTTCCGCCAGGACAATGCGATCGTCAGCGGCAGCCTTTTCTGCAACCAGATTTTCGAAATCTGCAAATCCGACCGCATCATCCCCAAGGACGTGGGCCAGATCGAGTATCGGATTGTCCTCGGACTGCCGGTGAATACGGGTCAAAGCCAGAACAGCGGGGGCCCTTAGCCGCTCGAACACCATTTCGCCGGACTGGCCAACGGGCGCCAATTGGGCGGGATCACCGAACAGGATCAGCGTCGGAAATATCTCTTTGAGGTCTTCAAACTGACGCTCGTCCAGCATTGAGGCTTCATCAACCAGACCCACATCCAGTGGGTCATCGCGGCGTTTCCAGCCGGTTATGAAATCAGAGCCACGCAATCCCGCAGCGGCCAAGGCGCCGGGGATCGATGCGTGCTGCTTGTAAAAGGCGCTGGCGCGGTCCAGCGCCGTATCGGTCAAACCTTCCACTTCCGGTCTTTCGGCACGGCCCGCCAGCCACTCGGCAATCTTTTCGTACTCTGGATCATAAACTGGTGTGTAGAGGATCCGGTGGATTGTAGTTGCCGGGACGCCCCGGGCGCGCAGGACGCTGGCGGCCTTATTGGTGGGCGCAAGCACGGCGAGTGAGCGCTTGTCTTTTCTTCTGCGCCCTTCATAGTCGCCCGATACGATATCGGCACCAGAAGCTGCCACAGCGCGAAAAAGCTCTACCAACAGCAGTGTTTTGCCCGATCCGGCCTTGCCCACCACGGCAGTGACAACCTCTTTGCCTTCGCGGGGCGGGATGACCGTTTCACCCGCCAGGTCTATCCCGGCGCGCGACAGGGCTTCGGCTATGGCATCAAAGGCCTCAGCCTGATCCAGGGAAAAATTCACCGGCTCGGTCATGGCCGCACCCTAGGGCCAATCAGCGATGAAGTGGAGCGGCGAATTACGCCGCTCCACACCGATCAGGCGATTTCGGGGACAGCCTGAAGCGGAACGGGTTTGAGTTGGAAATCAGAGCGGAACCATTCGATGGACTTGGCCCGATCGATACCGATGCGCGCCAAAGTGCGGGGCCATGCGTCGGGATCCATTTCCCACAAGCCGACGCCAATACGCTCTTTGCCTTCACCAGAGGTGCCTATCACGTCAGGCACCACACCAAGCAGGCGATAAATGCGTTCCATCCGTGGATCGAAAACGCCGATGAAATGCGCGATGTGAAAGTTCTCCATCAGTTCTCCGGCCCCGAGGACCAGCGCGGCGGTCACACGGCGATCAGCATCCGGCGCAAGACAAAAGCGTGTGCATTCCCAGATGAACGGACTTGCGATGCGCACACCGTCTGTCAGGTGGCTGAAGTGATCGTTCACCATCGTCTGTCCGCTGGTCGGTAGGAAACGCATCGACCCGCCATGGGTGCCGTCTTCGCGTTGCCAGATCACATAGAGCGGGTTCAGACGATCGTATTCGTCACGCTCAAAACCATCCTCATCGACAGACACGCACCAGCCGAGTCTTTTTGAGAATTGTTCAGCGCGGTCCCGAAACATCGTATCGCGGAGCTTTGGGAAGGCATCGAGGTCAGAGCCGTAGATGTAGCGCAGCATGGAATGTCCCCTTTTTCCGTTTGCTTTGCGGAAAAAAGGTACGGACGAGATGTTGATCGCTGCTTAGTGTGGCGCCCGGCCCGGTCACGGTTTGCTGACCGAGCCGGGCGGTATGTTCATGGGCTGTTCAGATCTTAGACGACGATAACGCCGTAACTCAGGGCGCGGGCAACGGCGTGCGTTGTGTTGAGAGCGCCCAGTTTATGCCGGGCAGCTTCGACGTAAACACGCAAGGTATGCTCGGATATCGACATCTCTTGCGCGGCTTGGGCCCGGCTTAGGCCTTTGGCTAGATAGGTCATGGCACTAAGTTCGCGAGGTGAAAGGGCGGGCGCATCCGGCTGGTCGGCACCCGTTTCCAGATCCAGAGCCTTGCGGTTGAAATCATGGGCCAAAAGAAGAAGGTCGCGCTTGTTCTTTTCAATAAAGACCTCCCACGCGGCATCGTCGCAGCTATGGCTGACAGTGAAGAGCGCAAATTGGCCCTGCGGGCCCCGCACGGGAATTGTATAGCCCTGATTTCCGACGCCATACTCGATCGCTTCGCGCATAAAGGCCCGGGCCGTTTTACCGGACCAGTCCAGGTCCTTCCAGTTGACCGGGTGGAACCGCTGAAAGCAGCCGAAAATAACCGGATCGTATCGCAGGTAGTCTTTCTCAAGATACCGATCTACCCAGGCAGATGAATAGGTTCCCGCGCCAAACCGCTCACCGACGCTGTTGACCCAGTGATAAACGACATGGTCGACCGCATAAAAGTCACGAAGTGATTCTGTTATGATTTGAAGATCGTTAAGCGTTGCCGCCTTGTGCAACTGTTCGATCTCGCGCTCCAGCGTCTGCACCATCTACCGTCGCCGAACCCGGCGCCCCCGCATCTTTCGACGCCAGTTCCGTCGCCGCGACCAAAGTGGTATCGTCCAGTTGTTCTGCCAGGGCCACCAATTCATTTTGCAGAGCAAACTGTTTGAGATCGGCGAGGACGTCGATTATCCAGTTATGTGACATGGGTATGATGTTCCGCAAGTGGTTAACAAAGTATTAATTACAACTATAGCATGTCCAACGTTAACGCGAAATTCGCAGATATTTCCTCCCCAGATTTAGTGAGTACTGTTACTCTATCGTGTTGAAAAAGCTTAGTTTAGCAATTTTTAGGGCCGCAGCATGGCTGCAACCCTTTACGGCAAGTGGAATTCGCCAATCGAATCTGAGGCAGCGCGTTAAACCAAACTCGCCTCTAAAGTGTCCTCAAACGTCCTCAATCCGGTCTTGGGCGCCTGAACCAGGACAGCCATGTTTCCAGGTTTGTGTTCGTTGCGACGCATCTTTGTATGGGCCGCCGGTATTTCATCCCACGGAAACACCTCGGACATGCAGGGATCCAATCGGCGCTCAAGCATCAGCTGGTTGGCCTGGCTCGCCTGTTTGAGGTTTGCGAAATGGCTGCCTTGAACCCTTTTCTGGTGCATCCAAAGATAGCGGGCATCGATGGTCAGGTTATAGCCGGTTGTCCCCGCGCAGATGACGACCATACCACCGCGTTTGCAGACGAAGGTCGATACCGGGAACGTGGCTTCGCCCGGATGCTCAAAGACCATATCCACATTGACGCCCTTGCCGGTGATTTCCCAGATTGCTTTTCCGAACCTGCGCACTTCGGCGAACCAATCCCTGTACCCTGGCGTGTTGACGACAGGCAGCTGTCCCCAGCAATTGAAATCCTTGCGGTTGATGACACCCTTGGCACCCAGTGACATCACAAAGTCACGTTTGTCTTCGTCTGAGATGACCCCGATCGCATTTGCCCCGGCGGTGTTTATCAGCTGGATGGCGTAAGAGCCTAAGCCACCAGACGCGCCCCAGACAAGCACATTCTCACCCGGGCGCAGCACATGCGGACGGTGGCCGAACAACATGCGGTATGCCGTTGCAAGGGTCAGCGTGTAGCAGGCGCTTTCTTCCCATGTTAGGTGCTGTGGCCGGCGCATAAGCTGCTGGGCCTGCACGCAGGTGAATTGGGCAAAAGATCCATCCGGCGTCTCGTACCCCCAGATGCGCTGAGAGTGTGAGAACATGGGATCGCCTCCGTTGCACTCTTCATCGTCGCCGTCGTCCTGGTTGCAGTGGATGACGACTTCGTCGCCCACCTTCCAGCGCTTAATCTTGTCGCCCACGGCCCAGATGATGCCAGAGGCGTCCGAACCGGCGATATGAAAATCTGAGTTATGGACATCGAAAGGGCTGATCGGAACGCCCAGGCCCGCCCAAACGCCATTGTAGTTAACGCCAGCCGCCATGACCAGGACAAGCACTTCGTTGCTGTCGGGCTTGGGCACATCCACCACTTCCAGTTCGAACGCCTGTTCGGGTTCGCCGTGCCGCTCGCGCCGGATGGCCCAGGCATGCATTTTTGTCGGGACATGTCCAATGGGTGGAAACTCACCCACTGCATAAAGATCCTTCTTAGGCGCGGTATGGCCCGCGATGTCGGATCCGGTGTCCAGTGCCATGGTCATTGCCTCCGATTACCCCTGCTGCAGTGCAGAAATTCCGCTTTCAAGATCACCATCTAGAGACCAACGCGCAACAAAGCAATCATGAAAACACTATTTTTGAAATTTTATGTCTCTTCCAAATGTGCGATCGAGTTTGCATAGAAGGCTAGAACCGGCAACGCACCGTCCTGGACGGATACTCCGGAAGGATCAACTGTAATCAGTTTACGGACCGCGAGAGTGTCGAGGCCTTGCTGAACAGCAAACTGGATATCACCAAGCGAAACCGAGCCCGCACCGAAATTTAGCGACGCGACATGTTCGACGATGCGGGAGGTGGTGATCGGCTCTGCGCCCGACCGAATAAGAACGGAACAAACCAAAGGAACCGGCAGGACCGGTATGCGCGCGCGAACCTCATCCATCAGAAGAGAGGCTGCGGCGGCAACCGGATCCTCGGCATCCTGAAGCGAAAGCTGTTCGAGGCTAAGCGGTGCACCGAAGGAGACGGCGGCGATACCATAGCGATAAGAAGGTTTGGACACCCGCCGCCAAACTAGCTTCCAAACAAACACCACCACGGCAAATGGGCGCACGCGGAATCGCCGACTGTTTTCTTCACCCGCACGCGTAAGCACATGGTCTTCAAATACTCGGTCGTAATTGACAGACACTGGAACGAACACAACGGGTCTGCCGGCATCCTGCGCGCCAGCCAAAATATAGCTGATGATACCAAGCTTCGGTGGTGCAGGCTTGCCATCAAGGCTAAGGCCGCCCTCGGGAAAGATCGCCTGGGTTAAGCCCTCTTGGGCCGCCATTTGGACATAGCGGGCTAGTACTTTGCGGTATAACAGATTAGGCGATTTGCGGCGGATAAAGTAACCGCCCATCGCACGAATAAGGCGTGAGACCGGCCAGACGCGCGCCCATTCGCCGACCGCGTATGACAGCGCCGTGCGCTTTGCCGCGAGATAGGTCACGAGAACATAGTCCATGTTTGAGCGGTGATTAATGACGTAGATAACCGTCGCTTCGGCTGGAATCGCGTCATAGGCACCACTTGCGTCTTCTTCGATGCGTACCCGGTAGAGTGCCTCGCAGACCCATTTCGACAGCCGCATCGCAAATGAGAAATAGGCGGTGGCGGAAAAGGCGGGCACGATCTCACGCGCGTACCTGTGCGCCCGCTCGACCGCAACATCATCCCTCAGGCCGTTTTTGGCGGCAAATTCCGATGCGGCGCGCACGACATCGGGATCATAGGTCAGGCGTTGGATCGTGTCATAGCGTCGTGCGAGCTTGAAGGGCTCAATCGGACGCGGCAGACGTTCGTTCAGCCGAGCGACCGCGCGTTCGAGCCGGCGCCGAAAGAACCAGCGTACCGACGGTAACAAGAGATGGGTCGCCGCGGTCACCGCCGCGAACGCCAAAATCAGGATTAGGATCCATAGTGGAATCTCTACGGTCTGAGCCATAGGGCATTCGTCGCAGCAAAGCGTCGTTGGGTAAATTGCCTGGTGCTGCAGCGCGGCGAATTGACAGCGACATAAAATTCCATGAAAAGATCCTCGCTGATAACAAAGTTATGCAAGGTGAGCGCATGGCAAAAAAAGATCGCCCATGGCTATTCCGGACCTACGCAGGGCATTCGACGGCAAACGCGTCAAATGAACTGTTTCGCGCGAACCTTGCCAGGGGTCAAACCGGCCTGTCCGTCGCTTTCGATTTACCAACGCAAACCGGTTACGACAGTGACCACAGCCTTGCCAGGGGCGAGGTTGGAAAGGTTGGTGTGCCGATTTCGCATCTTGGGGACATGCGCGCGCTATTTGACGACATTCCGCTTGCCCAGATGAACACGTCGATGACGATCAATGCGACCGCCCCATGGCTTCTGGCGTTGTATCTTGCCGTTGCCGAAGAACAGGGCGCGGACATCTCTGAGCTGCAAGGCACGGTCCAGAACGACATCATCAAGGAATACCTGAGCCGCGGAACCTACATTTTTCCACCAGAGCCCTCGATGGCGATCATGACTGATCTGGCCGCCTACTGCTACCAACATATTCCTAAATGGAACCCGATGAACGTCTGTTCTTATCACTTGCAAGAAGCAGGGGCGACACCGGAACAGGAGTTGGCCTATGCACTTGCCACGGCCTGCTCGGTCTTGGATTCGCTAAAGGGCAAGGTCAGCCCTGAGGACTTCCCCAAAGTTGTCGGAAGGATCTCATTCTTTGTGAATGCGGGCATTCGCTTTGTGACCGAGATGTGCAAGATGCGCGCCTTCGTCGATCTCTGGGCCGAGATTTGCGAAGAGCGCTACGGCATTACAGACCCAAGGCTGCGGCGCTTTCGATATGGCGTTCAAGTGAATTCCCTGGGGCTGACCGAACAGCAACCGGAAAACAATGTCTACCGCATTCTTCTTGAAATGTTGGCTGTCACCCTGTCCAAGAACGCGCGGGCGCGCGCCATCCAACTGCCCGCCTGGAACGAAGCCTTGGGCTTGCCACGTCCCTGGGATCAGCAATGGTCTTTGCGAATGCAACAGATATTGGCATTCGAAACCGATCTTCTTGAGTACGGTGATCTATTCGACGGCAATAAAATCGTTGAAGATAAAGTTGACAAAATCAAAGAAAATGCGCGCCGAGAACTCAACATGCTTAATGAATTGGGCGGCGCAATTACCTCAATTGACTATATGAAAGCTCAACTTGTCGAAGCTAACCGGGAAAGAATTGGACGTATAGAAACCGGCGAGACAAAGCTCATCGGTGTCAATTCCTTCGAAGACTGCGAACCCGGGCCGCTCATCGATGAAGACGGTGGGATCATGTCGGTGGATCCTGATGTCGAAACTGACCAGATCATCCGGTTGAACGCATGGCGCGACCAGCGGGACGCTTCCGCGGTTCGCCAAGCGCTTTCCGCCCTGAAAAGGGCCGCAAGGGCCGGGAAAAATATCATGCCTACCTCTATTGATGCCGCAAAGGCCGGTGTGACTACTGGCGAATGGTCGGAAGCGATGCGCGCTATTTTCGGTATCTACCGTGGGCCTACTGGTGTGGCCGCCGGAAAGTCGAACCGAACGGAAGACCTTGCTGTTTTACGTCAAAGGGTCGACGCGGTTTCTGATCGCATCGGGCGGCGGCTGACCTTCTTGATGGGCAAGCCCGGTCTCGATGGGCATTCCAACGGGGCCGAGCAGATTGTCGCGCGCGCGCGGGACTGCGGAATGGAAATCCACTATGACGGCATCCGAATGGCGCCGGCTGACATTATCGAGTCGGTACTTGAAAAGATGCCCCATGTGGTTGGCGTTTCCGTACTTTCAGGAAGTCATATTCCCTTGATCGAAGAGCTTATGACGTTGCTGCGGATAAACAGACTGGATCACATTCCGATAATTCTAGGTGGAATTATTCCAGCAGAAGACGCTCGCAGATTGAAAGAGATCGGAATTTCAAAAGTCTATTCACCGAAGGACTTCAAGATCAATCTGATTATGGAAGACATTATCACACTTGCTGACCGGGCGGAAATTGCCGCTCAGTAGAATTTAAGACCGCAAACTTGCTATTCCCGCCGAAGCTGATATGCCAGCGACACGCAACCACTCAGGCAGAAGTTACATGAAAATAGATCTCGACGCGCTTTCAGAGAAAGAACTCAACGCTCTCAAGGCAAACGTGGAAGCAGCCTTGGCTAAGTCCGAAAAGAAGAAAATGGACGAAGCGAAAAAAGCAGCTGAGAAGGCCGCCAAGAAATTTGGCTTCACCTTGAATGATCTGGTCGAAACATCTGGTGCTAAGAAGGCACGCGCCAAAAAGCCCTCGGTCGCCAAGTACAAGAACCCAAGCAACCCCGATCAAACATGGTCGGGCCGTGGCCGGCAGCCCGGCTGGATCAAAGAAGCTCTCGCCGCCGGCAAAGCACTAGACCAATTCGCGATCTAGTGAATTTCGCAGCGTTTAGCTGCAATTCGACTTGGGCTGTAGCCCGCAAGAGCTTTTCGGCCTGTTGGCAAAAAAGCATGGGCTGCACCCTTTGAAAATAACATAGGTTTTTGGCACGTGCAGCCATTCCGCAGGCCGTGCCGAATACTCATAAGTCCGCGCTCAAGCTCAATGACCAATATGCGCCAAAGCAGTGTTTGTGCACTGCCATCCGCATAGCCCAGCATTCCGGTGCGCGGCAAAGGTAAATCGGCGGGGCTGCATGAACGCCAAGACTCCGATCTTTCAAGGGCGGCCTAAATCCGGTTTTGTTGTGGTTAGGGCAGTGGAGCATTGGCAAAAGGACCTGAAATGACCGTACATATTGGTGCCCAGCCGGGCGACATTGCCGAAACCGTTTTGCTGCCCGGTGACCCTCTTCGGGCCAAGTGGGCGGCGGAGACATTTCTGAACGATGTCCGCTGCGTGAACGAAGTCAGGGGCATGCTGGGCTTTACGGGGACCTGGCAGGGTCATCCGGTGACGATCCAGGGATCGGGCATGGGGATGCCTAGCCTGTCGATTTATGTGAACGAGCTTATCCGCGACTTCGGTGCCAAAACGCTTATCCGCATCGGATCGGCCGGAGGGATGCAACCCTTTGTGAAACTGCGGGACGTTGTCATCGCCATGACAAGTTCCACGCTTTCGACACCTTCCAGTGGCATATTTCGAGAGCTGAATTTTGCGCCTGCGGCCGATTTTGACTTGATCCAGGCCGCAGTTTCAGCCGCAGGGGCAAAGTCCGTCCCCACCCACGTCGGTGGCATCTATTCGTCCGACGTGTTCTACGACGAACGCCCCGATCTCAACGAGCAAATGGTGCGGCACGGCATTCTCGCCGTCGAGATGGAGGCAGCAGAGCTCTATACGCTCGCGGCGCGCCATCAGCGCCGCGCCTTGGCGGTACTGACAATATCCGATCACCTCACAACCGGCGAGGCGCTTTCGAGCGCTGACAGGCAATCAAGTTTTGGCGATATGGTCGAAATCGCACTCGCTGCGGCATTTCCCGAGCCAGACTAGGTGGCGCAACGCCCACGCGTTTAACGACAGCCCTGCCTCTCGGCCACGAGCACAAGTGCGCCTTTGGTAGCCGGTTGCGTGTCAGCCCCGTTTGACAAGGCCTATGGGCAATTCATCGCACGGACAAAGCTTGGACGCCCTTCATGGACGCCGATGTCGCGAGACACCAGTGTCCCATCCTCTAGCCGAACGGCATTCAAACGGGTCCAGTTCGCCGTCGCGACAATCATTTCCGGCCCCTCGCCGCAATTGCGGATGCCACCGGCGATATCAACCTCTCCGATCCGGTGGTTGGTGACGCCGTCAAGCGTTGCGACAAGCTCTAGCGACTTGTCTTGATAGCGCCAGACGGTCAAGCGCTTGGCCAGATGCGGCCGGTCAACATAGGCGATCTCGATGACACCGTCGCCGTCCAAATCAGCGGCGCCGACGGGCGCCAGCCAACGGAAGGAACGGCCGATGTGCGGGGTCGCGGCAACCTCGCCGTCGGCGCCGTAAATCACGAGGCGCGCGCCGAGGGCGACGTCACTTTCGACAACGATGACTTCGGCCACGCCGTCACCGTCAAGATCCTGCACGCGGGGCTCGGTATCTTCGAAAACACGGTTTGTGGGCAGGGTCACCCGCGCGGTGGTGCCGTCGGAAAGGGTCATGACCAGAGCGCCATGTTCGATCGTGTCCCCCAGCACCCCGTGCGCATAACGGGTTGTGGGGGCCGCGTATTGGGCATCGATCACAGACTGTGAGACGGCCGATACCGGCACGCAGGCGGCGAGCAGAACCGCGCAGGTCCAGCGCATCATCAGATCTGTCTTTCCGGCATGTGCACGATCAAACCATCAAGCGTGTCGGTCACTTTCAATTGGCATGTCAGGCGGGATACACCCGGTTTGGGGTCGTAGGCGAAATCAAGCATATCCTCTTCCATCGGGTCGATTTCTGGCAGCTTGTCGGTCCATCCTTCATCGATGTAGACGTGACAGGTAGAACAGGCGCAGGCACCTCCGCAGTCGGCCTCAATTCCGGGGATATTATTGTCTCGGGCGCCTTCCATGACCGTCAGGCCGTCGGCGACATCGACGATATGTTCAGTGCCGTTGAATTCAATGTAGGTGATCTTTGCCATCCGCGGTAAAATCCCGATAAGTGCCTGGGTAGCTGTAAAGACTGCAGATAGACCAACGCCGGGGATTCTTCCAGCCCACCGGACTTGCATTCAGATCATCATGTTCTATTTTTGTTCTCATGATCGGAACCGCCCTTCTACCTTCGGTCTCGGAACCGCGGCCATGGCCGCGCCCGCCCGCCTGCATCCCGAACGCCCGACTTGGCGAACCCGCTGCAGGCGCGCGCATTACGGTCGCTGGGCTGGTTCTGGTCCGGCAGCGGCCCGGAACGGCAAAGGGCGTAATCTTCATCACGCTGGAAGATGAGACCGGCACCTGCAACGTGGTTGTCTGGGCCAAGACTTATGAACGGTTTCGCCGGGCGGTTATTGCCGGCCGCCTGCTACGTGTGACCGGCCGCATTCAGCGTGAGGCGGGCGTCGTTCATATCGTTGCGGAAACTATCGAAGACATCTCGGCAATGCTTGACGATCTCATAAGTTACCACGAACTATGCCGGGCCGGGGATCAGCCCGAAACAACGCGTCCCGCGTATCTTGGACGCTGACGATAAGACTGCCCGTTATTGTCTCAGGATTAAACACAGCCCGGGAATCAACATGCGACGCATAACTCTGGCCATTTTCTTCCTTACAGCCGGCTGCACCGAAACACTGCCGCCTCCTTCGACACAGGATGGTGCGTTCCATCAAGCCGCCATCGCATTTCTGGACGCCCTGCAACCACGCTCGATCCGGGAAGAACGGGAATACTGCGGCTACTTCGGGCGAGACGCCGCAGGTGGGTTCGTCGCAACCGAACCGATCCAAGGGGCCTTTGCATATTGCGATCTAGCCGACCCGCCGAACAGCTTTCAAACCGTGGCATCCTACCACACGCACGGCAGCTTCGACACCGATGCGGATTCCGAAGTGCCAAGCGTCGCCGACGTCGAAAGTGACATTGCAGTTGGCGTCTACGGATATGTTTCAACCCCCGGGGGACGGGTCTGGTTCATCAATGGATGGGACGACGATATTCGACAGCTGTGCGGCATATCCTGCGTGGCGAGCGATCCGGCCTTTATAGCCGGTGACGCCGGCCCAATCCCAACGCATTACACTCTGGCTGAATTGATCAGGCGAGAAGCATTCTAATTGTTGGACCCGCAGAACTCATAGAAAAGAGGCGCCCCGACGGGGCGCCTCTTTTGTTCAGTTTAACCGCCTACCCTTGTTCAAGCGACAGGGCGACGAATCTTGGGTCGCCGTTGCGGCGAACGAGAAGCAAGAGAGATTTCCGTCCCCCTTCGCGCGCCTCTTCCACGCGCTCTTCAAGATCGGCAATTCCCACCACTTTCTCTTGGCCGGCTTCGGTAATGATATCACCCGCACGCAGACCTTTCTCATAGGCCTCGGCGTCCTCGGCCACATCGGTCACCACAAGACCTTCAGCATCATCCTCAAGCCCAAGCTGACTACGCAACTCAGATGTCAGCGTGGATATCGTCATCCCCAGGATCTCGCTTTCCTGCGGGTCTGCGTCGGCGGGCGCCGATGCAGGAACCGCGCCCTCGGCGGTTTCCCGACGCCCGAGGGTCACAACCAAGGTCTGCGTCTCACCATTGCGCGACACGACAATGCGTACATCGGATCCAACCGACGAATTACCAACCCGGCGCACCAGTTCGCGCGTGTCGGCCACAACGTCACCGTCGAATGACAAAATGACATCGCCCGCTTCCATTCCGGCCTCTTCGGCCGGACCGTCGGGAACATCTGTAACCAGAGCGCCGGACACCTCTTCCAGTCCAAGCGCTTCCGCCAATTCATCCGTCACATCTTGGATACGCACGCCGAGCCAACCGCGGCGAGTTTCGCCGAATTCCTGCAATTGTTCTACAACCCGCGTCACCACGGTTGCTGACATCGCAAATCCGATACCAATCGAGCCTCCGTTCGGGCTCAGAATGGCCGTGTTCACGCCGATGACATCACCGTCCATGTTAAAGAGCGGGCCACCCGAGTTGCCGCGGTTGATGGCGGCATCCGTCTGGATGTAATCGTCATAGCTTCCCGACAAGGCACGGTTGCGTGCTGACACAATGCCAACTGAGACCGAAAAGCCCTGACCAAGCGGGTTGCCCATCGCCATGACCCAATCGCCAACGCGCATGATGTCGCTGTCACCGAAACGAACAAACGGCAGCGGATCGTCGCTCTCAACCTTGAGAAGCGCGATGTCGGTGTTCGGATCGGTGCCCACCACCATGGCCGGAAGCTCTTCACCCGAGAAAAACTCGATCAGGATCTCATCGGCCGCTTCGATGACGTGATTGTTTGTCACGATGTAGCCGTCTTCCGAGATGACAAAGCCCGACCCCAACGCAGAGTTGCGACGCGGGCGTCCGCCTTCGCCCTGGCGATCACGGAATTCGCGGAAAAAGTCTTCGAAGGGGGATCCTTCGGGCACCATCGGCGCAGGCCCGGTGTTCGCTGCCACCGTCTGGGTCGTTGTAATGTTGACGACAGATCCCGAGATTTCGTCAACCAGATCCGCCAGACTTGTCGGCACACCTTGCGCACGGACGACCATGGCCTGTGCCAGCACAAGAGCGGCACCCAGTACCATCATCCAAAATAACCGTGCCCGTGCTGTCGTATGTGTGGTTCTTGTTGCTGCTCTTGACTTCACGCCAGTCTCCTTCATCGGATCTTCGCCCGGGATCCACAGTACCGTCGCCGAGCGCCTTTACAACCTTGCACTAAAATAGGCATCGAATGGCGCGGAGCAAAGGGCGCAGCTCTGTTTCACACCTTTGTCATTGATTGTAAGCGCCGGAAGTATGGTTACGCCCCTAGCCCGCGCGCCACCCAGACAAGGATCACGCCGGCCGCTAACACGGCCAACCCAATGACGCGGCGGGTTTCAAGCGGCATCTTCGAAATGAGTTCAACCAGCTCCTCAAGGCGCGCCGGGGCCAGTGCAAACACCAGCCCCTCAACCACGCATACCAGACCAATGGCCAGCAGAATGTAGGCTATCACCGCAAAGCGCCGAGGTCCGGCTGATCGGTTTTCAGGTAGTCGAAGAATTCGCTGTCCGGAGAAATGACCAGGGTAGAGTTGTCGGCCTGAAGCGCGCGCTGGTACGCGGTTAGCGACCGATAGAACTGAAAGAATTCCTGATCCTGCCCAAAGGCTGCTGCAAATATCGCGTTGCGTCGGGCATCCGCCTCGCCGCGGGCAATTTCAGCCTGACGGTTGGCGTCAGACACCAATTCGACGACTGTTCTGTCTGCCTGTGCCGTCACCCGCTGTGCGGCCTCTCTACCGCGTGCGCGTTCGTCGGTCGCTTCACGGACCCGCTCAGCCCGCATCCGCTCAAACGTCGCCTCGAGGTTCTGATCCGGCAGATTTGTCTGCTTAAGACGCACGTCCACAACATCAAGGCCAAGGGCGCTGGCACGGCTGTCCGCCCGCTGGCGGATCCGGTTCATCAGCTCGGCCCGCTCTGAAGACAGTATGGTATTCGATGTAACGCCCTCTTCACCCAGAACCGCGCGGATCTGCGGGTTCAGAATGCCTGCCAGGCGGTCTTCGGCAACCGGCAATCCGCCAGCGCCAACCGCCTCTCGAAACTGCCGCACGTTTGCAATCCGGTACCGCGCGAACGCATCGACCACCAGACGCCTGTCATCCGAAGGTGTGACTTCGATGGGCGGTGTATCCAAAGACAGAATACGGTCGTCGTACCGAACAACTTCCTGAATAACGGGCACTTTGAACGCAAGTCCCGGTTCTTCCTTGATGGCACGGATCTGACCGAACTGCAGCACCAGCGCCTTTTCGCGCTCGTCGACGATATAGATGGCGTTCAAAAGAAGAGCGATGCCAACAACCACAACGCCAAGCAAAACTGTCATACGGTTCATCAGTTCGTTCCTCCTGATGCAGAGCGATTGCGATTGAGTTCATTAAGCGGAAGATACGGCACGACCCCCTGCGTCCCAGCGCCGGTATCGTCGACAATGACCTTGTCGACGCGGCCAAGGACCTGTTCCATTGTCTCAAGGTAAAGTCGCTTGCGCGTAACCTCTGGCGCTTTGGTGTATTCTTCCAGAACCGCCGAAAAACGGCTTGCTTCACCCTCCGCCTCATTCACCACGCGCGCGCGGTAGGCTTCGGCGTCTTCAAGGATCTGGGCCGCCTCGCCTCGGGCCCCGGCCAGAGCGCGGTTAGCGTAGGCATCGGCTTCGCGTTGCAACCTGTCGCGTTCCTGCTCGGCCGCCTGGACATCGCGGAATGCATCGATCACGTCGCCCGGCGGGTCGGCCTTGTCGAGGTTGACGCGCACCACGTTGATCCCCGCGTCATAGCCATCCAAAGTTGACTGTATCAGCTCTTCCGCTTCGGTCGCGATCGCCGCCCGATCGCGGTTCAGAATGGGTGCAAGTTCGCTGCCCGCAACGATCTCGCGCATCGCTGATTCCGAAACGGCGCGCACGGTCTGCTCTCCGTCCCTCAAATTGAAAAGGAACTTCGCAGGATCATTGATGTTCCAGACAACCTGAAAATCGATGTCGACGATGTTTTCGTCGGTCGTCAGCATGAGGCCTACATCCCCGCTTCTTGAACCGCTTCGGGTCACGCCGATGTCTTCGGAACGTTCGGTCGTTGTGGCGATGACCTCTGCTGTGATCAGCGGCCACGGTGCGAGGTGGGGACCGGCATCCGTAGTGCGGTAGTACTCACCGAGGAAAAGCTCCACGCCCTTTTCTTCTGGTGCAACCGTATAAAACGACAGCCAGAACCAGACGCCAAGTATGGCAAGAATGCCGACGCTTACCGACCCGCGGGTGAAAATAGGTCCGCCGCCGCCACGCCCGCCGGGCCCGCGCCCGTTGGTTCCGCCGCGGCCACCCATCAGAACCTTCAGCTGTTCCTGGCCTTTTCTTACGATCTCATCGATTTCCGGAATCTGAGGATCGCCGCCAGGCCGCCGGCCCGGACCGCGCCCGCCACCGTTGTCGTCATCGCCGCCACGATTTCCGCCGCCGCCCCAAGGGCCGCCGTTATTGCCAGCCATATGGTTGGTCACTCCTTCGTTGTTGATCAGCTAAATGTATGTTCAGCCGCCAAATTCAAGCACTCCGCACAGGCGTGCGCAGCGTTACAAGCTCTTCTGAAACCGTCGGGTGTACCGCCACGGTCCGATCGAAATCTTCTTTTGTCGCGCCCATTTTTATGGCCACGCCCGCCAATTGGATCATCTCGCCCGCACCGGGTGAGACAATATGGCATCCAAGTATCTTCCGGGTCGCTTTTGACACGATCAGCTTCATCAAGACACGGTCAGTACGGCCAATAAAAGCAGTCTGCATTGGTTTGAACGAGGTCGCATAGACGTCAATTTCCTCTTGATCGCGTGCATCTTCTTCCGTCATGCCGACGGTGCCCATCTCGGGTTGGGTGAACACGGCCGATGGTATGAGCGCATGATCGACCGGCGTTGGATTACCCCTGAACACAGTTTCGACAAACTGCATCCCTTCCCGGATTGCCACGGGCGTAAGGTTGACGCGGTTGGTGACATCCCCAATCGCGTATATCGAGGGAATGGATGTTTGACTATATTCGTCGACCACAATCTCGCCGCGCCGTCCGATTTCGACGCCCAGGTGCTCCAGCCCGATATCCTGCGTGTTTGGCGTCCGGCCAGTGGCCATCATGATTGCGTCAACGACAATCTCGGACCCATCGGTGGCTTTTGTCCAAATGCCATCGGGCGTTTCGCGAACTTCCATCAGTGATGTGCCGGTGTGTATATCGACACCCCGGTCTCGCATACCCTCGGCGATCAGGCCCCGTGCCTCGTCGTCAAATCCACGAAGTATCTGGGCGCCGCGATAATACTGGCAGACCTCGGACCCCAGACCATTCATGATCCCGGCGAATTCACACGCGATGTAACCGCCACCAACAATCAACAGTCTCTTGGGTATCTCAGGCAGGTGGAACATCTCGTTCGACGTGATCGTATGTTCTTTGCCAGGAAAGTCCGGAACGAACGGACGACCACCCGTCGCCACAAGGATATGCTTGGCGGACAGGGTCTCCCCCGTTGCCAATTCAATCTCATGCGGTCCAGAAACGCGTGCCCGGGTGTCGAAAGTGGTAACACCACTTCCGGACAGAAGGTTGCGATAGATGTCCTCAAGCCGGTCAAGCTCTGTCTCAAGGCGATCCTTAAAAGCGCCCCAATCAAAGCCGTCGTTTTTCAGTTTCCAACCATAGCCGGCGGCGTCTTCGACGACAGGCGCGTATTCACTCGCGAAGACCATAAGCTTTTTCGGGACACATCCGCGAATGACACAGGTTCCGCCGTAGCGGTCCATTTCCGCAAGTGCGACCTTTGCTCCGGTCTCGCGGGCAGCGACCCGCGCTGCGC
The DNA here is from genome assembly GCA_039026235.1 of Pseudomonadota bacterium. GTDB lineage: Bacteria > Pseudomonadota > Alphaproteobacteria > Rhodobacterales > Rhodobacteraceae > JBCCMQ01. The sequence continues at coordinate 91,504 of JBCCMQ010000007.1, forward strand.
GAACGCCGCCCGAGCCTCCGCCGATCACAAACAGATCGAAATCAAAGGTCATTTCAGGTCCTTCTTACAGTGCTCAGTCAGCAATATCGGTGAAAAGATTGTCTGGCGGGTTGGACTTCAGAGGCCCGTCGGAAGACTGCGCACCCGTTCTAATGTCGATGGTCTCGGTTCGACCGTCGCCAAAACCAATGATGACCTTATCACAGATATCGATGAAAAGGCCGTTCTCGACCACACCCGGTATCTGGTTCAGGATCAAGGCAAGCTGGCGCGCCTTTCCGATGCGTCGCAGGCTCAGGTCGAGGATTTGGTTTCCTTCGTCGGTGAAAAAGGCCGCGTCGCCGTTCTGGCGCAGCGCCACGTCGCTGCCAAGAATATCAATGCCCAGAAGGGTTTCCTTGATCAGGGCTTTGGTCGCCTGCCATCCAAAGGGCACCACTTCAACTGGCAACGGGAACGCGCCCAGCGTGTCAACCTTCTTCGAGGCATCCGCGATCACGACCATCTGGTCGCTGGCTGTGGCAACGATCTTTTCCCGCAATAAGGCGCCACCGGCACCCTTGATCAGATTAAAGTCTTTGTCGAATTCGTCAGCGCCATCGATTGTCAGATCCAGCCAGCCTGCTTCGTTAAGCGATACAACCTCTATGCCTTCTGAAGCGGCCTGGACCGCAGTGCGCTCGGACGTTGCAACCGCTGTGAATTTCAAGCCTTCTTCGCGCACCCTTTCGCCGAGACGTTGCACGAGATGGGCAGCGGTCGACCCCGTGCCCAGACCCACACGCATTCCGTCAAAGACGAGCTGCGCGGCCCGATAGGCCGCCGCGTCCTTGGCGCGCTCTGAAGGCGACAGATCACTCGTCATGACACTCGGCATGGGCGTTCCTCTTGTGCAAGTGCGCTGCGTTATAGGCAATCTTTCGAAGTTGTGCGAGGGGCGAAAGTGCGGGTGACTTTTGCGGGCGACGTTCGTGCGACTTGCCTTTGGATACGATGAGGAAAGAGCCGCAGAAACCGGCATCCGCAAGATCTAATCGACTAATTTGATTGCGGGGCGTGCGACGGCGCCGAATGTCAATGACCGGTCGCTTTTCAACGCGCCGAAACGCACCATCTTTGAGAAACGAATTCGTCCCAGCGCAACGCGAGCATCATGTTTCTTTCCGTGTTTGACATATTCAAGGTCGGTGTCGGCCCGTCTTCAAGCCACACAATGGGCCCCATGGTGGCAGCTGCCCGGTTTCTTGACGATATGCGGCAAAGCCCCTTTGAGATCCATGGCCTGCGCGCATCTCTGCATGGATCGCTGGCCTTCACGGGCGTGGGACACGCGACCGATCGGGCGGTCTGTCTTGGCTTTGCAGGTATGGCGCCGGAGAGTTTTGATGCCGAGCGGGCCGAGACGCTGCTGGCGGCGATGCGCTCTTCACGGACTGTTACCCCCGAAGGACTTGGCCGGCTGCGGTTTGATCCAGAGCGCGATCTAATCTTCGACTATGAAAAGAACCTGCCTGGGCACGCCAACGGCATGGTTCTGATGGCGACCGATGCCCAGGGTGATGTGGTTCAGCGTGAGGTCTATTATTCGATCGGCGGTGGCTTCGTCGTGACCCAGGCAGAACTTGAGACAGGCAGCGGCACTGCGCATGCGCAGGACGTGCCATTTCCGTTCAAGACCGGTGAAGAGATGCTTGGCATGGCGGCTTCCAGCGGCAAATCGATTGCCGCGCTGAAGGAAGACAACGAACGCATCGTGCGAACCGATGCCGACATTTCAAAAGGCATAGACCGGATCTGGGAGGTCATGGGCGCCTGCATTGATCGCGGGCTTGCCGGTGACGGCATTCTGCCGGGCGGCCTGAACGTCCGGCGGCGCGCCGGCGGTATCCACCGTTCGCTTATGCGAGAGCGCGGATTGAACATACAGGCGCCGCATAGCATCAACGACTGGATCAGCGTGTACGCCATGGCGGTGAACGAAGAAAACGCTGCCGGCGGCCAGGTCGTGACCGCCCCAACGAACGGCGCGGCCGGCGTCGTGCCCGCGGTCCTGAGGTACTATCTGGACCATGTACCATCAGCCACCCGCAGCGACGTGCGTGCTTTTCTTCTGACCGCCGCCGCTGTCGGCGGCATCATAAAGCACAACGCATCCATCTCTGGCGCCGAAGCGGGGTGCCAGGCAGAAGTTGGCAGCGCAAGCGCGATGGCCGCCGCTGGGCTAGCTGCCGTCATGGGTGGCACCCCACAGCAGGTCGAGAACGCGGCCGAGATCGCCCTCGAGCATCACCTGGGTATGACCTGTGACCCGGTGGGCGGTCTGGTTCAGGTGCCATGCATCGAACGAAACGGCCTGGGTGCGGTCAAAGCCGTCAGCGCGGCCTCGCTCAGTTTGCGCGGCGATGGCATCCATATCGTGCCGCTTGACGCAGCGATTGAAACCATGCGCCAGACAGGGCGCGATATGAGCGAGAAGTACAAGGAAACCTCGCTTGGCGGGCTCGCCGTCAACATTCCGAACTGCTGACGACAAAACACGGCTGCCCAAGCACCTTGAAACTGGCAATCCTCGGCTTGCCATGACAGGCAGATGGAATGACCAGAGACCGTCCATTCCTTGGCATTCTTATGATGCTTGGCTTTTGCGTCTTAGCGCCAGCAACGGACGCCTTGGCCAAAGCGCTAACCGCCTTCTTTCCGGTCGTTCAGCTGATCGTCGTCCGCTTTGTCTTTCAGACGATCCTGCTGGCTCCGATCACAAAACAATCCGAGTACGGCAAGCTTCGCGACTTCAAGCTTACAGGGCTGATCATCTGGCGCACGTTGCTGCACATATTCGGCATCGGAATGATGTTTACCGCGCTGATCTACCTGCCGCTGGCCGAAGCGATCGCAATCGCTTTCGTCATGCCCTTTATCATGCTGCTGTTGGGTCGGACTTTCCTGAACGAAACCGTTGGTTTTCGCAGGTTGACGGCCTGTGTTGTCGGTTTTGTGGGTACACTTATGGTGGTCCAACCGACTTTCGCCAATGTCGGGTGGCCGGCGCTGTTGCCGCTTGGCGTCGCGTTTATCTTCGCACTGTTCATGCTGACCACGCGACAGGTGGCCAAGCAGATTGACCCGGTCGCGCTGCAAACGGTTTCGGGTATGATGGCGAGCGTTGTCCTTGTTCCAATACTGATGGCAGCTGCGGCATTCGGCGTTGAGTTTGCCCAGATCCCGGCACTGACATCGGGCCTGATGGTTGCATTGTTCTTTCTTGGGCTACTCGGAACCGCCGCGCACCTTTTGATGACTTGGAGCCTCCGATTTGCACCATCGGCAACGCTGGCCCCGATGCAGTATCTTGAGATCCCGATCGCAACGCTGGTCGGCTGGCTTGTCTTTCGCGATCTGCCGAACGGATTGGCCAGCGCAGGGATCGCGGTGACGATCCTTGCCGGACTTTACATCATCTACCGCGAGGGTCGGGAAAGCGCGGCCGTCTCACCCGGAGAAAGCTCACCCACGACCTGATCAAGGAAGGCAAGCGGCAGAAAGCCCAGAAGCCCGGGTGCTTCCGTCCAGATCTCCACCCTGCCCCCACTTGCGGCATTGGACGTCCCGATCGGGCCATCAGGTGCGAAGGGAACGTCGTCAATTGGCCAGATCAAACCGGTGCTCTTGGCCCGAACCTTTGCCATAGGAAAGATCGACACGCATGTGGCGGTGGGCAGGTTCAGCACCAACTTTCTTGGCAACACAAAGCAGACGTCATCAGAACCGAGCACAACACAAGGTCGGTCATGATGTCGTACCAACGCATTGCAGACAGCCAGCGTGTGATCAAGGCGTGCACCCGTGAAACCGACAGCTAGGATCAGCGGCGATGAGATGCGCGTAAGACACTTCTCAAAGTCCGTGCTGTCCTGTTCGGCAATGTGATAAAATCGGTCGGGCGGAAGGGCTGTGCGAACACTTTCTTCGAGAGAATCAAAGTCGCCGATAACTGCGTCCGGATGGTGGCCTTCAGCTATGGCGGCGTTGGCGCCACCGTCGGCGGCGACCAATGTCTTGGCACGGGCAAGCGAAAGGGTCAGAATGTCGGCCTGAAAGTCGCCCGCACCCAGCAAAACAACCGGATGATCGGTCTCAACAATTTGTGCGATCATGGCGGATTACTGCCACTTTGCGGCGATTGCCACAATCTGGTCATGAAAAGAACCCGCAATTATCCCGGTTTCGTGCAAATTCATGATCATGCGCGTGGTAAACACTGTGTTGCTGAATTGACAGAAAGCGAGCAGTTCAATGGTTGGTGACAACAAGATCCTGACTGTATCATACGGGACTTTTTCCTGCACTCTTGAAGGATTTGACGATCCGTTTTCGACCATGCGGTCGATAGCCGAGTATTTTCGGGATCTTGCGGCTGATGACCGGTACTTTGGCGCGGAGCCTCCGACACCGGATCCAGAGATGCTGCATCGACTTGCAGAGCGCGAGATTCAGCGCCGCGTAGAGGCTCGCGTTGAGCCCACCGGCATAACACTTCGCCCGAGCGAGGAACCGACCGCAGATGATGATCGGCCAGCGGCCGAAGAAGATGTTGCCGTCGACGAGGGTGCTGAGGCGACGAATGAAGCTGACGCTGCGCATGTGAGCGAGGAAACCGATGAACCGGCAAGCCCCGCCGAAGCCGAGGATCCGCATGTAGATGTGACCGACGCCACGACGCTCGCAGCTGTCGCGGCTGCAGCTGCGCTTGCAACGGAAGGGCCAACCGATACCGCTGGGGGCGCAGATACGGCAGACGCCGCCGAGACGGCGAACGACGACGAGACAGACACGGAAGCGGCGACATCTGAAGAAAACGCGTTTGCCGATCTAGCCTCAGACGAAATCGATGAGGCTGAAGCGGAAGATCCTGCTGAGGTGACATCTGTCGCTGAAAAGCTCGCGCGCATTCGCGCCGTGGTCGCAAGCGATGGCGAAGAAGCTGCCGAACTGGATGCCGACGAGGTCTTCGACGACGAAGCCGAAGAGACGGACGCGTCGGACGACTATCAAGACGACGACGCTGATCAGGAAATATTTGCCGACGCTTCTGAGGAAGAAGACGACGAAACTCTGCAAGCAGCTCCGCAGCCTTTCGAGGCCGAAGCTTATGCGGACGCGTCGGACGGGATCGACGAAACGGAAGAGGACGCCGAAGCAGACGTCGTTCAGCTTCCCGATCCGGAAGAGCTTCGCATGCGGGCGCAGATGCTGCGGAACGCGTCGGAAGACACGACGCAGGAAGAAGCATTCGCATCGGACGAACCCGAGGCCGAAGAAACGGCACATGATCTGGAACCGAGCGAAACGGCAGCCGACGCGCTGGAGATGTCGGCCGAAGAGCCCGATGAAGCTGAGGCCGATCTTGAAGAAGCGCAAAGCGCGGAAGACAGCCCGCGAGCAGAGGACGATCAGCACGACCAGTTAGCTGAAGGCTGGGAAGAAGAAGTTACCTTCACCTCTGAGGATATCGCAGATGTAGAAGCCTTCGAGGAGGAAGGCGCGGAACAGGCTTCGGCCGAAGAAACGGTCGAGGAACTGACCGCATCAGAGGAAGAGGAAGTGGAAGAGGACACGGCTTCGGGATTTGTCGAAGAAGACGGGGCCGATCAGACCAGTCAGGACGACGTAGCGGCTGTTTCCGCCGTTGAGGCAGAAGAGACGTTCGACGACGCTGCGGACCCTGTCGACGATGCAGACCCTGACGTACAGGACCAAGCCAATGAAGACGATGGCTGGGTCTCGGTTGACGAAGTAGAAGAGGCGGAAGAGGCCTTATCTGCAGAAGACGACCAGAACGAAGATCTGCAGGACGACGAAACCAAGGAAGATATGTCCGCTGCGCCTGCTGATCTGCATGCGGAAGACATCGGCGACGATTCTTCTGACGTGGATCCCGAGCAGCACAACGAATTCGATGACGAAGAATTCGAAGCTGAGGCGCCGGATGAAGAGCCTGCGGTAGCGGCCCAAGATCCCGAGGCCGAGGCCGAAGGTATTGAAGACGCGGAAGCACTAGCCGACCGGTTGGCGGCCCGCGCAGCGGCGGCCGAAGAGGCTGATGTTGATAGAATTCTTGAGACGACCAATTCGAAGATGGATCAAAGCGAGGCGGTCCGCCGCCGCTCTGCGATCGCCCATCTGAAAGCCGCGGTCGCTGCCACCATGGCCGACGGCGGTATCCTCGGATGGGGTGCCAAGAAAGATGCCGAAGAACAGACGGCTTACCGGGAAGATCTGGCCCGCGCGGTCCGTCCACAAGGCGGCAAGGAAGACGGCGAAGGCGAGGCGGTTGAAGGCAGCGATGCGTCCGAGGACACGGACACTTTGATCCTCGGCGCTGAAGAAACGGCACAGGCCCAACCGCTGATACTTGGTTCTGAGAACCTTGTCGCCGAGATGCAGCCGGAAGACACGCCCGAGGCGGAAGCCGAAGATGACAATGTTCATGTCGGCGATTTCAACGACGAAGCGTCCATCGCCATGGACGCAGAGACATTTTCGGCCTTCGCTGAGCGCCTGGGCGCCAAGGAACTTCCCGATCTTCTGGAAGCAGCAGCGGCCTACTCAGCACAGGTTGAGGGGCGCCCGGAATTTTCAAGACCGCAGATCATGCGCAAGGTGGCGATGCATGCCGAAGACGACGGCTACACTCGCGAAGCCGGTCTTCGTTCTTTCGGCACGCTCCTGCGTCAAGGCAAGATCCAGAAGCTTAAGCGCGGCGTTTTCGTTCTTTCAGAGAATTCCCGCTATGCGGCGGAAAGCCGTATCGCCGGCGAATAACAACCCGCAACACAGCGCAAATCCCTGAATCGGAGTGGCCCTATGGGTCACTCCGATTTGCTTTGGGCATCGGGATCTTCGCGCCCAACGCCCTTGAAAATGAATTTGAAAGGCAGGGCCCAAAGAATTCCGAGCGCTACGTAAACAAAAAATTCGACAATCAGAGGCGGGCGTTCAAGCCAGTTTATTACCGTAATCGTGGACACAACGTAGACCGGCAGGCCCAGCAACAGAATGACCAGAGACCATCGCCGGCGAGCCTTGTAAGACAGCGTCATATAGCCTCCCTGCTTCAGTCAGCGAACGGATCAGTCACCAGAATGGTGTCTTCACGTTCGGGCGACGTGGACAGTAGTGCGACGGGGCATTGAATCAACTCTTCGATCCGCCGCACATATTTGACCGCCTGCGCGGGCAGTTCAGCCCAACTGCGCGCCCCGGCAGTACTGTCCTTCCAGCCCTCTAGCGTCTCATAGATGGGCCGAACGCGCGCCTGCTTCTCGGCGGCGGTCGGCAAATAGTCGAGTTGCGCGCCGTCCAGTTCGTAACCCACACAGATCTTGAGAGTGTCGAAGCCGTCGAGCACATCGAGCTTGGTCAGCGAAATGCCGTTGACACCCGATGTTGCACAGGTCTGGCGAACAAGAACGGCATCAAACCAGCCGCAACGGCGCTTTCGCCCTGTCGTCGTCCCAAACTCGTGACCCCGTGTCCCGAGCATCTGACCATCTTCGTCAAAAAGCTCGGTCGGGAACGGCCCTTCCCCCACCCGGGTGGTGTAGGACTTCACAATACCAAGAACAAAATCGACCGCACCGGGCCCGATACCGGTTCCCGTGGCCGCCTGGCCGGCGATCACGTTCGAAGAGGTCACAAACGGGTAAGTTCCGAAGTCGATATCAAGGAGTGCCCCCTGCGCGCCTTCAAAAAGAATGCGCCGACCCGCCTTGCGCTGCTGGTTCAAGACCCTCCAAACCGGCGCAGCATAGGCAAGGATTTGCGGCGCCACGGCTTCGAGTTGTGCGATCAGATCATCCCGGTCGATTTCTTTAAGCCCCAGCCCAGCGCGCAGCGCGTTGTGGTGCACCAGCGCTCTGTCGACGCGCCTTTCCAAGGTCTGCCTGTCGGCAAGGTCGGCAACACGGACGACACGGCGACCCACCTTGTCTTCATAAGCGGGACCTATTCCGCGCCCCGTTGTACCGATCTTGGCCACGGCGTTCTGAGCTTCGCGTGCACGGTCAAGTTCACCGTGAAAGGGCAAAATCAGCGGAGTGTTCTCCGCGATCATGAGCGTCTCCGGCGTGATTTCGACACCCTGTGACCGGATGGTTTCGATCTCATCGATCAGATGCCATGGATCCAGAACCACGCCGTTGCCGATCACGCTGAGCTTTCCGCCACGCACGACACCAGACGGCAACGCGTGCAGCTTAAAGACCGCGCCATCGATCACCAACGTGTGGCCTGCGTTGTGCCCTCCCTGGAAACGGCAGATCACATCGGCGCGCTCGCTTAGCCAATCGACAATCTTTCCCTTGCCTTCGTCGCCCCATTGAGCACCCACGACCACCACGTTCGCCATATTGCATTTCTCCTCCGCCGACTTGGGCGCAGGCGTTGCTATACTGGGCCAGACCGGCGGGGAAAAGCGAAAGCGCCGCGTTTGTCGGTCGGCTGAAGGAGTTTTCCACCGAAGAATTGAAGCGGCATCGATCTTGCGCTGGGTCCATCATGTGCGTATATGCTGCAGGTCCGAAATCAAAGGCTTCGCCCAATGCAAAACGTCGTCCTGATTGTGCACTTGATCCTTGCGTTGGCATTGATCGGGATTGTGCTTTTGCAGCGGTCCGAGGGCGGAGGACTTGGTATTGGCGGTGGCGGTGGTGGCGTTGTATCCGGCCGTGCCGCAGCGACGGCCCTGGGCAAGCTCACGTGGCTGTTTGCCATCGGATTTATCTGCACCTCAATCACGTTGACGATCTTTGCCGCCCAGAACGGTGCGGGATCTTCGGTAATCGACCAGATCGGGGGCACGCCTTCGCAAAGCGGCGGTGAACTGGCGCCCGGCCTTCCGGCAGGCGACAGCCTGTTGCCGCCCGCGCCGCCTTCGGCAGAAGAAGATCCACTGCTGCCACCTCGCGCGGACTGACCAAAATACTAGGTGTTGAGCGCATGCTGCGATTGGCATGCAGGATGTTGGGGTTGGTGTTGCCCAACTTCCGCGAATCCTCTATAAGTCGAGTCCCGTGATCCAGCCGGAATTTCGGTCCGGCCAAGACGCCTATGAGCAGCAAAATCGCGGGGGCCGCCTTTCATGGCACGTTACGTTTTCATAACTGGTGGTGTTGTGTCCTCGCTGGGCAAAGGGTTGGCTTCTGCGGCCCTTGGCGCGCTTTTGCAAGCGCGCGGTTTCACCGTCAGGCTTCGCAAACTCGATCCCTATCTGAACGTGGATCCGGGCACGATGTCGCCCTTTGAGCACGGCGAGGTTTTCGTCACCGATGATGGCGCGGAAACTGACCTTGATCTTGGTCACTACGAACGCTTCACCGGGGTCGCAGCAACCGCGACAGACAGCGTGTCATCCGGGCGGATTTATTCGAACGTGCTCGAGAAGGAACGGCGCGGCGATTACCTTGGGAAAACCATCCAAGTCATCCCGCATGTGACAGACGAGATTAAGGAATTCTTGACCATCGGTGGCGATGACGTCGACTTCATGCTGTGCGAAATCGGCGGAACGGTTGGCGATATTGAGGGTTTGCCTTTTTTCGAAGCCATCCGGCAGTACAGCCAAGATCAGCCGCGCGGCCAGTGCATCTTTATGCACCTCACGCTTTTGCCCTGGATCGCAGCAAGCGGAGAACTGAAGACAAAACCCACACAGCACTCGGTGAAGGAACTGCGCTCGATTGGCATCGCGCCCGACATTCTCGTCTGCCGATCAGAAAAGGAAATTCCGCAGAAGGAACGCGAAAAGCTCGCGCTTTTCTGTAACGTGCGCCCCGACAGTGTGATCGCCGCCTATGATCTGGATACGATCTATGACGCACCGCTCGCCTATCACAAGGAAGGGCTCGATCAGGCCGTGCTGGACGCATTTGGAATTTCGCCAGCGCCGAAACCGGATCTGGCGCGATGGGAAGACGTGCATGACCGTATCGAGAACGCCGAGGGCGAAGTGAAGGTCGCAATCGTTGGCAAGTATACGCAGTTGGAAGACGCATATAAATCAATCGCCGAAGCGCTGACCCATGGCGGCATGGCCAACCGGACAAGGGTCAGGGCCGAATGGATCGACGCTGAGATCTTTGAGCGCGAAGACCCCGCGCCGCATCTGGAAGGCTACAACGCGATCCTGGTGCCGGGCGGCTTCGGCGAACGCGGAACCGAGGGAAAAATCAAGGCGGCCGAATTCGCGCGCACCCGTGGTGTGCCCTACCTCGGAATATGCCTCGGCATGCAGATGGCCGTCATCGAGGCAGCGCGGCATCTGGCGGACCTGCCCGACGCAGGGTCCGAGGAATTTGACCACGAGACCGGAAAGAAGCGCTTTACACCGGTGGTTTACCACCTGAAAGAGTGGGTCAAGGGCAACAAGACCGTCGCGCGCAGGGTAGAGGACGACAAGGGTGGTACGATGCGCCTCGGAGCCTATACCGCTTGTTTGAAAGAAGGCAGCCGCGTCGCCCGGGTCTACGGAAACACCGTGATCGACGAACGACACCGCCACCGCTACGAAGTCGATATTAAATACCGTGAAGCCCTTGAGAAACAAGGCCTCGAATTTTCCGGGATGAGCCCGGATGGCCGGCTGCCCGAGATCGTTGAGGCGCGCGAGCATCCCTGGTTCATCGGGGTGCAGTTCCACCCGGAACTAAAATCCAAGCCTTTCGATCCCCACCCACTTTTTGCGGACTTCATCCGTGCAGCGGTCGACGCAAGCCGTCTGGTATAAGTCCTGACCTTTGCAAAGCACCAAGGGCGCGTAATCAACACGCGCCCCGTAACTCGTCACCCCTCACTCAGCCGGAACAAAAACGGGTCTCCGGTCCCGTACTTACTACGCGAAATTCACTTTCCGAAACCACCGTCCGGACGCCCCAGAACCACCCGGTGCAACAGTCCCATGGCAAGGCTAACGGGGCGCTTGCGGCCAAAGTCCGACTTCAGTCCGGCAGTCCCCGCCAAATGCATTTCGTCCAAAAGATCGCTGCTATAAATCCTTGGCATCAATCGTTCCTATCACCGGGCGCGAAAGACTTATCCCGCACCTCATACAGACAGCTTCACGCAAAGTGGTCAGGCGGTACAGTACGGTATTCCTTACTTTTGATGAGTTGTTCGGCGACACCAAAGTATAGCTACGAGGCCAAGCCAGCCGGACACTGCGGTTTGATCATTCAGTCAAGGACTGCCGCGCCATGGGGCCGGGGAAAGACGCCTAACAGATTGAAAATGAGTCGATCCGTATCGACCACAAAAAGAGCGGTGCTAGACTATGCCTGCCTGGCAATCCGCTTTGATCTTCTGGTATACTGGCGCACCGCTGTCGCCCTTGTGTCGGCCGACATAGGCTACCACGACTTCTGCCCGCCGTTGGGCCAAGGACGCGTCCGAAATACGCTCAGCGAACCATCCGGAAAGTTCATCCGTCATGTCCAGCACATCCATGCTGCGATACGGGCCCATTTCCCAAACCATCCGCACATAAAGCGCTTCTTCGAAAAGCGCCTGACATCTGTCGGCGGCTTCCGCATGGGTTCCAAGAAACGCCATTAAGCCCAAAGAATATGCCAGAACCTTCTGCTTCATGGGTTGATGGTCGCCCCGCAATGCGGCACCCATGAGGCTTAAATCAGGGTTTGCTTGGGCGTCACCCTGGGCTGAGTGGCCCATTAAAACCCATCACCGATAGTCTTTTCTTCGGTTGCAAGCCGGTTTAGGCCCGTTCCCATGCAGTCGCATCGCCAACCACTTCCGATCCGCAGCCTTTTGCGGCCGTCGAACTGGCACCTTCTTTTCGTAGTGGGCCTTGGGAAGCTGATTGCGTTTATTCCGGTGCCCGCCCTTCGGCACCTAGCCGGGCCGGTTGGTTTCCTGCTCTTCAGGGTGCGCCGTGTCCGGCATACGACCGAGGCTAACCTGCGGGCCTGTTTTCCCGATCTTTCGGAAGAAGAACACACCGCGCTTGCCAAGCGGACAACACGCGAGCTGGCGCAATCAGTTCTTGAATGCCTGAAGTTCTGGTTTGGGTTCCGCTCCGGTCACCGGCATTTCCAGATCGTTGATTTCAAGGGTACGGAACATCTTGATGCTGCCCTGCGCACGAACAGGGGGATCCTGGTGCTGTGCGCGCACTACGGTTCACCCGATGCGAATGGCATTCTGTTGTCACAGCTCGACCGTGGTGAGCGTCCCTACTATGGGATCTATCGCCAGCCCAGCGACGCCACCGTCGATCAGATCGTGCGGTGGGGACGGACATGCGCCTTGGACGAAATGATCCCAAGCCACAATGTGCGGCGGATCATTTCTTCGCTGCGCTCGGGCGCATTGCTTTGGTTCGCGCCAGACCTGGAGGTTACGGGGCCAGGCAGTGTTTTTGCCAGTTTTTTTGGCGTTCCGGCCTCTTCGACCAACTCCGTGGCGCGTTTCGCAAAAAGCGCAGATGCGATCGTTCTTCCAACCCGCCACATTCGGAACGACGCCACAGGGCGATACGAATTTGAGATACTGCCGCCGCTCACCGATTTCCCGTCGGGTAACCCAGAGGTCGACGCACCACGCATCACCGGCGTCATCGAGGACATCGTGCGCCCGGACCCGGCACGTTACTGGTGGTGCATCAAACGGTTTCGTGCGCGGCCGGAAGGTGAAGCGCCGATCTATTGATTGCTTGATTGCGAGCACGACCTGTGGCCCAATCAATCCATGCGGATAAACACTCTCGTTCTTACACTCGCATTCGCGGGACCGGTAGCAGCAGATATCGTACGCGTGCCCTACGACCCGCTGCTGTCCGAACTCGATACTCAAATCGACTTTGAAACCTACCCCAAGAAAATGTCTCCGGGAACGAAACTCGACAACGTTCAAAGCTTTGATGGTGCGTCATTCGGAGAGCGTTTCCGGGGGCAGTCTGTCGTCCAAGAGGATGGATTTGACGCCCTGGCGGGGATCCCATCTGGCCCCCTGGAGGTTTACGCGGGCGCACCGTCAGAAAATCTGTCCGTTACTTTTTACTTTCTGATTTCAAACCACTTGGTTGGAAATGCGGCACCAGGGTTTCCAGAGAGCTACGCCGGAGGCGAAGGGGCGATCGCGGTTCTGTTCGACCGCGACCAGAGGGCCATCGGCTTTCGCGTGGCGGCCGAGCCAGAACCGGACACGCAAGCTGAAAAGGGTGTTATGACGGTCAGTTTTTTCCGGCGCGACGGCTCGATCATTACTCAGAAGACGCTGCCGCTTGATTGGGGCCGTGGTAGTTACGGCTTTGCCCGCACAGAAGATCAGCGCGACATCGCAGGCGTCACGATTACCAACCGTGATCCGGCGGGCATCGCAATCGACGATGTGATTTTCGATTCCCAAACTGTGACCGGGCTTGCGCCGACGCCAGACCCCGTATCAGATGACACCATCTGAATGGGAGGTTTCAGGCGATGGCCAAAGGATACTGGATAGCCAACAACATCGTGCACGACGCTGCCAGCTACGAAGACTACAAGAAGGCGAACGCCATTCCGTTTGAGAAGTACGGAGCGCGCTTTCTTGTAAGAGGCGGCCCGCAAGAGGTACGTGAAGGCGACGGTCTCCCGCGTTCGGTCGTGATCGAATTCCCAAGCTATGCCGATGCGATCGCATGCTACGAATCGCCCGAATACCAAAGCGCCTATCGCATTCGTGAAACTGCTGCCGAAGGGCGTTTGATCATTGTCGAAGGCTACAGTGCCAACTGACGGATTGCTCTTCTCAACCGAACAAATATATCAGAGACATGTTTGGCGATTTTCTTAAATCACTGACTGCGCCGGATCCAGAGCCGCTGTCACATGATGACGCCCAGCTCGCCTTGGCGGCATTGATGGTGCGGGTGGCGCGGAGCGACGGCGAATACGCCGCGGCCGAGGTCGCTCGGATCGACAAGGTCCTGGTCCATCGGTTTGGCCTGTCCCCGTTTGAGGTAACGGCGTTGCGCCGGGATGCCGAGCAGGTAGAGAGCGAAGCACCGGACACGGTGCGCTTCACGCGCGCGATCAAGGATGCGGTGCCTTATGAGGAACGTACCGGCGTGCTTGAGGCCCTTTGGGCTGTTGCCTTGGCCGATGGTGCGCGGGACTATGAAGAAGACGCGCTATTGCGACTGGTGGCGCCAATGCTTGGCGTGAACGACCGCGACAGCGCCCTGGCGCGCCAGCGTGCGGCGAAAATCTAGGCGTCCATCACCCAAAAGATACTTGTTTACCGACAGCCGATGAAAGGTAAACTCCGCCAAAAGTCGTCGGCTAAAACGGTCGGCTTCCGGGTGGGGGGACATGTCGCTAGACAATCTTTATCAGTTGCCCGTCTACTGGATAAGCCTGGCAATTTTCTTTGTGCTGCTCGCAAGTTGCGTTTTGGGCATTCTGGTTGGCCAAGCCCGCCAACATAAGGGCGGCGGCGACAACAGCGGCAATGAATCCCTGGTGGCCGCGCTATTGGGCATCATGGGCCTGGTTCTGGCCTTCACGTACTCTTACAACCTGTCGCGACTGGACACGCGCAAAGCAGCCGTCGTTCAAGAGGCCAATGCGGCCGGCACGGCGTTTCTTCGTGCGGACCTGCTTCCCGCAACCGAAAGACAGGAACTGCAAACGCTTATTCGCGACTATACGGCTTCGCGTATCTTTCGAAATATCGACATGAATCGGCCAGAGTCGGTTCGGGAAGCCATTGACGAAACCCTTGAACTTCAATCCCGGCTCTGGCCATCAGCCTTTTCGCTAAGCGAAGGCCGGCTTGAACCACCCGAACGCACTTTCCTTCTTGGGTCGATAAACGACCTGATTGATGCGCATACCGTACGTCTTGCTGCAGCGCGCGATAGGATGCCGCCTGCGGTCTTCTACTTTACACTGGCTGTCGCAGTGGCAGCCCTTTTCGTTTCTGGCAACAATGCCGGCATTGACGGCCAGCGACCTGTGCTAAGGCTGACTATCTACAGCTTTGTGCTGGCCATTGTGAACGCGCTCATTCTGGATTTTGATCAGACGTCCAACGGTCTGGTCAGACTGTCGGCGGCACCAATAATTGCTGCGCTGGCAGATATGAACGCAGTCCTTGGGCAATAGGGCACCTGTTTGATCGCCTCTTTTCCAATGTATGCGCGGCCAGAAACCTGGCCGGCGTACGAACGGCTCTGGGCATCGGTGCGGGATCAGCTGCAGGCGGTTCAGGATGTGCCCAGGACCCTAAATGGGTCCGATGATCTTTGGCGAGATTGGAAAGACCCGGGACTGCTGCTTTCGCAGACTTGCAGCCTGCCGTTTCGCACGGCGCTGTCGGATAAACTGACCCTTTTGGGTTCTCCCCAGTACGATCTGGACAGTCCGCCAGGCTACTATCATAGCGTCATCGTTGTCAGATCGGATGACCGGCGAGAAAATTTGGCAGACTTTTCCGAGGCGACGTTTGCGGTCAACGATGCCCTATCCCAGAGCGGATGGGCCGCCATTGACGAAGCAGCGCGACTAGCAGGCTTTTCCGTTGCGCGGACTATCCTGACCGGATCGCACTTTAAGTCCGCCTGTGCAGTCGCGGCCAGTGAAGCGGACATTGCATCGCTTGATGCACTGACATGGAAACTGATGAACAGGTGGGATCGCGTGGTGCGTGATCTGCGCGTCCTGGATCGCACTGCACCCACCCCTGGCCTACCGTTTGTCACGGCACGGCCATCGCTCGCCAGGATGCTTGTCATCGCACTACAGGCCGGCTTCCGCCACCTGTCAAAGGACGATCGCTTCACCTTGGGTCAGATGGATCTTGTTCAAATTCCGGTCGAACGCTACCTGGAATTGCCGGCTCCAAGAGCTTTGCCCACCTGAGCGGGAATAGCGGCAAGCCGATGCAGATAGATGATTGCAATCCAGCTGCGCTTTAGTCCAATTCCAGTTGAAGTCAGCAAAGTGCAAAGACGTGCAAGACAACCAGGTTTCCGTCCTCGAAATTCGAGATCTGCACAAGAGCTACGGCCCGCTCGAAGTGCTGAAGGGCGTTGATATCACGGCCCATGCAGGCGATGTGGTGTCCCTGATCGGCTCGTCAGGGTCGGGCAAGTCGACGATACTGCGCTGTTCCAACCTGTTGGAAGACAGCCAGCAGGGAGAGATCGTCTTTGAAGGCGAAGCGATCCGCTGGCGGTGGCATGGGCCATCGCGCCACGCTGCCGACAAGACACAGGTGCTTCGGCTGCGTACACAGCTGTCGATGGTGTTTCAGCAATTCAACCTTTGGGCCCATATGACGGTTCTGGAAAACGTCATGGAGGCTCCGGTGACCGTTCTACGCCGGAACCGCGCCGAAGCGGAACAAACGGCGCGTGATCTGCTGACCAAAGTTGGTATCGGCGACAAATGCGATGTCTATCCGGCCCAGCTTTCCGGCGGTCAACAGCAGCGCGCCGCGATCGCCCGGGCGCTTGCCATGGAGCCCAAGGCGCTTTTGTTCGATGAACCAACCAGCGCCCTCGACCCCGAGTTGGAACAGGAAGTGGTGAAGGTCATCAAAGATCTGGCCCATGAAGGGCGCACCATGCTTCTTGTCACCCACGACATGCGACTTGCGGCAGATGTCTCTTCGCACGTCGTGTTCCTGCATCAGGGACGGATCACCGAACAAGGCCCGCCCGAACGGTTGTTCGGCGCGCCCGAAACCCAACGGCTACAGCAGTTTCTGAGCGCAACTGCCCATGCCTGACAAAAGAAACGCGTTCAAACAGGGAGTGTCGATATGAAGACCCTAATTATGTCCGCCACCGCTTTGGCCTTGATTGGCAGCGCAGCACTAGCTGGCAGCCATACCGTCGTACGCATGGGTACCGAAGGTGCCTACCCTCCGTACAACTTCATCAACGATAACGGTGAAGTGGATGGATTTGAACGCGAGTTGGGAGATGAACTCTGCACCCGCGCCGAACTGACCTGTGAATGGGTTATCAACGACTGGGATTCGATTATTCCCAATCTTGTGTCCGGCAATTACGATACTATCATCGCCGGCATGTCGATTACCGACGAACGGGACGAGGTGATTGATTTCACACAGAACTATCTTCAGCCCGACCCCTCGAACTACCTGGCGCTTTCGGATGAGGCCGATCTTGAAGGTGGCGTAATCGCTGCTCAGATCAACACGATACAGGCTTCCTATATTGCCTCGACCGGAGCGACTTTGGTCGAATTCGCGACACCGGATGAAACCATTGCGGCCGTGCAAAATGGTGAAGTCGACGCGGCTCTGGCAGACCAAGACTTCCTGCTACCGATTGCAGAACAGAATGGCGATCTGATGATTGTCGGGGATCCGGTCATGCTGGGTGGTGGCGTTGGCATGGGGGTCCGCGAGTCCGACGGTGAGCTGAAAGAAAAAATGGATGCCGCCATTTCCGCGATGAAGGACGACGGCACGCTCAACACGATGATCAAGAAGTGGTTCGGAGAAGACGCGCTGACTTTCTAGCCTAGCGCGCGGGGGCAATGCCCCCGCAACCGTTCTTCTGGCAATGTTCTCGTTCTGCACCGATCCCACGACGCTTTCAGACGCCCGATGGCTGGCATGCTATCTGACGACGCCCAAGCACATGTCGTTCTACGCGAGCTTTGGAACGGTGATGTTGCTCCTTGCGGTAACGGCGCCCGCGTCGCTCTTGTTTGGATTTGGGGGTGCTCTGGCAGCACGCAGCAGCTTGGCGCCGCTGCGCTGGCTCGGCAAGGGCTACACCGCCATCGTGCGGGGTGTCCCCGATATCGTGTTCTTCCTTTTCTTCGTTATTGCGCTGGATCAGGGCTTTGAATGGCTGCGCCACCAGATCAGCTGTCCAGACTGGACCGACCCGATCCGGCAGGGCAACGACTTTATTGTATGCACCGAAGCAAAGCTGCCGCTGTCGGCTAGCCCACAATGGGTTCACGAAATCTATGGCTTTTGTCTGGCCGTACTGACCTTCGCCATTGTCTTTGGTGCTTTTGCCGCCAACGTTCTTTACGGGGCGATGCAGGCGGTTCCACGCGCTCAGCTTGAGACGGCCGAGGCCTATGGCATGACCCGTCGCCAGACCTTTCGACGTGTCCTTCTTCCGCAGATGTGGATCTACGCGCTGCCGGGGTTATCAAACCTCTGGATGATCCTGATCAAGGCGACCCCACTTCTGTTTTTGCTGGGCGTCGAGGACATCGTTTATTGGGCACGAGAGCTTGGAGGCTCAAAAACAAACGCTTTCACCTATCCCCACCCAGACTGGCGGCTTTGGTACTTTCTTGGCCTGCTTGCGTTTTATCTTCTGCTGACGCGCGTCTCCGAGGTTGTCTTTGGGCGGCTTTCCCGGCGGGTGTCCCGCGGTCAGGCCACTCTAGGTGGTACAGCCGAGCGCCGCCCAGTGGTTGCACCGACATGACATGTCTCGAAACCCTTCAAGCCTACGGGCTGCGCGCGATCGGCATCGGTGAACGGCTGCTTCCGCGTACCGATATCACACTTTGCGATCAGATCGTCCTGATCGGGTCGGGCATGCTTTGGAACATCTACTTCGCACTTATGGCGCTGACGTTCGGCTTTGTCGTTGCCACCGCGCTGGCAATTTCAAAGGCGAGCGACCGGACGGTTTTGCGCAAGCCCGCGCAGGCCTTTATCTTTGTCTTCCGGGGTTCTCCACTCTTCATCCAGTTTTTTCTGGCTTATGAGACCTTCGTTTTGCTGCCGCGCGGCGGGATCGAGTTTTCGTTCCTCGGCGTGGATTTCACTGCGGAAACGCGGTGGCTGACACGGGCATGGGCCGGTGCGCTGATCGTCTTGTTACTCAACACATCTGCCTATGCGGCCGAGATCTTCTATGGAGCGCTTCGCGCCATTCCAAAGGCCGATCTCGAAGCGGCCGACGCCTATGGTTTCAGCGGTTGGTCCAAGTTCAGAAAGATCGTTTTTCCGACCATGCTGCGCCTTGCCTGGCCAAGTTATACGAATGAAGCGATCTTTCTATTTCATGCCACAACCTTGGTCTTTTTTTCAAGTTTCCCCGCATGGCAACAGCGTGGCGATGCGCTTTACTATGCCAACTACTTTGCAGACAAGACATTCAATCCGTTCGTGCCCTACCCCATCGTGGCGGTCTATTTTATATTCGCGACGCTGTGTATTATTGGCGTTTTCGCGCTGGCCTCACGCAGGTTGAACCGACATCTTCCAAAGATGGCGCGCGCACCGATGCGGATCAGGCCGCAACTGATCCGCTAGCAGGATCTTGCCCTGCCAAACGGGCGCAACTACGGTCGCGGCAAAACTTGGTGATCCATGCACATTGGCATCCTGCAAACCGGCCACAGCCCAGACGTCATCCGCAACCGGTTGGGAGACGTCGATCAATTGTTTCGCGACCTGTTAGAGCCCAACGGATTCAATTGTACGACATGGGCCGTGGTTGACGGCGACTTCCCCCCATCACCCGAAAGCGCGGATGGCTGGGTGATCACCGGCTCGCGACACGGTGTGTACGAAGACCACGCTTGGATCGCGCCGCTTGAGCAGTTCGTCCGGGACACCGTTCAGGCAAAGGTGCCCATGGTCGGCATCTGTTTCGGGCATCAAATCATGGCGCAGGCTTTGGGCGGACGCGTCGAGAAATTTAACGGCGGTTGGACGGTCGGCGCGCAAAACTACAGTTTCGGTGATGATGATTTTCTTCTTGCAGCCTGGCATCAGGACCAGGTTGTCGATCTACCCGCCGGGGCGCAGGTCGTCAGCCAAACCGATACATGCGCTTTTGCGGCGCTCAGCTACGGTGATCACGCGTACTCTGTCCAATTCCACCCGGAATTCGACTCCGCCTTCCTGCGCGAACTTGTCGAACATCGTGGTCCGGGCGTTGTTCCCGAACTTCGGCTGGAAAAAGCGCGCCGGGATCTGGCTCTGACGCTTGACGGCAAGCGCTTTGGAGAAAAGATGGCCGCGTTTTTCAGGGCCGGCGCGCATGGGTGACTGGCTAAGCAAAATCCCGGAAGCGGCGCGTCACTATCTGGAAGGACGGCGGCTGGACGAGGTCGAATGCATCATCTCGGATCTTCCGGGCATTGCCCGAGGGAAGGCCGTGCCCGCGTCCAAGTTTGAGCGGCAAAGCCGGTTCCACCTTCCCAATTCGATCTTTTACCAAACGATCACCGGCGGCTGGGCCGATGTGAAGGACGGAGTGGGTTACACCGAACCGGACATGACGCTGGTGCCTGATTTTTCGACCGCAACTGCTGCTCCATGGACCGCTGACTGGACGCTTCAGGTAATCCATGACGCATTTGATGGTGAAGGAAACTCGGTTCCTCTGGCACCCCGGAGCGTGCTTAAGCGGGTTGTGGCAGCCTATGAAGCCGAGGGTCTGACGCCCGTCGTCGCCCCCGAGATGGAGTTCTTTCTGGTAGCCCGCAACGTCGATCCGGCAAAATCGATTGAGGCAATGATGGGGCGTTCGGGACGTCCGGCCGCAGCGCGGCAGGCATATTCGCTGTCTGCAGTTGACGAATACGGGCCGGTTATCGACGACATCTACGACTTTGCCGAAGCGCAGGGCTTTGAGATTGACGGGATCACCCAGGAAGGCGGTGCAGGACAGGTGGAAATCAATCTCAGGCACGGCAACCCTGTACGGCTTGCCGACGAGATCTTTTTCTTTAAGCGTCTGATCCGGGAAGCTGCGCTGCGCCATAACTGTTTTGCGACTTTCATGGCCAAACCGATCGAAGGTGAGCCAGGCAGCGCCATGCACATCCACCATTCGGTTCTGGATGCTGGCGGCGCAAACGTGTTTTCGGGTCCGCAGGGCGGCGAAACTGACGCGTTCTATTTCTTTCTGGGTGGTCTGCAGGCGCATCTGCCTTCGGCAATGGCTTTAATCGCCCCTTACGTTAACAGCTATCGCCGCTACGTGCGGGACTTTGCTGCGCCGGTGAACCTGGAGTGGGGACGCGATAACCGGACCACGGGTTTGCGCATTCCCCTGTCCGAACCGGACGCGCGGCGCATTGAGAACCGGCTTGCCGGCATGGACTGCAATCCATATCTGGGCATTGCCGCGTCCTTGGCCTGCGGGCTCATTGGTATTCGCCAGGGGCTTCGGCCCAGCCGTGCGTACCGCGGCGAAGCCTATGACGCCGAAGAAGCCGTTCCGCGAGACCTCGGCGCTGCTCTGGATCTCTTGGAGAGTGCAACAGAACTTCACGCCTTGCTAGGCCGAGAGTTCGCCCAAGTCTACTCGCTCGTCAAACGTGCGGAATTTGAAGAGTTTCTTCAGGTCATCAGCCCATGGGAACGCGAGCATCTCTTGCTCAACGTATGAACTTGCTCGATGCGAATGATGCGGCCGGCACCTACCCCCCGAGCTGGTATGCAGACAGGACGCCGCCACTGCCCCGATTTTCATCGCTTGAAGGCGAACGCAGGGCCGATGTTTGCGTTGTCGGGGCGGGATACACCGGCTTGCATGCGGCTTTGCGCCTTGCCGCGTCCGGGCTCGACGTCGCGTTGGTCGAGGCCCAGCGCGTCGGCTTTGGAGCGTCGGGGCGCAATGGAGGTCAGGTTGGATCGGGTCAGCGGCAGGATCAGGCATGGCTCGAAGATCATTTCGGAAAGACCGTGGCACATCAGCTTTGGGATATCGCGGAAAGCGCTAAGGCCCTTACCCGTTCCACCGCAGCCAAGCTGACCGTCGACTGCGAGATTACCCCGGGCATCGCGCACGCATGCTCCAGCAAGAAGAGCGCTGAGGCGGAACACCGCTATGCCGAGAAACTCAAAACCGACTATGGCTACTCCGAGCTGGACTGCTTGGGCTGCGACGACTTTCGCGCTGTGGTTCTGTCAAAACGGTATCATGGAGGCACCATAGATCGAGGTGCTTTTCACCTTAATCCGCTCGCCTACGTCTTGGGTCTTGCCCGGCATGCCGCCGACAGCGGCGTCCAGATCTACGAAAACACTCGTGCCGTTGAAATCGGCCCGGGTTCGGTACTATGCGACCGCGGTAGGGTCAGGGCGGAAAACATCATCATTGCGGCCAACGGCTACCTGGGCAAGCTGGAAAACAAAACTGCGGCGCATGTGCTGCCGATTAACAGTTTTGTCATAGCGACCGAGCCACTTGGCGTCCGCGGCAAACAGATCTTGGCAAAACCGATTGCCGTTGCGGATGACAAGTTTGTGGTCAATTACTTCCGGCAGGCAGCCGACAGCAGGCTGCTTTTCGGCGGCGGCGAGAACTACGGATACCGGTTTCCGCGCAATATCGCCCGACGCGTAAGGCCATCCCTTGAAGCCGTATTCCCACAACTGGCAAATGTTCACATTACCCATGCATGGGGCGGCACGCTTGCTGTAACACGCACCCGACTGCCCTATTTGGGTCGTAGCCAGGACGGCGTCTGGTCTGCCGGCGGGTTTTCAGGTCACGGCGTCGCCATGGCCGGTCTCGCCGGTCATGCCATTGCCGAGGCCATTCTGGGCGAAGGAAGAACCTTCGATGTATTCGAGCGCATACAGCCGCCGCCATTTCCAGGGGGTCCTCTGTCGCGTCATCCACTGCTGGTGGCTGCAATGCTCTGGTTCGCGCTTCGCGACAGGTTGTCAATTTAGGGGGCGTACGGCACCGAAGCACCGTACGCCGCTTTACCATGTAATCAAACCGCTAGCCGCTTTGCGTCGCGATGCATTCGCGTGTCTTTGCAATGGCAGCGCCGATACCGGAGACGTCGACGGTGTACTGGTTTTCTTCACCAGGAAACATAGTGAGATCAGATTGGTCGGACAGCGCTTCGGCGAATGCCGGATTGGCCGTATAGACGACACCGCCATCATACTGGGCTTGTCTGTTTCCGATGCTGTAGCCTTCGTAGTTTGTACCATCTATCTGGAACACGATACGATTTGCATCATTCGTTTCAATGCCGACATCTTCGTTTGCATAAAGCGCCAGGAAACCAAACTCATCGCCTTGCTTTGGCTGGCCTAGCTGAAACACCCAACCGTCGGGCTGAACACGCTCGGCAAAACAGCCAAGGGTGGCGTTGTTTACATAAACCGTCCATCCGGATTCGATGGCATAACGGGTCGCTTGTGCCGAGGCACTGGTGGCCCCAATCGCGGCAACGACCGTCAGAACGGCAACATTTCTTGCGAACATTACTTTTCTCCCTGTCGATTTTTGTGCGAACTGCGACCAGGCATTTTTGAATACCGGTCGCCACATAAAAAGAGCACGATTCAATGCCCTCGTCTAACGAAAGTTTTGTGCAGGAATGCGCCCCATGCGCGAGGTTGCACCCGTAAACTGCCCATATTCATGGGTTTTTAGTGTTGCAGGCGTACGACCCGGAAGCTGTATCAATCTAGTCTCAGGATGACTGCGACGCGTTTTTTCCGGATGTGCTTTCCACTTCGTCTGAGGTAGCATATGTGAAGAGAACACTACCAAATCGAGGCGACATGGCAGACGCACCTAACACCTACGACGCCGAGCCAATTCCAGAAGCTGCCCGGGAAGAAATCGACAGACTACTGAATTCAGGGGATCTTTTCCGGTACACTGCACCAGAAAATGCGCCGGTCTCTCTTCTAGAAGCGGAATTTGCCGAGGTTATGGGCACGCGTTTCGCCCTTGCCGTCTCAAGCTGCTCAGCTGCGATTTTCCTGTCACTGCGGGCCCTCGGACTGCCCGAGGGTGCGAAAGTTGCGATCCCCGCGTTCACCTTTGCCGCCGTTCCATCAGCAATTGTACACGCAGGATTGACACCTGTGCTGTCGGAAGTCGATGACAGCCTTAGGCTGAATATCGCCGACTTCGAAACGAAGCTGGATCAGGGCGTTTCGGCAGTTCTGATCAGCCACATGCGCGGCCACACATCCGACATGGATGCGATTATGCGACTTGCGGCAGCGCGCGACCTACCTGTCATCGAAGATGCTGCACATTCTTTGGGCACATTGTGGGACGGCAGGACCGTCGGAACGATCGGCAGCATGGGCTGTTTTTCGTTTCAGTCCTACAAGCTGGTCAATGCGGGCGAAGGTGGCATCCTGATTACCGACGATGAGGATTTGATTGCCAAGGCTGTGATCATGTCCGGTGCCTACGAGCATAACTGGAAAAAGCACGCCACGATCGCACGCCGGTGCGAGCACTGGCAGAACCGCCTGCCGCTTTATAACATGCGCATGAACAATCTTTCCGCTGCTGTGATCCGACCCCAGCTTCCGTTTATCGAAAAAAGGGTCAGCGACGGACGGCGAAACCACGACTATGTCGCAGCCGCGTTGAACGCGTCACCGTGGATGCACGTGCCACCGCCGCTAGAGAAAGAACTGCGCGCTCCGGATTCGATCCAGTTCCTTCTTGAAGGCATGACCGAAGATGAAATCAAGTCTTTCGCTTTGGCGGCGAAGAAGCGGGGTGTGTCGGTTCAGGTCTTCGGAATGTCGCAGAACAATGCGCGGGCTTTCTGGAATTGGCAGTTTCTTGGCGACGTCCCCGAACTAGAGCTAACCCGGAACATGCTGATGAGGACGTGCGATGTACGTCTTCCGGCGCGGTTGACCAGATCGGAGCTCGACTTCGTTGCCGCTGCGCTGTGCGGCGCCGCAACTGACGTCAAAGGACCTTCGCAGGCGGTGGCTTAGCGCCGCCGCCGGCGGCTGCCCAAGCTGCTATTTCTTGATCTTTTCCAGTTGCGACTGAAGCTCGCTAAGTTGCTTACGTATTGAGTCCAGATCGTCTGAAGCTGCCGGTTCTTCAGAAGATGGCTGGGTACTCCATGGCCCGGCCATACCTCCAGTCATCGCCTTGACGAAAGCCTGCTGTTGGGCCCGCATCGCCTCAAAGCCCGGCATGGCCGCCATCGGGTTTGGCATTGCCGCCATATTCTCAAGCATCTTGGATTGGCCGTCGCGTAGCATCTCGAAGGATGCCGCAAGAAACTGCGGCACAACGCTTTGGGCTTGGGTCGAATAGCTTCTAACTAGATCCGTCAGGACATTGATCGGCAGGACGTTTTCGCCCCGGCTTTCATGTTCAGCGATGATCTGAAGAAGGTATTGCCGGGTAAGATCGTCGCCGCTTTTCAGATCCACGATCTGGACGTCGCGGCCTGCGCGGATGAACCCGGCGATATCTTCAAGCGTCACATAATCGCTGGTCTCGGTATTGTAGAGGCGCCGGCTAGCGTATCTTTTGATCAGCAGCGTATTTTGGTCGTCGGCCACGTGCAGCTTCCTTTTGCAGTGCAGCGGACCTTAAGACAGCCAATCGGAAAACAAAAGCAAAAGGGCGAGCCGAGGCTCGCCCGTATCAGGTCACCGCGCCAGGGAGGACGGCGCAAGCCCGATAAATGCGATGTTACTTCGCTGAGGCCTTTTTGGCGGCGGCGGTTACTTCTGCGGTTGCTTTTTTAACCGCGGCAGTCGCATCTTCGCTCATGTCTTTGCCAGCTGCCAAGAGAAGTTCAACGGTTTCCATTTGAACTTTCTTCGCAATTTCAGCGAAGGCTGCCATCTTTTCAGCGGCGACTTCGGCTTGAGCCGAGGCAAAGTCTGTCATTGCCTTGGTGTAGTCTGCCGGGTCTTCTTTAGCTTGGGATACGGAACCGATTTTCGACAGTGTCGCCTTGGTCCAATCCGAAGAAACCTCGGTTGACTTTTCGGCGGCTTCCAGAGCAACAGCCGACATCTTTTCGCCCAGGGCGGCCTGAGTCTTAAAGGCATCCTGAAGGGCACTCATGTCGACCGGGAAAGCTCCCATAAAGTCGTTGAACGCTTTCGTGTAATCTTGTGCTTTCGCCATTTTCTCAATCCTTAGGGTGCGGACAATTTCTGCGGTGGCCCCTGCCTTAGCCGCCTGTCTCGTGCGCCGTATATGAATGCTGCGCCGCAGCATTTCAACCCTTTTTCTGCAGTGCAGCAAAAAAATTATGCGCTTGGTTTCTTCACAACATATGTGCCCGGTGCCGCGGCCAAGGTCGGAAAATCTGCACTGCCGGGTTGGCGGGACGGAACCTTATTCCCAGAACGCGATCTTAGCCATTTCTCCCAGCGCGGCCACCAGGATCCGTCGTGTCGGACCGCATTCTCCAACCAATCGTTGGCGCTGGTCAACTTGGCGTCAGAGGTGTAATGCCCATACTTTTTCTTGCTTGGCGGATTGACGATACCGGCGATGTGGCCGGATTCTGACAAAATGAATGTCTTCGACCGGCTACCCATCTGACGCACGCCTTCAAAGCTCGTTTTCCACGCAGCGATGTGATCGGTCTCGCATGCAATGGCGCAAACCGGCACTTTGACATCGGCGATCCTAACCGTCGTGCCTAGGACAGTGTAACCTTCGCGCGCCAGTTCATTTGCCTGGCAAAGTGCCCGCAGATATTCGACCGTCATGGTCGCGGGCAGGTTTGTGCTGTCGCCGTTCCAGTAGAGCAGATCAAATGCGGGTGGCGACTTTCCCAGCAGATAGTTGCGGATCGCCGGGCTGTAGATCAGATCGTTTGACCTCAGATAAGAGAACGTGCGGCTCATGAAAAGCGAATGCAGAATGCCCTTTTCTTCAGCCTCAGCCGCAATGCCTTCGAGAAAGTCATCGGACAGAAAAACACCCATCTCGCCCTGGTCTTCAAAGTCGGTAAGCGTGGTAAAAAAAGTCGCCGATTTGATGGTTTTGTCACCGCTCTTTTCAAGCAGACCTAGCGTCAGCGACAGCATCGTGCCGGCGATGCAATAGCCAATAGCATTGACCTGCTTTTCGCCGGTTATGGCTTTAACGGCATCCAAAACCTCCAGATACCCCTCGCGCACATAGTCATTGATGCCGACGTCCGCGTACGAGATGTCGGGGTTTACCCAGGACACGACAAAAAGCGTGTAGCCCTGATCAACAATCCACTTGATAAGTGAATTTTCGGGACGAAGATCGAGGATATAGAACTTATTGATCCAGGGCGGAAAGATGATCAGCGGTGTCTTCTGCACGGTTTCAGTCGACGGCGCGTACTGAATAAGCTCTAGCATACGGTTGCGAAAAACGACCGAGCCGGGCGTTGTTGCAAGGTTCTCGCCGACTGCAAAGGCACTTTCGTCACAGAGCGAAACCATAAACTCGCCATCGTTGGCTTCGATGTCGCGCACGAGGTTCTCCAGCCCGTCGACCAACGACTGCCCGTCCGTTTCAACAGCGCGGGACAGAGCCTCGGGGTTGGTGCCCAGAAAATTCGTGGGCGAGAATATATCGATGATCTGCTGCGTGAAGAACTCCACGCGCTGTTTATCCCGTTCCGAGAGCCCTTCAAGGTCTTGGAACATGCCAGAGATCGCGTCGGACGACAGCAGGTACTGTTGTTTAATGTAGTTGAAGTAGGGATGACTGTCCCAAAGCGGGTTGGCAAAACGCCGGTCCGTCGGTCCAGTGTTTTTGGGCGGCTGCAACCTACCCTCTTTTAGGGCCTGCTGCGCCTCAACGTAGTGGGTAAGTGCCTTGCCCCAGTAACCGACCTGGTGCTCGATGATCTTGGCGGGGTTAGCCAAGCTTTCTGCCATATAGGCGGTTGCCGCCTTAACGAATACGTCATGGCCCGGGCCCTGAAGGCTTGGTCGGACAGATTTTTTCTGTGAGAGCGCGCCAACCAAGCGCTGCGACAACTCTTCAACGCGGGCGAGATTCGCCTGTAGTTTTCCAAGATCATCAGAGGTTTGGTCTTCGTCGGTTGTCATTGATCCCTCATTGATCTAGAGTCTTTGCACTTGCAGCATAAACTCGTCCGCGCCACGTGGGAGGCGGTTCCGCAAGGCGGTGTTTTGCTCCGGAGCAGGTTTAGCATAAGGAGTGTGCGCTTTGCGGTACATGTTAACCTACGATCTCCTCGAAACGGCGCGGGTCACCAACCAACTATTGGGCTCAACTGCATCGGCGATCGGATCATATCCGATCACGGGCCTTGTTCCGAATCCCTTCTTTCAAGTGATTCAGGCTTGGGGGCAAGTCACCGAACGCAGTTTCGCGCGCATGGTCACCAAGCCGGGCTGGTCGATCCAAAGCGTGGTCGGCGAAGACGGCCGTGACCACGTTGTCAGTGTCGAAAAGCTGGTCACGCGCCCGTTTGGCGATCTTATCCATTTCAGCGTCCAGGGCAGAAAGCCCATGCGGCGGCGCATCCTTCTGGTTGCTCCGATGTCGGGCCACTATGCAACGCTGCTTCGGTCGACCGTTGCAAGCCTGTTGCCGGATGCCGAGGTTTTCGTAACCGACTGGCACAATGCCCGCGACATTCCCGTGTCGGAAGGCAAGTTCGATATCGAAGACTACACCGTCTATCTCTCGGACTTCATCGAACATTTGGGTCCCGACACGCATGTTATTGCGGTTTGCCAGCCGGCACCCCTTGCCCTAGCCGCAACGGCCTATCTCGCCGATGTGAAACCTGATGCCCAACCACGCAGCCTGACCCTGATAGGCGGCCCGATCGATCCGGATGCGAACCCGACAGATGTGACCGACTTCGGGCGGCGCATGACCATGGGCCAATTGGAAGAGCTGGTGATCCAAAGGGTCGGCTTTAAGTACGCTGGCGTCGGACGGATGGTCTATCCGGGCCTTCTGCAACTCGCATCTTTCATGTCGATGAATGCCGAAACGCACAGTAAGGCATTCTCGGACCAGATCATCCGGGTCGCCAAGGGCGAGGCGAACGATCATGACCGCCACAATCGCTTTTATGATGAGTATCTGTCCGTGATGGACATGACTGCAGAGTTCTATCTGTCCACGGTCGAGCGCATCTTCAAAAGGCGCGAGATTGCCCAAAACAAGTTTGTCGTGGACGGTCGGGAAGTCGATATCGGAAACATCACCACAGTCGCGGTAAAAACCGTCGAAGGCATGAACGACGATATCAGCGCACCCGGACAGTGCATAGCGGCACTGGAACTTCTGACGGGCCTGTCCGACGACAAAAAAGCCAGCCACGTCGAACCCTTGGCAGGGCACTATGGGATCTTTGCGGGCAAGTCATGGCGAAACAACATCAGACCGCTGGTGCTTGATTTCATCGACCAGAACAGCCCGAAACCGCGACGGTCGGCGGCCAACAAGAACGTGGCCGCCTGAGACGTTAGCACGCGCGCCGGTTCTGCCTTTAGATCCGTCTGCCCGCGCGCGCTGCGCCTTCGGAAAGTGCGCCCAGCTTGGCGAATGCTATGTCCGGATCGACGGCCCCAAAGCCTGCGAAGGTCCCAAAGCCGCAGTCAGATCCGGCGATGACCCGGTCTGGGCCCACAATAGCTGTGAATTTTTCGATGCGCTCGGCCACCACATCAGGATGTTCAACGAAGTTGGTGGTTGAGTCTACCACACCCGGCACAAGGATCTTGTCGTCCGGGATATCACCCCGCCGGTCCTGGAATACCCGCCATTCATGGGCATGCCTTGGGTTCGACGTCTCGAAAAGCAAATAACGCGCATTGGTCGACATGAGGACATCGAATACTTTTTCCATGCCAATGTCACAAACATGCGGTCCTTCATAATTTCCCCAGCAGATGTGCACACGGACACGGGCCGGATCGATACCTGACAATGCATGGTTCAAAGCCTCGACATTCCCCGCAGCCAGCTTGACGAATTCTTCGTCGTCCAGATCCTGAAAAAGCATGTGCCGTGACAGCGCCAGGTCGGGACAATCCAGCTGAAGATCGAGCCCAGCATCCACTATTGTCCGGTATTCTGTGTGCATCGCATCGGCAAGCGCCGCCAGATACGCCTCGCGGTTCGGGTAGTATTTGTTGGGAAGGAACAACGAGATGACACCGGGGGACGCGGCATTCATGAAACCACGGGATGCTCCATGGGCCGCCATGCCAGCCTTCAGGTTCCGAATATCCTTGTTCAAATCCTCCTGACCCTGCGATTTTACCTCACCCACACACATGGGACGTGCGTACGTGGGTGTGCCGCCATCGTCTTTCAGACGCTCAAGAAACCCTGGGAACATCTTCAGATCGGCAGGCGCGTTGCGGGGGCTGTCTCCGTCAAACCCCGTGTAGCGATCCTTTACATAGGTCGCATACGAGATTTTTGATGTCTCTCCGTCGCTTACAATGTCGATCCCGGCCTCAACCTGGCGGCGCACCACATCCGATGCGGCCTCGCCCATCGTGGTGTCGAATTCGGTGGGGTCGTAAGGCGTGCCATGCTCGCGAGCAAAGATAAGGTCCACCACCTTTTGCGTACGCGGCAGGCTGCCCACATGGGTCGTCTGAATCTTCAAATCTGTCCCTCCCTGACTGCGGGCAACAGTGCCACCGGAAGCGGCACTTCACCAGCCGGAAGCGTATCGATCAGAGCTTTTGGGCCAGAAGAATGGTCCGATGGTTCGCCTCTGGATCTTCAATCACAAAGCTCAACTCGCGTAGGTTATTTTCCGCAAGTAGATGTCGGTAGGCGTCGGGGCTCAGACTTGCGTGATAAACAGGGGCGCCGTCGACCGTTCCCTCAACTTCTCCTGACCTTGGTCCTAACGTCAGCATCAGCACACCGGGCGGACGCAGCAAGTTCGCCATCCGCCGGAAGACGGACGGTTGCTCAGAGGGTGACAAATGGAAAAAACTGTCCCATCCGATGATCCCATCAAAGAAGCCGCCCAAAGATAGGCTGCGCATGTCCTGCAAATGCCAAGCGCTTTGGGGAAACCTTTCTTGGGCAAGCTGAAGCATCGGCTGCGCAAAATCGACGCCGGCCACGTCGTATCCTTGTCGCAAGAACCATCCGGCGATCGGCTCTCCAGCCCCGCAGCCGAGATCCAGAACACGACCACCGATGGGCAAGAGGCTTGCGAAACGCCTGAGCCAGGGCAGTTCGACAGTGAGGCTTTTCGGTCTTTGGGCGTCGAATGCCAGCCCATGTTTCGTATAGACAGCCCGTACCTGGTCGGATCTGGCGATCATGACCTTGAACCACCGGCAGCGGCGGGACAAGTAGCGGTCCAAGGAACAAGAGGAAACACCATGATCAGATCCCGTATTCAGGCCTTCGTGGGTGATCCCAGGTTTGAACGGACCGTGCTTGTGCTCATCGTGCTGAACGCTGTGACGCTGGGCATGGAAACCTCAGACGCAGTGATGTCCGCCATCGGGCCTGTTTTGGTCGCTTTTGACAGATGTATCCTTGCGATATTTGTGATCGAGATCGTCCTGCGTCTGATTGCTGATTTCCGGGGTTTCTGGCGTGATCCGTGGCGTATATTCGACTTTTTGATCGTTGGAGTTGCTTTACTGCCCGCTTCAGGACCCCTGTCGGTCCTTCGGGCCTTCCGTATTCTGAGGATACTGCGGCTGGTGTCCAATGTCCCGGCGATGCGACGGGTGGTTCAAGGGCTCTTGCAGGCGCTTCCGGGCATGGGATCCATTGTGATGCTGCTTGGTCTTATCTTTTACGTTTTCTCGGTCATCTCTACGAAGCTATTCGCCCAGAGTTTTCCAGACTGGTTCGGCTCAATTCCCTCTTCGGCCTACACCCTTTTTCAGGTGATGACACTAGAGAGCTGGTCCATGGGGATCGTACGCCCAGTGATGGAGGTTTATCCGTTTGCGTGGGCACTTTTTCTGCCGTTCATCGTGGCGACCGCCTTCACGGTCCTGAACCTTTTTATCGGTGTAATCGTAGACGCCATGCAATCTGAGCATGAAGCAGAGGCCCGTGACGAACGCGATGCAGTTAAGCAGGACACCCAGGCGATTTTGGTCGAATTGAAGGCAATTCGAACTGAGTTGGAAGAGGTTAGAAGGACAGCTAAATAGCTGCTTTAATGTCTTTTTTCTGTCGTTTTCGCCGTGTGAATTAAGATCTCTAGATCATAAATTCCAGCTTCTTTCCAAGCCAGAAAGCGCCTAACTATTGCCACTATGGCGTGCATAAAATTCTGACGTTGCTTTGTAATTGCCCGCCCTTACTGAACTTTGATCGGGCGGCTAATGTGGATGAGAACCAGTGTCAGAAAGTGCGCAGATACCACCGGGCATTGACACGTATGAAACCGAAGACCTGGCGTCTGCTTTGAGCACGCCACGCGTGTCAATTGAAGAAGATCCAGCGAGTCGCGAGAAACGCCGCGCCGCTGCCCGAAGAAAGAAAGCCGCCCTTGAGGCGATCGCAAATCGGGGTGTTGCGGCACCGGCCCGCAGGCCAAAGGCTGCTAAGTCGATAATGCCCTCGCCCGACCAAGGGATACCGGCGGCGCCAAAGCCCACGATGGGTTCTCGGGCACCGGATGAGCCGGCGGAAGCGCCCTTGAGACCAACGATATCAGAGCCTGATGCGGCGCAGAGGCAAAGCATACGTCCGGCGGTCCTTTCGATCATCGAGGATCAGGATCAACCGACCGATACGGCCCACCAAAGAATCTCCGCTCCGACGCAGAGACGGAGTAATCCGGGAAAATACACCCTGCTTGCTGCCTGTTGCGCAGGTGGTCTGTTTGCTGCCGCGGGGATCTTTGCCGTGGTTGGCGGCGGTGACGACAGTGCCGGCACAGCATTGGCCGCGACACAACCGAGCGAAGCGGTAGCCAATGCCGACGGGCCAACCAGCTCCGGCGCCGTACCGCCTGCCGGTGCAGTGCCATCCGGGACCGCCCAGACATTAAACGCGGGTCAGATCGCAGGCCAAGAGGGCCAGAATGTGCAGGTTGCGAGTGTAAACGCTCAACAAGCCCTACCGCCTGCACCGCCGGTCACCGCGCGCCTTCCCCAGATCGCTGCGGGCCAGCCGCAGCTCGCCGCTGTCCCGCGGCAGGGTTTTCAACGCCCGCCACCGATTGGCGCGCACCGGGGACCACCGCCCGGGGCACACCGTGGACCACCGCCTCCCCGTCCAGTCAGATTGTCCGCAGGGCAGCGACCTCAAGCCCCGGGTAACGCACCGCTTGGCATTGCAAACCTGAGCGCGCCGGTTGCATTGCCGGGCGAAGCGCGCGGACTTTCGGTGGGCGCGTCCCCCGAGCTCGATACTGCGGCCACGGAAGCCGAGACAGCCGTGGAAGACGTGGCGCCAGCATTCGACGTAACGGCCCTGCGTCTGGCCGTATATGCGCCGGTGGCGCTGCCGCGCGCTGCCTACACGGTCACCGTCGAAGAACTCAATGCCCTCGGACTAGAGTCGGTGGCCGTGGACCGGACACCGCACACAATCAGTAAAGACAACATTCGCTATTATCACGCCTCAGACCGTGAGGCGGCGACGCTAATCGCCGAAGCAATAGGTGCGAGCGCGCGCGACTTCACGGCCGGTTCGCGCAAACCCCCGGTTGGCACGATCGAAATCTGGTTGTCCGGACGTGGCGCCCCACGCGTGACTGCGACCAAGACCGAAACTGGCCTTGAACGCAGCCTCAGAAGGCTCCGCGAAGGGCTGGCGAACTTCGCCAAAGGTCCGCCACAACAGACCCAAAACTAAGCTTAGGTCCCACGCTAGGCCGCAGCGTCCACTTGGGTGGGCCCCGCAGGGTCGTCGGTTGACCGCACGCGGTAGATACTGGCCTCGCCCGTCATTGATGCTTCGAGCGTGCGCTCTAGCCCTGGCGGAATGGCCATGGTGTCACCGGGCGCCAGCACGGTAGAACCACCGCTCCAACTTACCCTCCAATGGCCGCGCAGTGCCATCAGCACCTCGTGGTGATCGTTGACGTAAGGGGTGGTCGAGAGGGAGGTTCGCGTCAGGAAGTCCACCTCGAAACCAGGACGGTCCCGCAAAACGCCATCGGGAGAGATCACTTTAGCCGGTTCGCCTTTTGACAGCGCCACCAGATCCCAGTAGCGCGCCACAAAGTTCGACACGACATCGGATGCTTTTGGTTCGGGGAATGCCGCCAGTTCCGTTTCGGTCAGAAGCGGCATTGGTTTTACCTCTTCTGGCAATGCCTCGCCTTTCTTGGTGTCGTAAAGGCGCCCGGTTTCGGCAAGGACCAGACCGTGTTCCGTCGCATCTTCGATCACCTGCGGCGCCCAGACCACGCCTCCGCCGGCATCGTCGCCGCCCAGTATGGCCATGATCATTCCATAGTCCGTGCCGATATTCTCAAAACCGCGGAAAATCCCCGTGGGGATGTTGAAAATATCACCTTCTTCCAGGACAACTTCGCCGGCGGTACCCCAACGGCCCCAGAAAAAGCGCCACCGGCCTTTGAGCACAAAAAAAACTTCGGCGGTGCGGTGAGAGTGGAGGCTGTTTCGGCACTTGGGCGGTTGGCCCGCAGCACCGATGTTGAAGCCGGGCGTCTCGGCAATGTGGACGTGCTGTTCTGCTGACTCCGACACGCCCGCACCGATGATAGTGAAATTCTCTTTTCGATCAGACCCCGGCGTATGGGCATCAATGAACGCAGTTCGACAGGGTTTCAATTCACCATAGCGAACAATGCGTTTTTCCATCTCCTGCGGCGTCATTTCTTTTCCTTTCCCTGGCAAAATCGTGCGATCGCCGTCATGCACCCGCGCCTGTGTCTTGCGCCTGGTGCAGTGCAATCTGAGTCCAAATCGCGGTTTCGTCGTAAAGCGTCCATTCGCGTCGAAGACCATGGGGGCCAAATTCGGCGTGCGTTATACCCATCACATAAACCTGCGCGCCGGTGGGCGTTCCGAATGCGCCGACATTGCTGTGACGACCCCATAAGGACCAGCGCACTGCCGCCCGTGGTGGAAACATGGCATCCTCACGACCGATCACATGGTGAATTTGAAAATCCGCGTCTGGAAAGGCCGACCGAAAAGGCAGCCAAAAACGATCCGCATCGAACCAGCCATGACCGGTGATGCCGCCAGGATACTCCAGTTGCGCGGCCCGATCATAGGAACTCTGAATGACCGAAAGATCGGCATTCATTATCCTGGTCAGTATGTCCGCAAGTCGCTGGCCCCATTCGTTCGTGTTTCCATGACCGCTGTAAGGACCGGAGACATCGGTATCGGGTGTCAGAGGGGCGCCAGCCAGACTTGCGGCAACCCGTTCCTCTGCCCAGGTACGCGGGTCCTTGCCCATCTGCTTCAGGATGGCAGAATTGTCCCGGATAAGCCATTCATCCGTGATCTGATTGTTGATCGCAAAGCAATCCGCGATGCCGCGATAAACTAGGGGTGCTCCCGTCGCGGCGCCGAAGAGGCCGTCGCCTGCGTGCGTGGCTTTGGACAAAATCCGATGGGAACTGAGCATGCCCTGTTCCGGTGAACCACTCCAAATCACGTCTTCGCCCAAAAGCTGCCTGTCGGGAAACTCGGCGAGGCCAGCCAGTGTGGATTGCCGGGCGGCGAATTCCCCGATGAACACGCCACCGGGCATGCGCACGATCACGTCCGACCCATAATAGTCGGTCAAACGGGGCCCAATACCGCGATCTTCCCAAATTTCTTTTGTTATCCCTAGGATATAGTCCGGAAAATCAGACCACTTGTCGTCAAACCCTTGCACCGTCGCCACCTCCAGCTGGCGCGCTTCCACGCACTACAATTTCGCCTGCGATCTCAACCTTTTTGGCTGGTTGCGCGTGATCATCAATCTGCCTGATCAGCATTTCAACCGTGCTTGCCACCATACGGCCCGAAGGCTGGCGCACGGTCGTCAGATCGAAAGAAGGCCAACTGGCCATGGTCACGTCATCGTAGCCCACGATCGCGATATCGTCCGGCACGGAAACACCCGTCCCGCGCAGCGCGTCGAGGACCGCAAAGGCCATGTGGTCGTTCCCGACAAAAATTGCATCTGGGCGCACCTCTTCGACGATTTCTAGTGCCGCTGCTGCGGCCACATCCCTTTGGTACTTTCCGTCGATCTGCTTCATCAGCGGCAGGCCTGCTTTGCTAAGTCCATCCGCGAAACCCTCGGCACGGTCGAAACCGGTGGATGATCCAAGCCAACCAGACACATGGGCGATCCGCTTTCGGCCGCCGCCCACAAGAAAATCCGCGACGTCCTGCCCGCCCTGTCGGTTCGCACTTGTGACCTGAGACAGCCGTTGATCGATCTGACCCCGGTTGAACAGGACCACCGGTATCCCTGCATCTGCACACCGTCGGGTCAGCGTATCGCTAAGACCAACGCTGGCCGCGATGATCCCGTCGACCTGATAGTCGAGAAGCGCCTCTATGACCTCTCCGACGCCTTCACCACGGCCCATAACGGTAAAAATGATGATCCGGTATCCTTCGGCCTGCAGCGCGCGGGACAGCCGTTCGACCGCGTCCGGATAGAATTGATTTTCAAGATAGGCAACAACCACGCCAATCAGTCGGCTTCGCCCCGATACGAGACCGCGCGCAAGCACGTTGGGCCGATAGCCAAGTCGGTCGGCAACCGCCCGCACCTTGGCTACCGTTGCAGCCGAAACCGAAGCACCTGGCGTGAAGACCCGGCTGACCGCTGACTGGCTAACGCCCGCGGCCGTGGCAACATCCTGGCTGGTCACGCGCCTTTCATTCATCCGGCGGTCCATCCTCCGTCGACCAGTATCGACGTTCCGGTGATCAAGGCGGATGCGGGGCTGGCCAGGAAGGCCACTGCCCCCATGATGTCTTCGATTTCGCCAATCCTTCCGAGCTTAATCTTTGAATTGATCCAGGCCACTTTCTCTGGATCGGCAAATGTGGACGCCGTGAGCGGTGTTCGAATGAAGGTGGGGCAGAGGGTATTGACCCGGATCTGATCGGGCCCAAGCTCAATCGCCATGGCCTTGGTCATCCCTTCGACAGCATGTTTCGTGCTGCAATAAACTGCTCGTTCCTGACCACCCACGTGGCCCATCTGGCTCGAGATCTGAATGATCGATCCGCCGCCGAGTTCCTTCATACGCTGGGCAGCCGCCTGGGCGACAAAGTAAGCCGCGCGTACATTGACGGTCAGGACAGCGTCAAAGTCTTGCGGCACGGTTTCAAGCATCGGTCCATGCCGCGCGATACCTGCCGAATTCACCAAGACATCAAAAGGTGCGGCTTCGCCAAAGAGTTCGCGAACAGCATCCAGGTCAGTCACATCCAAAATCACGGCTTCGGCGGACAGGCCCAGTTGGTGCATTTCTTCCGCTGCCTCGGAAAGAGCTTCGATCCCCCGCGCCGCCATGACCACATGTGCCCCGGCTTCGGCCAATGCCACCGCACAGCCCAAGCCGATGCCGCGCGAGGCGCCGACGACGACGGCACGCTTTCCGTCCAAACGAAACGAAGGTGTACGGGGCAACTGCATGCGCGTGGATCTCTTGCTTTGCATACGTGTGCAAAGACACTATCCATCCGTTAAAGCGCTGTCTAGCTTTTGCCTTCGGATAGAAAGAAGCGGCCGCCTAGACCGTCAATGCGCGAAACGCCGGGAAGTCAGCATAGCGCTTGCGGCGCCGGGCAATCGGTTCTGGCGGCTCACCCCCGGGGCGCAAAAGGCAGCCGCGCGGGGCAATGTAACTGTCGATCCGGCGAAGAGGTGCCTCGCGCCAGACAAGGTTGAACGCACAGAGCTTCGGAAAGAACCATACCTCCGAGTAGTTTGCGAGATGATCGTGCAACCACCAGGCAAGATCGCGCCAGTCCCGTCCGTCCGAATAATGATCCGCAAACCACGGAATGACGATGGAAGCACCGGCAACCATATCCTCGCGGTCCCAGATATGGCATTCCAGCGGATTGTCGTTGCGCGCACAGTTCAGTCGATTGGCGTTGCCAAAGCCGTTGACATCCGGCGAGCGGTAACCGGACCGGACTGATACGCGCCCGAACGTTTCTTCCAAGGGGTCCAGCAGTTCAGTGCAAAGCATCCGACCGGTTTTTAGTGCAAGATCCGGGTTTTGCGGGAGGTTTGGCAGTCTGTGTATGTTGGCAATCTCTGAGTACAGAAACTCTCGCATAAAAAAGTACTTTGAAAGCCGGGCGCGCCCAAGCGTCTCAAGGCTCCACATGGTCTTCGGCGTGCGCATGTAAAAGTCACCTGTGATTGCTGGCAGTTCGATAGGCGTTGGCTGTCACCATGAGCTGAAAAGCAGATCGATCAACTTGTTCTACCTTCAGTCAACTACGCTCCGTTCCACTGGAATGCGCCGTCGGGACCAAGCGGTGAAAACGGGTTCCAACCGATTTCCCAAACATGCCCGTCAGGGTCGGCAAAATAGCCGATATGCCCTCCCCAGAAAACGTCATGGGCGCGCTTGATAACATTTGCACCCGCTGCTTCGGCCCGTGCCATAAGGATGCCCACCTCAGCTTTCTCGCGCACGTTATGGCCAAGTGTTACGCCAGAAAAGCCGCCAAGGCTGTCCGCTTCCAGACCCATGTCCCGCGCAAGATCTTCCTTGGGATAAAGTCCAAGCGTCTGGCCAAACAAATCGAAGGCCACGACACCGTCTTCGGTCTCAACTTTCTGCCAACCAAGCGCCGCATAGAATTCCGCCGACGCCGCAAGGTCCGCCACTGCCAATGTGATCAGGCTGATGCGTTGCTCCATACCGCTACTCATCGAAGACGAAACCTGAGACCGGCAAAAGGTTTAAGTAATGGGTCGGCGAGGCAATCATCAATGAACCCCCTGCAATTCGCGCATCCGGGCGAAAACATCGACACCAATCTGATCATAGACGTCCAGAAGATCCACCAGAACCCAGTTTTCGCGTATCTTGCCGGCTTCAACCCGCCAAAAGTCAAGGCTGCGCATCGTGATCTTTGCGCTCATTGGCGGGATCCCCAGCCAACCATCGCCGTTGAGCGTCATCCGCATTCCCGGCCAACCAGTAAAGGCAACAAAATCGCCCTCGGCGAAGTGATGTCGATGACCCGGATTGGCGCCCCGGTCCGGCATCGCGGCAAGAAACGGGATCTGGTGATGTCGGCGAAACCCCTGGATGCCACGCGCTGTGCCTATCCCAGCCGGACCAAACCACAGGCATCTCGGATGCCAGTGGCGATCAAGTTCCATCGCGGCGACACCTTCCCTGTTGCGCGACAGACTGTCAAGCATAGAGCCCACGACCTGCATGGCGGCGGTTCCGTCGCCTGAAACGTTCAGACCATCCTGTGCCGGCGCAGGCGCCATCATCTCACGGCCAAGGGCCGGAGACAGCGGCCAGGCACCTGCTTGCAGCATTAACTCAGGTATGTCCCAAAGCGCCTGTACCTCTACCGCGCGCCGGTCTTCGATCCGGTAAAACTCGTGATAGCGCATATAGGCCGTTCGACCCGTCGGCTGGATGTCGATCCAGTCTGATGAAAAGGTTCCGATCCAGTGGCCACAGTTCCCGACCCAGAGTGCCCCGTCATCGTCGCGTCCGGCAATGCGGATCATGTCGCGTCGTTCAAGATCGGGCATCGCTTTGTACAGTGGCTGTATCGCAGCCTCGAAGAACGCCTGGGGCCCGGTCAGCGTTCCGAAGGGAAAGGCCAGATTAACCACCGCTTCCGGGGCCAGCACCCCTGAAAGCGCTTCCGCCGCATCCTTTTCGCTGCAATCCCACATACGCAACAGTGGGGCGACCACGGCCTTTGCCCGTTCAATCTCGGTCATGGATCCGACCGGGTGCATGGCCCAGACGTCAATTCCCGAGCCCTTCAGCCCAGACGATTATCTCGGCCGCAACACTTTGCGTCATTCCGGGGCTCAGGACATCGCCTGCAATCAGGTGCCCGTCCGGATCGCTTCCTTCGACAAGTTGCTGGGGTGAGATACGGGCTGCCCCAGCCCAGACCGCGCCAATGGATTGGGTCTCGGACGGATCAACGATCTGGTCTTCCTGCGAAAAGAGGAAGAGCGCAGGTATATCGGCCTGCGTCCAATCAAGAGTTCCTGTGTGGGCCACCAGCGCCGCCATGGGCAGGATAGCAACGGCCGGATACTTGGTCGTCCAGTATTCATTGTGCGCATCGTTGTATCCTTCCCATTCGCGCTCTGGCCCGGCCACCCAGGGCAGCCAAGTGCGGGCGAAAGGCCATGTTAGCAAGAACGCCAATGGGTCCATGAGACGGAAATTGGGTGAGACAAAAACCAGACCGGCGACATCCTCGGATAAAGTGTCATGAAACGGGACGTGGGCCGCCAGCGTTCCGCCCGTGGACGTACCGATCACAAGAACCCTGTCGCCGATCGAGCGGGCGGCGGCCAGTCCTTCGGCCAGATCGGTCGACCAGTCTTCCACGGTTGCTTCGGCCATGGCCTGCCCGTTCCGACCGTGCCCTGTAAGCCGGGTGAAAACCAGGTTTGCGTTCAAGCCGGTTGCCACGAGATCGGGGACCGGTCGGATTTCTTCCGATGTGGCGGAAAACCCGTGAATGTAGAGAATTGCCCAATCAGTGCGTCCCTTATCCTCATTCGCCCAAAGGATCCTTTTTTCGGCCCCGGCAAGCACATCGCCCAAAGCCGTTTCGGAGCGGGCAAAGTAGGCCGCCGGGTCGCCGGCAAACTCGGCGGGGTCAAAAGCTGTATTGATAACAGCGGGTTCACGGGGGCCAAAGAACCAGGTTAGCAGCCCCAGAAACAAAAGGCCGGTAACAAAGAGAGAGAGGTTTCGCATGTTTTCTTTTTGCGCTTAGGCTTCGCGTTTGCAATTACCAATCAAGGATGGCGTTCCCTGCTCAGAGACTGGACGGCCTGTTCGATCAGGCCGAGACATTCGTCAGAAGAGAACCTGTGATCAGCGCCCTTGACAATGGTCATCTGCAGGTCCGGACAATTGGCATGCGAAAGAAGCCGCAGTTGGACCGACATCTCGACATCCGCATCCGCAGACCCGTAGAGCAGCCGCACAGGAAACGGCAGATCCAGCGGTTCACGCAGAAGCAGATGGCGCCTGCCGTCTTCGATCAGACGACGTGTGACAAGATACGGATCTCCGTAATCAGAGGGGAGCGAGATATGTCCGTCCGTGACAAGGGCCTGGCGCGCGGGTTCTGAAAAACCGGCCCACATCGAGTCTTCGGTAAAGTCCGGCGCAGCCGCGATGCCGACCAACCCCGCCACATCGTTGGGGCGTGATCTTGCATAGAGCATGGCAATCCAGCCCCCCATGCTGGAGCCCACAAGAATCTGTGGCCCGGTTGTAAGGCGGGAGATGATCGCCGCGGCATCCTCAGCCCAGTCTCCGATTGCGCCGTGCTCAAAGCTTCCCTCAGAATCGCCGTGGCCTGAGTAATCGAAACGAAGAAAGCTGCGGCCTTGTTGTTTCGCCCAGGCTTCCAGGTGCACGGCCTTAGTCCCCTGCATATCCGAATTGAACCCGCCAAGGAAAACAATCCCCGGTCCGTGGCCTTCTGTCTGCACGTAGGCAATGCGCCGACCCTGTTCCGTTTTTAAGAAGCTTGGCATGCGCAGTTCTCCGATCGATGCACGCACCTCTGACACTGGCGCAATCAATCGGCCGCGTGAAACGAAAAAAACGCTCTCAAAATGTTTAATAGGTGACCATATTGACACGTGACCAATAAGTAACCTAAGTAAAATATATGGATGCGATCTTTAAAGCACTTGCAGACCCCACCCGTCGCCAACTTCTGGACCGCCTGCGCCAGATGGACGGGCAGACGCTTTCCGACCTTGAAGCAACAAGCGAACTGTCGCGTTTCGGGATCATGAAGCACCTGGGAATTCTGGAAGATGCCGGATTGATCACAACCAAGAAGGTGGGGCGCTTCAAGCATCACTACTTGAACGCCCTGCCACTTCAGGAGGCGATTGACCGCTGGATCGATCCTTTCATCACCAAACCCGCGGCGCGTGCCGTGCTTGATCTGAAACTTGAACTCGAGAGAACCGCCCAGATGACTGAAAAACCTGATTTTGTTATGTCGACCTACATCGACGCCACCCACGATGCCCTTTGGGATGCACTGACCAAGGGCGATCTGATCGCCAAGTACCACTTCATCTGCAGCCAGGTCGAAGGCGACTACGTTGCCGGCGGGACCGTTGAGTATAAGTTCCCGGATGGCAGCGCGATGCTGTCAAACCGCATCATACGAGTTGATCCCAAGTCTCTCATTGAGATGAGCTTCCAGCCCCATTGGGACGAAACCGCCACTGAATCCCGTTGCGTCTATTTGGTCGAAGCGTCCGGGTCACAGATGCGCCTTACGGTCGAACACTATAATCTCGGACCCGGCTCCGATGGCATAGCCGACGGATGGGTTCGCTTCCTGTCCGGCCTAAAGACCTATCTGGAGACCGGAAATACCATCCGATTTTCCATGCCGGAGGACGCGCAATGACACCCGAACTCTTCTGGCTCTGCTTGACGGCGGTTCTGGCCGCGTCGCTCTGGATACCTTTTATTGTGGGCGTCAACGCACATCCGGTTAAAGGGCAGGACAATTTTCTGCGCCCGCCGGACCTTACAGCCTACCCTGAATGGATGCACCGTGCGCACCGCGCGCATCTGAACCTCGTCGAACAGGCCGTTCCTTTCGCTCTTGTTGTTCTGGTGGGCCACGAGGTCGGCGTCAGCAGCACGGCGACTGTGGTCGCGGCAGCTGCGTTCTTTTGGATCCGTATCGCCCATGCTCTGGGCATGATCTCGGGCGTTGCCCGCATGCCGGTGCGCCCGATCCTTTTTACGGCCGGTTGGGTTTGCATCCTGGTTCTGTTCCTTGAGGTTCTGAGGTTGGGCCTTTGAAGCCAGCGACCTTACGCGTCTTCCTACAAAAGAAAGTCCGACCTGTCCGCCCGAGGGCAGGTCGTTTTTCTTGGTGTGGTTAGGTTCGAACACCGTCCTTTCGAAAGGGGCCCGGAGCATACTGATCGCGGAAGCGCAGGCACAGTGCGCAAAGTCAGACGCATTTTCGGTTGACGAACGGACCGAAGACGATCATTTCAGCGATCCGTACATACCCGCAACCGGGCGTTCCGTAGGCGCCAAACCGACGAGGAGAAAAGGCCGATGGCCCAGATTTCCCTTACCCTACCCGACGGCAGTAAACGCAGCTATCCGGCCGGCGTCACAGCCGCCGATGTCGCCGGTGACATTTCCCCCTCGCTGGCCAAAAAGGCGATTTCGGCAGTTCTCGACGAGGCCCATTGGGACCTCGCCTGGCCGATCACCGCAGATGCAAAGATCGCAATCAATACGGCCAAGGATACCGAATACGCTTTGGAGCTTATTCGCCATGACCTTGCACACATCATGGCCCGCGCCGTTCAAGAGCTATGGCCAGATGTAAAGGTGACGATTGGGCCGGTCATCGAAAACGGCTGGTATTACGATTTTGACCGCAGTGAGCCATTCACGCCCGACGATCTTGGTGCGATCGAAAAGAAAATGAAGGAAATCATCAACCTTCGCGATCCAGTACGGACCGAGGTCTGGGATCGCGCCCGCGCCATCGCCCACTATGAGGCCCTTGGTGAGCCCTATAAGGTCGAGTTGATCAACGCGATTCCGGGCGATGAAGACCTGCGCATGTATTGGCATGGCGCCTGGCAGGATCTTTGCCGCGGCCCGCATCTTCAACACACCGGTCAAGTTCCGGCCGATGCCTTCAAGCTGATGAGTGTTGCAGGGGCCTATTGGCGGGGCGATTCCGACCGGCCCATGCTGCAACGGATCTACGGCGTGGCATTTCAGAACCGGCAGGGTCTCAAGGATCATCTGACATTTCTGGAAGAGGCGGAAAAACGCGACCACCGCAAGCTTGGCCGCGAGATGGAGCTGTTTCACTTTCAGGAAGAAGCGCCGGGTATGGTGTTCTGGCACCCCAACGGGTGGCAAATATACCGCTCGCTGGAAGACTACATGCGCCGCCGTCTGACCGCAGCGGGCTACCGCGAAATCCGTACACCGCAGGTGGTCGACCGCAAGCTCTGGGAAGCTTCGGGGCACTGGGCCAAATATCGCGAGAACATGTACATCACGGAGATCGACGAAGAGCACGCCAATGAAAAGCGCACCAACGCTCTGAAGCCGATGAACTGTCCGTGCCATGTGCAGGTCTTCAATCAAGGTCTGAAAAGCTATCGCGACCTGCCGCTGCGGTTTGCCGAGTTCGGGTCATGCCACAGATACGAGGCGCACGGCGCGCTTCACGGGCTGATGCGCGTGCGCGGCTTCACGCAGGATGACGCCCATATCTTCTGCACCGAGGACCAGATCGAGCAGGAGTGCGCCAAATTCATCGACCTCCTCTCGGGCATCTATCGCGACACCGGCTTTGCCAAGTTCGACATCAAGTTCTCGACCCGCCCCGAAGTGCGCGTCGGGTCAGACGAGGTCTGGGACAAGGCCGAAGGCGCCTTGGAAAAGGCCATCCTAAGCGTGCGCAACGACTATGAAGTCGATGAAGGCGAAGGGGCGTTCTATGGCCCGAAACTGGACTTCAAACTGACCGACGCCATCGGACGCGAGTGGCAATGCGGCACGTTCCAGGCCGATTTCAACCTGCCCGACAGGCTGGATGCGACCTACATCGGATCCGACGGCGAAAAACACCGTCCGGTCATGCTGCACCGGGCGATTCTGGGCTCGTTCGAGCGCTTCATCGGTATCATGATCGAGAACTATGCCGGCAAGCTGCCATTCTGGCTGGCGCCGCGGCAGATCGTGGTGGCGGCGATTGTCTCGGATGCCAATGACTACGTGCAAGAGGTCGTGGGTAAACTGCGCGATCTGGGGCTAAGGGTAGAGGCCGACGTGCGGAACGAAAAGATCAACTACAAGGTTCGCGAACATTCGCTGGGCAAGGTGCCGGTGATTCTGGCGGTCGGCATGCGCGAGGTCGAAGAACGCACGGTCACCGAACGCCGCCTTGGAGAAAAGCAAACCCGGTCGGTCGCACTCGACGCCATCGCAAAGCAACTGGCTTACGAGGCGGTACCACCGGACCTGCGC
Organism: Pseudomonadota bacterium; assembly: GCA_039026235.1. GTDB lineage: Bacteria > Pseudomonadota > Alphaproteobacteria > Rhodobacterales > Rhodobacteraceae > JBCCMQ01. Next base: position 136,431 of record JBCCMQ010000007.1, read on the forward strand.
TAGCCGCTGTCCGTTGGGGGGCCTGTCACGATGGGGTCCGCCAGTGGCGGACCCGCATCGGCCACGACTTGGCCATAGTCATGCAGGAGGCCCCAGTACATCAGCGTCCACACAAAGACCGAGAAGACAGCGATTACAAAGAACGGCTGCTTCTTTGCATCGAACATGAAGTCGAGAAAACGCCGAACCGGATCGATCATCACGACCAACCGAAACCCGATCACACCGATGCCGTAGACCCACAGCCAGACAGACGTCAGATAGGTCGTCATGACAAAGGGAACCGAGGCAAACACGTAGTCGTCCGTTCCTGGGGGATAAAGGCCCAGCGCCGGCGCCAAGGTTTCGAACACGCCATCACCCAAGCACTCTCGTGTTTGCACCGCGAAGCACCAGGAATTGTCTAACGCCGATACAGCGTACTCTGCACCGGTGCCCACAGGAATACTAAATTGTTGAAAATTAACATATAGATCCCAAAGATCGTATAGCACGTTGCACAGCGTTGCCGCTAAAAGGACCACAAAGGTCGTCATTGCGAAGTCCAACGCCAGCAAGAAGACTTTCATCAGCATACCGCCGCGAAGTCGGTACCGGAGCAGCACACGCGTTTCGCAAACAGAGACGTAGTCGGCCGCAAAGTTCACGACGAAAGAAATGTAAAAGAGCACGCCAACTTGGCTGTCTAGCTCCGTGACATCCGCCCAAGGAAAATCCGAAAACCACCAGAGGTAGACGGACGCAACAGCAAAACAGACCAGCGTAGAAAGAGCCGAACGCCAGAACGATACGATGTAAAAGCGGCGGCCGATCCGCCGTGTCTTGAAAGCACGATCAAAGAACCGCACGAACGCGCCGAGCGTGTAGCGATAGAGGCGCCGGGTATCGGGTGATGTGAGCAGCGCGCCAAAATATGCCTTGGCCCGGGTCGACGCCTTTTGACCGATAACCCCGATCGCGGAAAAGATCATGCCTGAGACGACAATCCAAAGCCCGATGGCCGGAAAGGCCTCTGCGATGTCCTTGAAATCACCCATTTAAAATTGACGTCCCGATCCCCATCAGCGGAGAGTGAAGCCCAGCCAACCGCATAAATCAATCTTCGGTTGAGAAGCCGCCGTCGCTTTTTGGTTGCCGTGTTACAACCGAGCCATGATGCAAGGCCTGCTGACACAGCCGTGAAGGTCGGCCCCCTCGCCCCAGCGATCCCATTTCAGACTTCCCTCACGCGACGCAATCCGCAATAATTCGCCGGTCTGGCCCCGACAATTCGAAACATTCGGCCAAAAAACGCCGCGTCAGGGCCCGCCTTGTGTCACCGTCGCTCACGGCGGCGTGAAACACGGGACTGTTATTGGCCGATGGGAGGTGCCAAACGCTACCTGTTTCATGTCGCAGCACAAAGTGCGGCTGAACCTGAAATCTTGTTCAAAGGGATGCTTTCTATGTCCACGACCGTTAAGACACTTGCCGTTGCCAGCGCTGTTGCAGCCGCTCTGACCGGGCACAGCGTCACAACTGCCGAAGCACAAGCCAAAGAAAAGTGCTATGGCGTATCACTTGCCGGCAAGAACGATTGCGCCGCCGGACCGGGCACCACATGCGCAGGCACCTCGACCGTCGACTACCAGGGCAACGCCTGGACGCTGGTTGACGCGGGCACTTGCGCCGACATCGACCTGCCCGATGGCCGCATTGGATCGCTGGAGCCGCTTGAGCGCGACCTGCCGGCGTAAGCCATATCCAGATCAATTGGGCATCCCAGGTTTCTTTGGGGTGCCCACAACTTGCCGACACGCGGAGAGCCACCATGCTTGACACCCGCCCAGATCCTTTCGATCACCTGCCGAACCGGCCCGGCGTCGGCTATAAGCCGCAGCACTTTTCCGAGATCCTGGACGATGCAGGTAGCGTGGCGTGGCTTGAGATACATGCCGAGAACTACATGGGTGATGGCGGGCGACCGATCGCACAGCTTCGCGCGCTGGCCGAACGCTTTCCTATCTCGGTGCATGGTGTGGGCCTGTCCATCGGAGGCGAACGCCCGCTTGACGCGGATCATTTGCGGCGCCTGCGCGACCTTTGCGACTGGCTGCAGCCCGCCAGTTTTTCTGAGCACCTGGCCTGGTCGACCCATGACACACATTTTCTGAACGACCTCCTGCCCCTGCCCTATAACCGCGCTACACTTGACCGTGTCGCATCGCATATCTCGCAGGTCCAAGACACGGTCGGGCGGCGTATGCTGCTTGAAAACCCGTCGACCTATCTCGCCTTTGAAGAAAGCGACATGGCCGAGGTCGATTTTCTGGAAGAGCTGGCGACCCGGTCAGGGTGCGGCCTGCTTCTGGACGTAAACAACGTCTTCGTGTCGGCCACCAACCAAAAGACGGATCCGATAAGCTATCTCAATGCCTTTCCGATCCATCATGTGGGTGAGTTGCATCTCGGCGGCCACGACGAGGACGAAGACGAAGATGGGGCGCCGTTGCTGATCGACAGCCACGGCGCCGAGATTGTCGATCCGGTTTGGGCACTTTATCGGCATGTCATCGCGCATGGCGGTGCGCGCCCGACACTCATCGAATGGGACACGGATGTCCCGGACTGGCCGACGCTTGAAGCTGAAGCAGCGCGCGCTGCAGAAGTTCTGGACAAGGCCCTTGTCTGATGCCGAACCAGGTGGATTTCACCTCCGCGCTTCTCGATCCTGAAAGCGCGGTCCCGAATGGGCTAGTTGATCCGCACGGTCGGCCCGCCGAGCGTCGTTTCAACATTTACCGCAACAACGTAGCTGTCAGCCTTGGCGAAGCGCTCGCGACTGGATTTCCTGTCCTACAGAAGCTCCTGGGCCAGGCGTCGTTCAAGGCACTCGCGGGGGTTTTCTTGCGCATGCACCCGCCATCATCTCCGTTGATGATGCACTACGGTCGCGAAATGCCCGCCTTTCTGCAGGCATTCGAGCCCCTTGCAGGTTTGCCCTACCTGGCCGACGTAGCCCGGCTGGAGTTGGCAATGCGCGAGGCCTACCACGCAAAGGACGCGCCGGCGCTCGATCCATCCAGGCTTGGCGCGATCGCCCCGGAAAATCTGCCTAACTTGCGCCTGTCGCTGCGTCCCGCAACGCGCGTTGTCCGTTCTGGCTGGCCGATCTATGATATTTGGGCGTTCAACATGATTGAGGGCGCACCAAAGCCGTCGCCCGGCAGCCAAGACGCACTGATCGCTCGGGCGGAGTTCGACCCGGAGCCACATCTTTTGCCGCCGGGCGGAGGCGCCTTTCTCGCAGCCCTGAGCGATGGAGCCACGCTGGGCGAAGCCGCAGATGCGGGTGCCAAATCCGCACCGGCGTTCGATCTGTCTGCAACGCTGGGCGTTTTACTGGCGAGCGGTGCGCTGGAAGATATTTTGACTGAAGGAAGCCAAGCATGAGTATTCTTATTAATTTGCACAATCGAATTTTCGATTTGCTTGAATCGGTGGCGGGCTGGCTCATGCCCACTTTCGCACGCTTGGTCTTTGCCGGGGTCCTTTTATTCTATTTCTGGAACTCGGCCGTTACCAAACTGGGCGATGGCTTGTTCGGGATATTTGCGCCTTCGACCGGGGCCTATGCCCAGATCTTCCCCAAAAAGGCGGAGGCGGTTCTTTATGACCCGAGCCAGTTCAGCATTGTTGAAAAGCTCATCATTCTGGCGGGAACATGGGCGGAGTTCATTCTTCCGCTTTTGATCGTCATCGGGCTGGCTACACGTCTGGCGTCCATCGGGATGATTGGCTTTGTCATTGTACAAAGTCTGACCGACATCCGCGGTCACGGGGCCGACGAAACAACCATTGGCAGCTGGTTCGACCGAATCTCGGACGCACCCATCATGGATCAACGTGCGTTCTGGCTGTTTCTTCTGATTTTGCTTGTACTCAGGGGCGCGGGGCCGATTTCAGTGGATGCATTCCTGCGCACACGGTCAGCTAAATCCCTAGAGCAGACTGCGTAACGCTTGACCAGCCCAGGTGCAGCGACCCGTTGTCGTCTTCAATGACGGGCCGCTTCATCACTGCCGGGAAGCGCTTAACCAGATCCTTCGGGTCACCAACTTGATCGGACGCGCTGAGACCACGCCAGGTCGTCGAACGCCGATTGAGCAGTGTATCGGAAAATTGATCAAGGAATTGATCAAGATCCGCATCGGCCAAACCATCGACGCGGACATCTATGAAGACCGGATCAAACCCAGCTTTGCTTAGAGTTTGCACGGCTTTGCGGCATGTATCGCAGTTTTTAAGCCCCCAGACGCGCATTCAGCGACTCCTTCAAATGTCAACCTGTGTTCACTTGCCTTTTTGCAGGACTGTACTTCATTTGAAAGAGCGGCCAGCAGCGTTCCATCCGAAGACCGGCTGGAACGGACGGCACTTTAGGCTGCTGTGCGCAATCAACTCTTGATTGCGCGCCACGAGAAGGAGGAGCGGTATGCCCACTGGCACCGTGAAATGGTTCAACACAACAAAGGGCTATGGCTTCATAGCCCCCGACGAAGGAGGCAAGGACGTCTTCGTTCACATTTCCGCTGTTGAGCGCGCCGGCATGACCGGCTTGGCGGACAACCAGAAGGTCAGCTATGAGCTTTCCGAAGGTCGTGATGGGCGGACGATGGCAGGTAACTTGAAAGCACTTTGAATTACTGACCGGTTCATTGCGGTCATGGCGCATTTTTGAACGATCAGCCGTCGGCCCATAGGTACCTGTTTGCCCGGTGGGTTTTTAGGCTGAATTCATTTGCAGCGGTCGCTGCAACAGTTTGATTTTGTCACTGGCAAAACTCCAAAGATCGAAGGCGGACTTGCCACCGAGCACTTGGTATCCAAAGCGCACCCACCGATTGCACTGTTCTCGGCATAATTGCTTGCGATAGCGCCGGATCTACTGGTGCAAAATGTCCGGAGCGGGCAGCGGGAGTGGAGTCCACTTCATCGGCGTGGAAGGCAAAGGCTAAAGTGTCAAGAAGTCTAATTTTGTCCGCTATTTGTCGGGGGAGCCGCCTTGATTTTGTAGGCGTATTGGCGGATCCGATTTCTGGAGCGGGCGGCGGGAATCGAACCCGCTTCATCAGCTTGGAAGGCTGAGGTAATAGCCAGTATACGACGCCCGCTCAGCGTCCAAGTGCTTATTTCATGGCCACTCGGTGGTCAAGCGGGCTCTCGTGCGCGCGGAGCTCTTGATCACGTGGACTGGGTTCAATGGAGAGCCGTGACACGAGAAGCGCAGACTTTCAATGTAAGGTAAAGTCCCGCGTAGTGTAGAAGACCGTTAAGTGGCCGCTGTTATCTGCATTTTTTGCGCATGAGAAATCTACATCAAAGCGTTTTTGTCGGGTGATCGGCTCCCCTGAGAGATTTTTTCAAGTAGCTCTGTTCAGAATTCGGTCCTTTTCTGACCGTTGGTGATACTCCCGCGGGGTGCGTGGGTCGAGGTGTTTGTGCAGGCGGAAGTGATGGTAGTCTTTGCAAAATGCCACAATCATCCGGCAGGCTTGGTGCAAAGCCGGGAGCAGGTGTTCGTTCATGCATTCCTCGTGGATCCTTACATTGAAGCTTTCCACGAGGCCGTTCCGTATGGGCTTGCCCGGTGCGATTTAGTGCCAGTCAACTGTGCGGTCCTTTTGCGATTTCAGCATCGTGTTGCTGGTTAGTTCCGTGCCGTTGTCCGAGACCACCAGGCGAGGACAGCCGCGTATTTCGGCAATATGATCCAGCTCGCCGTCGATACGTACACCACCTATTGAGGTATACATGACCGCAGTCAGGCATTTCCAGCTAAAGTCATCAAAAACGTTCAGCACGCGGAACCTACGATCATCCTCCAGCACGTCAGACATGAAGTCGAGCGACCACCGCTGGTTTGGCACCTGCGGGATCGCCATTGGTGTTCTGGTGCCAATGGCGCGTTTGCGTCAGCCCCGATTACGAACGGATAACCCTTCTTCACGGTAGAGGCTCTAAAACTCCTTCCAGCTCACCTCCCAACCCTCCCGCTTCAGCAAGGTAAGCAGCCGCCGATAGCCAAATCGACACCGCGCGAACGGGAGCACTTTCATCCTCATCCGCAGTTCCGTCTAGGCCGGACACTTCGACGCTCGTCGGTGGAAACGCGGATCGATCCCGGCCAGCGCACAGCCACGGCGTTGCTTGTAGCCTTTGATCTTTATCGCCCAGTCCACAACATTCCTCCTCGAACCGGGTCTCAGAAGTTTCTTCCGAGCATCCCTTTCAGTGTCGCCACATCCATCATCTGCACCGCCAACATTTTCTTCAGCTTGGCGTTTTCGCTTTCCAGAGTTTTCAAACGCCGCGCGTCGGGCACTTCCCTGCCGCCATACTTCGACCGCCATGTATAAGAGTTGCATCGCTGATACCTTGCTTTCGGCACGGTTCAATCGCGCCAAGCCGAGTCTGGTGTTCCTTCAAAATCTCAATGATCCGTTCTTTACTGAAACGGCCTCTCGTCATCGTCTGCCTCCTCAGTTGGAGCACAGGCTAACCTCAAATCCCAAACTTTCTGGGGAGCAGGTCATGGGTTTTGAAGGCCAGTTGGGCTTAAACGGGCCGAAAGTTTTGTTGAGGAGGCGGATCGAGTGTCTAAGATGAATGCGCTATATTAGCAATAGGATAACTTAGAATATCGAAATTAAAGGAAAGAAAAATAGCTCTTATTTAATTGGAGTCAAAACAAATTGGTTCTTTTGCCCTCCAATTATTTTTTTGACTTGCCATTATCTAAAAATTCCTGCACTGCCCTACAGACACCGTGATGTGGGCTTTTCGGATTGATTATATAATCATCCCCCATGATAAAGCCTCCTTTCTTCACCTTCTTTATTGAAAGCTCAAGTTCGATTAGCGTCTGTTGAAATTTATGTGAAGTATCAATATAGATCCAATCAAAATAATTGTCTTCGACAGTCTGAAGAAAAGACTGGCTGAAATCGACTACAGGTATCAGCTTTCCCTGCTCTACTTCGGGCCTAAATTCTACTAATATTCTAATCAAGGCATTTACTGTTGACTTGTCCCCTCCGGCCCAAGGCCATTCGGGCGTGAACCGGTACCAGGGATCAACGGCATAGATCTTCTATGGTTGTTGAGACAGTAGATAGTCAAGGAAACTACCCTTGAAAACGCCAAGCTCCGCACCCACACTTTTTTCGATTATGTAGGGTCGCAAGACGTCCAAGCGACTTTTGCACCAAGCTGGCGATGAACTTGGATCATCTTGGGTTTGACAGCGCATATTAGACCTGCTCGACGTACTGGCGTATCTTAGCTTCACTCAAATAATTTTCTATAACTTTCCATAAAACTACTATCCAGATGAAAAATTTACATAAACAAATTAATTATTTCTCTGCGTCTTTTTTTATATTAATACTTAATCCGAAGAGTAAATATACTTTAAGCAATGAAGTCTTCTTGCGCTGATTTTCTCAAGGGCAATATTGAATTATTTAACCACCGCTAACTCTTTATTACACGTTAGCGCGACTGCAGCAAGGTGGCGTTCTATCCCTGCGAGCCGGCCACATCTCAACCAAGCTAGACCCCTGCCTGCCGCCGCCTTAGGCACGAGAGACGGGAATGTGTCCTTCGAAAGCAATGGCGTGTCCATCATTAAGGTCTCGGACGGGAAAGTCGTCAGCCACACCGACTACATGAACTACCCGCGATTTGAAGGCTCCATTACCCCGGTTCAGTAACCCCAACCGCCCCGCGCCCCGTTCCTGGTGAGCCTCCGGAACACGGGGTGCCATGGGCCGCGCGCTTAGCTTTCAGGCAAGGAAATCACCCATGCAGGACGTTGTTATCGCATCCGCCGCCCGAACTGCGATTGGTGGCTTTGGCGGCTCGCTCAAAGACATCGCCCCCACTGAACTCGGCGTGATCACCACCAAAGCCGCGATTGAGCGCGCGGGCATTGCGCCCGACGAGGTGGGCCAGGCGTTCTACGGCAACGTGATCCACACAGAACCGCGAGACACGTACTTCGCGCGCACGATCTCCTTTGAAGCGGGCTTGGCCACGAGGCCTGCCGCTGTCACGGTCAACCGCCTGTGCGGCAGCGGCTTGCAGGCCATTATCTCTGGTGTTCAAACGCTCGCCTTGGGCGACAGCTCGGTCATCCTGGCCGGTGGCGCAGAAAGCATAAGCCGCGGCGGCTACCTTTTGCCCCCTGCACGCTGGGGCCAGAAGATGGGCGATCTCGCAGCAACGGATATGATGATTGCCGTGTTGCACGGTCCGTTTGGCCACAGGCACATGGGTATCACCGCTGAAAACGTCGCAGATAGATATGGCATCACGCGCGAAGATCAGGATGCCTTTGCCGTTCAAAGCCACCATCGCGCCGCGGCTGCCATCGAAGCAGGCCACTTCGAGGAACAGATCGTTCCCGTGGCTGTCAAGACGCGCAAAAGTGTCGTCGAATTCAATAGGGATGAACACGTGCGGGCAGATGCGTCACCGGAGAAAGTCTCGAACCTGCGCCCCGCCTTCAAGAAAGAGGGCAACGTCACAGCAGGCAATGCCTCCGGGATCAACGATGGCGCGGGGTCGCTGGTTTTGATGACCCAGTCGGAGACTGAAAGACGTGGACTGTCGCCGATGGCAAAGGTCTTGTCCTATGGCCATGCAGGCGTCGATCCGGAGGTAATGTGCATCGGACCGGTGCCCGCGTTGGCGGTTGCGCTCGACAAGGCCGGTTTGACCGTGGGCGACCTAGAGATCTTGGAATCCAATGACAAATTCGCTGCCCAAGTCTGCGCGGTGACACGAGAGCTCGGTCTTGACCCCGAGATCGTCAATCCGAATGGCGGCGCCGTTGCCATGGGCCATCCCATCGGCGCCAGTGGCGCCATCATGACCGCCAAGCTTCTCTTTGAGATGAAACGCAGTGGGACGACGGGGCGCGACAACCATGTGCATCGGCGGCGGACAGGGCATAGCGTCGGTTCTGGAGAGCTTAGTTTGACCAAGCTATTCATGTCTGCGACTGTTCATTTCTTTGGCCTTCGTCACGAAAAAACCAGATGAAAATTTGTAGGTCGCGCTCGCTTGCCTCTTGATGGGATGCGCGCGCAGTAAAAGAAATGAATTCACAGGTTGCGCTCTAAGCGCTCCTTCTGTGCGGGGCCGCCCCTAAGTCCGCATTAGTGAACCGCACTGCAGCATTCTTGCTATGTTCAGGAGGTCCGCATTGGGCCGTTCGCTACATCGACTCGGGATATCGACAGCTCGGTCACTATGCCAGAACCGACGACCACGAGGAGCCCGGAGCAAACGCAATTTTAGAGGGGAAGGCGCGCGTGGATCTCTATCGGGGATATCAATCCACATTCTATGTTTCGAACCATGTGTTGTACCTTAAGCGCTGTGTCGTCACCCATGATAAGGTGCAGACCAAGAGGTGGAGGACCATCTGCACCGCTTTGTGCGGCCGCCAGATCCGCAAAGAACTGTTTGGCGAACGCGGTGCGGTCGATACGGTCGGCCAATTCGAAACCCACGGAGTTCAAAGCCGCCTCATATGTCTCTGGTGGCGCAAGGGCGCTTTGTTCCGAAGACGAAGCCCACGGTGCCGGATAATCCATTTGGCCCTCACCGACTTTCATCACATCGTAAATTGCAAAGATTCCGCCTGGTTTGAGCACGCGCTTCGCTTCACGCGCGATACCGACTTTGTCCTCAATGTTCATACCTACGTGGATCATGTACGCGGCGTCCATGGAGTCGCTTTCTAACGGCAGATTGAGGACACTGCCTTCGATGAGTTGAACCCGGTCCGACAAACCTGTCCATTCCGTCAGAGCGCGTCCGGTCTCCACAAACTCAGCGGTCAAATCGATGCCGGTTACATGCGCCAAGGTTGTCGCAGCGATATAGCGAGCGGGACCGCCAAGGCCGCATCCAAAATCGACAACCCGACTTTCGGGCGAAAGGTTCAAGGCGTCTACGAAAGGTTCCGTCGCACGCCGTCCGCCAACGTGAAACTCGTCAACCGGTGCCAAAGCGTCGTGAGAAATTGGCGGGGTTAGTTCCAGTGCAGCGCAACCATCAGAAATTCGCTTGAGCAGGCGGCCCGAATGGTAGTGGAGCGCGACTTCAGTGGGATTGGTGATCTTGAAGCCTCCCTAACTCATGTCGCTACGATACACCCTGTTACTTTGAATGTCAGTTCCGTGCGCGACTTGCTCATGCGCGAAACCTGAATGCTGCGCCGTCAATGGAGGTCCGCTTTGGCGAGCCGCACTGCAGCGACGCCGTCTTCCAACTAACGGCAGCAATGGGCCGGAACTTCGGTCTCGTGGGAAATAACTAGGCCGTGTTTGGGAACAAGATTCAAAGCTGTACTCCGATCTTCAACTTTCGGTGGTTGTATAGCTCCTTGGTGAAGTACCCCGCACAGAAGTCACTTTGCGATCCGCCCATTTGTACAAGGCCAAGTGCAAATCTCAATGATTTCATGCCCCTGATCCATTTCTGACACACTCACAGCTCATGCTTCCACGCATCGAGGAAACGTTCCATGAGACAGAATAGTCTTTTCGCTTTGATTGGCTGCGCGGTATTTGCCTGTGCAGGCATTGCGATGATGGCAAGCAATTTTTACGTTGTTCGCGATGGCTTTCACTTGCTTTCTTCTGAGCAAAAGGTCGACGCAACTGTGGTTGGGAAGGACATTGAGCGTCCCACAAGAAAGGCGGGGGTCCGCGGGGAGAGCATCTCAATCAACGGCTCTAAGGCGCGCAGCCTTCGTACGTATTTTAATGCTTATTTTGCCGTGGTGTCGGAACAAACGGGATCATCGACACAAGAGCGACGTGCAAGCGTCACCTATGAGGCATGGCACAGCTTAGACATCGGCACGGTTTTGGAAATCACGGTCGCGCCTAACGTACCCGACTTTGCCGACATCTCGCCCGGCGGAACCCTTCGCTATGGCCTCAAGCAGATGGCGATAGGTTTCGCAATTTTATTGCTAGGCGTAGGCGTGCTCTTTCTTCCAAGCGAGGAAGAAGATGAAAATCCCCGATACACCTAAGAAGAGGCTGACTCTGACATGAAGTTCGGACCCATACCCACGACCATTGCTGTGGTCCTTTTGCTGTGGATGATCTTGCCAAGTTTTGAAGTATCTGTGGGCAGCTACTCCGTTTACTTAGACACCGTTTTTGCCTTCTTCATCGGTGGATTGGCAGGAGGGTTTCGGTTCGTTTATCTTAAGTCGCGCGCCATGAGTGTTCAAGAAACTGCGTTCCACGCTTTCTTCTCGTACGTCGTGGCCACAGCCATTCCGTTGGCTTTGTTTTCCGGCATCGTCTATTTGGTCAAGGACTACCCTGAAGTCGCAGAGCTTTTGGACAAAACCACTCCCGCTACTGATGTAGTTGGCTTTCTAGTCGGCTATTTTGCCGTCGATGCAGTGCCAAGCGTCATTGCGCTTTTCGCGGCTCTATCTGCTCCCCGCCTTCAGTCTGTGTAGGCGGGTCACTGAGTTCTATTCCGTTTTGGGCTGGCCTGCCTTTCTTTTACTGTTTCTGCGAGGAGAGATAGCATCGGTGTCGACAGTCACGACTGTCTGTTATGGGCTGTATCCCATAAGGCTTGGTTGCCCCTATGAGGGAACGTCAGTTTGAGCGCTTTGCCCGAGCATCATGAGCTGCGAATGAGTGTCCGGTCTGAAGGCCTGCGCCGCAGCGACGTGAGCCTTCAGCCAATGGCAGGTTTGGGCCGCCCTTGAAGGCAACCCGACGTTGCTAGCTTTCAATGGCCTCGGCAATTTCTAGCGCGTCCTCAAGCTTGACGCCCAAGTACCGGACTGTGCTGTCCATCTTGGTGTGCCCAAGCAGAAGCTGAATTGCCCGCAAGTTGCCGATCTTCTTTTAGATCTGGGTCACTTTTTTTCACCTCATCGAATGCGTGCCATATGCGCTCGCCTCTAGACCGATTGATGTGACCCTATCCTTAACCGTAAAACTGGGCCCTTACTTTGGCCCCGAGAGGGCGATTTGGCATGGCGAGGAAGCGACATTCCGCCTTAGCCCCGCGTACTCTGCTCGAGAAAAACGCTTCGCGCCCGCCGCCATTAGGGTCAGGACTCATAACCAATAAATGACGAGTGCGGCCAGGGCTACGGCGGATAGGAAGACCTTTGGGCATCTGTCGTATCTGGTCGCCACGCGGCGCCAATCCTTGAGCCTACCGAACATAATCTGAATCCGGTTGCGCCGTTTGTAACGACGCTTGTCGTACTTTACCGGTTTCTTCCGCTGCTTCCGGCCAGGGATGCAAGCGCGTATCCCTTTGTCTTTCAACCCTTCTCGGAACCAGTCGGCATCGTAGCCGCGATCTCCAAGCAGCCAGTCGACGTTGGGTAGGCTGCTCACCAATGCACGGGCACCGATGTAGTCACTAACTTGCCCTGCGGTCACAAACGGGTTCAGCGGGCGTCCTTGGCCATCGCAGATGGCGTGCAGCTTAGTGTTCATGCCGCCCTTGGTTCGGCCAATCAGGCGTCCACGCCCCCCTTTTTGACGCTCAAACTGGTCGCTGTGCGGTGTGCCGTCAGGTATGTGGCGTCGACCATCACAGTCTTCGTTTCGCCGTGAGCTGCGGCCAGACCTGCCATCATCCGGGCGAAGAAACCTTTGTCGCTCCACCGCTTCCAACGGTTGTAGTGCGTCTTGTGCGGCCCGTACGCGGCGGGCGCGTCGCGCCACCGCAAGCCATTGCGATTGATGAAAATAATCCCACTCAGCGCCCGCCGATCATCAACGCGGGGCTTGCCATGGGACTTGGGGAAGAAGGGCTCAAGACGCGCCATCTGCGCATCCGTCAGCCAGAAAAGATCAGACATGTTCACCGCTCGTTTTCGAGACATAAATCACGCCACTACGCCGAAATCGATGGGTCCTGACCCTAGGACAGTGGTCAGAGTGGCGTGGCGAAGGAACGGCTTTTCTGCCCCGCGTTTTGCCGGCGCGCCTCTTCTTCGGCGATGGCGGAATCAAGCGGCGTTCGATCCGTTAGGCCCGAGAAGTTGTCCCGTGTCGGCATGGCTTCGGCCACATGCAAGAACCGCTCTTGCGCTACGTCGTGAAGCCGGCGGAGTTCGGCCAGCGGATCGGGGTGGTCGTCGGCGCGGATGTCGAGCCAGGGGTAATCCTCGGTCCGGTGCAGGCACAGCGCAGCAGACTGCTTGCCGCGCTTGTCGCCGCCCGCCGCTTCGCCCGCCTCCATTGCGGTCAAGAGGCGGTCGACGAAGGGCCTGTCCGGATGCCTCTGGTACGCGGCGAGGGTTTCGGCGATGACCCGCTGCCCTGCCAGCATATTGCCGGCCACAGAGACGCCATCGCCGATCAGGTGACCGCACCAGCCGATGCAATCCGCGCCCGTATGGGCGGCCGATGCCCCGGCGGTGTCGATCATGTGGGCCTGCCGCTGGGCCTGCCCACCATCGCGCGCCACAAGATCTGCCAAGACGTCGGTTGCCCCCTCCCCGGCGGCCATCCGGTCGGCGGCCTCGATGCCCCAAAGCGGATTGACGAAGGCCTGCGTGGCCACCGCGCAGCGGCCGCCGCGGATATGCGGCACAAGCGCGCCGACGGCGAAAAACCGGGAGGCGACGGCCACACCAAGCTCTCCGGTTGCGGGGTCACGGGCGACGATGGAGTAGGTCATGGGCGATCCTTTGTCAGCGTCCCGCGGCGTAGGCCTGCATCAGACGGGGCGTGGCGGCGGCCTTCAGCAAGCCATCGGGGGTCCGGCTGGCGGCGGTAAGGCGGCCGACGGTCCAGGGCTCGGCAACTTCGACGTCATGGCCGCGGGCGCGCAGGGCCGCGATGGCGGTCTCTCCGAAGGCGGGCTCCAGCATCAGGTGCGCGGGCCGCGTTGCGCGCGGATAGAAGGACGCCTGGAAATGGCTGGTGTGAAACAGCGGCGCGTCGATTGCCTCCTGCAGGTTCAACCCGGCGTGTACGAGACGCAGGAAGAGGATCAGTTGCCACTGGTCCTGCTGATCGCCGCCAGGCGTGCCGAAGGCGTGTTGCGTGCCGTCCGGAGCGTCGGCCATCGACGGCGAGAGCGTGGTGCGCGGCCGCCGGCCCGGCGCGAGAGATGTCGGCAGACCTTCGTCCAGCCAGAACATCTGCGCCCGCGTGTTCAGTGCCATCCCGAGGCCGGGCACGACCGGCGAGGACTGAAGCCAACCCCCTGACGGTGTCACCGAAACCGCGTTGCCCCATTGGTCGATCACGTCGATATGCACGGTGTCGCCGCGGCGTTCGGTCAGGTGCGCCATGGTCGGCTCGCCTGCGCCGACGCCCGCCAGGTCCGTCTCCGGATCGACAGCCGCGCGGGCGGTGGCAGCATCTGCCCAAGGCTCGAACCCCGCGATGCGCCCCGGACGGTGTTCGGAAGATGCGGCGGGGCCGATCAGGCGGCGCCGATCATCGGCATAGGCGCGCGACAACAGGGTCTCGACGGGGATCGCGGTCTGCGCCGGATCGCCGTAGTAGGCCTCGCGGTCGGCGAAGCCCAGTTTCATGGTTTCCGTGACGTGGTGAATGAATGCCTCGCCACTTGGATCCATTGCGCCGACGCCGCTGCCCTCCAGCATCCGCAGCGCCTGCAGCATCGTCGGCCCCTGGCTCCAGACCCCGCATTTCCAGACGGTCCAGCCTTCATAGTCGACACTCAGCGGATCTTCGTAGCTTGCCTGCCAGTCTGCAATGTCCTGACCGGTCAGCACGCCCTTGCGGCGTCCACCGGCGGCGTCCATCACGCAGGCCTCGCGCATCCATGCGTCGATGGCTTCGGCGATGAAGCCCTGGCGGAAAGTGCGGCGCGCGGCCTCGATCTGCGCTTCGCGACCTGTGACGGTTTCGGCTTCGGTCAGCAGCCGGTCCCAGGTGTCGGCCAGTGCGGGGTTGCGGAAGAGGCCGCCCGGTTCGGGCGCGGCCCCGCCGGGCAGCCAGGTCGCGTAGGAGGTCGGCCATTCGTCGCGAAAGAACTCGGCAAGATCGGCAATGGTCGCCGATACCCGCGGCAGCACGGGGTGCCCGTGGCGGGCGTAATGGATCGCCGGCGCCAGCACATCGCGCAGGCTGAGCCGCCCGTGATCGCGCAGCATCAGCATCCAGGCGTCAAAGGCCCCGGGCACGACCGTCGCCAAAAGGCCCGATCCGGGCACCATGTCGAGCCCTTCGGCGCGGTAATGCGCAATGGTGGCCCCGGCGGGGGCAGTGCCCTGGCCACAGATCACGCGCGGCGCACCCTCGCCCGCCAGCCGGATCAGGGCTGGCATGTCACCCAAGGGTCCGTTCAGATGCGGCTCTACCACATGCAGGACAAAGCCCATGGCGGCTGCGGCGTCAAAGGCGCTGCCGCCCTGTTCCAATAGCTTCATCCCCACAGCCGAGGCGATCCAATGCGTCGACGTGCAGACGCCGAAGGTACCCTTGATTTCAGGGCGTGTGGTGAAATTCATCTGGCACCCCCGGTGGTCACGTCTCGCGCGGGTCCAGCGCATCGCGCAGCCCGTCGCCCAAAAGGTTGAAACCCAGTACCACAAGGAAAATTCCGATGCCCGGATAAAGCGCCATCCAAGGCGCCTGTTCGAGGAAGTTCTTGGCGATGTTCAGCATCGAGCCCCAAGAAGGCGCAGGCGGCTGCTGGCCCAGACCCAGAAACGACAGCGAGGCCTCGGCAATAATCGCCGTGGCGATGGTCAGCGTCGCCTGCACCAGGATCGGCGGAAAGGTGTTGGGCAGCACGTAGCGCGTGATCATACCGAAATGCCCGGTGCCGACGGCCCGGCCGCCCTCCACATAATCCTCGGTCATCACCGCCAGCGTCTGGCCGCGTGCGAGGCGGATGAAGATCGGCATCGCCGATAGCCCGATGGCGATCATGGCGTTGCGCAGCGACGGCCCGAGGAAGGCCGCCAGCGCAATCGCCAGGATCAGGAAAGGCGCCGCCAACAGCGCTTCGGTCACGCGGCTGATCACGGCGTCGGTCCAACCCTTGCAGTAGCCCGCCAGAATGCCCAGCGGGACCCCGAGCGCCACCGCGATCAACACCGAGACGACACCGGCCAAAAGCGACGCCTGGGCGCCCCAGATCATCCGGCTGAGCACATCGCGCCCGATCTCATCGGTGCCGAAGGGGTGCGCGGCACTTGGCGCCTTGCGCACGGCCGACCAGTCGGTCTCGGCTGGGCCCGGCACCGGTAGCACCGGCGCCAGCAGCGCGACAACGACGAAAAAGATGACGATGCCGCTGCCGAGCAGCCCCGAGGTGCTGCGACGGAACTTGGTCCAGAACCGGCTCTGGCGCCGGGACAAGGCCGGGTCGGCGCCGGTGGTGTGCGGATCACTCAGGCTGGTCATCCATCCCTCAGACGCGGGTTGAGAATGCGGTAGGCCATGTCCGCGACAATGTTCATGAGAATGAAGGCGATACCGGTACATAGAACGATCCCCTGGACCACCGCATAGTCGCGGTTGAAGACCGCATCGACGACCAGCTTGCCAAAGCCGGGTATGGTGAAGATCTGTTCGGTCAGGACCGCCCCCGCCAAAAGTTCACCAAATATCAGCGTGGTCACCGTGACGACCGGGATCATCGCGTTGCGTAGCGCGTGCACAAAAAGCACCGTGCGCTCGGGCAGGCCTTTGGCTCGTGCAGTGCGAATATAGTCAGCCTTCAAAACACTGAGCATGGCCGACCGGGTGTGGCGCATCAGCGTCGCCGCGATGGCCGTGCCCAGCACGAAGGCGGGCATCAGCATTGTCTTGATCGACTGCAGCGGATCCTCGGACAGCGGCTGGTAGCCCGAGGCGGGCAGCCAGCCCAACCGTACGCTGACCAGCAGGATCAGCATTATCCCCAACCAGAAGTTCGGTACTGACAAGCCCGACAGCGCGACCAGGTTGGCCAGCCAGTCGATCCAGGTACCCTTCTTGTAGGCCGCCAGCACCCCCGCCGGGATGCCGATCAGCATCGCGATGACCAGCGCCATAACGGCCAGCTGGATGGTCACCGGCAGCTTTTCGGCGATCAGTTCGAGGACCGGCTGCTGGGTCCGCAGCGAAATACCGAGATCGCCTTGCAGCGCCGCCCTGGCCCAGGCCATGTATTGGACCGGCAAAGGGTCATTCAGCCGGTACTTCTCGCGCAGTGCCGCGATCACCTCAGGGTCGCGTTCTTCGCCCGCCATTACCAATATCGGATCGCCCGGCAGCAGGTGCTGCAACGAGAAGACAAAGATCGAGATCAGGATGATCGTCGGGATTGCGATCAAAAAGCGAAGGGTAAGGAAGCCGAACATGGGAAAGCTCCGGTTGCGAAACGGGCCCGGCGCCTGGGCCGGGCCCGATGGGTGGCTTACTCGCTCTGGCTGACACCATGCAGGCGAATCATGCCGTCAGGGAACGGCGTGAAGCCCGCAACGCTGTCATCCAGCGCCCAGATCCAGACCGGGTGGTAGAGGTAGACGATCGGCATCAGGTCCTGCTGCAACGCGACCGCCGCGTCATAGCTTTCCTTCCGCACCGCAGGATCGGTCGACAGTCGCGCCTCGTTCAGAAAGCGGTCCATGTCAGGGTTCGAGAACTTGCTGTCGTTGATCCCGCCGCCCGTTGTCATGAACTGGTGGATGTTGCCGTCCGGATCGACCCGGCCAGACCACCCGATCTGGCTGGCGGTGTAGTCACCGGCTGACTGATCGGCCAGCAGCGTTGCGAATTCCTTCGCCACAAGCTCGATCTTGATACCGGCCTCTCCGGCCATCGCCTGAAGCACCTGCATGACCTGGGTCTGCACCGGGTTGTTGGCGACCTGGACCTCGATGGTCACGCCATCAGCGTAGCCCGCATCGGCCAACAGCGCCTTGGCGGCGTCAATGTCCCGCTCGGGCACGGGGAAACCGGCATTGTACCAGGGCGAAGCTGGCGAGAACGGCTGGTTGCCGGGCGCGAAGGCGCCTTCGAACACCACCTGGTTCAGCGCCGCCCGGTCGATGGAAAGTGACAGGGCCTGACGCACCAGATTGCTTTCCCCCAAGGGATTCACGGCACGGTCTCCGTTGGCCACATTGACCGTCATGCCCTGATAGCCAAGCGATGTCGCCCGCTCCAGCGTCAGGCCGTCGTCGCCTTCGACCGAGGCGACGTCAGTGGCCGCCAGACGCTCCAGCATGTCCAGATCGCCGGCGCGCAGGTTGGCCAGGCGCACGGTCGTGTCCGGGATCGGCAGGAAGGTGACGCTGTCGAAGCTGATCTCATCCGCGCGGTAGTAGTCCGCGAACTTCTCCAGCACGATCCGGTCCTGCTGGATCCGTTCGACAAATCGGAACGGGCCGGCGCAGACAGGCGCAAGGCCGAAGTCCTCGCCGGCAGCCTCGAACGCGGTCGGTGACAGCATCATGCCGGAACGGTCCGCGAACTGGGCGATGAGCGTGGCATCGGGCGCAGCGAGCGTCATCTTAATGGTGAACTCATCCACGACTTCCCAGCTTTCGATCGACCGAACCTCGGACTTGCGCCGCGACGTCTCAAGGTTCTTCGACCGATCGATGTTGGCCGCCACGGCAGCCGCGTTGAAAGGCGTGCCGTCATGGAAAAGCACATCCTCGCGCAGCGTCATGGTTAGCTCGGTGCCATTGTCGCTCCACTCCCAACCGGTGGCCAGCGCGGGGATGATCTCTAGCTCGGGCGTGATATCCACCAGCTTGTCGCACATCGAGGCATAGACGATCCGCCCCACAAAGGTGCGGGACTGGTCGGGGTCAAGAATGTCGGGATCTTCTTGCAGGCCGATCCGAAAATCCTGAGCCTGTGCAAGGCCGGTGCCAAGCGCAAGCACGGCGGCCAGGCTGAGCGTTCTACCGATACGCATTGGGTTTCTCCTATCTGTTGGACGGATTGGTTTGGTTCTTATGGGTTTGGGCGGTCGCACTGGCTCTCGAAAGGGCATCGCCGGCCACCTGCCGCGCGCCTGCCGCCCACTGCACGGCGTCTTGCAGGGGTTCGGCCACAAGGAGATGGTTTCGACAGTCGGCTCCGGGGCACACTGGATCCGGATCGAAGGATCCGAGACCTCAAAACGCGGCGTGCCCCGGTCCGTCATGTCTCGCCGCTCGTGATAGAGGCGCGCAGGTTTTCGGACAGGGCTGTCAGGTGCTCGCGCATGGCGAAAAACGCGGCCGGTCCGTCGCGGCGTTCGATAGCATCGATGATCCTGCGGTGTTGGCCGTCGTAAAGCGCCATGGTTTCGGGCGAGCGTGCGCGGTGGCGCTTTTCCTGCCAGTCAGCCCCCATGCGCACTTCATCCAGCAACGCGAACGCGGTCAGAAGGACCCGGTTGCCTGCGATGCGCGCGATGGCCCGGTGCAGGGCACCGTCCCAGAGTTCAGCGGTATCCGCGTCGCGCGGGGTCGATGCGCGTTCGGCCAGCTGGCGCAGACGCGCCACGTCTTCAGCGGTCGCCCGGCGCGCACAAAGCTCTGCCAACCCCGGCTCGATGCACACCCGCGCCTCCATTACATCCATCGGGTCCGCGTCTGGTGCAACCTCGGCCGCCAGGACGCCGGCGGGGTCTGGCGGCTGACCAGCAAAAGTGCCCTTGCCTTGCTTGCGCCATACCAGCCCTTCTGTTTGAAGCGCGTCCAGTGCTCGCCGCACCGAGCGTCGTCCGCAGCCGAGCTCTGCGGCCAGTTCACGCTCGGTGGGCAGCCGGCCGTCGGCCGGAAACTTGCCCTCATTGATCAGGCGACGGATCGACGCCAAAACACTGTCGTCGACGTCGGATACATCAAAAATCTGGTTCACGCGCGCATCATCCGGTGTGGGTTCATTACTCGATGGGTTCGCACCAATCACATATTGGTTCATTTTGCTGCTCGTCAAGCCGAAACCCGCCCAAGGCTTGGTATGTAATAGGCGCAGCCCATCAATGCGCGCATGCACAGCAGAATGCGCTGAAAATATAAGCTTGTTGGGCTTTTCTGTGTAAATCCCGGACAAATCTCTCAAAATCTCCGATTGTTTTCCCCGCTCGAAAGGTTGGTATTGAGAACTGCGGCTGGCGAACCAATTCTATATTTGTTTGCATTGGGGTGGTCCGGCGATAAGGGCGACGATGCCAGGGATTCAAAGGCGGTGCGCCCGGCCCCGAGGCGCAATTGGCCCGGCGACTGCGGCGTGGAACCGAGGATTGGGGGAAGTGCGACATGTCTAAAGCAGAAATCACTCCAGCCGATATTGAGGCGGCTGAGCGGCTGATGGGCCTCGCCTATACAGCCCGAGAGCGGGCGCAGATGGCCGACAACCTTACCGGCCAGATCGGGTCGGCACAGGCGCGCCGTGAGGTCGACCTGCCAAACTCCGTGCCCATGGCCCTGCGCTTCGATCCGCGCCTGCCCGGGTTTGAGATGCCCACGGAAGACACCCTTGTGGGTACTAATGCCGAAACGCCCCTGACGGACAACGACACGGACATCGCCTTTGCCAGCCTGCCGCATCTAGGCGGCTGGATCGCTTCGGGCGCGCTGACCAGTCGCCGCCTGACCGAGATCTACCTTGATCGGATCGCACGGCTAAACCCGCATCTCTACTGCTTTGCGACCGTCACGCCAGAACTTGCGTTGGCCGAGGCCGACGCGATGGACAAGCTCACCGCCAAGGCCGAAAGCCGCGGTCCGCTGCACGGCATCCCGTACGGCCTGAAGGATCTTTTCGACACCGCAGGCGTCGTGACGGGCTGGGGGGCGGAACCCTATCGGGACCGGGTGCCGGAGAGCGACGCGCATATCGTGACGCTGCTGCGCGAGGCGGGTGCTGTTTTGATCGGCAAAACGACTTTGGGCGCGCTTGCCTATAACGACATCTGGTACGGCGGCACCACGCGCAACCCTTGGAACCCTGACGAGGGGTCTTCTGGGTCCAGCGCAGGCTCTGCTTCGGCCACAGCGGCGGGACTTTGCGCGTTTTCCATCGGGACCGAGACGCTGGGCTCGATCACCTCACCCAGTCAGCGATGCGGCACAACCGGGCTGCGCCCTACGTTCGGCCGGGTCAGCCGCGCCGGGGCAATGGCGCTTTGCTGGTCGCTGGACAAGGTCGGACCAATCTGCCGGGGGGTCGAAGACACCGCGCTTGTGCTGGCCGCGCTCAACGGGGCGGACCCGGGCGACCGTTGCACGATCGAGGCGCCCTTCGCGTTCGATGCGCGCCGGGGCACCCGGGGGCTGAAGCTGGGTTACCTGCCGGACGCCTTTGGCGAGGGCGCGACGGCGGTGGATCACGCGGCGCTGGAGGCGGCAAAGGGGCTGGGCCTTGAGGTCGCCGAAGTCGCGCTCCCCGATCTGCCCTACGGCGCACTGATCAACACGCTTTACGCCGAGGCCGCAGCGGCCTTTGAGCACCTGACGCTGAGCGATCTCGACGATACGCTCACCTGGCAGGGTGACGGCGCCTGGCCAAACACCTTTCGCAAGGCGCGGTTTCTATCGGCGGTCGACCACGTGCAGCTCGACCGCCTGCGCTATCTGGTGATGCAGGCGCTGGACGATCTGTTCCGCGAGGTCGATGCGCTGATCGGCCCGTTCATGACCGGCCCGATGCTCGTCGCCTCGAACTTCACGGGCCATCCCTGCCTGCACCTGCGTGCCGGTTTCGAAGATCTCGGCACGCGCAGTCCGGCCTCGCTGGGCGACGGCAAACTGACGACCGGCGAAGCGGATGACAGTGGCGAAACGCACCGCGTGCCACAGGGGATATCGCTGTGGGGGCGGCTTTTCGACGAAGGCACCATCCTGTCGCTTGGCCTAGCGCTTGAGGCCAAGCTTGGCGTGGCCGCTGAGCGCCCGCCGCTCGCGATCTGAACGACAAGAACCGCCCGGCCAAGGGCGGCTTGACATCGGTGCGCGGCGCGTCCGTGGCCGGAAATTGGCAACAAGGAGTTTAAGAAATGAAGCGCAGAGAGTTCCTGAAAACCACATCTGCCCTGATGGGCGGAACCATCCTTTACAGCGTGGCCAGCCCCGCCACGGCGCAAAGCGAACCGGTCACCGGTGGCACGCTGATCTGGGGGCATTCCGAGACGACGCAGAACCTTGACATGCACCAGACCGGCACGGCCTCCACCGGCCGTGTGCTGCAGAACGTGCACGACAGCATCGTCACCGTTGACGCCGATCTGAACCTGATCCCGAACCTCGCCGAAAGCTTCAAGCAAAGCGAAGACGGTCTGGTCTACACCTTCCGCCTGCGCGAGGGCGTTATGTTCCACAATGGCGCGACGATGACCTCGGCCGATGTGAAGTATTCGTTCGACCGCTGCCGGGACCCTGAGACTGGTGCGGTCAACTTCGAGGTCTTCAATGCCGTCGAAAGCATCGCGACCCCGGACGACCTGACCGTTGTGATCACTCTGAACCAGGTCAACGCGCCTTTCCTGTCTCGCCTGGCCGAGAACGGCGCAGGCGTGGTGATGCCGCTCGATTCCGGGGATGTTCAGGGCACCACGCCCATCGGTTGCGGGCCGTTCCGCTTTGTCCGGCGCGAGTTCGGCAACGAGGTCGAACTGGAACGCTTTGACGACTACTGGGGCGGGCCGGCCTATCTGGACCGTGTCATCGCGCGCGAGATCACCGAGCCCACCGTGCGCCTGACCGGCCTGCGCACCGGCGAGTTGCACATGATCAACGACATTCCCGCCGACCGCATTGCCGAGATCGAGGCGGACGCCGATCTGCAGGTCGTCTCGTGGTTCCCGCTGAACTGGGACTTCCTGAACTTCAATCACGAGTTCGAGCCTTTCAAGGACGCGCGTGTGCGCGAGGCCTTCGACTACATGATCGACAAGGAAGTGCTTTTGGAAGGCGCGCTTTGGGGTCAGGGCAGTACGACGGCTTCGCCGAGCTACCCGACCTCGGCGTCGTTTAACGCCGACAAAGCGCAGCGCCCGCAAGACTTCGAAAAAGCCGCGGCCCTCTTGGCCGAGGCGGGCTATGGCCCCGGCGAGTTGTCGGTCGTCTTCAAGGTGACAACGAACTACCCCTACCACGTGGAATCCGCCCAGATCATGCTGGAGTGGTTCCGCCTGGCGGGCGTCGATGCGTCGATCGAGCAACTGACCTGGGCGGACTGGCTGAGCCAGGTCTGGGTCGACAAGGACTTCCAGATCTCGATGATGAACTTCTTCACGCTCTGGGAGCCGGATTTCCTCTATTACTCGCTCTGGAACACCGAAGGCGCCTTTAACTACCGCAAGATCTCAAACGCCGAGGTGGACGCCCTGACCGCGAAGGCGCGGGTGACCGTCGATCCGGCCGAGCGGGCAGAGATCTACAAAGAAGTGCAGGCGTTGATCCAGGACCAGACGTTGGATGTGATCCTGTGGTTCCGCAACGGGACCATCGGCGCACAGCCCAACGTCCAGGGGCTCGACACGATCGTGCATCCCAACGGCTCGAACCTGCGTTTCCACAAGGTCTGGCTGTCCGAGGCCTGATCAAGAAGCCGTCGACCCGGGGCGCCTTCGCGCGCCCCTTTCGCCTTTGATACCGAGAGGACAGGCCCCGCGTGAGCTACCTTCTGAACCGCACGCTGTCGATGTTGCTAACGCTGTTTCTGATCTCGGCGATCACCTTCACGGTCACCAACATCCTGCCCGGTGACGTGGCGATGATGATCATGGGGACCCAGTCCAACCCCGAGGCGCTGGCGGGACTGCGCCAGTCGCTGGGTTTGAACGATCCGCTGCTGGTGCAATACGGCCGCTGGATCGGGGGGATGCTGAGCGGCGACTGGGGCACCTCGCTGGTCTTTAAGGAGCCGATTGCGCCGCTGCTTTTGAACAAAATGAAGGCAAGCGGGCTGATCGTGGTGCTGTCCATGACCATCGCATTGAGTTGCGCGGTCCCGATGGGGGTCTGGGCCGCGGTGCATGCGAACCGGTGGCAGGATACGGCATCCAGTTCCGCCTCTCTGATCGGTGTCAGCCTTCCGGATTTTTTCTGGGGTATCATGCTGATACTGCTCTTTGCGCGCTGGCTTGGCTGGCTGCCGTCTTCGGGTTTTGTCGATCCGAGTGAGGATGTTCTGGGCGCGATCCGGCACGCGTTTTTGCCGTCGCTGGCGCTTGGCCTCGGGCTGATGGCGCATCTAACCCGGATGACCCGGGCGACGATGACCGGGATCCTGAACCAGGAGTTCATCCGCGTCGCCCGCGCCAAGGGGCTTGGCGAGCGCACGGTGGTCTGGCGCTACGCGCTGGCCAACGCGGTGGGTCCGGTGATCACGGTGGCGGGTCTGCAGGTGGGCTACCTATTTGGCTCGATCATCGTGATTGAGAGCCTCTTCAACTTCACCGGCATGGGCTGGCTGACCTATCAGGCGCTTCTGAACCGCGACATCCCGTTGATCCAGGCCTGTGTCTTCGTGATCGCGGCGGTGGTGATGCTGACAAATCTGATCGTCGATCTGCTCTATGTCGTGGTCGATCCGCGGATTCAGCTGTCATGAAGCTGCCCGCCGCCTTTCAAAGCTCAAAGGGGCTCATCGGAGCGGCGCTGGTGCTGACCATCTTTCTGGTCGCGGTTCTGGCGCCGGTCTTCATCCCCGCGGAACTGGCAACCCGCATGGACATGCGCGCGCGGCTCTCGCCACCCACCCTTGCGCACCCGCTGGGGACCGACCAATTGGGCCGCGACCTGATGTTCCGCGTGCTTCTCGGGGCGCAGACATCGATCTTCATCGCCACGGCGGCCGTGCTGATGTCGATCGTGATCGGCCTGCCGCTGGGGCTGATCTCGGGCTATGTAGGGCGCACCACCGACAACGTGCTGATGCGCCTCGTGGATACGCTTCTGAGCTTTCCGGCGCTTCTTCTGGCGCTGACGATCAGCGCGGTGCTGGGGCCTAACCTGCAGAACACGATCATCGCCATAGGTATCGCCTTCACCCCGTTCCTTGCGCGGATCATACGGGGCGAGACACTGCGGGTCGCCCAGATGCCCTATGTCGAGGCCGCGCGCACCGCCGGAAACTCCGACTTTCGGCTGATCGTCCACCACATCCTGCCCAACATCATGCCGGCCGTCATCGTGCAATCGACGATCAGTCTTGCCTTCGCGATCCTCGCCGAGGCGGGGCTAAGCTTTCTGGGGCTCGGTACGCAGCCGCCGGATGCCTCCTGGGGGCTTATGGTTCAAGCCTCGCGCGATTATCTCGACCGCGCGCCATGGACCGCGCTGGTGCCGGGGATCGCGGTGGCGGTGACGGTGCTGGGGCTGAACATGTTCGGCGATGCCCTGCGGGATGCGCTTGACCCTCGTGCGCGGGGCGGTGCGTGATGTTGAAAGAGACCTCTCCGCTCGTCTCGGTCGAAAACCTGCGCGTAGAGTTTCGCGGCGACAGCGACCCCATCGTCGGGGTCGAGGATGTCAGCTTTACCGTGGCACCCGGCGAGACCGTCTGCGTCGTGGGCGAAAGCGGGTCGGGCAAGTCGGTGACCTCCCTTTCCCTGATGCGCCTGGTCGAGTTCGGCGGTGGCGCCATCACCGGCGGCACCCTGCGGCTTTCAGCTAACGGGCAGGATTTGGATCTGGCAAAGGCCGATGCCGACACGATGCGTAGCATCCGCGGCGATGCAATCGGCATGATCTTTCAAGAGCCGATGACCTCGCTCAACCCTGTCTTCACCGTCGAGCGGCAGATGACCGACGGGCTGCGCGCCCACCGCGGCCTTTCGGTGTCCGAGGCGCGCGCGCGGGCGTCGGAGCTTTTGCAAGAGGTGCGCATACCCGAGCCCGAGCGCCGGTTGAAGCAATACCCCCATGAGCTGTCGGGCGGCATGCGGCAGCGGGTGGTGATCGCCATGGCGATGGCCTGCCGCCCGCGCCTTTTGATCGCGGATGAGCCCACTACGGCGCTTGACGTCACTATCCAAGCCGAGATCCTCGCGCTGATCGACCGATTGAAGCGCGAGACCGGGATGGCCGTGCTTTTCATCACCCACGACATGGCCGTCGTGGCGCAGATGGCAGACCGCGTCGTCGTGATGTATCGCGGCAAACGCGTCGAAGAGGGGCCGGTGGAGCGCATCTTTGCAGACCCGCAGGAGGAGTATACTCGCGCCCTTCTGGCCGCCGTGCCCCGTCTGGGCGAGATGCGTGGCAAGCCTGGACCAGAGCCGCTGCGCCTGATCGGCACGGACGATGACGAAGACACCGGATCGCGGGCGCCAGACAGTCTGACCGAGCCGCTGTTGCAAGTTGCGAACCTGACCACACGCTATCCGGTCAAAAGCGGGCTCTTCCGGCGCGCCACGGCCAATGTGCATGCGGTGGAGGACGTGAGCTTTGACATAGCCAAGGGGGAAACGCTGGCGCTAGTGGGCGAATCCGGCTGTGGCAAATCAAGCTGCGGCCGCTCGATCCTGCGCCTGGCCCAGCCGACCTCCGGTCAGGTGCTGCTAGACCGGATGGATGTGCTTGCCATGAACGACCGCGACCTGCGCCGCCGGGTCTGGCGCGATATCCAGATGGTGTTTCAGGACCCATTCGCCTCGCTCAACCCGTACATGCGGCTCGCGGCACAAGTAGCAGAACCCCTGACGAATTTCGGCGTAGCGACAGGCAGCGAGGTCGAGGACCGCATCGCCGAGCTCTTTGATCGTGTGCATTTGCCGCGCAGTTTCATGCGTCGCTTCCCGCACGAGTTGTCGGGCGGTCAGCGTCAGCGCGTCGCCATTGCCCGGGCACTGGCTGTCAGCCCGAAACTGATCATCGCCGACGAGGCCGTCAGCGCGCTGGACGTTTCGGTTCAGGCGCAAGTGCTGAACCTGATGATGGAATTACAGGCGCAGCTCGGCATTTCGTTCCTCTTTATTTCGCATGACATGGCGGTGGTTGAGCGCGTGTCGCACCGGGTCGGCGTCATGTATCTGGGCCGGCTCGTCGAGATCGGCTCGCGCGCCCAGGTTTTTGAGAACCCGCGCCACCCTTATACGCACGCGCTGCTCGGCGCGGTCCCCATTGCCGATCCCACGCGCCGCACGATCCGCGACGACTTGACCTTCCGCCCAATCCCCTCGCCTGTATTTCCCGTGGGGCACGAACCGGCACCGTCGGTCTATGAAGAGGTGGCGCCGGGTCATTTTGTTTTGCGCAATGATTGCTCCTGACGCCTCAAGCGAAGCAGAGCTTTCGGGGAGGGACATGTCAGAACAACTTGGGTTGCGGCGGGGCAGAACGCTGGTTAGCGTCTGAGGCACATTTAGGAGAAATAGGCATTAACGAAGCAGGAGAACTTGCCAGCGAAAACTATTCTTAGACGGGTCCGTAGCGTGACGGCATAACGAGAACTTCCCCTATTCCGCTTCTTCAAACCGAGCCCTGAGATCTTCCGCCTGGCACTACTGATCAGCTCCACCTAGGTGGTCCAGTTTGAGTGTTAGTGCATGATCGGCCTTGGGTCCATCTGGCCGATGGTTTCGGGGGCCGGTTGGCCGGGCGCCCAGGGCACTGTGAGGGCGTTTCGCGTTGTAGTGTTTCCGCCATTGTTCGATCAGGATTTGGGTTTCGCGCAGGCTTTAGAAGACTTCGCCTTTCAAGAGCTCGTCGCGGAACCTGGCATCGAAGCTCTTACAGTATCCGTTCTCCCAGGGGCAGCCCGGTTCGATCTGTGCCGTCCTGGTTCCAGCCGCTTTGATCCAATCCTTTACAGCCTGAGCGACGAACTCTGGACCGTTATCCGAACGGGTGAACGTCGGCACGCCGCGCAGGATGAACAGGTCACTGAGGATATCGATGACATTGCCTGAGTTTAGCTTCCGATCCACATGGATGGCGAGACATTCCCGGCCGTATTCGTCGATGATGTTCAGCGTCTGGAACGCTTTCGGGCCTACTTTCTCTGGATCGAGGGCGGGTATCACGCCGCACTTGGCGCCGCCGTCGCCCAAGGAGATGTTGCCTTTGACCCCGACCAGTGCCAGGCCACCGCCAGGCATCTTTTTGCCGTCTAAGTCGCGCTTCTAGTCCTGGCCCGGGGCGGGACCCCGGGTCCGGGGTTGCACGACTTCGCAGCGCGTGCGCTGGCATCCGTGACAATGGCCCAAACGCAATCCCACTGACCGCAACGGTCCGCCCGAAATCAGCGAACATTGGAAGGTCCTCATGACCGTGTCCTATCGCCGCCACGCCAACGCATTGACCGTCATCCCCGCCGCTGCCCTTGGCCACCATAACCGCCCAAGTACAATCGCTGTTGTTAGCCCTACGAGAAGAGCCGCTGCAAAGATGAGAATGGAAAGAGGGTGCGTGAGTGGCAACTAGCCGCCTCATCTTTGCTGGGGCGATGGGGTGGACCGAAGCAGCTTCACCTTGGCGCGAACCCGTATTGCGTTTAAGTCGCATGGGACGGTTCACCGTAGGTCTGAAACTGTTTCAACTGAGCGTGCCGCGATGGCCTGGAATACGAACCACGGGATGCAAAAGCCCAAAATGACGCGTGGAACATGGCCCAAAAGCCAGAATGTGCGAGAGGCTTCCGCCTCCGCTGCGGTATATTCAGCGGCCAAAAGGCGCAAATTCTCTGGCATGTGATAGCCCAGGGTGATCAGGGAAAGTAGGACATAAGCTAAGATCGCACGCCACCAGATGCGCCGGAGGGCCGGCATCTGATTGTCCAATCGCAGAGACAGCACAATCCCGAGCAGTGTCAGCAAAAAGAGAGGCATGATCGTGAAAAGAAACCGCTGAAATTGAGGACCAAAGCCATTCATAAAGTCGATCGGATCAAGGCTGAGCCAGTAGGTCCCCATGGACAGACCTATGAAGAGGTTCCCACCCGCAAATGCGGAAGAGGCGATAATGGCAAGCGCATTCACGCGGTATCGATGGGAAACTATGGTCATATCTCTGCGCCTTTTGACACGTTGTTGGGGATCGTCTTTTCGGAACGGATGCGGGGAGGTCAGTGGAACTCGGTTTTGGCCATTTGGCGGAAGATGAACTCTGGAGCCAGTCGGCTCATCAAACGGAGCTGCTTGGACTGGCCGAGGATGATCTCTCGCTTTCCATCTCGCATCCCGCCAAGGATTTGAGTGACAAGATCTTCAGGTTGCATGACCTTGAGGTTTTTGGATTTGAGAGCGCGCCCCATATCTGTGTCGACAACCGGTGGCAGAGCTTCAAAAACGGAAATTCCCCGAGGCTCCAACTGGTGGCGTAGCGCTTTTGCTGCGTGATGGATGAGAGCCTTTGTACCTGAGTAGACCGGTGTGCCCGCGACAGGCACGTAGGCCACACCCGATCCGATGAACAGGACTGCAGCTGCCTCGCCAATCTGAAGGAGCGGCATTGCGCGTTTTGTAAACGTTAGCGGGGCTACGGCGTTAATACTGATCTCCGTTTCGATCATTCCAACAACATCGACGTCCGCGCCAAAGTCGTAGTTGCCGAAAACACCCGCATTGTTGATGAGGAGATCCAGACGACCGTGTACTTCGGAGACCGATGCGAGGATGCGCATCTGATCTTCGTGATTGGTGACGTCTCCAACAATGGGATGAAGGCCGTGCATTTCTGCGGCTGCATCTAGCGTTTCTTTTCGCCGTCCGCAGATGAACACCGTGTTTCCAAGCGCAGCCAATTGTTTGGACAACTCGAGACCGATGCCGGAACCGCCGCCTGTCGCAATAACAATCAGGTCTTTCAGTTGCATGGCGACCTCGCCTTACATGGTTTTTCGTTGCCGCTAAAGGATGCGCTGTTCTGCAGACGAAGCCAGCTGCAGATCGTTCCAACGATTTGCAGATCGTGTCACACCGCTTGCGTTACGATGAAAGGACAGCGACCAAACTCACGAGCCTCAGGGATGAGGAGGTATTGCGTGATGCGTCAGGTATCAGAGGCGCTCTACACCTCGGCAATTCTCTCGGGGCCGATCTGCGCCATTCTGGGTTTGGATTGGAAACGGGTTCAAATCTGGGCCGGGCTCGACCTCGAAAACGCGTATAGCGGTGGCTTTCTGGTATCTGGTGACGATTGCATCCTGCTGTGGGAGGTTTTGATTGAGCTCTCGGATGCACCGCACATTGCGAGCTATTTGGGACGATGGATGGCTCAAAGTCCGGCAGTCCTGGTCTTGTTTGCTTTGTCGGCAGCCCCAAGTTTCGAACAGGGCGTCAACCGCAAGGCCCGCTACAAAAATTTGTTCGGACCGATGCGGTTTGCGCTATCGCAGAACAAAAACGAATTCAAAATACATGTTATTCCAGACGGTTTAGTCTCGGAATTGCCCGCCACGTTCAGCAGTGCGAAGATTGTTTTTCTGCACGCGAAGGCCAAGTCTCTTGCAACACTAGCCTACATTCCTTCCTCCGTAAGCGTCCCGTTGACTGCAAATGAACGGGAGCGCCTGGAAGAAGTGTTCGGTGTCTTGCCGGAATTTGGGCCGCCCGCTTAGCGCTATGCGGCATCCGACGTTCAGGTGCCCTCCGTGTCGCAGAACGATCCGCTTTGGGCGGCGACCGAAGAAGATCTACAGGTGAAATCGTTGATCATGTCGGGAGACAGCCCAATGGTGCATCGCGTACGCACGACTTTGCTGGAAGCCTTTGCCACGACAGATCCGACGATTTTCCATGTCACAGCTCGCCTGAACACCAGCAAGAGCACTTTGGTAAGACGCCTAAGCGATGAAGGTACTATTTTTCAGAGTTTACTGGATGAAACGCGCAGCGAGTTGGCCTGGCGGTATCTCAAAACAAGTGCGCTAAACAATCAACAGATCTCGCATCTTCTCGGATATCGCGACACCAGCGCGTTTCAACGCGGGTTTTGTAAGTGGACCGGCCAGACACCATAACAACTGCGCCAAACTGGGCAAGGGCTGCCTGACCTGCCTGCCTTGTTGAAATAGGCCCAGGCCTCATAACCGAGAGATGAAGGGAGCTGCGAGAGCGATTGTGGAGAGGAAGACCTTTGGACACCGGTCTTATCTTGTGGCCACGCGCCGCCAGTTTTCGGCCTGCCGAACATAATCTCGATCCGGTTGCGG
>JBCCMQ010000008.1:0-167397 GCA_039026235.1 Pseudomonadota bacterium
ATGACGGACTGGAAAACGGAAATTGCTGTCGCCGCACGGCGTATTGGACCTCATATTGTTCGGACGCCTGTTATGACCTCTGACAGCCTTTGGGCAGGTGGCGAAATCCAGCTGAAGCTAGAGCAGTTGCAGCACACCGGATCATTCAAGGCGAGGGGTGCTTTCAACAACTTACTGACGCGCAAGGTTCCCGAAAGCGGAATAGTGGCGGCATCGGGCGGCAATCACGGAGCCGCCGCGGCCTTTGCCGCGCAACGGTTGGGAATGAAGGCGCGCATTTTCGTACCGGAACTGGCAGGGCCTGCGAAAATCGCCCTGATCAGGCGCACCGGCGCAGATCTTGAGGTCTGCCAAGGTGTTTACGCCGACGCACTGGATGCGGCTATGGCTCATGAGAAATCCAGCGGCGCGATCCAACTTCATGCCTACGACGCCCAAGAAACGGTTGTCGGACAAGGCACCACATTCTCTGAATGGGACGATCAGGGGCTGGACGCCGATACTGTCCTGATAGCTGTTGGCGGTGGCGGTCTGATTGCCGGCGCCATGGCATGGTTCGGGCGGGACAAGAAGATTGTCGCGGTCGAACCGGAAACGGCTGCGACTTTGAACTCGGCGTTGGCGTCAGGACCAGAGACCGAAGTTGAGGTGTCGGGTATCGCTGCAAACGCCCTTGGCGCGCGTAAGATTGGGAACATCTGCTATGGGCTGGCGCGTGAAGCCCGCTTGCAATCGGTTCTGGTTTCAGATGCGGCGATTGCGGATGCCAGGGACCAGCTTTGGACATGTCACCGCATGCTGGTAGAGCCTGCCGGGGCGGCGGGCTTGGCGGCACTGTCGTCGGGCGCTTACGCCCCGGAACCGGAGGAGAGAGTGGCCGTTCTGGTTTGCGGTGCCAATCCGGCGCCGGATCCGCTTTCCTGATCGCCGTCTTGAAATTGTCTTTTTGTATATACAAATAGCATACTAAGTCTATACTGATCAGCTGTACCGCAAACCGAACAAGATGACCCGCATCTTAATAACTGCGGTCACTTTCTGAAATTTTGACTTACAGGAACTAACGTGGAAGCCACTCGCCGCCAAGAACGACGAAGGAGATAAAATGACTGCGCTGACCGAGGTCAAGGGCGTTGGGCCCTCACTGCAAAAGGCCCTAAATGACAAGGGGATCGAAAGCGCCGAGGATTTGGCCAGTGCCCGCTTGGAAGATCTTGCCGGTCTTCGCGGTGTAGGGCCGACGCGGGCGGCGCACTTGCATAGCGCAGCGCGGGAACTGATCGGCGCGAAGGCGCCTGTGCCGTCCGGTCAGGCGACCGCACGCCCAGCGCCGAAGACCAAAGCGAAATCCTCCACCGCCAAAAAGACAGAAGATGTCGCCAAGAAAGCCCCAGAGGAAGAGACCGTCAAAGCCCTGGCCGAGGCCAAGCGCAAACAGCAAAGGGCCGAAGAAAAGGCGCGACGGTTCAAACGGGACGCCAAGAAGGCGCTTGAGAAGTTTCGGGCCGAGTTGAAGGCCGCCAAGGCCAAACTGGCAAAAAGCAAGTCAAAGCTGGCCAAGGCCGAAGCCAAGCTTGATGCGACCAAAAAGAAGTCCAGAAAAAAGGTTTAGGGACTGGGCCGCGCCACAATCACGGCGGACGGGCTCTCGTAGCCGAACAAGCCCAGCGCACCGTCTTCCAGAAAGTCGAAGAAGCTGACTTCGCCCAAACCTCTGAGCAGATTGCGCTCAAGGGTCATAAGAGCGGGCGGGCAGGCGCGTTGAGTGACGATCGTGTTGCCAATTTCCATACCTTCTCCCGTCACCTCGAAAGGTCCGGAAAAGGTATTGCATCCAGAAGATCCCGAAATCCTTCCGTTGCGGGAGAAAACCATGCGCGCGTCGATGTCAGGCGGTAAGGCCTCGGACCCCACTCGCTCGATTGTCCATTCACTTCGTGCCAGCAACTCTACCGAAGCACCCCCGCAACCCTGGTACCGGACATCGGAAAAGGTGACCTCTATGCGGTTTGGAAACGGCATGCCGGCCATGGTGTCGCGGCAGATTTCCTCTGCGACGATCAGCGTGGCGCCACGTTCGGTATCCCGATAGGTGCGACTTAACCCGGTCAGCGCCACATCGCCAAAGCTGAAAACAATGGGATCTTCGCCGATGTTGGGCACGAATTCGGCGGTTCGGCCGGAAGCGGTCATGGACCAGAAAGGTTCGTTGCCGAAGGCCCGTAACGTCGGCGAAGCTGGGGGCAGTGTGGCGACGCACGCATCCAAAGCCATACCTTCGAACGACACTTGCGCCTCAAGACCTTTGGTCCAAACGAAAGTGCCCGCGTCGTCTGCATCGGCATATTTGGCGCCGGATGCGCTTTCGACCTGCGCAAGCGCAACGCTTTGAACGCCAATGAGGGCAATTGCATCAGTGCCCGAAGTCTGTAGCCGGACGGGCACATCACCGCATTGATAGTCAAGCGCAAAAAGCAAGTGTTCGAATGGATAGAGCGGCAGGTTCTGCTGCGATACATCCGCATCCCCTGCCGGTACCTCAATGCCGAAATTGATCAAGGTGAGTTGGCCGCGCATGTACACTCCGACCCTCAGGTCGACCGCATAGGTGCCGGGTAACTCCAACTGAAACCCCGCCGGCGACAATGAGGGATCCAAGCTCAGGCGTTCGGTCGCGGCCACTGTGCCGCCGCCGTCCACGACCTCGACCAAGACCGTGGCCGGGTCTGCGAAGTTCAAGCTTTGGAGTGTGGCCTCAAATGTGCGCGCCGCAACGCTTGAAGCCGCCATTGAGACGATCAGAAAGACTGCAAACGACCACCGCATGGTGTTCAACCTCTCTTCTGGCACCTAGTCCTTCGAAGGCTGTGCCGGGCCGGTCCAGGCATCAATTTGGGCGATGGCCTCTTCGGCCGTCTCCACATAGCGAAATAGCGAAAGATCCGATGGAGAAATGGTCCCCGCCTCTGCCAGAGCTTCCCAGTTGATGATAGTCTCCCAGAATTCACGCCCGAACAAAAGGAAAGGGACCGGCGACATCCGCTGGGTCTGAATAAGCGTCAGCGTTTCGAAGAGCTCATCCATTGTTCCAAAGCCGCCCGGGAACACGCAGATGGCCCGCGCCCGCATCAAGAAGTGCATTTTCCGAATTGCGAAATAGTGGAAGTTAAAGCTGAGCTCGGGCGTTACATAGGGGTTTGGCGCTTGTTCGTGGGGCAGCACAATGTTCAGGCCGATGGACCTGCCGCCCGCATCGGCCGCTCCGCGATTGCCGGCTTCCATGACGCCCGGCCCGCCACCGGTGACGATGACGTTTTCGGCACCCCCCGACATCAGTGACCTTTTGGTTATCTCGCGCGCAAAATCCCGGGCGACAGTATAAAAACGCGACAGCCCTGCAAGCGTCTCGCTGCGCGCTTTGTCGGCACTGTCCGGCGCGGGAATGCGTGCCCCGCCGAAAAGCACAATCGTCGATTCCACACCTTCGCTGTCCAACGCCATCTCGACCTTCAAAAGTTCGAGCTGCAGCCGCACAGGGCGTAGCGCCGACTGGCACAGAAAGTCAGGATCCGCGAAAGCCAGCCGATAGGCGGGTGATCGGGTTTGGGGCGTGTCGGGAATGAACCGAGCCGTTTCGACATCGGCGGTCGAGTGGCGGAAGACGTGGCGTCGGGAATCGTCGTTCATGGGCAATCTGGGGTTGATGCAACCCAATCGCCCTAGCACGAAGCGCCCGGTGATCACCAGTCCCGAGAGACGGCGTTGCGCCGCCGCACGTGCCGTCCTATAGGGCAGGAAAGCGCTATGACGGAAGGAAGATCGATGGACAAAGTCGCCCTTGAAGCCGCGATAGAAGCCGCCTGGGATGCGCGTGCCGAGATCACGCCGGAGACAGAGGGCGAAACGCGCACCGCCATCGAAGATACGCTTGAGGCGCTGGATACCGGAACCCTACGCGTGGCCGAACGGGCCGCAGATGGGGCGTGGCATGTGAACCAATGGGCAAAAAAGGCGGTTCTGCTTGGGTTCCGCCTGAAGGACATGTCGCCCCAATCAGGCGGACCGCAGGGCAGCGATTGGTGGGACAAGGTCGACAGCAAGTTCGCGGGTTGGGGCGAAAACCGCTGGCGTGCGGCGGGCTTTCGGGCCGTGCCGAACTGCATCGTGCGAAAATCGGCCTTTGTCGCGCCGGGCGTTGTGCTGATGCCGTCCTTCGTAAATCTGGGCGCTTACGTCGATTCCGGCACCATGGTCGACACCTGGGCAACCGTTGGTTCATGTGCCCAGATCGGCAAGAACGTGCACTTGTCGGGCGGGGTTGGCATCGGCGGCGTGCTTGAGCCGATGCAGGCCGGACCAACGATCATCGAGGACGATTGCTTTATCGGCGCGCGTTCCGAAGTTGTTGAAGGCGTCATCGTGCGGGAAGGCTCGGTTCTTGGTATGGGCGTCTTCATCGGTCAGTCCACTAAGATTGTTGACCGGGAAACCGGCACCGTCAGCTATGGAGAGGTCCCGGCCGGTTCGGTCGTGGTGGCCGGGTCCATGCCGTCCAAGAACGGCGTCCACCTTTACTGCGCCGTCATCGTCAAGCGTGTCGACGCTCAGACAAGATCCAAAACCTCGATCAACGACCTGCTGCGCGATTGACTTGGACCAATACAGCCTTGGCGCGAATGGGGCGGCTCTGGCCCCACTTTTTGTGAAATTAGGTCAAACATCTTATCGAAATCCGGTTTTTCAACGGTTTCGCGCTGGTCGGTCCATCCTTGATCGCCAGCTTTAGAGACAGAGCGTTTCCAAATCCGGCTCAAAAAGCCGTGGCCCGGACAGCTTTCAGTCAGAATCGCTGGCTAGCTTGAGGCTGTGCAGTGGCGAGTGATTGAGTACGCCGTCCCCAAGGCCTCGGCCACGGGGACGGCCCTCGAAAACCACGAAGGTGCTTGCCAGCCCGGGGCCTCCACACTAAGCCGCCCGTAAATGGCAGATCCTAAGAAACCTCAAGACGTCTTTACATTGATCGTGCAGGTTGGGCGCAATGCCAACGACGGCCTGCCCGATGGATCCACCGGCGCGGCGCTCATGTGCTATGCGACAGGCATCGATGAGGCTGAGGCCGTTCGTGAGACCGTGACAACCCTCAAACAGGCGGACCTGTCACCGCTCGAAGTGACCGGCTATGGGACGGCAGAGGAACGGGGCGCTGCGGGTCACCCCGTGGACCCAGAAGAACAGACGCTGATGGCTCGGGCAAAGTCTGACAACGCGGTCATCGTCGCACAGGTCACGCCGTTCTACGATCAAGCCGACGCGACGAAAGACTAGGTGCGAGCTGGCTACGGCCTTTCGCTCAAGAGCTCAAAGCCAGGCGCAGATTGGCCGCGGCGTGGGAAGAAAGCCGGGGCCGGTCACCGACACGGCGCAGCCCGCCCATCGCGGCGCCCTCCCCGCGACCACCCGCCATGCGCAAAACCTGATCGTCGTCAAACACTGGCACGACAAGTCGCAGGAATGCAGAGCTTCTGTCAAAACGCGCGATCCGCCCATCGACCAGATGCCGGGCTTCCGCCAGGACTTCATTCTGTCCGAATAGATAGGAAACCTGATCACCGTCGACCACAATGCGCTGTGTACCAGCCACAAGCAGGTCACGCTCAAGCCCAAGATAGGGTGATCTGAGCAGCACCGGAGTGAATGCGCCAAAGGCCGGTACGATCCTTTGACCGATCCAGCGCACCGGTTGCAGCCCGTTGTCTTCGGTCACCACTTTGTCGCCCAAGCGGATCGTTTCGATTGCGCGCGGACCCAGGACTGTATCGACAGGCGTACCCGCTGTCAGGCCCGTTGGCAGCCCCTGCGGATCGATATGGTTGGACAGCGCGGCATAAAGGACAGAGCGATGCCAATTGGCAGAAGGCCGGTCGAGGATAATTGCCCGCAGCGCGCCGATTGGGAAAGGAACCGTATCCTCGGCATCTGCGGTGCGACAGCTTTCGGGCAGACCGGTGTCCATCACCGCCAGCTGCGCGATACCTGCCTCGGTGTTCCAGCTGAAGGCGATCCGGATCGGCACATCAAGCGGGACACGCTTTGCCCGGACAGCCAGAATGTAATGGGCGTGGGCGCGCTCCAGTTCCAGCTTGACCACTCCGGCCGGATCCAGTGTCACGATGAGCCGGAACATCTCTTTCCCGCCGGCGCAATAGTCCAAAGCTACAACCCGAAATTCGGTTGGACAGGGAAGCTCAAACAACAGTGTGCCTTTTGAAAGCGATGGCGGGACCGCCGCCAGGGCGCCAGCACGGGGCTGACCCCGGCTGTCGAGGCCGGCCGGCGCGAATGCGTTCTTTTCAAAGTCGCAAAGTCCGATCCAGCTCATGCGGCAACCTTTCTTGAAAAGAGAAGACTGGCTTCGAAGGGGCGCAATGTTCTCCGGGCGGCTGGTCCGTATCCCCGGCCTGTTTCGGGATCGAGGTGAGGGAACACCGCACGAATTTCTGCTATCGCTTCGGGATCAAAGCTGTCGGTCGTTTGCGGGCCCGGAAGAAAGCTCTCGGTTGGAAGACCGCCGGCAAAAACCACTTGGTGGCGGTCAAACATGATGTGCACATAGGTGACATCGCCGCCTTCCTGGGTCCGAACCGAGGTGCCGTTGATCAGGTCGCGTGCGGCGACCAGAACCTCACCGTCGCCGAAAAGAAGCTCGGCCAGTGTGTCCCTGATCAGGATCCTGTGCAGCGGCGAGACAAGCAGCGTGCCGTGCGCTCCAAAACTCCCATGATCGATGCGTATGGGGGCGTGGTCACCGCTGGCTGCCACGGTCCGCGTTCCGATCCAGCGGATCGGTTGAGGCCCGTCATCCTGGGTAATGACCAGATCGCCCTGGGTCAGGCTTTCAACAGGCACCTCTCCGTCCGGAACCCGGATCAGTGAGCCCGCCACGAAACAGGGCACAGACGCCAATGTCACAAAAGCCGTATCAATGACGCCGGCGCCATCTATGGCCTGATACGTGAAGTCTACGGTTTCTGTGTCGGCATCGGCCTCCACCCGAAGCGTACCATCGGAAGTCAGGGTGATCGTCTGGCCCGACGGCAGCAGAACGCTGGAATTTTCAACAACGGGCTGCCCGTTGATATGGGTGATCGTAATGATCCCGGGATTAACCGACTGATCATTGGCAAGCACGTCGATCGTTTTGACCGCGCCTGGTGCGATGGTCAGGCTGTCGTCTCCGGCGATAAACTCGGTCTGAACGCTGTCGGCGGCGATCAGAAGGTTCGAATCGTACAGGCTGTCCGAGACGTCGGCGACACCGATGCGTATTGAATTCATCTCATCCGGATTGACGTTCATCGTCAGGGATAGCGTCAGCGTGAAGCCGTCCATCTCGGTGTTGAAGTCGTCATTTGTGTTGCTGATGAACAGATTGGTGTTCGAGCCCGAGTTGACGTTATCGACGTCGACAGAGCCTGTTCCCACGGCCAGCGGAACCGGTTCGCCGTTGACCCAGACCTGCACAAGGTCGGTGTAGATCGAATTGACGAATTCCGGGAACTCGTCGGACGAAAACACGAACCGCATGGACATCGTGGGCCCGTCAGGGACGAAGTCGACGTCAAGAAAAGAAGCATCAAACGTGTCCGCATTTGCGGCCGCATCCATCCCGGGGTCGCCGTCGATACCATCGACGGTGTTGGTGGTTCGACTGGCCGACGTGTTGGGATCGCCCGACGTGTTGGTGAAATCGCTGGCCAAACCGGTTGACAGGATGATGCCGCTATCACCCGGAACCACACCCGGCGATGTGGAAAGGCCGCCCGTATATGTGGCGGACGAAAGATCGTCGCCGGTATAGCTCGCGCCAAACACGCTGACGCCGGGGCCGAAAATGGCCAAAGCCATTTCCAGCGCCGTTGCGCTTTCGTCGATCGACAGTTCTGATGCCGTCGCCACGTCTGCCCCGCCCTTCAAAGAGGCATGGGCAACGCGCTGCACTCGGTGTGCAGAACATTCGTGTCGCGTAACGGAACGTACTGCTCAATACGTTCAATTGGCCGGACCATTTTTGGCCTCATGCCGCCCCTGCCTCGGGTTTTGAAAAGAGGTAACGCGCTGGACGGTTTCTGGGAATCCCGGCGCTGGAGACCTGCCCGGACTGTTGCGTCTTGGGCGCAGTTGCCATCTGGCCGGGGGTTGTCTAGGTCGGGTTGATCCCGCCAAGAGGAATGCAATGCACCAAAAGACTGATGCCGTTGCCTTAAGCGCTGAACTAATCCGCTGTCCTTCGGTGACGCCCGAGAACGCCGGCGCGCTGGAAGTGCTAGAGGCATATTTGTCGGCGGCCGGCTTTGAATGCCACAGGGCCGATCGCGGCGGCATCTCAAACCTATTCGCGCGCTGGGGCGCCAGGGGTCATCCAAGGACATTCGGCTTCAACGGGCACACCGACGTCGTACCTGTTGGTGACGCGTCACTTTGGACGGTCGATCCGTTCTCGGGCGTCGAACGCGACGGCTGTCTTTGGGGACGCGGCGCGACCGACATGAAGACCGGCGTTGCGGCTTTTGCCGCGGCGGCCGTCGATTTTGTGTCTGCGACACCGCCCGATGGCGCGGTGGTACTTGCCATCACCGGCGATGAAGAGGGTCTCGCCAAGGACGGCACCGTGGCGCTTCTTGACTGGATGGATGCCCACGACGAGGCAATGACGGCCTGCCTGGTTGGCGAGCCAACTTGCCCGGAACGGATGGGTGAGATGATCAAGATCGGGCGCCGTGGCTCGATGACGGCGTTCTTCGAAGTGGCCGGGACCCAGGGGCATTCGGCCTACCCTCACAGGGCAAGAAATCCAGTCCAAGCTGTGGCCGCTCTGATCGACCGGCTCAGCCGGTTTGAGCTCGATTCCGGCACCGCCCATTTTGACCCAACCACTCTGGCTGCAACGACAATTGACGTGGGTAACCCGGCCAACAACGTGATCCCAGCCACGGCCCGTGCCACGGTCAACATCCGCTTCAACGACAGCCACACGTCCGAGACGCTGACAAAATGGCTGGAGGAAGAAGCCGACAAGGTCGCAGGCGAGTTTGACCTTCAGATTTCATTGCGAACTCAGGTCAGCGGAGAAAGTTTTTTGACACCGCCGGGCCCACTGTCGACGCTGGTGTCGGACGCCGTTGAGAAGGAAACCGGCATCAGACCCGAACTGTCGACCACGGGCGGTACGTCTGACGCACGCTTTATCAAGGATCACTGCACGGTGGTTGAGTTTGGGCTGGTGGGCAAAACAATGCACAAGGTCGACGAACACGTCCCGACAGAACAGATCCGGCAGCTGAAGCGAATTTATGAGAGCGTTCTCAAAGCCTATTTCGCCTGACCGGCGCCAAAGACTTGTTATTATGCTGAAGGAACCGCGGCCCGGGCGCGTCAAGACGCGTCTCGGTCGTACGATTGGCATGGTGCCAGCCGCCTGGTGGTTTCGGCTGCAGACGGCACGGTTAATCCGAAGGATGCGCAGTCCCGAGTGGGAGCTCGTTTTGGCGGTGTCGCCGGACCGGGAAGGCCAGATGAGCCGGGTCTGGCCCTCTGATCTGCCCCGTTGGTCGCAAGGTTCGGGTGATCTTGGTCACCGCATGCGGCGTGTCTTTCAAGGGTTGCCGCCCGGGCCGGTCGTCATCATCGGGGCCGATGTACCGGCGATCCGACAACACCATGTCAGGGCCGCATTCGCAGCACTGGGAGGGTCTGACTACGTGATGGGGCCGGCGCCGGACGGTGGCTACTGGCTTATTGGCATGCACCGCACTCGCAGATTTCCCGCAGGTGGGTTTGGCAACGTGCGCTGGTCGACAGCGCATGCGTATGCCGACACGGTCCGCAGCTTTGGCGACCTGCGGTTGGCGATCGTCGACAGCCTGTCGGACGTCGATGAGGCCGACGATCTTTAGGAATGTTTTGGGGAAATGGCTCCCCGACGCTGCGGGCTGGGTGGGGGCTGTAAATCCGCAGCGTCGGGGATAGCGTTGCTCGCTATGGGTCTAAGATGGATGGTAAACCTGACTGCTTTGAGGAGCGCTTTGGTTTGTTTGTGGTTTTTTTTGTGTCGGAACTGCGGCGGACTTGATTTGCGCTGCGGCTAGGGTCAGTCTGACAGTATGAATGTGCATACGATCCGTGCCCAAGGCCGCACGTCAACATCCACCACCGCATTTCAGCGTCCCGAACTCAGCCTGATCCTTGGCCTATACGGGCGTATGGTCGCGGCCGGAGAATGGCGGGATTATGGGATCTCGATGTTGCCGGACGTGGCGGTGTTTTCGATTTTCCGCCGTACTGCCGAGCATCCTTTGTACCGCATCGAAAAGCGGCCGAACCTGCGCAACCGTCAAGGCATGTACGCAGTGATTGGCATGGAGGGTCAGGTGCTGAAACGCGGCCATGATCTCAAAACCGTGCTTCGGGTGCTTGAACGCAAACTGATCCGGGCGGTCGATTAGAAGTCCAGCACCCGCTGGCAGCCCGACACCGCGTCGGGGATACGCCGGATTGCATCATCGATGGGTTCGATTTCGACCGCCATATGAAACGCGTTGGCATGAACAAGGCTGGAGCCGTCGCGCACAATGGCCACGTGACCCGGCCAGAATACCAGATCACCGCGACGCAGATCCTCGATGCTCACCGGTCTGCCAGCACTTTCC
Organism: Pseudomonadota bacterium; assembly: GCA_039026235.1. GTDB lineage: Bacteria > Pseudomonadota > Alphaproteobacteria > Rhodobacterales > Rhodobacteraceae > JBCCMQ01. The sequence continues at coordinate 10,707 of JBCCMQ010000008.1, forward strand.
TGCATGTCGCTGTCCGGCGGAAGGTAAATGCCGCACGCGCCAAAGGCCAATTGCACCAGACCCGAGCAATCGATGCCGAAGGCACTGTTGCCGCCCCAAAGGTAAGGCGCACCATGGAATCTTTCAGCAACATCGACCGGGTCTGCGTCTTCGGACGGCGCGCCGGTGACATGCTGGGCGGGGACAAAGCCGCCACCTTCCAGCGCCAGAAAACCCTTGGCAACCGGCGTACCCGTGAGGGCGCTGGAAAACGACAGGCTCATGAATTCCGCCGACTTGATGTCCGGCTTGCTGTAGATGTGGGTCGCGCGTACTGCCACCCAATGGCTCGGTGGCAGGGGCGCCCGGAAGTGATCGGCGCGGGCATAGCCGACATATCCGTCGAGTTCCGCCTGACCGAAGAACCAACCATCACGCTTTTCGTAGACAGTAAACCCGGCACCGAACAGAAGTTGGCGATCACGCGGGCCATCCGGTGAACGGCAGAGATCGGTTACCGGAGCGACAACTTGCCATGCCTCGCCGGCGCAAAACCGTGTGGCCTTAACCGATCCGCGCAGATGCTGGGCCGCGACCCGGTCGTTGGCGGGGGTCAGGCGCCGGTCGCCCATGTTAGAGCCCCAGGACATCTGGCAGGCATTCCAGAACGGCGCGATAGCCCTGGCCGACACCGCCCTTTGGTCTTCCGGGCGCGGCCGCCGGTTGCCAGCCGTAGATGTCGAAATGAAGATACCGTTGGTCTTCGGCCACAAACCGGCGCAGGAAAAGTGCCGCAGTGATAGACCCGGCAAAGCCGCCGGACGGCGCGTTGTCTAGGTCCGCGATGCCCGGCTCGATCTTGCTTTCGTAAGGGTCCCAAAAGGGCAACCGCCAGACCGGATCGTGAACCCGGCCTGCCGCTGTCTGAAGCGCCTGGGCCAAGGGTTCATCATCGGTGTAGAACGGCGCCAGATCCGGACCGACCGCAACGCGTGCGGCACCCGTCAGCGTAGCCATCGAAACGATAATGTCAGGCGTATCCTCTGACGCCAGTGCCAGCGCGTCGGCCAGGACCAACCGGCCTTCGGCATCTGTATTGTTGATCTCGACCGTCAGTCCCTTTCGTGAAGCCAGCACGTCGCCGGGCCGGAAGGCGGCCCCGCCAATAGCATTCTCGACGGCGGGGATCAGGACCCGCAACCGCACTGTCAGGTTCAGCTCCATGATGGCCTTGGCCAGCCCCAAGACATTGGCTGCGCCGCCCATGTCCTTTTTCATGAGACCCATGGATCCGCCGGGTTTCAGGTTCAGGCCGCCGGTGTCAAAACAGACCCCCTTGCCCACCAACGTGACCCTGGGTCCCCCGGTTCCCCACGCCATATCCAACAGGCGCGGAACGCGCGGAGAGGCGCGGCCGACCGCGTTGATCAGTGGAAACTCCGCTTCGCTAAGAGCCGTTCCTTTGATCACCTTAAATCCGGCACCGGTATCCCGGGCAAGTTCCGCTGCGGCGGCCTCAAGCTCATCCGGTCCCATGTGCGAGGCAGGCGTGTTGATCAGATCGCGGGTCAGGGTTTCGGCCGCTGCTATCGCTTCAAGACGCGCGGCGTCGACGCCGTCGGGCGCACAAAGCGCAGCCTTGGCGGCGGGGGACTTCTTGAACCTGGAAAATCTGTACTGGCCCAGAAGCCAGCCCAGGGCCGCTTCAGCCAGATCATCGTCACGCAAATCGGTTTCTAGCGCATAGACACCCTCGGGGAGATGCGCCGCCGCCCCGGCCAAAAGAAAGCGACCCCTTTTTCGGTCCTTGGCACCGCCAAGTCCAGCAAGCGCGCCTTGGATAGTGCCATCGGCAGCAGGAATCAGGCAGACGGTTCCGACCGACGCCTTGAATCCTGAGGCCGCAACCCATTTCCGGGTGGTGTCAGACTGTGTCTGAAGCCACGACGCCAGTGCGCCGCTTTCAATTGCGTAAAGTGGCGTGGCGTCGGGTGTCTGTGGGGCGAACTTGGGTGGCTGCATGGTCTGTCGGTGTCACTTTTGGCGCAGGTTAGTTGCCTACGCCCGCAAGGGAAACCGCAGAATGGGCGGGACGCCAACCGGATGTCAGACTGACATGCCGTGAAGATCCCAAACCGCGACCACAGAACCGTCACCAATCCGCCCAAGACGGCGCACCGTTGCCGCCAACGCCACATGGTCGCCGAAAGAGGCACAGTTGGCCACGTCGCCGGCGACACGAGCCAGTGTGGCCAGGCCGACCGTATCGGCCATGCACATCAGCCCGCGCGCCAATTTGGCGACTTCATAGATATCGGCGCGACGCAGGGCCGCCTCGATTTTGCATATTTGGATCGAAACCTCTTCGACGCCGCGACACATCACGTCCTCGGCAGCCGCCGGGCCCAATTGCGCACTGAGCTCCGCAAGGCGCGTATGGTCAATGTGCACGCCCTCATCGATTTCGAGCATTGAAAAGTCTTCCACGCTCTTACCCCAAGTCATCATGCCCTCTCACCCGCGGGGGACGTTGCCGTGAGTTCCTTCAGAAAAGGTTCCCGCAATGCGTGCCGCGGCAGAATTTCACCGAGAAATTTCAGAAAATTGGCTGTTAGCCTCGTCCGGACGACTATGCGGCGCTTGCCGCAAAGTGTGCGTCCGGATTGGAAACGAGGCTTAGCGACGGGCGTAAGGCCGATCCCAGCATCTGTCGCGCGCGCTGGCTTCGGAATACCGGAACCGGTTCTTCGCGGCCTGAGGAAGATTGGGAGAATTTTAGCGCGACCAAACGGCCGCGGCGGGCTTTCAGAATCAGGGGTGCAGACATCCTGAGCTCCTGTGGAATGGCGATTTTTTTGTTGCAGCGCTAACCGGCTATACTCGTCCAGTAACAGCGGCACCCGGTGCAGCTTGGATGCCTTTTGCGAAATGCGGCGGGCATCTCACATTCGCCATAGTTGTTTCAGACTAAGGCAGAACTTCAGAAAAAATGCGGCGCAAATATGGCAGAAAGGCATTGTCGCTCATCTAAAATCTGAGTGTTCTCAATGCCGGAACAAACAGCGCTCAAAAGCCGTTCGCCTTAGAAACCAAATCGGGCGATGCAAGATGTCACTTCAGGGGCTTTAAACTTTCATTTTCAATACTTTAAAGCGTGCGCAACTGCGAAAGCGCACACTCAGGAACGAATTCCGCGATGCGGAGCTCGCGCACCAATAAAGGTCCCGTGAGAGTACGTACTGTGCCCAAACAAAGGAATGTGATCAAAGGTTTAGCCTTGCGCCACGCCACGGCGAAACGCGGATTGCCTAGCCTTTCTTCAACACGCGATTGCCTAACAGTTCGGCGATCTGGACGGCGTTCAAGGCCGCACCCTTGCGCAGGTTGTCACTGACGCACCAGATGTTGAGGCCGTTTTCAATCGTCGAATCCTGGCGGATTCGGCTGACGAAGGTCGCGAAGTCACCCACCGCTTCGACGGGTGTGACATAGCCGCCGTCTTCGCGTTTATCGATGACCATGATACCGGGGCTTTCCCGCAGGATGTCACGCGCTTCATCTTCATCCAGGAAATCCTCGAATTCGATGTTGATCGCCTCGGAATGGCCGACGAAGACCGGAACACGAACGCAGGTTGCCGTGACCTTGATGGACGGGTCGACGATCTTCTTAGTCTCGGCGACCATTTTCCATTCTTCCCGCGTTGTCCCGTCTTCCATGAAGGAATCGATGTGCGGGATAACGTTGAAGGCAATCTGCTTGGTGAACTTCTCCGGGTCTTTTTCCTGGCCGGGCACGTAGATGCCCTTGGTCTGGTCCCAGAGTTCGTCTATGGCCTCCTTGCCAGCGCCGGACACCGATTGATAGGTCGAAACGACCACCCGCTTGATCGTCGCGCGATCATGCAACGGCTTCAATGCCACCACCATCTGTGCGGTCGAGCAGTTTGGATTGGCTATGATGTTCTTCTTGGCGTAGTTGGTGACCGCATCCGGGTTGACCTCGGGCACGATCAGCGGAACCGCCGGATCATACCGGTAGAGCGACGAATTATCGATTACGACGCAGCCCGCTTTTGCCGCGCGGGGCGCATAGGTTTTCGTGGCGTCGGACCCGATGGCGAAAAGGGCGATGTCCCAGCCGGCAAAATCGAAGGTGTCCAGATCCTGAGTTACAAGGATGTCGTCGCCAAAGGTACATTCCGTGCCCAGCGATTTTCGCGATGCCAGGGCCGCGACCTCATCGGCCGGGAACTGGCGTTCGGCCAGAATGTTCAGCATTTCGCGGCCCACATTCCCTGTGGCGCCGACCACGGCGACGCGGTAACCCATTTGATCCTCCTTGGGGGTGTCCGGCAGGCCTTCTAGACCCGGTATGCGGCAAAGGAAAGGTCTTAGTCAGCGGCCGGTTCAAGAAGCTGCCGGTAGACCGCATTTATCTGGCTCGCTTCCCGTTCGATCGAAAAGAGCTGCTCAACCCTTGCCCGACCGGCCACGGCCCAAGCCTTCAGCCTGACCGGATCCGAGAAGGCGTCGCGCATGGCATCGGCCAGGACATCGGGATCACCGGCATCGATGATGCGCCCCGTTTCCCCATCGACGATCTGTTCCTCAAAGGCGCCGGCCCGGGTCGCGATTGGCGGGACGCCGGAGGCCATAGCTTCAAGCGGTGTCAGGCCGAAACCCTCGGTGCGCGCCGGCGCACAGAAAAGATCAAGCGCTCGGTAGTGTTCCACGAGATCCGGCCAATCCAGGTAGTCTTTAAAGTGAAAGCGATCAGCAATACCGGCGTCTGATATCAGGCTGCGCAAACCCTGGGCAAAGCCACGCTCTTTCGGCGTCACAACGCCGATGATGAGAGCATGGAGGTCCGGGTCGGAAGCCATGGCGATTATTGCCGACTTGACGAATGTGTCGGTCCCTTTCTGTGCCCGCACGCGTCCGAATACACCGACCAGCCTTCCCTGGGGCAAACCCAGGGTCCTGCGCAGTTTGCTCTTGTCGTCGCAGGGTGCGAACGCGGTCCCGTCTATGCCGTGCATTACAACTGTGGCAGGACGCTCCAGAAAGCTGGCAGATTTCTCTGATGTGGCGATGACCGCGTCCATCTGTCGGATGAGCCACCGGGTGTAGGCGGTGTGATGTCGTTGGGCAGCAGAAGTGAAAAGGAGCTTTAGACGGCGGCGCAGAACAACCTTTAACACAATGCCAGCCAACATCTCGATGTTGCGTCGGGCATGCCAGACACGCACCCGATCCCGCGGCATCGCAAGGATCCTGCGTAGCGGAACATGCGGCAGGCCGCCGGGCAGACCAAAGCCTGTAACCGCGACACCGATCTCGGCCGCCTGGATCGGCACCAGCCTGACCACCGTCGATGTGACGCCCGACAGCCGCCGTTTCAAATTGGGCGCAATGACAGCGATGTCCTTCAGCTCCGGCATGGATCACGGCATGTCGCGGGCGCCCCCAAAGGTCAAGATTGATGGGCGGCGGACGCCCTGGTCTTACGACCTTCGCAAAAGAGCGTGCGCGGCAGCCGGACTGAGAGGCGCCGGACGGTCGCAGCTTGTGCTGACATCAACCGGCCGGCTCATTTCGGCCGATTGCAGGATCGCCATCATCACATCGAGAACATGTGCGGAAAGATCCAGCGCACAGCGATGGGGACGATTAGCATCAATTGCGGCCGCCAGATCGGCAAGCCCAGCGCCGCGGTAATTCGCCTGCATATCTCCGCCCTGGCGCTGGTGGTTTGCCACGCTGAACGGATGATCCCAGATTTCGGGGGCACAAAGGTTGCCACTGTTATCTGCGTATTGGACTGTCCCGCCAAAGGTGTTCGGGTCGGGAACGAACAAGCTGCCCTGCGTGCCGTAAAGCTCCATATGTCCGTGACGGTGGGCCTTCACGTCCCAGCTTGCGCCTAAAGTGATTGCCGCGCCCTGTTCGAATTCGAGAATTGCGTGCAGGGTTGTCGGTGTTGCGACGCGGATTTTCTGACCGGATCTGGGCTCGGACAGAATAGTCCGCTCTTTGAACGCGGTGCGTGAGACGGCCGTGACACGCTCGACCGGCCCCAGCAGATTCACCAGGTTGGTTATGTAGTAGGGACCAAGATCGAGGACCGGTCCGCCACCCGTTTCGAAAAAGAAATCCGGATTTGGGTGCCAGTGCTCCATCCCGCGGCTCATGACGTGGGCGGTGCCGGACACGACTGTGCCTATCAGTCCGTCGTCGATCATCGCGCGCGCCTGTTGATGGGACCCGCCCAAAAACGTGTCTGGGGCGCAACCGACGCGCATCCGTGTCTGCCGGGATACCGCCGCAAGACCGCGGGCCTCTTCCATGCTGGCGGCCAGGGGTTTCTCAGAATAGACATGCTTCCCGGCCTGAAGCACCGCATGACTGACATCATGATGGGCGGCCGGAACGGTCAGGTTCACCACGATATCGATACTGCTGTCATCCAGAAGCGACTGCACCGAGACAGGTTCAATACCGCTTGCCTTGGCACGCACCTCGGCCGCTTTCGGATCCAGATCGGCAATCGCCCGGATAGAGAACCCCGCAAAACTGGGCGCCAGTGCCAGGTAAGTTGACGAGATGTTTCCGGCACCAATTATACCGACGCTAAGATCAGTCATTGCCCAGATCCGGCGCAAGATATGCGCCCGCCGATGCCGCAGCCCGGCGGGCAAAGCGGGCGTCGTCTGACGGGTTGTCGTGCTCGACAATCCAGTGTTGAACGTCTGTTTTCGCAAGCGCTGGAATGATCCTGGCCCAGTCAAGGATGCCGTGGCCGAAGTCGGCCCAGCCATCCTCATTCTTGGCATCATCCGGCGGCGCAAGATCCTTTAGATGCACCGCGACAATCCTACTGCCGTAGGCATTGATCCAACGCAGCGGATCAGCCCCGGCGCGGGCGATCCAGGCCACGTCGATCTCAAAGCCAATCGATCCGGCTGTTTCCAACAGGATGTCCAAAGGATGTGTGCCGGATCCAATATCGGCTAATTCAAAATCGTGATTGTGCCAAGCAAACCGTAAACCGGCATCCAGAAAGGGTTGCGCAACATCATCCAGCCGCCTCGCGAAGGCCTGCCAACCTTCGGCGTCGACGGGCCGGTGTTCGGCGGCCAGTGCCGGAACCACAACCGTACCGATGCCCAAGTCCTTCGCCAAGGCCATCACATTCCCGGGCTCATCCCGGACCGTATCCAAACCAACGTGCGCCGTCGGCATTGTCATGTCGTATTCACCCAAAAGCACTTTCAGCAGAGCGACGGATTGAGCACTGCCAAAAAGCGCGCCGTATCCTTCGACATGGCGATACCCAGCCCCTGACAACATCTGAAACGTCGTGCTGAGAGGGCCGTGGTTACGTGATGAATAAAGTTGGTAGCCGATGGTCTGCATTGCCGCGCCGATGTCCGATGTGTCACGGGCCTGTTGCGCGCGAACCTAGCGTCATTAATCGCGGCTTGGAACGTCTGCTTTCAAGAACTGACAGCAAGCGTTTGCTTCAGGCTTTACCGCTCACCGCCATCATGGCCGAGAATTGGCACGTTCATCGGCCCAAGTAAGCCAAAAGATTTCAAATTCCACACGGAGACTTGTTTTGCGCATTGCCATCCGATCCAGCAGGTCAACGGGACCAGAACGAGAGGACAATGATGACGCTACGTGCGGCCGATATCGTGGCCCAAAGGCTTTACGAAGCCGGATGCCGTTGGGCATTCGGCATTCCCGGCGGTGAGGTGCTGACCCTGCTGGATGCCCTTGAATACGCCGGTATCAAGTTCGTCCTTGCCAAGCATGAGAACGCCGCCGGCTTTATGGCGGAAGGCACGTATCACCGAACCGGTGCGCCGGGGATACTGTTGGCGACGGTGGGTCCGGGTGCCTTGAACGGGGTCAATGTTGTCGAGAACGCGCGCCAGGACAGGGTCCCAATGATCGTCATGACGGGTTGCGTGGATCCCGACGTGGCCGAAACCTATACCCATCAGGTTCTGGATCAGACACAGGTCTTCCGACCGATTACGAAAGCGAGCTTTACACTTAATGCGGGGGCGGCTGACATAATCGCCGACAAGGCCGTGACAATCGCGGTCGAAGGTCGCCCCGGCCCGGTGCACATTGATGTGCCGATTTCAGTCGCGGACGCACCGGCCGAGCGCAGACATATCAGGCGACGTCCTCAGGCAGTGGTTGCTCCGTCAGGTGCCGCTCTGGCTGATGCGCAAAACGCCCTTGCCACTGCGCAAAGACCCCTGATCATCGCCGGTGTTGACGCCGTGTCCCAGGGGGCCGAGGCGGTTGTCCAAAGCGCTGCCGAGCGGCTGGGCGCGCCAGTGATCACCACCTACAAGGCCAAGGGGCTCTTACCCGAAGATCATTCCCTCAGCCTGGGCGGCGCGGGGCTTTCGCCCAAGGCAGACGACATCCTCCTGCCGCTTGTTGCTAAGGCAGATGTGATCCTTGCCATCGGCTACGATCCGATCGAGATGCGGGCAGGCTGGCAAAATCCCTGGGATCCAGAAACGCAACTGGTGATCGACATCACCGCCGAGCCCAATCACCACTATATGCACCAGTCGACGATCAATGTCGTGGGTGACTGCGCCGCCTCGGTTACGGCCATACTTCCGAAGGAAGGCCCGGTCACGTGGCAAAGCGGCGAGCCGGAGCGCACCCGAACTGCGCTGCACGCGGCTTTCGCCGTCCCCGATAACTGGGGCCCCCACCAGATCGTCGCCACCTGTCAGCGCGTACTGCCGGCCGATACCCTCGCCACGGCGGACAGCGGCGCGCACCGCATCCTGCTGTCTCAGATGTGGACTTGCGGGTTTCCCCGCGCGCTGACCCAGTCGTCTGGGCTATGTACCATGGGGTGCGCGGTCCCGCTGGCCCTGGGCGCTCAGCTTGTGGAGCCGGACAGGACCGTGGTTTCTTTTTCCGGCGACGCCGGGTTTCTGATGGTCGCCGGCGAGCTGGCGACAGCGGCCGACATGGACCTGCGCACGATCTTCGTTGTTTTCGTTGATGCGTCGTTGGCCTTGATCGAACTGAAGCAGCGCCAGCGCCAGCTTTCCAACCGCGGTGTCGATTTCAAGACCACCGACTTTGCCGCCCTGGGGCACGCTTTCGGCGGGCAAGGTTTCACAGCCCGCAGTGTCTTGGAACTCGAAGATGCGCTTACCGCGGCGATGGCGGCCGACCGCTTTTCCGTGATCGCCGTCGAGTTCGACCGGACAGCCTATGACGGGACGTTCTAGACGGCGCACAGATTCGCAACGTGTGACCAAATTTGCGCCAACAGGACCAACCGCGGTTTTTGGCGTTCAGGTTTTCTGAAACATTTCGACCGGTTGGGTTTAGCGGACCGTCACCTTGCAAGCGGATTCTCGCAAAGCGTGGCACAAAAATTGGGCAACATGTGCGTCGGCGGATTGGAGCCGATTTGCTGATTTATTCCCACTTCAGCGTTTCGGACTGAGCGAATGGCGGGCGAATCCGTCCCTTCACGGCCCAAAAACACGGCAAGACTGACCCCAAGGCGGTTTTCGCGGAAAGTAGCGCTGTGAAGATTGCCCGCCGTTGGATGTTATGGTGGGAAAATCTCTGCGCCTGGTCCGGCAGGCTGCATCACGTAATGGTTATGAGACTTCACGTTCGCGCGCGCTGGCGGGCACGTGAAGTGAGCTTCGTTGATCAACGGTTTACGTCAGATCCCAACACCAAGTCATACCTGTCGCGGCGAGGAACTTCTATGCACTACGATATCTGCACTTGCCAGGTTTCCTTGTCGGACCCGGAAGTTCTTGATGCGTGGAACCAGATGATCCTGGGTTTTCTTTCGCATGGTCAAACGGCTCCTGTGCATCTGGGCACTGTTCTTGAGCGCGCGCCAGACTTTGCCATGGCCCACGCGGCCAAGGGGATATTTTCTTTGCTGATGGGACGGCGCGAACTCGTGGCCGTCGCGGAGGCGGCCAACCGATCAGCGCAAACGGCATTGCGGGCGGGTGGTGCAACGCGACGCGAACAGATTTGGTGTGCCGCGCTGAACGATTGGGTACGGGGCTATCCTCGGGTCGCCATACTACGGATGGAAGACGCGCTGCGCCAGAACCGCGCCGACACGCTGAGCATGAAAGTGTCCCACGCATTGCGGTTCGTGCTGGGTGACAACTTTGGCATGCGGCGGTCTGTGGAAGCCGTGATCGGAGCGCAGGGTAAGGACCATCCGCTGCATGGCTACGCGCTCGGATGCCTTGCCTTTGCTTTAGAGGAAACCGGCAGCTACCGCGAAGCGGAACGCACCGGCCATATGGCGCTTGAGTTTGCTCACGACGACGCCTGGGGTCTGCATGCGGTGGCGCATGTCTACGACATGACCCACCGCCCGGACGCGGGCATTTCACTGATCGAAACAAACGGCGCCGCGTGGAGCCACTGCAACAACTTCCGTTTCCATGTCTGGTGGCACAAGGCGCTCCTGCATCTCGATCTCGGCGACTTCGCCGAGGTCCTAGTGCTTTATGACAACCGCATTCGTGACGAGAAGACAGACGATTACCGCGACTTTTCCAACGCGAGTTCGCTTCTGATGCGCCTTGAATTGGAGGGTGTCGATGTGGGTGACCGCTGGAGCGAGTTGGCCAATCTGGCCGAGACGCGCGCCGATGACGGGTGCCTCGTGTTTGCGGATCTGCATTACATGCTCGCCCTGGCGGGAGACAGCCGTACCGACGCTGTCGCCCAAATGACCGCGCGCGTGACACGGGACGCATTGGGGCGCGGAGATATCGCCGAGGTGATGAAGGATCCGGGTGTGGCCGCCGCCCAGGGCCTTGCAGCCTTCGGTGAGGCAGACTTTGATTCCGCCTTCGCGAAACTGCGTGTTGCCCAGCCCCATTTCCAAAGGATGGGCGGAAGCCATGCCCAGCGCGATGTGTTTGAACGCCTGACGATCGAGGCTGGTATCCGCGCCGGCAGACTTGATGAAACCGATGCGCTGATTGCCGGGCGCACCAGACTGCGCGGAGGTTTGCCGGATTCCTTTGCAGAGGGCCGCATGGAGATGATAGCAGCGGCGCGGGCCCAGCAAGCGATTGTCGCAGCCGAATAGCGGATGGGTCCGCCGAACAAATGACCCTGGCCAGCCCACAGATGACGTTCAGCCGCCAAAAGATCGTGTCCCAGTCGGCGACCGCCGCGACCGCGCGTGACCCGCGACTGGATTTTTTCCGCGGCATCGCGATGTTCATTATCCTCGTCGCACACATTCCGAACGATTGGCTCGCGCTTTGGATACCGGCCCGGTTCGGGTTTTCGGACGCAACCGAGATTTTCGTGTTCTGCTCTGGGATGGCCTCGGCCATTGCCTTCGGTCGGGTCTTTCGGGAACGCGGCCTGACCATGGGAACGGCCCGTGTTGGATACCGGGTCTGGCAGGTCTACTGGGCGCACATCGGCCTGTTCGTTGCGGTCGCGGCAAGCATGGTGGCGCTGAATGGGCTGTTCCCTGACGGGCGCGACTATGTGGGGCAGCTGAACCTTTATCCGTTCTTCAAAAATGCTCAGACCAACCTCTTCGGTCTTCTGACGCTGACCTATGTCCCGAACTACTTCGACGTCTTGCCGATGTATCTGGTGATCCTTGCCATGATGCCGGTGATGGTTGCGCTGGCCCGCGTCCATTCTTTTCTTGCGATTGGCGCGTCCGTCGCGATCTGGCTGGCAGCCAACATCTGGGGTCTGAATTTCCCGGCCGAGCCCTGGTCAGAACGCGGCTGGTTTTTCAACCCGCTTGGCTGGCAGCTGATCTTCTTTACCGGGTTTGGCTTTATGGCCGGCTGGTTCCGGCCGCCGCCGGTGGACTGGCGTCTGTTCTGGGCAGCTGTCGCGGTGACACTGATCATCCTGCCATTTTCGTACTACCGGATCTTCAACGCCTTTCCGTTCTTCCTTGAATGGCGCAGGGAACTTGGCGGACTAATCGGCAAGACCAATTTCGGAATTCTGCGCTATATCCACTTTCTTGCGATTGCTTACATCGCGTGGGTTTTGGTCGGACCGAAGGGGTCGCGCATTCAACCGACCGGCATGTCCTGGCCCGCGCGAAGCTGGAGGGTCATCTTGCGTGTAATCATGAAAGTCGGCCAGCAGTCTCTGGCAGTCTTCATTGCGTCGATGTATCTGGCGCGGCTTTTGGGCGCCCTTTTCGATCAGGTCGGCCGCACACATTTTTCGATGCTTTATGTCAATGCACTGGGCTTTGCGTTGATTATTGGGGTTGCCTACAGCGCCGCATGGCTAAAATCGCAGCCCTGGAAAGTGCGGGTCTAAGCGATGTTGCGCCGTGACTTCCTGACCTCACTTGCTGCGATTGCCGCCGGCCCGGCATGGGCCGCCGACCCGTCTGAACCCGGCTTGAAACTGGGCGAGGCGACGCCGTTTTCGGCTGCCGATGTGGTTGCCAAAGCAAAGGCCTTGGCAGAGCGCCCGTATCAAGAGCCGCAGGCGGTCCCTCCGGCCTGGACCGATCTTTCCTACGAGGAATACGTCTCGATCTGGTTCGATTCGCGCAATGCACTCTGGACCGGTGCCGACGAGATCCCGCTGCGGCTGGACGTGTTTGCGCCGGGCCTTTATTTCCCGCATCCAGTGGGACTTGCGGTTGTCGAGGCCGGTCAGGCGCGACCGGTCCTGTTTGATCTGAACGTCTTCGACAAGACCGACAAATTCCCGGACATGCCGGTTGACGAAACGCTTGGGTATTCGGGCCTGCGGCTGCGCGCCGAGATCGAAGCGCCAGGCACTTACCAAGAATTCGCGGTCTTTCAGGGCGCCAGCTATTTCCGCGCAATCGGCACGGGCGACATATACGGATTGTCGGCCCGTGGGCTGGCCATCGATACGGCTGAACCGGGCGGGGAAGAATTTCCCGATTTTCGCGAGTTTTGGCTGGAAAGACCAGCACCGGGAGACACTGAGTTCGTTCTTCATGCGCTTCTCGACAGCCCAAGCTGTACCGGCGCCTATCGCTTTGCCATTTCACCGGGCAAGCAGCTGGTGATTGATGTGGCAAGCACCGTCTTTCCGCGCCGCCGCCTTAGTCACGTGGGCATCGCGCCCCTGACATCGATGTTCCAGTTCGATGAAACCAACCGCGACAGGTTCTCGGACTTTCGGCCGGCAGTGCACGATTCCGATGGGCTTCTTATCGTCAACGGGCGCGACGAGACGATTTGGCGACCCCTGGCAAATCCCAAAGACTTGCAGATCAGCGCTTTCCTTGATGACGGCCCGCGTGGGTTCGGCTTGATGCAGCGCGCTCGGCGCTTCGGCGACTTCGCCGATCTAGAAGCGCTTTATCACCGCCGACCCTGCGCCTGGATTGAACCGGTGGGCAACTGGGGAAAAGGCGCCGTTACCTTGGTTGAAATTCCCACAGACCGGGAAATCTACGACAACATCGTTGCCTACTGGCGACCCAATGGCGGTTTGGAACCGGGTGTCGCCCACAGGTTCGATTATCGCCTGAGCTGGGGCAGCGAAAGCCGCTATGGCCAAGGCCTGCGCGTGCTGAACACGCGTATTGGCAAGGCGTTTGAAGACGGCATTATCGTCGCCATCGATTTCTCGGACGCAGCGAGCGTTCCGGACGACCTGAGCAAACTGGAAAAGCTGGTGCGGTCCAGCGCCGGCCGGGTATCGGGCGGCGTGCTTCAGCGCAATCCGGAAACCGGCGGACCCAGACTTGCCTTCAAGTTCCACCCCGACGGGGCAGAACTCATAGAATTCCGGGCCGAGCTTCGGTTGGGCGATGAAGTGCTCAGCGAAACATGGCTTTACCGATGGACGGCGTGAGCCCCATGGAAAATGCGGCAACGATGCCGTCGCGGTCCCCGCTGCCCATGGCCAAGCAGGAATTCCACCGGCTGCCGGAAAACCGGCGCCCCAGCCGCAAGACAACCAAGCGCGACACCGCGTGGCGCTTTGCCGCCTTCGCTCCGGCAATTGCCGTGACGGTCGCGCTGTGCACCAGCATAGCTCAGTGGTTCGCCGGAGGCGGCGTCACGCCGACCGAAGCGACCGTCGTGGTATTGATGGCGGCGACGTTCATTTGGGTGTCGCTTTCGGTCAGCACGGCGGCCTTGGCGTTGATCCGGCGCGCGCTGAGACCCTGTCTTGAAAAGTTCAGCCGGGACCGCGGACCGGCCCAGCGCATCGCCCTGCTTATGCCGATCTACAACGAAGTGCCCTGGGACGTCTTTGGCAATGCGGCAGCCACACTTAACGAGCTTTCCAAGGGCCCGCAGCGCGACCGGTATGACCTGTTCGTGCTGAGCGATACACAAGATCCCGAAATTGCGGAACTTGAGGCGCGCGCCTTTGAGTTTTTGCGCGTCCGGTCCTGGGACGGGATCGGAGTCTACTATCGCCGGCGCGATGCAAATACCGACAAGAAGGTCGGCAATCTCGCCGATTGGATCGAGAACTGGGGCGGCGCCTATGACGCGATGCTGATCCTTGATGCCGACAGTCTGATGAGCGGGGCGGCCATCCGCCATCTGGCACACGAAATGGCGGCGGATCCGGACGCCGGGCTTATTCAGAGCTTTCCAACGCTTATCCGGGCGCACACGCTTTTTGGCCGCATGCTCGAATTTTCAAACGCCGCTTACGGTTGGATACAGGCAGAAGGCCAGGCGCTTTGGGCCCAGCGCGAAAGCAACTATTGGGGCCACAATGCGATCATCCGGACTGCCGCCTTCGCTGAAAGTGCCCGGCTGCCGTATTTGCGGGGACGGCGTGGCCGCAAGGATCTGATCCTCAGCCACGACTTTGTCGAGGCGGGCATGTTGCGCCGGGCGGGCTGGGGGGTTCGGTTTCTGCCCCGAGCGGGTGGCAGCTATGAAGAAACGCCCCAGACGCTTATCGACTATGCCCTGCGGGACAGACGCTGGTGTCAGGGGAACCTGCAACACTTGCGCATCCTTGCAGCGCGCGGCTTTCACCCGATGTCGCGGTTCCATCTGCTTCAGGGCGCCCTGGCCTTCCTGATGTCGCCCGCATGGTTCGCGCTGATTGTCATCTGGGCCCTGATCGGCACGATGCCCGAAGGCGATACCAGTTACTTTGACGTGACAAATCCGCTGTTCCCAAGCTGGCCCATGACCGAGACCCAGAACGGCGTGATCTATCTGGCGGTGATCTATGCCATGCTGTTGACACCCAAGGTTACCGGCGCTTTTGCGCTGGGACTCAGGCCGCAAATCCAGCGCTCGTACAAGGGAACGTGGCGGTTCTGGGCGACGACGCTTTTTGAAATTTTCTGTTCTATTGTCTACGCGCCGGTTCTCATGGTTCAGCAGACGGTCGCGGTGCTTCTTTCCGTGGCAGGTCGTGCCAAATCGTGGCGCCCGCAAGAGCGTGGGGCGAAAGGTTACAGTTGGCTCCAGACCCTACGCTTTCACTGGCTCGAGACTGTGCTAGGCGCCGTGCTGCTCAGCGGTATCTTCACCGAGGCACTGTCGCTCTGGCTGCTACCAGTGGCTGTAAGCCTTTGCCTTGCGGTCCCACTGTCCAAACTCAGCGCCGTCAGCCTTGACCATCCAGGGACAGCCTGGTGGCGCTTGAACAGCCCCCAAGCGTTGCGAACACCGCGCGTGGTCCGCAAGGCGACCCTGGAACGTCGTAGGCTAAAGGATCTCTTGACGGGACAGGTGGAAGCCGCAGCCATCGCCGCCGAATAGGGTCCGGTCTAGCTTTGCAGGTCTTCGAACCAGTCAAGCGCCATCGTTGACCAACCCTTTGGTATCACGTGACCGCCCGGAAAAATCGCAAGCTCTAGGGCGGAACCGGGATAGCAGCGTTCCCACTTTCGACGCCAGAAAGGCCCGTCAGTCACGAAACGATCCGCTTTCAGTTGAAAGCAACCGTTGGCGCTGCGCCAGATCTCCATGGCGTGGAACACGTCGCCCTGGGCCAGCGCATCGGGATTTGTAATGTCGCCACCGCGAAGAACGCGCCCCTCTAGCGGAACGGTACCATCGGTCCAACCGTGGGTATGCAGCACGCGCACAGCCCCCGAACACCCATCCGGATGCGGGCGCCAAAAACTTCCACCAATCGGCGCGTAGGCCGAGAATGCGTCCGGAGCGGCGCAGGCCAGATATGACGCCATGGACCCGCCAATCGAAAACCCCGAAAGGATGACACGGTCCGGGTCAATTCCGTGCCGGGCAACCGCATCCCGTCTGACTTCGGTAATGAACTGGATCTCGTCGCGCCTCTTGGGGCGGTTTGGGTGGAAAGACCAGCTGCCACCGTTACCCTGACCCATCTTCAGACCGTCCGGAGCAATCACTGCCCAGCCACGTTCCAGTATTGGCTGGACGAGACCGCTGTTGCGAAAGACACCCGGCGCATTGCCACCATAGCCATGAATGAAAACGACGGCCGGGACCGCTCCGTTCGCGCCAGGGGGCATGGCGATGAAGTAGTCCCCCTCGGCAACCGAACAGGGGGTGTCCGAGGAACAGGCATGTGCTTGATGCGACAAGCCAGCCAAAACGAAAAAAACCGCGGCTGCGGTTCCTGCGAAAAGGCGTGTCATGAAGCTCCTTCCCAGTGCCTAGGCTTTGTACTCAACAATTGGCAAGCCCCTGCCCAGCCACCCCGGGCCATCGGACGAACCAAGCATGCCTTCTGGAATGTCGATGATAGGGCCAATGCCGGCCTCGACCAGCGCCCGCGTCATCCGGCGCGATCTGACCCCGCGCGCGCAGATCAGCGCCACGGGTATGTCCGGATCTGGGCCGCGCGCTTCTTGGACGGCGTCGACAAAATCGCCGCGCCGCATATCGATAGGGATGGCCCCCTGGGCCACGCCGGTCTTTGTCCACTCATCCGGTCGGCGGATGTCGACGAGAATAAGGCGCTTCTCGTCCAGTGCCTCGTGCACTTCCTGCGGGTTCAGGACAGTGCCGGCTGCCGCGCGCGGTCTGGTTGACACCAGAAAAAACGCACAAAGACCGCCGGCTGCGAGGCCGGCGATCATGGTGCGTCTTGAGATGGGCTTCAAAAACGATCCTATTGCGAAATCGGCGCCGTCGACATGTAGTCCGGGATCACATTCGTCGACGCGTCGCTGGGTTCGATACCGCCCCAGTTGCCATTGGCCAATGTGATGTTACCCGGGATGTCTTCTTCCCAGAACGATACGACGTTCTTGGTGATGTTGAGGTACAGTTTGCCGTCAACAATCCGCCAAAGCTGCGGATTGGCGGGAACCTTGCCACCGCGCGAAACGCCGTATGCGCAATGACCGTCATACTGGGGCGCGTACTTTTCCGGGTCGGCCGTAAACAGGTCGCGGTTCTCTTCGGTCGAGAATGCGAAGGTCGCGCCGTTGTATTCGGCAGTGATAGAGCTGTTGCCCGGTACGGCGGCGGCCTGGGCCTCGCCAACTTCCGATTGGGGCAAGTCAAAATAGGCAACGACATCGAAGCCGGATACAGCGTATCCGGTACCGTCTATGTACTGGGGTCCGGCAAAGGCCGCACCGGCTGCTGCGATTGAGAATACGGTTGAGAGGATCAGTTTGCGCATCGGGGGCACTCCTTTTCTGTCCACTGTAGATTATGGAAACACGCGCAATAGGCGACCCCTCCTCGCAGGGGTGTGATGGCGCGTGGGCATGCGGTGATCCAAACCGCCGGGTGCAGTTCTGAGAAGAAGCGGAAATAAGCTCAGTTCGAACATCTGATTTCCAGACCCGCGCGGATTGCAACATTTCTAGGCACGCAATGTTTCAGTTTTCCAGTCAGCGAAGCGGCGTGCCGTCTTCCAGGAATTCTTCATCCTCGCGGGTATCAGTTGGTTCAATCGGGTCCTGTTCGGGCGGGGTCTGCGGGGTGCCTTCCTCGGGCGGACGCGTATCCCCGGGCAGACCGCCGCGCGGAAGGGGCCAGGCCGATCCACCAATGAAGGCGAAAATGGCCTGATCTTCGTCCGCCGATATGGGGCGAATGAAAAGATTGCCTGACGCGTCAACTAGGCCCGCCTCACCGGCACGCAGCGATGTGCGCTCGGGGCGCTCCAAATCAAAACTGCCCGACTGAAGGTAAGTCTCGGTGAAGCCGTCGGGGTGAACAATCAGAACCAACCTCGATCCCAACCAGCCCGAAACATTCCCGGTCTTGGTCCCGATGAAGATCAAGATATTCCCGAAAGTCTCGAACGCATATTCGCCCGTGTCTGCCACGACCCTGACCG
This sequence comes from Pseudomonadota bacterium, assembly GCA_039026235.1. GTDB lineage: Bacteria > Pseudomonadota > Alphaproteobacteria > Rhodobacterales > Rhodobacteraceae > JBCCMQ01. The sequence continues at coordinate 28,979 of JBCCMQ010000008.1, forward strand.
TTGCCCTGGCACCATCACCAATTCGCTGAAGAAAACTGACCTCGGCGTCAGAGTGGATCACAATGCTTGCCTCGGATCTCTGGTTTCTGAAGATGGTGACCAGCGCGCGCCCATCGCCGAATGTGGTGATGCGGGCGTCCGGTGACAGAGAAAGGCGTCCGGTCACAACGTTCCCGTCCACGCGCACGCCTTCGCGTTCGACCTCAAGAACCGCGGTCATAAGATCGGGTTCTCCATCGCGGGTTGAGAAGTCGCAGCCCGCAACCAGGATCGACGATAACACGGCGACGAACAGGCTTCTGAGCACTGCTATCATCCTTGTACTCCTCCACTGCCGGATCCCGCTGCAGCGCCCGGGCGCCGAACCCAATCGCATTCGGCATTGGCACGCACCGGCCCCGCCCGCTGAAGGGCCAAAGGTTCGAGCGTGCGCGCGGGCAGGAATGCCACGTCACGGCTTTGCTCGTTCCACACCAAGGCACCGCGATCATTGAGGGCCACAAGGCGGGACGTGCCCGCCTGCCAATCGGTACCTTGTACCTGCCCAAGCACCCGGGGTTTGTCATGGCCCATGAGGAACGCGCCGTAGGCCGCAGGCAACGCAAGCGCGGCGCCAAATGACAGGATCACTAGTGCCAGCATATGCCAGGAAGCGATACCGCGGCGGGCAACCTCGGGACCGATCCGGCTGGCCAGCGCGAGCACGACCGCCGCTGCGGCGACAATTGTGGTGAAGGCAGTGACCAGCTGTTCCCGGTCCTGTGTTAGAATTGCCCGCACGACGCTTTGGCCGCCAATTGCGTCCGGGTGCGCCGCACCACGCTGCCCGAGGACGCTGTGATGGACGGAGCACAGCTCGGCATCATCCAGAAAGAGAATTCCCGTCATGCCCAGCGCATGGCTGAGATCTGAATTCCGGCCAGGCAGGCCTCCGATCATCAACCCGACAACCAGCGCCATAAAGACCAGCGCCGGCCAGGTCCGACCGGAAGGCGCCCGCCCCAGAACACCGAACCGGAAGAGCGCGTCGGGCGCGCGCGCGCGGATAAAATTTATGGCGCGCTGAAAGCCGGCGATGACCACGAGCGTAATCACGACAGAGGCGAAGAAGCTCATTCCAGACGAGATCAACAGGTCGCCGCCGCGTGCCACGTAGACGAAGGCGTCGCGGCTGTAGAATTCAAAGTCGACGCCAAGCATCCGGTTTGACACCACAGTGGCGGCAAACCCGAAAACATAAAGGATCGCGGTCAGGCCAGCCAGCGATCCCGAAAACCAGCCAAAAAAGCCCACGAAGCGTTTCAGCGCGGACCGTTCGGGATCCTGCAATGATCCTCCTTCCGGCACGCTGGCCGGACCTGTTCCTAAATCAGAATCTTTCAATGCATTGATCACAATCAATCGAATTTACTGAAGGGTAGCACAGTTCGAAAAGCACACCAAAGAAAGTCCGGCCGCCGTGTAAAGCTTGAAATGACGGAACAATCCGGCCGCATGGCGATTGCCCGGTCGACAATGGGCGACGCCACGTTAAAAATCGCCGGACTGTGGGAGGACAGTCATGGCAGAAATTTCGACCGATGTACTGATTATTGGAACTGGACCGGCTGGATCGGCGACCGCCGCGTTACTGGCAAGCTACGGCATCGAGAACATGGTGGTGAACAGATACCGCTGGCTGGCCAACACGCCCCGCGCGCATATCACAAACCAGCGCACGATGGAGGTGCTGCGCGATCTTGGACATGAGGTCGAGGCCGAAGCCTATATGCATGCGACCGAGCAGGATCTGATGGGCGAGAACGTGTTTTGTGAAAGCCTGGCCGGCGAAGAAATCGGGCGTATGAAAAGCTGGGGAAAGCACCCACTTTCGCGTGCCGCCCATCAGCTATCCTCCCCCACGCACATGAACGACCTGCCCCAGACTTTCATGGAACCGATCTTGTATTCGACGGCCTGCAAAAGGGGCGCGCAGGGGCGCATGTCGACGGAATATCTCAGCCATGTGCAGGACGCGGACGGCGTCACGACCACGCTTTTGGACAGGCTGTCGGGCCGCGAATTTCAGGTACGCTCAAAATACCTGATCGGGGCTGACGGCGGTAATTCAGCGGTGGCAGACCACATCGGTGTTCCGATTGAAGGAAAGATGGGCGTCGGCGGATCGATGAACATACTGTTCCGGGCCGACCTTTCGCGCTTTGTCGCCCATCGGCCCAGCGTGCTATACTGGATCATGCAACCTGGCGCCGACGTCGGTGGGATCGGCATGGGCCTCGTGCGTATGATCCGCCCCTGGAACGAATGGCTGATTGTCTGGGGCTACGACATCAACGAACCCGCGCCCGAGGTTGACGCAGCATTCGCCACCAGCGTAGCCCGGCAGCTGGTCGGGGATCCGGAACTCGAGATCGAACTGCTCAGCGCCAACACCTGGACGGTGAACGACGCCTACGCGACCGAGATGCAAAAGGGCCGGGTGTTCATCATGGGCGATGCGGCGCACAGGCACCCACCTTCGAACGGGCTTGGATCGAATACATCCATCCAGGACGGTTTCAATCTCGCCTGGAAACTCGCGGCTGTCCTGAAGGGCCAGGCGGGCCCAGGGCTCCTGGACAGTTACACCACCGAAAGGGCGCCGATCGCGAAGCAGATCGTCACCCGCGCCAATCAGTCGATCGGAGAGTTCGGCCCGATCTTCGAAGCCTTGGGTATGACCGGCGGCGCAGATATCGACAGGATCCGCGCGAGCATGGATGCCCGCAGCCAAGCCTCCGCGGCGGCCGAAGGCCAGCGCGAGGCCATCCGGTCGGCCATCGCTTTCAAGAAGTATGAGTTCGACGCCCACGGTGTTGAAATGAACCAGCGGTACGCGTCCGACGCGATTTTCACCGATAGCGCAACCGGGCCATCTTTCGAGCGCGACAAGGAACTGCACTGCCAGCAAACGACATTTCCCGGGGCGCGCCTGCCGCACGTCTGGGTCTTTGACCGGGACGGGAAAGAGAAGTCCACGCTGGATCTTTGCGGGCGTGGTCGCTGGACCCTTTTGACCGGCATCGGCGGGGACGAATGGAGTGCTGCCGCCGAAGCGGCCACCGCTGCCTTTGGGATTGCACTGGACGTTCTGAAAATAGGGCCACGATGCACAATCGAAGATCATACCGGCGACTGGGCTCGGACCCGGGAAGTCCGGGACAGCGGCGCCATTCTGGTGCGACCCGATCACCATGTGGCCTGGCGAAGCGATGCGGTAACGAACGATCCAACGGCTGATCTGACGGCGGTTATGGGCCGGATCCTCGATCGATCCTAGGCATTCAGTTCGGCGCGATACTTCAGCAGAACGGTCTCTAGCAGCTCTTTCACCCTGTGGTATCGGCTGGACGGGATCGGAACGCTTAGCGCGAAGACATCGCCGCGCTGATCGGCCATGGCAAAACCCAGGGCCGAGACACCTTCGGTATGGTCATCCTCATCACGCGCAAGCGCGCCCTGGCGTATCGCTGCAATCTCTTCAAGGAGATCGGACAGTCTTGGCGCGGGTCCGTCGGTGTCTTCCAGTTCCGCAATCAGAAGCTTCGCGGCGTCATGTTCGTCAAGGCGTGCCATTGCCGCCTTACCATTGGCCGTCGTTGCCAGAGGAAACGCCTCGCCGATCTTCGAGACGGTGCGCAGGCGCTGGGTGCCCACGACCTGATCGACAAAAAGCATGCGCTTTCCGTCCAAGACGGCAAGGTCGACCGTCTCGCCGGTTTCATCCGAAATTGATTTCATGATCGATCGCATCCGCTCACGCAGATCTGTGAACGATGCCTGCGCAAGGTTTTGAATTTCAGGCCCCAGCCTGATTCCCCCGCTGCCCTTTTCGGTGGACACGAGCCCCTCATCTGACAGGGCGCCCACAATCCGTTGTACCGTAGAACGGGGCAGTGCGACCCGTCTGGCGATCTGACCGAGGCTCAGCCCATCGGTGTCCTGGCCCAGAATTCTAAGAATTCCGGCTGCACGCGATATCACCTGAATACCTTGATTTGTTTGCATTATATTTCGTTCTTCCTACAACGAAATTTGGATTTTACCCGTTGCGTCACCTTAGCAGGATGCTAGCTGCGATCAATCTTGTAATCAAGAGTTGACCGAAATACGATACAGGTGCACCATATTGCAAGACGCGGGCCGTTAAGTCGGGGAGGATTCGATGACCGTCACAATCCGGGGGATAGACTTCCAGGAAAACACCAACAACGACATGGGGCTGGAGTTCTACAACCTCAGCCACCGGTATGGGTTCCAGTGTCCGAACTGGCCGTATTTTCAGGACGTGCAAATTGAGCGCAAGCACTACATGGCGAAATCCGGTGTGCTGAGCCAGACGCTGACCACGACGATGCATGTGACGACCCATATCGACGCACCGGCCCATGTTGTCCAAGGCACCCCGTTCATCGATGAAGTTCCGCTTCCCCATTTTTTCGGTACTGGGCTCGTCGTTTCGGTGCCGAAGAAAAAATGGGAACAGATCACGGCGGATGATCTGGAAAAAGCTTGCGGGCATGCGATCCGCAAGAACGATGTTCTGATCATCAACACCGGCTGGCACAAGCAGTATGAAGATGGCGATTATTTCGCCTATTGCCCAGGCCTGGTGCCCTCGGCGGGCGACTGGATCGTCGAAAAGGGCGTCAAGGTGGTGGGCCACGATACTCAGGCCAATGACCACCCGCTGGCCACAGCGATCGGTCCCCAAAGGAACGGGCCGATTATGCCGCACCTGGCAAACGAATATAAGGAATGGTCGGGCGGCCGTGACTGGGCGGACGACTTTCCAGAGTGGGAGCCTGTGCACAACACTCTGTTCAAGAATGGGATCCTGGGGATCGAGAATGTGGGCGGCGATCTGGACGCTGTGACGGGAAAACGTTGCACCTTCGCATTCTTCCCGTGGAATTGGGATCGCGGCGATGGCTGCATCATTCGTCTGGTGGCGATGATCGACAAAGGCCAGGGCTATCGGATTGAGCCGGGTGAGGCCTTCTGATGCTGGCCAAGCGGTTTTCGGACGCCGAAACCTACGACGCGCCAAACCACCGGGGCGTCGTGGGCCTGCGGTTACAGGGCTTTGAAGACGGCGGTCCGGAAAACCAGTGGATCGGGGTGTCCCAGTTCCTGCCCGGTGGCGGTGCGGGACCGGATTCGACGCCCTTCGAGAAAGTCTACGTCGTACTTGAAGGCCAAATGACCGTGACCGTGGATGGCCAGGACACCGAACTGGGGCCCATGGACAGCTGCACCATCGCGCCCGACGAGGTGCGCACGCTCGAGAACCGGACAAACCACACCTGCAAGATGCTTGTCGTGATACCGTATCCCGGCGGAAAGCGACCGGAGTAAGCCCATGTCGCTGGACCAACCGCTTTCCTTCTTCGATGTCACCGGCAAGGTTGCCCTGATCACGGGCGCTTCGGGCGCTTTCGGGGCGGTGGCGGCCCGCTGCCTTTCGGGCGCCGGCTGCAAGGTCGCCCTGGCCGCAGGCAATGCCGAAGCCTTGGCCGCGGTTGCCGGACACTGCACCGGAGAGACATTTCAGATCAACGCCAGGCCTGACAGTGAGGCCGCCTGCGCCGATCTTGTCGCCAAAACCGTCGCGGCCTTCGGGCGGTTGGATATTCTGGTCGTGGCGTCGGGCATGAACAAGGTTGCAAAGATCACCGACATGGCGCCGGACACCTTCGAGGCGGTGATGGACGCGAATGTCACGCAAAGCTGGCTCATGGCCCGGGCGTCGGCCGTGCAGATGCAGGAACAGGGGCAAGGTGGCAAAATCGTTCTGATGTCTTCGGCGCGCGGCCTTTTGGGTCATCCCGCCGGCTACACGGCCTACTGCGCATCCAAATCGGCGGTAGATGGGATCACCAAGGCCCTGGGCTGCGAACTTGGCCCCACTGGCATCACCGTCAATGCCATCGCCCCAACCGTGTTCCGATCGCCTTTGACGGCGTGGATGTTTGAAGACACCGAGAACGCGAAAGCCGTCCGGTCTGGATTTCTCAGCCGGGTGCCAAAAGGCCGGCTGGGTGAACCCGAAGATCTGGCCGGGCCACTGTTATTCCTTTCCTCGGCGGCATCGGATTTCTACACCGGGCATATTCTTTACGCCGACGGCGGGTATACGGCGGGATAGGGCAATGGCTGCAAAGCAACGGATCGCCGTCATTGGCGCAGGTCTGATGGGACACGGGATTGCCCTGACCTTTGCGCGCGCCGGCCATCCGGTCACCATGACCGATCCGTCCGAAGAAGCGCGCCAAACCGCGCCGGGACGCGTTGAAAAGAGTATGCGGCTTCTTGGCGCGCAGCCAGATGAGGTCGCAACCACGCTGGCGCTGATCAGCCTTGTTCCGGATATCGCAAGCGCTGTCGCGGCTGCCGATGTGGTTTTCGAAGCGGCGCCTGAGAAACTTGCCCTCAAGCAAGAGATCTTTGCCGAAATTGAAACCCATGCCGGAAAAGACGCCATTCTGGCGTCCAACACATCGGTCATTCAAATTACGCAAATCATGCAGGGATTGTCGGGGCGCCACCGCGCTCTCGGCACCCATTGGTGGAACCCGCCGCACATGGTCCCACTGGTGGAAGTGGTCAAAACGGAATGGACCGACCCAGGTATGGCTGAGCGCATGTTCGCGCTGCTGGGATCATCGGGCAAGACACCGGTCATGGTCGAAAAGGACATTCCGGGTTTTATCGGCAATCGCCTGCAGCACGCGCTTTGGCGCGAAGCCATCGCGCTTGTCGACGCTGGTATCTGTTCGGCCAAGGCTGTGGATGACGTCGTGAAATCCAGCTTTGGGCGCCGGTTAGCCGTGCTTGGGCCCCTTGAGAACGCGGATCTTGTAGGCATCGAGCTGACCCAGGACATCCACAAGCAGGTCCTGTTCGACCTGGACCAAAGCGACGACGCATCACCTTATCTGCAAAAGCTGCTGGACAACGGCCGGACGGGCATGGCGTCCGGACAGGGCTTTCGCACATGGGGCAACGGCGATGTGGAAGCCACCAAAGCCCGCGTTGCGACGTATTTGGCAAAGATTGAGGCATTGTTGCCCAACTAGACTGATCTCAGGGAGGAGAGACGCATGAGACGAACAACAAATAGACGGGCGGTTCTTGGGGGGCTGGCTGCATCGGTAGCTGCCCCGGCAATTCTGCGATCGACGCGCGCGTATGCTGCTAACCCTGTTATTCGCGTTGGCTTTGTCACGCCATCGACAGGTCCACTGGCCGGGTTCGGTGAGGCGGACGACTATATTCTCGAAGGCCTCCGGGCCCATTTCGCGGGCGGTATCGAGAACAATGGCAAGACCTATGACATCGAGATCATAAAGAAGGACAGCCAGTCAAACCCGAACCGCGCGGCCGAAGTGGCGGCAGAGTTGATCTTGTCCGACGAAGTCGACATCATAACCGCAGCGGCGACGCCGGACACCACGAACCCGGTTGCCGACCAAGCGGAAATCAACGAGGTGCCGTGCATCACCACGGACGCGCCGTGGCAGCCCTATTTCTTCGGGCGCGGCGGCAACCCGGCCGAAGGCTTCCGTTACACCTACCACTTCTTCTGGGGCCTCGAAGATATCATCGCCAATTTCACCGGTCTCTGGAACGGCAGCGGCGTGGCAAAAAAGGTGGGTGGCCTGTTTCCGAACGACGCTGACGGAAACGCATGGGGTGACGCCGAACTCGGCCTGCCCAAACCACTTGCCGCCCAGGGGTTCGAGCTTACAGACCCCGGCCGCTTTCAACCCCTGTCGGATGATTTCTCAAACTACATCAATGCTTTCAAGGAAGCCGGTTGCGAGATCATCACGGGCGTAATGATCCCGCCGGATTTTGGCACCTTCTGGAGCCAGGCGGCACAACAGGGCTTCCAGCCCAAGGTTGCGACCATTGGCAAGGCGCTTCTGTTCCCTTCGGCAATTGAAGCGTTGGGGGACCGCGGGATCGGCCTTACGACAGAAATCTGGTGGTCGCCCAATCATCCGTTTAATTCCTCGCTGACCGGTATTTCGGCGGGCGATCTGTCCGGCGGTTATTCGTCAGCAACCGGGCGCCCGTGGACGCAGCCAATCGGCTTTAAGCACGCGTTGTTCGAAGTGGTCGCCGATGTTGTCGGTCGGGCCGAGGATCTGGACGATCCCGAGGCGATCACGGATGCGGTCAAGGCAACCAACATGTCAACGATTGTGGGCGACGTGAACTGGTCAACCGGGCCTGTGGCCAATGTCTCGAAGACACCGCTGGTTTCAGGTCAGTGGCAGAAATCCGGTAGCGGGGTCGAGCTGGTGATCACCAACAACAGCCACGCACCGCAGATACCCGTGGGCGGTGAAATGATGCTGCTTGGCTAAAGGCGTATCGATGTCGGCACTGCTTTCGGTCTTGGACCTCAGTAAGTCCTACGGCGCGGTCGTCGTGGCAGATGCCACGACATTTGAGGTGGGCCAGGGCGAAGCACTGGGGATACTGGGGCCGAACGGTGCCGGCAAAACATCGCTGTTTAACCTGATCACCGGAACGGTCCAACCGGACCGCGGCCGCATCGTGTTTGACGGCGGCGAAATCACCGGCGCGCCGCCCCACGTACGATGCAAACGGGGCATCTCGCGATCTTATCAGATACCCCGTCCGTTTGGCGGCATGACGGTGTTCGAAAACGCGCTTGTCGGCGCCACCCAGGGCGCCGGGCTCGGCCATCCGGACGCCGAAGACCACGTGCTTTCGGTGCTCGAGGCCACGGGGCTTCTGGCCAAGGCCAATGCGCGGGCCGGATCGCTGACGCTGCTTGAGCGCAAGCGGCTGGAACTGGCGCGGGCACTGGCGGCGCGGCCCAAACTGCTTCTGCTCGATGAAATCGCCGGGGGGCTGACGGAAGCAGAATGCGTGGCGCTGATTGATACCATCCAGTCAATCCACAAAGCCGGCACGACCATTGTCTGGATCGAACATGTCATCCACGCGCTGCTGGCCGTGGTCGAGCGGGTGATCGTGATCGATTTCGGCCGTCAGATTGCCGACGGACACCCAAAAGAGGTCATGGAAAGTGCTGAGGTGAAGGAAATCTACCTTGGGGTCGACCCAGATGTCTGAGCCGCTTTTGTCCCTCACCGCGCTCGATGCACACTACGGTGACTTTCAGGCGCTCTACAGTATCGACATGGACATCGCCGCCGGAGAGGTGATTGCAATCATCGGTGCGAACGGTGCCGGCAAGACAACCTTTATGCGGTCAATTTCCGGCCTTCTGTGGAATTCCCCTGGTCAGATCCGCTACCGCGGCGCGCCAATCGGCGGGCTTAGGGCCGATGAAGTCGCCCATCTGGGCATCGCGCTGGTACCTGAAGGCCGCCAGCTTTTCCCGTCGCTGACCGTCGAAGAGAACCTTTTGCTGGGTGCCAACGCAAAGCGGTCCGGCATCTGGAGCCTTGGCAAAGTGTATGAGTTTTTCCCTGTTCTGAAGGAACGCAAAAACCAGCAATCCACATCGCTTTCCGGCGGCCAGCAACAGATGGTGGCGATCGGCAGAGCATTGATGGCCAATCCCGATCTGATCCTGTTCGACGAAATCTCGCTGGGCCTCGCGCCGGTCATCATCAACGGCATCTATGCGGCTTTGCCAGATATCGTGGGCGAGGGCATGACAGCGATGATCGTGGAACAGGACATCACAAAGGCGCTTTCCGTATCGTCGCGCGTGTACTGCTTTCAAGAAGGCAGGATATCGCTGGAGGGGCGCACTGACGCGGTCAGCCGGGATGAGATCACCGCCGCCTACTTTGGGGTCAACGCATGATCGAATGGGTAGGCGCCATCGTCCAGGGCACGCTTCTGGGTGGACTTTATGCACTCTTTGCTGCGGGGCTGTCGCTGATTTTCGGCGTGATGCGCCTGGTCAACATCGCCCATGGCGATTTGATCGTGCTGGCAGCCTACCTTGGTCTCAGCACGACGATCATGCTGGGTGTTCATCCGTTTGTCGCACTGTTGCTGGTCATGCCGGTGATGGGCGGGATCGGATACGCGTTGCAGCGCGGCGTCCTGAACCAGACACTGGGGCCCGATATTCTGCCCCCGCTTCTGGTGACATTTGGCCTATCGGTCATCATCCAGAACGTGCTTTTAGAGATCTTTACGGCCGACCCGCAGAAGCTGAACGGCGGCGCGATTGAAACCGCCAGCCTTCCCGTCGGCAGCCTCAACTTGGGTGTCCTGCCACTGGTAACATTCGGGATTGCCGTCGTGGTTATCGCGGGTCTGCAATGGATCTTTTATCGCACGCCCCTAGGGCGCGGGTTTCGAGCCGTATCGGACAATCAGGAAATCGCCCAGCTCATGGGCCTGAACAAGGCCCATGTCTTTGGTCTGGCCATGGCACTTGCCCTGGCCGTCACCGCCATTGCGGGGATTCTTCTGGGCATGCGCACCAGTTTCGATCCTGCCATTGGAGGTGGGCGGCTGATCTTCGGTTTCGAAGCCGTGATCATAGGCGGGTTGGGCAATCTTTGGGGCACCCTCGCAGGCGGGGTGATACTGGGTGTGGCGCAGACAATTGGCGCCAAGATTGACCCGGGGCTGCAGCTTCTGGCCGGACACCTGGCGTTCCTGATTGTGCTTGCCGTGCGCCCAAACGGCCTTTTTCCGAGGGTTGAGCATTGACCGCGCCGGCCGTCACCAGATCGACACCGGCGTCCCGCACTGCCGGTATCATTGCGCTTCTCGCGCTGCTTCTGCTCGCGGCGGCGCCCTGGTGGGCCGGGCGGGCCGACCTGCGCCTTCTTGGCGAGTTGTACCTGTATCTGTCGCTGGCTTTCCTGTGGAACCTGATGGCCGGATACGCCGGTCTGGTGTCGGTTGGCCAGCAGGCCTTTGTTGGGTTTGGCGGCTATATGCTGTTCGCGCTGACCATTTTCGGCGGCCTGCACCCAATCGCAGCCATCCTTGTCGGCGGGGCGCTTGCGGCGGTCCTGTCAGTCCCGATTGCAACGCTGATCTTTCGTCTGAAGGGTGCCTATTTCGCGATCGGCACTTGGGTCGTTGCCGAGGTGTTTCGACTGAGCTTTGCGCAGGTGCAGGCCATGGGCGGCGGCTCTGGCATCTCCCTTCCTGTGGATATCGTGCGGTCCCTTGCGTCGTCGCGTTCCGGGCGCGAGGCACTGAGCTACTGGCTGGCGCTTGGGTCCGCCCTGGCGGTTGTGATTGCGGTCTACCTTTTCCTGCGCTCGCGGCGTGGTCTGGCACTAACGGCAATCCGTGACAGCGAGGTCGCGGCCTCGGGCCTTGGCATAGACATCTGGCGGACCAAGCTTGAGGTCTATGTGGTGACATCCGCGTTTACGGCCATCATCGGCGGTCTGATTTTTCTTCAGAAACTGCGCATTTCTCCTGATGCGGCCTTCTCGGTCAACGACTGGACGGCTTTTGTCATCTTCATCGTCGTCATCGGCGGAATCGGCACGCTTGAGGGCCCAATTATCGGCACGTTGTTGTTCTTCGCATTGCGGGAAACGCTGGCGGATTTCGGCACCACATATCTTCTGGTTCTGGGGTTGGTGGCGATTGTCGTGATGCTGAAGGCACCAAAGGGGGTCTGGGGTCTGATCCGCGAACGCTTTGATCTTGAGCTGTTCCCATTGAGCTACCGTGTTCGCCTGCCGAAAGACCGGAAAGACACCTGATAATGGCACGCCAAAAGAAGACGATCATCACCTGTGCCGTGACGGGCGCGATCCACACACCGACCATGTCGGACGCCTTGCCCTTCACCTATGACGACATCGCAGCCCAGGCGGTCGAAGCGGCAGAGGCGGGCGCATCTATCCTGCATCTGCACGCCCGCAACCCCGAAAACGGGGCGCCATCGGTGAATCCCGAGGACTTCAGCCCATTTCTCGGCCGCATCAAGCAGGCCAGCGACGCGGTGGTCAACATCTCGACCGGCGGATCGCTTTCCCTGTCAATCCAGGACCGGATCAAACCGGCCATGACGTTCAGCCCAGAGATGTGTTCGATGAACATGGGCTCGATGAATTTCTCGTTTCATCCCCTTGCCGGAAAATACGACAGTTGGAAGTTCGACTGGGAGAAAGACTATGTGGCGGGCTCTGACGGCAACATCTTTCGGAACACGTTCCGAGACATCAAGGAAGCGGCCGACACGCTTGCGCCGCACGGCATCAAGTTCGAACACGAATGCTACGACGTTGGCCACCTCTATAACCTTAAGTTTTGCATGGATATTGGACTCTTCAAGGCGCCGGTCTTCATCCAGTTCATCTTTGGCATCCTTGGCGGTATCGGACCCGAAGTGGACAATCTGATTTTCATGAAGCGCACGGCGGATCGCCTGTTCGGCGACAGCTATCGCTGGTCGGTTCTGGGCGCAGGCGGCGCGCAGATGCCGCTGGCCACGACGGCCAGCCAGATGGGCGGCAACGTGCGGGTCGGGCTTGAGGACAGCCTTTTCATTTCCCGGGGAAAACTAGCGGAATCGAACGCCGCCCAAGTGGCCAAGATCCGGCGCATAGTTGAAGACCTCGGCACATCTGTTGCAACACCGGACGAAGCGCGCGAGATCCTTGATCTCAAGGGCGGTGACCGCGTTTCCTTTTAGCGGCTTCGCGGAAACCCATTTCCAACACAAGACTCCGGTTGAACGCTCAGGGTAGATTTGTCATCGCTTGCATTTGTGTACATCTTGTGTACATTTTGTGTGCCATACAATTGAGGCACCGATGAGTTCTAAGGAAAACTGTTTTCGGGATTTGCAGCAAAGGATCCTGACCACGGAATTGGAACCCGGCAGCGGGTTGGACGAAGTGTCCCTTTCTGAAAGCTACCGGATCTCACGCACGCCGCTTCGCGAGGTTCTGCAAAGATTGGCGGGTGAGGGTTACGTCGAAATCGAATCCAACCGCGGCGCGAAAGTTGCCTCGATGAATGTCGCGGCGATGCGGACCTTTTTTCAGACCGCGCCGATGATATATGCCAACATCTCGCGTCAGGCGGCCGAAAACCGCAAACGCCATCAACTTGATAACCTGGGCGATATTCAGCGCGGTTTTCTGGATGCCATCGCCAAAGACGACGTGTCGGGCGCCGCGCTCTGCAACCACACGTTCCATGCCATCATCGGACAGATGGCACACAATCCCTATCTCATGGCCTGCCTCGACCGGTTGCTGATCGATCACACGCGGCTGGGACACACGTTTTACCGCCCCGCCGCACCGGCAGATCGGACCCTCATTCGGAATGCGGCCGACCAGCATGATGCAATGATTTCGGCCATCGAAGCGCAGGATGCCGATCTTTCCGTCGACCTCGCGCTTCAGCACTGGGATCTGTCCAGGGACCGGATAGAGCGGTTTGTCCGGCCGGACCCTTTGCCCGTTGATCTGCCGTCGTTGAAAGAGAGGCACCATGCGGTTTGAAGGTATCTACACGCCGATCGTGACACCCTATCACGCGGATTCCACCCTGAACGCCGAGGTTCTTGCCGAAACGGTCGAATTTCTGATCGCGGCCGGTGTCCACGGCATCATCGTGGCGGGCACGACCGGCGAATACTATGCCCAGTCGGCGGACGAACGGATCGACCTGATGTCGCGGATCAGGAAACTGATCGGGAACCGGTTGCCGATGATCGTCGGAACAGGTGCCATGCGCACCGAAGACAGCATTGTCTTTGCGAAGGCGGCGAAAGAGGCAGGTGCCGACGCCTTGATGATCGCCACACCGCCATACGCCTATCCGACCGGGCGCGAGATTGCGTTGCACGCCCTTGCAGTCGATCGCGCGGCAAACCTGCCGGTTATTCTGTACAATTACCCCGGGCGGATGAGCGTGAACATGGACGAAGAGTGTCTGGACCGCCTGGGCCGCTCTCCCAACTTCTGTGCCATCAAGGAAAGCTCAGGCGACCCGAACCGGCTGCACATGCTGGCGCGCGACTATCCCCATATCGCGCTCAGTTGCGGCATGGACGATCAGGCGCTGGAGTTCTTCGCCTGGGGAGCCCGCAGCTGGGTGTGCGCGGCTTCGAACTTTGCACCAGAGGCGCATTTGGCGCTTTACCGGGCCTGCGCGGTTGATGGTGATTTCAAGCGTGGCCGGGCGATCATGTCGGCGATGTTACCCCTGATGCAGGTTCTGGAGCAGGGCGGCGCCTTCATCCAGTCGGTCAAGCATGGGCTGACCATGCGCGGCATCACCGCCGGTCCACCGCGCCGTCCGCTGCAGCCGCTGAACAAAGATCAGAAACGGACCCTTGAAGAGGTGATCCGCACCATGAACACGGCCATTGCGGCGATTGAAAAAGGTGAGGCATGAGCGATCTTCTGACCCGTGCGGAATACGCCGCAATCGCAACCGACATTGATCTTCCGGCCGCGCCGTTTATTGACGGCAAGTTTCGTGCCGGTCGGGGGGCTGCGCTGCCGGTTCTGAACCCGGCCACCGGAGTTCCCCTGACCACAATCGCCGCCGCCGACGTGTCCGATGTTGACCTTGCCGTCCAAAAGGCGCGCGAGGCCTTTGATCAAGGTGCCTGGGCGCGCGCGCACCCGTCGGAACGCAAGGACGTGCTGATCCGGCTTTGCAAACTTATGACGCGGCGGCGGCGCGAACTGGCGGTCATGGAAAGCCTGGATAGCGGCAAGCCGATCCGTGACTGCGAGCTGATCGATGTGCCCGAGGCCATCCACTGCATCAAGTGGCACGCCGAGGCGGCGGACAAGATCTATGATCAGACGTCGCCCGGCGGGGATGACGCAATTGCGATGGTGGTCCGCGAACCCGTCGGCGTGGTTGGCGCGGTTCTGCCGTGGAATTTCCCGTTGCTGATGCTCGCCTGGAAAATAGGGCCGGCTCTGGCGGCCGGTTGCTCGGTGATCGTGAAGCCAGCCGAACAGACCTGTCTTACCGCGCTTCGCATGGCCGAGGTCGCGCATATGGCCGGGGTGCCGCGCGGGGTCTTCCAGGTCCTGCCCGGAGACGGTCCATCGGTGGGCGAACCCATGGGCCGGCATATGGGTATCGATATGATCTCATTCACCGGCTCGACCGAAACCGGGCGACGCTTCTTGCGCTACGCCGCGGACAGCAACCTCAAAAACGTGGTTCTTGAATGCGGCGGCAAGAACCCGGCCATCGTTTTCGATGACGCCGAAAACCTCGATCATGTGGCGGAACATATCGTCAACGGCGCGTTTTGGAATATGGGCGAAAACTGCTCGGCCGTCTCACGCCTGATTGTACATCGGGACGTCAAAGCACCGCTGCTGGAACGCATCGCCGCCCGCCTGCGCGACTGGAAAACCGGTGATCCACTGGATCCTGCCACGCATCTTGGCGCCCTGATCGACGCGGAACATGTCAAGAAGGTGGGCGGTTACCTTGGGGGCGACGCTCTTTTCGGCGGGACAGCCGAAGGTGTATTTGTGCCGCCCACGGTCTACGAGACCTCTTCGACGGACAAGCGCGCACGCGAAGAGATTTTTGGGCCGATCCTCAGCGTTATCGAAGTGGCGTCGGCTGATGAGGCAATCGCTTTGGCAAACGACACGGACTTTGGGCTGACGGCCAGCCTGTTCACCGGCGGCGCGCGGCGGGCCATACGCGCGGCCCGCGATCTGCGGGCAGGCACGGTGACGGTTAACTGCTACGGTGAAGGCGATCTGACGACACCCTTCGGCGGCTGGAAGCAATCGGGGTTCGGCGGGCGCGATAACGGCGTTCACGCCCATGATCAGTACACCGAGTTGAAAACCATCTGGATCGACCTGACGGATTCGAAGGACGGAGACAACGTGGCATGAGCGTTCATGCGGTTGGAACCACGCGGCGCGGCCGCAGCGCGCGCAAGGCGGCCCGCCAGACCCGCGACATCAAAATGCTGCCCGCCTTGCGGCACGGTCTGCCACCCGTCAACCCGCTGTCGGAAGAACAGATCCACCGGATCGACGACGCATCCATGCGGATCCTCGAAAACGTCGGCTGCGTTTTTCGCGACCCCCAGGCAATCGCCGACTGGAAAGCCGCCGGTGCAGATATCCGCGACGGAGATCTGGTGCGTTTGGATCGTGCCATGGTCCGCGAACTGATCGCCAGTATTCCCGACAGCTTCACCTATCATGCCCGAAACCCGGCCAATAACCTGCCCTTTGGGCGCGACCATGCGATCCTCGTGCCGATGACCGGTGCGCCCTTTGTCGAAGATCTTGACGGGGTTCGGCGCAACCCGACGCTGTCGGATTTGGCCGATGTTCACAAGCTGAGCCACATGTGCCCCGCGATCCATTCGGCCGCGCATCATATTCTGGAGCCCTACGATCACCCCATCAGTCAGCGTCACCTGCGGATCACCTATTCGTCGATGAAATATTCGGACAAGACCTTCATGGGCATGACCACCAGCGGCAAAAACGCCGAAGACGTCATGGCCATGTGCGATATTCTGTTCGGGCCAGGATACATCGACAGCCACCCGGTGGTGACCGGCAATTGCAACGGCAATTCGCCGTTGGTCTGGGATGAAACGATGCTGTCGGCCATGCGCGCCTTCAACAGGCGCAACCAGCCCGTGTTGTGCTCTCCCTTCGTTCTGGGCGGGGCCAACACCCCTGCATCCACCGCCGCCACGATGGCGCAGCTGAATGCCGAAGCGCTTGCGGCACTTGCCTACACCCAGGTGGTCAAACGTGGTTGCCCGGCAATCTACGGGCATTTTTTGGCCACGACATCCATGAAGTCCGGCGCGCCCATGGGCGGCACGCCTGAAATCAGCCTGCTGAACTTCATGACCGGTCAGATGGCCCGGCACTACGGCATTCCGTGGCGCACGACCGCGACCAGCAACGGGGCCAAAACCTTCGACGCACAGGCAGGTTATGAATCGGCGACGACGATGATGTCCGTGTTCTTGTCCGGCGCGAATTACATTTGGCATGTGGCCGGATGGATGGAGGCGGGGATGACATGTTCGCTGACCAAATTCGTGACCGATGCCGAGCAGGCGGCCATGGCCTATCGCATGGCCGAGGGCGTACGCTGGCAGGACTTTGATGATGCTCTGAACGCGGTCAGCGATGTCGGACCCGGCGGCCATTATCTTGGACACCCGCATACCCTCGATCATTTTCAAAGTGCGTTCTACATGCCCGATCTTCTGGATAACAATTCGATTGAGCAGTGGCAGGCGGAAGGATCTGTCGAAACCCCGGACCGTGCGCGGGCCCACGCTAAGGCGCTTCTTGCCGACTATGAAGAGCCCAAGATGGATCCCACGACCGATGAGGCGCTTTGCGACTACATAGCCCGGCGCGAACGCGAGATCCCGGCGGCGGATGCGCTGAACCAGGAATTCTAGCCGTGCAGTCGCGTGTGCCGCATCTGGTTACAGGAACGGTTGGCAGGGTCCGTTCGGCGCCTGCGGTTGCGACCCTGAAGACACCGGGTCTCTTGCGATGAAGGTCGCTCGCCTGCCCGTCGACCCGGGCCCATCGGGATGGAACCTGCTGCTTGACGATCCGGCGCCGGCAACGCCGCTGGACGGAAACCAGACTGCGGATTGGCTTGTCATCGGCGCCGGGTTTGCCGGGCTCGCCGCGGCGCGGCGGCTGTCGCAAAACTGCCCGGGCGACAGGATTGCAATTCTGGATGCGGTCCGGGTGGGCGATGGTCCCGCGGGGCGCAACTCTGGCTTCATGATCGATCTGCCGCACGACCTGACATCCGACGATTATGGCGGGGCGCTGGACCATGACATCACACAGACCGAAGACAATCGCATGGCAATCGAATTTGCCGGGGCTATGGCCCGGGAATTCGGCCTGCCTAAAGAGGCCTTTGCAAGAACCGGCAAGGTCAATGCGGCAGCGACCGAACAGGGCGACCGACACAATCGTACCTACGCCGCGCATCTGGGGCGTATGGGCGAGGCCTGTCGCCATCTCGACGCGGACGAGATGCGCGACCTGACCGGTATCGGCTACTATCGAAGCGGGCTCTTCACGCCCGGCGCCGCCATGATCCAACCGGCACAGTTCGTGCGCGGCGTTGCGCACGGGCTGCGGTCGAACCGGATCACGATCCATGAGATGAGCCCGGTGGTCAGCCTTGAACGCCACGGCGACTGGATCGCGAAGACTGCTCAGGGAAAGATCGCCGCGCCGCGCGTCATTCTGGCCGTCAACGGGCATCTCAACAGTTTTGGCTTTGCGGCCGGACGGCTGATGCATATCTTCACCTACGCCTCGATGACCCGCCCGCTGACGCCGGAAGAGGTCGGGCAACTGGGGCGCGCAACCACCTGGGGCGTGACCCCGGCCGACCCCATGGGCACCACAGTTCGGCGGATTTCGGGAAGCGGCGGCGACCGGATCGTGGTCCGCAACCGCTTTACCTTCGATCCATCGCTTGAGGTCGACCGCCAGCGCATCGGTCAAGTCGGGCAAAGCCACGATGCGGCATTCGATGCGCGCTTTCCGATGCTAAAGGATGTGTCGATGGACTATCGCTGGGGTGGCAGGCTGTGCCTTAGCACCAACGGCGTGCAGGTCGTCGGTGAAATCGACGACGGGCTGTTCTCAGCCTGCTGCCAGAATGGCCTTGGCACGACACGGGGAACGCTTGCCGGCATCGTCGCGGCCGACATGGCCACCGGTCAGACGTCGCCTGCGGTCGACCGTATGCGACGTTCCAAGGCACCGCGTCGCCTGCCCCCCAACCCCCTGGCGCAGTTGGGCGCAAACCTGCGCCTTTGGTGGGGCGAGAGGCGCGCGGGGAGAGAGCTGTGAAATCGCTCCGCCAGGTACGTCAAAATGTGCCAGAAGGCGCGGAAAACGCTAGGATCGGAAATGCCCCATAGTGAGGGATTAGCCCGACGCGCCGATTGCCAACAAAGCCGCTTCTGCAACTGCGACATCCTGATCCGGACTGCCGGAACCAATTCCGATGCCGCCGACCAGCACCGCGCCGATGCGTATGGGCAGACCGCCCGCCAGCCGCGTGACATCGCCTTCGGTCGCGGCAGCTATCGCCGGTCCGACATGCTCCGGGATCGCCGTTGTTGGGGCACCGATTGACGCGGCGGTGCGCGCCTTAGCACGGGCGCTTTTCATGCTCAGGTACTTGGCGCCTGCCATGCGCAGCGCGCCAATGGTTTCACCACTGGCGTCCACAATGACGATACATTGCGGTTGGCCGATCTGCTCGGCCGCTTCAGTCGCGGCGCGCAGCATCTCCAGCACGGCGGCATGGGTGAGAACGGGCACCTCAGCCGTGTAGTTTGAGTCGCTCATGCGTCAGGACCTGCCAAAGGCGACACGCCGTTGACGTTCAGGAACACGGAATAAAGCGATGTCGTTCCACAGATGAACAGGCGGTTCAGCTTGGGACCGCCGAAGCAGACGTTGGCGACAAACTCGGGGATACGGATCTTGCCGATCAACGCACCGGACGGATCGAGGCAATGGACACCATCGGCCGCCGAGGTCCAGATCCGCCCGTCACGGTCCAAACGAAAGCCATCAAACAAACCGTTTGTGCAGACCGCGTGGACGTCCCCGCCGCCCAGTGTGCCATCTTCGCCCACGGTATGGCACCGGATGTGCGCCGGGCCGTCCGGATCATGGGATGCGCCGGTGTCGGCGATGTACAGCAGCGTCTCGTCCGGCGAAAAGGCCAGACCGTTTGGTTTGACATAATCTTCCGCAACGACCCGGATGCCGCCGGAAGGGTTGACCGAGTAGACGTGGCAGGCGCCGATTTCACTGTCGGCGCGGTCCCCTTCATAGTCCATCAGAATCCCATAGCTTGGATCGGTGAACCAGACCGAGCCATCGGACTTTACGACCACGTCATTGGGTGAATTCAGCCGTTTTCCTTCAAACTGGTCGGCCAAAACCGTCACCGATCCGTCATGTTCGGTGCGCGTCACGCGGCGGGCCAGGTGTTCACAGGTGACCAGCCGTCCTTCGCGATCAACGGTGTTGCCGTTAGAATTGTTTGAAGGCTGCCGAAAGGTCGACACCGAGCCGTCGGTTTCGTCAAACCGCATCATCCGGTTGTTCGGAATGTCGGACCAGACAAGATAGCGCCCGGCTGCAAACCAGACCGGACCTTCGGACCACCTTGCGCCGGTCCAGAGCCTTTCGACACGGGCGTGGCCAATCAGACAAGCCTCGAAGCTGGGATCGACCGTTTCAAAACCCGTGCCTTCGATCACTCCATACATGTTCAGTTCCTTCCGCTACTCGCCCGGCTGGTGTTCGTGCGGGCGCCGCATACCCCATCCCGGCACAGCGCGCCGGTTGCCGGGATGCTGCGGATCGGTGCCCCAGATTGCCGCGTAAGTATCGATTGCTCTGCCCCGGCTTTGCAACACGGCAAAGGCGGCGATCAATACGATCCACCATCCGAAAATGACGATCCACATCCAGACCGGGGCATTGGACAGCCAGAGCCCGGCGACAATCGTCACCGCGGCAAGCAGCAGAGTGCAATAGCCGACAGCCTTATGCGCATGTTCGAAGGTCAGCCGCCAGGCTGTCATGTCATAGTGATCGCCGCGCGGGCTGCCGTCGGTGCGCCGGTCGGTGGGTCCCCCCTTGCTGCCGCGAAACACCCCCAGAAGGACCTGCAAGAGCAGGCACCCGATAACGGCATACCCCAACTGGCCATGCAGCGTCAGGTGCGCGCTGCGGCTCGTGTAGATCAGCGCGAAGGCCGCGAAGGTCAGCAATAGAACGGCGGTTTGACCCATCCAGTGGAACCGCCACCAGAACCGGTTGTCGAGTTCGCGCGGCCAGTCCTGACCGGGCATGATCTTGAAGAACCGGGCCACCAGAACGGATGTGGGCGCAAGTACGCCCCAGGCGAGCGTCATCAGCCGGGCGTGCCAGGATTCAGCAAACCCGACATCGTGGGGCCTGCTGGGATCGATTGATGCAAACAACCACTCCAGCATTACCCCTTGACTGCACCAGCAGTCATTCCCGTGATGATCTGTCGGCTGGCCAGCAGCGTGAAAATGATCGGCGGAATGGCCAACAGCATGCCCGTCGCCATGATCACGCCCCACTCGACATTAAACTCGCTCATATTGTTGACGATGAGGATGGGCACGGTCCTGGTGTTGCGGTCGGACAGGGCCGAGGCCAGCAGGTATTCGTTCCATGCGATACGAAAGGTGAAAATGGCCGCCGCCGCGAGACCCGGCTTGATCAATGGCAGCACGACCAGAAAGAACACCTGAAAGGGTCCGGCGCCATCGACCCGCGCCGCCTCTTCCAGAGATCGCGGCACCTGCACGATAAAGCTCTGCAATATCCAGATCACGAAGGGCAGATTCATGGCGATGTATATCAGAATGATGCCGGAATGGGTTCCGGCCAGACAGACATCGCCCCGCCCGCCGAAGGCTTCCCGGATCGCCCCGCCAATCAGACCATCCTTGTCCAAACAGAACTCATTGTTCCAAAGGCCGAAGACCGGCACCAAAAGAACCGCCGGCGGCACCATGCGCACCATCAGCGTGGTCAGAGACACCGTATCGCGCCCCATGAAGCGGAACCGCACCAGCGCGTAGGCCGCCATGCATCCGATCACCAGCGTCAAGGCGGTCGATACCAGCGCAATGATCAGTGAATTGATGAAGGCACCGCCGAACTTGAGCGAGCAGAAATCCAGATGGTCGGGTTCATAGGGCAGAATATCGCACAGCGCGGTTTCGTAGTTCTGGATCGTCGGCAGGAACAAAAGACCGCCAGTTCCGGAAATGATGTCGACGTCCAGCTTGAAGCTGTTGACCAGCATCAGAAGGACCGGACCGACCGACATGAAGACCAGCACCGCAAGCAATGCAAAGAAGGCCGGGTTCTGCCTTTGCTGAGGTTGTGACATCAGCTGTCCTCCTCGGCGGCGGCACGTATCCGTGCGGCCCGCGCCTCTTGGAACCGTTGAAACGCGAACATGCCAAGCGTCAGCGCCAGCAAAAGCAGCAGCAGATAATTCGACATGGCCGCCGCAACACCCAGCTCGCGAAACTCGGTGGCAGTGCGCGAAATGCGCAAAGCCAGGATTTCGGTTGACAGCCCCGGCCCGCCTTCGGTCATGACCAGGATGACTTCCAGAACCTTGAACGCATCGATCAGCCGTAACAGTCCGGTCACGATCAGAACCGGCATCATCAAGGGCAGTTTGATGTGCCAGATCTGCTGCCAGGCGGTGGCGCCATCGATGCGCGCTGCTTCCAGTGCCGAACGCGGAAGCGACTGCAAGGCCGCCAGGGCAAGGATGAATATGAACGGGGTCCACTGCCAGATGTCGGCGATGATGACACTGGTCAGCGCATATTGGCCCAGCCAGTCCACCGTTGGCAGGCCCAGGGACTCTAGTGTTCGGTTAAAGGTACCCACCGTCGGGTGGTACATATAACGCCACATCAACCCCACGACGACGGGCGCAATCATCATCGGCAGGATGAACATGGTGCGCAGCACCGACATGCCGCGGATGTCCCGATCCAGAAGAAGCGCCAGACCGACACCGATGACCATCTCGAAAGTGACGACAAAGAAAGCGAACCGCAGCGTCACGGACAGGCTTTCGCGGAAGTTCGGATCGCCCCAGAGTGTGATGTAGTTTTTCAGCCCGACAAATTCGGCCTCGCCGATTGTTTGGCTGGGGTCCCAATCCCTGAAGCTGCCCCAGACCATGTAGCCCAGGGGATACATCAGCGCGATCGCCATGATCACGGCGGCAGGCGCCATAAACATGTAGGGTGTCAGCCGGTTGGTGCGTACAATCGACATGGCCTACTCCGGACTGTGACTTAGCCTGGGTACCCGGGCGCGGTTCTGGAAAGGGTGTTCAGGACCAAGGCGGCCACGTGCCGCCTTGGTCCGGCCTGGATCAGTTCCAGGTGTAGTATCCGGCCTCTTCCATTACGGCCTTGGTGCGCTCTGCCACGCCATCAAGTGCTTCCTGAATGTCCAGGTCTTCCGTCAGAACCTTGGACAGGGTCGTCCCCAGATCGGCATTGATCTTGCCCCAGACCGGGATGATCGGGCGCCAGTCGGGATCCGCGTGCTGCAATGCCTCGCCGAAGGTGGCCATGTGCGGGAACTTGGCGTTCACGTCGGCATCGGAGTGTGTCGAAAAGCGCGACGGGTTTCCGCCGGCAAGTGCCACCAGCTTGTCACCTTCTTTGGAGGTGAGCCACTGCATCAACAGGAACGCCGCTTCCTTGTTTTCGGCGTTGGACGGGATGCCGATGCCAAAGCCACCGGTCTGCGAACCACGACGCACGCCCATGGGGTGAAGCGCCCAGCCCACCTTGCCGACCACGTTTGATTTGGACGGGTCTTCGATCTGACCGGCAACGACCGTCGTGTCGAGGAACATGGCGGTATCGCCATTCAGGAACGCGCCCAGCGCTTCGCCAAAGCCGAAGTTCTTAGCGCCTTCCGGACCGCAATCGACAATCTGCTTAAGCGCCTCAGCCGCCTGAACGCCGGCAGCGTTGTTCACAATCGGGTTCCATTCGTCGTCAAACACCCGGCCGCCGAGCGGTGCAAGGTGCAACAGGAATGCGTGACTGGCGTGGTGGCCCGATGCCGCACGCGACGCAACCCCGCCCATGCCCGGTTCCAGGTCCGGGATCTGGCAGGCGATTTCGAGCATATCTTCGTAGGACTCAGGGACGTCCAGACCGTGCTTTTCAAAGATGTCTTTACGATACCCGAGGATCGACGTCTCTGATCCGTAGGGAATGCCGAAGAGCGATCCGGTCTTGCCTTGCAGGTACCCCTTGTTTCCGCCAGCGAAGCCGATGTTGTAGACATAACCGTCAATCAGATCGTCGGCGTCATAGGACGGGTCGGCCAGTTTCGGGTTCATGTAGTATTTCGCAAGGTTCTCAAGCTGGTCGGCGTAAACATAATCGGCCTTTGAGAACACGACGTAGGCGATCAGGTCGTATTCGCCCTCGTCCTGTCCCAGCTCAAGCGTCTGACGTTCGCGCATCTTGAGATACGGAAGCTGGTCGACCTCGACCTCGATGCCCGTCTTCTTGGTGAATTCGGGCAGGATCTTCATCACCGCATCATAATGTGGATGGGCGGGGAAGTTCACGATCAGCGTCGTGCCTTCGTATTCGGAGTACGGATTGGCAAGCGCGCCGCCCGCCACAAACGCCGCGGTTGCCCCAGCGATCGCCGCCGTCTTCAGTGATCTTAGCATTTCATTCCTCCCTTGAAGCTGGAAATTCCATCAGATTGCTGTTTCGTTCTCGCTATCGAACAGATGCACGCCGTTTGGATTGACGGCAAAGTTCAGTGTCTGGCCCAAGGCAACCGGCGTCTCGGAATTGAGCTCGACCATCACGTTGTCGCCAGCGCACTGGCACAGAAGCACGGATTGGGCGCCGACGTATTCCGACACCATGACCTCTAGCAGCAGCGATTTTTCCGCCGGAGCATCGGCGTCAAATCGCAAGTCCGAAGGGCGAATGCCCAAAATCAGGTTTCTGCGGTTGTGGGATCTTAGGGATTCGGCCTTTTCGCCTTCGACCAGCAACTCAAAGCCCTTGCCTTTCAGAAAGACCTGACCGTCACGATCCGTGATCTCGCAGCCCAGAAAGTTCATGGGCGGAGACCCGAGAAAGCCCGCCACAAATTTGTTCACCGGCCGCTTGAAAAGCTGTTCGGGCGAACCCTGCTGCTGGATGTAGCCGCCGTGCATTACCACGATGCGGTCTGCCAGGGTCATGGCCTCGATCTGATCATGGGTCACATAGATCATGTTCTTCTGGACCCGCTGGCTCATCAGCGCCAGTTCCGCGCGCATCTGGCCGCGCAGCTTCGCATCAAGGTTGGACAGCGGTTCGTCGAACAAAAAGATCGAACTGTCCTTGGCGAGTGCACGAGCCATGGCGACGCGCTGCCGCTGACCCCCGGACAAGGCGCCGGGCTTACGGTGCAGGAAGTCGGTCAACCCGACCGTGGCAGCGACCTCTTTAACCTTGGCATCGATTTCAGACTTCGGGCGGCGTGCAAGGCGCAGCGCGAACGAGATATTCTGCGCTACGTTCATGTGCGGATACAGCGCATAGTCCTGAAACACCATGGCCAGGTCGCGCTGCTTGGGTTCCAGATGGCTGACCGGCGCGCCGTCGACATAAATCTCTCCGTCCGACACATCCTCAAGACCGGCAACCATGCGCAACGTCGTCGACTTTCCGCAGCCGGAAGGACCGACCAAAACGGTGAACTCATTGTCTGCCATCTCAAGTTCGATGCCGTGGAGAACCTCCACCTCGCCGTAACGTTTGATCAGGCCGTCGAGGTGAATCGTCGGCATCTGATTCCCCCTCCCTAGTTATTTTGTCTTTTTGTTACCGGTCACATTACGGGATGTGACCGGTAACACAAGAAAAATCGGATCGGCTTCAGTCAGGCGTGGGATTTGACCCGGGCACCGGCGGTGCTTCCGCGGAAAGAGACCTCTGCCACAACAGGCATATGACGTGGCGGATGCGGGGCTTCGGCGGGATTGTCGAGCAACTCGGCAATAAGCATCCCGGTCTCTCTTCCGATACCAATCGGATCTACCGTCACCGTGGTGATGGACGGCACCGCAAACCGGGACACTTCGAAGTTCCCGAAACCGGCGATGCCGATATCCTCTGGCACGAGATATCCGATGCCACGCAGGGCGGACAGGGCGCCGAACGCCGGAACGTCCGAGACACAGAAGATGCAGTCCGTATCGGGGAAGCGCCGTAAGAGTTCCGGTGCCGCCATGGCGCCGTCTTCGATGGACAGGGGCGGTTTGCCGGTGCGCATCAGACGGTGGGCGGACAACCCCGCCTGATCCATCGCCCGTTCAAATCCGGCCCGGCGTGCCGCACCGCGCGTCCAGTCGTCGTCGGCCTCTCCCAGAAACGCGATGTTCCGGTAGCCCCGCCCAATTAGCGCGCGGGTTAGCTCAAAGGCGGCAACACGGTTGGAAAAGCCGATGGTATGTCCAATTGGGTCTTCGGGCCGCTCCCAAAGCTCGATCACGGGAACATTCGCATCGCTCAGAAGGCTAATGGTCCGGTCCGAGTGACCATCGTAGGATAGCACGATCGCCTCGGGCCTGCGGCGCAGCATGGTCTCGACGATGCGTTCTTCCCGGGCCGGCGAATAATCCGTGTGCCCAAGAAGGATCTGCCGACCAATACTCTCAAGCTCTTCGGTCAGTGCCTGAACAGTCTCAGCGAAGTGCAGGTTGTTCAGCGACGGAACCAGGACTGCCACAAAGCCCGACCGCTTGGTCGTCAGACTACCCGCCATCTGATCCGGCACATAATTCATCTCGCGCACAACCTTCAGGATGTGGTCCCGGGTCTTGGGCGACACCGGGCTGTTTTCCTTCAGCGCGCGCGAAACCGTCATGCGCGATACGCCCGCAATCCGCGCCACGTCGCGCATCGTGACGGGTGATTTGGGGGTTTCTGACACGGTTCGTCCAATGAGATGTTATCGGTCACATAATGCGAGAGTACGCGGTTTTGATCAAGGCATGGCTCTTCCCGGATGCGCGGATCGGCGTCAAATCGTGCAAGGTTTGGGTCGATGGCAAAGTGGCGTTTCGACGCCAAATGTCGCCCGGCGGTGGCCCCCGAAAAAAGACGGGTTTGAAGTTCATGCTTTTCGCCAGATCGAATCTGTGCGTTGCTTGGCAGGGTTCCGGGACTTCTCGCGAAGGGACGCGTATGGACGACATCGCGCATTTGCGCCGCACCATAGACCTCGCGGACGAGGCTGTTCGCGAAGGCAATCATCCGTTTGGCGCAGTGCTTGTGTCGGCAGCAGGAGAGATCCTGGCTGAAGCCAAGAACTCATTCTCTGTCGACAAAGGCCCCGGGCATGCCGAGGCCAATCTGGCCCGCCAGGTGGCCAAGGAATTTGATGTAGAGACCCTCCGTGCGGCAACGCTCTTCACTTCGGTCGAGCCTTGCTCGATGTGCGCCGGTACAATCTACTGGGCCGAAATTGGCGCCGTGGTTTTTGGGATGACAGAGAAAAAATTGGGTGAGCTGACCGGTGGTGATCCGGAAAATCCGACGCAGGATCTGGAATGCAGAACGATCTTTTCTTCGGGCGCGCGACCCGTTCACGTCCGCGGACCCTTTAAGGAGCTCGAAGAACAGATCGCCGCACAGCACGCAGCCTTCTGGTCGCCCGCGTGACGGCTGTCGCCCTTAGAATTTCAGGCGATCTTGCCTCGCGCAGTGCCGAGCACTGGATCTGTCACCGGGCCTGCCTTCTCAGTCTCGAAGGATGGGTCAGGCGCGAAAACGACAATCTGATCACAGTCGTCCTGAAGGGTCCGGAACCCCTGATCGACGCCATGGAAGTTGCATGCAGCCTTGGTCCTGGTGATGTTCTGGTCGACGCAATCTCACGGCAGGAGCATCATAACGCGTCCGTGCCCAGTGGGTTTCAGATTGCCCAGTAAATCCTAATTCTGCACAAAAATTAGGCATGGCCTGTGGGCGCTCATCCGCGCCGACAAATTCTATTGGCGGATGCCGGCAGACTGAGAATGATGGATCGGACCCCAGGGAGATGGACGGCATGACAACGTATCCAGTTGGTTTGGCGCGTGATTTGCCAAACGGTCGTGTGATGCGTGCCGGAGTGGACGGCGTCGACATGGTGGTCTGGCGCGATAGCCGCGGCACCTTGGCGGCATGGGGCAACCGATGTCCACACAGGGGAATGCGCCTCAGCCACGGTTTTGTGCGGGGCGACCGGCTTGCCTGCCTGTATCACGGCTGGCAGTACGACGCGTCGGGTCAGTGCCGCTATATCCCGGCCCATCCGGATCTAAATCCGCCCGAGTCAATCCGTACGGTATCTTACCACGCTGCCGAGACTGGCGGGGTCATCTGGGTTTCACTTTCGGAAGGGCCCGAGCCGCCTGAAATGCCTGCGGATTTTGAGCCGTTGCGAACCGTTTTCGTAACCGCCAGCGAGGCCGCAGTCACCGCTGCCGCGTCCAGGACCGGGCTGGAAGGACCGCCCGCCAAAGAAACGGCGCCGGGGGTTTTCGACATCGCGCGGCGGCGGATCATCCTTTTCTGCAATCCCGCAGGGCCCGAGAGAACCGAAGTCCATAGCCTGATTGAGCCCGGTGCCAGCAGCGAAGAAAAACGGCTGGCGTCACGCTGGTGCGAAGCGGTGCGACGGACGGCAGAGGCATCGGAAAGGGCGGCGGCATGAGCCTCGAATACGCGCAAAACGACTGGTACGCGGTTGGCTTCACCGGCGACATGTCCGATGGCACCGAACGACAAAGCGCACTTCTTGGCCGCAAAATCACAGTGGGCGGTCCGGGACATTCACCCTGGGTGCGGGACGAAAACGGCGCGGATCTGCCCGTACAGGTGCGGTACAATCACGTCTGGACCGCCATCGGACCGGAACCGCGACGCCTGTTCGATATCGCCGAGGCGGATGAGCCCGACAGGCGCTTTGTGCCCTGCGGTGCGGTGAAAGTCCTCTGTTCGCCTCTGCGCGCTGTCGAGAACTTCCTCGATATCGCCCATTTCCCTTTTGTTCATACCGATATTCTTGGGGCGGAGCCCCATACCGAGGTCAGCCCCTACAGGGTTGAAATCCGAGAGGATGTGGACGAGGTCTGGGCGACCCAAATCGGGTTTTACCAGCCGCAGGCCGCAAAAAGCGCGACCGAGGCCATCACCACGAAATACGAATACCGCGTGCCGGCCCCAACTTCTGCGGTGCTTTATAAAACCTGCCCGCCACGACCCGAGGCGTGGGATGTGATCGCGATCTTCGTTCAACCGTTCGACGAAGACGTCTGCGTTGTCTGGCCTTGGATGGCGTTGATCGATGAAACCACGGCCTATGGTGATCTGGTCCATTTCCAGCAAGAGATCTTTCTGCAGGACCGCTCGATTTTGGAAAACCAGATCCCTGCTCGGCTGCCGCTGGATCCAAAGATGGAAATTCCCACACGGTCAGATCTGACGTCTGTCGTTTACCGCCGCTGGCTGAAACGCAAGGGCGCCTTCTACGGAGCGTTGACACACGCCGCATGAACTTCACGCTCTACAACTACGTACTTTCCGGGAACTGCTACAAGATCCGTCTGATGGCCGCACTCTTGGGTGCCAAATACGAAAACGTGGCCGTCGATTTCTACCCGGGTTACGAACACCGATCGGACAAGATGCTGGCACTGAACCCGGCAGGCACGCTGCCGGTCCTGCAGGCGGGGTCGCTGGTGCTGACCGAAACCCAGGCAATGCTGACCTGGCTCGCCAAAAACTTCGATCCGACGGACAGCTGGTTTCCCACACAGGATCCGGAACGTCTGGCTGAAATCGTGGAATGGCTCGGCTTTTCGAACCGCCTGACCCAAAGCGCGGGCATTGCCCGCTTGCACGACATGCTAAACTGGCCCGTGGACGGAGATGCCGCCAAAACGGCCGCCATCCACGACCTGCGGGCGATCGAACTGCGCTTGATGGACCGCGTCTTTGAGGGCGGGCTTTGGCTGGCGGGCGACACGCCCACGATCGCCGATATTGCCTGTTTTCCCTATGTCGCGCTGTCCCCGGATGCCGGGATTGAACACGACGGGTATCCGGCCATTCGGAACTGGCTTTACGCGGTGCGCGCCCTGCCCGGTTTCATAACAATGCCCGGCATTCATTACCTTCACGAGTTGAACGAGTCCGCCAGTGCCTGAAGCACTGCTGAAGCTCACAGGCGTGACAAAACGCTATGGCCAGACCGTGGCCAATGATCACGTGGACTTTGAGGTCGAAAAGGGACGCATACACGCGGTCCTGGGCGAAAATGGCGCCGGAAAATCCACCTTGATGAAAATCATCTATGGGGTGGTGAAACCCGATGCGGGCGAGGTGATCTGGAACGGGCAGCCGGTCGACATAGCATCGCCGTCGATGGCCCGAAAGCTTGGGATCGGCATGGTGTTTCAGCATTTTTCGCTGTTTGAGACACTGACGGTTACCGAGAACATCTCGCTGGCCGTGCCCGGCACAAAGTCGGAACTGACCGAACGTATCCGCGCAGCGTCAGCGAAGTTTAACCTTGAGGTCGAGCCGGACGCGCGCGTCCACGCGCTGACGGTGGGCGAGAGGCAGCGGATCGAAATTCTGCGGTGTATTCTGCAGGAGCCCCGCTTGATCATCCTTGATGAGCCGACGTCGGTCTTGCCACCGCAGGGGATTTCGAAACTTTTCGAGACGTTGAAGGTTCTCGCCTCTGAAGGGATTGGGGTGATCTTCATTTCCCATAAGCTGGAAGAAATCCGCGCCCTTTGTGACACTGCGACGGTCATGCGCGCTGGGCGCGTCGTGGGCGTGGTCGATCCGCGTCAAGAGACGGCAAAAAGCCTGACGCAGATGATGATCGCACAAGACGTCCCACCCCCCAAAGCACGCCAGGGCTCCGCAAGAACGGCACCTGTCCTGACCGTCTCGGGTCTTAACCATACGCCGTTGAACCCCTATGCGCCAAAGCTGAACGATTTGCATGTGACACTGAATAGCGGCGAGATCCTGGGCATCGCCGGAATTTCTGGCAACGGTCAGGATGCGCTGACACGGGCGCTGGCGGGTGAAATACGAACGCCCCCCGAAACTGTCATGCTGGATCAGACACCAATCGGCATGCACGGGCCTGACCGGCGGCGCAAACTTGGCGTCCACTTCATTCCCGAGGAACGGCTTGGGCGCGGGGCTGTGCCCGGCCAAAGCCTGGCCGAGAACGCCGGGCTGACCACCTACCACCAGGGTCTGTTGCGGTCGGGTTTCATCAGGCGCGCCGCTCGAAAAGAGCGGGCGAGGGAAACCATATCCGGCATGGACGTTCGCTGCAGCGGGACCGAGGCGCCGGCGCAGTCGCTGTCTGGCGGCAACCTGCAAAAGTTCATCGTCGGTCGAGAACTGTCACTAAAGCCGCGCGTTCTGATCGCGTCACAGCCCACCTGGGGCGTCGACGTGGGCGCGGCAGCGGCCATCCGCCAAAAGCTCTTGGACCTGCGCGACGCTGGTATTGCCGTTCTTGTGGTGTCGGAAGAGCTCGATGAGCTTCTGGAGATCTGCGACCGCATTCAGGTGATCTTTCGGGGCCGCCTGTCGCCGCCCGTCAGCGTTTCGCAGACCGACGTTGATCATGTCGGGCTGGCAATGGCCGGTGATTTCGACGGTCTGGTTGCCGCCGATGGCTAGGTTCGTGCTTGAGCCGCGCGACCGCGTGTCCGCCTTTGCGCCGATTCAGGTGGCGCTTCTTGCACTTGTGCTCACGTTTGTAGGCGGCGGGCTTCTTTTTGCGGTCTACGGCGTCTCTCCGGTCCGGGGGATCTATGCGGTTTTCATCGATCCTTTGACGACGACCTACGGGATTGGTGAGGTATTGCTGAAAATGGCGCCTCTGCTCTTGATCGCACAGGGGCTGGCCATCGGTTTCCGGGCGCAGGTGTGGAACATCGGTGCCGAAGGCCAGCTTATCCTTGGCGCCATCGCGGCATCGGTTCTGGCCATTCGCTTTGACGGGACAACGTCGGCGCTTTTGCTGCCTGCCATGATTTTGGCGGGGATGGTTGCGGGGATGGCCTGGGCCGCGATTGCGGCATTCTTGAAGACCCAATTCAACGCCAATGAGATCCTTGTCACCTTTATGCTGACCAGCGTCGCCTTGCAGCTGCTCTATTACCTGGTGACCGGCCCGCTGAAGGACCCGATGGGTTTCAACTTTCCACAGTCGATCAGCTTTGGGTCCAGCGCCACCTTCCCGCTTTTGATCCCCGGGACACGCGCCAATGCATCATTGTTCATGGGTCTTTTCGCGACCGCCGCAGCATATATTTTTGTCCGCTACAGCTTTGCGGGATACCGGCTTTCGGTCGGCGGGCTTTCGGCGGGGGCGGCAACCTACGCGGGGTTTTCATCAAAACGTGCCATTTGGCTGGCACTGTTGGTTTCGGGCGGTGCGGCCGGGTTGGCGGGCGTGGGAGAGGTATCGGGCCCGCTTGGCATGTTGCAGCGTAACATCTCGCCGGGATACGGCTATGCCGGCATCATCGTGGCGGTGCTGGGCGGCTTAAACCCGATTGGCATCCTTTTTGCTTCAGCCGTCATGGCGCTGGTCTATGTCGGTGGCGACTTCGCGCTTCTATCGGTGGGGGTTCCCAATGCGGTAACCGGCATTTTGCAGGGCATGCTTCTGATCTTCTACCTGGCCTGTTCGCTTCTTCTGAGCGCGCGCATCAGGCGCATACGCGAGGAACCGGCCTAGTGGATGTTCTAACCTTTATGATCAGCGGCACGCTCGCGGCGGCCACGGCCTTGATCTTTGCCGCCATGGGTGAACTGGTGGCCGAAAAGTCGGGCATGCTGAACCTGGGCATCGAAGGGATGATGGCAACCGGTGCGGCCATGGGTTTTGTCGCCGCAACGGTTTCCGGATCCTATACGATCGGCTTTTTGGCCGGAGCCCTGCTGGGCTGTGCGCTGTCGCTGGTCTTTGCTGCGCTGACGCTGGTCTTCCGGGCCAATCAGACGGCATCGGGCCTTGCCATCGGCATTCTGGGCCTCGGGCTTTCATCGGCGATCGGCAAGAAGTTCGAAAGCATGACCCTGCCCGGCCTGCCGGACCTGAACCTGGGTTTTCTGTCGGATCTACCCGTGATCGGGCCGATGTTCTTTCAGCTCGATCTGATGGTCTATCTGTCAATCGTGCTGGTCTATCTGACTTGGTACGTCCTCAATCGCACCAAACTGGGTCTGACCATCAGAGCCGTGGGTGAAAGCCCCGAGAACGCGCACGCGCTGGGTCTGAACGTGCGCTGGGTCCGGGCCGGTTGCGTCGCATTCGGTGGTGCCATGGCCGGGATCGGCGGGGCCTAT
Source organism: Pseudomonadota bacterium (assembly GCA_039026235.1). Classification (GTDB taxonomy): domain Bacteria; phylum Pseudomonadota; class Alphaproteobacteria; order Rhodobacterales; family Rhodobacteraceae; genus JBCCMQ01. Next base: position 61,992 of record JBCCMQ010000008.1, read on the forward strand.
ATGTCGACGGCCTATACGCCGCTTTGGGCCGAGGGGATGATTGCCGGGCGCGGCTGGATTGTCGTCGCGCTTACCGTTTTCGGGACCTGGATGGTTCCACGCGTTGCATTCGGTGCCTACCTTTTCGGCTCCATTTCCCTTTTGGAGCTTTCGATACAGGCGTTTGGTGTCAATGTGCCCAGCCAACTCATGTCGGCGCTTCCCTACATCGTGACGATTGTCATGCTCGCACTGATCTCACGGAATGCGCTGTTCATCCGCCTCAACAGTCCTGCAAGCCTTGGGGCAACGCTGAAGCTACCTTAAGAAACCATGGGGGTCTTACAATCATGAAACTCTTGAACGCGTTCTTCGCCACAGCGCTGGTCGGTGCATTGTCGCTGCCGGCACTCGCCCAGGAAAAACTCAAGATCGGGTTTGTCTATCCTTCGCCCATTGCCGATGTGGGATGGTCGGCCGAATTGAATGCCGGCCGTCTGGCGATCGAAGAACACTTTGGCGATCAGGTCGAGACGATCTTTGTGGAAAACGTGCCAGAGGGCCCGGACGCCGCGCGCATCATGAACCAGATGGCGGCCCAGGGGGCCAATATGATCATGCTTGGATCCTTCGGCTACATGAACGACGGCATCAAGCTTGCGCAGCAGCGCCCGGACATGACCTTCATTCATGCGTCGGGCTTCAAGATCGAGCCAAACTTCGGGAACTTTCAAAGCCGCAACTATGAAAGCAGCTATCTGGTCGGCATGGCCGCCGGGGATGTAACGGAATCCGACGTGATCGGTATCGTCGCCGCCTACGCGATCCCGGAAGTGGTTGGCATGATCAATGGCTTCACCCTGGGCGTTCAAAAGACCAACCCCGATGTGACGGTCAAAGTCGTCTGGCTGAATTCGTGGTTTGATCCGCCGAAGGCCCAGGATTCCGCGCGCGCGCTGATCGCCCAGCAGGCCGACGTGATATATTCGCTCTACCAGGACACGCCGTCGGTGGTGACCGTCGCCGAAGAGGAAGGTGTCTGGGTGATCAATACCTCGTCGGACATGAAGGAATATGCGCCGACATGGCTTCTTGCCTCGCAGGTTGCCGACTGGTCCAACTACTTCATTGAAAGCGCGCAAGCCACGATTGACGGTACGTTCGAAGGCACACCCTACTGGGGCGGCATGGCCGATGGCGCTGTCGATGTTAAAAGCTGGGCCGACGCGATTTCGGACGAAACCATGGCGATGATCGAAGAGGCGGCAACCGCGATGCGCGCGGGCGAGCTTCACCCGATCACCGGTCCCATTGTCGATCAGGAAGGAACCGAAATTCTGGCCGATGGCGTGGCGATCATGGATGCCGATCTTTTGGGGATCAACTGGCTGGTTTCGGGTGTGGAGACGCGCCTGCCGAATTAATGTCGGCATTCCTTGCCCATCTGATCCACAGCCCGGAAAGGGGCCTGATCGAGCGCGTGGATGACGCGCTCGTTTTAGTCTCGGCCGACGGAACCATCGAACGCGTCGTACCCGGCGGCTTTGACCCTGCCGCCAAGGACCTGCGTGGACAAGGCGTGCTGGTGCCCGGATTTGTGGATCTACACATCCATGCACCTCAGTTTCCACAGTTGGGCGCCGCACTTGATGCGCCGCTGGAAGACTGGCTTTTTAAGTACACATTTCCGCTCGAGTCGCGATTTGCGGACCTAAACTATGCGGCGGGGGTCTACCGCGCGCTGGTGGCGCGGCTTTTGTCGCTTGGTACCACAACGGCGGTCTATTTCGCGACAATCCATCTGCCGGCCAGCCTTGAACTGGCCAGGATCTGCGTCGAACTGGGCCAGCGCGCGATTGTCGGACGCGTCGCCATGGACCTGGCCAGTGGCTGCCCGGATTACTACCGTGATGCGGATGCCCAAGCATCCGTCGATGAAACCGCACGGTTCATCACAGCGGTCAGATCGCTGGACGGCAATGCGCTGGTTGAACCGGCGGTTACGCCCCGCTTCATCCCGGCCTGTAGCAATCATGCCCTGGAAGGTCTGGGCACGTTGGCGGCCGAAACCGGTGTACCGGTTCAAACGCATTGTTCCGAAAGCGACTGGGAGCATGCCCATGTGATCGAGCGGATGGGCATGACCGACACCGCCGCGCTGGACCAGTTCGGGCTTTTGACCGGACGTACAGTCCTGGCACACTGTGGATTTGTCAGCGGCGGCGATCTTGATCTGATCAAGGACCGGGGCGCATGTATCGCCCACTGTCCCTTGTCCAATACGTTTTTCGCCAATGCGGTCCTTCCCCTGCGAATGGCGCTGGAAAAAGCGGTGCATGTCGGGCTTGGCACCGATATCTCCGGAGGGCCCAGCGCCTTTCTTCTGGATAATGCGCGCGCCGCAGTGGTTGCGTCCCGCATGCTGGAAGACGGAGTCGACCCGAACCTGCCGAGCGACCGGCGGGGTGCCGGCGCGGCCCGGATTGATTTTCGCGACGCATTCTGGATGGCCACCCGGGGCGGCGCCTTGGCAATCGATTTACCCGTTGGCTGCTTCGCGCCGGGGCTGCAATTCGATGCGGTTCTTGTGGATCTGGCCGACGACGCCGGCCCACCAGAAGATCATCTTCAGAAGATCGTCATGCGGGCGACAGCAGAAGACCTGCGGTCCACATGGGTGGCCGGCAGACTGGTCAGCTCGAAAACGGCTTTCCAAGTCCAAAATTCTTAACCAGACCCCGCCGATAGGCGATCGACATGGCATCGGCCGGGATGTGCACTTCGTCGCGGATGTTCAGGGGCAGATCTTCGGGCCGCTGTTCTTCGACCAGGGGCTTGTCTTCGTTGTTGATCATCAGGCTTTCACCGATCAGGAATTCTTCGTCCGGCCTGCCTGTCGTATCGGTTGCCACCTGGAAGATCCGCGTCTCATAGGCCGAGACCGGACAGACCGTGTCGGCAAAGAACTGTACATACCAGCTGTCATTCGGCTGGATAATGATGACCGTCGAGAACGGATAGGTTAGCTGATAGGTGTAGACCACGCGCCGGCTGTCAGCCTCCACATCATCCGGGAACCGGTTGCCGCCTTCATCGTAAGCGATGTCAAAGGTCAGCCCGTAATCGGTTTCCTTAACCGAATAGAGTGGAAACCGGTCTTCTTCGTTGCCGCCAAAGGTTTCCTTGTGGACCCAGGGAAAATGCGCGACGTCGTTGAAGTTCTCGACATGCCGGCTGGCCGCAGCGTGCCACGTGTCCGACGGCACGAAGACCTTCTTCAGCGCCGCGTCCTTGATGCCCGGCCAATCGGGCAGGGGCCAGATCGGGTCGTCGGCAAGGCAGGTCCACAAAATGCCATAGCGCTCTTCCGCACGCAGCGACTGAAGTTTGAGCCGTGGCGACACCCGCGCAGACTGATCGGGGTTGGAAGGCACTTTTGTGCAGCTTCCCGCGCCGTCAAAATGCAGCCCGTGCATGGGACAGATCAGTTGATCCCCATCGATGCGACCGTTGCTTAGCCGGGTGCCGCGATGTGGACAGAGGTCCCGCGCAACAGACAGTCCGGCCGGTGTGCGCCAGATTACCAGATCCACGTCAAGCAGCCGTGCGGCGACCGGCTCTGCGGCGATCTCATGACAAAAGGCGACCGGGTGCCAGAACCGGGACAGGACGTGCCAGTCCGACGGCTCAAAACTCGAATGCCTCGGCAGATCGTTCGGTACCTTCTCAGAGGAAAGAGGAAGAAACATGATTTAAGCTAATATGTTGGCAACGCCGCCCGCAACCGGCGGCTGCCCTCAACTGCCCGCCCGGGTTCCCTGAACGCACCAGCGCACATTGCTTCAGCTTTGCGGCTCCATGTCGCTGACAATTTCGTTCCGGTTTGAAAAAATCGCTTCGGTCAAGCGCCGCGAGGCGCTTTGCAGGATCCCGCGCTGCGCAATCGCATCCGGAATGGAAATGCGCTGGGTTGGCCCGTGAAAGGCCAGCGCCGCGACGAATTTACCGTCCCAGTCGGTAACCGGAACGGCAATGGCGATCATCCCGTCCAGAAACTCTTCTTCATCCAGCGAATACCCTCTCTTGCCGATTGCTGAGAGTTCATCAAGCAACGCCAGCGGTTCGGTGTGGGTCGCTGAGGTCAGAGGTGCCATGTTAAGCGCGGCGACAAAGCGGCCACGCACTGCGGACGACAGGCTGGCCATGAAGCATTTTCCGCTGGCCGTGCAGTGAAACGGAACATGGGTGCCAATTGGCAGCTGAATGCGAAAGGCCCAATCGGTTTCAACCCGATCAAGATAGCTCATGCCGTCATCTTCGGGCACAACGAAATTGACGGTTTCACCCACCTCTTCGGCCACCTGCGAAAGGATCTGCCGGCGGGCTATGTGGATGCGAGAGTTGTTCAGAAGCGCGGCGCCCAGGTCCCGCAGGCGTCTTGCCGTGTGGTAGCGTTTAGAGCGCCCCTGCCGGGAAATGAACCCTTGTTTTTCAAGGGTGGTGCAAAGACGCTGCACCGTCTGCTTGGGCAGTCCGAGGGTATGGTTGATCTCGGTCGCCGTCATCGGATGGGCGCTTTTGCCGAGTACTTCCAAGATCATCAGCGTTCTCAGGTTTGTCGGAATGCGATCTTGGTTTTCCATGGATCAGACGTGGCACGGGAATTGGGAGTTGTTTTGAGATCGAATTACTGTAGCTTGGTTTTTATGCAAAAATCGAGACCAAAAGTCTCATTTTTTAGCATTGGGGAGATATGGAATTTGATTTCGTCATCGTCGGGGCCGGGTCGGCGGGCTGTGTGCTCGCCAACCGACTGTCTGCGAACGGACGACATTCGGTCGCACTTTTGGAAGCGGGGCCGCCCGATACCAATCCATGGATCCACATCCCGGTGGGATATTTCCGCACCATGGGAAACCCGAAATCCGACTGGCGTTACAGGACCGAAGCCGATGATGGCATTGCCGGTCGTTCGATTGCGTGGCCACGCGGGCGCGTGCTTGGCGGATCAAGCTCGATCAACGGTCTTCTCTACGTGCGTGGGCAGCCGCAAGACTTTGACGGTTGGGCACAGATGGGCTGCACAGGCTGGGGCTGGGATGATGTGCTTCCGTTTTTCAGGCGCTCTGAGACCTGGAAGGGTCCGAACGGAACCGATTTGCGCGGCACCGATGGTCCGTTGTCGGTGCAGACCACGCGGCTGAACCGAGAAATTGTCGATCACTGGGTGAGTGCCGCCGTGGCGGCAGGATACCGGCGCACGGAAGATTACAACGACTATGATCAGGAAGGGGTTGGCTACTTTCAGCTTACCATGACCGGCGGCAGGCGCTGTTCATCGTCGGTCGCCTATCTGAAGCCTGCACGCACGCGCAAGAACCTGAAGATCCTGACCGACACGCAGACCGAGAAGGTGATCCTGAAGGAACGCAGGGCAATCGGTGTCCGGACGCGCAGCAACGGCAAATCCGAAGATATCCACGCCCGGCGCGAGGTCATTCTGTGCGCGGGCGCCATCGGCTCGCCCCAGATCCTGATGCTGTCGGGGGTCGGCGACCCGGAAGATATCCGGCCGCACGGGATCGAAATGGCCGCCAACATCCCCGGCGTGGGCAAGAACCTGCAAGATCACCTGCAGGCCAGACCGGTCTTTAAAACGGACCTGAGCACCATCAACGTCGAGACGGACAATCTGTGGAAGCAGATGATGATCGCGGCCCAGTACGCGCTGACCCAAACAGGTCCCATGACCATGGCGGCTAGCCTCGGCACGGCGTTCCTGAAAACCGAACCACACCTTGAGACGCCGGACATCCAGTTCCACATCCAACCCTTCAGCGCCGACAGCCCGGGGGAAGGCACGCATCCGTTTTCGGCATTCACGGCTTCGGTCTTGCAGCTGCGCCCGGAAAGCGCCGGCCATCTGACACTGAAGTCGGCCAATATGGACGACCATCCGTCGATTCATCCAAATTATCTGGCCACAGACACCGACCGGCGCACCTTGGTCAAAGGCATTCAGGTCGCCCGGCGTATCGCAGAACACGAACCGCTGAAGTCCCACATCTCTGAGGAATTCGCCCCGGGGCAGGACGTGGGCTCAGACGATGAAGAGGCGATCCTCGACTGGGCCCGAAAGACGTCAGTGACGATCTATCACCCCACGGGCACCTGCAAGATGGGAATCGATCCCATGGCCGTTGTCGACCCGCGCCTGCGGGTGATCGGCATCGAAGGTCTTCGGGTGGCGGACGCCTCGATCATGCCGCGCATCACCAGCGGAAACACAAATGCCCCAGCGATCATGATCGGAGAAAAGGCCGGTGACATGATCCTTGAGGACGCGCAACAATGACACGGAATTTGGGCAGCAAAGGGCATTTCGGCAAAGAACCGAAGCCCTGGGCAAAGGAGTAACTGGAAACGCCGGGCGCAGCGCCTTCGTCTCCCGGCTCAACGATCGAACAAGAAGGCTACGAACACAGGGAGGAGAACCATGTTCAAACTAAAGACCCTTGCGACTGGCGCAGCGGCGCTGTCGCTCATGGCCTCGGCTGCCGTTGCCGAGACAGTCATCCGCGTCCAGTCGGTGATCCCGGCGCAGGCGGACGAAGTCACCATGCTGAACGAGTTTGCCACGGACGTCGCAGAACTGACCAACGGCGAGGTCAGGATCGAGGTTCTGCCCGCAGGTGCCGTGGTTGGCGTTCGCGAAACACTGGACGCCGTGGACAGCGGCCTGATCGAAGGTGGCTTTGCCTGGACACACTATTGGTCGGGCAAGCATCCGGCCGCTATGCTGTTCGGTTCACCCGTTGCCGGCGCCGGTGTCGGCATCGACAACATCGCCTTCCTCAGCTGGTTCCAATACGGCGGCGGAAAAGAGCTTTACGACCAGCTTTGGGACGAAATGGGCGTCAACGTGAAGGGATTCATGTTGCAGCCGGTTGGGCCCGAAGCGCTGGGCTGGTTCTCAGAGCCGATCACATCGATGGAGGATTTCCGCAAGTACCGCTTCCGGACGCCTCCGGGCATCCCCGGCCAGACCTATAAGGATATCGGCGTGGCGTCGGTGGCCATGGGTGGCGGCGACATCTTGCCAGCGCTCGAAAAAGGCACGATCGATGCGGCGGAATGGTGCTGTCCAAAGCCGGATTCGGTCTTTGGCTTCCAGAAGGTGCTGAAGCACTACTATCTGCAGGGCCTCCACCAGGTGGTGGTGAATGCCGATCTCTACATAAACGGCGACGTCTATGACAGCCTGACGCCACTGCAGCAGAAGGCGCTGGAAGTTGCGGCCAACGCGTCGCTGTCCAAGGCCATGTCCTATCGGATCTACGAAAACGGCAAGGCCCTGAAGGATTTGACCGAAAACCACGGCGTCATCCTGCATGACACGCCCGAAGACTACTTCACGCAGTACATGGAAGCGGCCAAGGCCGCGCTGGAAACCAACGCTGCCGAGAACGAGTTTTTCGCGGAAGTGTGGCAGAGCCAGAAGGACTTTGCAGAGATCGCAGTTCCTTTCTGGGCCGGTGCCCAGACCTCAAACGCGAACTTGGGCAAGGCCTTCGCGGACAGCCTGAAGTAAAACGCAGCTGAAAGAATGGAAGGCGCGGCGCCTGCCGGGCCTTCCCACCAAACACGCGGCCAACGGGGACAAGTGGCATGGCCAACGAGGTGGCAGCCGAAGAGCTGGACATCACCGATGAACTGATCGCGGAAAGACGGTCCGGCGCGCCGGGGGAAACACCTCCGGACATGACGCCATGGATGCGCCCGATTGTTTCATTCATCGACCGGCTGAACCTTTGGGCCGGTCGCATCATCTGTCTTCTGACCGTCCCTTTGGTCCTTGTGATCGTCTATGAGGTCTTTTCGCGCAATATGTTCGCGATCCTGACCCAGAACGGCCTGAACGATGTGGCCATTGCCTGGGGATTTGGACCAACCCTTTGGGTGTATGATGTCAGTCGGATGCTGGCGGGCGTGTTGTTCATGGCGGCGGCCGGCTATGCGCTGATGCGCGGCGTCCATATCCGTGCAGACTTTCTTTACCGAAGCTGGTCGGTCAAAACGCAGGCCACCGTAGACGCCACGCTTTATCTGGCGCTTTACCTGCCTGCGATGCTGTTCTTCACATGGGTGTCGGCCGAATACTGGCTGAAGGCCTTTGTGTCGGGTGAGCAAGCATCGGACTCGACCTGGGCGCCAATCCTGTGGCCCGCGCGTCTGGCCATGCCGGTGGGCGCGGCGCTTTTGTTCCTGCAGGGCTTTCCGGAACTCTTTCGCGCGCTTTACGACATGGGCGAGGCGCGGGCGCGAAAATTCATCCGCTTTCTGCCCGTTTACCTGGTCCTTCTTGCACTCGTTACCGCGGGCGTCTTTTTTCCCGATCTGGTGCCGTTGGGCGATCTTTGGGAAGGCGCCTTTGGCGACGGTCCCGGGATCGATAAACCGACCATCGGCTTGATTATGCTTGGCGTGATGCTTTTTGCGATCTTCATCGGCTTCCCGATCTCCTTCACGCTGATCTTCCTGGGTTTCGTCTTTGGGACCTGGGGCGCCAATTTCAAACTGGCCACCTTTCTGATGACGCTGCAAACCAACTCGGTGATGCTGTCCGATCAGCTGGTTGCCGTGCCGCTCTTCATCTTCATGGGCATCGTGATGGAACAGGCCGGGCTGATGGAGCGTCTGTTTCAGGCCGTCCAAATGATGATGAGCCGGACGCGGGGCGCGCTTTTCATCGCCGTGCTGTTTGTGTCGACCATTTTCGCTGCCGCCACTGGCATCGTCGGCGCGTCGGTTACAATCCTTGGGATCATGGCTGCCCGCACCATGAACAAGTCGGGCTACAACGTGCGCCTGGCGGCGGGAACGATAACCGCAGGTGGCACCCTTGGCATCCTGATCCCGCCTTCGATCATGCTGATTGTCATGGGCCCTGTGCTGGAGGTTCCGGTCACGGACCTCTTCCGCGCAGCAATCATTCCCGGCGTGATGCTCGCCGGGCTGTACCTGCTTTATTCATTGGGTCGCTGCTGGCTCGATCCGACCATGGGACCGATCCTGCCACCGGAAGAGCAGCCGGTGACCTCACGCTACTACCTCTTGGAGGTGGTGCTTGTGATGGCCTCGCTGGTCTTTCTGATCTGGTTGATCACACGTGGGCTGACAGTTGGCTTCGGATTTCCCATGGGTGCTCTGGTCGTGCCGCTGGTCTGGGTCGCGATCATGTACGCGGTCTATCTTTGGCTCGACAAGGCGCGACCCGGCGAATTCTACTTCTCTCCGCTCTGGTACGAATTTTTCATGGGTCTGGTGCCGCCCACGGTTCTGATCGCTTTTGCACTCGGGTCTATTCTGGCCGGCTGGGCAACGCCGGCCGAGGCCTCTGCCTGCGGCGCCTTCGGGGCGGTGCTCTTGTCGCTCCTTTACCGGAAGTTCACCTTCCCGGGTCTTTACGACGCGCTTATCAAGACCCTTGAGATCACGGTTTTGATCATGTTCCTTGTGGCCGCCTCGAACTTCTTCGGCGCGGTTTTCTCGAACCTCGGAACACCCAAAATGCTGACCGAGCTGCTGCTCAGTCTCGATATGTCGCCAGTCTTTGTCCTGCTCTTGATCATGGCGTTGATTTTCCTGCTGGGCTGGCCACTGGAGTGGGTGCCGATTGTCCTGATCATCGTCCCGATCCTGATCCCGACGGTCACTTCGCTGGATCTTGGGTTCGAGAATACCCAAAATCTGCTGATCTGGTTTGCTATCCTTGTGGCGGTGAACTTGCAGACGGCATGGCTCAGTCCGCCCGTGGCGCTTTCGGCCTATTTCCTGAAGGGCGTCGTGCCGGAATGGGATCTCAAAGACATCTATCTGGGCATGATGCAGTTCATGGTCATCCAGTTGATTGGTCTGATCCTGATCTTTGCCTTTCCCCAGATCGCGCTTTGGCTGCCGACACAGGTGTTTGGGCAGTAGGGTATGGCCGGATCCCGTTCCACGCTTTCCTACCTGAAATGGCCGCTGATCGTGACCTTCGTGGGGTTGGTGCTGTCGGCCTGGCTGGGCATGTCGACGGAAGGCACCATGCAGGGGCTCTTTTCGTTTCTGCTGATCGGGCTGGTTCTCGCCGCGCTTGAGATTTCGCTGTCCTTCGACAACGCGATCGTAAACGCCAACAAGCTGCACGAGATGACACCGGTCTGGCAAAGACGCTTTCTGACCTGGGGCATCCTGATCGCGGTTTTTGGCATGCGGATCGTTTTTCCGCTGGCAATCGTCGCGGTCTTCGCCTGGATCAACCCGTTCGAGGCGGTGCGGCTGGCCCTGGCCGAGCCCGATGAATACTCGGCCATCATCGAAGAAGCGCACGGGTCGATAGCGGCCTTTGGCGGAACCTTTCTGATGATGGTGGCGCTCAAGTTCTTTGTCGACGAAGACAAGTCGATTGATTGGATCGTCGGTCTTGAGCGCAGGCTGCGGATGTGCGGCTCGATCCGCGGTTTCGAGATCGCGTTCGTGCTCGTCATCGTGGTGGTCGTGTCCCAAGCCCTGAATGAGAGCTTTCAGGGGTCTTTTCTGTTCTCGGCCATCATGGGGCTGCTGGTCTTCACGGTGGTCGACGGTGTGGGAAACATGCTCGATCAGTCGTCAGACACGGCCGTGCAGGTTGGCGCGCGGGGCGGGTTAGGTGCCTTTCTCTACCTTGAGGTGCTTGATGCGAGCTTTTCCTTTGACGGCGTGATCGGTGCATTCGCCCTGACCACGAACATCGTGCTGATCGCCATCGGCCTTGGCATCGGCGCCATGTACGTGCGGTCCATGACAATCATGCTGGTAGAAAAGGGAACCCTGCAGAACTTCCGGTATCTGGAACACGGCGCATTCTATTCGATCTTTGCTTTATCTCTGATCATGTTCATGCAGTCGCTGACCCATGTCCCTGAAACGCTGACGGGTTTTATTGGGGTTGCCTTTATCGGCTACGCCTTGCTCTCTTCCATTAAGTACAACTCAGCACCTTAGTCGGAATACAGGGATCCCCGCGCAATGCCTCGGACCTATCTCAAAAAAGCGATCCTCACATCCAAGTCGGATGCCTCGCAGGTGCAGGAAACCGTCAAGGGCATCCTGTCCGATATTGAGGCCGGCGGCGATGCGGCCGCCTTGGAATACGCGAAAAAGTTCGACACCTACGAAGGCAACATCCTACTGACGCCGGACGAAATCGAGGCGGCATCGGCGCTTGTACCCGACAAGCTGAAGGCAGACATCGACTTTGCCCATGCCAATGTACGCCGCTTTGCCGAGGCGCAGAAGAAGACCGTGCCGGATGTCGAGGTTGAAATCATCCCGGGCGTCGTGGCGGGTCAGAAGGCGATCCCGGTCAGAGCGGCGGGTTGCTATGTGCCGGCAGGGCGATACAGCCACGTGGCCAGTGCGATCATGACCGTAACAACGGCCAAGGTGGCGGGCTGCAGCCATATCACGGCATGCTCACCGCCCCGGCCCGAAGGTTTTTTGACGCCCGCCATTGTCTATGCGGCCAAGGTTTGCGGTGCCGACACGATCATGGCCATGGGCGGGGTCCAGGGCGTCGCAGCCATGGCCTATGGTCTCTTCGGTCTGCCCAAGGCCAACATCCTGGTCGGGCCGGGCAATCAGTTTGTGGCCGAAGCGAAACGCCAGCTCTACGGCCGGGTGGGCATCGATATCATTGCCGGACCCACGGACAGCCTGATCCTGGCCGACGAAACCGCCGATGCCCATCTGGTCGCGACCGATTTGGTCAGCCAGGCCGAGCATGGTTATAACTCGCCCGTATGGCTGGTCACCGATCACCGCCCTCTTGGGGAAGACGTGCTGGCCCGGGTGCCCGACCTGATCGACGATCTGCCAGAGCTGAACCGTGAGAATGCCGCCGCTGCCTGGCGCGACTATGCCGAGATCATCGTCTGCGATGACCGCGAGGAAATGGCCCTGTGTTCGGACGACTATGCGCCCGAGCACCTGACCGTCCAGGCACGTGATCTGGATTGGTGGCTTGGCAGGCTCAGTTGCTATGGGTCGCTGTTTCTGGGTGAGGAATCGACCGTGGCCTATGGCGACAAAGCGACCGGCACGAACCATGTTCTGCCCACATCCGGTGCGGCGAGCTACACTGGTGGGCTGAGCGTCCACAAGTACATGAAGATCGTGACCTGGCAGCGGGCCACGCGCGACGGTTCCAAGCCGATTGCCCTGGCGACGGCCCGGATTTCGCGGCTGGAAGGCATGGAAGCGCATGCGCGCGCCGCCGATGCACGGCTGGCCAAATATTTCCCCGGTGAGAACTTTGATCTGTCCGTTGGCAATTAGACAACGGCATCCGCCGGCGAACGTCCGACGCGTTGAGCCGGGAGGCTGGGTCAGAACACGCGTCGCGGCGGAAGGCACGTACCGATGAAAGCACTGGTCTACGGAGGCAGCGAAAGGCTCGACATTCAAACTGTGCCGGACCCGCAACCGCAGGACGGCGAACAACTGATCCGCATCGAAGCCGTGGGCATCTGCGGCTCGGACATGCATGCCTACCTTGGGCACGACGAAAGGCGCCCGCCGCCGCTGATCCTGGGGCATGAAGCGGCCGGCGTGATTGTCGGGGGCGCCCGCGATGGTGACCGGGTCACGATCAATCCGCTGGTGACCTGTTGCGCATGCGCCGCCTGTGCCAGCGGTCGGGAAAACCTGTGCCCGGACAGGCAGATTATCTCGATGCCGCCCCGCGAAGGGGCATTTGCACAGTTCGTTTGCATGCCCGAACGCAACATTGTCGGTATCCCCGACGACACATCGCTGCGTGTGGCAGCCCTGGCGGAACCCTTGGCTGTCGCGTGGCACGCTGTGCGCCGAGCGAAGGGTGCGTTGCACGAAAGCGCAGCCCGGCACGCTCTGATCCTGGGCGGTGGTGCCATCGGGCTGGCGGTGGCGCTTTGCCTGCAGGCGATGGGCTGGCAGGACATCATGATCGCCGAACCCAACGACGCGCGCCGGAACACGCTTGAGGAACGTTGCCATCAACAGGTCTGTTCCGACCCGACGGGCCCCTATTCGTTGGTGATCGACGCCGTGGGCTACAAGGCAACCCGGGAAACGGCATCCCGTCTTGTCGAACCCGGCGGCGTTGTCATCCACGTTGGTCTGGGCGATGCGAACGGCGGCATCGATATCCGTCGGATGACACTGCAAGAGATCACGTTTATCGGAACCTACGCTTACACCGCGCAGGATTTCCGCGATACTGCACAGGCCATTTTTGATGGCCGCCTGGGTCCCTTGGACTGGTATGAGCCGCGCCCGCTTGACGATGGGGCCACGGCCTTTGCCGATCTGCTGTCAAAACGCGTGGCTGCCCCAAAGATCATTCTGGAGCCCTGGGCCTGAGAGAAAAGAGAGCTGGAGGATAGGATGTACACGAAAATAGTCGTTCCAATGGCACTCGATCACGGTCTTTCACCGGTGACGCTTGCGGTGGCGGAAAAACTCCTCAGCGACGATGGCCAGATCATTGCCCTTCATGTCTATGACCTGCCGGAAAGCGCCGCCAAGGCGGTGCTCGACAAGTCCATGCTGGAAGAAGGCTTTGCGCGCGCGCACAGTCTTCTGCACGAAAAGACCGCGGGCTACAGCAATGTCAGCGCAAGGATCGTCCGGGGCCACACCTATCGTTCGATTGTGGACGAGGCCGCGAAAGAGGATGCAGACTGCATCGTCATGGGATCCCACCGTCCGGGGCTAAGCGACTATCTGCTGGGATCGACATCAGCCCGGGTCGTCCGCCACGCGCCCTGCGCGGTGCACGTCTGCCGGGGGACATGATGCAAGCCCGGAACAGCGCAGAAAATCAAAAAAGGGCCGCCAAGACATGAACATCGACAAAAAGGTCGCCGATGATCTGATTGCCAATGACATCAGCTTTGTGACGACCGTGCCATGCAAACAGCTTGCCGGTGTGATCGCCGAGATCGATGAGCGCGATGATATCTACCACATCCCGTCGAACAAAGAAGACGAAGGCATGGGGCTATGCGCCGGCGCTTTCATGGGGGGCAAACGCCCGGCCATCATTATGCAGAACACGGCGTTGGGTGTGACGATCAACACTCTGGCGACGCTCATCCAGTACTACCGGATGCCGCTTCCGATGATCATCTCATACCGTGGCGAATTGCGAGAGCCGATTGCCTGCCAGGTCGAAATGGCAGTTCATACAAAGGCGCTTCTCGCTCAGCTAAATATCCCGACCTACCACTTTCACCGGCAATCGGATGTCGAAGAGCTGGATATGATCCTGAAATACACATTCATGTGCCGCAAACCGGTGGCCGTTCTGACCGATGCCAATTTCTGGGGAGGCTATGGCGACCAATGATCCGCTCGGAAGTTCTGAAAGAAATCGCCCCGATCCTTCGAGACCAGCTGGTGGTCTGCAACATTGGCATTCCCAGCCAGGAACTGCATGCGATCGACGACCAGCCAACCAATTTCTACATGCTCGGCACCATGGGTCTGGCATCGTCCATCGGTCTGGGTCTGGCGCTGGCCCAACCCAAGCCTGTGATCGCCATCGACGGCGATGGATCGGTCCTGACGAACCTTGGGACGTTGCCGACCATCGCCAACAATGTGGCGGACAACTACATCCTCTTGATTGTCGACAACGGTTCTTATGGTTCGACCGGCGACCAGCCCACCTATACCGGCAAGAAAACCTCTCTGGCCGGAATGGCACAGGCGGCCGGATGTGAACATGTCGTCGAATGCAGGGCTGAAGATACCGGGCCGGTTCTTCAGGCAGCGCTCGATGCCGGGCAGATGACCATCATCATCTGCAAGTGTGAAAGCGGCAATGCGAAGATGCCGGTGATCGAGATGGATCCGGTGACCATACGCGACCGGTTTATGGGCGCCGTCAAAGCCTAGCGGCCAGCGACGAACCAACTGGCGGCGGGATTTTGCCAATACCTTACAGTCGGCGGCCCGTGCGCGCGCGTCGTCACATTTTCGCCCCAAAAGAATCCGAATTTCCCAAAGGTGGGGACCGTAAAGGAAGCGCCGGTGCGAAGCTCTGTTCTCATTCCCTCAGTCGGTGCAGGCGTGGCTTTTGTCGCCGCCACCGACGCCCTTTTGGGCGTGGGGGCGGTCGATCTGCTTTTGGAGCTTTGCCTGTCGGACCCGGAATCCGACGCCAAAATGCCCGAATTGCCCATGAAACACGGTACCGGCAGTGTGCCCTATCTTGCGACGGGCGCCGCTCTGTCATCGGCCGCCCTGTTCTCGATGTGGCGCCAGGACGTCGAACCCGTCACCTGTCAGACCGCCCCGCCGCAAGAGGCCGAATTCGGCCTTTTGTCGGCCCTGGCGATCCTGGCGAACCTAAGCCCGAAATACGGTCCAGAAGACATCGTGGATTCCTACACGCGCTGGACCGGTCAACCACTGGATCTTGAACAGGCAACGGCGTCTTATGACCTGTTTTCACCGGACACGCTTGAAGACGACATCGACCTTTTCGGTGGCGTCGTCGATTTAGCCGAACGCGCCCGGATCATCTGCGCCGCGCTGGACTTTCCACGCTACAGCGATGATCCGGCCAAGATGTTCAGGGTGATCGACGCCATCGCGAACGCCATGAACATGGGTCTCGCTGAGATCGCTCAGCTTTGGGCACTGAACCGCCCCGACGCCGATCACAACCACACCGTGCCACGCAGGCGCCCGTCGGATCTGGCGCCCTTTCTTCTGGTTCTGACGCTTGTTGTCGGCACCTGGCGCGCCCAATTGCAGCGTTGGCTTGACGAATTGCGCATAAGTACGCCGAAATTCTGGAGAACCTCGCAATGAACCGGAAGATACTTTTGGCCGGCGCCGTTCTCTTTGCCGGAACCGCGGGTGCCCTTGCATTGTCCTATGTCGCTTCGCCGCGCGATCCCTTCGCCAGTTGCCGCGACAACAACATGGTCGACTATGCCGAGATTGGTGGCCCTTTCACGCTGACCGACGAGACCGGAGCGACCGTCCGCGACAGCGATATCGTGGATCGGCCGACCCTTCTTTACATCGGCTACACCTTTTGTCCGGACGTGTGCCCGCTGGACAATATGCGCAACGCTGACGCGCTTTACCTGTTGGCCGAACGCGGTGTCGATGCGCGGGCGGTTTTTGTCTCGGTCGACCCCGCGCGCGACACGCCCGAGGTGCTGGCTGATTTTACCGACTTCTTCCATCCCGAAATGATCGGACTAACTGGAGAGCAAGACAGCATTGCCAGAATGGCCGACGCCTATCACGCCGTGTACGAGTTTCGTGAAAGTGACGATGAATACTATCTGATCGATCATTCGACCTATACCTATGTGATCCTGCCCGGGCACGGTGTCGTAGAACTGGTGGCGCGTGATGACGCGGCCGAAGATGTTGCGGCCCTTACCCAGTGTCTGGCGGATCGCGCCTGACCTGTGACCGAGACTTCAAAGGAAGAAGCCATGAAATTTTCCGGCATTGCCACCTCAATCGCGCTGGTTCTTGGAACGTGTTCCGCGGCCTTTGCCCAGGACATCACTATCGAAGATCCTTTTGCCCGGGCGTCTTCGCCGGCTGCCAAAAGCGGAGCAGCCTTCATGGTGATTGCCAATGCGGGCGATGAAGACGACCGTTTGATCGCCGCCGAAAGCGATGTGGCAGCGCGGGTCGAGCTGCATACCCACATGCAGGACGCAAATGGCGTGATGCGGATGATCGAAGTCGAAGACGGTATGGCCGTTCCAGCCGGTGGCAGCCACGCGCTTGAGCGTGGTGGAGATCACGTCATGTTCATGGGTCTCACAGGTCCGTTCGTACAAGGCGAGACGGTTTCCGTCACACTGATATTTGAGAAAGCCGGCCCGATCTCAGTCGACATTCCCATCGACCTGAACCGCTGATCCAGCGCATTCTCATCCGTAGCTTAAATCGGGTTGGGCGGCTGTTTGCGCAAAGTACGATCACGTAGTCGCAAAGCGTGTCGATCGAAGAGCCCCCGTCCGCAACTAGCCAAAATACGAAAATGGCGGTAGTCTGACAGTATATTTGAAGTGCACATCCTATGAGTTCTGTCTTGAGGGTATAGATATGATCAGACTTTCAGCGCTCGTTTCCCTGGCGATTTTTCTGGCGACAACGGCCGTTGCATCAACGATCCCGCCCAGCTTATGCGAAAGGGATTTCTGTTTCGACGACCGCATTTTCACAATCGGTGAGTTCGGTGGCAGAACTTATGTGCACGTCGATTATGAGTTTGGAGACGAGGCCACTTTCTTCGAGGCGGCGACGGCGGCGGAGTCTATGTCCGTTGGTTCAGCCCCCGGAGACCTTGTCGACATACTGTCTTCGAACGATCAGGCCGAAGTCGAAAACGTGGTCAGTGCCTTCGGCTTGTCGAGCGACATCTGGATCGGCCTGTTCGATGCCGACGGGATGCCAATCTGGCAATGGACAACTGGCGCCGCCAGTTTTTATTCTAACTGGGCCTTTAGCGAACCGGACCTGACGAGCAACATATGCGCGGTCATAGACCCCGATCTCGGTGGGGAATGGGAATCAGAGAGCTGTACCAACACCAACAATTATCTGGTTGAGTTTGACGCTGACATCATGCTGGGCACGACTGTGGACCTGGGACTGGGCTTTGAGATCGAGTTCACCAGAGACGGCTGGACACCGGTTGTGCATCCTATCCCGCTTCCCGGGGCGGCATTTCTGATGATTGCCGGGTTTGCATCCTTGGCTGCGGTCAGGAGAGCCAAGCGCTAAACCTCGCCGGCCGACTTCGTAAGAGCCTGCGCCTTGCGAGGCAAAGATGTCGATTGCGACGACTGAAGCCTACAAAGTGGTGTCACCACCACTAGGTCAATGCGCATGCAGTCGCGTAGACATCCATCCACTTCAGCCGTCCAGCTCGTTTGGTTCAAGCGGGACCTGCGCGTTCAGGACCATCGTGTACTGGCACGGGCCGCGAAAGAAGGCGACGTCCTTCCGATTTACGTTGTCGAACCGGACCTCTGGAAACAGTCCGATATGTCCGGACGGCAGTGGGCATTCGTGCGCGAGTGCCTTGTCGACCTAAGGGACCAACTGGGCGCCTTGGGACAGCCACTGGTGGTGCGGCGTGGAGACGTGACCGACGTATTCGACGAACTCAACCGCGCATTTGGTGTTGCTGCTTTGTGGTCGCACGAAGAGACAGGCAATGACTGGACCTACAGACGCGACAAGCGCGTTGCCGATTGGTGCCGCGACAAGGGTATCGCGTGGCATGAGATCCAACAGAACGGAACCCAGCGTCGCCTGAAGAACCGGGATGGTTGGGCAAAGGCTTGGGACGCATATATGGCGGAGCCCCAGACCGAACCGCCCCTACTACGGCCACTGTCTGATATTGCAGCCAATGACATCCCAACTTCACGTGATCTCGGCCTTGCCGAAGATTATTGCCCCGGACGTCAGGCGGGCGGGCGGGACGCGGGGCTAGAGCGTCTGGAGTCTTTTCTCCTAGAACGCGGCCGGAACTATCGGTCAGACATGTCGAGCCCGCTTGCCGGTGCGACCTCTTGTTCGCGTATTTCACCGTATCTGGCGTGGGGGTCGCTCTCGATGAGAGAGGTCGCGCAAAGGAGCTGGGCAAGGCAGCGCACGCTCAAACAAATGCCCAAGGCAAGCAGTCGCACTTGGCGCGGTTCACTGACGTCATTTTCCGGGCGGCTTCATTGGCATTGTCATTTCATCCAGAAGCTCGAAGACGAACCGCGGCTAGAGCGCGAGGATCTGCATCCCGCCTATGCCGGTTTGCGCCCGCTTGAACCGGATGCCGAACGGCTGGCCGCCTGGGCAAAGGGCGAGACCGGTTTGCCCTTTGTCGATGCTTGCATGCGTTCGCTCGCGGCGACGGGTTGGTTGAATTTTCGCATGCGGGCAATGGTCACGGCTACGGCGAGCTATCATCTTTGGCTCGATTGGCGCAAACCGGGCGAACACCTGGCGCGGCAGTTTACCGACTATGAACCGGGTATCCACTGGCCCCAGGTTCAGATGCAATCGGGCACGACGGGCATTAACACGGTCCGTATCTATAATCCCGTCAAGCAAGGATATGATCAGGATCCCGACGGGCAGTTTGTGCGCCGCTGGGTCCCAGAACTCGACGGCATTGACCCCGAGCACTTGCAAGAGCCTTGGAAGGCCGCGAACGCCAGCGAGATCATGGGAAAGATCTATCCGTTCCCAATCGTTGATCACCTGGCCGCCGCGAAAGAAGCGCGCCAAAAAATCTGGGCTGTCAGACGTGGCAGTGAGTTTCGCAGCCAGGCAAAAGCCATTCAGCAAAAGCACGGGAGCCGGAAAAGCGGCATTCCCACGCGCGGCCGGAGCCCCTCGAAAAAACCAAACGGTGATCAGCTCAGTCTTGCGCTTGGTCCGGCGGGCACACCGTGAAAACGAAGCGAAAAGCCGATCTGCCGACCAAGACATGTGCGGCCTGCGCGCGCCCGTTTTCGTGGCGCAGAAAGTGGGCGAAGGTCTGGGATGAAGTGCGCTACTGCTCTGAAAGGTGCAGGCGCTCTGCCAAGTCGGGGGACCGCGCTTGACCCAGCTCAACCTGTTTGGTGACCGTTCGCTGGCATCCGTCACATGGACGGGCGAAAGGGCGGCGGCGGTCGACCGATTGAAAACCTTCCTGCCCCGGGCCGGTCGGGACTATGCCGCCCGCCGCAACTATGATTTGGGTCGCGCAGACCGCTCGAATGTCTCTTGCCTCTCGCCCTGGATCCGCCACCGGCTACTTTTGGAAGAAGACGTGCTGCGTGCCACACTCGATCGGCATGCGCCGTCCAGTGCAGACAAGTTCGTTCAAGAGGTCTTCTGGCGGGCCTACTTTAAAGGATGGCTGCAACATCGCCCAAGTGTCTGGTTCAGCTACCGGGCTGAGATCGACCGACTTATCGAGACCCTAGAGCGTTCGCCTGAAATGAATGCTCTCTACAAAACGGCAGTCCAAGGAACCACAGGCATTGACTGCTTTGATGCCTGGGCGAAAGAGCTTGTTGAAACGGGCTATCTCCACAACCACACCCGCATGTGGTTCGCGAGCATCTGGATATTTACCCTTCGCCTTCCCTGGCAGCTTGGCGCTGATTTTTTCTACCGAAACCTGCTCGACGGGGATCCGGCATCGAACACATTGTCCTGGCGCTGGGTGGGCGGGCTGCACACGAAAGGCAAAACCTACCTCGCCCGCAAATCGAACATCGAAAAGTACACCGAAGGTAGATTTTCCCCCATCGGGTTGGCCGGTTCGGCGCCCGCCCTTGTCGAAGACGAACACCACGCCCTCCAGCCTAAGCCTTCCGGAATGCCTTTAGTCAGTGCCAAGCCCTTCGCACTGATCCTCACCGAAGAGGACTGCAACGCAGAAAGCCTGCCTTTGCCCGGGAAGCCCAAGGGTATCTGTAGTCTCGGCGCAACGGCGGCCCGCTCATCATTGGAGGTCGGTGCACAGGCCCAAAAATTTACCGCTGAGGCGATGGCGGACGGCCTTGATCGCGCGCGGGACCACTTTCAGTGCGACGGCCAGCAAATCGAAACCAAAGACTGGGGACCTTTCCTCGTGGACTGGGCGCAGGAACTGGGTGTCGACACAATTCTCACCGCCCAAGCGCCCATCGGACCGACACGAGAGCACATCGACGGGGCCCGCACCGCCCTGAAGAGTGCAGGAATTACCCTTGCCGAGATCGGACGCCCCTATGATGAAGCCTGTTGGACCTATGCCACCAAGGGTTTCTTCGGGCTCAAGGCCAAAATCCCGCATCTTGTAGAAAAGCTAGACCTTGGCTGAGTTGGCACCCAGGGTTTTTGCACGCGACCCTTCCCCGGCCAGAGCGTGTGCAACCCGGTCGCCCGGGTCATCGCACATCGACCTTTGGGCCGGGCACAGTAAACAGGGGAAAACGGCAAAGCGTGGTCAGGCAGTTAAGTTGCAGGAACTGGTGCCGCTGAAGGGACTCGAACCCCCGACCCCATCATTACGAATTAAATTTCTAGAGTTGTAGACGGTCGCAGTGCGTAGTGAAACACTGTGTTTCCTGATTGAAGTGGCTGTTTTTATTGAAATATTGCACGTGTCTAGTAGCTATCAATCGCACACAAGCGCGGTAGAAAAAACACCCAAACAACACCCAAGGATAGCAACTTGCCCAAGATTTCCATGACGATGAAGAAGATCGAAAGCCTGCCTGTCCCGAAGACTGGCCGGGTCGATTACACAGACGCGGACAACCGTGGGCTTACCCTTCGTGTCAATCACAACGGCACAAAAACATGGTCGTTGCTGTACCGTGTGGTGGGCGAGAAGCTAAACGCGAAAGGCGACCCAATACGCGGCGATCAACGGCGAATTACACTGGGTTCCTACGATTTATTGGGCTTAGCTGATGCGCGTGAAAAGGCTCGTGACATCATGAAAATCGCCAATAGTGGTACCGACCCAAAAGAAAGTGCCCGCAGTGCGGCGCTGAGGCGGATCGACGGGACGGTCGAAAAGGTTGCAGAGGAGATGTGCGATCTGTCGATGGTAAAGTCGATAGAACAGATGCGCCGTTACTTTCGGCTGCATATCAACCCAAGGTTTGGGCGACGACCGATGCAAGACATTACCCTTGCTGAAATCAATGAGCATTTGGATCAGTATGTTCGGGACGGGCAAGCACCGACTGCGCGAAGCATTTCAGCATACCTTCATAAGCTGTGGAAGTTCGCCCACCAGCGTGGCCGGGTCGATGTCAACATAATGCTGAGCCTTGATCGTGATGACATTGCATATGAACCACGCTCAAGGATCTTGTCTGATGAAGAACTTAAGATCGTTTGGGCAGCGACACAGAGCATGACACCCCCTTATGGCCAACTTGCTCAGTTACTAATGCTGACTGGTCTTCGAAAAAATGAAGTGTCGCAGGCCCGGTGGGACGAGGTTGATGAAACCCGCCGTGGAATAGTCGTCCCTGAAAATCGTGCCAAGAATGGTGAAACTTTGTTGGCACCTTTCTCTGATAAGGCGTGGGACATTCTTCAGTCGATGCGCGATCGTGGTGGGCCATACATCTTTTCGACGACAGGCGGTGAAAAGCCAGTATCACCCGGTGGAAGGCACTTTCCAAAGATGCTTCGCTCCGCTTGCGGCAACGACATGGAACACTTCACCCCGCATGATCTGCGCCGGACATTGCGCACAAACTTGGCTGGGCTCGGTGTGGATGAAATCGTTTCTGAAAGGGTTATAGGTCACAAGCTGCAAGGCGTCGCCGCGGTCTACAATCGCTATCACTACACCGAAGAACGGCGTGATGCTCTCAATCGTTATGCCCAGCACTTGGAGGGTTTGATTGATGAGCAGTAAAGCAATAGCCGAAAAGGTTGGCTCGCCAGTGACTGTCGAAGAAGTGGAGGCGCTTATGCGCTTTGCCGGGATATTGTTCGATCAAGTTCAGAGCGACGCCAAAAAGCTGACTTCAGGGTCTGAACGTACACCCTACGACTACACGGAATACGGTAAGTACCGCGAAGATGATCTACCGCTATTTTCCCCTCAGCCGGGCAAACGCGGGCCAAAGGAGAAACCTGTTCGTATGTTCTTGCGGCACTTCTTTCCAATCATCGAATACATGATGTCCAGCACTCATGAGCGGATCGAAGATCGAGTGGCTGTCAAAAAGGCGAACTGGTGGGTCGAAGGCGGAAAACGTGTCCATGATGGCGGAACAAAAGTGGCAGAAGAAGATCAGTTCGACGCACTCAACCAACTTGGAAAATTAGCTTTCCTTATCACTAAGGAATTCTACCCAAACGTTTCCATTGGCGGAAAAACAGATCGCTCCAAGAACCGCGACGGCGACTTTCACGCAGTTCTGCACCCTAAAGGGCTACCGTATCAACTTACCCCAAGAGAAGTTCAGCGGCTCAAGGAAATGCGTACAGTTCAGACCTTCCTAGAGGATTTGATAGCCGAACGCGGTTTGGTTGGATGCGAAGAATACTTAATGCGTGACCCGGTCCGGTGGGAAGCTGAAGTTGCTGAATTGAGGAAGCAAATACGATCCGAAAAGTGAATTAATACTACCGCGATTATGAGCGGCTGACAGGCGTAGGTTTGTGCAGACAACAGCACAAGGAACCTGACCAATGTCGTACCATCTGATAACAAAAGAAGAAGTCCTGAAGCGGACTTCAATCAACCCCCATTCACTGCGTGGCATGTGGGAACGTAACCTATTTCCCAAACCGGTGAAGCTTAGCGCAAAGTGCATCCGCTTTGTTGAAAGCGAAGTCCAAAACTGGCTTGACGCAAAGATGATCGCAGCGGGAAAGACGATCCCCGATCAACCAACGTTGTGTGACGACAAATTGTAATGGGACCGGCGTGGCCCGCCAGATACTGAGGCAAAACGCGCCCGGTCCTCCTAATCGGAGGATTGCACTTGAAAGATAATTTGAAAGTGTCCCCAGTCGCGTTCGTTTCGCGCCTGCACGAAGGATACAACCGATCCGGGATTGTGGCGTTTCCGCCGGGTGCAAAGAAGCCTGTGGCCCGGAACTTCAACCTGTTCCACGGCGATGGGCAAATCAGAGCTGGTGGATTTGTTCAGGTTCATTCTGAAGGGAACCTGTATTTCCAGTTGAACCCGGCCATGGACAACATTTCGTCACAGGCCAAGCAAAGCCGGGCCACGACGAAAGATGTCATCGCGTTCCATGTGGACATAGACCCTGACCCGTTACCGGCCCACCACAAGGTCAAAGACCCTGTGGAATGGACCAAGATGGAACAAGAGCGCATTCATGGGCTGTTGACCTACAATCTGCCCAAGGGTGCCCCGGAACCGTCGATCATCATCTTTTCAGGTGGTGGCTTTCAAGCGATCTGGCTTCTAAGGGAACCGATCAGGATCAACGGTGACATCGGTGTGGCTGAAGACGCCGCCTTATACAACGTGAAGCTGGAATGGCTGTTTGGGGCCGACAACACCCACAACATTGACCGCTTGCTTCGACTTCCGGGAACGATGAACCGACCCCATCCGGCCAAGCGAAAGAAAGGCCGGACGGACGAAATGGCGCGACTGATCAAGTGTGACTTTGATCTGCGCTATGACCTGTCTGAATTCCAGAAGGGTAAGAAGTCCTTCGCCATGTCGGAAGACATGTCCAAGATCGACATCAGTGAAGTCCGGCACCCGGACGCCGCTGAAGTCGAAGGGCTGTTGAAGGCATGGAACGAAGGCAAGCCCAAAGACATCCAGCGCGACCCGGCCACCTTCATGGCGATGCTGGGCGAAGGTCGGGGGATCAAACCGAAGGAAAAGGACGACAGCCGTTCCGCTTGGTGGTTCGACGCCGCTTGTCACCTTCAACGGATCGGTCTGGATAGCGGTGGCATCGTGGGCATCATGTCCAACCCTGACCTGAAGATCAGCGAAAGCATGTATCACAACGCGGATGGTGTGGTCATCCCGAACCCCATCGGGACCACGATCCGACAAGTGAAGCGCGCGATCCACCGGGTCGATCACGACGACGAATTGAAGGATCAGGAACGCGAAGAAACGAACGGAAGCTGGCTGGAATACATGAACGACCGCTATTGTGTCGTTAAGTCCGAAGGCGGGAAGACCCGTGTCTTCAGTTGGGGCTTGTCCGATTTGGTGGACCCCGCGACCCTTGAAGACGGCGAGGAAGTGAAGTTCCAACAGCCCACCCTTCAGACGTTCGGGGACATCCAGCAAGCCTATGTGAACCAGAAGGTCATGGTTCTGAAGATGACCCGTGATGGCCCAAAGGAAGTCCCGGTGGGCTTGGGTCACTGGTGGCTGGAACACCCAGAACGCCGAACCTACCAATCCCTGAAATTCGCGCCCCATGTTGACGAACAGGTTATCCAGATCGGTGGCAATGAATACCTGAACCTGTGGAACGGATTTGGGGTTGATGCTGCCCAAGGAAGCTGGAAGCGCATGCAAGATCACATCCTTCACCAAGCGGCCAAGGGCAACAAAGAACACTATGACTACATCATCAGGTGGCTGGCCTTCGCAGTCCAGTTCCCAGAAAAACAGGCCGAAGTTGCGCTGACGTTTCGGGGAAGCAAGGGCACAGGAAAGGGTGTCATTGGGCGCGCGATGTGCAAGCTGTTTGGGAATGCTGGACTTCAGGTCAGTTCATCATCGCACCTGACCGGCAAGTTTAACGCCCACCTTCGTGGGAAGGTCATCCTGTTCGCTGATGAAGCCGTGGCCCCGGATGATCGCCACAGCGAAGCCGCCCTGAAGCGGAACATCACCGAAGACACCTTGACCATTGAAATGAAGGGATATGACCCGATCCCCGGCCCGAACATGCTTCACATCATCATCGCGGGCAACGATGACATGGTGATCCGTGCGACCGCAGACGAACGGCGATACGCGGTCTTCGAAATCAACGAAAAGAAGGACCAGAACTACTACAAAGCCCTGTATCAGGAAATGAACCACGGCGGTTATGAAGCCATGTTGTACGACCTTCAGCGCGTGGACCTGACTGGCTGGCACCCTCGCCAGAACATCCCGAACACGGACGCTCTTCAAGCGCAGAAACTACATGGGCTGAAGCCGACCGAACGCTGGCTGTTTGAAATCCTTCAGTCTGGTGAACTTGCCGGGACTTCAGCAGTCAAACAAGCGCACAGTTTGCGGAAAACCGTGATGTCCAACGCCCAACCAGCACGGGATAGCAATGGGCGTCTGGTCGGCGGTATGGTCCCCGGACTTTATGACACCATGCGGAAGGCCGTCCCCGGCTTGCGCGATCAAGACAATCAGGTCTTTGCGTCTTTCCTGAAGGAATGGGGATGTACGAACCACCGCGACACAGGGACCGGGAAGCCTTCCTATTGGTTGTTCCCCACCCTGAAAGAAATGCGTGGGCTGTTTGAAGCCAAGTTCGGCCATATCGACTGGGGCACAATCACCGACTGGGACGGCGCTCATCACGAAACAGCACGACCCGGCGAACAGAAGGAAGCAGCGGTTTGATTTCGGTCCAGTTGGCCGCTTTTGGGCGATAAGTCCCAATACGGACTGCGGTGAACAGGGGTTTCTTGATTTGGACAGGGAACCTTTGTCCATTTTTATCATATTAAAACAATATGTTAGTAGTTATTTCTGCCCATGGACAGGGGGATCGGGGGGGTCCGCATATCAGCACATCAGGTGGGAACCGAAACTCCTGAGTTTTTGTGGTGTCTCTGAAGCCCAAGCTTCCGGCTTCTATACACCCCTGTATCCTATGTATCCCCTGCTCATAAGGAGATAAGAATCTGAAAATAATAGATAATAGCCGGACAGTGGTCGGGACAGGGGTTGGGCTTTAGGACAGGGGTCGGAGGTTTTTTGTGCTTGGATGCACGCACACAGGGCAACAAGGACGAAATATGCATGAGCGCACGAAAGCAGCGATCCCCACTGCCTCACCGATCTAAAAACGGCACTATTGAACCATTCCGAGGCCACTTAATGCTCAATGATAGGTTTTGGAAACGTAAGTGGCTGTTTTGAAGTTATTTTCGTTCTTCCGGGGCGCTGCTTGGGTGTTTTGAGGGAGTTTTTTCACCCAGCACAATTAATACTACCGGGAATTCCAAACGGCAGAACCAGTAGTTTCTGCCCATGTATGAAACGCATCTTATCCAACTCGCGTATCGCGACCAAGATCAGCCCGGTGAGCCATGGATGGTCACCGATGCTGGCCGTGATTTGGTCCGCAAGGATCGGTCGAATGGTGTCGCACAGGCAGTGATCGCGGGTCGCTTGGGGATGTCCAGTCGGACCTTCCGTGATGTCCTTGATCGTTGTGAAGCTACCCGTGCGGCGTATGACGAAGGCACTGGGCTGATGGAAACCGAACTGGTGTCCTTGCTCATGCAACACGCCCGCGACGGAGATCGCACATCCATCATCTTTGCGCTGAAGGCGCTAGCCGGAAAGCGGGAAGTTGGTCCGTCACCAGACGCGCCAGCAACGGCCAACCAGCCGTCGATCAATATCACGATCCCACCGGCGTTGTCGTCCGCTGACCTACGGGCGCTGACAGACAGCATGCGCACCGTGTCGCCAGATGATGCAGCACCGGATGCGTCCACGGACGACAGGCCTACTAAGCGAAAGAAGGTGATCCGATGAATGACCGCCCCCCAACCCACCCTTGGGATATGGACCTGATCGACGCCAAGGAATGGGTAGTCCGAACCTTGTTGGAGGCCGCGCGGTCGCCAGAACAGATCGAAGTCGCGGTTCAGCTTGGTGCGATGGTTCGTCTGGGTTGGATCGAACACATCATCCGCAAACAGAAGCTTGCGTTCATCCGTGCGCAAAAGAAGGCCCATCGGGCCAAGGCGCTCGCACAAAAGGCAAGGAAGGACGACCGATGACCTACAACCCCGCCCAGTGGGACTTATACGATCCCACGCCGCCCGCTGATCTAAACGATCCGGCGCAGTATTCCGTTGCTACCCAGATCGACCCCGAAACCGGCTTTCCGTTCGTCGAGACACCGGGCGACCTTGGGCATCAAGAATGGCGACCGATCATCGGTTATCGCAACGCCGTGACGGGCGCGCAGCTATTCGGCGCTGTCCGTGTGGGCCGACCCGTCTTCACCAGCGGTAATAGTGCTGACGGCACCGCTACCCGCGCACGATAGGAACCTCTGACAGATGACCAACACCCTTTCCACGTCCGCCGAACCTGTCGTGATGTCCGCCCCAGCGGCGATGGAACACAATCCGAAGTCGTTCCTTGCTGACCAGTGGTTGCAGCAAGTGGACATCGTGCATCATGGCGGATCACGCGGTTCGGGAAAAACGACAGGCGCGATCTTGTCCTTGCTGCGCATCGTCTTGGAACAGGGTGCGACGGCGCGTGTGTTTGTGGGGCGCGAAAGCCATGCTGGTTGCATCCAGCTTGGCAACGAACTCTTTCTGATGCTCTGCCTTGCCTTTGGGCAAGGGAACGTGTCCCGAAACCAGAACGCTGGCACGATCAGCATCAAATTTCCTGAAGGCATCGCTAGTGTTGAAATCCGGCCCTTCAGCGACACCAAGCAATACGCCTCAATTCAGGGCAAGACCTACACCGCCGCTCTTTTCGATGAAGCCGGGAACTATTCCAAGGCAGGTTGGGATTTGATGTGGCAGATCATGTCGAACATGCGCGGCCCGGAAGGAATGCGTCTGCCGGTTCTGATCTTGTCCAACCCCTTCGGTGCCTCTCATGGGCGCATCCGCAAGACGTTCCTTTCGCATGGTTGGTTCCAGCCGTGGACGGACGACAGTGGGCTGACATACATCAACATCCAGTCCACGCTGTTCGACAACCCGCACATTGATCACAAGGCATATGTCGCCCGCCTCAAGCGGTCTTGTGCCGGGAACCAGCCCAAAGAACGCGCATGGATTTACGGGGAGTATGGAAACAACCTGTCGTCCTTCTTCGGCAATCAGTATGACCCCAACGTCCACCTTCTTCCCGCTGATCTGATCGCCGCCGATCTGATGCAATATCGCCCCATCCTTGGGGGGTCTGGGGACTGGGGCACCAGAAGCGCCTGTGCGGGCTTCATTGGCCTGAAACTGCGCAGCGACCTGATCATTGCCGACCGTCACTATCGCGCCGGGTCCATCTTCATCTTGGGCGAATGCCACACCTTGGCCGACCGTGACATGGAAGACCTGTCCACCGGGACAGGCATCGCGCCGCAAGGTTGGGCCGAATTGATCAAAGACCTTGCCATCAATCAGCAAGGCTTGAAGGCCGTGCCGCCGTTTGTGCAGGACAACGCCCGTGGCCTTGCGAACGACACGGTGACAACCCTAATGGCGCAGGCAGGTGTGCCTTGCCACGTCCCGTCGAAGGATCGGAAGGGCGGGTGGGCCTTGATCACCCAGCTTCTGGATAATGCCACGACCGGCGACGGTCCCGGCCTCTATATCCACCCGTCTTGTTCCTACCTGCTGGCGACCTTGCCCGACGCCCCTGCGAACCCAAACGACCCATCGGACCTTGATCCGAAGTGGGACGCAGATCACGCGGTCGATGCTCTTTCATACCTCTGCACTTTTCTGACCCAACGCCGTGTCAGGCGCGGTCGAATTCGCGGCGATTACTGATCGTCACCCCAACCTTGAAAGGAAAGCAAATGACAACTGAACTTGAACAAACCGCAACTGAACCTGAACAGATGACAGCCCCGCCGCCGAAGGCCCCCATCGACACCGCCGCGCGGAAAAAACGGGTTGCGGCCTTGCCCCCAGCGTCCCGCTACCCATTGGGCGCACAGGGTCAAATCTTCGTGCCGATGGCTGAAAGCATTCAGGCCGCTGGACCGCGCGCTGAAGCCATGTTGCGGGACATCCTGTCCACGCTGGAAAGTGCCCAGAAGGTGATGGACACCTGTGCTGACGCTGAAGACGCTGTGATCAGTTCCGAAAACCAGCTTCGCCAAGGTGCGAACGCTGACATCGGTCGGTTGGCCATGGTTGATGGGCGCGTGTCATCCATTCCCGGTCGCTATGACGAACTGGCGCGGGCCATGGGACCGGCCATCGACAAAGAAATCACCAACTTGGACGCGCGGATCAAGCGCCACAACGATCACATGCTGGCCATGTTGGCCGAAATGGATGCGGCGCTGGTCTGCAATTGGACCGAAGGCGACAAGAACCTGAAGGCACAGGTCCGGGAACACATGCTGACCCTGACCAAACCCCAACGGAAGGCGTTCATGTCCAAGGCGGCGACTGAAGGCGATCTGGTGGCGATCCACACGATCCTGACATCCCCGACCTACCTGATGGGCATCGCGGAAACGGACATTGGCGACTTCCGAGAAACCGCCCGAAAGTTCATCAAACCGGAAAGCTGGAAAGCCTTCGAAGGGGGCAAGAAAGCCGAAAAGGCCATGGGACTGGCGAAGAAGTCGCTGGTCGAAAAGAAGGCCCGTGTCGAACGCTACCGGCTGGAAGACCAGAAACAAGCCACGGACGCCCTGAACGCCATCAGGACGCTACCGACATGACAGGATGGCTTCGCTTAAAGGTTGTCTTCAATCTCACCCTGTTTGGGTAGAAGCCTCAACCGGTTAAGGCTTACCAGTTTAATGGCACTCATCAACTTCCTATGGCGCCCGCGTAGCCAAAAAGACAACGGCTAGTTCACGCCCATAGTGCCAACCGAACCTGTGCGTTCGACGCAGCGATATGAAGGTGGCGAAGGCCAAGAGTGAAACCGCGATCCAGTCACTTGTTGAGACCGCGCATACGACGGTCAAAATGATTAACGAGGCCGACAAGCCTCGCATCATCCCATAAATCCCGTTGAATTTGTCGATCCGGTTGGAATGTCCCGACGCCGCGACCCGCGCATAGACCTCGCGCATCGCAGCACGCGCTTCTGTCCTTGATACTGTTTCGCCTATGACGCCGTCCTCACGCAGAATTCCAACGAAACGCGCATGCTGCTCACTCGTCAAAGACTCGCCATCCAATACCCGCTTGCTCGGCAATCCACCAAAGGGCCACCAAAGTAGTGTTTCGACGGTGTTCCCAACACCCTGTACAAGCTGCCCCAGAGCATACGATATTACCACAAACAGACCCAGTTCACCGAACGTGAAGCCGTCGGGGCCGAGGTATGCTTGAAGTTCCGGAAGCAACCACATTGCCCCGAAGGCCAAAACCGAGCCGGGGACGATGATCCCCGCGTATTCGTAGAACTCAAACGAAACGTTCACGCAGCGATGTTCAGCAGCACCGAGCCGCCTCCCATTTGGTTCAAGTGGAAACGCATTGTGCCATCGCTTCGCGTCGTGAGAACCTTACGCTGCTGTCCATTGTACTGAAAGCCTTTGG
This sequence comes from Pseudomonadota bacterium, assembly GCA_039026235.1. Classification (GTDB taxonomy): domain Bacteria; phylum Pseudomonadota; class Alphaproteobacteria; order Rhodobacterales; family Rhodobacteraceae; genus JBCCMQ01. The sequence continues at coordinate 92,983 of JBCCMQ010000008.1, forward strand.
AATGACGTCGGTACAGATCGGTCGTCTCTTGGGTTTGAAAGACTTTTCCCTCATCAGAAATGATGACAGCTTGGATGTTTGGGCAGAGAGCCATTAGTTCTTCACAGTAGCCGTTTGCCCTACCGTGATGGGAAGCAACGAAGAGATTTACATCGAACAATTCAGCTATGAACGACGGGTCCCGCATTAGGGCTTTCCAACCCGGCCGTTCTAGGTCGCCGGGGAACAGGACCTTATGCGGCCCACACTTCACAAAGATGGCCAGGCTTAGATTGTTGGTGTCTGTAAAGCCAAACCTTGGGCTGAATTGGTTCCAATACACGGTGAAGGAAGTATCGCCGAAATCGTATGCTTGTACGCCAAGCGGTGGGCCGCCAGTAAATGTGTTCAGCATAGCGTTGTGCAAAAGTGCTATGCCATGACCCATACCGTGCTCTGATTTCATGGATGCTAGTTCACGAGGACCGACAGTTGCGTTGGTGGCTAAGACATCCACATCCACGTTTCGCATTAGGTTACCAAATCCGGAAACATGGTCTTCGTCGAAGTTCGTGACATACAGCTTATCCACCACACTTATCCCCATAGCGGAAAGAGCGGTTCCGGGGTACCAACGGTTATGGGCATGGTGGCCGCAGTCGATTAGAACTTGTCGTCCATTGCTTGTCGAGATCAGTGCGCAAGCACCGTGGTCAACGTCGAATACATTAAGAAGCATGGCAGCCTCCACTACAGTTTGCGTTTACCTCCCCGACAGCCACAAAATATCGCAGATTCGCGCATGAGTCGAGTCCGCGTCGTTCTTTATTTGTTCCAAGGCATTAATCGCGCTCGCAATCTAAGCGTCTGGCGTTTCTTTCCAAAAAAACACCCAGCACAACACCCCGCAGGCTCAGCAGGAACCCAAGTTTTGTGTAAGTGCTTGAGAAGATTGGTGCCGCTGAAGGGACTCGAACCCCCGACCCCATCATTACGAATGACGTGCTCTACCAGCTGAGCTACAGCGGCCTTCGGGCCGACCGGCGGCCTGACGAAGTATTGCGCGCCGCTTCTACCGATTTGGGCCCCAAGGTCAACCGCGATCCGTCGGCTGAGAGCTTTAGCGGCGGTCAGTGGGCGGCGGGTCTTGCGGCCTCGGACGAAGGTTCGTCCTGTTTCACATCCACCCCGTTCACGGTGGTGTCGGATCTCTGGGTGTCCACCGGCGCCTCTTCGATTTCGACCGGTTCGGCGTCTGGCACGTCCGGCTCCTCTGGGGCATCTTCGGCGGGCTCATCCTGGCCCACCAGAAGGGGCAGCATGTCATTTGCCCCGGCCACCACAGATTCCTGGTTCGGCGGAATGCGCCACGTCAGGGTATCGAAGCTGCCGCAGTGGTCGCAGAACGGCTTCCAGACCTCTTGGACCGCCAGGCAGTTGTCGCAGACCCATTGGTAGCCACGTGGCGCGGTGACCGCCCGCGCCAGCCAGCCGCGCACGACCGCATCCGGGGCGCCGGCGCCCCGCTCGATCGCGGCCATGATCGCGAGCGACCGCGTGGTGGGCTGGGTTTCGGCCAGGTCCCCCAGTGCTTTGCGCGCGGCGGGAAAATCCTCGGCTGCGATGTTCAATTCGGCCATCACCATGCGCGTTTCCGGATGCGTGGCCTGCATCCGGGTAAAGGTGGCAAAGCGCCTGACCCGCGCCGAAGGTGATTCCTTCGGCTCGACCTCGGCGAAGGCGGCGGCGATATCCGGATGTGGATTGGCGTCCCACGCCTTTTTCAGGATGCGCGCGGCAAGTTTCGGACGATCCTGATCGATATAGGACCGCGCCGCCAGCGCCGCAGCGGGAACCAAATCGGGCGACAGGCGGTTGGCTTCGATGGCCCTTTCGCGGGCTTCGACCGGGCTGCCTTCGGCCAAGAGCTCTGAGGCCTCGGACAGCGCCAGAACCGCGTCACGGCGGCGGTGAATATCGCGCGGCAACTCGCCATGTTTCAATTTAGCGCCCAGCGTTTTCCGCGCCGCCGCCCAGTCGCCGTGCGTCCCTTGCAGTTTGAGAAGAGTGTCGCTGGTCTCGGTGTGTCGAGGTTTAAGGGCAAAGGCCCTTTCCGCCAATTTCAGGGCGGTATCCTCGTCGCACTCGACAAGCTTTTGCTTCATGATGCCGCGAATGCCGACAAAGCGGGTGCGGTCGTCGGTCAGCAGTCTCTTATAGGCCTCCTGGGCTTTCTTGGTGTCGCCGGCCATCTCAGCGGCCTGGGCGGAAAGCAGGTTGGTCAATTCCGGTCGAGCGAGGTTTTTCTCAGCTTTGGCCGCCTTGGCCATGGCCAGACGCCCTTCGCCGGACGCCAGTGCCATCATGCCATCTGCCAGGGCCTCAAATCCGCGGCGTTCGCGGTTGCGGTTCCAATACCGCGAGATGGCCGTTTCATCCCCGTTTATGACGGCGAGCGTGGCGAAAAGTAGCCCGAGAAGGCGCAACGCCAACCAGACGAGGACCAGTGCGGCGACTGCAAGCAAGGCCGCCTGCAACGGTCCGAAGGTAATCTCGACCCCAGCGGCGATCAGGCGGATTTCACCGTCGGCTTCAAGAAGCAGACCTGCGCCATAGGCAAAGGCCGCCGTCAGGGTGACGAACAGGAGAATTTTGATCAGCGACCACAACATTCGGCTACCCTCAATTTGTCTCTGCGCCGCTTAGACTGGGCAGAGCCCTGGTCGCGGCCTCGCGCGCGGTCGCATCGTCGATCCAGGGCGCCATGGCGGCGCGCCCATCCTCGGACAGGGCGTTGAGTTCTTCCAACGCTCCGGCCAGATCTCCGGACTTCATCGCGGCCTCGGCACGCGACAGCACGGCATCCGGGCTGTCGCCTTCGCGCGGTGCGACGGATCGCACCGACAATTGGGCCTTCAGAAAGGACGCCGCGCGTTCCACCGCACCCTCGCCCGGATCGGCACGTACCGCCGCCGCAAGGGCCGCACGAGCACCTGCCGCATAGCCGGATTCCAGCGCGGCGAGACTGACCACTCCGGTGTCAGAGATTGCTGCCAGCTCTTGCGGTGCGTCGAGACCCGTCGCGTCCGACCAATCGTCCAGAGCATCGGAAAACGGTTCTCCGGTTAGAAGGGCGGCGGCAATCTGGGTCTGGGCAGCGGCGGCCCGTTCGGCCGAGGTGTTCCGGTCTAGTCCCTGTAGCCGCGCAACTTCAGCTTCCAGCGCTTCGATCTGGCTTTCCAGATCTGCTGACCGTGCGAGTTCCGCGGAAAGCTGATCGCGCAGTGCGCCAAGGGCGTTCTCATCCACGATCACTTCGGGCGTGGCCTGCTCCAGTTCACCCATGCGGCTGTCGAGTGTCTCAAGCCGCGCGGTCAATTCACCCAGCGATCCACCGAGCGTCTCTTCGATCTGACCGACTGCACCGCTGAGCGGTCCAGCAATGTCCGGCATGGCCGGCGCGGAGGTCCCTTCAAGCGCGGAAACTTTAGCGTCGAGCGCCTCGATCGCCGACTCAAGCGCGCTTGTATCGATTTCGGGTGCGGCCGGCGGTTCCGCTTCCGGTTGCGATGTCAGGACATAATTTGCGGCAGCAAATCCAATCAGACCGGCGACGAAGCCGCCCAAAAGGAACCCGAAAAAGCCCATGCCGCCGCTGCCCTGCGCTGGTTTCGCAGCCGTTTCTTCGGCCGCAGAGATTGCCGCAGGAGCTGGTTCGGGTGATGCCGTCTCGGCGTCCGTGGTCTCGGGTTGGGCCGCTTCCGCGTTCAGGATTTCAGCGTCTTCCACACCTTCGTCGCCGCCTGTATCTTCGCCTTCCTCGATGCCTCTGTCGGCTTCAGCTTCATCCGCCGCATCCGGCACTTGGCCCGCGCCCGCATCGGTGGTCGAGGATGTGATCTCTGCGATTGGATCCGATTCCTCTTCTGCGGAGGCCTCGACCGGCTTTTCACCGTCTTCTTCCGGTACTTCAGCCTGCGCGTCCCCGGCGCCCTTATCCGATGTATCGGCGCTGTCGGATTCGGTAACTATCTCTTTTTCCTGTTCTTCTTCGGGGTCCTTCGCGCTTGTCGAAGGCTTGGATGCTTTAGAAGATTTTCTCGCCACGCGCCTATCCCCTTCTGGTGACGCGCCAAAAGAGGGCCACGTCTACCCAGAGAGAACCATAGCCCGCGTGCGGTGGCGCCTCAAGAAGAGTCCGTTTCGCTGAGCGTCTCAGCCATTAATTCGAGCATCGCCTCGGCGTTTGGTCGGGCGGCAATCTCAATGGTTTGGCCATAGGCTTCTGCAACGGCGGCGCTGAGTGCCAGGACGCGCAGCGCGGCCGGGGGGTTGGGGCCCACCGCCGTCTGAAACAATCCGGCTGTTCTCGGAGAGAAAAGCGGCACCAGACACGGACGCCCCGATCCGAGCAATTCACGCGCCGCACCGGACAAGCCCAACGGTCGCTGGTGGTAGATTTCCCGTGACGCCGTGGCGACGCCTTGGGCGGACAGCGTTGCGGCGATATCGCCGCGGGTATGCCGGCCATGGAGATGAAGAAGCGGGCCGGTCGGGCGTGCCTTTGCGATCAAGCGTATCAGGCCGTCGGCGTCCGCATCGGCGCTGATGGCGCTGAAACCCGCTTTCTCGGCATCCGCCGCCGTGCGCGCGCCCACGCAAAATGCGGTTCCCGTCAGCTCTGGATAAAACTCTCTGACCACAGCTACGGCAGAGCGGGATGTGAAGATGATCCCGCCTCTGTGGGGCGGCAAGGTTCCGGGCCGCAACGGCGTTACACGCAAAAGCGGCGCCACCAGACAATGCACCCGGTCCCCAAAAGCAGCATGGCAGCTTTCCGCGAACTCATCCGCCATGGGCCGGGGGCGTGTGATTAAAATCGGAACGGGCAAGGCACGCACCGGGGCTGCGGGATTGTCTGCATAGCGCATTGGTGTTAGCTGCCGGGCGTTTTCTCTGCAACGGGGCGGTTGCATGCCAGGCGACGCTGAACTGACCATTCTGGGCATCGAAAGCAGCTGCGACGACACGGCCGCCGCCGTTGTGCGCCGGCATGGCGACGGGCGGCCCGAGATCCTGTCGTCGATTGTCGCAGGTCAGGAAGAACTGCATCGGGCTTTCGGCGGTGTCGTCCCCGAAATTGCTGCCCGCGCCCATGCAGAAAAGCTCGACATCGCCGTCGCCGAGGCACTGACCGCGGCGGATTTGGAACTTGTCGATCTGGATGGAATTGCCGTCACGGCCGGGCCGGGCTTGATCGGTGGGATTGTCTCGGGCGTCATGACGGCCAAGGGGTTGGCCTCTGCCACCGGCCTGCCATTGATCGGGGTCAACCACCTGGCCGGGCACGCCCTGACACCGCGCCTGACCGACCGCCTTAGCTACCCCTATCTGGTTCTTTTGGTGTCGGGCGGGCATTGCCAGTTTCTTCGCGTCAACGACTTCGACAGCTTCCGGCGCCTGGGTGGCACCATTGATGATGCGCCGGGTGAGGCATTCGACAAGGTGGCCAAACTCCTTGGTTTGAAAGATGCGACCGGACCTGCCGTCGAAGCCGCTGCCAAATCTGGCGACCGGTCGCGTTTTCAACTGCCCCGCCCGCTTCTCGATCGACCGGGTTGCGACATGTCCTTCTCTGGCTTGAAAACGGCGGTCTTGCGCAGCCGCGATCGGCTGATCGATGAACAAGACGGTCTCTGGCCGCAGGATCAGGCCGATCTGTCCGCCGGGTTCCAGGCGGCTGTTGCCGATGTTCTGGCCGAAAAAACACGGCGCGCCATCGCAGCGGCGCCCGGGGTCACGGCGTTTTCGGTGGTGGGCGGCGTCGCCGCCAACCTGTCAATCCGCGCTGCCTTGTCCGGAATCGCCTCGGTTACAGGCCTTGCGTTTCACGCGCCGCCAATCGCACTTTGCACGGACAATGGGGCCATGATCGCCTGGGCCGGGCTCGAACAACTGGCAGGCGGACAAACCGATGACATGTCGCTTGCCGCACGTCCAAGATGGCCGCTTGACACTGCGCAAGCGCCAATGTTGGGGTCTGGAAAAAAGGGGCCCAAGGCCTGATCGAGAAAGGACCGTGCAATTGGCATATTGGTTGTTTAAATCCGAACCCTCCGTCTGGAGCTGGGATCACCAGATGGCCAAGGGCGACGTCGGTGAGGAATGGGACGGCGTGCGCAACTACCAGGCGCGCAATTTCATGCGCCAGATGAAGCTCGGTGATCTCGGTTTCTTCTATCACTCCCAAACCGAGAAAGCTGTGGTTGGGATCGTCCGTGTGTCGGCGGAAATCCATCCCGACAGCACCACCGATGACGACAGGTGGGAATGCGTCGATATTGCTGCGGTCAGTCCTATGCCTGTTCCGGTGACGTTGGGCATGATCAAGGGCGAGCCAAAGCTTGCCGAGATGGTTCTTGTGAAGAACTCGCGGCTGTCGGTGCAGCCGGTCACGGCGGACGAATGGAAGCTGGTTTGCGCCATAGGGGGACTGGACAAGGCACCCTGACGTTTGGCGGCAAGTCAAAACGCGGCACCGCGTTGCCGTTTGCATTCTCAAGCTGCTAAGAAAAAAGGGTTCCGGCGTCCCGGAACCCTTTGTCACCCCAAGTACCCCTCGTCGGCACCCGTGTTCCAAATTTAGTCCGGACCGTCCTGATCCACATGAAACAACTACCACAGGCCGACCGAAAGGCGCAAAGAGAATGCCCGGTCAATTTTAGGAAACTCCGACACGGTCGTCCTGGGCCGGAGCGAGGTAGCGGCAGCGTTTGTGGTAGTGGAAAGTGGCAAGCGGGCGGATCGCCCGGAGTTGGCGCGGGCAGAGGCAGTGTTGCTTATTGCCACGCTGGATCGTCTCGCCCGCAAAGTGGCTTTCATCGTGAACCTTCCGGAAAGCGGGGTCGAGGTCACGGCGGCGGATATGCCTGAGGCAAACCGCTTTGTGCTGCACATCATCGCCGCAGTCGCGGACCAAGAGGGCCGCGCAATCTCAGAGCGCACCAAGGCCGCGCTGGCAGCGGCGAAGGCACGCGGGGTCAAACTGGGCTGGTCTATCCCTGAGCGGGCTTCTGAACAGCGTCAGGCGGCACGCAAGGGCGCAGCGGTAAACAAGGCGCGGGCGCTGGCCCATGGTGAGAACGTGTTGCCGATGGTCGAGCAGATCAGGGCAACGGCCCCTGTGATCCGCGCCTTTCGGCCCACACGGAAGCGCTGCAATTCCATGTAAGCGGCCTTCCGTCCCTCAATGTCCTTGCCCCACGGCCGATCGGAACGCCAGTGACGCGCCACCCTGTTTTCTCAGGCACGATGGTTAAAGTGAAATCTGACAGGTTGTTCCGCCTCAACGGCTGTGCGCAGTCTGTTGGGCCGTCCGGGCGCTGATCGTCACCACCGTTGTCATCAGCGCCTCAATCGAGCGCACAAGCCTGCCATTGCGATCGCGGGTTTCCCGCAGGTCTGTCAGAGGGATTTCGAAACGCCGGTTCTCTAAGACCAGATCAGGCCCGTAGCCCCAACCGGGCGGGCCGCCGCGCTATTTGGGGTAGATCAAGGTAAGGACCACACGCGCACCAAATCCTTCCGGGCCGCCCGGAGGGCTTTCCGCCCAATACCGGACACCACCCGCCAAGCTAAGCGTCTGGGTTCCCACCGTGAAGACTTTGGAGATGACCGCATTGATCGGGATGGACCATTCGCTGGCCTCCCAGTCATAGGTGGATTCCGAGTTGATCGTGTAGGTCACAGCCGTCGGCGTGGTGTAGGCCAGAAACGGCTGAAGGAAGGTTGAATTGACGTCATCGCGGTCGTCGTCGCCTGCGAATGACCAAATGTGATTGGCCAGCCCGCCATAGGTCCATGGTCCGGTCTGCTGCAGCACGACGGCTGTCGGTCCGACGCCCCATTTCCCGGCGCCCAGCGCATCTTCGGTCGCGGTGGGCAGTAGGAAGACGGGGCCGATGCCCCAGGTGGTGCCACCACGCGATGCGGCCGGCGAAAAGAAGGCGCTTTGCACGATGTCGCCGATCCCTTCATTCGAGGTGCCCAGGGGAATGTCGTCAGTCACCACCAGGGGCAGGATCGTGCGCGAAATGAGGTTCCAATCGTCGTTCAGCCGAAACGGTATGACCGGCTGAATGTTCAGGAGGGTCCGGTCGCCGTCATCATCTTCGCCGAAATTCTGGTCAAAGTTCAGTTGCAGCGGCACGCTGACGAGATCTGCCACCGGATTGGAAAGCTGCTGGGCCAGTTCAGAAGCATCCTGTGCGAACGCTGCACCTGGAATGGCCAGAAGAGCGCAGAGACAAGTCAAACGTCGCATCATCGGACTCCTAGTTGGCGCGTACTCACAACGTGCCACAAATTAATCCGTTTGCGAATGGCCCTCAGTGGCGCACCGCCGATGCATCCGTCGTGCTTTGTCTCTGACGGGAACTCCACCACATCCGCCTAGTCCCTTCGCGTGATTTGGATCGAACCGACGCCGCAGAGGACCCGGCTTGTCTAAGGCGTTTGGTGCGCTGTCAGCCAGTCCTCTAGCTGTGCCAGCGTCAGGCTGCCGGTCCCGACCCCTTGACGCAACAGCTCCGACGCAAGCCGCGTCAGCGCCGCGTTCAAAGGGGCGGGAACACCGTGCAGCCGGGCCAAAAGCGCGATCTCACCGTTGAGGTAGGGTGTCTCAAGCGTGTCAGCGCCGCGTATCAGGCTTTGACTGGTCGATCCGCCGCCACGTGGCACACCGTCAACCGGGCCGGGTTTCATCAGTTTCTGACGCCGCGCATCGCCTGCACCGACGTCCTGCCAGTCCAGATCGGCGGCCGTTAGAACCGCCACGCCTTCGGCACGCACCCTTTCGCGCAGATCGCCGGCGTCCGCACCGCGACCCAGGGCGGCTTCGATGATATTGCCTAGATTAATCAGAAGTTTGCCGCGCTTTGACACCATAACATCGTCCGACAGGTATGCTGCGATGTTGGATTGGTTCAGGACCTCGGCAAAAGCCCGATCCGCATGGTTCGAACCGCCTGTATAGAGACCGATATCGAAAATCCCGAAGCAGGGCGCCACAAAACATGTCACTTCGCCCGGCTGCAGATACAGACCCGGCATCATGACGGTCACACCGTGGGTATTGGCAAAGCGGCGCAGGGCGCGGCGTTCGTTCGCTATCCCGTTTTGCAGACAGAACACATCTGTGTCGGAAGGCGCAACGCGCGACAGCTCTTCAAGCGCGGCCTCGGTGTGCTGCGACTTCATCGCCAGACAGACGATGTCGCCGGCGCGGAATTCCACTTCGGCAGGCGAACCCACGCAGGCGAAAGGCACCGTAAAGGTGCCTCCCGGAGCGCGTAAAGTCAGGCCTTTCGTCTGGAGGGCGTCCAGCTGCGCACCCCGAGCAATTCCGATTACATCCTGGCCCGACCGAGCCAGTGCAGCCCCTACGATGCCGCCGATTGCGCCGACACCGTAGATGACCACACGCATTAGTCAGTACCGGTAGTGTGACGGCTTGAACGGCCCTTCAGGGGCGACACCGATGTAATCCGCCTGGTCGCTGCGCAGTTCCGTCAGCTTCACGCCGATGCGCTGCAGATGCAGGCGCGCGACCTTTTCATCCAGGTGCTTGGGCAGGATATAGACATCGTTGTCGTAATCGTCGCCCTTCGTCCAAAGCTCGATCTGCGCCAACACCTGGTTGGTAAAGGATGCCGACATCACGAAGGATGGGTGGCCGGTTGCATTGCCCAGGTTCAACAGGCGCCCTTCGCTCAAAAGTATGATCCGGTTGCCGTTCGGCATCTCGATCATATCGACCTGTTCCTTGATGTTGGTCCACTTGTGGTTCTTCAGGTTCGCGACCTGAATTTCATTGTCGAAGTGGCCGATGTTGCCAACGATGGCCATGTCCTTCATTGCACGCATGTGCTCGATGCGTATGACGTCCCGATTTCCGGTCGTGGTGATGAAAATATCCGCCATGCCGATGACGTCTTCCAGCGTGGTGACCTGAAATCCATCCATCGCCGCCTGAAGCGCGCAAATCGGATCGACTTCGGTCACGATGACCCGTGCACCGGCGCCCGAGAGCGAGGCGGCAGAGCCCTTGCCCACATCGCCGTAGCCGCAGACAACGGCGACCTTGCCGGCCATCATCGTGTCGGTCGCCCGACGGATGCCGTCGACCAGCGATTCCTTGCAGCCGTATTTGTTGTCGAATTTGGACTTGGTGACGCTGTCGTTGACGTTGATGGCCGGGAAGGGCAACAGGCCTTTCTTGACCAGTTCGTACAGGCGGTGGACGCCCGTGGTCGTCTCTTCACTCACCCCTTTTATAGCGTCCCGCTGCTTGGTGAACCAGCCGGGGCTTTCTGCCAACCGCTTGCGGATCTGCGCGAAAAGAGCTTCTTCCTCTTCCGACTGCGGAACAGCGATCAGGTCGTCTTCTCCGGCTTCGACCCGGGCACCCATCAGAATGTAAAGCGTCGCATCGCCCCCATCATCTAGGATCATGTTGGCGGTGCCTTCGTCGAAATGGAAAATCCGGTCGGCATAATCCCAGTATTCCGGCAGTGTCTCACCCTTGATGGCAAAAACCGGCGTTCCGGTTTCGGCGATCGCGGCGGCGGCGTGGTCCTGGGTCGAAAAGATATTGCAGGACGCCCAACGTACATCTGCGCCCAGCGCCGTCAGCGTTTCAATCAGAACCGCGGTCTGCACGGTCATGTGAAGCGATCCGGCGATCCGGGCACCGGTCAGGGGTTTGGTTTCGCCAAACTCTTCCCGCAGCGCCATGAGGCCCGGCATTTCAGTTTCTGCAATGTCGAGTTCCTTGCGACCGAAAGCGGCCAAAGAAATGTCTTTGACAATAAAGTCCTTTGCCACGGTTCTGCTCCTGAATCTGCGCGTGTCCAGCCGGTCGTCTATCACCGGCCCGTCAACGGGGCAACGGCCTCTGGGGCCGCAAGTTCCGTGGCGTTTAAATTAATGGCGCGGGAAAGCTATCCGGGGATGCCCATCAGTTTTTCCGACGGTAATCCATCGCGCCAATTGGTGCCGCTGGCCATCACACAGCTCGTTCCGTCAGAACTGGTACGCAGGATTGTCCATGTGCCTTTGCTGTCATTGGTCCAGATTTCATAGACGCTGGCCTGGTTTTGAAGCCCGCCGCCCGTAAATGCCTCGCCCCATTTTGCGGTAAGACGTTTTGTGACTTCCGATCGTTCTGCGCAATAGGACTGAGCGGATGCTGCCGCGGCGGTAAAAGCGATTGCCGCGGCTGTATACCCTATGAGTCTCATGGTTATCCTTTCCGCGACGGTACCGCCGCAAGAAGAGTGCCTGTTGAACCTCCCAAAGTCGTCTTTGTATGATGTCAATGTAGCGGCTGCCTGCTTCATCGGCCTTAACAGACGCAACATTGTGACGTGGTGTGACAGTGTACAGTGAATTGCGGCTATTTTTTGTGCACTTGCGCACACTTTTTGCAATGGAAGTGAAACATGGCGCGATCACGCCAATCTAGAGCCTGGCAAAGGATGCTCTCGGGGCGGCGCCTGGATCTGCTCGATCCGACACCGGTGGACATCGAGATTGAGGATATCGCGCACGGCCTCGCCTTTGTGGCGCGCTGGAACGGCCAGACGGCTGGCGACTTTCCCTATTCGGTGGCCGAGCATTCCCTTCTGGTGGAGGAAATTTTTGGCCGCTTCGATCCCGAGGCGGCGGCACGGTGGCGGCTTGCTGCGCTTCTGCACGACGCGCCCGAGTATGTCATCGGCGACATGATTTCTCCTGTAAAGTCCGCCATCGGCGCGCAATACGGTGTGTTGGACACGAAACTGGCGGCGGCGATTCACCTTCGGTTCGGCCTGCCCGCCGAGGTTCCGAAGCCCATCAAACGGCTGATCAAAAGGGCAGACAAACTCTCCGCCTGGCTCGAAGCGACAAAGCTCGCCGGCTTTTCAGAGGCCGAGGCCACGCGCTACTTCGGCCGCCCGGAAACGGAATTGGTCGCGGGGCTTGAAATCGTCATCCGACCGCCCATCGCGGTGCGCGACGCCTACCTGGCCCGCCACAAGGCGCTTCTGGACGATTGCAGTTGATCTTTCGGAGCGCACTTTCAGATGACGCCGAAGGCATGGCAGACCTGCTTAACCAGATCATTCTGGCGGGCGGGACCACGGCGATCGAAGATGTGGTTTCGCCGGATGAACTGCGGCAATGGATGGCGCGTTCCCAAGGCCGCAGTGCCTGGCACGTTGCCGCCCGGAACGGGCAGATCATGGGGTTTCAGTGGATCGAGCCGAACCCCGTTCTGCCGCCAGAGGCGGTGGACATCGCCAGTTTCGTACGTATGGGCGCGACCGGCCTTGGCATCGGCCGCGGGCTTTTCATCGCAACCCAAAATGCGGCGAAAGGCCTTGGTTACGGCTGGATAAATGCCTCGATACGGTCCGACAATGTCAGCGGCCTGGCCTATTATTCGGCGATGGGCTTTCAGGATTGGAAATCCGACCCAACCGTCACCCTAAGCGACGGCACCGTTACCGGGAAAACCTACAAGCGTTTTGAGCTTTAGCGCGGGCTGCGTTTGGCGAGGATACGCTGCAGCGTGCGGCGGTGCATATTCAGACGTCGCGCGGTTTCAGAGACATTGCGGTCGCAAAGCTCATAAACCCTTTGAATGTGTTCCCAGCGCACGCGATCTGCCGACATCGGGTTTTCTGGCGGCGGGGGCAATTCGTCCCCTGTCGCCAAAAGCGCCGCCGTGATGTCATTGGCGTCCGCGGGTTTCGAAAGATAATCGGTTGCGCCCGCCTTTACCGCCGCGACGGCCGTCGCAATAGCACCGTAGCCGGTCAGAACGACAACCCGGCAATCGGGACGTTTTTCGCGCAGCACTTCAACCACGTCGAGCCCGTTGCCGTCTTCCAGCCGTAGATCGACAACCGCATAAGCCGGCGGCCTTGCGGTGGCGATGGCCTTGCCGGCCACCACGGTCTCGGCGGTCTCGGGCAAGAAGCCACGCTTTTCCATGGCGCGCGCGAGACGACGCACAAATGGCTCGTCATCGTCCACGAGGAGAAGCGTCGAGTCCTCTCCCATCGCCCCCATCGCTCGCTCAACCATTGTTCGTGCCTCTTAATCAGTTACTTGGCCGACGAGATAGGTCGCAGACGCAACCGGGTCAAACCCGGGCGGCCGCAGTAACAAGACAGGCCGTGCGTTCGGCCATTTCCTCGGGCGACATTTCACGGCGAAAGAAATCCACAAAGCCGATTTTCGGCAGCACCAGATAGGTAAATGTTGAATGATCGACGAGGTAGAATTCGTCGCCGTCGGCCTTCTGGGCCCGGTAATAGGTCTTGTAGGCGCGGCTGGCTTCGGCCACCTGTTCGGGCGAGCCGGTCAGCCCGATCATCCGGTCATGCATGTTGGCCGCAAAGGCCCCCACGATGTCCGGCGTATCGCGTTCCGGGTCGATGGAAATGAACACCGGCGTGACGTCATGGCCCATGTCGCTCAGAACATCGGACGCCACCGCGTTCCGGGCCACATCCATGGGGCAGACGTCCGGGCAGTAGGTATAGCCGAAATACAGTAGGGACGGCCGGGTAATAACGTCAGTGTCGGTGACAAGCTCGCCGTTTTCGTTGACCAGGGTGAAAGGCCCGCCGATATCGCCGCCCACAGCGCCGGTTTGACAGGCTGCAAAAATGTCTGCGGGCGCGCGGGTTGTCAGCCAGTATGTTCCGCCCAGGCTTGCCGCCACAACGGCGCCAGCCCCAAGTGCAAAATCCCGTCGTTTGACCATCGTAAGCCCCGTAATTGACGCCGCCTGCTGTTCATCTAACAATCCCCGTACAAAGTACAACGCGGTGAAATGACGTGACACCGGCCACACATCAGCTTTTCCTGCGCTCCGGACGGAGCGAATGGGTCCGCCTGCGGACGCTGACCGTGCTGCGTTGGATCGCAATCGTCGGTCAACTGGTCGCGGTCAGTGTCGCCAGCCGGGCGTTCGGCCTGCAATTCAACGTGGGTCTTTGCTATCTGATCATCGGCACGGCGGTGCTCGCCAACATTCTCGCTATATTTTTCTATCCTGAGAACAAGCGCTTAACAGAAAGCGAAGTGTTGATGTTCCTTCTGTTCGATGTCGGGCAGCTTGGGATCCTTTTGTACCTGACCGGCGGCCTGCACAATCCGTTTGCCATTCTTATCCTCGCCCCGGTGACCATTGCCGCGACCGCGCTGCACCTGCGATCAATTCTAACTCTTGGCGTCATCACAATTGTGTTGATTACCGTTGTGGCGGTCGTTCACCTGCCGCTGCGGTCGGCAGATGACATCGTGCTGCGCGTGCCAACGCTGTTTGTGTTCGGCTTCTGGCTGGCGATCGTCATCGGTGTCGCCTTTCAGGCCGTCTACACCCAGCGCGTATCGGAAGAGATGCACACCATGTCGGACGCGCTTCTGGCCACTCAGATGGCTCTGGCACGGGAACAGAAGCTGACCGATCTTGGCGGCGTGGTGGCTGCGGCCGCCCATGAATTAGGAACACCGCTGGCCACGATCAAATTGGTCAGCTCTGAGCTTTCTGAGGATCTTTCCGAAGATCACCTGCGCGAAGACGCGCGCCTGATCAGCGACCAGGCCGATCGATGCCGCGATATCCTTAGGTCCATGGGGCGGGCCGGAAAGGACGATATGCAGGTGCGTTCGGCGCCGTTGCTGACGGTGATCGAAGAAGCGGCCGAGCCCCATGCCAATCGCGGCAAGGCATTGGTGTTCGAACGGCGGCCCGCCGAGACAATCGAGCTGAAGGAACCAATCGTCTACCGAAAGCCCGAGGTCATTCACGGGCTGCGCAACCTTATCCAGAACGCAGTCGATTTTGCTGACGAAAGCGTCTGGATCACCGCGAAATGGAGTGAGGATGATATCCTCGTGCGTATTGCCGACGACGGTGCTGGATTTCCAAGCCATGTCCTCGGTCGGATCGGCGATCCCTTTGTGCGCCGTCGGCGCGGCGATGTGTCATCCGGTATGCGGCCCGAATACGAAGGCATGGGCCTGGGGCTGTTCATCGCGAAAACGCTGCTGGAACGCAGCGGCGCGGAATTGACCTTTGTCAACGGCGCAGACCCTTTTCTGGAACCGGGCGAGCATCCCGAGCGCAAGGGCGCGGTCGTCGAGGTCATCTGGCCGATCGAACGGCTGGCCCGACCGGTCAAAGAAACCGAACAGGGTCTGGGTCAAAACGTCCCGCTCGAAGCCTGAGTGTCACGTCACAAAGCAATTCGTCCTTCATTAACCCGCGGTTAACTAAGATTGCCGAAGTCTTGTCCGTCTTTGATCGGCAAGGCGGCAATGGATTTTGACACAACGGCCGTTATCGGCCTTATCCTGGTAAGCTTCTGTGTGGCGACGGCAGCATTGATTGCAGCCGCGCATTTCTCGGAACGTCAGACGATCTCACAGCCCGCGGCGTTCGATCCGACCGAAACCGAAGCGGCGGTGTTTATCTTTGACGGCACGCTTCTTGTGGATGCGACTGACCGGGCGCGCAAGACGCTGAAACATGCGGGCGGGCGCGGATCGCCCTGGCAAAGACTTATATCGCATTTATCCCCGCAGTTCCCGGGTATTGAGACGCGGCTGGATTCCCTGCCGCGCGGCGAAGCGCTGGACGAATGGTCTGACGAAAAGGCGCGGGAAAGGGCCCGTTTGCTGGCCGAATGGCGCAACGGGCTGCTGCATTTGACGTTGCTCGACGCCGATCAGCCCGAGACAGCTGTGCGTGTTGATGCCCAGCGCTTTTATGATCTTGAGGCAGAGGCGGCCCTTCTAGAGGCCACTACCGATAAGGCGCCCTATCTGCACTGGAAGACAGACGAAGCAGGTCAGGTGATCTGGGCAAATCGTGCGTATTTGGTCACGGCCGAGCGGGTGCAAGGTGCCGAGGCGACCCAGAAATGGCCCCTTCCGCGTCTGTTCAACAGGCTTCAGATGATCACGCCCGAAGACGACCAAGGCGAACGCCGGATCTCGCTGATCGCTGAAGACGATGGAACGGAAGAAACCCTGTGGTTCGACACCGCGAGCCATCCCATGGGCACCGAAACGCTGCATTTTGCCATTGCGGCGGATGCCGCCGTGCGGGCCGAGGGCGCCCTGCGCGAATTCATTCAGACGCTGGCCAAGACCTTTGCCCATCTTCCCATCGGGCTCGCCATATTCGACCGCTCGCGCCAGCTGGTGCTCTTCAACCCATCGCTCACGGATCTTTCCCGGCTTCCGGTTGCCTTTCTCAGCCGCCGACCGACGCTCAACGCCTTTCTGGACGAACTGCGGGAACGGCGGGTGATGCCTGAACCGAAGGACTACAAATCCTGGCGCCAGAAAATTCTTGAGCTGGAAGCCGAGGCCGTCAACGGAACCTATGAAGAAGACTGGTCACTGCCGTCGGGCCAGACCTACCGCGTAAGCGGCAGACCGCATCCAGAGGGCGCAATCGCCTTTCTTTTCGAAGATATCACCGCAGAAGTGTCTCTAACACGACGCTTTCGGGCCGATCTGGAACTCGGACAGGCCGTGCTCGATGCCCAGGAAGAGGCGCTCGCGGTGTTCTCGCCCAGCGGCATTCTGACCATGTCGAATGCGGCCTACGCCGATATCTGGGGCGTGGACCCTTCGACCACGCTGGGCAATATCGGGATAACCGATGCCATGCGCAGATGGCTCGACCTATCGGAACCCACGCCGGTTTGGGGGGACGCGCGGGATTTTATTTCGTCCGACGAAACCCGTGCGGCCTGGACGGCCGAGGTCAAACTGAAGGCGGGCGGGCGTTTGAGATGCCGTTTCGTACCCATCAGTGGAGGTGCCACCCTGATTGGATTTTCCCGGGAAGATCCGGAACCCACGCGCAAACGGCGGTTGAATCTGTCAGAAGCGGGCGAGAGCACCGGCTAGCGTCTTGAAGCGGGGGTGGCGACAGGCCACAAACCACGCATGACGCGCTGGCCCCCTTTGACCCTGACAAGCCCTGCCGAGACAGAGGAATTGGCCGGGCAATTTGCGCCGCTTTTAACGCGGGGTGATCTGCTATTGCTGTCAGGCCCGGTTGGCGCCGGAAAAAGCCATTTCGCGCGGGCGCTTATCCAAACCCGCATGCGCGCCGTCGGCATGTTCGAGGACGTCCCGTCGCCCAGCTACACGCTCGTTCAGGTCTATGAAGTTGGCGGACTGGATATCTGGCATGCCGATCTTTATCGCCTCAGCGATGCCAGCGAGGTTCATGAACTGGGTTTAACAGCCGCTTTCGAGACGGCGCTTTGCCTCATCGAATGGCCGGAACGGGCCGTGCTCGAATGGCCGGACACCGCCTTGAGGCTCACCTTCGATCCGGGTCCGGCGGATACGGCCCGCCAGCTTGCCTTCAGCAGTATCCGGCCTGAAGCGCCGGAGCGCTTTCTGCCCATCCTAGGGCGTGCCGATGGATAAGCGCATGACGCATATTCAGCGCTTCTTGGCGGACGCGGGATGGACTGCGGTAAAGATGACGCCCTTGGCCGGAGATGCGTCCCGACGGCGCTATTTCCGCGTCAGTGACGGGGGGCGGATCGCGGTTCTGATGGATGCGCCGCCCGAGACAGGGGAAGACACCGCGCGGTTTGTGCGCGTGGCGAAATATCTGACCGATGCTGGCTTTAGCGCACCCGCCATTTTGTCCCATGACAGAGACGCCGGGCTGTTGCTTTTGGAAGACTTGGGCGACGCGCTTTTCGCACGCCAGATCACCAATACGCCCGAAGACGAAGAACCGCTTTACTTCGCTGCTGTCGACTTTCTGGTCGAGCTGCACCTTGCCGAGCCTGCCGCGTGGCTAAAGCCCATGACCGCGCGCTTCATGGCGGAACAGGCGCTTGAGACACTGGAATGGTTCCGCGATCCCGAGTTTTCCGGTGACAGTGTCTTCGGCGAGGATGACCGCCGGCTTCTGGAAGTCGCTTTTGCGGATGCCGCAGCGGATACGCCGGTTATGGTCTTGCGCGATTTTCACGCCGAGAACCTGGTCTGGTTGCCAGAGCGTTCGGGCGTGGGCCGCGTCGGTCTACTTGACTTTCAGGACGCGCTGGCCGGGCACCCGGCCTATGATCTTCTGTCGCTTCTGGAAGACGCGCGGCGCGATGTGGCGGATGATCTGCGGCGTAGGTGCATCGATCGGTATCTCGCGGCATCCGGTCAGGACGCGCCAGCATTTCGGCAGGCGATGGCCGCGGTCGGCGCCCAGCGCCACCTGCGCATTCTGGGCATTTTCGCCCGCTTGGCGCGCACCCAGGGCAAGTCGGACTATCTGACCATGGTGCCCCGCGTCTGGGCCCATCTGCAGCGCGCGCTCTCCGCATCAAATCTGACCGATTTGCGCACTTGGGTTGAGGTGCACCTGCCGGACCCCGACAGCGCGTATCTGAAGCGGCTGGAGCGGCCATGAGCGCCTTGCCCTCTGCCGCCATGGTCTTTGCCGCGGGCTTTGGCACGCGGATGGGGCCGCTGACCAAGGATAGACCGAAACCCCTTATTCCGGTGGCGGGAAAGCCGCTTTTGGATCATGCGCTTGACCAGGTGCGTGGGGCCGGGATCAGCCGCGCGGCAGTCAATGCGCACTACAAGGCGGACCAGATTGCCGCACATCTTCAAGGAACGGACATCGCGTTGTCTCTGGAGGCGCCAGAGATCCTCGACACCGGCGGCGGGCTGGTCCAGGCGCTGGGTCTTTTGTCCCCCGAACCCGGCGCCCCGGTTTTCGCGATCAACAGCGATTCTGTCTGGCAAGGGCCAAACCCCCTGTCGGCCCTGAGGAATGCCTGGCAGCCGTCGCTTATGGACGCCTTGCTGCTGGTGGTTCCGCCATCACAGGCGGTCGGCCGAACCACGCCGGGGGATTTTCATCTGGACGCCGACGGCCGCCTGCACCGCAAAGGTGATTTCGTCTACACCGGCGCGCAAATCCTGAAGACATCAGCCATTGCGAACCCGCCTGGGCGGGTGTTTTCGCTGAACTGGGCGTGGGACCAGATCGCGGACACCGGGCGCCTTTACGGTTTGGTCTGGCCCGGTCAATGGTGCGATGTCGGGCATCCGGGCGGGCTTAACTTGGCCGAAGGCATGATGACGGGACACACCAGGTGACCGGGCCGCGCATCTTTTCCCTGCCCTGCGGCGTCGATTTTGCGCAAGAACTCGTTGCCGGCCTCAGGGCCCGCTTCGGTCAGCCGCCCGAGGCGATGGCCCGCGTTCAGATATTCGTCAATACCGCCCGTATGCGCAGCGCGGTCGAGACGGCTTTCATAGCCAAAGGTCCGGGATTCCTGCCGCGCATCCAGCTTGTCACGGATATTGGCGCCGACCTTGTTGCCCACGATCTTCCTCCGGCGGTGCCGGACCTGCAGCGCAGGCTCGAACTGACCCGCCTTGTGGGCAAACTGATCGAGAAAGAGCCCGATCTGGCGCCCCGTACAGCGCTGTTTTCGCTGTCTGACAGTCTTGCGGCGCTGCTGGGCGAAATGGCGGGAGAAGGGGTAGATCCGAAACTACTGGCTGACCTGGACATCGCGGATGTATCGGGCCACTGGCAGCGCAGCCTGCAGTTTCTGCAGATCGCCAGCACATTCGCCGACGCGCCGGACAAAGAGGCCCGTCAACGCCTTGCGGTTGATCGCATGGTCGCCGCATGGGACGCCCATCCGCCCGATCATCCGGTCATCGTGGCCGGATCGACAGGCAGTCGGGGACCGACGTTAAAGCTGATGACGGCCGTCGCGGGATTGCCCCAGGGGGCTTTGGTTCTGCCTGGCTTTGATGCCACGATGCCAGAACGGATCTGGAAGTCGCTGCCCAAAAGCGCCGCACCGGATGACCACCCGCAGTTTCGCTTTGCGGTTCTGCTGGATCGTCTTGGCCTTACGGCGAATGACGTCGCGCCCTGGTCTGCCGTGGCGCCGCCATCGGCGGCACGAAATCGGCTGGTGTCCCTGGCGCTCAGACCCGCGCCCGTGACCGACGAATGGCTGCGTGACGGCGCCGCGCTTTATCCGGAGCTAGAGGAAGCCACAGCTGGTTTAAGCCTGCTTGAGGCCGATGATGAACGCCTTGAGGCCGCCGCCATCGCCGTTCGATTGCGTCAGGCAGCTGAAGACGGACAGACGGCCGCGCTGATTACGCCCGACCGTGTTCTGGTACGGCGTGTAACGGCCGCTCTTGACCGTTGGGGCATCCGGCCAGACGTCAGCGCCGGGCGGCCGCTTCACCTCAGTGCGCCGGGCCGGTTTTTGCGCCAGATCTCTGCTGTCATGGGCCGGGCGCCCACGCTCGACGCGCTGCTTGCGCTGCTCAAACACCCGATCACACATTCCGACGCGGGGCGCGGCGATCACCTGCGCCATACCCGGGATCTGGAGCTTTTCCTTAGGGATCGCGGTCTTCCCTTTGCCACAGAGGAGGCGCTCGACCACTGGTCGGCTAAGGAGGACAGGTCCGTCTGGGCCCCATGGCTTTCGGATCTGCTCCACCGGCTCGCGCGAATTCGTTCTGGTCCGATGGATGATCTTGTGCGTGTTCATCTGGATCTTGCCGATCGGCTCGCGCGGGGCACGGTGGGCAGCGGGTCGGGAGAGCTATGGCTTGAGGATGCCGGCGCGCTGGCCCTTGCCAGCATGTCGGCGCTGCAGAGTTATGCGCCCGAGGCCAGCGCCATGGCACCGGCCGACTACACTGCGCTGGTTGGTGCGGTGTTGGCGGGCGAAAACGTTCGCGCAGCCGTTGGAGTTCACCCCACCATCATGATCTGGGGCACGCTTGAGGCGCGCCTTAACGCGGCCGAGGTTACAATTCTGGCTGGTCTAAACGAAGGCGTCTGGCCCGAGATGCCCGCGCCAGATCCCTGGCTGAGCCGCGGCATGCGCCGTGCCCTTGGTCTGCCGGCACCGGAACGGCTGGTCGGTCTCGCCGCGCATGATTTTCAACAGGCGATCGGCACGCCAGAAGTGCTCTTGTGCCGGTCGGTACGATCGGCCGATGCCGAAACGGTGCCGTCACGCTGGATCAATCGCCTGACCAACCTGCTTGGCGGGCTCGGGGATGCGGGCCCCGAAGCTCTGAAAAGCATGCAAAGCCGGGGCCGACACTGGATCGATATCGCACGAGGTGATGAGGCGCGCATACCGCGCGTCGCACCGGAACCGCGCCCGTCACCGGTTCCACCGACCGACGCGCAGCCCCGCCGCCTGCGCGCCACGGCCATCAAGACCCTGAAACGGGATCCCTATGCGATCTACGCGTCCGAAGTTCTTCGTTTGCGTCCGCTGGGTCCGTTGAACCCCGATGCGACCTATGCGCTGCGGGGGACGGTGCTGCACCGCGTAATGGAGACATTTGTCAGGCAGACGGGCGGAGACGCTGGCGCAATGATGCGCACGCGCCTCTTGGCGGTTGCCGATCAGGTGCTGGGCGCCGACGTCCCCTGGCCCCTGGCACAACGCCTTTGGCAGGCGCGCATCGCCGCTTCTGCGGACTGGATCATCCAGGTTGCGCACAAGCTGGGACACGCGGGCACGCCCCTGGCGCTTGAGGCGCGGGGCAGCCTAACCATCCAGCCAGCGGGCCTGATAATCCGAGGCATTGCCGACCGGATCGACCGCCTGCCGGGCGGCCAGCTTGCGGTCTACGACTACAAGACCGGCCATGTGCCAACCGCCAAGGAACAGCGCATCTTCGACAAACAATTGGCGCTGATGGCGCTGATGGCGGAAGCGGGCGGTTTTCTTGACGCTCAGGGTCAGCCGCTGACGGCAGCCCCCGTGGCATCCGCCGCGTTCATCGGCCTTGGAACGGCACAGATTATGCGCGCCGGCGAGGTGTCAAAGACCGATCTGGCCGAGGTTCTAGAGGATCTGACCGCCCTTGTTTCCGCCTACCTACAGGGCGATGCGGGCTATACCGCGCGCGCCCTGATGCAGAAGCAAGATGATGCGGGCGACTACGATCACTTGTCGCGTTTCGGCGAATGGTCAGCATCCAGCGCCCCAACCCGCCAAGAGGTCGGGCGCTAGCATGGATGACGCAACCGGCCGCCAGATAACTGCCGCCGCGCCGGACCGGTCCAGTTGGGTTTCGGCCAACGCGGGGTCGGGAAAGACCCGGGTGCTGACGGACCGGGTTGCGCGGCTCTTGTTCCACGGGGTACCGCCGGAACGGATCCTGTGTCTGACCTACACCCGTGCCGCAGCCGGAGAGATGCAGAACCGGTTGTTTCGCCGTCTTGGCGGCTGGGTGATGAAATCGGACGAAGCACTGGCGGCAGAGCTGCGCGACATGGGTGAAACCGGTCCGCTGGGGCCGGACCGGCTTGGTCAGGCGCGACAGGTCTTTGCACGGGCAATCGAAACCCCGGGCGGTCTGAAAATTCAGACAATCCATGCGTTCTGCGGCGCTCTTTTGCGACGGTTTCCGCTCGAAGCGGGAATTTCGCCAGGCTTTTCGGAAATTGACGAACGCACGGCCCACCGGCTGCAGGACGAGGTCCTGCAATCCATGGCTGAAGGGCAAACAAGACCCCTGATCGACACCCTTGCTCAATCGCTTGCGGGTGGCGACCCTATCGCGCTTGTTCGGGAACTTCTGCGCTACCGGCAAGAGGCTTCCAAACCCCGCAGTCTGCCTGAGATCTTTCAGGAATTTGGCCTGCCCAATGATGCGGACGAAGGCCTGGCTCTCCGAACCCTGTCCTTTTCGGACGCTGATGAGGCGGCGCTGGGCGCGCTAATGCCGGTTCTTGCAGAGGCCGGCGGGCAGGACACGAAGGTTCTCGAAACTCTGGGCGGTCTGTCCGGTCGACCCAGCTCAGACGCGGACCTTAAGATCCTTGAGAGCGCCTTTCTGACCGGCAAAACCGCCAAGGAGCCATTTTCGCCTAAGACAGGTAAGGTCCCGAAGAAAGCGTTTCAGCCTGCGTTAGGGTCACATTTGGCTCAGATCGATGACCTCATGGCGCGGGTCGCGGCCGCCCGCCGGGTACGGACCGCATGGGCCGCCGCCAGGAACACCATGGCGCTTCACCAGTTCGCGGAGCCCTTTCTACGGCTCTATGCCCAGGCAAAGGCGGCCCGTGGATGGATCGATTTCGATGACCTGATCCAGAAGACGGCGACGCTTTTGACCAACCCGGCCGTGGCCGACTGGGTGCTTTTTCGTCTCGACGGCGGCATCGACCATATTCTGGTCGACGAAGCGCAGGACACCAGCCCCGCCCAATGGACGGTCATTGAACTTCTGGCGCGCGAATTCACGACAGGTCAGGGCGCCCGCACATCCGTGCCGCGCACTATCTTCGTGGTAGGGGACCAGAAACAGTCGATCTATTCCTTTCAGGGCGCCGCGCCCGACGCTTTTGCCCGCATGCGCGTGGATTTTCGGGATCGTTTGACGCAAATCGACCAACCGTTTCAGTCGGTTGAGCTCAGCCACAGCTTCCGGTCGTCGCCTGCCATTCTGGAATTTGTGGATGCCACCCTGCAGCCCCACGCAGGTGATGGGCTTGGCGGTCATTTCCACCATCTGGCGTTTCACCGGGACGTGGCCGGCAGGGTCGATATCTGGCCGCTGATCGATCAATCCGAGCCATCGGAAGAGCCGCCTTTCCGCCAGCCGGTGGATCAGGTCGGGCAGGACCATCCGGCCGTAACGCTGGCCGCGGATCTGGCGCGCCAGATCAAGGATCTCGTCACCGGCGGAGCGACAATCCCGACTGAGTCCGGGGCCCGCCGCAGATTGCGGTACGGCGATTTTCTGATTCTTGTTCAGCGCCGGTCCGGCGTTCTGTTCCGCGAGCTGATCCGGCGCCTGAAGTCCGAAGGCTTGCCCATAGCCGGGGCGGACAAGCTGGCCGTGGGCCAAGAGCTGGCGGTCAAGGATCTGATTGCGCTTCTGTCGTTTCTGGCAACGCCCGAAGACGATCTGTCCCTTGCGGCAAGCCTGCGGTCACCGCTTTTTGGCTGGAGCGAAGATGATCTTTTCCGCCTGGCCCAGCCGCGTGAACAGCACCAATTCCTCTGGAACCGATTGCGGGCGGTCGCCCAAGAAGATGACACGACGCTGGCGGTTCTGGACGACATGCGCCGCCAAACGGACTTTCTGCGGCCCTATGATCTGCTAGAGCGCATTCTTCTGCGCCACGGGGGACGAAACCGGCTGTTGGCGCGACTGGGACCAGAGGCGGAAGAGGGGATAAACGCGCTTCTCAACCTGGCATTGGAATATGAGGCCGCCGATGTCCCCAGCCTGACCGGATTTCTGGGATGGATCGGCACCGAGGAGATCACCGTTTCCCGGACGATCGATGAACAAAGCGATGAGATACGGATCATGACAGTGCATGGTGCCAAGGGGCGCGAGGCGCCGGTCGTCATCCTGCCCGACACCCAACAGCGCCGTGCGGGCGGCGATCCGGCGCTTCTGGTGGGCGACGGATCTGTGCTCTGGTCGGTGCCCAATGCCGACGACCCTGAGACCATCGCCCACGCCCGGGATCGGGCGCGGCAGATCCGCGAAGAAGAACGAATGCGACTGCTTTACGTGGCCATGACGCGGGCGGAACGTTGGTTGATCGTATGCGGTGCCGGCAAGGCAAGCGACGATTGCTGGCATTCGATTATGCAGGGCGGGGCGCAAACGCTTGGTGCGGGGACCTTGACGACGCCAACAGGCGAAGGTCTTCGGTGGCAATCGGGCGATTGGGATGGGGGTGCGCTGGCTGACGCGCCAGACGGTCCTTTTGTTCCGGTGGTCCCACCAGTCTGGATTGACCATCCGGCACCGCCACCGGAAGAAAGGCAGCGCTATCTCAGCCCGTCGGATCTTGGCGGATCGAAAGCTCTGCCGGGAGAGGCGGGCCTTGACGAAGAAGCGGCCCTGAAACGTGGCAGCGCCATTCACACCCTTCTTGAGCACCTTCCGGGAACGGACCCGGCCGACGCGCTGACGCTTTCACGCCACCTGCTGCCGGAAATCCCCGGGCCGGAACTGGAGGCCTTGCTCAATGAAGTCACCGCTCTTTTGGAAAAGCCGACCTTCCAGGACATCCTGGGTGCATCGAGCCTGGCCGAGGTTCCCGTCACAGGGACTATCGAGGGCTTTGCGGCACCCTTCAGGGGCGTTGTCGACCGGCTGCTGGTGAACGATGGCCGCATTCTGGCGGTCGATTTCAAAACCAATGCCACGGTGCCGGGACGGCCCGAGGACGTGCCGGAAGGCCTGTTGAGACAGATGGGCGCCTATGCAGAGATTCTGATGCAAATCTATCCTGACCGGCCGGTTCAGACAGCCATTCTGTGGACCCGCCCGCCCCTTCTCATGGATCTCCCGCACGAGATCGTGAGGGATGCCTTGCAGCGTGCCGCAACACCTTGACCCTCGCCGGGAGCGTGCCTAGCTTGTCAGTCCAACCCTGGTTCCCCGAAGGAGAAAGACAATGGCGACGGTTGCAGTCACCGACGATACGTTTGACGCCGAAGTGCGCCAATCGGACATTCCGGTGGTCGTGGATTTCTGGGCAGAGTGGTGCGGCCCCTGCAAGCAGATCGGTCCGGCCCTTGAAGAAATTGCCACCGAGATGGCGGGTCAGGTCAAGATCGTCAAAGTCAACGTGGACGAGAACCCGAATTCCCCTGCCCAGATGGGTGTGCGCGGCATCCCGGCCCTGTTCATGTTCAAGGACGGACAGGTCGTGTCGAACAAGGTGGGCGCTGCTCCTAAAGCAAGCTTGCAGAGCTGGATCCAGGACGAGATCTGACGGCTGATCCGGGCCAAGTTGACGGGGCGCCCGATTGGGCGCCCTTTTTCGTTCCACCGTCAATGGTGCCCGGCGGGCCATTGCACAGGCGGTGCTTTGCAATTCTGCGCGCGATCGCCATATAGACGAAGCGCTAAGAAGGAGCGGCAATGACTGAACAGGCAAACGCCGGCGCGGGGCCCGGATGGCACGGAACAACCATCATCGGTGTGCGCAAGGGTGGAACCGTTGTGATCGCCGGGGATGGACAGGTCAGCCTGGGCCAGACCGTGATCAAGGGCAGCGCCCGCAAGGTGCGTCGTCTGTCGCCGGGCGGCCATGACGTGGTCGCGGGCTTCGCGGGCTCAACCGCCGATGCGTTCACGCTTTTGGAACGGCTGGAGGCCAAGCTTGAGGCCACGCCCGGACAGCTTGCCCGGGCCTCGGTCGAACTGGCCAAGGACTGGCGCACCGACAAGTATTTGCAAAAGCTTGAAGCGTTTCTGATCGTCAGCGATGGCAAGGACCTTTTCGTCATCACCGGTGCCGGAGATGTGCTGGAACCCGAACATGACGTCACGGCCATAGGTTCAGGGGGAAACTATGCCCTGGCCGCCGGGCGCGCTCTGATGGACAGCGATCTTAGCGCTGAAGAGATCGCCCGCCGTGCCATGGCAATCGCCGCCGAAATCTGTGTCTATACCAACGGAAACCTGACAGTTGAATCCATCGGATAGTGTGAAAGAGCCGGTGATCGGGCCTGCGGATCTGAGGGCGGCCGTCGGTGCCGGGCTGCTGAGCGAGGCGCAGGCGGCCGGGCTTTCCAGCCTTGCCGCACGCCGCCGCGGCGCGCTGGAAAGCCTTTCATCCCATGATGAACCGTTTGAGCTTTTCCGGGGCTTCAACGAAGTCTTTATCGTTGTGGGACTGATCATTCTGACAAGCGGCTGGACAGGACTGATCGGTGCCGCCGCGCTGGCGGGCGGATCCGGTGTGATCTCTACCCTTGTCAGTTTCGCCGCTGTGGGCGCTGTTTTGCTTTGGATCCTGTCGGAATACTTCGTGCGCCGCCGCCGAATGGTCGCTCCGGCCATCGCTTTGACGGTTCTTTGGGCCGGAAATGCCGCATCGGGCATCTTTGCACAGTTCTCGGATATCTGGATGGCGGTGCAGGCCAATTACGAAAGCCTGACGCTGCCGATGTTCCTGACCACGGGCGCGATCTTTCTGCATTGGCTCCGCTTCCGTGTGCCCTTTTCAATGGCGATGATTGCGCTGGGGCTTTTTCTGACCGCCCTGATCTATGCCGCAGACAGGGCCGGTTCACCCGACGATCTGTCAGAGCTGTTTCTCTTGTCGGCAGGCGGGCCGTTCGCCTGGATCACACTGGCCCTTGGGGCTTTGGTTTTTGTGGCCGCCATGTTCTTTGACATGTCGGACCCTCACCGGGTATCGCGGCGGTCGGCCAATGGCTTTTGGCTTCACATCGTGGCGGCACCGGCACTTGTGAACACGATCGCGCTGAGCCTTCTGACCCATGAAACCGCCGCTGCGAACCTTGCGCTGGGGGCTGTTCTGGCACTGATAGCCATCGTCGCCATCGTGATCGACCGGCGGTCTTTTCTGATCGCCGGTGCAGGATACTCGGTGGTTCTGGCCGCAACGCTGTCGGACGGATCGGGCGCTGCCACGGCAATCCTGACGCTCGGTGCCGCGCTTTTGCTGCTTGGTTCGTTCTGGGAACGCATCCGGTCTCGGATCCTTGGTGCAATTTCAGAACTTCTGCCGCTCGACCGGCTTCCACCCTCCGCTTGAAAGAACGGGCATGACTGACCTGACACCCCGAGAAATCGTTTCGGAACTAGACCGGTTCATCATCGGCCAAAGCAATGCAAAACGTGCCGTCGCTGTGGCGCTTCGGAACAGATGGCGCCGGAAACAGCTGGGCGACGACCTGCGCGACGAGGTCTATCCGAAGAACATCCTGATGATCGGCCCGACGGGTGTCGGTAAAACGGAAATAAGCCGGCGGTTGGCGAAACTGGCACGGGCCCCGTTTATCAAGGTCGAGGCCACAAAGTTCACCGAAGTGGGTTATGTCGGTCGCGATGTTGAACAGATCGTGCGCGATCTGGTTGACGCGGCCATCGTACAAACCCGCGACTACATGCGCGAAGACGTCAAGGCCGCTGCCCATGCGGCGGCCGAAGACCGTGTGATTGATGCGATCGCCGGTGAAGGTTCGCGCGACGGGACCCGCGATATGTTCCGGCGTAAACTGAAAGCCGGGGAACTGGATGACACGGTCATCGAACTGGAGGTGGCCGACACATCCAACCCCTTCGCGGCCTTTGAGCTTCCGGGCCAGCCCGGCGCGTCCATGGGCAACGTGATGAACCTGGGGGACATCTTTGGCAAAGCCATGGGCGGGCGGACAGTGCGGCGAAAGCTGACGGTCGCCGAAAGCTATGAGCTCTTGATCGGCGAAGAGGCGGACAAGCTTCTTGATGATGAAAGCGTCAACAACGCCGCACTGGATGCGGTTCAGCAGAACGGAATCGTCTTTCTGGACGAAATCGACAAGGTCTGTGCGCGGACCGACGCGCGGGGCGGCGATGTCAGCCGCGAAGGTGTCCAGCGCGATCTTCTGCCCCTGATCGAAGGCACGACAGTATCGACCAAGCACGGGCCGGTGCGCACCGACCACATCCTTTTCATTGCATCGGGCGCCTTCCACTTTGCAAAGCCGTCCGATCTTTTGCCGGAACTTCAGGGCCGGTTGCCCATCCGGGTAGAGCTTCGCCCACTGACAGAGGATGATTTTGTGCGTATTCTGTCCGAGACGGACAATGCACTGACCCGCCAGTATTCGGCCCTGATGGGAACAGAGGACGTGACAGTCACCTTCACAGACGATGGCATCCGGTCGCTTGCGCATATTGCGGCCGAAGTGAACCAAAGCGTCGAAAACATCGGCGCAAGGCGGCTTTATACGGTCATCGAACGGGTGTTCGAAGATCTGAGCTTTTCGGCGCCGGACCGCGCGGGCGACACTGTTACAGTGGACAGCGCCTTTGTAGAGGAACACCTGGGTGAGCTCAGCCGGTCGACCGATGTC
This sequence comes from Pseudomonadota bacterium, assembly GCA_039026235.1. Classification (GTDB taxonomy): domain Bacteria; phylum Pseudomonadota; class Alphaproteobacteria; order Rhodobacterales; family Rhodobacteraceae; genus JBCCMQ01. Next base: position 121,914 of record JBCCMQ010000008.1, read on the forward strand.
GGGCGGTATGTCCTTTAGGCTGCTTATTGCAGCGCTGGCCTTGTCGGGCTGCGTGGCACGGGGCGAGCTGTCATTTTCAACCATCGACGCACCGGGCTCGGTTTACAGACAGGTCCATGTCGTGACCAGCCGGGCGCCTGTTGTGCCGGGTTTCTTTGGCATCGAGCGAGCGTTTGAGCCGACATTTGCCCGCTATGAAGTGTCTATTCCGGCCAACCACGTGGTGGGACAGGTGGATTTGCCCAGAAGCAGCGTCGATGCGGACCCGCATCTGCACTTTGTAACCAAACAGTGGTCGGCCTATGGTAGCAGCAGCGCTTGGGAAACCGGTGTCCGGCAAGAGATGCTTGATTTGCCGCGTGGCCAGCGAGAGCTGGTCATTTTTGTGCACGGCTTCAACAACACATTTGCCGAAGGCCTCTACCGTGCTGCGCAATTGGCGGAAGACTATCGTCTGAGCGGTGTCATGGCCCATTTTTCCTGGCCCAGTGCCGCGAACCCGCTGACCTATGCCTATGACCGCGACAGCGTACTTTTTTCCCGGGACTCATTTCGGGAAATGCTCTACAGCGCCACCCGTGTCGGGGCCGAAAGGGTGCTTGTGGTCGCCCATTCGATGGGTTCGCTTCTGACGATGGAAGCGTTGAGCGCGATGTCGAAACAGCGCCCCGGTTGGGTGGCGCGCAACATCTCGGCAGTGGTCCTGATGTCGCCCGACATCGACCCGGACATCTTTCAGACCCAGGCCCGCGGAATCGGTGCATTTCCGGAAGAGTTCATTGTCTTCAGCTCTCAAAGGGATCGCGCATTGGCGCTATCCGCGCGGTTGACCGGGCAAAGCGAGCGGTTGGGAAACGTACAAGATATTGAAGGAATATCTGAATTTCCGATTACCTTTATCGACACGACGAACCTTTCAAAGGGCTCGGGTCATACCACGGCGCTCGACTCGCCCACCCTGATTTCGCTTTTGGCGCAATCGCGCGAAGTGAATGCTTCCCTTGATGAAGCGCGGGCAAACCGCACCGGGCTGCTGCCCGGAACCGTCCTGACGGTTCAGAACGCGACCGAGATCATTCTGGCGCCGGGCGGGCGCGTCCGCTAGGCAGGCCAAAGTTCCTGTCTAACGCGCGGCGGCCCGAAACATGGGTTTTCTGAATTTTGTCCAGGCCAACGCGCGTTTCCTCGCGGTGGGCGCGCTGCTGACGCTGTCGTCGAGTTATGGCCAGACGTTCTTCATTTCGATCTTCGCCGGTGAGATCCAGGGCACTTTTGGTTTGAGCCACGGTCAGTGGGGGACGCTTTATTCCGCCTCGACCGCACTGTCGGCGCTGGTGATGGTCTGGGCGGGCACGCTGACGGATGTCTTTCGCGTACGTACCCTGGCGCCGGTGGTCCTGATCGGTCTAGCGCTAAGCTGCATCAGCATGGCGCTGACGGCATCCACCCTGATGCTTGCACTCACGATCTTCGCGCTGCGCCTTCTCGGGCAAGGGATGAGCGCCCACACCGCCACCGTTGCAATGGCACGGTGGTTCGTGGCTAACCGTGGCCGGGCGCTATCTGTCACCGGCGCGGGATTTTCGGTGGGAGAGGCCTGTCTTCCAATCGTTTTTGTGGCGCTTCTGGCCGTCACGGACTGGCGCAACCTTTGGGTTCTGGCTGCGATACTTTGCCTTTTGGCGGTGGTTCCGATCACCCGGTTTCTGCGCCATGAACGCACCCCCCAGTCAATCGCCGCAGAAGTGGATGCGGCCGGCATGGAAGGTCGGCACTGGACGCGTACCGATGCGCTGCGCCACCCGCTGTTCTGGCTGACGGTACCCGCGCTTTTGGCGCTGCCCGCGTTTGGTACAGCGTTCTTTTTCCTTCAGGTGCATTTTGCAGAGATCAAGGGCTTCAGCCATGCGGCCCTGGTGTCGCTTTTCCCGGTTTATACCCTGACCGCAATCGGAGCGATGTTTGTCTCTGGCATCGCTGTTGATCGGTTTGGAACGCGAGGTCTTATTCCGTTTTTCCTGTTGCCGGATGTTTTGGGCTTTTTGGTTCTCGGCCAGGCGAACGGTATCCTGATGACGGCCTTCGGCCTGTTTCTTCTGGGTCTGACAAGCGGGTGCTATACGACGATCCCCAACGCGTTCTGGGCAGAGTTCTACGGCACGCGCCACCTGGGCGCGATTAAATCCATGGCTGCGGCTGTCATGGTCCTGGGTTCGGCCATTGGACCCGGCTTCTGCGGACTGCTGATTGACCGCGGCTACGACTTTGACGCGCAAACACCGATGATCAGCGCGATCTTCCTGTTCGCCTCGGCCATGATCGGGCTTGGCGCGTGGTTGTCCCGCCCATCAAGGCCGGTTGCGCTTTAGATAGACGTAATAGGCACCTTCTCCGCCGTGACTGCGGTGGGCGGCGCGCACCTCAAGGATCACTGCGGCAAGCGGCTGCCTGGTCAGCCATTCCGGTACCTGGTGGCGCAGAACACCCGGCCGGGATGGGATTGGCCCGTGGCTTTCAACCCGCTTGCCCTTTCCAGTGATGACCAGCACCAGCCGCAATCCGGCGGCATGACTGCGCATGATAAAACCACTCAGTGCCGGTAGGGCGGACCCCGTGGTCATACCGTGAAGATCGATCCGGGCTTCGGGGCGCAGCTTACCCTTGACCATACGGCCATAGGTTTTCTTGTCCATGACGTGACGCGCCGGGCTGTTGCTGGAAACCGTTGCCGGCAAAGCCACGGAAGACTGTGATTTCGATCGGCTTCCAATCCTAAACGGGGCAATCGATTTCAGCTCGGAACCCGGCGGTTCAACCCAGGCCGGTTTCGGATCCACCTTGGGGACCGTGACGCTTTTTGGCCGTGTTTTCAAAGGGTCGGTTGTGGCGGCGACCCGGTTCCACAATTCCGCTTCATCGGGGCTGAGATGTCGCGGCCGGCGGGCCATTCGATCAGCTTCCGCCCGTGATCTTAAGCGCGCGTTCGACCGGCAGCAGAACCACCACGCGGCCATTGTCACGGATGATACCGGCGCGGTCTCCCGCCTCGTCGCCCGAGCCGAAAAAGATGTCCGCCCGCTGCGCGCCTTTGATGGCTGATCCCGTGTCCTGGGCAACCATCAGGCGCCTAAGCGGCGTCTGCCCGGTTGTTTCGATCCAGACAGGCGCGCCAAGGGTTACGAAATCGGGGTCGACGGCGACCGTGCGCATGGCCGTGATCGACTGGCCCATGGCACCGATGGGGCCAAGATCGGCATCAATCTCGACCTCGCGGAAGAAAATATAAGACGGGTTATGCTGAAGGTAGCGTCTTCCAGCATCGGGGTTTTGCCGGACCCAGGCTTTGATGTTGCCGGCAGAGACCCTGTTCGCCGGCAAGGCGCCCCGGCGTGCCATTTCCCGCCCAACCGAACGGTAGGGATGGCCATTCTTGGCGGCAAACCCAACCCGCATGAAGGTACCGTCGGTCAGGCGCAGGCGGCCCGACCCCTGCACATGCAGAAAAAAGCGATCGACGGGATCGTTCAGCCAGGCAATTTCCAGACCGCGGCCCCTTAGGATGCCCTGGTCTTCAAGCTGCCTGCGGGTGAACCACGCCTGCCCACGCGGCATTTCCGGGGGGACGCGATAAAGCGGATACTGGAAGTTACCGGACCGGGTACGCGCGGCCGGCAGTTCGGGTTCATAATAAGCCGTAAAAAGTGCCTCGTCGCCATCATCGATCAGAACCGGCCGAAAAAACAACTCAAAGAAAGCCCGCGCCTGTTGGTCGGTGCCCGCAAGGCCGCACAGCGTTTGCCAATCGGTCCCGTCGATCTGGCCGCATGTATTGCGAAACGTCTTCAGCGCCGCCGCGTGATCGTCGCCAGCCCAGCCTTTCAGATCACTAAAAGCCAGTAGCGTCGCCCGCCCGGCCGTACCTTCGGTTGAAAACGCCGAAGTCATGAACCCGGTCGCAAGAACGACAGCCGCAACGGTCCGGATCATTCTCCGGTGGCGGTCAACTGCCAGTTGGGGTTGTCCGACCCCATGTCACGCGCGAAGGTCCAGACGTCCCGCTGACGCTTGATTTCGTTGGCGTTGCCTTCGACAACTTCGCCCGCGGCGTCTTTCACGACCGACGTGAGTTCACCCACAAAGCGTATGGTCAGTTCGGCCTGGTTCGTATCGCGTTCGAAAACCGCATCCTGCAACGTCAGTTCGCGCACGCCGACGAAGTTCGCGTCGACTGTCAGACCCTGATCTTCGCGCGCGCCAATCACATCCACGAATGTGTCAAACACATCCGGCGCCAGAAACGCCCGCACCTCGTCAAGATCGCCGTTTTCAAAGGCCATCAAGATCATCTCATAGGCGCTGCGCGCACCCTGAAGAAAATCTCCGACGTGGAAGGATGGGTCAATAAGTTTCATTGCGGCCAGAGCCTTGGCGGGATCGCTGCCATCTTCGACATGGTCGGTAATGTCGCGATCCGGTCCACCCTCAATCACTTCGAAATCCGGACGCGACCGGCGCCTTTCGTCGGCACCGGACTGAGGCGCGGGCGGGTTTTCAAAACCTTCGCGTGTCCCAAGAACGTTGCGCAACTTCAGGATGAGGAACACGGCAATGCCGGCCAAAACCAGAAGTTGAATTACTGAAGAGCTCATCACGGCCTCATTTCTCGGGGCATATGGTAACACATGCCAACGCCAATTATGTAAGTGACTGACATGGTCAAGTCCACAAGGGGGACAAGGCCTTTTAATTGCAAGAGTCCGTGAAATGTGGCTGCTGATCGCCTTTATTGTCGTTCCTTTGATCGAAATTGCGCTGTTTATCCAAGTGGGCGGTGCAATCGGGCTGTGGCCCACGCTGGGCGTGGTTCTGGCGACAGCCGTCATTGGCTCTTGGCTGGTCAGGACCCAAGGCTTGCTGGCGCTGGGCGAATTGCAGGGATCTTTTCAGCGTTTGTCCGACCCGACCGAGCCGCTTGCACATGGCGCCATGATCCTGTTTGCAGGAGCACTGTTGCTGACACCGGGGTTTTTCACCGATGGCATTGGGTTTCTTCTGCTGTTTCCACCAACCCGCAAGCTGATCTTGCAAGAGTTGCGGAAACGCATAAAAGTACAAAGATTTTCAATGGGTTCCGGTACCCATGGTTTCGCGCAAACGCGATCTGGGCCGGACGGTGATATCATAGACGGCGAATTCACCGAGGCACCCGAGCCACCGATCAAAAGCCAAAAGCCTTCAGGTTGGACGCAGCATTGAGCAGTTGAACCCGGTCTGATACCAGACCTTCGAATTTGCAAGCCACCCCAAATGAGGCACCAGATAATGGCCGAGACGGACCAGAGCGGATCAAACGGCGCCGCCGCCGAACAGCAGCAACCCAAAACGCCTGTTATGCGCGTTCTCGCCCAGTTCATTCGGGATATGTCGTTTGAGAACATTCTCGTTCAGAAAGGCGTGTCGTCCGAGGGTCAGCCCGACGTGCAGGTTGCCGTCAATTTGGACGCAAAGAAGCGGCCGGTCGACAAGCAGTATGAAATACTTATGAAATTCAAGGTCACGTCCAAGCAGAAGGACGGCGATACGATCTTCTTCGTACTGGAGCTGGATTATGGCGGCGTTTTCCTGCTCGACAATGTTCCCGAAGACCAGCTGCATCCCTTCCTGCTGATCGAATGTCCGCGGATGCTGTTCCCTTATGTCAGGCGCATCGTGTCCGATGTAACGCGTGACGGCGGATTTCCGCCGCTCAATATCGACAACGTCGATTTCGTGGCGCTCTACCGTCAGGAAATCGCCCGGCGCGCCCAGGCCGAAGCGGCGGCGCCAACCGCGGCACCGTCTTAATCGAATTTACGCCAGAGGGCGGCCTCACCCAGTTCAGCCACAAAGGCAGCATGGGCGGTCCGTTCGTCTTCGGTAATCCGAGGGGGAAGCGGAGCCGGGCGTGCAACGGATGCTTTGTCAGTTCCCGTTGAATCTGACGTGCTGACAAGATTGTCCGTTAGGCCAAAACCGGGCTGGCGCCCACCAATCAACTCTAGATAAACCTCTGCCAGGATTTCGCTGTCGAGCAGCGCGCCGTGTTTTTCCCGCGCGGAATTGTCGACACCAAACCGCCGGCATAGCGCATCCAGCGACGCCGGCGCGCCGGGAAACTGCTTTCGCGCCAAGGCCAAAGTGTCGATGGCCTGATCTGTGGGAAGGGGTTGCTTTTTCAACCAGCCAAGCTCGGCATTCAGAAACTTCATGTCAAAGCTTGCGTTGTGGATCACAAGCTTGGCGTCACCTACAAATTTAAGGAAGCTATCGGCAATTTCCCGAAACGCAGGCTGTTTGGATAGAAAGTCATCGCCCAACCCGTGCACCTCAAAAGCCTCGGTCGGCATTGAACGTTCGGGGTTAACGTACTGATGATAAGTGGCTCCGGTCGGCACATGCCCCTTGAGTTCTACACAGCCAATTTCGACGATCCGGTGCCCTTCAAGGGGATCAAGGCCGGTGGTCTCGGTGTCCATGACGATTTCACGCATCCGGCAGCCCCTTGCGAATGTTTGCGAGCATATTCTTTATGGCCGCTCTCGCCGGTTCAAGGGCTTTTGACGGAATGATAAAATCGGCCCGCGCCCGTTTCTCTGCATCCGGCATCTGCTTTGCAAGGATTGCGGCAAATAGATCCTCTGTCATGCCAGGGCGCGACAGAACCCGTTCTTTCTGGGTCTGGGCGTCGGTGGAGACAACGGCCACCGAATCGACGGATGTTTCAGCGCCCGTTTCAAAAAGAAGCGGGATATCTGCCACAACGATGTCAGCTTCGGCGGCAGCAATGAAACGCGCGCGGTCTTCAGCCACAATCGGATGGATCTTTGCCTCCAGTTGTCTCAGGGCGCCGGGCGTCGCCTGCACCCAATCTCGCAGTCGGGTTCTATCGACGGCACCGTCGACAACCGCTTTGGGACAGAGATCGCGCACCAAATCGACCGCCTCTCCACCGTGCGCATAGGCGCGGTGGACCACGGCATCGGCGTCCCAAACGGGCAGCCCTTCGTCACGCAACATATCGGCCGCAGTCGATTTTCCCATGCCGATAGATCCGGTCAGACCCAGCACAAAGGGTCGGCGGCTCATGCCTCTAAGACTGCCTTGCGTGCGGCGTCATCCACGTCGGGCCGTGTGCCAAACCAGCGCTCGAACCCGGGCGCCGCCTGGTGTAACAACATGCCCAGACCATCCACCGTGGTACAGCTTTCGGCACGCGCGGTTCTCAGAAATCCGGTGTCGAGCGGGGTGTAGACCAGATCGGCTACCACCGCCCGTTTTGTCAGTCCCACCAGAGGCACGCGAAACGGCAGCTGGTCCTGCATGCCGAGCGACGTCGTGTTCACGACCGTCATGGCCTCGTCAACCATGTTTCCTGCCTGTACCCAGTCATAGACCTGGATTTTCGCGCCAAATTCGCTCGCCAGCGCTTCGGCTCTGGGCCGGGTCCGGTTTGAGATGCGCACCTCTGGCACACCCACCTCGATCAGCGCGGCAACAATCGCGCGGGCCGCACCGCCCGCACCGAAAACGGCAGCCGGACCTTGCTGTGGTCGCCAGTTAGGCGCGTTTTGACGCAGGTTTTCACTAAAGCCGAAGCCATCCGTGTTGTCGGCGTGAATCTTGCCGTCTTTGCGGAAGATCAGCGTGTTGGCGGCCCCGATCACCGCCGCCCGATCGGTCACCAAATCCGCTAGCTGCAGAACGCGTTCCTTATGCGGGATGGTCACGTTCAGCCCGACAAAACCCGCTTTCGGCAGGGCGCGCAGAACCGTTTCTAGATCAGCTTGATCGACTTTGAGCGGAAGGTAGTGACCTTTGATGCCATAGCGCTTTAGCCAATAGCCATGCAGGGCAGGCGATCGTGAATGACCCACGGGCGACCCTATCACCCCCGCAAGCGGTATATCGTCACTCATCCGTCCACATCTCCCCGCAAGGTCAGGTACGACAGAAGCGGAAGTAGAGGAAGCCCAAGTACGTCGAAATAATCGCCTTGGACCTGAGAAAAAAGACGTACACCTTCCGACTCGAGCTTATAGCACCCCACTGCGTCTGCCACGTCTGGCCAATTGCGATCGAGATAGGTCTCAAGGTACTGGTCTGAGAACTGGCGCATGCTCAGACGTACCACGCCCACATGACGCCAAATCGGCGCACCGTCCTCATAGACGACGGCAGCGGAAAAAAGACTGTGGGTCATACCCCGAAGCCGCATCAGAACATTGCGGGCCTGGTCCAAGGTCTCAGCCTTTTCAAGAACATCTGTTTTCAGTGCGAGCACCTGATCGCAGCCGATGATCAGGGCGTCTGGGGCCCGTTGCGCTATCTTGCGGGCTTTAAACTCTGCAAGCGTATCCGCCACATCGCGAGGCTTGGCGCCTTCGGCCTGAAGCGACGCGCGAACGGCCGTCTCATCGACCCGCGCCGGCGTATGATCAAACTTTAGTCCGGCCGATTGCAAAAGCTGGATCCGAATTTTGGACGCGGATGCTAGGATGATGTTCTTGTGGGTCAAGCTGAGGATATCTTCGGCCGCGGGACGGGGGTTAGTACGGGAAAAAGAACACCCGTTTTGAAGGCTGTGGGCAACGGCGAACTTTCGGGGCAACTCGGGTAGAGCTATCCCTTCTGGACGATTTCTTAAGCGGTCTGGGGAAACAAGTGACTCAGAAAATTCACTGAGTTTGGGGTTCTGTTTTCCCCAGAGTTGTCAGGACTTAAATTATTGAAATAATTTACTTTTCAATCCTTTTTAGGCACCGCCACGCAGGTATGGCCAAACCTTTTCCACCGGTGGATAAAGCAGTTAACAAGACAATAATCCACGATACCCACAGCTCAAACATCAACTTCTACTTTCTTTCTTTTATCTTTATTTAGAGAGAGATAGCGCCAAGAAGGGAAGACATGGGCGATTTCCTCTCGACTGTGTATTTATGGACTAAGAGCCTCCATGTAATCTCGGTAATTGCCTGGATGGCCGGTCTGTTCTATCTGCCCAGGCTTTTCGTTTATCATGTTGAACAGGTTGAAGTCGGCAGCGCCACTGACGATATGTTTCAAACGATGGAGCGGCGCCTGTTGCGGGCGATCATGAACCCGGCGATGATTGCAACCTGGGTTTTCGGTCTGGCGCTGGTATTTACCCCTGGTGTTGTCGACTGGGGGTCGCTCTGGCCCTGGACCAAGGCAGCCGCAGTTCTTGCAATGACCTGGTTTCATCATTGGTGCGGCCGCCGCCGCAAGGATTTTGTGGCCGGTGCCAATACCCGATCCGGGCGCGACTACCGCATCATGAACGAAGTGCCGACCGTGTTGCTGGTCGTCATTGTCGTCTCGGTGATTGTCCGTCCGCTCTAAGCCTTGATTGACTCCGTTGCGGCCTTTGGTCTAAGCGCTGATCAAACGCGTCGCCGTCCGGCGATAGCGGCTCATGAAAATGAACGTAATGACCGCGCCTTTGGGCGCCTGACTGACTGGGATGCTTTCCGCATGTCTGAAGACAAATTGAATCTATCCGATCTGAAAGCCAAGTCGCCGAAAGACCTTTTGGCCATGGCGGAGGATCTGGAAATCGAAAACGCCTCGACCATGCGTAAGGGCGAGATGATGTTCCAGATCTTGAAGGAACGCGCCGACGAGGGCTGGCAGATCTATGGCGACGGTGTGCTCGAAGTCCTACAAGACGGTTTCGGATTCCTGCGCTCGACCGAGGCGAACTATCTTCCGGGTCCCGACGACATCTATGTTTCGCCGGATATGATCCGTCAGTTCAGCCTGCGCACGGGCGATACAATCGAAGGTGTGATCCGTGCGCCGGGCGACAACGAACGCTACTTCGCGCTGACGAGTGTTACCCAGATCAACTTTGAAGATCCGGAGCGTGCCCGCCACAAGATCAACTTTGACAACCTGACACCGCTGTATCCGGACGAGAGGATTAAGCTAGAGGTCGAAGATCCGACGATCAAGGATCGGACGGCCCGCATCATCGATCTTGTAGCGCCAATCGGTAAAGGACAAAGAAGCCTGATCGTGGCGCCGCCCAGGACCGGTAAGACTGTGATCCTACAGAATATCGCCGCGTCGATCGAAAAGAACCATCCGGAATGTTATCTGATCGTTCTTTTGATCGATGAGCGGCCTGAAGAAGTCACGGACATGCAGCGATCCGTCCAGGGTGAAGTGATATCATCGACCTTCGATGAACCGGCTACGCGGCATGTGGCGGTCAGTGAAATGGTGATTGAAAAGGCCAAGCGCTTGGTCGAGCACAAGCGCGACGTTGTCATTTTGCTCGACTCGATTACGCGTCTGGGCCGGGCCTTCAACACCGTTGTGCCAAGCTCGGGCAAGGTTCTGACCGGTGGTGTCGACGCCAACGCCCTGCAACGCCCGAAGCGGTTCTTTGGAGCGGCGCGGAACATTGAAGAAGGTGGCTCGCTGACAATCATCGCGACAGCGCTAATCGAGACAGGTAGCCGGATGGATGAGGTTATCTTTGAAGAATTCAAGGGAACGGGTAACTCTGAAATCGTGCTGGACCGCAAGGTCAGTGATAAGCGCGTCTTCCCGGCCATGGATATCCTTAAATCCGGCACCCGGAAGGAAGAGCTTTTGGTCGACAAGATCGATCTGCAGAAAACCTATGTGCTGCGGCGTATCCTGAACCCGATGGGCACAACGGATGCCATCGAGTTTCTGATTTCGAAACTGAAGCAGACCAAGTCGAATTCCGAGTTCTTTGATTCCATGAACACCTAGGGACGGCTGCGGCGCAGACGATGGAGCAGGATACCATCTTTGCTCTTGCCACAGCGCTGGGAAAGGCCGGCGTCGCGGTTGTGCGCATATCCGGTGATCAGGCGCTAGAAGCGTTAAGCGCCCTCGGGGTCGAGCGCGCAATCGCACCGCGTCGGGCCACGCTGTCCAACCTCAAGACACCTGACGGACACTTGATCGACCGCGGGCTTATTCAGCGCTTCCCACAAGGACAGAGTTTTACCGGTGAGGAAGTGGTAGAATTCCATCTTCATGGCAGCCCGGCGGTGGTGTCCGCCGTTCTGGATGTTCTGGCGAAACAAGAAGGTTTCCGTCACGCTGTGGCCGGGGAATTCACACGCCGCGCGCTCGAAAACGACTGTCTCGATCTTGCGCAGGTCGAGGGGTTGTCGGATCTGGTAAACGCAGAAACCGAGGCGCAGCGGCGCCAAGCGGTCCGTGTTTTCTCGGGCGGGCTGGGTGCTCTGGTCGAAGAATGGCGGGCCGGGCTGATACGGGCGGCTGCATTGATTGAAGCCACCATCGACTTTGCCGATGAAGAGGTACCAATCGACGTAGCCCCCGAAGTTAATGACATTCTGGATCGGGTCCTTGCGGAGCTCAGGTCTGAGATTGAAGGCTCGGTTATCTCGGAACGCATCCGGGACGGGTTTGAGGTTGCGATTGTGGGGCCACCGAATGTGGGAAAGTCCACGCTTCTGAACGCGTTGGCGGGCCGGGATGCGGCGATCACATCCGATATTGCAGGCACAACACGGGATGTGATCGAGGTTCGTATGGATCTTCGGGGCCTGCCTGTCACAGTGCTGGATACGGCCGGTTTGCAGGCGACGGATGATCTGGTTGAAAAGATCGGGGTCGAGCGGGCGCGGGCACGCGCCCAGGATGCGGACCTGCGGGTTTTTCTGCTGGAAGACCCCGCGGTTGATCTGGGTATGGCAAAGCAAAATGGCGACCTTCTGGTCCATGCCAAGGCAGACCTGAACGGGTCGGCAGTGGGCTTGGCGGTTTCGGGCAAGACCGGACAAGGGCTTGATCAATTGATCGACGCCATTGCATCCGATCTGTCCGCGCGTTCAAACAATGCAGCGACGGCAACGCATGCACGCCACCGACAGGCTATGCAGCGCGCCGTCCAAGCGTTAGAAGATGCGCGGATTCGGTTGGGCCTTGGGTCGGGCGGGTCAGAGATCGCCGCAGAAGATCTGCGAAACGCCATCCGGTCCCTTGAATCGCTTGTTGGCAGAATAGATGTCGAGGATGTTCTTGGGGACATCTTCTCTCAGTTCTGTATCGGAAAGTAGGAGTGTTTCACGTGAAACACGGCGTGTATGACGTAATAGTCGTCGGTGGCGGGCACGCGGGTGCCGATGCGGCCCTGGCGTCCGCGCGCGCAGGCGCAAGGACTGCATTGGTCACGCTTCGCATCGACACCATTGGGGTGATGTCTTGCAATCCGGCTATCGGCGGCTTGGGCAAAGGTCATCTGGTGCGGGAAATTGATGCCCTAGGCGGTGCCATGGGGCGGGTCGCGGACGCTGCTGGCATCCAGTTTCGGCTGCTCAATCGCCGCAAAGGTCCTGCGGTGCAGGGCCCACGGGCCCAGGCGGACCGTGCAATTTATCGCTGTGAGATGCAAAGAGAGATCACCGCCCAGTCCGGCCTGATCGTGATCGAGGGCGAAGTGTCCGATCTGGTGGTCGATAATGGCGCGGTGGCCGGTATCCGTTTGGCGGATGACAGCACCGTGCGCGCACGGGCGGTTGTCCTGACCACGGGAACCTTTCTGCGCGGCGTTATCCATGTGGGCGATCAACGTTCGGCAGGTGGCCGCATGGGTGAAAAACCCTCTCTCCGGCTCGCGCAACGTATTGACGACATGGGGTTGCCGCTCGGGCGGCTGAAAACCGGCACACCGCCGCGGCTCGATGGGCGCACAATCAATTGGGATATCTTGGAGGATCAGCCGGGTGATGCCGAACCCACGATGTTCTCGTTTATGTCTGACGGTCCGACTGCGCGGCAAATCTCTTGCGGTATCACCCACACCAACGCCCAAACGCATGACATTATTTCGAAGAACCTTTCGAAATCGGCCATGTATGGCGGTCATATAGAAGGTGTGGGACCACGTTTCTGTCCGTCGATCGAGGACAAGATCGTCCGGTTTGCCGATAAGGCGTCGCATCAGATTTTTCTGGAGCCTGAAGGCCTTGACGATCATACGGTCTATCCTAACGGCATTTCCACGTCGCTTCCGGTGGATGTGCAAGAGGCGTATGTGCGCAGTATCCGCGGCCTGGAGGCGGCCCGGATCCTGCAACCGGGCTATGCCATCGAATACGACTATGTGGACCCGCGCGCTTTGACGGATACGCTTGGCGTCAAAGATCTGCCGGGTTTCTATCTGGCCGGGCAGATCAACGGAACGACGGGGTATGAAGAGGCCGCGGCCCAGGGCCTTGTGGCCGGGTTGAACGCGGCGCTTTTTGCGGCCGATCGGCCGCCGGTCACGTTCAAGCGGACTGACAGCTATATTGGCGTGATGATTGATGATCTGGTGACGCGCGGTGTGACCGAGCCCTACCGCATGTTTACGTCGCGGGCCGAGTTCCGTCTGTCGCTGCGCGCAGATAACGCCGACCAGCGCCTGACACCCCTGGGGATCGCGCTTGGTATCGTCGGAGATGTCCGCAGGAAAGCTTTCGAACGGAAACAGGATGCGCTGGAAGAGGTGCGTACCCGACTAAATGCCCGGGCCTGGTCACCGCGCGAGATTGCGAACGCCGGTTTCAAAATCAACCAAGACGGCGTGCGGCGCACGGCCTATGAGCTGTTGTCGTTTCCAAACATCACCTTTGGCGATCTCGATGATCTGTCGCCAGACTTTCAGGATATCGCACCCGAAATCCGCGAGCAGGTGGCCCGCGATGCGCTATATGCGACTTACATCGAACGGCAAGCCCGGGACGTGGCCGCAATGGCCCGCGATGAAGAAACAGCGATCCCCTCCGGTCTTGTGTTTGATGATATCGTCGGCCTGTCTGCCGAGCTTCGGTCGAAACTGTCGCGCGTGCAGCCGCGCACGCTGGCCCAGGCGGGGCGCATCGACGGGATGACGCCGGCGGCGCTCGTCCTGATCCTCGCACGTATCCGGAAGATGCAGCGCAAAACGGCCTGACCCATTGGCAGAGCACACATCTCTGGACAGTGTTTCACGTGAAACAACGGAGCAGCTGGAGATCTACGCCGAGCTTCTGCGGAAGTGGGCTCCGCGCATCAATCTCGTGGCAAAATCGACGCTCGACACGATCTGGGACCGACATTTCCTCGATTCTATCCAGGTTTTCCGTTGGTCTGACTGCCGAAAGGGCAGCTGGGTTGATCTGGGCACGGGCGCCGGTTTCCCGGGGCTTGTGGTTGCGATCATGGCTGTCGAAGAGGCGCCGGACCTCAAGGTCACACTGGTTGAAAGCGACCGGCGCAAGATGGTCTTCTGCCAGACCGTTGCGCGCGAGCTGGGTTTGGATGTCTCGACGCGTGCGGAACGTGCCGAAAGTATCGAGCCACTGAAGGCGGATGTGGTGTCCGCCCGCGCGTTGGCGCCTCTCCCGCGTCTTTTGGAATTTGCCGAGCGCCATTTGATGTCTGGCGGGCACGCTCTTTTCCCAAAAGGCGCAGGCTTTGCGACTGAAGTGGAAGAAGCCCTTGCATCGTGGAACTTCGCAGTTGAAAAATGCGCCAGCGTTACCGAGCCGACGGCCGTTCTGCTGAAAATCAAGGAAATAACCCGTGTCTGACCTGTCGCGTCCTCCTGCTCCGCGCATTATCGCTGTCGCGAACCAAAAAGGCGGCGTCGGCAAGACGACGACCACAATCAATCTGGGTGCGGCGCTGGTCGAAGAGGGGCGCGAGGTGATGATCGTCGACCTCGATCCACAGGGCAATGCCTCCACGGGGCTTGGCGCGCTGGCCGATGATCGAACGGCGACGACCTATGATCTTCTTCTGGATGAGGCCCCGCTGAGCGCGGTTATCCAGCCTACGCAATTCGAAGGTCTTTGGCTGGCGCCTGCGTCTACCGATCTGAGCAGCGCCGATATCGAACTGGTTGCCAACGAAAAGCGCAGTTTCCTGCTGCATGACGCGCTTCGGGACCGGGCGATTGACGCCTATCAGCTTGACTATGTTCTCATCGATTGCCCGCCGTCGCTGAACCTTCTGACCGTGAATGCAATGGTCGCGGCGGATTCGATTCTGGTGCCCTTGCAATCGGAGTTCTTTGCGCTGGAAGGATTGTCGCAGCTTATGGTGACGATCCGTGATGTGCGTCAGGCCGCCAACCCGCGGCTTCGTATCGAAGGTGTGGTGCTGACCATGTTCGATGGGCGCAACCGGCTAAGCCAGCAAGTTCTTGAAGACGCCCGCGCAAACCTTGGGGATCTCGTGTTCGACACCGTCGTTCCCAGAAATGTCCGGGTCAGCGAGGCACCGTCTTACGCGCTTCCCGTACTGGCCTATGACACGATGTCGAAGGGCAGCCTGGCCTACCGTGCCCTTGCGCAGGAAATCGTCGTCAGGCACGATGCCGCATCAAAACCGGGTGTGGCATGAGCAGCAAAAAAAGCGAAAGGCGTGGTCTGGGGCGGGGTTTGTCCGCCCTGATGGGCGATGTCACGGCCGAGGTGGCGGCGCCCGTTGGCCAGAGCACGGGCGACGGTCAATTGCAGGTGCCTATCGAGGATGTCAGCCCAAACCCCGATCAGCCCCGGCGCCATTTTGACGAAGAAGCGTTGAAGGAACTGGCCCAGTCGATTTCCGAGAAGGGCATCATTCAGCCGCTGATCGTAAGAACCGCACCGGAAGGTACCGGCGCGCGGTATCAGATTGTGGCTGGAGAGCGCCGGTGGCGGGCGGCCCAGCTGGCGCGCCAACACGAGATCCCGGTTCTGCTGCGCGACATCTCGGACAGCGAAGTGATGGAACTGGCCATCATCGAGAACATTCAGCGCGCGGACCTTAATCCGATTGAAGAGGCGGAAGGCTACAGGGCGCTGATGGAGCGCCATTCGCGCACCCAGGATGAAATGGCCCAGGCCCTGGGCAAAAGCCGCAGCCACGTGGCCAATACCCTGCGTCTGGTCCAGTTGCCGGAAAGTGTGCAGCGTTTGGTGCGCGCCGGAGACTTATCGGCCGGTCATGCACGGGCTTTGATTACAGCCGACGATCCAGAAGGCCTGGCCCGCGTCGTTGTGGCGAAGGGTCTGTCGGTGCGCGACACTGAGCGTCTGGCCAAATCCGGGCTGTCCGATGCGCCCAGGCCCCCGGTTGTGACGGCGTCTGAGAAAGATGCGGATACCCGCGCGCTTGAGGGCGATCTGTCGGCGAACCTGGGCATGCGGGTCACGATTGAGACAGACAAAGACGGCTCTACGGGCCGGTTGACCGTTCGTTTCAAGTCGCTCGATGATTTGGATGAGCTTTGCCGGATGCTCAGCGCGTCACCCAACGCCGGGCGAGTCTAGGCGCGACTAACCGCTCATCAGTTCGGTCAGAACGCTGTTCAGCAGAACGCGCCCGTGGCGTGTGGCCCTCATACGGTTGCGGTCAGCTTCCAGAAGGCCCAAGTCGATCAGTTCTGACAGCTTTTCCGCCCCTGGGGTCCATCCAAGGTCCGCCAAACGATCCCTCAGGACACCTTCCGACAGACGCATACCCATCATCAGGCATTCGGTCGCCTGGTCTGCGCGCGACAGCTCGGCGGTACAGCGAATGCCGGAGCCGGCGCTGCGGACATCGTTCAGCCATTCCTGCGGATCGGTGGCGGTTTCCGTGGCAAAGCGGCCACTGGCCATGGTCAGGCGGCCATGGGCGCCCGGCCCGATGCCCGCATAGTCTCCGTACCGCCAGTAGATCTGGTTGTGGCGGCATTCAGAACCCGGCACCGCGTGGTTCGATACTTCGTAGGCGTCAAGTCCTGCATCCGTGCAAAGGTCTTGGGTGATCTCGTACATGTCAGCCTGGGCATCTTCGCAGGGAAGCCCGGGCAAGCGGTCGCGGGAAAACCGGGCGCCGAATGCGGTGCCGGGTTCAATGGTAAGCTGGTAAAGTGACAGGTGATCGGCTGCAAAGGTAAGCGCCTGCCCCAGCTCTTGTTGCCACTGACCGGGTGTCTGGTACTGGCGCGCATAGATCAGATCAAAACTGATCCTATCGAAATTGCACCGGGCGATATCCAGCGCCTTCAAGGCTTCGCCGACGTTATGAAGACGGCCCAGGCGGTGAAGATCTGTGTCATTCAGCGCCTGAATGCCAAGAGATATCCGGTTGATCCCGGCCTCGCGAAAGCGGCGGAACTTATCTGCTTCGACCGAAGTCGGGTTCGCTTCGAGTGTCGCTTCGAAGTGGTCTTGAACCGGCCAGAGGGTTTTTACCTTCGCGATGATGGCTGCGGCGGTTTCCGGATCCATCAGGCTGGGCGTTCCACCGCCGAAGAACAGGGAATCCACTGTCCGGCCCGGGACCACTTCGGCCAGATGATCCAGTTCTTTCAGGTAGGCCTGACGCCACGCGCGTTGCGAAATGTCGCGCACGACATGGCTATTGAAATCGCAATAGGGGCATTTTGCCTCGCAAAAAGGCCAGTGGACGTAAAGCCCGAATCCGCCGTGGGTCCAATCTTCAGCTGAAGCAGCCGGTAATGAGTTTGTTAAAAGCGTCTGCACGATGACTCATCCCGTGTTTTCTGTCCGGGTCCATTTCGCCGAATGTGACATGTTCGCCTTTAGGTTGAAATACTGGATCAAAACCAAACCCTAGATTGCCGCGCATAGGCCACACTATGCGGCCATGCACCTCTCCTTCAAATATCTCGTCATGACCATCAGGCCAGGCCAGGCACAATGTACAACAAAAACGGGCGGTGCGGGGTTCTGGCGCGCGTCGCTGCTCAAGCAGCACCCACACCTTCTCCATCGCCATGGGAAAGTCGCGCCCGTTGCCGGTTTCAGCCCAATCGGCAGTATAAACGCCCGGTTTGCCGTCCAGTGCATCAACCGCAAGGCCGCTGTCATCGGACAGCGCGGGAAGCTGCGCGGCTTTGGCAGAGAAATGCGCCTTGATCCGCGCATTTCCCGCGAACGTATCTTCCGTCTCGGCCGGCTCATCGAAGCCGAGGCTGCCCGCCGAGATCACCTCGATACCAAAGGGCCGAAGAAGCGCGCCGATTTCGCGCACCTTGCCTGCATTATGCGAGGCGATAACCAGTTTCTGGCCGGTGAACTTTCGGGTCATTCCACCGCAGACAACTGTGCCGCTGCCAACGCGGTGACGCCTTTTTCCGCCAGATCCAGAAGCTGTGACATCTGTCCGCGTGAGAATGTGGCACCTTCGGCCGACATCTGAACCTCGATCAGCTGACCGTCGCCGGTCATCACGAAGTTGCCGTCGACCCCGGCTTCACTGTCTTCGGGATAGTCGAGATCAAGCACAGTCTGGCCCGCGTAAAGCCCACACGACACGGCCGCCACCGGGGCGCCCAGCGGATCAGACGTCAGCGCGCGCGCCTTCAGCAGTTTGTTGACCGCAAGTCGCAGCGCCACCCATCCACCCGTGATCGATGCGCAGCGGGTTCCGCCATCTGCCTGAAGCACATCGCAATCGATGGTGATCTGGCGTTCGCCCATGGCCACCCGGTCAACGCCCGCCCGCAGGCTTCTTCCAATCAGCCTTTGAATTTCCTGTGTTCTTCCACTCTGCCCACGTTTCGCCTCACGCGCCATTCGGGTGTTCGTGGCCCGTGGGACCATGCCGTATTCCGCCGTGACCCATCCAAGACCGGTATTTTTCAGAAAGGGCGGCACGCGCTCATCCAGGCTTGCGGTGCACAGGACACGCGTGTCGCCCATATGGATGATGCAGGATCCTTCGGCATGCCGCGACACATCGGTTTCGATCTTCACGGCGCGCATTTCGTCGGTTTGACGGCCCGAGGGTCGCATTATGTTTCCTTTCGGTGTCTGGCGTGCTCATTCCCACGCGATTGCCTGATTATCAAGCGGGATTGATCGCGATCTGCGCGCATCCGATTGACGTTCGAGCGGCGACGCCATTTAGTGCCCTGTGCCACACGTCGCGCGGTGCCATGCAGGAATCCAACGATCTTCTTTCAGAGCTGAACGACCGCACGCGCGAGGTTTTCCGCAGCGTGGTCGAAGGCTATCTCGCGTCTGGCGAACCCGTTGGATCACGCACCCTTTCACGCACCCTTGCTGAACAGGTCAGCGCCGCCACGATCCGCAATGTCATGCAGGATCTCGAACATCTGGGACTTCTCGACAGCCCCCATGTGTCCGCCGGGCGCATTCCGACGGAACTTGGTCTGCGTCTTTTCGTCGATGGCCTTCTGGAAATCGGCAGTCTGGACCGGGAAGACCGGGCCAAGATTGACGCAACTCTTGAATCCAACGATACGCGCGATGTCACGGAACGTCTGGACAGGCTTGGGTCGGCCCTTTCCGTTGCCACCCAGGGCGCCAGTCTGGTGCTTGCGCCCAAGCACGAGGCGCCGATCCGGCACATCGAATTTGTGTCGCTGGCCCGGGACCGGGCGCTTGCCGTTTTGGTCTTTGCGGACGGCGAGGTTGAGAACCGCGTTTTCGAACCCCCCGTGGGCCAGACACCGTCGTCCATGCGCGAGGCCGCGAATTTCGTGAATGCGATTGCCCAGGGAAAAACGCTTTCCGAGTTGAGCACGGCGCTTGCGGCGGAAATCAGTGCGCGGCGCAAAGAGCTCGATTCGCTTGCGCAATCGATGGTCGAAAGCGGTCAGGCGCTTTGGCAGGACGAAGGCACCGCAATTGAACGTCTGATCGTGCGGGGCCGGTCGAATCTTCTGGAAAAAACCGCCGACGCTCAGGATCTGGAAAAGATACGAGAGCTCTTTGACGATCTTGAGCGAAAGCGCGATATCGTCGACTTTCTGGATCTGACACGCGAAGGCGCCGGTGTGCGCATTTTTATTGGCTCAGAGAACAAACTATTCTCACTTTCCGGTTCATCTTTGGTGGTCTCTCCTTATATGAACGCAGAACGAAAAATTGTAGGTGCCGTGGGTGTCATAGGACCGACACGTTTGAATTACGGGCGCATCGTTCCGATTGTCGACTATACCGCGCAACTTGTGGGGAAAGTCATCTCGGATCGGTAGGAACGGCGCGAGGTTGAAAGGAAATCTGTATGGGCAATGCACGTAAAGAGGCAGACGAGCCGTTTCTGGACGATATCGAATTGGCGGCCGAAGAAGAATCGGAGGCGCCAGATGCCCCATCCGGTCTTGCCGAAGAGGCAGCCGAATACAGCACCGAAGATGAAATTCAGACCGTAATCGACAAGCTGGTCAGCGAACGGGACGACATGCGCGACCGCTGGATGCGGGCCATGGCCGAAGCAGAAAACGCACGAAAGCGCGCCGACCGAGACCGGCGCGAGGCTGAACAATACGGCGGGTCGAAGATTTCGCGCGACATGCTGCCGGTCTTTGACAATCTGCAACGCGCCCTTGAGGCTGCCACGGATGAGCAGAGAGAGGCCAACAAGGCGCTTTTCGAAGGCGTAGAGCTGACCTTGCGCGAACTTCTCAATGTCTTTGGAAAACATGGCATCGAGAAAATCGAACCCCAGGTTGGCGACAGGTTCGATCCGCAAATGCATCAGGCCATGTTCGAGGCGCCGGTTCCGGGGACACGGGCGGGCGATATCATTCAGGTGGCCGCCTACGGCTTTAGGTTGCACGAACGGCTGTTGCGTCCGGCCCAGGTTGGCGTGTCATCGACACCGGCCACGAAAGACGACAAGAAATCTTAATCGTCGGATCCGGCAAGCTTTTTCAGTTCGTAGAGAAGATCCAGCGCCTGGCGCGCCGTGACCGCATCGGGGTTCACGTCCGCCAGCCTGTCAAGAATTCTGGTCTCTGCCACTTTCGTCGGCTTCGGTTCCTGCGCGGCGGCCGAGAACAGAGGAAGATCGTCAATCACCGCCTTGATCTTACCGCCCTCGCGCTCGGCCTGTTCAAGTGAATCGAGCACATCGCGCGCCCGGTCGACGACGCTTTGGGGAAGCCCTGCCAGCTTTGCGACCTGCACGCCATAGGATCTGTCGGCCGCGCCCTTGCGCACCTCGTGCAAAAAGATGACCTCATCCTTCCAGTCCTTGACCGCCACCGTTGCGTTCTCAACCCCGTCCAGGCGTGCCGCATGCTGGGTCAACTCGTGATAATGGGTGGCAAAAAGAGCCCGGCACCGGTTGACCGCATTCAGATGCTCCAGCGTTGCCCAGGCGATGGAAAGACCGTCGTAGGTTGCCGTGCCGCGTCCGATCTCATCCAGGATCACAAGTGCCCGGTCGTCGGCCTGGTTCAGGATCGCGGCCGTTTCAACCATCTCGACCATGAAAGTCGACCTGCCACGGGCCAGATCGTCCGCGGCCCCGACCCGGCTGAAGAATTGGCTGACCAGACCAATGTGTGCAGACCTTGCGGGAACAAACGCCCCCATCTGCGCCAAAAGCGCTATGATTGCATTCTGCCGCAGGAAGGTGGATTTTCCCGCCATGTTCGGACCGGTCAGCAGCCAGATACTGCCGCCCTGATCGCCCAGACGGCAGTCGTTTGCCACGAAGCGCGTCCCACCTTGCTGCTTGAGGGATCGTTCAACCACCGGGTGCCGCCCGCCAATGACATCGAGCGTGCGGCTGTCGTCGATCTTCGGTCTGACCCAGCCTTCGGTTGCTGCCAGATCGGTGAGCGCCGTCGCCAGGTCCAGTTCCGCAATAGCCCGCGCGCAGGCCCAGATGTCAGCGGCCCTGCCGATCACCTTTTGGCGTAGATGCTCAAAAATCACACGTTCCTGCTCCAGCGCCTCTCCGCCTGCATTCAGGATACGGGTCTCAAGCTCTGACAACTCAAGCGTCGTAAAGCGTACGGCATTGGCTGTGGTCTGGCGGTGGATGAATGTCTCGGACAGTGGTGCTGAAAGCATCCTCTCGGCATGCGTCGCAGGCGTTTCAATAAAATACCCCAGCACATTGTTATGCTTGACCTTTAGCGCACCGACGCCGGTGTCGGTCTGATACGTGCCCTGCATGCCCGCCACGACAGAGCGGCTCTGGTCGCGCAGTTGGCGCAATTCATCCAGCGGGGCGTGATACCCGGGCGCCACAAAATCACCATCACGTACCAAGAGCGGTGTTTCTTCCTTGAGCGACGTGTCGAGCAGCTCTTTAAGCGACGTTTCAACGGTCAGGTCCGTTCTGACCTGTGACAGGAGGTCCAGCAATTCCGCCTGAAAGAGACCTGACAGATCTGACGCAAGCCGCAGGCCATTGCGGATCGCGACCAGATCTCGCGGGCCGCCGCGTCCTAGCGACAGGCGTTGCAGCGCGCGGTCCATATCCGGCGATCTGCGCAGCGCGGCCCTTACAGTCTCGGTAAGGGCGGGATCGGCCAGGAAAAAGTCGATCGCATCGTGGCGGCGACGGATTTCTTCCAGATCGCGAATGGGACCCGTCAGCCGGTGTTCCAAAAGGCGGGCGCCGGCCGGAGTGACCGTGCGGTCAACCACCGACAGAAGGGACCCCGCCCGACCGCCGGACAGGGCATGGGTCAGTTCCAGATTGCGCCGCGTTGCCGGGTCAATTTGGACAGTTGTGACCGGATCAATCCGCCGCGGCACACGAAGAAGCGGCATCTGTCCCTTTTGGGTCTGGTCCAGATAGTCCAGAAGCGCGCCCATGGCCGACAATTCGGCGCGGCCGAAGGTATCAGTTGGGTGATCTTTGATCTCTCCAAGGACCGATGCCAGCCGCTTTCCCGCTTGACTGCTGTCAAAACTGGCCAGCAGGACTTCCGTGACCGGAACGCCAATATCAGATACTATTGCGGCGATTTCGGACGCAACAGGATCGGCCAGCAACAACTCTGCAGGGCGGATCCGGGCCAAATCGGGGCCGAGCCGCAGCGGCGTGCAGGGCGTGACCGAGAAATCGCCGGTTGATATGTCCAGCCAGGCCAAGGCCGCATCGTCGCGGACGCGCGCAAAGGCGGCAAGAAAATTGCTGTGGCGTGCCTGAAGCAGGCTGTCTTCGGTCAGCGTGCCGGGTGTGACAACGCGTTCCACTGCGCGTTTGACCACGGCTTTAGAGCCGCGCTTGCGCGCTTCGGCCGGGTTTTCCTGTTGCTCGCAGACGGCCACCCGAAACCCCTTTCGGATCAGGGTCTGCAGATAGCCATCGGCGGCGTGGAAGGGCACACCGCACATCGGGATGTCTTCGCCCAGGTGCTTGCCCCGCTTGGTCAGTGCGATATCCAGCGCCGCGGCGGCGGCCTGGGCATCTTCGAAGAAGAGCTCATAGAAATCGCCCATCCGGTAAAATAGCAGGGCGTCGGGATGATCGCGTTTGATGTCCAGATACTGGGCCATCATCGGCGTCACGGCTGATTTCGGTGCAGTCAAGAAAACTCCGGCGGTAGGCTTTTGTCAGCTTAGCCAGAGCCGATGCCAAGGAAAAGTCGCCCCCGCCGGAACCGTCAATAAAAAAGGGGCGGAAACCTCCGCCCCTGCATCTGGCCGTTGGCCTTCAGCTGGTGGTTCAGGAACCGGCGAAAAGCGCCTCGTCGCCCCAAAGCTCCTTAACCCGGGCATCGCGGCCACAGGCTTTGCGGTAGGCCTTGTAGGCCTCGCTTTGGCGTTTGGGTCCGAAGCGCGTCAGTACCAGCTTGTCACCCAGGTAGTAATCCTGATGGTAGGCCTCGGCCGGATAAAATGTGCCCGCGTCGAGGATCGGCGTCACAACCTCGGTCCGCAGGTCGCGCTGGGCCAGGTTCTTGGCTGCTTCTGCCACGGCGCGCTCATCGGCATTGGCCACGAATACCGCGGTGCGATAGCTTTCACCCCGGTCACAGAACTGGCCGCCCGCATCGGTGGGGTCGACCGAACGGAAAAACGCGTGGATCAGCTGATCATAGCCGACCGTTTCGGCGTCATAGGTGATCTGCACGGCCTCATAATGGCCGGTGCCGCCGCGCGTGACCTCTTTGTAAGTCGGGTTTGCGGTCGTTCCGCCGGTGTAGCCTGAAAGGACATCGATCACGCCGGGCACGCGTTCGAAATCGCTTTCGACGCACCAGAAGCATCCACCGGCAACAATTACAGTCTGAATGTCCTGGGCATGGCCGCGCTTTGCGTCGACCAGACCGCCGATAAGGATGAAAACAGCCAGGCTCGTGAGCTTCAGGCAGCTAAGTGATGTGGTGATACAGCGCATGACGTGGGCACCTCCTTGGAGCCGAAAAAGCCAGAGGGGCGCGACACACTCAAGTCACAGGCCCGTGCTTTCACAGCTCTGTGACGCGAGTTTACCCTTACTTGCAAATCGGCTCATTCGAAAGCCGGGGGCAATTCAGATCAGGAGACTTGGATGCGCATTGCGATGTGGTAGGGGCTGTGCGGTTTGGGCGGGTGTCGATACCCTTCGAGATCGGGTCCCGGCGGCGCATCTGGAGAATTTTGCGGACTGGAAAACCACTGAGACGTCAAGAAGATGGCGCAATACGTGGGTCGGGAGATTCCCCTCGATTGGATGGGCGAGGTCAACCAGGTGGTGCTGATCCGGCAACTGGCACGGGTGGTTGCAAGCTATGCCGCCATGCGGAAACATCCAACGGCGGACGATCCGCGCTACGCTGGGCCGGCGGCACTGCGGATTATGTGATCACAAGATGCCACAAAGGCGCAGGCGCCTAGTTCCCGGAAAGAACCGCAGCGGTCAACGGACACCGCTCACCGTCAAAAAACGTCTCTAACAACCGCGAAAATGGCTCGACATCCTCGTTGCATGCCTCAATGAGCGTCATCGAAGACCTCAATTTTATCGCATCAACATCGCCCAGAATGTCCCGGGCAGGCTTGCCAGCATGGTCTGCGACAAGGCGCGTTACCTCGCGCAGTCTTGGCCCGAGGATCGGATGCCGGAGGTAGTGCTCCGCCTCTGTCAGATTGGCAATTCCATAGAACTGCGCGTTGTGCGACCGCCCCAGACTGGCGAGTTGCGGAAAGACAAACCACATCCAGTGGCTTGTCTTTTGGCCAGCCGTGAGTTCGCGAAGCACATTGTCCCAAACCCGGTCCTGCGCGCTCAGAAAATCCTGTGCGCGGTCCGGCGTCATTGCGTCAGCCCTTGAGCCGCCGTTCACGCGCGGACAGAAGTTTCAGCCTGAGGGCGTTCAACTGGATGAAGCCGGCTGCATCTTTTTGGTCATAGGCGCCTGCGTCGTCTTCAAACGTCACATGCGCCTCGGAATAGAGCGAGTGATCGGACCAGCGCCCGACCGTCCGGGCCAACCCTTTGTAAAGCTTGACGCGCACCGTACCGGTCACGTGTTCCTGGCTTTTGTCGATCAGCGCCTGCAGCATTTCGCGTTCCGGGCTGAACCAGAAACCGTTGTAGATCAGCTCGGCGTAGCGCGGCATCAGTTCGTCCTTCAGATGCGCCTGCCCGCGGTCCAGCGTGATCTGTTCGATGCCCCGGTGTGCCTCCAACAGAATCGTGCCGCCTGGGGTCTCGTATATGCCCCGCGACTTCATGCCGACAAACCGGCCCTCGACAAGATCCAGCCGCCCGACGCCATGTTTGCCGCCCAGCTCGTTCAGCCGGGTCAAAACCGTGGCCGGGCTGAGCGTTTCGCCGTTGATCGAGACGGCATCGCCCTTTTCAAATCCGATTTCGACGAATTCGGGCTGGTCGGGCGCATCTTCGGGATGGACGGTGCGCTGATAGACGTAGTCCGGCGCGTCGTTTGCCGGGTCTTCCAGCACCTTGCCCTCGGACGACGTGTGCAAGAGGTTTGCATCGACACTGAACGGCGCTTCGCCGCGCTTGTCCTTGGCGATCGGTATCTGGTTCTTTTCAGCAAAATCGATCAGCCTTGTCCGGCTGGAAAGATCCCATTCACGCCAAGGCGCAATCACCTTGATCTCAGGGTTCAGTGCATAGGCCGATAGCTCAAAACGCACTTGATCGTTGCCCTTCCCGGTGGCGCCATGGGCCACTGCATCGGCCCCGGTCTCAGCCGCGATCTCGACCAGCCGTTTGGAAATCAGCGGGCGGGCGATGGAGGTGCCCAGCAGATAGAGCCCCTCATAGAGCGCGTTGGCGCGGAACATCGGAAAGACGAAATCGCGCACGAACTCCTCTTGG
Source organism: Pseudomonadota bacterium (assembly GCA_039026235.1). GTDB lineage: Bacteria > Pseudomonadota > Alphaproteobacteria > Rhodobacterales > Rhodobacteraceae > JBCCMQ01. Next base: position 147,987 of record JBCCMQ010000008.1, read on the forward strand.
ACATCCTCGATATAGATCGCGCTGGCGCCCATCATCTCGGCCTTTTTGCGCGCCGGTTCCAACTCTTCACCCTGTCCGAGGTCGGCCGTGAAGGTCACGACTTCGCAACCCATCTCGGTTTGCAACCATTTCAGAATGATCGACGTGTCGAGGCCGCCGGAATAGGCCAGCACGACTTTCCTTGGGGCGGACATGCGCATCTCCGTTCGCGAGGGACGGGCGCGACCTAACGCCTTTTTTCGTTGCGAACAAGCGGTTGACGGCCGAACAGTCCGGCGGGCGGGTCCGGGCGTCAGGATGAAGCCTGACAACGCAATGCTGTTCCGATGTCAAACGGACGTAACCCCGATTGACCGACATTGGCCTTGCACATCGGGCACTCGTTGGCCGGAACGTTGGGCGCCTGGTCGCGGGACGTCCCCTAGGCCCTTCGCATTCCCGGCGTTTCATCCTATCAGGCGCGCCATGACATCGTTTTCCGATATGGCGATTCTAGCCGAAGCGAAGATGCGTAGTCTCTTCGCGCCAACGCCGCTCCAAAAGAATGAACACCTAAGCAATCGGTTTAACGCCGATATTTGGCTCAAACGGGAAGATCTTTCACCGGTCAGATCCTACAAGATTCGCGGCGCTTTCAACGCGATGCGCAAAGTTTTGGCGGACAGGCCGGATCAGGGCCTGTTCGTGTGCGCAAGCGCGGGCAACCATGCCCAAGGCGTGGCCTTTGTGTGCCGCCATTTCGGTGTCCGCGGCGTTGTTTTCATGCCGGTGACGACACCCCAGCAGAAAATCGCCAAAACGAAAACCTTCGGTGGCGATGCGATCGAGATCCGCCTTACCGGCGACTACTTTGATGACACTCTTGCCTCGGCCCAGGCCTTTTGCGCCGAAGCGGGCGGCCATTTCCTGTCGCCGTTCGACGACAGCGATGTGATCGAAGGGCAGGCGAGCGTGGCCGTGGAGATGATCCGCCAAATGGGTGAAGCGCCTGATCTGGTGGTGCTTCCAGTCGGCGGTGGGGGATTGTCGGCCGGTACCACGAAATACCTGAGGGTCGAGGCCAAAAACACCGGGCTTTATTATGTCGAACCGGCGGGCGGTGCCAGTCTGACCGCCGCGCTGGGCGAGGGATCGCCCATCCGCCTGCCGCGTGTCGACAATTTCGTCGACGGTGCCGCCGTTGCGCAGATCGGCTCGCGGACATTCGATGTTCTGAAAGATGTGGCAACCGACCATGTGCTGATCGCACCGGAAGATAGGATCTGTACCACGATCATGGAGATGCTGAATGTCGAAGGCATCGTGCTGGAACCGGCCGGCGCCCTGGCGATTGACGTTTTACCGACAATCGCGGACCGGATTGCGGGAAAGACAGTTGTCTGCGTCACATCGGGCGGCAACTTTGACTTTGAACGTCTGCCCGAGGTCAAGGAACGCGCCCAGCGCTATTCCGGCATCAAAAAGTACTTTATCCTTCGACTGCCCCAAAGACCTGGGGCGCTGCGCGAGTTTCTATCGCTTCTTGGTCCGGACGACGACATCGCGCGGTTCGAGTATCTCAAAAAATCTGCCCGGAACTTTGGATCGGTCCTGATTGGAATCGAGACCAGCGACCCAGGCAAGTTCGCGGAACTGCGCAGCCGCCTGGATGATGCGGGGTTTACCTACACCGACATCACAAATGATGAGGTGCTGGGTGAATTCGTGGTCTAGCCGCCTAGGCGGCGATCCCGAACTCGTCGGCCCGCTCCATGAACGCGGTCTTCGAGGACCAATAGGCCGTGACGACCTGCGAGATGTCGATCAGTGATCCTTCGCCCCTGGCGGCGGCCTTTTCGCCGGCCTGGCAAATCGCGCCAAATTCGGAAAAGCCGAGGTTCAGGGCGCTGCCCTTCAGAAAGTGCAGGTCCTCTTCCAGTTCCGCGACGACCGGCGCGGCATCAAGCTTTGCCACGATGCCTTCGACCTCATCCAGAAACAGATCCACGACTTCTCCGAAGTCCTCAGCGCCGATTTCGTCGCGCAGTTCCGCGACACGATTCCAGTCGATCATTTTCCCAACCCCAATAGCTCCACGCCGTTCCACCCGGTCTGGACGCTACTGGTGCGCGTTTAACATGGCGTAACGAACAAGCCCTTATTCCCTTTAATTTTATCGTTCACGGGGGATTAATTTTCGCGCGTCAAGAAGCCGTCAGAAGTCTCGCGGCGGGCACATTTTGGGCGATCAAGGCAAAAACACTGTGAACAGCGGCCCAGAAGGCATCCAATCCCTCGATCCGGCCGAAGGGTTGTGTGTGCTTGTCGTCGATGACAGCCGGTTGCAACGTCGCATTCTGACCAGTTCGCTGAAAAAACATGGTCACAACGTGATAGAGGCTGAATCCGGATGTGAGGCGCTGGAGATCTGCAAGCAAACGCCTGTGGATTTGGTGCTGAGCGACTGGATGATGCCGGGCATGAACGGTCTGGAATTCTGCCGGGCCTTTAAAGCTCTGCCGCGTGAGAGCTTTGGGTACTTTATCCTTCTGACATCGAAATCGGAAAAGGATGAGATTGCCCAGGGCCTAGAGGCAGGCGCGGACGACTTTCTGACAAAACCCGTCAACGCGCATGAGCTGCGGGCACGGATCACCGCCGGCCGGCGCATCGTCGACATGCAGCGCGAGCTCAGCCAGAAGAACATCCTGATCAGTCGCACTTTGACCGAGATCAGCGCGCTTTATGACGGTGTCGAACGCGACCTGATCGAGGCGCGCAAGCTTCAACAGTCGCTCGTGCCCGACCGAGAGCGGGACTTTGGCAACGCCCATGTGTCGCTTTTGTTGAAACCCGCGGGCCATGTCGGCGGCGACCTTGTGGGCACATTCTCGATTTCACCCAGCCGCGTCGGGCTTTACGCCATCGATGTCTCGGGTCACGGGGTGACGTCCGCCCTTATGACCGCGCGGCTTGCCGGATATCTGAGCAGTACCGTTCCGGAACAGAACGTGGCCTTGAAGAAGGGCAGCGACGGGCGCTTTACGGCCCGCCCGCCCGCCGAAGTGGTGGCGCGACTGAATGAACTTGTTCTGGAAGAGCTTGAGACCGAGCATTACTTTACCATGGTCTTGGCCGACGTAGATCTGTCTACCGGACATGTGGAGATGTCACAGGCCGGGCATCCCCATCCGATCATACAGTCGCCTGGAGGCAGACTGGAGTTTCTGGGCAAAGGCGGTATGCCGGTCGGATTGGTGCCGAACGCACACTACGATTCCTTTGAATTTCAGCTCACGCCCGGGGAACGAATCCTGCTTTATTCGGACGGGATTACGGAATGCCCGGACCCTCAGGGCAATCTGCTTGACGAAGCCGGTCTTCTTGATCTGATGAAGCGCAATGCCACGATCCGCGGTGCGGCGTTCTTCGAAAGCTTGATGTGGGATCTGACCCATCACGCCGACGGCGTCGACTTTCCTGACGATATATCGGGCGTTCTTTTCGAATATCGCGGCTAGGTCCTGCGGCTGGCAGCGCGCCATGCGGCCAGCACATCGCGGTCTCCGGCACTGGCCAGCGCATCTTCGGCAACTTCAGGCGTCATCCATATGGGCGTGTGCCCGGGCTCTGACGGCGGTCCGTAGCATCGGACCGGATGCGCAAGGTAGATGTGGCACAGCTTCTCGGCCCAAAGGTCGTATTCGGGCATGTAGCCAAATCGGCGGTAAACGGTCAGCCGGCGCACCGGGGCGATCCGCCAGCCGGTTTCTTCAAAGACTTCACGATGCAGTGCGGCGATCGGTTGCTCGCCCGGGTCGATACCGCCCCCGGGCAATTGAAACTCTGGTTCGGGCTCGGCCTGATGGGTCAACAACACATGGCCTTTGCGCACGAGGATGGCGTAGACGCCCGGCCGTTTGATGTACGTCCTTTTGGGATCGATGCGGTCACCGTACCGTCGCGTCATCGCTTGCCTTACGCATAAGTGGGCGGCCCCGGGGTTGGGTCTGCCGTTGTGGCCTCTATATAGGCGCGGTATGCCAACCGCAGGTGCCAAAGGAAACCCCATGTCTATTGGATCGCAGATTGCCTGGGACGACACGGTTCTGCCGTTTCAGCTTGACCGGTCCGACATGCGTGGGCGGGTGGCGCGCCTTGACGGCGTCTTGGATCAGGTTCTGGCGCAGCATGCCTATCCGCCGCAGATCGAGGCGCTGGTTGCTGAAATGGCGCTCTTGACCGCGCTGATCGGACAGACTGTGCCGCTGCATTGGAAGCTGTCTTTGCAGGTACGTGGGGATGGCCCGGTCCGGTTGATCGCAACGGATTATTTTGCGCCGTCCGAACACGGAGAACGCGGCCGTCTGCGTGCCTATGCCAGCTTTGACGAGGCCAGCATCAATCCGGCGGCGCGTCCGTTTGATCTGATTGGTCAGGGCTATTTTGCGATCCTGATCGATCAGGGTCCCGACACCGCGCCCTATCAGGGCATTACTCCCATAGCCGGCGGGTCGTTGGCCGGATGCGCAGAGACGTATTTCGCCCAGTCTGAGCAGTTGCCGACACGTTTTGCCCTGTCTTTTGGCAAGTCGATGCTTGCCGGTGGAAGGTCGGGCTGGCGCGCGGGTGGCATCATGTTGCAGCACATGCCCAAGGCGTCGCCTTTTGCAAACGGCGAAGGCGGGTCCGGTGAGGGCGGGCTTCTGGCGGCGGCGGATTTTCTCGACGATGACGAAAGTGAAAACTGGAGCCGGGTGAACATTCTGTTGGACACCGTGGAAGAGCTGGAACTGGTGGGCCCGGTTGTCCAACCCGCGGACCTATTGCTGCGACTTTTTCACGAAGAAGACCCCCGGGTCTTCGATCCGCAGGCGGTTCGGTTTGGCTGTACTTGTTCGGCGGACCGGGTGCGTCAAAGCCTGTCGGTCTATGCGGCGGATGACATCGCAGAAATGACCACGGACGAAGGCATTGTTACAGCGGACTGTCAGTTCTGCGGCGCGCATTACGAATTCGACCCGAAAACGCTTGGTGTCGAAGCGACGGAGCCCGCCGATGGGCATTCTGACTGAGGCGGAGCTTCGGGCGCTCACGCAATCCGACGCGGTCCCCACATCGGATTTTGACCTGAACGAAGATGCCGCGCGGCCGACCGGTCGCACGATACGTCCGGCGGCAGTTCTGATCGCCGTCGAAAATCTGGAGACGGGCGGCAACGTCATCCTGACCAAAAGGTCATCGCGGTTGAAACACCATCCGGGTCAGATTGCCTTGCCGGGCGGTAAGGTGGACCCGGCCGATGACGGCCCGGTGGACGCGGCCCTGAGGGAAGCGAGCGAGGAAGTTGGTCTGCCGCGCACGGCCGTGCGTGTCCTTGGTTCGTTTGCGCCCCATGAAACCGTCACTGCCTTCAGCGTCACGCCGGTTCTGGGGCTGGTTACGGCGCCATTTGACGACCGGCCCGAAGTGGGAGAGGTGGCCGAGGTCTTTCGTGTACCCCTGGCCCATGTTCTGGATCCAGCGAACTTTCGCGTTGAGTCGCGCACCTGGCAGGGCCGCCAACGCTATTACTACGCTGTTCCCTATGGGCCTTTTTACATCTGGGGCGCCACTGCGCGGATCTTTCGCGCCATAGCCGCCCAGGTTTCCAAATGACGCGCCTTAGTGAAAACTGGATCACCGATCCGGATACACAGGCTGTTCTGGATATCTTTCGCGCGGCGGGATTTGCCATCTACTTCGTGGGTGGATCTGTCCGAAATACGTTGGCCGGTGAACCGGTCGATGACATCGATCTTGCCACTGACGCGCATCCAGAAGACATGCTGCGGATTGCGGCCGAAGCAGGTATTCGTGCGCTGCCAACAGGCGCTGACCACGGTACGGTTACGATCCTGTCCGGTGACCGTTCGTTTGAGGTGACGACCTTTCGCAAGGACGTTGAGACCGATGGCCGCCATGCAAAGGTAGCGTTCTCGAACCGTCTGGATGAGGACGCCCAGCGCCGTGATTTCACGATAAACGCACTTTATGCAGACCCTTCCGGTCAAGTGATCGACCCCGTTGGCGGTCAGGCGGATCTTGCGGTCGGTCGCGTGCGCTTTATCGGAGATGCCCGGGAGCGCATCCAAGAAGATTTTCTGCGAAGTCTGCGCTTCTTCCGGTTCTATGCGGCCTACGGTCATCCGGCCGAGGGACCCGACAGAGACGCGCTTGCGGCGATCGCCGCCAATCTGGACGGCCTGCGCCGGCTGTCGGCCGAGCGTGTCGGGTCTGAGATGCGCAAGCTGCTTTCAACAAAAGACCCTGCACCGGCGGTCTCGGCCATGGCCCAGACCGGCGTGTTGGCGACGTTGCTGCCGGGTGCCAATCCGGCACCTCTTGCGCCTCTGGTTGCGGCCGAACAGGGCAGCGGAACCGCGCCCCACGATCTTCGCCGCCTAGCGGCCGTGGCGTCTGACGCCGAGGCGGGCCAGCGACTTAGGTTTTCGCGCAAGGACCAAAAGACGCTAAGTGATATTCGCGACGGTGCAGCGGGCATGCAGTCCCCCGCGGTGCTGGGCTATCGCTTCGGTCCGGATGGGGCGCGCGACATCCTGCTTGTCAGGGCCGCGAGCCTGCAGGTTCCGATTGAACCCGCTGACCTGGCAGCGGCCGATCGCGCCGCCAAACAGCATTTCCCGGTCCGGGCCGATGATCTGATGCCAACCTACCAGGGTGCCGCGCTGGGTAAGCGGCTGGATCAGCTTGAAGAGCAATGGATCGCATCCGGGTTCACACTTTCTAAGGAAGAGCTTCTTGCCTTTGCGGCTAAGGCTTGACACGCCGCGGTCAGCACCGGGTTAGATCGGATTTATCCGCCCTAGGCTTTGCTTCCCGCGCTGGGAGCGTATATCTGAACGACACCGTTCATTTTTCGGCTTTTCCGGATGCTCCGCTTTTTTGAGTCCATGGTGGACCCCTTCGTAAACTACGAAGAGGTTGACGCTCCTCCGCAGAAACTTGGCCCGTTTCTGGCGGATTACGCACGTCCGTTCCGGCGCATATTTGCGCTGACGGCGCTGTCTTCCGTGGTGATTGCCTTCGTTGAGATTGGACTGATCTGGTATCTGGGCCGAGTTGTTGACTTGCTTGGGCGCGGCACTCCGGCCGAGGTCTGGCAGAGCTATGGAACTGAATGGATACTGGTGGCGCTGTTCCTCTTGTTTCTGAGGCCGGTCATTCAGGCCGTCAACGTAGCGCTTTTGAACAACGGGATGTTGCCGAACTTTGGCACCCTGATCCGCTGGCGGGCACACCGGCATGTGCTGCGCCAGTCTGTCGGCTGGTTTGAGAATGATTTTGCCGGCCGCATTGCCAATCGTGTTGTCCAGACGCCGCCGGCGGCGGGTGAGGCGCTGTTCCATCTGTTCGACGCAATCGCTTTTGCGTTGGCGTATGTCGTCGGCGCGGCCATTTTGTTGTCCGGCGCCGATATTCGCCTGCTGGTACCTTTGGCCGCCTGGCTGGTCCTTTACGGCTTTCTGGTGCGCTGGACGATCCAGAGGGTCGGACCGGCGTCCAAAGCCGCATCCGATGCCCGAAGCGAGGTGACCGGCCGGATGGTCGACAGTTACACCAACATCCATTCGGTCAAGCTTTTCGCCAATGATAAGGCCGAATTGGCCTACGCACGGGAATCGATTGAGAAGACCCGCAGCACGTTCCAGGCCGAGATGCGGATCTACACGACCATGGACGTTTTGCTGGTCACGCTAAACGGGCTTCTAATCGTCGGCGTCGTGGGTTGGGCGCTGGCGCTTTGGGTCAACGGCGCGGCGACATCGGGCGTGGTTGCGGCCGCCACGGCGCTGACGCTGCGCCTGAATGCGATGACTGGCTGGATCATGTGGGCGCTGACCACGTTTTTCCGATCACTTGGCATCGTGGCCGAGGGGATGGAGACAATAGCCCAGCCGATCACGCTCACCGACCGACCGGATGCCAAGCCAATCGCGTTTCAGGACGGCCGGATCGAGATTTCCAATCTGTCGCACCACTATGGGCGGCAAAGCGGCGGGATCGACCGCATCGATCTGTGCATCGCGCCCGGCGAAAAGATCGGGCTGGTCGGGCGTTCCGGTGCCGGAAAATCGACGCTGGTGAAGCTTCTGCTGCGGTTTTACGATCCCGAGGCGGGTCAGGTAATGATCGACGGCCAGGATATCACGCGGGTGACCCAGGAAAGTCTTCGGCGCCATATCGGCATGGTCCAGCAAGACAGCAGCCTTCTGCATCGTTCGGTCCGCGACAACATCCTTTATGGGCGCGAAGGTGCGACCGAAGCGGAGATGCTGCGCGCGGCGGAACAGGCCCAGGCCACAGAGTTCATCGGAGATCTGATCGATCCGCAGGGTCGGACCGGCTATGATGCCCACGTGGGCGAGAGGGGTGTCAAACTTTCGGGAGGTCAAAGGCAGCGGGTTGCGCTGGCGCGTGTAATCCTGAAGGATGCCCCGATCCTGGTCCTGGATGAAGCCACCAGCGCGCTGGATTCTGAGGTCGAAGCAGCGATCCAGGAAACTCTTTATGGCATGATGGAGGGTAAGACGGTGATTGCCATTGCACACCGCCTGTCCACGATTGCCCACCTGGACCGGATCGTTGTGCTGGACAATGGACGGATTGCCGAAGAAGGCACGCATAGTGAGCTTTTGGCCAAGGGCGGCCTGTATGCATCGTTCTGGAACCGGCAGTCGGGCGGGTTCCTGGGCGTGACCGAGGCCGCTGAATGATGGATTGGAATGGCACAACCGAACGGCTTGAACGGTTGGTTCGCTATCCGTCAGGCTGGATAAATGCATTTGCAAAATCGGATGGTCCGCCGCCCCAGACCTTGGGCGCATTCTTTCTGTGGTGCCTGCACGGTGCGGCGCCCAAGCTTTGGCTTGCCACGGGCATTTCTGCCGTGGCGGGAACGCTGGAGATTGTGTCTGCCCTGCTGCTCGGTCTGCTGATCGACACCGCGCTTGATGCCGGTGCGCAGGCCTTTTTCACCGAACACTGGCTTTTGCTGCTGGGGTGCGTGCTTTTCTACATTGTCGCGCGTCCACTGGTCTTTGCCGCCAGTGCCGCTGCCAACGCGGTGCTGATTTCACCCAACATAAATCCCCTGGTTTTGTCCCGTCTTCATCGCTGGACGATGGGTCAGGACGTGACCTTTTTTGACAATGACTTTGCCGGCAGAATCGCCCAGAAACAGATGCAGACGTCGCGGGCCGTGACGGATGTGGTCAGCGAAGTGATCAACGTTGTGACCTTTGCGCTGGCATCGATCATTGGCGCGGCGCTGTTGCTGACATCGATTGACTGGCGTGTGGCGCTTCTTCTCACGGTCTGGCTGATCGGGTATCTGGCCTTTATCCGCTGGTTCCTGCCGCGTATCCGGGTGCGGGCAAAAGCCCGCGCGGCGACCCGGGCTATGGTGTCGGGCCAGGTGGTCGACACGATCACCAATATCAAGACGGTCAAGCTTTTCGCCTCGGCAGCCTTTGAGGATCGCGCGGCGCTTTCGTCGATGCAGGTTTTCCGGGACCGCGTCGTGGATTTTGGCGTTCTGTCGGTCGCGTTCCGCTTCGGGCTGGTGCTGTTGGCGGGCATCCTGCCGGTTATTCTGGTCGGGGCCACGCTGGCGCTTTGGGCGGCGGGCACCGCGACGCCGGGCGATATCGCCGCAACCGGAACGATCGCGATCCGTATCGTGCAGATGACCGGCTGGGTCAGCTTCACGATGATGGCGATCTATTCAAATGTGGGCGAGGTGGAGGATGGCATGAACACATTGTCTCCACCCCATCTTCTGACCGACCAAAAGGGTGCGCGCGAGCTGCGCATGGCGCCCCATACCGCATCGATCAGGTTTGAACAGACCGGTTTCGCATACGGACGGAAGACCGGCGGTGTATCCGACATAGATCTGACCATTGAGCCCGGTGAAAAGGTCGGCATCGTCGGCGCATCCGGGGCCGGTAAGTCGACGCTCGTGTCGCTGCTTCTGCGTCTTTACGATGTCGAAGCTGGTCGGGTGTTGGTCGGTGGCTGGGACGTGCGCGATCTGACCCAGGAAAGCCTCCGTCAGAACATCGGCATGGTCACCCAGGAAACCGCCATGTTCAACCGGTCTGCGCGCGAGAACATTCTTTACGGAAAGCCGGGCGCAAGCGATGAGGAAATGATCGCAGCCACCCGCCGCGCCGAAGCCCATGAGTTCATTGGCGGGTTGAAAGACCACCGGGGGCGCACGGGCTACGACGCGCATCTGGGCGAACGGGGCGTCAAGCTTTCCGGTGGCCAGAGGCAGCGTATCGCCCTGGCACGCGCGATCCTGAAGGACGCACCGATCCTTGTTCTGGACGAGGCGACAAGTGCCCTCGATAGCGAGGTCGAAGCAAGCATTCAGGCCGCGCTTCAGGATGTGATGTCCGGCAAGACAGTTCTGGCAATTGCCCACCGCCTGTCCACGGTCGCGCAGATGGACCGTATTGTGGTGCTTCACGAAGGCCGGGTCGTGGAACAAGGCGATCACCGTCAGCTTCTGGCTCAGGGCGGGTACTATGCCCGGTTCTGGAACCGGCAGTCCGGAGGCTTCCTGGGATTGGCCGACGCCGCCGAATAAGTTGTTTTTCGGCCACTTCCGGGTACTTGAAGCCGCCTGTTCACGTGAGCGTGAGAACGCGGGGGATTCCTAAAAACGTAAAATTCACTAAAGTGCGCGAAACACCGGGTGGGGAAACCGGTTAGAGGCGAGTAGTGATGACATCGAGACGAAGCGTTCTTTCCATGCTGGGCGCAGGTGCGCTTGTTGGATGCGGCCCAAGATTGCCCGAGGATGCCACGCAAATATATACCGGCGCCGAGGTTACATCGGTGCAGGTTCTGAAAGAACGGCGGCATCTCTATCTGATGCACGACCGGTCGGTTCTGCGGGCCTATGAGGTCGATCTTGGCTTTTCGGCCGACGGACCCAAACAGTTTGAAGGTGACGGAAGAACACCCGAAGGAGATTACTACATCGACCGGCGAAATCCCGAGAGCAGTTTTTATCTTTCGCTCGGCATTTCCTACCCCGATGCCTCGGACGTCGCATTTGCGCGATCCCAGGGTCGCAGCCCGGGCGGTGATATTTTTATCCACGGCGTGCGTGGGCGCAGGGGCGAAAAACCACGCCCGCCGACCCGGCCGGACTGGACTGCCGGATGTATCGCCGTGACCAATGATCAGATGCGCGAAATATACTGGATGGTCGCGGTGGGAACACCCATCCGCATCGTGGCCTAAACCAGGTTTCGGTTACCCGCCCAGAACCATCGTCCACCAGATCTTGCCCGATTCCTCTTGGTACCAGGAAAATCCCATGGCGCGCGCCCGGGGTGACAGGATCACACCGCGCGTATCGGGGTTGTCCATCCAGGCGGCCAGGGTCTCAAGCTCGGTCTCATAGGTCTCTGAGATCGTCTCTCCCACAAGCGGACCGGGGTATCCGGCCCGAGCAACCCGGTCGATGGGCGATGAGCCGTCAGAGCCGAAGTGCCACGGACGGTTCTGTACACTCATATCGCGGCTGTGGGTCGCTGCGGCGGCAATCAATTCGGCGCTCAATTCCAACTGTCCGGCGCCGGCACGTGCCCTAAGTGCATTGACGGAATCAAGCATACGAAACTGAATTTCCGCCGTCTGGCGTCCGGTGATATTATAGACTTGCTGGCCGCCCGTGGTTGTGGGCGTCGGGGCGCAGGCAACGACGGTCAACAAAAGACCAATAAGGAAAACAACACGCATATTCGTTTGGCCCGATCCGATTTTTTCGAACCTCTAACGACTACGCGCGTTGCGCGCAAACGCCAGTTGGGCCGATGACGGCGTGATCACGCCCGCGTGTGTTGTTCGGGTCGCGCAGCGTGGGTATAGTCTGTCGCCAAAAGCAGGCATCAATAAGGTTCGAGGACGCCATGAAGACACCTTTTACACGGCGCTTTTTCATCGGCAGCGGCAGCGCTCTTTTTGCCACGACAGCGTCAGGTGCGCTGGGCCAGACCACCGATACAACGGAGTTTGAGGGTGAGCCGCGCGAAGTCGTTCCGCGCAATATCTCAAGTTTCCGTACCCTTTCGTGGGAGCCCTATTTTAACAATCTGAGTAATGGCGCGATCCTGGTCGATATCTCAAGCCGCGCCCTGCATTATTGGTCGGCCGATGGCGGCACCTACCGGCTTTACCCCACATCCGTGCCCATGAGCGAAGATCTGACCCGGCGCGGACGTACCGAAGTGGTGCGCAAGGTCGAAGGCCCAAGCTGGGCGCCGACACCGTCGATGAAAAAGCGCAACCCGGAATGGCCCGACTTTGTACCGCCGGGCCCGGACAATCCCCTTGGAACCCATGCGCTTTACCTCAGCTGGACCTATTACCGCATCCATGGCACCCACGACACGCGCAAGATCGGGCGCCGGTCGTCGAATGGCTGTGTCGGTCTTTACAATGAAAACATCTCTGAACTTTTCGGGATGAGCCAAGTTGGGACGCAGGTGCTGTTGATCTGACCTGACCGCCAGAGCTAACGGATTAGGGCGCCGGGTGGCGCCCTTTTTTGTGTGCCGCTGCGCCGGTCCATCGGGACCGGCCGCTCAAACCGCTTGAGTCGACCATCCCGGCGGCTAGTCTTCTGCAAAGGAACATCCCGAGGCCCGGAAAGGTCACGTGCCGAACAAAGCGCCTCTTCATAACGCCGTCTGGGCGGCAAAACTGATCGAATTTGTGGCTGAGAATGGGCAGGCCGTCGAGCCGGTCCTGGAAACGGCGAAAATCGACAGGAAGCGTCTTGAGAAACAGGATGCACGCCTGCCGTTTGACCAAATCGCCGCCGTATTCGAGGCTGCGGCGGACGTTACCGGCGACGATTTGCTGGGATTTCGTTTTGCCCAGGTTTGCGATTTTCGTGACGGTGGCCTGGTGTCCTATGTCGGCCTGTCGTCGCCCACGCTTGAGGCGGCGATCCGCAATATTGCGCGGTACATGTATGTCTTTTCGGAAGCGACCGAGATTGATCTGGAGGGGCTGGAAGCCAAACAAGAAATGGTCTGGCGATACCGGGCGGATCTGGGCATCAGGCGGCGCCAGCTGGTCGAGTGGGCCGCAACTAATTTCCTGATCGCGGCCCGGCAGGTGACCGGACGCCGGATCGCCCCGGGTCGGGTGAGCATCGTTTACCCACGGCGCGAGGGCCAGGACGCCTTCCAACGCTTTTTTGGCTGCGAGGTGAACTTTGCGGGTGGGCGCAATGCTCTGTCCTTTTCCGCCGATCAACTGGCGCTGCCGCTGGTATCGGCCGATGACAAGCTGGCAAGGCTGCTGAGGGGATACTGCGAAGATGTCCTGGCCCGTCCCCGAAGTCAGGCAAGTGGCCTGATCTATGATCTTGAAGTCGTTCTGGCTGCGCGACTGTCGTCAGGACGGGCCAACGCTGCCGAGGCCGCCCGGGAGCTTGGCATGAGCCAAAGGACCCTTGCGCGGAGGCTGGCCGAGGCCGGAACGACCTTCAGTCGGGTCATTGAGGGGCTTCGACATGCGTTCGCCGAAGTGTGTCTGAAAGACAGCGATCTCAGCCTGACCGAGATATCGTTTTTGCTCGGCTACAGGGATGCGAGCGCGTTTTCGACCGCTTTCCGGCGCTGGACGGGCCGGTCGCCCAGCGATCTGCGCGCAAAGAGGGCAGGCTAGGCAGGGGGCGGAGTGGTGGCCCGACGCCCCCTGTGTCCAACCAGAAGCGCACAGCGCAGCCTTTGCCGGACCGTACTGATATGTTGGCCTGCTGGCCCGACGACTTGTGAATTCAGGCCATTTTGGTGTGACTTCGGGCCAACGATCCCGCGTTTGCGCTCACACTCGTTGGCACGAATTCACAAGGGTTTGGCAAGAATTGAAAACGGGCAGGCCGGAAGAGTGCCTATCTAACGACTGTCCGAGCCGAGGGGCTGGGCAAGGCCATCCATCCCGCCCAGACGGGAACGGTGCCCTGGGCGCTGGGATCGAGTAAGATCATTTCGATTAACGGTGGGGATCCTCTGCGCCCAAAGCTGTTCAGTAGCGAGTGTGTGTGCCACGGCCGCTTCGAATGTGGGGTGCGGAGCGGCCTTCGCCGTCAGCGGATCCAGCCCTGAAGATTTTCATCGATCGCAGCGCAAAGCGCGGAAATGTGAAAATCATCGTCATTGAGGCAGGGAATGTAGGTAAATTCTTCGCCTCCCGCCTCTTCAAAGCTTTCACGGATTTCTTCGTTGATCTCTTCCAGCGTCTCGATGCAATCGGCAGAGAATGCCGGTGCAACCACGGCAATGCGTTTCTTGCCTTCAAATTCCGCCAGCCGGGCAACCTCTTCCACCGTGTAGGGCTTTAGCCATTCTTCGGGACCAAACCGGGACTGAAAAGTTGTCACGATTTCCGTGTCATTCCAGCCAAGACGCTCTTTCAACAGCCGGGTCGTTTTCTGGCACTGACAGTGGTAGGGGTCGCCTTCCATCAGATAGCGCTTGGGTACCCCGTGGTACGAGCAGACCAGGATCTGCGGCTTGTTCTCGGCCTTGGCATAGGCGCGTTCAACCGACCGCGCCAAAGCGTCGATATAGTCCGGGCGTTCATAGTAAGCGGGAACCGTACGCACATTGGGCTGCCATTTCAGGTTCAGAAGGGACCGGAAAAACTCATCATTGGCTGTGGCCGTCGTGGCGCCCGCATATTGCGGATAAAGCGGGAAAAAGAGGATCCGGCGGCAACCGGCATCGGACAGCGCCTGCACCTTTGAGCGGGTGGACGGATTGCCGTAGCGCATGCAGAAGTCGACTTTGACCTGATCGCCATAGCGGGCTTCCATCTCGGCGGCAATTTTCGCCGTTTGCGCCTTTGTCACCGTCATCAGTGGGCTTTCACCGGCGTCTTCGTTCCAGATCGACTTATACGCCTCACCCGATGAAAAAGGGCGTTTTGACAGGATGACGAGTTGAAGGAGTGGCTGCCAGATCCAGGGGCTGTAATCGATCACCCGCCGGTCAGAAAGGAATTCCGACAGGTACCTACGCATGGACCAATAGTCATAGTTGTCCGGTGTTCCGAGGTTGGCCAGCAGTATTCCGGTCTTGCCACCGGCTACGTCGGGATGGTTTTTCGGCCAGTGGGTCTGGTCCAGACCCGCTCTGGGAACGTCCATCTGCAGATCGCTTTTGGCATCTAGCATTTTTCGTCCTGGATTAAGCGTCATCACGGATACGTAGCGTTCCACCCGAATGGATCAGTTTATGCGTCAATCGGAATCACCTGACGGATTTTTCAGAGCATCAGACAGGTGGACCCTAGCGGTTCCGGGCCGCAGGGGCTTCTGCTGTGACGCCGCCGGTGCCCATCCGGTCAGCGTAATGATTTCAAAGGTTGCAGAGATTCGGCCGTCAGTGTCGCCGTACCGGGCCTGATAGAGTTCGGCGGCCCGCGCGAACAGGTGTCGCGAAGAGGGTCGGCGCAAGCGGTCGGTCAGCGCGTTGGTCTCACCCATCAGGCGCAGATCCCTCATAAGATGAAACGCATCGCTATAGCTGACCTGTTGCGTGGTCACATCGGCCACCGGCAGCGCCAGTCCGGCCCGGGCCAGAAGGCCCCCAAGATCGCGAATATCACCCATGGGCAGAATGCGCGGAGACAAGCCCCCCGATACTTGGGCCTCGGCTTCGGTCAGTACCCTGCCAAGCTCGTTCAGGGTCCGGCCTCCGAACAGCGTGGCGATCAGAAGCCCGTCGGGCACCAGCGCCCGACGGGCTTGAACCAATTGGCCGACTGGGTCGTTGGCCCAGTGCAGGCAAAGCCCGTGCAGAACCACATCGTGGGATGCAGGTGAAAGATCAAGAATGTCGGCATCGGGAACGTGTCGTGCCGCGCTAAGTTCGCCCCAGACCTCGGGAAAAGGTCCGACAATCGCAGGGCGCATAAAGGATCTGTTAACCTCTTTCAGCCTTTCCATGGAGCTGGCGGCGGCTTCCCGGTGCAGGAAAAGCATATCCGGTCGCGCGCGGCGGCGATGCAACGCCAAGGCGGCGCGATCGACGAGCTGGGGTGCTGCTGCAATGTCAACGGGTTGGCGGGAAACCAATGCATTATCCTTGCTATCGCCAGTGCTATAAAGGGCGGTCTTCGGCGTGAAAAGCGCTCTGCGCATACTATACCCCGCGCAGTGCCTTGCCTGCGAGGTTTTGATTGATGGTGCCTCCGGCCTGTGCGGATCTTGCTGGAGCGAAACGCCTTTCATTCTGGGGACGGCCTGCCGGAAGTGCGGCACGCCGCTTCTTGGCGAGGCGCCGGGTGATGAGAATGCGCTTTGTGACGATTGCCTAAGAATTGCCCGCCCCTGGCGCAACGGCGCAGCCGTCATGACCTATTCAGGCAAGGCGCGAAAGCTGATCTTGTCCTTTAAGCACGGTGACCGTTTGGATCTGGCAGAGCCGTTTTCGCATTGGATGCTGCAGAAGGGGCGCGATCTTCTGGGCAGCGATACCATCATCGTCCCGGTGCCGATCCCGCTGCGCCGCCTGATTAAGCGGCGCTACAATCAGGCAGCGCTGCTGGCCGGGAACCTGGGTAGGGTGACGGGGCTAACGGTCGTCCCGGATGCCCTGATCCGCACCCGTCACACGCCGCCGATGGAAGGCATATCCTCCGAAGACCGCTTTCGCCTTCAAAGCGGGGCCATAAAGATCCATCCCCGGCGGGGCACGCGGGTGGCAGGCCGGCCCGTGCTTTTGATTGACGATGTTATGACCACAGGCGCAACATTGGCGGCGGCGGCAGACGCTTTGCGGGCTGGCGGGGCTGCAACTGTGGATGTGCTCACACTGGCACGCGTTGCGAAGGACATCTAAGGGAATATATGTGGGTGGAACCCTCTTGAGAGGAGCCCAGAGATGCAGACCATTGAAATCTATACCTCACCGCTCTGCGGTTTTTGCCACGCGGCCAAACGGCTGCTGACGCAAAAAGGCGCGAGCTTTGCGGAAATCGATCTGTCCAAGCAGCCGGAAAGGCGCGCTGAAATGATCGACCGCGCCCATGGTGGCCGTACGGTGCCGCAGATCTTTATCGGTGAGGCGCATGTCGGCGGATGCGACGACCTTTACGCGCTGGAACGCGCGGGCAAGCTGGATCCGATGCTGGCGGCCTGACGCGTGCGCACCGCTCTTCTGCAGCTGAACTCCAGCGACGATCCGCAGGAAAATCTGCCGGCGGTGCGCGATGCTTGCCGGCAGGCCGTTGCCGAAGGCGCGGGATTTGTTCTGACGCCCGAGGTGACGAATTGCGTCAGCGCAAGCCGGTCACGGCAGAATGACGTTCTGTCTTACGAGCGTGAGGACCCGTTTCTTGCCGGGTTGCGCGACGAGGCCGCGCGCGCTGGCGCCTGGGTTTTGATCGGATCCCTTGGACTGAAGACAGATGACGCTGACGGCCGCTTCGCCAACCGGTCGTTTCTGCTGGACCCGTCCGGCGAGATCCAAGCGCGCTATGACAAGATCCACATGTTCGATGTGGCGGTCACCGAAACCGAGACCTACCGCGAAAGCGCTGGCTATCGTCCCGGTGGGCGCGCGGTTGTGGCCGAGACGCCCTTTGCGAAGATAGGACTGAGCGTTTGTTATGACGTGCGTTTCTCAGCGCTTTACCGGGCGCTGGCCCAAGGCGGTGCGGAAGTCCTGACCGTTCCTGCGGCCTTTTCGCCCGTGACCGGCGCCGCGCACTGGGAGCCGCTTCTTCGGGCGCGCGCCATCGAGAACGGATGCTATGTGCTGGCGCCGGCCCAGTGCGGAACGCATGCCGCCGCCCGTGGACGGGCGCGCCAAACACACGGCCATAGCATTGGCATCGATCCCTGGGGTCAGGTTCTGGGCGATGCGGGAACCGCTCCGGGCATGGTGATGCTTGATCTCGACATGAAGCAGGTTCACTCTGCCCGCGCGCGGGTCCCCGCGCTTACCCATGATCGCCCGTTTTCGGGCCCGTAGGACGCGGCCGCCGCCAAACCCACATGCAGGATCCTGACGACAGTCTGGCCGTGGCCCTTTTCTCCGAGGTTTTCATGGCCGATCAGCTTGCGCGGAACCGTGTTTCCAGGGCTTTGCCCAAGGGTATGGAGCTATCGCATTTTTCGGTCCTAAACCACCTGGCCCGGGTTGGCGAAGAGCGCTCTCCCGCCCAGCTTGCCAAGAACTTTCATGTGACGCGCGGCGCCATGACCAACACGCTGTCGCGCCTTGAATGGGCAGGTCACGTGCACATTCGTCCGGATTGGGACGATGCGCGGCGCAAGTTTGTATCTATCAGCCCGTCCGGAATGAAGGCGCGAGATGCCGCATTGGACACGATCACGCCGCTGATTGCCGAAGTCGTTAAAGAGATCGGTTCGGAAAAGGTTCGGGCCATTCTGCCCGTGTTGCGGGATCTGCGCATGCGGTTGGGCGACACCGGAACATCCGACAACTCGTAGGCTGTCATCCGCAGGGTCGCTCAGGCGGCTTTGATTGCCGATGCGATGTAATTAATGCTGAGATCGCCGTCTGACATGCGCCAGCGATCCGCCAATGGATTGTAGACCATCCCTTTCTGGTCGACCGGTTCAAGACCGGAGCCTGTGACCAGTCTGTCCAATTCGTCGGGTGTCAGGAACTTCTTCCAGTCGTGGGTGCCGCGCGGCAACCAACCCAGAACGTATTCTGCGCCGACGACCGCAAGAGCGAACGCTTTGGCCGACCGGTTCAGCGTGGACACGACAAAAAGACCACCCGGACGCAGCAGCCGTTCACAGGCTTGAATGAATGCCGCCGGATCGGCCACGTGTTCGATGATCTCCAGCGCAAGAACGATGTCGAACGCAGGCACGTTGCCCATAAGCTCTTCCACCGTTGTCTGCCGGTAGTCCACCTTCACGCCGCTTTGTTCAGCGTGGATGCGTGCAATCGGAAGGCTGCTTCCGGACGCATCGATGCCGGTGACACCTGCGCCAAGGCGGGCCATGGGTTCGGACACCAAGCCACCACCGCAACCCACATCCAGAACCCTGAGCCCGGCAAAGCGATCTCTGATCTTCGGGTCACGCGCAAATTGTACCGAAATCTGGTCGCAGATGTAGTCCAGACGGACCGGATTGAGCGCATGCAGGGCGCGGAACTTGCCGGTCGGATTCCACCATTCGGTGG
The DNA here is from genome assembly GCA_039026235.1 of Pseudomonadota bacterium. GTDB lineage: Bacteria > Pseudomonadota > Alphaproteobacteria > Rhodobacterales > Rhodobacteraceae > JBCCMQ01. The sequence goes on from JBCCMQ010000008.1 coordinate 167,228, forward strand.
CCATCGCCTCGAATTTGGCGATTTCATCAGGATCGACCGTGCGCGGCTGCGCTTGCATTCGCTTCTCCTTCGGGTCAATTTCGGCCACGGCCCGTGCTTTGGGCCGCGGGACACATATATCGTAACCAATGGATAAGTCCTCAGGCCAAAAGGGCGCAACGCAGCTCTTG